>NZ_PPEK01000043.1 GCF_002899715.1 Enteroscipio rubneri | reverse complement strand
TATGGCTGCTCGTGGCAACGCTGTCGCTCATGTTCTGGAGCTATCAGCGCTACACCGCCAAGCAGCGTCTCGTGGGCGTCGAGGACGCGCCCGAAGAGCCGACGGCGCCCCTTCGGCTCACCCCCGACGACGCGCTCGAGCAGCTCAAGGAAACGTTCGGCCTGTCCACACGCGAGTACGAGATGATCGAGGAGTTCGCCGCCGGCCGCAGCGCGCGCCACATCGCCGACACCTTCACGCTGTCCGAGCACACGGTGAAAACCCACCTGCGCCACGCCTACGCGAAGATGGACGTGCACTCGCGCCAGGAGCTCCTCGACCTCATCCAGGAAATGGGTACGGCGAAGCGGAGCTGACCCGACGCGAGCGCGCAGAGCGTTTATGCCGTAGCCAACGCGGCTCCCGTCAGGCGGCCCATGGTGAGCGCGCTCGAATTGGAGCAATGGCGCACGAAGCTGCGGTTGTACATGAAGCGGTGCGTCGCCTCGCCCACCACGAACA
>NZ_PPEK01000042.1 GCF_002899715.1 Enteroscipio rubneri | reverse complement strand
ACTTGACGAGCATCCAGTTCGCATATCAAGAATGGTACGAACGGGTTAAGAACGGCTCGTCGTATATCGTCTCATGCTACGAACAGAGCGAATCAGCTTACGAAAAACTGCAGTTCCTCCGGATTATTCTTGAGGAAAGCGACCTTCTCTCAACTTGCGATAAGACAATCATGACAAGATTCGCTGACGAAACGTACCATATCGGAGGGGATTATCTCTATCAACTCGACCCTTGCGCATTTCAACAAGTACCGAATTATGTCGAATCTTGGTGCGACGACATCGTTGCTAAATACAAAACAAAGCACCAACTGGACTGACAATCCATGCCTCTCATCTCCGACATACGCGCCTACCAACCTTTCAACCAGCAGGAGATTGCTGACCGGCAGGTCATCCTCGAGCAGCTGGAATCCAACCCGCGGGTCTTCGACCGCTCGTCGCTCGCGCATATGACGTGCTCGATCTGGACGGTCGATCCCGCCAAAACGCAGACGCTCATGGTGTTCCAC
>NZ_PPEK01000041.1 GCF_002899715.1 Enteroscipio rubneri | reverse complement strand
GGTTGGGAACCGGCACGGGAGCCGGCGTCACCTCGGGCTTGGGCTCGGGGTCGGGTGCCGGCACCGGCTTGCTCGCCTCTGCATCTTGCTCGTGCTGGGTAATGAACGCCAAGCAGTCCTTCAGCTCGTTGCGGTAGCGGTTTTCCCAGCCCTGGTGGTACTGGGGCTGACCCTTGTAGAACACGCTCACGTTCTCCACCACGTAGTTGCACAGCTTGGTGACGAACTCGCGGTCGGTCATGTCGTTGGTGAGTCCGGCTCCCGGCCAGTCGTACCCTTCGCTAAGGTAATGGTACGTGCCGTTCCGGTCGTACCCATCTGAAACGCCGCCCACGAACTTCTTCCAGCCGGAAGATCCGAACAGGCTGCTCAAACCCCAGCACAAGCCCTTCACGGCATCGGAGCGATTCGAAATGTCGATGCCCCTGCTGGCTAGGTATTCCTGCGCAGGAATGTACGAGTTGTTGTACGCGTAGCTGTCCTGCAGGCCGGAGAACTCGGTCGGGTTGGCAG
>NZ_PPEK01000040.1 GCF_002899715.1 Enteroscipio rubneri | reverse complement strand
ATTCCGTATCCCCGCTGCTTTGTCGAAGGTCGCTAACGTCCGAAACCAAGGTGGTCATGGGCAGTAGCTATTCGACGTTCACGGCAGACGCACATCTTGAAGGGTACACGCCGATTGCTATAACTCGCGTAGGGCATACCCATCCGAATGCGCTCAGTCTCGTGTGCTTCGAAGTTTCAGGCGACGAATGCCGCTGCCTGCTTGCAAATCGCACAACAGCGAAGCAGGATAGTGTGCATACCGCCTTTAATGTTGTTTATGCACGCTCAAGATTTGTGCAATAGCATTCCGTATCCCCGCTGATTGCGTCATCGTTTACATTCGCTTCTTACGAGCATACAGAGAATATCGGCCCTGGCGGCTATGCAAACATGTCTCTGGTTATCGTTCCTCCGATCGGATATAAGCCCTTGTGCATCAAGAACATTAGCACCAGCGGCGCGAGCAGCCTCTGCGTGAGCAGCTTCGCCATCGATGGAAATACTGTCAAGGCTCTCGTCCGCAATGTCACGAGCAGCAGCTTTCAATATGCAAAAATCTGGGTCAGGGTGATCTTCGCTAGCACAACCCTTTTTGGAGGCGATAGCTGATGGGCATTCCGTATCCCAC
>NZ_PPEK01000039.1 GCF_002899715.1 Enteroscipio rubneri | reverse complement strand
ATTCCGTATCCCACATCGAAATGGCCGGCGCTAAAGTGCTCAAACACCCTGACGGAGAGGCGGAGGTGTACTTTTCGGTAAGCAACCCGAACCACAAGGCGCAGAGCAGCTTCGGCGGGTTCTACGTCCACACCTTTGCTGACCTTTCCCTGCCGATCAAGTTCGCAGAGCAGCCGCGCATGTGGGTATCCGGCACGGTCGGAACCGGCGTGGCCATGGGGGCGCGGGCACATAACAGCACGACCCAAACCACATGCTCACCGTCCCTCATGGCCTCGCAGCAGCAGGCGGCGGTATGGATGGACGTGCTGCTCAAAGGACGGTGGAAATAGCATTACGCCGCCGAAAAGCTCACGCATGCCTGCCGCTGCATCATAGCGCTGGGAACGATACCTGCCCCGTCATCGGGCCGGACACTCCCTTTGGCAGGACGACCTCGCCCCCCGGGCTGACCCGGACGTAGCTGATGTCGTACCCAGAGGCGACCAGCCCCATGGCTGCGCGATCCGCCCCCGCGTTGCTACTGATGCTGTCTGACGGCCGGTAGCCCGCGGGCAGCGTGCCGAGGGACCTGTCCTTGTCGCTATAGGCCGTCACGTTGTAGAGCTGCACGGTCACCGCCGCCCCTGTGCGCATATAGAACGCGCCGTTTTCGAGCAGCGTATGCCATTGCCCATCACCGAGCTCGTGGGATACGGAAT
>NZ_PPEK01000038.1 GCF_002899715.1 Enteroscipio rubneri | reverse complement strand
TGGTGGGTCGCGCGTACAGCCAGCTTGGCAAGCCGTACGGCTACACCGATCCCAGTTACGGCGCGGGCCCGTCGTCGTACGACTGCTCGGGCTTCGTGTCGTTTTGCCTGAGCGGCAGTTATAGCCGCATGGGAAGCACGCTCACGTTCATGAATTGGCCCCAGGTGAGCGATCCTCAGCCGGTCGACGTGGCTGTGAACGCCGGGCATTGCGGCATCTACATCGGCGGTGGCCAGATGATCCACGCGGCCACGTACGGCGTGGGCGTGGTGCAGGGTCCCGTGCAGCCCGGCATGATCATCGTGCGACCCTGGTAATCGACCGTTCATTGTTGGCCAGGCGGGGAGTCGGGAGGCGTCGACGCGCCTTTCGGACTCCCCGCCTGGCGGTTTATCTGGAGAGGAGCCTAGCGAGCGGCGTTCTTGATGACGGTGCGCAGCTCGTCGATGCCCGTTCCCTTTTCGGAAGAGCACACCACCAAAGGCACGTCGGCATGCAGCTTCAGCTGCTTTTTCAGGGCTGCCTTCTGCTTCATTTGCTGCTGTCGGGATAGCTTGTCGGCTTTCGTCAGCACCACGGCGAAGGGAAGCTCCGCCTCCTGCAAGAACTCGATCATGTTTTCATCCAGGCTTGAAGCGGGGTGGCGGATGTCCACCAGCGATACCACGAGCGCCAGGTTGCGATCTTGGTTGAAGTACCCTTCGATCAGTTCCGACC
>NZ_PPEK01000037.1 GCF_002899715.1 Enteroscipio rubneri | reverse complement strand
GGCCGCGGGGGCGGGCGGCGCGGGTTCGACGGCGGGCTGCGCGGGGACGGCGTCGCGAACAAATGTTTCACGTGAAACATTTTTGGACACCGGGGCGTTGGAAACCGGGGCCGCGGACGCGGCGGGCTGCTGGTTGTTGTTTTCGTTCTCGTCCATGTCAGTCCCATCCTTCTATGCGCAGCTCGAGGGCCGCCGACATCGTGTTCACCTGCGTGGCGCCGGAATAGACGCCCACCTTCGCCGTGGCCCGATACGTCCCGGGGGCCAGATCCGCCGCGAGGGCCAGATCCTCCAGGTAGCTTCCCGGCGCCACCATGCGAGTGGAGCCCACCAGCTCGCCGGTGTCGTCGAGGTAGACGTCCATGCGGGCGGAGTACTCGTTTTGCGCGGGGTTCTCGAACTCCACGTTCACGACGTTGGCGGGACCCTGCGACGTGGGGATCTGGTTGACCACCAGCCGGTAGCTGCCGGGGGCCACCGGCGAGTCGGCAGCGTTGAGGCGGCCGGAGACCGCATGGGGGTCGGGCAGCAGATCGATGCGGTCCTGCACGGGCGCAGGCAGGCGAAACAGACCCAGCCACGCGGCCGCCACGAGCCCCGCCACCAGCAGGAGCAAGACCAGCAGCGCGATGCACGCGTTGCGCGCCGCGCGGGGCTGCTTCTGCTCGGGCGCGCAAGCCTCGGCGGCAGGAGCCGGGGATGCAACGGGCGCGGGCACGGTCGGGGATGCGGGGCGCTCGGCGGCCTTGCGGGCGGCTTTGGCCTGCGCCTCTTCGGCTTCGTGATCGCAAACGGCTTGGGCGCTAGGTGCCTTTCGGGCCGAGGTGCGCTCCTTTGCGGCGCGCTCCTTGGCGGCGCGAGCGTCGGCGCGGGCCTGCCGCTTCCGCTCCTTCGCCGAGAGGGGCAGCGTCCCGGGCGCCGGCAGGGGCTCATCCGACGATGCAGCCGGCATGCCGGAGGGCCCAGGAGCAGGAGCGGGTACGAAACCGGGAGCCGTATGCACGTCGCGAACGGATGTTTCACGTGAAACATCCTCGAGCGCCGGGATCTGCTCGGGGCGCGGGGCGGGCACGGGCGCCACGCGCC
>NZ_PPEK01000036.1 GCF_002899715.1 Enteroscipio rubneri | reverse complement strand
CTCGTCCACGCCGGCGGCCACGGCGCGCAAAAACGCCCCGCGCGCACGCCCGGTCTCGGCGGGGCGGCCCACGCCCTCACCGTGCCAGAACGGCAAACGCGCAGAGCGGCCCGGCGCGGGTTCCACAATGACGCGGTCGCGCGTGATCTCGCTGATGCGCCACGAGCTGGTGCCCAGCGCGATGATGTCGCCCACGCGCGACTCGTACACCATCTCCTCGTCCAGCTCGCCCACGCGGCGACGGCCCTCGTTGCCGTCGCCCTCGGGCAGCACCACCGAGAACATGCCGCGGTCGGGAATCGTGCCCGCCGCCGTCACGGCCAGCCGCTGGGCGGCGGGGCGCGGCGAGAGCTCCCCGCTCTCGCGGTCCCACACGATGCGCGGCGCGAACTCGGCCAGGTCGGCCGAGGCATAGCGCCCGGACAGCATGTCCAGCACCCCGTCGAACGCGCGGCGCGGCAGCTCAGAGAACGGCGCCGCCCGGCGCACCGTGGCGTACCAGCCGTCGGCGGTGGCGCCTCCCATGGCCACGGCGGCCACCGTCTGCTGCGCCAGCACGTCCAGCGGGTTGCGCACGAGCGCGGTGGCCTCGATGGCGCCGGCGCGCATGCCCTCGGCCACCACGGCCGCGTCGATGACCTCCGTGCGCGTGCGCGGATAGACGGAGCCCGTCGACCGGCCGCCCACCTGGTGGTTCGCGCGCCCGATGCGCTGCAGGCCGCTCGCCACCGACGGCGGGGCGGCCACCTGCAGCACGAGGTCGATCGACCCCATGTCAATGCCCAGCTCGAGCGAGGACGTGGCCACCACGCAGGGCAGCTCCCCGGCCTTCAGCTCGCGCTCCACCTGCAGGCGCTTCTCCTTCGACACCGAGCCGTGGTGGGCCTTCGCGATGATCTCGGGCGCGCCCTGCGCGAGCTCGCTCGTGGACCCCAGGTCCGAGCGCAGGTGCGACGACGGCCCGCCGTCCGCCTGGCCGCCGGGCGCCATGAGGCCCTCGCGCTTCGCGTACAGCTCGTTCAGCCGCGCGGTGAGCTTCTCGCACAGCCCGCGCGAGTTCACGAACACGATGGTGGTGCGGTGCGCCAGCACCTCGTCAAGGATGGACGCCTCGATGAGCGGCCAGATGGACGACGTGCCCTCACGGCTGTCGGGCGTGGCTCCCCGGGGCTTGTCGCCGACCATGAGCGAGCGCAACGCCCGGTCGGACTTCCACGCCTCCTCGGCCGGCGCGCGGCGCGGCCCTCCGCCCCGGCCGGCGCGC
>NZ_PPEK01000035.1 GCF_002899715.1 Enteroscipio rubneri | reverse complement strand
GGTACCGTCAAGAATCTTGCGCACTTTTCCGACAGCCTCATAAGCCCGCCGTCCGGTGCGGCTACCCCTCCAGCAGAGTCACGTCCAGATAGCGCCTCGAGCCCCACTCGCTCTCGGCCACGTACTTGAGCCTCGCGGTCACGAGCATGAGGGCGCTCTTCCCGTCGGGGAACGTCCCGACCACGCGCGTGCGCCTGCGGATCTCGCGGTTCAGGCGCTCGATGGCGTTGTTGGTGCGTATGCGCCGCCAGTGCTCGCGCGGGAAGCGCGTGTACGTCAGGGTCTCGGCGTATCCGTCGCGGACGACCTTCGCGGCCTCCTTCAGCCTCATTGAGTCGAGCTCGTCGGCCACCTCGAGGGCCTTGGCCTCGGAGGCCTCGCGCGACTCCATGGCGTGTATGGCCTTGAGCATCGCGGCCGCCTTGGGCCTCTTGGACTTGGGCACCTTCGCCAGCGCGTTGCGGTAGAAATGGACCGTGCAGCGCTGGTAGGCGGCGTTCGGGAAGACCTCGGCGATCGAGCCGACCATGCCGGCGGCCTTGTCGCCGGTGAACATCCTGACCCCGCGCAGCCCGCGCGACTTCAGCCACGAGAGGAACTCCCGCCAGCACTCGGCCGACTCGGTGAAGCCCTCGGCGGCGCCTATCACCTCGCGGTAGCCGTCGTCGTTGACGCCTATCGCCACCATCACCGCCACGTTCTCGTAGCTCCCGCCCCAGCTGCGCTTCAGGTAGATGCCGTCGACGTAGACGTAGGGGTAGGCGCGAACGAGCGGGCGGTTTCGCCACTCCTCGACCGCGGCGAACGCCTTCTCGTTCAGGTTCGAGACGGTCGCCGCCGACACGCTCGACCCCCACAGGATCTCGGAGACGTCCTCGATCCTGCGCGTCGAGACGCCGGCCAGGTACATCTCGATCATCGCCTCCTCGACGCTGGTCTCGCGGCGCCGGTAGCGCTCGATGATCGCCGTGGTGAACCTCATCCCCTTGAGCTTGGGCATGCGCAGCGTGACCTCGCCGGACGTCGTTGCCAGGCTCCTGTCGTAGTGGCCGGCCCGATAGGCCTCGCGCCCCGCGGCGCGCTCGTAGCGCTCCGCGCCGACGAGGTCGCCCGCCTCCTCATCCAGAAGGCCGTTCAGGGTGTCCTCGACCGTCTTTCTCACCAGCTCGCGCAGATCGGACTTCAGGCTCTCCTCGTTCAGTGTTACGATTGGCTCGGGCATGGCTCTCCTCCAATATGCTTCTTGTCTCGACAACTCGAATCATACCGGGGCGGGCCGTGCCCTCCTTCCTATCTGGACGCTATCCTGCTGTCAAAGTGCGCAAAAAATTGTACGTTACC
>NZ_PPEK01000034.1 GCF_002899715.1 Enteroscipio rubneri | reverse complement strand
GGCGCGAACGTGTCGTTCGTGGCGCGCCCGCTCCACACCAGCTCCTGCAGCGCCGCGGCGATGGACGCCTCGTCGACGCGCTCGGGCTCCATCCGGCGCCGCACCGCATCGGCTATCTGGCGGAAGAACAGCCCGTAGCCGCTGGCGAGCGCCTCCACGACGGCCTCCTCCACCGACGGGCGCACGGCCGGCTCCACGTCCTCCGCTCCGGCCAACGCCGCATCGGCCTGCACGGGCGCGAGCGGCGAATCCGTGGGGTAGAAGGCCACGAGCGCAGGCGCCGCGGCAGCCTTCCCCGCCTTGCGCGCCCGCGGACCGCCGTCCGCCGGCGGGGCGCCGTCCTCGCGGCGTCCCCCCGCCCACACCACCTCGCCTGCGGTGACAAGCTCGTCAAGCATCGAAGGCCGGTAGTCGCGCACCCGGCTGGAGAACACGTGGCCCTCCCAGGCTGCGGCCGGCAGGAACACGCCCTCGAACTGGGAGATGACCTGGGCAACCCCTTCCGTCCCCTCGAGCGTTCCCCCGCCCGTGCCCACTCCCTGCAGATCCAGCACATAGCGCGTATAGGCGCTCGCAGGCACCGCGCGCACGGCGGCGCGCGCCTTCGCGAGCGAGCGCGACCGCAGGCGGCGGAACACCTCCGCCGACACCCACGTGCGCTCGGCCCCCGTGATCGCAGCCACGGCCCCGACACCCGCAGGCCCCGGCTCCTCCGCGCAGCCGAACCGGCCCTGCATGATCTTGCCGGCCGCGACCAGGCGGCGCAGGCTCTCGCGCGCCACCGAAGGCCCGATGCCGAGGCGTGCCGCCACCTCCGCCTCCCCGAAGGGACCGTGCGTGCGAGCGTAGCGCGCGACGAGGCTATCGAGCGGGCCCGGGCCGTCGCCCGTGTCCGGCACCTCAAGGAACGCTGTGGGAACCCACGCGGGCACCTCCGTCCCCAGCGCCTCGTGCAGGCGTCCTGCATCCTCCACAGCCGCCCAGCGCTCCACACCGCCGATCATGGCCGGGAAGGCGCGCTTCGCGTCGCGCAGCTCCTTCAGCAGGGTGCGGGCCTCGGCAGGGGTGGCAGAACGCGAAGGCGTGGGAGCGGCTGCCGCGCCTTCGCAGATTTCAGCTAGCGAGTCGTTTGAGCCTTCGGCCGCGGCGTCCCATGGGCGCTCCCGCCCGGCGAGGCAGCCGGAAGCATCGGCATCGCACTCGTCTTCTTGCCCGGGTCCAGGCGATCCCCCCGGCGCCTCCAGCCGCACGGCCGCCTCTTCCGCCGTGAGCGGGCCCAGCACGCGCAGCAGGTCGGCCGCGCCCTCCGCGCCGCGGGCGCGCCGGTCGGGCGCCAGGCGCTGCAGCTGCTCCTCTACCTGGGCCACCACCTGCGGGTCCAGCAGCTCGCCCAGGTCGGCCGAGCCCAAGAGCTCGCCCAAGAGCGCCGGGTCCAGCGACAACAGCGACGCCTGGCGCTCCGCGTGCGGCAGGTCGCCCTGATACAGGTGCTCGCCCACATAGCCGAACAGGAGCGGGCCGGCGAAGGGCGACGGGATGCTCGTCTGCGCCTCCACCATGCGCACGGTGCCCGCCGCAAGCCCCTCCATGAGCTCGTGGAGCGCATCCAGGTCGTACACGTCCTGCAGGCACTCGCGCGCCGTCTCCAGCAGTATCGGGAAGTCGCGCTCGCCGCGTGCCGCCTCCAGCAACTGGCCCGCCTTGAGGCGCTGCTGCCACAAGGGGGCGCGCTTGCCCGGCTGCGTGGGCGACATGAGCAGGGCGCGCGCCGCGCACTCGCGGAACCGCGCGGCGAAGAGCGCCGTCTTGTCCACCCGGTCGCGCACGATGCGCACGAGCTCGTCGGGGTCGAACGCGAACAGCTCCGCCCCCGGCAGGCGCGTCTCGGTCATGGGCACGCGCAGCAGGATGCCGTCGTCGGCGGCCATGGCCTGCGGATCGAAGCCGAGCGTGCGCTCCACGCGATCCTGCACCGCCATGGCCCACGGCTCGTGCACCTGCCGGCCGTAGGGCGAATGCAGCATGACGCGCCAGTCGCCCGTCTCGTCCTCGCAACGCTCCACCACGAGCGTCTTATCGTCCGGCACGACGCCGGTGGCCTCGCGCTGCGCGCGCACGAGCGCGGCCAGGTTGTTCTGCGCGTCCTCGTCGAGGCCTGCAGCCGCCAGCCGCTCGCGCAGGGCGGGGTCGAGGCGCGAAGCCGCATCGGCGAGCAGGTCCGCGCCGGCTGCAGCCGCACCCGC
>NZ_PPEK01000033.1 GCF_002899715.1 Enteroscipio rubneri | reverse complement strand
GGGCGGCGAGGAAGCCAGCGCGGCGCGCGCCCCGACAGATAGAGGGCCAGGACGTGCTCCCAGCCGTGCAGGGGGCGTTCGCGGCGCTCTACGAGGAACCCGGGGCCGTCGCCCTGGACTGGCTGCGTCGTCGCGGCTTCACCGATGAGGAGATATGCCGCAACGGCTGGGGCTGGGTGAGGCATCCGCGCGACGTGTTCCCTGCCGGCTTCGAGGGTGCGCCGGAAGTGGAGGCGGGCTATATCTGCCTCCCCTTCCCGGAGGGCGAGGGCTGGGACGCCGTGCGCTACGCGACGTTCCGCCCGTGCGAGGTGGAGGCCAAACCCAAGGAGTGGAAGCCCAAGGGCATGCCATCTCCGGTGTGGAGGGAGCACCTGCTGCGCCGAAGCGGCGCGCCTGTGTACATCGCGGAGGGCGTCTTCGACGCCGCGGCGCTCGCGGCGCTCCTCGGGGTGCCCGCGTGCGCCATGTGCGGGGCCGGGACGGGCCGGGTGCTCGACGTGGTGGCCGACACGCCGCCAAGCGAGCGGCCCGTCTACGTCATCGCCACTGACGCCGACGAGGCGGGGCGCAGGTTCGCTGAGACGCTGCGAGAGGGCTTCGCCGAGATCGACGCTACCTGTTCGGCGATGCCGCCCTACCCGGACGGCGCGAAGGACACCGCAGACGTGCTGCGCGCCAAGCGGGTGGCGCGATGAGCGACGCGATAGAAACCTGGGAGGAGGAGGCACGTAAGGCGGGGGCGCTGGCGACGGTTCCGGCACCCGAAGCCGATGTCATGGACGCTCCGCATACGGCTGGAACGATTGACGCAATAGCGCAGGCAATCGAAAATGATGCGCGGCTAGGAGACGCCATAGGCTTCAACGAACTCGAATCGGCGCCCTACGTGCGTGGCGTGCTGCCTTGGAGCGCGAAGTGCGAGACGAGGCCATGGCGCAACTCCGACGATTCGCAACTGCTCGCGTACCTTCAAACAGAATACGGCGTGAAGAACGAGAAGGCGGTGGTCCACGCTTTCTCCATCGTCTGCGAGCGAACGCGGTTCAATCCCCTTATAGACCGCTTTGACGCGCTGCCGCAGTGGGACGGACAGAGCCGCGCGGGCCATCTGCTCGCCTGGTTTCTTGGCGCTCCCGACAGTGGATATACGCAAGCGGTGGAGCGGCTGCTCATGAACGGCGCAGTCATGCGGACGTACCACCCGGGGGCGAAGTTCGATTACATGCCCGTGCTGGTGGGCGGGCAGGGCATCGGCAAATCGACGTTCGTCAGGAAGCTAGCACTCGATGACAGGTTCTTCACGGACAGCGTCACGGGAATAGGGACGAGAGAGGCCGCTGAGTTGGTGCAGGGGAACCTCATTGTCGAGGTGGCGGAGCTTGACGCCCTGAAGGGGAAGAACCTCGAAACCACCAAGGCATTCATTTCTCGCGTATCCGATGACTATCGGCCTCCTTACGGGAGGCGCGCGGAGAAGCACCCACGTCGCTTCGTGATGATCGGTACCACGAACTCCGACCGCTTCCTGAGCGACCCAAGCGGGAACCGCCGCTTCCTCCCTGTACAGTGCGGCGCAAAAGAACCGGAGCTTGACCTGTTCGGCATCGATACGGAGGCGGTCATAGAGCAGGCGTGGGCCGAAGTCCTTGCTGAGTACCGCGAGGTCGGAAGCCTACCGCTCGTACTGCCCCGCGACGTGGCGATAGCCGCTTCGAAGATGCAAGAAGAGGCGTCGCTCGATGACCCAAGGATAGGGCAGATAGGGGAATGGCTCGATAGGACGATGCCGGGAGAAAGGGTGTGTGCGTCCGAGATAGCGGAGGAAGCCCTTGGAATAGACAGGCCGCAACAGAAGAAGCATCACACGAACGACGTGCACGACATCATGAAGCGCCATTTCCACGAATGGGTAAGGTTGCCGACGAAAGCGAAGATTCAAGGATACGGAACCCAGATCGCGTACCAGCGAACTGTCGAAAGCGGCTAGCATCGGCAACCATGGCAACCGCACGGCAACCTTTCAGCAACCACGAAAGTAGCGTTTGAACAGGCATCATATAAACCGGTTGCTATGGTTGCCATGAATTTCCCTATAAATAATAAATGGTACATATGGGGGTAGAGAGGGTGAGAATAATATATAAGGGAACATCGGCAACCACAGCAACCTCGGCAACCGACAAGGACGGAAGAGCCTCCTCCCTAAAGGCCGACCGCCACGACCGCGTGCGGCGCGCCTACAACCTCCACCTCGTGGACGGCTTCGGCGTGGACGGGGCAACTGGCATGCCGCAGCTCGACCCCGTGGAGGTCGTGCCCGAGCGCCTGCGCGCGTTCACGTCGTGCCCACGATGCAGCGACCCTAACGCCGGGGTTCACTTCTTCCTGGACGATTACCGGTTCGAGGGGACGTGGAGCGACCCCGTGCGCTACGTGCCCATGCTCTCCCGCTTCGCGTGCGTCCTCACGCCCGACT
>NZ_PPEK01000032.1 GCF_002899715.1 Enteroscipio rubneri | reverse complement strand
CGATGCAGCGACCCTAACGCCGGGGTTCACTTCTTCCTGGACGATTACCGGTTCGAGGGGACGTGGAGCGACCCCGTGCGCTACGTGCCCATGCTCTCCCGCTTCGCGTGCGTCCTCACGCCCGACTTCTCGTGCTACCTCGACATGCCCGAGCCTATGCAGCGGTGGAACGTCTACCGGGGCCGGGCCGTGGGCCGCATGTGGCAGGATGCGGGGCTAACGGTCGTGCCAACGCTCACATGGGGAGAGCCTTACACCTACGCGTTCGCCTTCGAGGGCGTCCCGCAAGGCTCTGTGGTGGCGCTCTCAACAGTGGGGCTTATGGATTGCGTGGAAGGTATCGAGCTGTTCAGGAACGGGGCCGCAGAGGCGGCGAGGAGGCTTCGTCCTTCGGTCGTCCTGGCATACGGGAGGAGGTGCGAGTTCGACGCGCACGGGGCGGAAGTGATGTGGTACGAGAGCGAGATGCAGCAGAGATTCGAGCAGATCAGGAAAGACAAGCAAACCGATGGAAAGGAAGCATGACATGGGACGAGGCAGCAGCAGCGGCAAGGTGAGCGACTACTACAAGAAGAAGGGGCAGAAGTCCCACGGCGAGGGTGCCAAGAGGCGCAAGCTCTCGAAGCAGGGCAAGGCGAACCGCGCCGAGGCCGCGCGCAAGGCGAAAGGCGCGAACCCGGCCAACGGGTGATCCCCCCCTGCCAAGCGGATTCCCGCGGCCCCTCATCGATACACCAACGCGCCCCAACCGGACGCGCACACTGTTCTTTATGAACTGAAATCGCTGCAGCAAGAGGCGGAGCGGGTGGCGGGGCGAGAGGGCCGCGCCCGATCCCTCCCCCTCTCCCGCCGCGACCCCGGCGGCGTAGCGCCCATCCCCCCGAACGAGGTATTCCGCAATCGGAGGGCATGCATGGAGAAAGCCCTGAGCTTCCTTTCCAGGATGCCCGGGGCTTTTGCCGGCGGGAAGCCCGCCGTCCTCTTAGCGGGACTACCGGGCTTCCCGTCGGCCTTATTCTGCTACGCCCCGAGAGGGCGTTCCCTGCGCCCGGGTTCTTGGCACGACCCGTACTCAGTCGATCAGTCTCACCGCTGCCGCCAAGTCGCCGCCGCACTTGCGTAGCAGGCGGGAGACGATGCAGGCCATGTCCGCGAGCTGGCAATCGCACGACCCGCAACCTTCCGCAGCCCGCTCTATCGCCCCCGCGCACACAAGCGCCATTCCTGCGGACTGGTCGATCAGCGAGAGGGCGTGCAGAACCGCACCGTCGCATCCCGGCTCGTCCCTTTCGAAGTCGGACGCGCCGAAAAGCCCCGTCGTCGCCTCGCTCACGCCATCGCCCCCTCGGCCCTGTCGCGAAGCGTCGCAGCACGCTCGTAGACATCCTCCGATGCGACCAGCAGCACGTCGAGGGTGCCCGCCAGGAAGTCGGCGGGATCGGTTATGCTCGTCCTCGCCCCCGTGGTGGCGCATTCCACGGCTTGCGCGAGGCTCCCCGCTGCGTCGGCCACGTCTACCAGCCCGTCAACCACCCACAGGGGAACACTCCCGCGTTTCTTGTCTTTCTTCCCGCTCATGACGCCTCCTCCCCAAGCGCCAGCTCCAGCGCGTCACCGTGGGCATCGCACGCGGCCTCGAACAGTATGCGCGCATCGTCCAAGCCGCCTCCCGCCCTCATCCTGGCCGCGCTCGCCAGCACGTCCAGGGCGGCGCTCTCGATCCTGCGCAGAAGAGCGTCTTTCCTTGCCTCCGTCATGGTAGAATCCTCCTTACCGGCCCTCTGGGCCGCTCTCTGGGCATCCCTTCTGCTTCCAGGTTTGGAGGGGTGCCCCTTCCTATTGCCGCCGTGCTCGCGGCTTGGTACAATGCGCGGTGGTGGGGCGCTGCGAAAGCCGCCCCGTTTGTTCTTAGCGGGCATGCTTCCCACGGCTGGCCCGCTTTTCTTTTCGCCTGTCGCCCACGTGCTCGGCGACGGATAATGCTACTTTGACAAGCGCGGCGACTGCTGCCATGAGTCCCGCTAGCTTTTCAATGTCCACCGCTGCCGCCTTTCATCGGCCCGGACAATCAACGGATTCCCTGCACGTTGCCCTCGGTAGCCCGTTTCCTTGCCTGGTACAATAGTAAGCACTTGTTAATCGATTAGCAATTGCTAACCGCCTCTTCCACATTATCATCACAATTGTTTACTAAGCTATTGTTAATCGCTAGAGAGGAGCAGAATGGATGCATACGAAGCAGTGAAAAGAGCTGCCGAGAACAAGGGGATATCCACGAACAGCATAGGCCGAGCTTTAGGGAAGGCCGATAGCTACGTGGCAAGCGGGGCGACCCGAGGCAGCACCCCCAAGGCCGACACCCTGGCCGCCATGCTCGAAGTCTGCGGCTACTCGCTCGCCGCCATCCCGCACGCCGACGTGCCGGATACCGCGCTCGTGATTGACCCGCCGGACGGGGCCGCGTCCAGATGATCAACACTCCAGAGGCCATAGAGGCTGCAGACGCGGAGTTCGAGCGCATGGACGCCCTGCTGATCGATGGGACGATGGAGCAGCTTCGTGAGCTTGAAAGCTGGCGCTGCCCTCGATGCGGCAAGCCGATGGGCTTCCGATACTCGCAGTCCTGCGGCAGCTTCTCCTACGGCTGCGGCTGCACGCTCACAAGGTCGTGCAAGATGTTCGAGCGTCCCGCTTGCGCCGAGCTGTTCGGGGACGAATACGGGGATATTCCCATGGAGCGAT
>NZ_PPEK01000031.1 GCF_002899715.1 Enteroscipio rubneri | reverse complement strand
GGTCTTCGAGCCCGTCACGGCCGGATTCGTTGCTATCAAAGCGAAGCTCTGAGCCGTCGATCCGTTTGCGCGGTAGAGCTGGACGTTGGCGCCGTTGGAGGCATTCGCGGCCGCCACGTCGAGGACGTAGGCTGGGTTGGCGGCAGATGCAAGCGTATATGCATTGCCGTTCGCCTGAATAATCCACCGTTGCGAATGGTCCCCACTATCAACAACATATTGAGCTACATTCGTACTATACCCACTGCTACCGACCTGCCGCAAACCTAGAACTAATCCGGACCGAGTGTTCTTTATAGTATAGAATCCCGTCGCAGCATCGTAAGAAAAGATAAAACGCTGAGCAGTTGTCATATTAGAGGTGTAAAGTTGAAGGTTCGCACCGGGTGAAGAACTAGCACTGGCGATATCGCACACCATATTCGCAGATAGGGAACTATTAATTACATATTCACCATCGGCAACAGTGCGACTGTAGGGAGTGGAGGGAGTGGAGTAGTCTTCTTCCATATAGGCTCCACCCAACATGAAGGCGACATAGTCAAAATTGATATCAACAGCCGTATTAATGCCGTCCACTCTACCAGTTGACATGCACTGCCACATGTCATAGGTACCGTTATAGGTAGTCTTTGCGTTCTCCGATCCCCGATAAGGATATGATGCAACCCATTTCGACCAGTTGTTGAAGCACGGATCGGTCAAATAGTTGGTGAACCAGTTCGCGTTGGCGTACACTCCAGGGGTATAGCCGGCATTCGATATCTTATTGCAGAACGTCTTCGCGATATTCGCGAGCAAGCCCCTATTGGCCGTGTTTTCAAGACTTTTCTCCTCAAGGTCGTAATATACCGGATAAGCAAGGCTCGATGGATTCAACCCAGCCTCTCTCAGAAGTCTCAGCACGTGGTCGGCCTCGCTCGAAGCGCGCGAGGTGCCGTCAGCGTAAGAGTACAGATAAATTCCGAAAGGTATACCGTTATCTAAGCAGCCGCGAACGTTCTGGAAGAACCAGTCGTCATCCTGATTGCTCTGGTTCATGCCATAGCCGCAGCGAATAATTGCGAACTCAACTCCTGCAGCTTTAGCGCGAGTCCAATTGATGTTTGAATTATGTTCGGACACGTCTATCCCGAATGCTTTTGCATCGGTAACCGTCATACGAGAACCGCCATGCATTGTGCTCCACGTCGAACCGCTTTTCGTCCACGTGCTGTCTGCACCATACGGGAGGATATTCGAGGAACTCGACCCAGATCCCACCACACCCGTTTGTAGCTCACCATCTTTGTAGCGCCAGCTGTTCTCTTTCTCTTCCATCGTGCCAGACGCGGAATCCTCTTCGTTGGCGCCACCCGATGCCCCCGCCTCAGGAGCATCAGCAGGGTCGCCGCCCGAACCTATAACGGCGTTCTCGTTCGCATCGTCAGCAAGCTCCGGATCGTCTTCATCAAGTGCGCCATCGCCTTCCACGGCAGCACCTAGCACCTCGGCGACAGCAGCGCATGCGTCCAGCGCACCCGCGCTGCCGCTACCGGAATGCGCGTTTCCCGTCACGTCCGCAGCAGTCCTTTGCAAGACATCAACTACTTCCGAAGCCGCAAGGCCGGGATCCGCCGTCCAGAGCAAGGCAGCCGCGCCTGATACCAGCGGTGCCGACATCGAGCTACCCGTTGCCGACGCATAGCCGCCATCAACGCCGGTGGAGAGGATGTTGACACCAGGGGCACTGATATCCTTCGCCGCATTGTAGTCAGAGAATGCAGCATTCGCGCCCGCCTCGTCGAGCGCCGTCACCGAGAGGCATTCATCGAAGTCGGATGGATAGCAGGCGGCGGTGCTTGCCGAACCCGAGGCGTCTCCGTTGCCCCCTGCGCAAATGGTGAGCACATCATGCTCGCTGAGCATGTTCGCGATGGAGTCGCGCAGCGCTTGGTCTGCTTGATCGCCACCGTCCGAATAATAACCCAAGCTCATGTTGATGACGCGCAGATTGGAAACGGCACCTGTTTTGACGAGTTCATCCAGATAAGCGTAGGCGGCTATGATATCCGCTGACGTGCACACGTTCTGGTCATCAAAAACCTTGATGGGGAGGACGTTCGCGTTGTATGAGGCTCCAGCAATGCCCTGTCCGTTATCGGCCTGGGCCGCAATAACGCCCGAGACCAGCGTTCCATGGCCGATGGCGTCGCCGTTATTGGCTACACCACTTTGGCTGAGCGGCATTCCTGATGCGGCGTCGTAGGCATGTTCTGCGTCTACCGTGCCCTGGAGGTCGACATGAGCAAGGTTGCAACCGGTGTCCACCACTGCAACAGTCACCGAGCCTTCAGCTTTGGCGTAATCCCATGCGTCCACAATCTTGCTGTCGAACAGGTATTGCTGGTCGTCCGTTGTAGTCCCTGCCGCATCAGACACGCAGTACGGATCAGAGGTGGTTGCAAGCAGCGAATACGCGTAGTTCGGCTGTGCGTATGCGATGCCCGGAGCCGCTTCCACCTGTTGGATAGCCTCATCCATTGAAACATCGTCAGACAACTGCGCCAGAGCGACGGAGCCATGGCCTTCGGTTGTTGGAGCAACCTCTTCCTGATCGACGACACCGATGTCCTGCAATGTTGTTTCCGCGGAACGGGCACTCGAGTTCAAGCTTTCGTCAAGTCCAAGAGCCTCGTCCTCATAGACGATGATCATCTCTTTGTCATTTTTCTGTACTGAGCCTGCAGTCGAGTCGGCGGCATTATCGGCATAAGCATGGTTATCAAACACTGTCGCCACGGGCACCAATCCACACGCAAGAACGAATGCCAAAAGTACATTCGTCAAACCTCGAAGCGGTTCATTTGAGCCAAAGAAGGCGCGCTTGTCATCATGTCGATGATTTGCAGCTAACACGTGCTCAGTTTTTTGTGCGCCGCCTAACCTCTTCATGCATAATCTCCATTCAACGTTTTTGCTGCATTTATGGATAATTTCAGCATACCAAAATTTGGGGCGCTTTGTGACAAAGCTACCCATTGCGCTCATTTGTCCAAAAAAGCTGCAGAACGATCGGGGGAACGCTTCCGACTCGTCTGGCTTTGACACGAACTCTCTCTATACCAGCGAAAGAGCTCTCATCAAAACAAAGCCCCGCGTCAGACGACCGACGTCAGTCCGAACCTCTGGGCGGCACTGCCGTTGGAGGCGTAGAGCTGGACGTTGGCGCCGTTGGAGGCGTTCGCGGCCGCCACGTCGAGGACGCAGGCGGGGTTGACGGCCGAGGCGATCTCGAACGACGAGCCGGCGGCGCGTATCAGCC
>NZ_PPEK01000030.1 GCF_002899715.1 Enteroscipio rubneri | reverse complement strand
CGGGCATGGCTCTCCTCCAATATGCTTCTTGTCTCGACAACTCGAATCATACCGGGGCGGGCCGTGCCCTCCTTCCTATCTGGACGCTATCCTGCTGTCAAAGTGCGCAAAAAATTGTACGTTACCTGCTCTTTCCCCCAGGTCGCCTTACTACGCTTCGAAAAAAGATCGCCTGTGTCGTGCCAAACCGTTACATTTTTTGGCGCACGACTGCAAAAGCGGGCACCCGAAGGTGCCCGCTCGTCATACGTATTGGGAAACCGGTAGGGAAAACCAGTTTCAGACGTCTTGGATTCTATGCGTCCACGCTCATGGTAAGCAGGAGCAGTGCATCGTGCGCGCGAGCCTTTTCGATGATCCCGGACGTGAGCACCGTGCCCTTCGATACCGTGAACGAGCCGTCGGAACTGGCGACGTCTTCGATCGTCGTCTGGCCAAGCAGGAAATCAACCAGTTCCGTATCCTCGTCGTCCCCGGCAGCCTTCGCAGGTTCGGCCGTGTCCTCAGCGACTTCAACTTCGACCGTCACCGAAGCCTTGTCGTCGGGAACTTCCTCGATCTGCTCGGCCTCAACCTGCGCCTCAGCCGGTTCGATGCCATCTTCTGCACCAGACCGCGCGTCGGCAGAGTCTGCATCCGTGGAAACCTCGACTTCACTTTCGGGCTCCGCAACGGCTACTTTCTCGTCGCGCATCTCAGCTGCGGTCCTCTCGCCGTCGTCAACAAACACGTACTCGGACGCGAAGAACACGAACTGATCGCTCGAGAACGTCGCACCGGAATCAAGTACGAGTTCGGCCACCGCGCCGAAGACAGGGTCAAACTCATAGGAAGCTATGGTACCCAGTCGATTGCCCGTCTTGGAATACACTTCGACGCCCACAAGCTTGAAGCCGTCGTTCACGATGCCGAGAGCATCGTTTGACGTGGGCAAAAAATCGTCGCGACTCTGAATGGTGACGAACGTATCGCCCACGGCTATGGCCTTGTCATAAGGCAGGACCAGCGGGCTATTCGTGCTCGCGCTGTTCACGATGTAGTGGCTCACGCCCAGCGTATTGCAATCAACGCGCAGATCGCTCATTTTTCCGATGGTTTTCCGATCATCAAGGGCGACGATCTTGCGGGTGAGGATGGTCTCATTCGTTTCCATAGCGTCTCTCTTCTTGTAATCGGTCATAGCATAACCCCATTTCCTGCTCGGTATCATTGTAGCGAAGGAACGACCTCGGCACAGCCCCTGTTCTATTTCGAGGGATCGACGCTTCCCTCAGAAAGAACGACCGTGGAAGGCTGCGGAATGAAGTAGGTATCAGTGTGCATCAGGTCCCGGTACTGCACCACCCCGTCGAGATAGTAGACGCGATACGACTCCGCCACATAATGGAGGTCGCCGTCGTCGTCGACGTACTGGTCGACAACCTTCGACGTCGCATCGATGGTCGTGCCCGTTTCCAAAGGCTGACCGATGATGGAAACCTCCACCGTCTGGCCGACCGCCATGGCCTTGATGCGCATGGGGTCTTCGCTCGCGTTCTTGATTCGCAGATCCATGGTGCCGTAGACAAGCGTGGCATCGAGCCCGACCGGCGCGTAATCGGAGGCAATCGAGTGCGGATGACGCTCGACGATCTCCAGATCGGCTTTCAGGGCGGCGATATAGAGCGCTGTGGACACTTGGCAGATGCCGCCGCCGGCGCCCTCTACTGTTTCTCCGCCTACGATGACGGGTGCAGCGCGGTAGCGCGAGTCCTGTTCGACGTCGCCGACATGATCGTTGAACGAAAACGTCTCGCCCGGCTGGATGACCACGCCGTCGATCGCCCCTGCAGCGAGGCGGAGGTTCTCGGCGCGATCGGCATTCGTGCTTTGCGAGATGGCCTGATAGCTCCCGATGACCTCACCCTCCGCAACGTCGGCTTGTTGCGCCTGAGGTTCCGGCTGGGAGGCGGGCGCGGCCTCCTCGGGAGGCATCTGCACCTCTGCAGGCATCGCCGAAGTGGTGAGCACCATGCAAGCGGCAACCAGCACGCCGCACACAGCGACGACGGCATAGTCAGGAGCCGTGCGCAGCTTCGCGCGCGGACGATCCGCCTCCCTGCGATGCGCAGCAGCCATCTAGATCATCCTCGCTACCGCATCAAGTTTTATGCGCTCGGCGCTGGTCAAATGGTCGCCGCACACCCGCAATTCGTCTGCGAGCGCACGCGCCCGATCGTGCTGGCCGGCCAACACGTAGCATGCAAGCTCCTCGAACTCGGCCTTCCTCCGCTGAGCTTCATCGGGTGCGCGATCGGCACTTTCCCTGAAAAGCCGAGCGGCAACGGCATGCGCACCCTTCATCTTGAGGTTGCGAGCCTTCTTGAAGCAATCGGAGTACTCGAGGCTGCGCGGAGCGTGCGCTTCGGGAACAGGAGCAGGGTCGGGAACGGAGTCGAGAGCGCGGGTGCAAGTGGAACCGCCTGCATGCTCATGCGAACTTGCGGACCCGCTTGCGAAGGCATTTGCATTGGACGGCGTGGACGGTTTCGCGGCCGCACTCGCATCAGCGGGCGCACTCGGCTCCGCAGGCTTGGTCGCATCGGCGGCCGTGGACGGTTTAGCGGGCACGCTCGTCTCGGCGGGCGCGCTCGATTCAGCAGCCAGACTCGCATCGGCGGCCGCGCTCGGCTCCGAAGGCACACCCGACTTGGCGGCAGCGCCTCTTTCGCCGAGCGCATCAGCACCGGAAGTCGGATTTGCTTCGACAGGCGCAGATGCGGCAGAGGATACCGTCGCGATTGAAGCCGCGAGCGCAGCCGTGGAATCCCATCCGGACACCGGCGACGCCGAACGGCCGAGAGGCGTCGGAACCTTATCGGGAGGAACGCGCAGTTCGCCGCCGATCGTGCGGGGCGTCCTGAAGGACCCTTGCGAGGACTTGGGACGACCGACGCTCAGCGGCACGAAAGAAGAAGCAGGCTCGATCGCATCGGCACTCAGCCCTGCTTCGCGCGGGCGGCTCCCCGAGCGCGCGACCGGCTTCGCCGAACGCGGACGCGGATCCATTGCCAGGTACACCGCCAGCGGCACAACGATGCTCCCCACTGCGAACATCGGCGCCGCCCACAGCTGCTGGCCCATGAGCACGGTACCCGCGAAAGCAAGCGCGATCAGTGCGAGCGTCGCAAACGAGACTCGAGACGCGCGTGAAAGCGCGGCGGCGCGACCGGAATGCGCTCCGTCGTTTCTAAAACGGCAGACAACGGCCCCCGCCACGATGATGGCGGCCATGAAGGTCAACCCCCATCCGCTTGCCTGCATGCTGCACTCCCACTCAAGATCAAGTCAACGCGTGACACAATGAAATATCATTCTACCTGGTAACGTACAATTTTTTGCGCACTTTGACAGCAGGATAGCGTCCAGATAGGAAGGAGGGCACGGCCCGCCCCGGTATGATTCGAGTTGTCGAGACAAGAAGCATATTGGAGGAGAGCCATGCCCG
>NZ_PPEK01000029.1 GCF_002899715.1 Enteroscipio rubneri | reverse complement strand
GGCTGATACGCGCCGCCGGCTCGTCGTTCGAGATCGCCTCGGCCGTCAACCCCGCCTGCGTCCTCGACGTGGCGGCCGCGAACGCCTCCAACGGCGCCAACGTCCAGCTCTACGCCTCCAACGGCAGCGCTGCACAGAGGTTCGGACTGACGTCTCGGTAGTTGTTTTGAGAATAAGTAGGCACGAGAGAAACTTAATCGGCCCCTCTTGTGCTTTTGTGGAAGCTAAAGGTAACTCATTAAAGACTTGACTCGGTCTGGATAAACACGAGGGGAAAACAGGATAAAGTTTCGTTTATAATTTATGCAAAAGATAAACTTTCGTTGGGGGCGAGCATGAAGAGTAGATTTCTTTCCGTGTTTCTTGCGTTCGTGTTGACGCTTGGCCTTTGCCCTGAGGCGCTTGCGGAAGAAGTGGTACCCGAAAAGTCCGACGGGACATTATCTGTTCCTGCGGATAGCACGCAGCCTCCCGTTCAGGAAAAGCCGTTATCTCCCGATAATGCAGATGCGGTTGATCAAGACGGAGAAACCAGCGAAGGCACTCTTGCAAACGGGGACTCGGATGATTCGGAATCAATGCAGACCGAAGATGCCAACGGGCTTCAAAACGTCATCGGTTCCTCGATGTCCACAACGGCAGGGCAAGAGGCTGCAAGCATGCAGAACGCAGAAAGGACGGATATCGATGTCCTTGCGGCAGATAACGCTGCTGCGCTTCCCGATGGCGTATACCTTGTCAAGACGGGGCTGGCCAACCGACAAGTCCTCGATGTGAAGGCTGCGTCCTGCTCAAATTATGCGAACATCCAAATATATGAATCGAATATGACCAATGCTCAGAAGTGGAGGGTTGTCCATGATGAGCAAGGATACGTAACTTTTATCAATGAGGGGTCGGGTAAGGCCCTTGATGTCGCGGCCGGCAGCGCGAAGGCAAGGACTAACGTCCATCAGTATGAAAAAAACGACACTTACGCTCAAAAATGGATCGTGATAAAGAGCGACGACGATTCTTTTACGGTGGTTTCTGCACTAAAAAAAGAGCTGGTTTTGGATGTCGCTGGAGCGAGAAGCGCTAACGGCACGAATGTTCAGATATTCGATGCTAATTCATCTCGAGCTCAGTCATTTGATTTCTTACCGAATTCACCGGCAGTTGCGAAGTGCGACAAAGTGGTAGAAGACGGCTATTATGAAATTGCCTCATCCGTTAATGGGTCATATGTGCTGGATGTTGCAAATGCATCTTTAAACGATCGTGCGAACATCAGACTCTACTCCGCAAATAAGTCTCCCGCCCAATTATTTCGTTTCGTGTACGTTGACGGCTTTTATCGTATTGAAACTGCAGCAAGCAATAAATGCCTTGATGTGGCTGGTGCCAATCTGGTGAGTGGTACTAATGTGCAGCAATACACCTATAACGGGACTGATTCTCAGAAATGGTCGATTCGGGCGAACTCTAATGGTACCTATACAGCCATTTCGAAGGCCAACGGCCTTGCTCTTGATATCGCAGCTGGATCGATGACGAATGGCGCCAACGTCCAAGTGTTTGAATCGAATGCCACGAACGCTCAGCAATTCAATTTGGTAAAACGCACGAACCTGCTAGGGGAGGGCTTGTGTACCATCCGTTCTATGCTTAAACCGGTGATGGCTCTCGATGTGGTAGCTGCTTCCACTGCCGAGGGTGCCAATGTGCAGTTGTATGAGAGTAATGCCAGTCATGCGCAACTATGGGAAGTCTCTTTGGTTGATGGGGAGGCGAACACCTATACCGTCCAATCTGTAGTTTCGGGAAAGTACCTTGCCGCCGACGGGGGCGGAAACGTATGCCAGAGAAGCCTATCCGGTGACAATACACAGTGGTGGATGCCGTCAATTGCAAACGGAGCGATAGTATTGACAAACGTCGCTTCCGGTCTTGTTTTGGACGTGAGCCGAGCCTCGACTGCGAATGGAGCGAACATCCAAACGTATGCTGCGAACGGATCGAACGCCCAACAGTTCGCCTTCTCTGGTGCGGCTCCGCTTGCAAGCGGAGCATATTATATGATCCGCAGCTGTCAGGACCCATCTCAGGTGATCGACACGGCTGCCGCCTCTCTGGCAAATGGAGCTAATGTACAAACATATACCAGCAACAATACCGGTGCGCAAAAATGGAAGATCGTCGGTAACAACGATGGTACTTATACATTCCTAAATGCGAACAGCGGTAAAGCTCTGGACGTTAAATCCGCTCAAGCAATAACGGGGGCAAATGTTCAGCAGTATTCCTCCAACAATACGCTTGCCCAGAAGTGGCGCGTTGTCTACCAGCATGACGGGCGATTTAAAGTGGTCTCTGCCTTAAACGATGCGCTCGTTCTCAGCGTTGCGGGAGGTGTGGCGCAAAACTATGCAAACGTAAATATATCAACCGATGAAGGGTTGGCATCTCAGCGGTTTACATTTGCAAAAACTACGTATGATCCTTTACCTGCTGATCAGCGGGCAATGCTTAATAAGGCTAATGAGCTGTCGAGTAGAACATCGTGGCTGATTCTCGTAAATTGTTCGACGCATAAAGTAGGCATTTTCAATGGAGGTCGGGGAAATTGGTCGTATAGCAAGTATTGGCCTTGTACAACAGGGGCTGTATCAACCCCGACTGTTAAAGGGGTGTTCACTGTAGGATCACGCGGTCTTTCCTTTGGATCGGGGTATACGTGCTGGTACTGGACGCAGTTCTTCGGAAACTACCTTTTCCATTCCGTTCTCTATCAGCCGGGAAGTATGAACAACATACAGGATGGTCGCCTCGGCATAAGCGCCTCGCATGGATGTGTGAGACTGAATATCGACAATGCTCGATGGATCTACGATGTTATCCCTAGCGGCACGACGGTACTTGTCTATTAAAGCAAGCATTTGGCGGGTGAATAAAAAGCATTGCACTTGAAGTATTCACCAGAAAGAAGTGATAGAAATGCCTATGTTATCCATTATCGCACCGTGCCACAATGAAGAAGGCACTCTGCCACTTTTCTTCAATGAAGTAAATGCTGCAATCAGCAAAATCAAAACTGACCATCAGGGTCTATCTGTAGAACTTATTCTTGTCGATGACGGCTCAACCGACTCTACTCTTGAGATCATTAAGTCATCTGCTTAGGCCGGGGGGGGGTGTGTACTATTCACTGGCTCTCCTTTTCTCGTAATTTTGGAAAAGAATCCGCTCTTCTTGCTGGCCTCCGCGCAGCTTCTGGTGACTATATTGCCACCATGGATGCGGATTTACAGGATCCTCCGGTTTTGCTGCCGCAGATGTACGACATCCTTCTCGAGTGTGAATGCGACAATGTAGCAACCTATAGGACTAACCGCAAAGGAGAGCCGCGCATCCGTTCGTTTTTTGCGCGTGCATTCTATCCTTATAAACAAAGTTTCTGACATTGAGCTAGTTAGCGGCGCACGCGATTATCGATTGATGAAGCGATCTATGGTTGATGCCGTCCTGTCTTTAAATGAGTATAATGGTAACGTACAATTTTTTGCGCACTTTGACAGCAGGATAGCGTCCAGATAGGAAGGAGGGCACGGCCCGCCCCGGTATGATTCGAGTTGTCGAGACAAGAAGCATATTGGAGGAGAGCCATGCCCG
>NZ_PPEK01000028.1 GCF_002899715.1 Enteroscipio rubneri | reverse complement strand
TCGAAAAACTTTTCAAGTTTTCGAAAAAAGTTCTTGACAGGTTGGTTGCGGGAAGGTAATGTATCTCCTTGCGCGTTCGGCTCCGGCTGACGCGGCGGGACCCTTCGGGGGACCGCGGGAACCTTGAAAACCGGATACTGAGAAGCCAGAATGAATCGAAGCGAGACAAGAGCGGATGTCCGTTGTATCGGACCCCGGCCGTCCCGCCCGACCGACGAGGGAGGGCGCGAGGCGGCAAGAAACAAGCAGAGATCGAACGCGGGGGAGACCCCGCTTCCGTTTGAACGGAGAGTTTGATCCTGGCTCAGGATGAACGCTGGCGGCGTGCCTAACACATGCAAGTCGAACGATTAAACCGTCTTCGGACGGATATAGAGTGGCGAACGGGTGAGTAACACGTGACCAACCTGCCCCCTACTCCGGGACAACCTTGGGAAACCGAGGCTAATACCGGATGCTCCCTCCCCTCCGCATGGCGGGGAGGGGAAAGCCCAGACGGTAGGGGATGGGGTCGCGGCCCATCAGGTAGACGGCGGGGTAGCGGCCCACCGTGCTTTCGACGGGTAGCCGGGTTGAGAGACCGACCGGCCACATTGGGACTGAGATACGGCCCAGACTCCTACGGGAGGCAGCAGTGGGGAATTTTGCGCAATGGGGGAAACCCTGACGCAGCAACGCCGCGTGCGGGATGAAGGCTTTCGGGTCGTAAACCGCTTTCAGCAGGGAAGAAACCATGACGGTACCTGCAGAAGAAGCCCCGGCTAACTACGTGCCAGCAGCCGCGGTAATACGTAGGGGGCGAGCGTTATCCGGATTCATTGGGCGTAAAGCGCGCGTAGGCGGGCCTCTAAGCGGAACCTCTAACCCGAGGGCTCAACCCCCGGCCGGGTTCCGAACTGGAGGCCTCGAGTTCGGTAGAGGCAGGCGGAATTCCCGGTGTAGCGGTGGAATGCGCAGATATCGGGAAGAACACCGATGGCGAAGGCAGCCTGCTGGGCCGCAACTGACGCTGAGGCGCGAAAGCTAGGGGAGCGAACAGGATTAGATACCCTGGTAGTCCTAGCCGTAAACGATGGATACTAGGTGTGGGGGGATACTCCCTCCGTGCCGCAGCTAACGCATTAAGTATCCCGCCTGGGGAGTACGGCCGCAAGGCTAAAACTCAAAGGAATTGACGGGGGCCCGCACAAGCAGCGGAGCATGTGGCTTAATTCGAAGCAACGCGAAGAACCTTACCAGGGCTTGACATGCTAGTGAAGCCGGGGAGACCCGGTGGCCGAGAGGAGCTAGCGCAGGTGGTGCATGGCTGTCGTCAGCTCGTGTCGTGAGATGTTGGGTTAAGTCCCGCAACGAGCGCAACCCCTGTCCTGTGTTGCCAGCATTCAGTTGGGGACTCGCAGGAGACTGCCGGCGTCAAGCCGGAGGAAGGTGGGGACGATGTCAAGTCATCATGCCCCTTATGCCCTGGGCTGCACACGTGCTACAATGGCCGGCACAACGGGCCGCAACCTGGTGACAGGAAGCGAATCCCTTAAAGCCGGTCCCAGTTCGGATCGGAGGCTGCAACCCGCCTCCGTGAAGTCGGAGTTGCTAGTAATCGCGGATCAGCATGCCGCGGTGAATACGTTCCCGGGCCTTGTACACACCGCCCGTCACACCACCCGAGTCGTCTGCACCCGAAGCCGCCGGCCGAACCCTTTTAGGGGCGGAGGCGTCGAAGGTGTGGAGGGTAAGGGGGGTGAAGTCGTAACAAGGTAGCCGTACCGGAAGGTGCGGCTGGATCACCTCCTTTCTAGGGAGACACATACCGTGTCCGGAGGGGTCGAGCGAAGCTCCCCCGCCTGGAACAGAAGAATACGAATGATCGGCGTCCGAGTGCACGGCGTCCGCCCGCATCGATCCAGACAGGCTTTCTCAGCATCCGGCTTTCGGGGCTCCCGCCCCGCGCACCTTGACAGTTGCATAGCGTTATGACACGAAACGAAACGATGACGCTCGCCGAGGGGCTCGCGCCCCGAAGCGAGCGCGCATCTTTCACGATCGCGATAGCATCGATATGGATTACCCATCCAAAGCAAGAAGATTGATTGCGGAAGAAGATACCAAGGGCGCACGGCGGATGCCTTGGCACAGGAAGTCGACGAAGGACGCGGCAAGCTGCGATAAGCTTCGGGGAGGGGCAAACACCCTTTGATCCGAAGATTTCCGAATGGGGGAACCCGGCAGGGGTCATGCCCTGCCGCCCGCATCTGAATAAAATAGGATGCGCGGCGACAACCCGGGGAACTGAAACATCTAAGTACCCGGAGGAAGAGAAATCAACCGAGATTGCGCGAGTAGCGGCGAGCGAAAGCGCACCAGCCCAAACCCATGCACGTGTAAGCTTTAAGGGCGTTGCTGCATGCGGGGTTGTGGGACGGCTGCACCATGGGCCTTAAAACCATGGACGGAGTTACAAAGGGGTGCGGTAGCGGAACGGCCTGGGAAGGCCGGCGGAACAGGGTGAGAGCCCCGTACGCACAACCGCGCCCCCTCCGAAGCCTGATCCCGAGTAGCGCCGGGCACGTGAAACCCGGCGCGAAGCAGGGGGGACCACCCTCCAAGGCTGAACACTCTCCTGTGACCGATAGTGAACCAGTACCGTGAGGGAAAGGTGAAAAGCACCCCGAGAGGGGAGTGAAATAGCACCTGAAACCGTGCGCCTACAAGCAGTCGGAGCACTCATGCAGTGTGACGGCGTGCCTTTTGTAGAATGAGCCAGCGAGTTGCGGTATGCGGCGAGGTTAAGTTGTGAAACGAGCCGCAGTGAAAGCGAGCCTTTAAGATGGCGACATGAGTCGCATGCCGCAGACGCGAAGCCGGGTGAGCTATCCATGGGCAGGCTGAAGCGGGGGTAAGACCCCGTGGAGGGCCGAACCCACTTCGGTTGAAAACGGAGGGGATGACCCGTGGATAGGGGTGAAAGGCCAATCAAACCCGGAGATATCTCGTTCTCCCCGAAATAGCTTTAGGGCTAGCCTCGGACGTTCTCCGCCGGTGGTAGAGCACTGGATCCTCGAGGGGGCTTCACCGCCTACCGACAGGAACCAAACTCCGAATGCCGGTGGATCAGAGTCCGGGAGTCAGAGCATGTGGGCTAAGCTGTGTGCTCGAGAGGGAAACAGCCCAGACCGCCCGCTAAGGTCCCTAAATCCGTGCTGAGTGGCAAAGGATGTGCGTCTGCCCAGACAACCAGGATGTTGGCTTAGAAGCAGCCATGCATTTAAAGAGTGCGTAATAGCTCACTGGTCGAGTGGACATGCGCCGACAATACACGGGGCTAAGCACGGCACCGAAGCGGCGGACTGAATTTTCAGTGGTAGGGGAGCTTCCCGCGGGGGGCGAAGCGCAAGGGTGACCTTGCGTGGACCGCGCGGGAGTGAGAATGCTGGCATGAGTAACGAGAGCGGCGCGAGAAACGCCGCCGCCGCAAGCCTAAGGGTTCCTGGGCAAGGCTAATCCTCCCAGGGTCAGTCGGGAGCTAAGGCGAGGCCGAAAGGCGTAGCCGATGCACAACAGGCGGACATTCCTGTACCGCCGATGGACCGTCATACCGAAGGGGCGACGGAGAAGGGTAGCCGGGCGGGGTTCTGGACGTCCCCGTGAAAGCGTGTAGGGAGTCGCGCATGGAAATCAGCGCGGCATGCATCCTGAGACGCGAGACGAAGGCACTAGCTGAAGTCGGCGAGCCCATGCTTCCGAGAAAAACCTCTAGGAAGGGACATCGGCGCCCGTACCAAAACCGACACAGGTGGGCGGGTAGAGCATACCGAGGCGATCGGGAGAACCATGGTTAAGGAACTCGGCATACTGACTCCGTAACTTCGGGAGAAGGAGTGCCCCTGCGGGTGAAGGACTTCGCGTCTGGAGCGTGCGGGGGTCGCAGCGAAACGGCCCAAGCGACTGTTTATCAAAAACACAGGACTCTGCTAAGTCGCAAGACGACGTATAGGGTCTGACGCCTGCCCGGTGCTGGAAGGTTACGTGGATGGGTTAGCGCAAGCGAAGCTCTGAAACTAAGCCCCAGTAAACGGCGGCCGTAACTATAACGGTCCTAAGGTAGCGAAATTCCTTGTCGGGTAAGTTCCGACCTGCACGAATGGCGTAACGATTTGGGCGCTGTCTCAACCATGGACCCGGTGAAATTGTATTATTCGTGAAGATGCGAATTACCTGCGGAAGGACGGAAAGACCCCGTGAACCTTCACTGCAGCTTGGCATTGGTCGTTGGCTCGGCGCGTAGAGGATAGGCAGGAGGCTTTGAAGCGGGGACGCCAGTTCCCGTGGAGCCGACCTTGGAATACTGCCCTCGTCGTTCCGGCGACCTAACCCGAGGCCGCGATCCGGCTCGGGGACCGTGCCAGGCGGGTAGTTTGACTGGGGCGGTCGCCTCCTAAAATGTAACGGAGGCGCGCAAAGGTCCGCTCAGGACGGTCGGCAACCGTCCCGAGAGCGCAAGAGTGCAAGCGGGCTTGACTGCGAGGCAGACACGCCGAGCAGGTGCGAAAGCAGGTTCTAGTGATCCGGCGGCCCAATGTGGGATGGCCGTCGCTCAACGGATAAAAGGTACTCCGGGGATAACAGGCTGATCTTGCCCAAGAGTCCACATCGACGGCAAGGTTTGGCACCTCGATGTCGGCTCATCGCATCCTGGGGCTGAAGTCAGTCCCAAGGGTATGGCTGTTCGCCATTTAAAGCGGTACGCGAGCTGGGTTCAGAACGTCGTGAGACAGTTCGGTCCCTATCCTCCGCAGGCGTAAGAGAATTGAGGAGATCTGCCCCTAGTACGAGAGGACCGGGGTGGACGGACCTCTGGTGCAGCAGTTGTCGACCAACGGCACGGCTGCCTAGCTACGTTCGGCACGGATAACCGCTGAAAGCATCTAAGTGGGAAGCCGTCTCCAAGATGAGTTCTCTTTTCGGTAAGGGCCCTTATAGACTATGAGGTCGATAGGCCGCAGGTGTAAGGCGTGCGAGCGCCTCAGCCGAGCGGTACTAATAGCCCGAGCTCTTCTTCCAGTATGCATCATTCTTCGAGGCTGTATCGAGCTTCGCGATCGATCGTGTCGAGCGCTGTGCAACCGCCAGGGTGGCGCGGAGGCGCCGCACCGGGCGGCTCTTATACAGGAGCCGCGGGGGAGCGCCCCCCGCGAGCGCGACCATGGAGGCGGGGATCACCCGGTCCCATTCCGAACCCGGAAGTTAAGCCCGCCATCGCCGAGAGTACTGCAGCGTCAGGCTGCGGGAGGGTAGGGCGTCGCGCTCGCGGAGGGCGCTTTTCGCTATTCCGTGCCGCGCATCGTGCGCGGCCGACGAGCCGGAGGGTCCCGAGAGGGGCCCTTTTCTCGTTTTCGGGCACGGAGGCGCGCTGCCATCCGCATCGCCGAACGGCTATCTTCGGCGGCAGGGC
>NZ_PPEK01000027.1 GCF_002899715.1 Enteroscipio rubneri | reverse complement strand
TACGTGGCCGAGAGCGAGTGGGGCTCGAGGCGCTATCTGGACGTGACTCTGCTGGAGGGGTAGCCGCACCGGACGGCGGGCTTATGAGGCTGTCGGAAAAGTGCGCAAGATTCTTGACGGTACCGGCCTTGTCCATTTCGGTGACGACGAATCTACTGCTCCTAATAACAAAACATATTTGAGGAATACGGAAAACCAAAGTCTAACAAGTATGATCTATCAAGATGGCCGATCTGCCTCAAAGCGGCTCGAGCGTCTTTTCGGCCAGAAGGTCTTCTCCAATCCGAAGGACGAGAATGTTCTTATAAAACTGTTTTCTGCATTCGGACTCAAAGAAGGAGATATCGTTCTCGACTTCTTCTCAGGTTCTGGCACAACGGGCGACGCCGTTGAAAAATATTCAATGGCTGCGGGCAAAAAGGTACGTTGGCTGCTGGTTCAGCTGCCTGAGAGTCTAGAGGACAATCTTCGCACTGCAGTTGGCTCCAACAAGAAGATTACAAAAAATGCTATTGATTATCTAGTCGCTAGAGGTTTAGAGCCTTCGCTGACCAGTTTGGCGGAAGAAAGGCTGAGGCTGGATTGGGAGCAAATCGAAGAGGACTTAGTAAATAGGAATTCATCGCTTTTCGATGGCGCTGACAGTGGTGTAGATGCGGGATTCCGAGTATTTGTTTTGGACGAGTCGGGCATAACGAAACCTGCGCCGGGTCAATTGGTTCTCGATCGCATCAAGCCTAACTATTCTGACGAAGACATAATATTTGAGATGATGCTTAAGTGGGGCCTCGAGCTAACGTATCCAATTGAAAAGACCGAAATCAATGGCTATGCATGCTACTCGATTGCCGGTGATGCGCTTATCTGCTGCATGAGGCCAGGACTGACCGTGCAGACCCTTAACGAGATTGCGGAGCTTGAGCCCGATCGCGTCTTGATGCTCGACTCAATCCTTGACGACACGCTGAAGCTTAACGCTTTGCAAATTTTCAAGCGTGTTGAGGAGCGCACTCAGAAGAAGATCGATCTGAGGACGGTGTAGGATGCCGGCTTTGGAATTTAAATATTCGGCAGAGCAGGAGCATCAAGTCGATGCCGTTGCTGCAGTATGCGATCTCTTCCGCGGCCAAGAGTTCATGTCGTCAGAGTTCACTGCAGGTACCGTTGGCGGCATGTTCAGCGATGCCATTGTCGTGGGTCATGCCAATAATCTTCGCGTTTCCGCCAGGCAGCTTGAGGAGAACCTCCATGCAGTCCAGGAGGACAACTGTCTTGCAAGGACCGAGGTGCTCACTGATGGCCGTCTGCGCGACTTCACTGTCGAGATGGAAACCGGCACGGGCAAGACCTACGTATATATCAGGACTATCTATGAGCTCAACAAACGATACGGGCTTACCAAGTTTGTAATCGTTGTGCCTTCTATCGCCATCCGCGAGGGCGTAAAGAAATCTTTCGAGAGTACCAAGAAGCACTTCGAAAGCCTTTACGACAAGAAGCCATTGGAGTTCTTCGTCTACGATTCAAAGGATATGGGGCCTGTCGGCAACTTCGCCACGTCATCCGCCATCCAGGTAATGATCATCAACATCGGCGCCTTCAACAAGGAGCTCGACTCCGACGAGAAGAAGGGCACAACAAACATCTTCCACCGTCCAAGCGAGAGGCTTATCGGTGGCAGGAGCCCCCAGGAGCTGGTGAGCTCCTGCAATCCCATCGTTATCATCGATGAGCCTCAGAGCGTCGATAACACAACCAAAGCAAAGAAGGCCATCAAGTCGCTCAATCCGCTCTTTGTGCTTCGTTATTCCGCGACCCACAAGGAAGCGTACAACATGCTGTATCAGCTGGGTCCTGTTGATGCGTTCCAGCGCGGTCTCGTAAAGGGCATTGTTGTCGACTCCGTGCTCTCCCAGGAGGATCTCAACGGTGCGTATATCCGTCTTGACTCCACTGATGGGCGCAGCGGCTATAAGGCAAAGCTGACCATCGACGTGAGACAGGCCGACGGCAGTCAGAAGCGCAAGGCTGTGACTGTCAAGTCTGGCGACGACCTCTATCAGAAGTCCAAGGAGAACAGCGACTACGAGAGCGGTTGGATCGTCAGCAACATCGGTACGGCTGCTGGTGACGAGTTCGTTGAGTTCCAGAATGGCGAGTATCTCGAGCCCGGTGACGTGCTGGGAGACGTAGCCTCCGAAGCCATCAAGCGTGCTCAGATCATCAAGACCATTGAGGACCATCTTGAGACACAGCTCAGGCTGTACAAGTTCGGCATCAAGGTCCTAAGCCTGTTCTTTATCGACAAGGTCGAGAAGTACCGACTCTACGAGCCGAGCGTTCACAACGGAGAATACGCCGAGATATTCGAGGAAGAGTACGCCCGCATTGCGACGAGCGACAAGTGGCAGAGACGCTACAAGAAAGCCGGCGTTCCGCTTCCCATCGATGGAAAAGGGCTGCACCAGGGCTACTTCGCCAAAGACGGCAGGGGCAAGTTTAAGGACTCGAAGGAGGGGGCAAGCACCAGCGCCGACTCCTCCGCGTTCGAGCTCATCATGCAAAAGAAGGAGACCCTCATTTCCTTCCCAGACGGAAAGGACCCCGACAAGGACGTAGCCTTCATTTTTAGCCATTCAGCCCTGAAGGAAGGCTGGGACAACCCGAACGTGTTCCAGATCTGCACCCTGGTGGAGACCACCGACACCCTGACCAAGCGCCAGAAGATTGGTCGCGGACTCCGCCTGCCCGTGAACCAAGACGGCGAGCGCAGTTACGATCCGGATGTCAACGTGCTGACCGTTATCGCGAATGAGTCGTACAAGTCCTTTGCGGACGGACTCCAGTCCGAGTTCGAGCACGAGGGTTATAAATTCGGCGTGCTCACGCCAGAGTCCTTTACGAGAATTGAATTCAAGAACGAAGACGGAGACGACGAGAAGCTTGGCTTCGAGCGTTCCGAGCAAATCTACAAGGCACTTAAAGCTGAGGGCCTGATTGACGGAAAGGGCGCCATCACGCCTGAATTGAAACAGGTTGCAGAGAATGGCGAGCTCGAGATGCCAGAGGGCCTCGAGATCGTCAAAGAGCAGGTCGAAGCCGTTATATTGCACAAGTCCCAGAAGCTGCAGATCAAGGACAAGGGCAATCAGGTCGAGGTTGAGCTGCAGAAGGATGTGTCCATGGACCCTGCTTTCCAGCAGCTTTGGGAGCGCATTCGCCAGACCACGCGCTTCGAGATGGATATCGACACTGATCTTCTTGTCGAGAAGGCCGTCGACGGCATCGCTCACATGCCGAAGATTAAGCCACTCGAAGTGATGAGCATTCGCGCAGGCCTCGAGGTCGGCGACGCTGGCGTCTCGGTTCGCAAGAAGAAGGACCTCTTCGGAGATAGCACCAAGGAAGACGATATCACTCGCTCCGTGGTCCGCACGGATATCGAGCGTGTCTACGACCTTCCTGATCCCATCTCCGAGCTTCAGGATGCCGTCGGCCTCACTCGTAAGACCATCAAACGCATCCTTGAGGAATGCGGCCGATTGAAGGAGTTCGAAGTTGATCCGATGACCTTCCTTGTTCAAGTCGCCGCGAAGATCGAAGCTGCGAAGAATGAGGTAGTTTCCCAGGGGATCAAGTACACGAAGCTCCCTGAGAGCGAGTGGTACACCATGGACATCCTGGCGGTTGAGGATTTGACAGCCTATCTTGACCAGAATGCTTGGAAACCGACCAGTGGCAAGAGCCTGTACAACTACGTTGTCTATGACTCGTCGACCGTCGAGAAGCCCTACGCGCTTGCTCTTGACCAGTCGGAGCAAGTGAAAGTATTCGCCAAGCTTCCGAGCAAGTTCAAGATTGACACCCCTCTTGGCAGCTACAACCCCGACTGGGCGTACGTCGAGGAGGTCGAGGGTAGGGAGCGTGTCTACTTCGTCATGGAGACTAAGGGCGGTGGAAACGGAACTCCGAACCTGAGGCCGACGGAGAAGGCGAAGATTGAATGCGCTCAAAAGCACTTTGATGCTTTGGCTATTGATGATGTCGTATACGACGTTGAGACAACGTACCACTATGCAAACATCTAGTTTGCGGTAGAAGAAAAAGATCTGCTATGGCTGAACCATTGTTTACAAGAGTTGACCGACCGGTTGGAAAACTAGTTAGCGACGTTATTGAAGGAAGAGTTGGCCTTCCTGATTTGCAGCGCCCCTTCGTGTGGAAGGATAGCGATGTTCGCGACCTGCTCGATTCAATGCTGCGCGGATATCCCATCGGATACTGCATTCTTTGGGAGGCTCCAGATGACCAGGAGGAGAAGAAAGTCTCCATCGGCTTGAATGAAAAGAACTATGCAACCCCTAAAGAGCTCGTCATCGATGGACAGCAGCGCCTTACGGCCCTGGTCTCATCCATGTACGGCGTGCCCGTAAAAGATCAGTCGTTCTCTGACAGGACGATTCGAATCGCGTACGACCCCATTGCGAGAGAGTTCCATACCTGGGACGCCGCTATTGCTAAAGACGCGAAATACATCCCAGACCTGAGTGCGGTGTTTGAGGCTAAAAGGAAAAACGAAGCTACCAAGTTCCGCCGTGAATACATCAAGCGTCTGAATGAGGCCAATGCAAAACGAGAAGTGCCAGAGCTGGATGATGACGGAGAAGCCGCCGTTGAAGACGGAATCAACGAGCTTCTGAACCTGGAAACCACCTACGTGATCCCCATCCTTTCGATTTCGAACAAAGCCGATGAGGAGCAGATGTCGCAGATCTTCATCCGCGTAAACTCCGGTGGCACGAAGCTGAATGAAGACGATTTCATCATGACTCTTCTTTCCGTATATGAGCCTGAGACAAGGCAGCGTATTGAGGACTGGTGCGAGGACAGCCACAAGCCAGGTGTCGGCACTTCCTACAACGCGCTTCTAACGATTAAGCCGAGCCATGTGATCAGGGCGACCGTTGGCCTTGGTTTCGGTCGTGGCAGATTGCGTTATGCCCGCCTCATCCTCAATGGTCGCGATCTGGAGACGCGCGAGACAAGCGTTGCTAAGCGTGAGGAGAATTTCGAGAAGTTCGACGCGGCCCTCGACAAGGTCCTCGACCTGAACGATTGGCATGCCTTCATCAATGCCCTCGGCGAGGCTGGCTACGTGAACGGGGGGATGGTCAGTTCCGAGAACACGATACCTCTGACTTACGCAATCACGCTCATTGCAAAGCACCGCTTCGGAATTACCGGCATGGAGTTGCAGCGCATCGCTAAACGCTGGTTCTCCATGGCGATTTTGACCCAGATGTACACGGGCAATTTCGAGTCGGTTTTCGAGCAGCAGATGAATTCTATCGACGAGCTTACCGATGCGGATGCTTTCTGCGCCTGGATCGAAAACGAAATCTCATCGCGTTTGACCGACGACTATTACGGTGTAACTCTTCCCAATGAGCTGGATAAAAACAAAGCAAGCGGTCCCGTCTGGAACGGTTTCCTTGCTGCCCAAGTAGTGCTGGGATCTCGCGTGCTCTTTAACACCAGCACCGTGGCGCAACTTCTCCTACCCGCAAGCAGCGGTACCAAGAAGGCATATGACAAGCATCACCTGTTCCCAGCGAACTTCCTGAAGAACGGTCCTTACGAATACGCCAAGGATCGTCGAGCAAATTTCGTTTGCGTCGACTATCAGAAGAACATTTACATCAGCGACGAAGATCCGAAAATCTACGTCGCAAAGTTCAAAGAAGCGCTGGGCGATGAGGCATACAAGACCTCGTGCACTGAAAATGCCCTTCCGCTTGGATTCGAGAATATGGAATACCTTGATTTCCTGAAGGAAAGGCGCGTCTTGATGTCGCAGATGATCAAGAACGCTTTCTCAAGGCTGTAGCGATATCGAAGCCAAAATCACAAGTGCCCCCGTCAAGGGATGGGGGCACTTGTGTCGTATTGCATATTCTCACGAAATGCAAATTGCATGCTCTTCCAGGAAAAGCGATATATGCTCTCCCGATTCTTGTGAGTTGCTTAGAGAGATATATGTTTCTCCTGCGCAAATTCCAGCAATTTCAACACGAGAGTAATAGGGAGACTCGCTGCAGCTTTCTCCGTTTACGCAGACTCCATCAATGAGTTTTCGGGCATCACCAGAACATTTTCGAGCTCGCACTCCTAAAGCAACCCTTTCGACTAGGATGTCGCATTCTTCGAAACGCAGGATGATGGGATAGTGCCATCCCGACGCCTCGTCGAAAGCGTCGCGCGTCGCGTAAGCCTCCACAAAGTACTGAGGAGAAGGAGGAGCAATCGCATCAGGAATGGAAGAGCAATCTGATGTATCGCCATACAGGGCGACGGTGATTTCGCATCGCTTGTTATCCATAATTGCTCCTTTCGTTCCTGGGTGCTTCGAGGATTCTACGGCGCTAACTTGCTAGCCTTTGTCCCCACAAACGGACACCCTCACTCTCTTTTCAAATCCCATACGCTTTGGTTTTCGATATCGATTTCGGCGGGCTCCTCAGATGACTCTAGCCCGGCAAAGATGTTGGACAGTATGAGCAGTGTTTCCTCAACGGAGGCACTGAGTTCGCCTCCTGCGCGGATTCTGAGCAGCTGCTGGTAGATTTCCGCCATCGTGCCCTTCAGGGCCTTGTAGACCCTCGTAGAGGGTCTTACGACTATCTCGTGGTCCATCAGTTTGGCCATGATGAAATCCTGCTTGTCCATCCCGCTCAACTTGGCCAAATTGGTGATCTGCTCGTATTCCTCCGGACTCACTCTGAAGGCCATGGTCTTTGACCTTTTGCGTGCAGAGTTGGGGCAGGGCATAGCTAGCCTTCCTTGGAGCAGTCAAGGGCGTTGGCGATCTCGGTCTGTTTGTTCGGGAAGAGGTGAGCGTAGCGATAGGTGATATCGGTGCTCTCGTGACCAACGCGATCGGCGATTGCCAGCGCGGAGAAGCCCATCTCGATGAGCAGAGAGACATGGCTGTGCCTCAGGTCGTGGACTCTGATCCTCTTGACGCCGGATTCCTTGCATCCGCGCTCTATCTCGTGCGTCAGGTAATACTTCGAAACATCGAAGATGCGATCGTGGGGACCGAGGTCGCCCCTGAATTCTTCCAGGTACTCCTTCATCTCCTCGGCGAGGAACTTGGGCATGGCGATCCTTCGCACGGAGTTCGGGGTCTTCGGTTCGGTGATGGTGTCGATTCCCTTCAAGCGCTGATACGACTTCGTGATGCTGAGCTCCGAGGTCTCGAAGATGAAATCGGATGGGGTGAGGGCGAGCAATTCTCCGCAGCGGATGCCGGTCCAGTAGAGGACCTCGAAGGCATAGTAGGAAAGAGGCTTGTCCATGATGGCCTCCGAGAACCTCAGATACTCCTGCTTCGTCCAGAAGTTCATCTCTCCGCCTTTCTTCGAGCCCATCTTCGTTACCTTCCTGCAGGGGTTGCCCGTCAGGTCGTAGTAGCGCTCGGCATGATTGAAGATGGCATTTAGCTGGTTGTTGATGGTCCTGAGATACGTGGCCGAGTACGGCTTGCCATTGGCATCCTTGTGGTCGATAAGCTGGTTCTGCCAGCGGACGACGTCGATGGGCTTGATCTCGGACATCCTCATCTTCCCGAAGAAGGGGATGATCTTGTCCTTGATCATGTACTCCTTGGTCAGCCAGGTGTGCTCCCTGATGCGGGGCTTGATCTCGGTGGCGTACACGTCGACGAAGTCCGCGAAGGGCATGTCCATGGTGCCGTTGTGAACCGCTAGGAAGTCCTTCTCCCACATGAGCGCCTCGAGCTCGGTGGCGAAGCCCCTCTTGACCTTGTGCCGCTTAGCGCCCCTGCCGTCTCGGTAGAAGCACTGGGAGTAGAACGTCCCGTTCTCGCTTCTATATACGGGCATCTTCATCACCGGCAAAGAATCTTGCTTCGAAATGATCGGAGCGGACGCGGCCCTTGACCACCGCACGACCCTTCTTGATCTGCTCCTCGTTCATCTCCTGGATGATCTTGTAGGCGAACCCTTTCGACATGTTCAGCCTCTGTGCGACCTGCTCTGCGTTGAGCATGGTTGGCTTGCCTTCTTCTTGGTTCATTTACCCTCCTAACATCGTACGATTACGTACGTTTGATATGAGCGAATCATAATCGTACGGTTTCGTACTGTCAAGAAATTGCGTACGTTTGCGTACGGTGCTAGAATTACGAGGTTTAGATTTTCAGGAGGGAAGATGACGACTGGCGAGAAGATCAGGCATTACCGCAAGCTGCGCGGGCTCTACCAGGGGGAGCTGGGTGAGAAGATCGGCGTCTCCGAGGGTGCGATCCGTCACTACGAGACGGATTTCAGGACTCCCAAGCAGCCTCAGATCGAAGCCATCGCCGAAGCCCTCGACATCTCTCCGCTTGCCCTGAAGGACTTCGGCGTGGAGAACGCTCGTGACCTTCTGGGCCTCCTTCTGCAGCTGGAGGATGAGTTCGGAATCGTGCCCGCTGAGGATGGCTCTGGTCTTTCTATCGACACGTCTGCTGAGAAGGCGCCCAAGACGACTCAGATGCTCAAGGCCTGGGCTGCGAAGCGAAACGAGTTGGAATCCGGAGAGATCACGCCGGAGGAATACGCCGACTGGAAGGCCAAGTTCTAGGAGTAAATATTTACTGAAACGTGAGCAGGTGGCTTTACCCCCGCAATTGGGAGTGAAACACCTGCTTTTCTTATGCCTGAAACCCACCATTCGAAGCGTGCTGAAGCCGTTGGAATCGCTTGGGGGAGTAAATTTTTACTCCCCATTGTTGACCTGCGGTTTTGTTGAAAAGCCACCATATTTCGCCCCGTTGAGTTTCAGTTGAGTTTTGGGGCGCATTTCGGTCAGCTGGGACAGGCAACTGGGACAATTTACTCCCTCAACGAACCTTTTACTCCCCGTCCGTGGGGTGCCGCCATGTCCGCCCTGTACGGCAATTGGGAGTAAATCTGCATAAAACAGCAGGTCAAACGTGTAAAAAATGGTAACGTACAATTTTTTGCGCACTTTGACAGCAGGATAGCGTCCAGATAGGAAGGAGGGCACGGCCCGCCCCGGTATGATTCGAGTTGTCGAGACAAGAAGCATATTGGAGGAGAGCCATGCC
>NZ_PPEK01000026.1 GCF_002899715.1 Enteroscipio rubneri | reverse complement strand
ATGCGCTCCCAACGCCCCCCGACGCCCTCTCCCCGCCACGGTCCCCGCGCACCGACAGCCGGATGGACACGTTGCAGCCGCTCTCGTTGTGCACTCGGGCGTTCGCCAGCGCGTTCTCGACGGCGCGCGTCAGCAGGCGCTCGTCGCCCAGCACCACGGCCTCGGCCGCGTCCGCGTCCACCTCCAGCGCCAGCGGGTGTGCCTCGTCCATCCCGTCGTTCACGTGCGCGGCCACCACGGTGCGCAGCAGCTTCGCCACGTGGATGCGCCCCAGGTCGAGCGGCTGCATGTCGTAGTCGAGCCGCGAGGCTGTGTTCAGGTCGGTCACGAGGTCGGCTATGCGCAGGCCCTGCGTGCGGATGACGGCGGCCTGTGCGCGCACCTCCTCGGGCGCCCGCCCGTCGGACGCCACGGCGTCGGCGTACCCCAGGATCATGGAGAGCGGCGTGCGGATGTCGTGCGACACGCCGCGGATCCAGTTCGCCCGCGCCGCGTCCTTCTGCTCGATGAGGGCGGAGGCTTCCGTGATTCGCTCGCCCACATCGTGCAGGTCGCCCCTGAGGCGCAGCGTGGACGGGCGGCCCTCCGACAGGCCGTCCAGCGCGTCCAAGATCGGCGCCACGGCACGCTGCGTGCGCCGGCGCGACACCAGGTACACCGTGAAGAAGATGGCCAGGTCGACGGTGAAGAGCAGCAGCACGTACAGCGGCAGGTTGCGGATGGCGGAGACGGGGTACGTCATGCCCATGTGCCAGTACGTGCCCTTCGGGAACCCCACCACCAGCAGGCCGTCGTCGCGGTTCCAGAAGAAGGCGGGGTAGTCGGCCACACTGCCGTAGTGCGCAGCCATGGCCGCGTCGGCCGGCGAGAGCGTGCGCGGCACGTCGCTGGGCGCGTCGCGCTCCCACGCTATCGCGCCCGCACCGTCCACGAGCAGTGCCCACGCCCCCTGCTCACCCAGCGCCTCGGCGCCGTCCGGCGCAAGCGACCAGGAGCCGTCCTCCTGTCGCGCGAGCGCCGCGTCCACGACGCGCACGGTGGTGGCGGGCGTGCCGTCGTTGAAGTTCCTCTCCGACTCGTTGAAGGCGATGAGCAGGTACAGGAAGAAGTCCACGACCACCACCGCGAAAGCCAGCAGCAAGAACGCCAACAACTGCTTGGTGAAGAAGCGCGGGAAGCTGGTCTTCGCCGCGCGGCCAGCGCGGCCGCGGCGCCGTCCCATGGGTTCAGCGCCCCGCCAGCTTGTAGCCCAGGCCCTTTATGGTCACAAGCGACACAGGCTTGGACGGATTGGCCTCTATCTTCTCGCGCAGGCGGCGGATGTGCGCCATGAGCGAGTTCTCGTAGCCGAACGACGTGCCCCAGCACGCCTCGCACAGCGCGTCGATGGTCACGATGCGCCCGGCGTTGCGCGCCAGCACGCTCAGTATCTCGTGCTCCTTGGCGGTGAGCAGCACCGTGCTCCCGTCGGCGCGCTCCACCTCGGCCGTGGCGAAGTTCACGCGGCATGCGTCCAGCTCCAGCAGCGGGCTCTCCTGCGCGTAGCAGCGCCTGAGCACCGCGGCGATGCGCAGCACGAGTTCCTGGGGCAGAAACGGCTTGGCGATGTAGTCGTCCGCACCCAGGGCGAGACCGTTCACGCGGTCGAAGGGCTCGTCCTTGGCCGTGAGGAACAGCGCGGGGACGGAGGCGCAGGCGGGGCGCTCGCGGATGCGCGCGAGCAGGTCGAACCCGTCCATGCCGGACATCATGACGTCCAGTACGAACAGCTGGTAAGCGTCCTCGGGCGAGGCGGCGCGCGCGTCGATGGCCGCGAGCGCCTCCGCGCCGCTCCCCACCCGGTCCACGGCCGAGAACCCCGCGCCGTGCAGGATGGCCGCCACCATGCCGGCCAGCTCCGCCTCGTCGTCCACAAGTAAAATGCGCTTGTCGCGCACGTGCCGCTCCACCATGCCGTACCCGTCCACCGCCACGGCCGCCCCTTTCTCTTCGCTCACCATTAAAGCACAAACGCCCCGGCATGCGGCCGACCTTGCGCGATCGTAAGGTCGGCGCAAGGTCGGGTAAGGAAAATGCAAGGAGCAGGGCGGGAAGGCGTAAGGCCGCCCCTTTAAGCTTGGGAGGAGGCATAACCGAGAGCGGCCCGACCGGCGCCGGCGCTGCGGCGCGCGGCCCCGGTTGGGCCCGGAAGAGCGAGGAGAGAAACCATGTCAGCAGGAAAGCACGGCGAGCAGGCCGTCCGCCCCGACACCGTGGTGGAGGTGCGCGCCCTCGGCAAGCGTTACGGCATCGAGGGCCGCAAGCGCGACGCGAGCGTGACGCAGGCGCTCGACCGCGTGAGTTTCGCGGTGGCGCGCGGCGAGTTCACCGGCATCATGGGTCCGAGTGGGTCGGGCAAATCGACGCTGCTCAACTGCCTGGCAACCATCGACGTGCCCTCGAGCGGCAGCATCCACGTCGGCGGGCGCGACGTGACGAAGCTTGCGGGCAAGGAGCTGGCGAAGTTCCGCCGCGAGGATCTGGGGTTCATCTTCCAGGATTCGAACCTGCTCGACACGCTCACGGCGTACGAGAACATCGCGCTGGCGCTGACCATTCAGAACGTTCCCGCGCGCGAGATCGATCCGCGCGTGCAGGAGGCGGCGCGTGCGCTCGGCATCGTGGACGTGCTGCAGAAGTACCCCTATCAAATGTCCGGCGGCCAGAAGCAGCGCGTGGCCGCGGCGCGCGCCACGGTGACCCACCCGCACCTCGTGCTGGCCGACGAGCCCACGGGCGCTCTCGACTCGCGGTCGGCGCGCCAGCTGCTCGAATCGCTCGCGTACCTCAACGAGCGCGGGTCCACCATCCTCATGGTCACGCACGACTCGTTCTCGGCCAGCTACTGTAACCGCATCATCTTCATCAAGGACGGTGGCCTGTTCGGCGAGCTGCGCCGCAACGGCTCCGAACGCGCGGCGTTCTACCGAAAGATCGTGGACGTGGTGTCCAGCATGGGTGGCGCGGGCGAGGACGAGGCCGCCTCGAACGAGGTGACGCGCCATGCTTGCTAGGCTCGCGCTCGGCAACGTGCGCAAGTCCCTCGCGGACTTCGGCATCTACTTCCTCACGGTCATGCTGGGGGTGGCCGTGTTCTACGCGTTCAACTCCATGACGGCCCAGCAGGGCGTGCTCGCGTTCTCCGAGACGCAGGATAAGATGTTCGAGCTGCTGGGCATGGTCATCGGTGGCGTGTCGGTGTTCATCGCGTTCGTGCTCGTGTTTCTCGTGGTGTACGCGAACAGCTTCCTTGTCAAGCGGCGCAAGCGCGAGTTCGGGGTGTACCTCACTTTGGGCATGAGCACGGGCGACGTGGTGAAGATCGTGGCGCTCGAGTCGCTCATCGTGGGCGCCGCGTCGCTTGCGGTGGGCCTTGTCGTGGGCATCGGGCTGTCGCAGCTGCTGCTGCAGCTCACGAGCGCGCTGTTCCAGGCCGACGTGGCCGAGGCCGGCGGGTTCGCGTTCGTGTTCTCGGCCGACGCGCTTGTGAAGACCGCCATCGTGTTCGCGGCCATCTTCCTGGTCGCCGCGCTGCTGAACGCGCGCACGGTGGCGCGGGCGAAGCTCATCGACCTTTTGCATGCGCAGAGCAAGAACGAGGAGATGAGGCTGACCAGCCTGCCGCTGTCGCTCGTCCTGTTCGCGGCGTCGCTCGTGGCTATCGGCGTGTCGTACAAGCTGCTCATCGACAACGGGCTGATGGAGCCCTCGCCCGAATTCGCGGCGGCCACGCTGCTCGTGTGCCTGGGCACGGTGCTGTTCTTCTACGCGCTGTCGGGCTTTCTGCTGAAGCTCGTGCAGCTCGTCCGTCCGCTGTACTTGCGGGGGCTCAACATGTTCACGTTGCGGCAGCTGAACGCCAAGGTGAACACCACCTTCGCGTCGCTGTCGGTGGTGTGCCTCGTGCTGTTTTTGGCCATCACCAGCGTGTGCGGCGGCATCGGCATTCGCAACGCCATCGACGGCTCGCTGGACCGGAGCACCGACTACAGTGCCAGCGTGTCCACCTCGTTCGGCTCGTACAACGCCGAGGCGGGCTATCAGCCTGCCGAGCTGGGCGATTTCGGGGCCTTCGCCGAGCGGCAAGGCTACGATATGGCGGCCGGGCTGCGCGCGAGTGTGACGACGGTGGGCGCGGGCGACTTCGATGCGGTCGCGTCCGCCATGGCGCAGGTCGATCTCTTGGTCGACCCTGCCGACGACCTCGTGTTGGACGACGTGGAGCGCGCGAGCGGTCTTGTGCTGGCCGACTACGCGGGCGCGTCCATCAACAGCGGCTACGGCGCGTACCCCGTGTACGTGGCGAAGCTGTCGCAGGTGAACGCGACGCTCGAGCTGGCGGGACGGCCGGGGCTCGAATTGGGCGCGGGGGAGTGCGCCGTTTTCAGCGACTCCGACATCACGAGCGGGTTCTACCGCGACGTGGTGGAACGCGGCACCGAGCTGTCCGTGGGAGGGCACGACCTGCGCGTGGCCCAATTCCGGGACGATTGCCTGCAGACCACGCCGTTTCCCATGAACACGGGCACGCTCGTGGTGCCCGACGAGGCCGTGTCGGCCGGCTCGATGATCCTCCAATCCATCCTCAACGTGCAGTGCGGAAGCGACGAGGACGAGGCCGCGTTCGGCGAGATGATGGACGCCGTGTCGGATACCGACAACCCCGACACCTGGCCGGTAACGCTGTCCATGACGCGCGCCGATGTCTTCGACCAGAGCATCAGCCTCTCAACCATCGTGGCGTACCTGGCCATCTACCTCGGTTTTGTGCTGGTCATCGCCTGCGCGGCCATCCTGGCCATCCAGCAGCTGTCCGACGCGTCCGACAACGCGCAGCGCTACGGGCTGCTGCGCAAGCTGGGCGCTCCCGAGCGCATGATCGACGGGGCGCTGTTCGCCCAGGTGCTCGTGTACTTCCTGTTCCCGCTGCTGCTGGCGGTGGCGCATTCCGCGTGCGCGCTCGTGGTGGTCACCGACGTCGTGGCCGTGTTCGGGCACCTCGACATCACCTCGATGGCGCTCGCCTGCGCCGGAGCGTTCCTCGCGGTGTACGGCGTGTACTTCGCCGTGACGTACTTCGGCGCCCGCAAGCTCGCACGCGGGTAGGGGGCATGAGGAAGGGCCCGCAGGTTCGACCTGCGGGCCCCGTCATGGTGGCGATTTCGGGCTTGTTGTTGAGTCCGGATGGTCCATGAAAAGATGTTTCGGGCTCGTAGCGAGTCACGATGAAAAGGGTATTCTCTGGATCAAAACCCAGGATCATGGGATTAAGAGTGGCGCGATTAAGTCAGCCTGCCCTTCCAAGGCTGTTTTTTTCGAGTATGGGCTTTGGTGGGACAAGACGGGCTCTTTTTGGATGTGGGTATGCGTGGGCGGCGTCCCACGCATACTGGTTTTGAGCATTACGCTTGATTGATGGCTGCACTTGGAGCAAAGAATGGTCGATACGACATGAGGAAAACGTCGGTCGAAGCAATCGAGGTCATTGCTCAGCAGCGAACAGGTAAAGGATAGGATGAAGCGTTTGAGGCTGCTAGCCAAAAAGCTCGGCGGCCGTCTCTCTGCCCAGTTCTCCATCGATCGCAAGCTTGTTGGAATATTGGAACGATCTGATTCCAGACGTGGTGTCGACGCCTATTTCGCCGTCGCAGCCGCAAGGCCCCACATCGTAGTTCCGGCATACGAGCATCATTTGGGATAGCTTTGCTAGGTTGCCTCGCGATCCGTTGTGTAGCACCTTCGAGCCCCAGGCAGCTTTGGAATTAGGACCGAACATTCCGTCGGCGATCGTTCCGATACTACGCTGTACTTGCGTGACGATTGATGCTCTGGTCTTCGGACCGAATATCCCGTCAGCGGCGAGGCTTGCACCATACGTTTTATTGAGATACATCTGCACTTCGACCGTCGTGTCCGGCGTCATATCAGCTTGTTTTTCTTCCGTCTGAGACGTGCTGATGCCGTCATAGGCAGGCCGACCGAAACCCATGATGTACCAGGAAGAGCCGATGGTGCCGTAAGGGCGTGTTCGACGCATGACCTGCCCGCCGTTGGCATCGTCGTCGACGGCCGTGTTGCCTTCGATAGTGGTTACGCTCGACGATCCGTTCCGTGTCTCGACGATGCCAACGTGACACGCGGTTTTTTTGTTGGCGAAAAATACGATGTCGCCTGGTTGGGGTTTGTCTTCTCGGTTAATCCAGCGATCGGCCTTTTTGAAGAAGTCTGCATGATAAGGACAATAGGCGAATTTGCCGACAGCATTCTGCGCCCCAGCTTGGTAGGCGCACCATGAAACAAACATGTCGCACCAGGGCTGGCCGTTCATCCCATACCATTCGGCATATTTGACTTTATTGCTATTGGCCGGGTTCTCTTTAACGCCGATCTGAGAAGCAGCGATGCTCAGCAAGTCACGCGCAGTCGTCATCGTCAATTGCCTCCGGGGTTTGGTCGAACGGCTCCTCGTTTTCGACCCCCGTACAGTATTCCTCTCCCATGTGCTCTGATGCCTTAATGCTGTCCAGGTACCTCTGCGCCTCTTGGGCCGCTTTGGTCATGTTGTTGTTGCTCCACCAGCTCCAGACATAGCAGACGGTCGCTAGCAGTGCCGCGCAGCCCGTGTAAAGCGCGTCAGCATCCAACGCAAGTCCGAATCCAGCCGCCAAAGCAGCGGCCATCGTGCATGCGATGCGCGTCACGGCAATGACCCGCTCGGTGTTCCAACCGTTGTTCATGATTTGCCTCTTTCAAGTTCATCCAGTCTTTCCGAATGCCTGTCGAGCCTGTCATGCGCTTTCTTGCAATTGCTCTCCAGAACCGCCACTCGCGACGTGACTTCGTGCAAGCTTCTGTCAACCGCTCGAACGTCGGACTTGATTTCGCTCACGTCGTTTCTCGTCTCTCTCACGTTGGCGTCGATGCGCACGATGCGTTCGCGCTCGTCGCCTGATTCCTTGCGGCGGCTCGACAGGATTGCATAAAGCACGCCCGCGAAACTGCCGACTCCGAAGACGAGATAGCATAGGTCGCGCAACGCCCACGTCGCGTCCAAACCCACTTCACCACCTCCCTGCCATCAGACCTCATGATGCAGCCGCTGTCACCTGTTTGATGCATGCGCAAGATCGCAAAATCCCACGTGCATGTACACTCGTATCGAGTGCAAACATGCGTGGGATTTTTCACCATCGAAAGGGGCTGTCCATGGACATCGCAACCATCTACACCGAGCACTACCTCCCGGAGAAGGAAACACGGAGGGCGCCTTCCACAGTGGCAGGATACGACAGCTCCGTGCGCCTCCACGTACTGCCCCGCTGGGGCTCGCTCGAGATCGAGGAGATAGACCCAGACGATGTGCAGACGTGGATCGACGGGTTCGAGAGGCCGGGTGCCGCTGAGAAGGCCTACAAGTGCCTACGTCAGATCGTCCGGTGGTGGATTCGCAAGCAGCGTCTGCGCATCGCAGACCCCACCGTCTACGCCGAGCTGCCTGCCAAGGAGCCCTACCGCCCCGAGACCCTCGACGCGCGCGAGGTGGCCGAGATGCTGCGCGGGATGTGGGGTCATCCGATGGAGGCCGTGGCGATCTGCGCCGTGACGCTGGGGCTGCGCCGCGGTGAGGTCTGCGCACTCGAGTGGAGCGACGTGAACCTCAAGACCGGCGAGGTGCGCGTCAGCAAGTCGCGCCAGACGGTGCGCGGCGAGACGATGACCGTGCGCACGAAGACCGACAAGTCCAACCGCGCCTGCTACCTGCCCCGGTTCGCGGTTCGAAGGCTGAGGCAGCTCAAAGGCAGCGGGCTGATTACGGGGGAGGCTTCGCCTGACAAGGTAGCCCGGTCGATCGCGTCTTGGTGCAAGAGGCGCGGCCTGCCGCACGTTTCCATGACCAACATGCGCCACACGTGGGCGACGCTGGCCGTGGAGGCGGGTGTCGGCATCGAGACGGTGGCCATGATGCTCGGGCACACCGACATATCCACAGCCTACGAGCACTACATCGTGCCGCGCAAGTCGATCTGCCAGGAGGCTCAGGCCGCCGTCGAGCGCTATATGTTCGCCCATGCCCCGAGGTCGAGGAGCGTTCAGGGAGCTGCGTAGGCATTCCGTATCCCGTTGCGAGTTGATCGCCTCTTTGCCACAGCATATCGATTCATTGGTCACGGCGAACGTACCCGATCTATCGCGATACGCGTGGTTATACGTGGTTGGCATTGGCGATGAGAGGCCATTTATTATCGTGCCATACGAAGTGCTGGCAACGTCAAAAAAACGTCTATATTCAACGGTGCCAGGAGGCGATGCCGTCAACTTCCAAATGGTTATAAGCTACAATTCTGACATATCCATCTCTTATCGCACGAATAAGGGAGTAAAGGGTGCAGAAGTTTACGGTGTAGGAATAAGATAGCATTCCGTATCCCTAGAAATAAGCAAGGTGGCTTCGGTCTCCCGCGGATATATATCGGTGGCAACGGCGACGCTGCAACCGCAGGCGACGAAGAACTGGGACGTATCCTTCGGTCGTGTGTATTCTGTCCCTCCAATCGTGTTGGTTACGTCGTCGTCATCGCGTATGGCGGTCGAGGCCAAGGACGTGACTACCAGAGGGTGCTCAATCGGTGTACGCAATGTGAGCAACGGCCAAAACGGCGCGCCATCGACTGTTGCATGGATCGCGTTGCCCTTGTAGGCATTCCGTATCCCCAGATATTCGAGGCCTCCGGTTCAAGGCTATAAAAAACATCAAGAGGTCGGTCGCTGCGGGAACGTCCTACGTAGCCTTCGCAGACATAGACGGTTTCGCCGACGTGCCTGCAGGCGGCATCGTCATGGCCGTGCCGATCGTATCCGCGTCATGGTCGGATACTGATCGCGTTCGCGCATGGTGGAACACATACGGCGGCAGCAACAGGCTGGCAATCTACAGCCCGAACGCGCAGGATGTATTCTTCAATTTGGTCGTCTTTTGGAGCGCATAGCATTCCGTATCCCCGCTGCTTTGTCGAAGGTCGCTAACGTCCGAAACCAAGGTGGTCATGGGCAGTAGCTATTCGACGTTCACGGCAGACGCACATCTTGAAGGGTACACGCCGATTGCTATAACTCG
>NZ_PPEK01000025.1 GCF_002899715.1 Enteroscipio rubneri | reverse complement strand
TATTCCGTGCCGCGCATCGTGCGCGGCCGACGAGCCGGAGGGTCCCGAGAGGGGCCCTTTTCTCGTTTTCGGGCACGGAGGCGCGCTGCCATCCGCATCGCCGAACGGCTATCTTCGGCGGCAGGGCTTCAGGCGGGAGCCCTGGGGGATCGGCGCCGCCATCGCGGAGTATCCTTTATCAAATGAAAGACCGTCTATAGATTAGTTTTTATATAGTTTAATGTTTAACGATAAAATGACTTGACTTATGCCTGCGCGCATTCTGGGATGCGCGCAGGCATTTCTTATGCCTTCTCATAATCTATGATCAAAAAAGAATCGCACGATTACCGCAGATAGGAGCGGTATTGGGCAACCTTTGGCCGGCACCGAGCTGGTCGAGGTGCGTTGTGCGAACGGATTGACCATGAACGATGAGAAGGGAGGATTAACACAGAAAGACTCGCGCGCAGATGGCTTGCGCGGCGGCAGACGGGCTGTCTGAACCCGCGTGCGGCGAACTGCGCTCTTCAGAGGAAGCCCACAAGGGCGGAGAGGATTGTGATATGGCAAAGATTGACAAGATGATCAAGGGCCTGACAGGCCAGACCGAGGAAGAGCAGCGCCTGAAGGAGCAATTCAGCTTCCTGCAGAAGATGGCGCGGGCGAAGTGCGAGACGTTCGAGAGCGAGCTCAAGGTCATGCTCAGCAATAAGGAGACGGCGGGCGCGATCGAAATCGTGGGCGACAAGGCGTTCGAATACCACCATTCGCAGCACGTGAATATCTCGCACGGCTGCGACGATGCCATCATGGAGGCCGTCAACGAGTTCTTCAAAGGCAAGTCGGGCGTAAAGCAGGGATTCAAGGCCATCGTCAAGCAAGGTTTGTCGGGTCTGATCGGCGACACCACCATTGGCGAGACCACCGAGAATATGTTCTTCGTGTTCCCCGAGAACTACTCCATCGTGCGCGTGGACGTGAAAGCCTACAAATACACCTTTTCGACGAAAGGCGTGCTGGCAAAGGACGTGGAGAACGTGTTCGTCTACACCATGGCGAAGTCCATCGTGGACCACAAGAAAGTGGGCATCGACTACCTGCTGCACTGCGTGGTGGACATGATGCGCAAGGACAATGAAGATGAGCCGCCGATCGGCGAGGTCATGGATTTCATCAAAGAGCTGCAGCTGTGCTGGAAGCTGCTCGAGGCCGACGCCGTTCCGACGCCGACAATCGAAACGGTGCGCGGCGCCGCGCCGAGTGTGAGCGCCAATGCGATGTCCAAGGCCTTGAAAGAGGTCAAGGCGCTCACGCCCGAAGACGTCCTTGCCTCTGCGGCGAAAGGGGCGCAATCATGAGTACGCCGCAGGTGGCCCGCGTGGCCATCGTCAACAACACAGGCGCGCGCATGGAGCAGGTAGTGCTTACCCATCGTTTCGGAGATAGTGACGCCGTGGACATTCTCATGTGGGATCAGCTTGATCCGGGTGTTCAGAGCAGCACGAAGAACGTGCGCTTCGCGACGGGATTCGGCGACACGACCAACTACGACTGGTGGCTTTTGACCTGGAAGACACACAATGCTGCGCATGAGGTGGTCGAGCATGCGAGTGCTCCGTCGGTGTTTAACATGGTCGGCGACTACGTCATCATGGGCGGCGAAGATGCGATCTCGTCGCTTAAGGGCGTACCGGCTCTCATCTCTTCGGCTGATCCGGTCAAGAGCGCAAGCGAGTTCGGCGGCGCTTTGACCAAGCTGCTGTTTGGCGGCATCGCGCGCAAAGTGAGCAAGAAGGCGTTTAAAGAGCACATGCTCACCAGCGCGGATGCGTACAATTCGGTCGCTCCTGGTGCGGGTCCTGAAGTCAAGGTGACCGTCGGTGAGGGAACCATGACCATAACCAGCCCGTCGGGAACCTCAAAGGCCGACTGCACGACCCTTGCCATTCCGGCCGCGCTTCCGGCTGTGCCGTAAGCGTTTGCGATTCTTCAAATAGTGCGGCGGGAGGATGGGCATGATGGACACAGGCAGGCATGGCAAGCTGCGGCTTGCGCTCGCCTTCACCGTGCTGATCGTCCTGGCGGCGGGCATCGCGCTTGCCGTCGGGGCGATCCTGCAGGACGAGCGGGACAACCGATCGGCGGAGGCGGAGGTGGAGAGCGGCGGCCTGCTGCCGATCTCGCCGGAATGGCTCGAGTATACCTATGGCGAACCAGGGCAGGCCGTGCTCGCTGTGAACGATTTTCCGGAGAAGTTCGATCTGCGCGAAGAAGGGCTTGTCGCGCAAGTTGAGGACCAGAGCCCCTTCAGCACCTGCTGGGCGTTCGGCGCGCTGGGCTCGCTCGAGTCGAATGCGCTTATGCAAAATGACGGGGCGCGTGCGGGCTTTTCGGGCTATTCTGAGCATCATCTGGCCTGGTTCGCCTATGAAGTGCAGCGATCGGGCGACCAGGAAGGGGAGGGTGCGACTCCGGCGAATCTCGGCACCTTCGATCCGCAGTGGAGCTCTGTGTACCATATGGCGGCCGGATCGCCGTACCTGGCGCTCTCGACGCTCGCGTCGTGGACGGGCGCGGAGGACCAGGCCACGGTGCCGTATGTTGACGATCGGGGGTCGACGGAAGCTGGCAATGAGAGCTGGCGCGTTGCCGAGAGCTTGCGGTTCGACGCGCGGAACCATCTCACCGACGTCGACTTCCTGCCCACGCCGGTGATCGAGCAGGACGGCGAGCACGTATACAGCCAGGCGGCCGTCGATGCCGTCAAGCGCTCCATTATGGAGAATGGAGCCGTGTCGGTGTCGTACTATGCCGATCAGAGCGTGCCTGGCGAAGAGGGTAATTCCTCGTACTTCAACCGCGACACCTGGGCATCGTGCGTGACCGGCGTCGAAGAGTTCGAACGCGATTTCATCGTGCCGAACCACGTGGTGACCATCGTCGGCTGGGATGATGCCTACTCAAAGGACAACTACACCGAGGGGTGCCGGCCTGCCGGTGACGGCGCGTGGATCGCCAAGAACAGCTGGGGAAGGGGGACGTGGAGCTTGCCCGATGAGAACGGTGAGCCATCGGGGTACTTCTACCTTTCCTATTACGACGAAACCGCCTGCGAGTTCATGAGCTTCCAAGGAGATGCCGTGGAAGACGGGTTCGAGTATGAGCGCAACTACCAGTACGATTATCTCGGCATGTCCGCCATGCTCGTGGATACCGAGTACGTCGACGGCGAGGCGTCGACGGCGAACGTGTTCGTTGCGGATGGTGACGAGGAGCTTGGCGCCGTCTCGGCGGTGACGTTTCGACCTGAGGCGAGCGTGGAGGTGGAGGTGTACGTGCTTGGCGAGGATGCGGTGGTTCCCGACGACGGTCGACTGGTGGCGCATACGGCCGAGACGTTCGATTACGGGGGCTATCATACCGTGGAGCTGGACGAGCCGGTAGATTTGGCTGCCGATGAGCGTTTTGCGGTGGTTGAGACCATCGAGGCGCCCGGCGAGGACGGCGAGTCGGTATACCAGGTCTACTTCGAAAACGCCCCCGCCGACGAGGCGAGCTCGCTTCGGTGGACGAACCTCTCCCAGCTTGAGACGACCGCGAGGGCGAACGCGGGCGAGAGCTTTCGCTACGATGAGGGCATTGGCTGGCGGGATGCGACCGAGCTCGACACGCGGGCGTGCCTGTACGACCAGGGAATAAGGGTGAAGTACGGCAACGCGCTGATCAAGGCGTTTGCGAATAGCCAGGATGAGGGATGAGGGGTGGCAGGTGGCCTGCCCGGATGGGTGTTTGGAAGCAGACGCCGGGGTAGGGGCTTGGCAACCTTCAAGGCAGAATCGGGTCTTCGAACCTCCAAGCCCCCTAGCCAATCCGGCCTCATTTGCCGTATAATGCTATTGCGTAGGTACTAATTCATGCGTGGTCGGGAGTTGCACTATGGACGTAACGCGTAGCGCGGATGATCGGCCGTCATTCTGCAGGGTTGCATCCCGGACATTCCTCGCACTTATCCTTGCGTTCTCTCTCAGTATTCCAGCGCCTGCTCTCGCTTTGTCGAATGATGCAGGACAATCGCTCGCCTCGCAGGTGGATCGGGCATCCGACCCCCAAGACAACGAAGGCACGTCGGATTCCACCCAGGCTGCGGCGGCCGAAGGATCCGACCCATCCGCATCGGTTACGGGCGAATCTCAGGAAGCCGGACCCGATGCGGCAAGTCCCAACTCGTCTTCCTCGTTGCAATCCGAAGAGCCTTCCGCCCAGGGCCTCGCTCAACATTCGGATGCAGCGAATGCGACTTCGACTGAGCCATCGTTGGAAAGCGTCGATGAGCCGCGCGACGACGTCGTCCCCGGCGAGATCATTGTGGTGTATGACTCGGCGGTATCGTCAGGCTCGCAGACATTCAGCCTTGAAGACCAGGCGCAGCCGGATGGCCTTGACGTGCAGGTGGTCGAGGAGATCGCGCCTGCCGATGGCGACGTGGGGCCGACCGTGGTGGCTGAAATTCCCGATGACACGACGGTTGACGAAGCTGTCGAGCAGCTGTCCGGTGCGCCCGGAGTGGCGTATGTTCAGCCAAACTATCTCTACCAGCTGATCGACGGGTTCGATGTGAGCGTTGCGGACGGGGGCGCGTCGATCCTTTCGGAAGAGGCCGCTTCGAAGGCGACCGTGAATGATCCCTACTGCATCGACACTCGTGAGGGGAAGAACCAGTACTACCTGTACAATAGCAACGTGATCGATGCATGGGATAGCGCGAAATCCGATGGATCTGCGACGGTGGCGGTGCTCGACACCGGTTGCAGGCTCGATCATGAAGACCTGCAGGGAACGCTCGACGCGGCACATGCGTGGGATGCTTACCATGACGTTGCGCTCGATGTCAGCCCGACGGTATCTGCAGGAGACAACAACGGTCACGGAACGCATGTCTGCGGCATCGTTTCGGCGCAGGCGAACAATGCCGTGGGAATCGCCGGGGCATCGTACAACGCGAAGGTGCTTCCCGTCAAAGTGTTCAGCGATGAGGCTTCGAATGCCAGCGCCCCGACCGCGAAGATCGTGCAAGCCTACACCTATCTGGATGGCCTTATCAAGAGCGGCGCGTTGAGCGATCTTCGGGTCGTCAACATGAGCCTTGGGCTCTATGGGGAAAGCGATCCTGCATTCGAGTCTGCGATTGAGAAGATGCGTTCCGAGCATAATGTGCTCACCGTGTGCGCGGGCGGTAACGGCGTGAACGGCGTGCCGAAGACCGAGCGCTCGCTTCCATCGGATTTCGATGCCTGTCTCTCGGTGACGTCGCTTAATCAAGATAGAACTTATTCGCCATGGGCCGATTACAATGAATACAAGGATATCGGCGCTCCCGGCGTGAGTCTGCTCTCAACGTATAAGGATTCGTCGAGCAGCTATGCTTTTTTGAACGGCACCTCCATGGCGTCCCGCTGGTTGCCGGGATCGCCGCTCTGTTGTGGGCGGCCGATCCCGATCTGACGGTCGATGAAGCCGTCCGCGCGATAACGAGCACGGCGGTGCCGATCGAGGATGCCAGAACCGCTGCGAGCGGTGTTGCGAACGGCAGCGCGGGGGCCATCGATGCGCAGGCGGCCGTCAACGCCGTCAAGCCTGCGCCGACATCGAATCCTGAAGCGGGATCTGAAGGCAATGCTCGCAGTCTCGTTCTCTTGGTGCGGTTCAAGGGTGATTCTCTCGGTGATGGGGGTAGCGGCTATAACGCCGACTTCCGCACTGCCGGCATTGCGGGCATGACGACCGAATGGGATTACCTGAGGGCCCAGTTCAACGCGAGCGAAACGGACGGATCGAACGACTACGTGACAATAAGTCTTCGCAGCTATCTGCAGACTGTCTCCGAAGGCAAACACGATCTTGTGAGCGTATTTCCGCAGACAGCTGCCGATGGGGTTCATGTTGAATACATCACGCTTCCCTACACGGCGGAGGACTATGCCGGCAGGTCGGGCAATACCGACTACGGGTTGATAGCGGATACCGTCGCCGGATTCAATACGGCCCATCCCGGCTATGATGCCGCCCAGCTCGATGTCGATGGCGACGGCCTCATTGACAACTTGGTCGTTCTGGCGGCAGTGAGCTCCGCAGCTTCCCAGTCCGATTGGCTCTGGCCCCATAAGGCGGAGGGTGCCGGCTGGAACCTCATGCTCGGCTCAAAGCAGGTGGGGACGTACAATGTCATCGATGCCAGCGATACGCCAGGAGATTTGAATTCGTCGGGCCATGCGAATATAGGGACCCTTGCGCACGAATACCTGCATACGCTTGGTGCAAAAGACTATTATCGTCAATCGATAAGCGGCGATCCCGTGTCGATGTGGGACATCATGGGTGCTCCCGACGCACTGGATCCATGGCCCCTGGCCGTGACGCGCCAAGGGATCGGTTGGTTGGATTCCATCCCCGAAGTGGCGGATTCTGGCACCTACACACTGTATCAGCCTGGAACCGGCCGTCAACAGGCGGTCATGTTCAAGTCGCCTCTGAACAATTCCGAGTATTTTGTGGCTGAATACCGCAAGAAGGGATCGGGACAGGCTCTTGACCGGGGGATCGGCGGTTCGGGACTGGTTGTATATCGCGTGAATCCTACCTTTGCGGGAGAGGGAAACGTTGATGGCAATGATTATGTGTATGTGTTCCGGCCAGGGGAAACGTCATTGGGGGCGGCGGAAGGGGACGTGCGCAACGCCCAGCTCACGGCGGCAGATTTTGTCAGCTCGAACGGCCGCGTCTCGCTCGGATCGAGCAACTTCGATGCTGGTGTTACTGACAACACGCTGTTCTACTCGGACGGAATGAACTCCGGCATTGTGATTGAGGCGACGGAACAGGCGGAGGATTCCATCACGTTCTCGCTGACGTACCCCGATTATGCGAGTCAGGATCTGTGGGACAGCGTATCGAACGCCGACGGAACGATGGACTCGTTCGGCACCGACGTGAAGGATGTGCAGGTGGTTTCCGAGGGTGCTACTGTGTATGCCTTAACCGAGTCGGTGAGCGACATGGGCGCGTACACCCACCGCGGCATGCGTCACGACGGCATCAACTGGACGGATTGCGGCGTCGTGGGAACTAACCTGGAAAACGGGCAGCTGGCTGCAGGCGATGGGAAGCTGTACTATCTTGCGACCGATCACTCAACGGGGAAAGCCGTTCTCAAACGATACGGCGGAGGCACGTCCTGGGTCACGGTTGCCCAGCTGGATACCGGTGGGTACGTTGGAGAGCCTGTGATCTCGTTTGTCGGGCGCGATCTGTATGTTCTGGCCGATGTCGGCTTCGCGAACGCCAGACTGTTCAAGCTCGTCGGCGAGAAGCTTGTGAGCGCTGCCCCGGCAGTGCCCGCAAGCTATATCGTGGCACCGACGGTGTTTGCGCTCAACGGCCACCCGGCGGTGGCATGTGGTGATTTCAACGCGGGAAACAGTTCCGTTTTTGAATTAGTTGACGGTGCCTGGGTCGTTCGAAGCGAGGTGCTCGGTTGCGCGCATTACGATACCGCTGCTGCGGATGGGGTGACAACCTACGTATACCAGCATATAGATGCACGCAGCGATCCGTATCTGCATGTGCTTGACGCGAACGGCGCTGTCCAAAAAACCGTGAGGCTTGCCCAGTTCAAGCAATACTCGCTCGACAGCTCGCTCGTCGCGGCAGGCGGCTATCTCTATCTGAGTGTTGTCGATGGCCAAGGTACAGCCGCTTCGGTGAAGACATTCGTGGCATCGGTTGATGCGCTGGACGTATGGAGCCAGGTGGGGAGCGCGGTCTACAAACCCGGCGACACGGTATCGTCGACGGTGGCTGGCGGCAAGGTCGTCGTTGGCGTACGCAACCCCATCGGCAAGGCAGCGGTCAGAAGCCATGCTCTTGTGCAGCAGGCTTGTCCGCTTACGCTCAGTCAGAGCGGATTCGCCGACTTGACGTACGGCTACTCACAGGGAAATGCTGCTCTATTCACCATGAGAAACGACGGATTATCCGAGATCCGTGCTTTGAGCCTTGGGTTCGACCAGGGGGAGGGTCAGTTCTCGCTTGGAGCTCTGTCGAAGACCGTGCTTGCCCCCGGTGAAGAGGCAACCTTCACGGTGACGGCGAAAACGGGTCTTGCCGCAGGATCGTACCCTGGCAGGATTCGCGTATCCGCGCAGGGAATGCAGATGGCAGGTTCGTGCGACTTCGTGCAGAGAGTAGGGGCGCTCGACATCTCACGCGGTGCGCTCTACGAGGCGGGTGCGTCCAAGCCTGGCATTGCCGACCGCACGTACACGGGCAAGGCGCAGACGTTGGCCGCAGGATGGTCTGTGAAGGTGGGCGGCGTCGTGCTCGGGTCGGGCGATGTTGCGGTGTCGTATCGAAACAACGTGAACGTCGCCTCGGCGAGCAGTGCAAATGCGCCGACGGTTGTTGTGTCGGCCAAGAGCGGAAATGTGAAGGACTCGTTCAGCGTGCGGTTTGGGATAGCGTCTTCGGCGGTGCTTGCTGACGGCACGTATCTGATACGATCTGCTTTAGCGGATAAGTTGGTTCTGGATATTGTTGCGGGGAGCACATCTGATAAGGCCAATGTGCAGCTTTATGAATCAAATATGACGGCGGCGCAAAAGTTCCAGGTTTCTTTTGACGGACGTACGGGGTTCTATACGTTCACGAATGCCAAGTCAGGCAAGGCTCTCGATGTTGCCGGTGCCTCCACCGTATCCGGTGCAAATGTGCAGCAATACACCTCAAACGGTTCGCTCGCTCAAAAATGGATTCTTGCCAGGAACAAGAACGGAACATATCGTATAGCTTCAGCCCTTGACCAGAATCTCGTCCTCGACGTGGCGGCCGCGAATGCCTCCAACGGCGCCAACGTCCAGCTCTACCGCGCAAACGGATCGACGGCTCAGAGCTTCGCTTTGATAGCAACGAATCCGGCCGTGACGGGCTCGAAGACCGTGGACGACGGCATCTACTCCATTTCGATGAGCGCCAACCGCTCCGCAGTTCTCGACGTGGCGGCTGGCTCTACCTCAAGTGGCGCCAACATCCAGATCTACACCTCCAACTCCACGGCCGCTCAGAAGTTCCGCATATCCTATGACGGGGAGGGCTTCTATACCGTCTCGAGCCTGAGAAGCGGGCTTCCCCTGGAGGCGGCTGACGGCAACCTTGTGAACAAGACGAACGTGCGGCAAGCTGCCCCGACGTCCTCGGCGGCGCAGAAGTGGGCCATATCGAAGAACTCCGACGGCACCTTCACCTTCGTTTGCAAGGCGAACGGCTTGGCGCTCGACGTGGCCGCCGGCTCCACAGCCAACGGCGCCAACGTTCAGACCTACGCCTCCAACGGCAGCGCTGCACAGAGGTTCGGACTGACGTCGGCGAAGGCCCCGAGGACGGTCGCCGACGGCGTGTATACCATCGGCTCGGCTCTGGGCGGCTCGCTCGTGCTCGACGTGGCG
>NZ_PPEK01000024.1 GCF_002899715.1 Enteroscipio rubneri | reverse complement strand
TATTCCGTGCCGCGCATCGTGCGCGGCCGACGAGCCGGAGGGTCCCGAGAGGGGCCCTTTTCTCGTTTTCGGGCACGGAGGCGCGCTGCCATCCGCATCGCCGAACGGCTATCTTCGGCGGCAGGGCGGCAGGGCTTCAGGCGGGAGCCCTGGGGGATCGGCGCCGCCCGTACCGCTCGGCGGCCCGGTGCTGCCCGCAGAAGGGGACGTATCGATTCCCGTCGAAGGAAAAAATGCTCCAACGAAAGGGTATAATAGAAACGTATATAATTTCGTACGAGCGTGGAGGAGCAGTCTGTGAGCGAAAAGACACAGGGAGCAAAAGAGGTTGCCGAGGAGGCGCTCGGTAACGAAGCGATGTTCGAGCGGTTGATAGAATCATTATCGGGTTCGTCCCGAAGGGATCGTCAAAATGCCGCGGCTGCGTTTGCGATGCTCGCGAAGGATCATGCCGATCGGCTTGTCGACCATGGCAGTGCATTTATAGACGCATTGAATCGCCCTGAAGCGCAAACGCGTTGGGAGTGCCTCGATGTTCTGACGCAGCTTGTCGATCGGGACTCACGCATGTGCGACAAAGCGGTTCCTGGAGCGGAAACGGCTCTATTCGATGAGGAAAGCGGCCCGGTGAGGCTTGCTGCCATGCGCTTTCTCTGCAAGCTCGGTGCGACAACCGAAAACCGTTCGGAGAAGCTGTGGCCGCTCATCGATGAAGGCATTCAATGCTATCATGGCGACTTTGAATTTCAGGATATGCTCGTAGCCGTGATAGATTTTGCCGCGGGCAAGCTTGCCCCGAAGGTGAAAGAGGAGCTGGCTGCTCGCATGGCGTTCGATGCTGCGAATGGGCGTGGGGCTTTGAAGCGGCGCGCGCAGCAGGTGCTCGACAACGTCCAGGCAAGCTAGGCATCATTTTCAGGGGAATTCTGCCCGCTATCCGGGCGCGACTGGAGGGCGGTTGCGCCATGGGCTTCGACCGCGGGTGCGCCATGCCGTCCAACGATAGCGGCGATGCATTCGCGATGGGCCCGGTTGGGTGACGCGATTGTGGAACGATCAAACTGACGCCAAGGAGATACGCTCATGATGCAGAAGAGCAACCGTTTTGCCGACACGCTCGAGGTGGGCGGCACGACCTACACCTACTACCCCGTGGCGGGCGTCCCGGGTTCGAAGACGCTGCCCTATGCGCTGACGGTGCTGCTGGAGAACGTCCTGCGCAACGTCGCGGACCCGGAGGCGGCCGAGGAGCTGGCCGAGCGCATCGTGGCGGCGGGCAATGCGGGCGAGGTGGGCAGCGAGGTGGAGTTCTCGCCGGCGCGCGTGCTGTTTCAGGACTTCACGGGCGTGCCCGTGTTCGTGGACTTCGCCGTCATGCGCGAGGCCTGCGCCCAGCTAGGTGGAGACCCGACGAAGATCAACCCGCAGATCCCGTGCGACCTCGTGATCGACCATTCGGTCATCGCCGACGTGGCTGGCTGCGCGGGCGCGCTCGAGCAGAACATGGAGCTGGAGTTCGCGCGCAACAAGGAACGCTACGACTTCCTGAAATGGTCGCAGCAAAGTTTTGACAACGTGCGCATTGTGCCGCCGGGGGCGGGCATCTGCCATCAGCTGAACATCGAGCAGTTCGCGCACGTAGTTATGACGTCGGATGACGTGGGGGTGGCGCATGCGGACGGCGAGCGTCCGGTGGCGTACTTCGACACGCTCGTGGGCACCGACAGCCATACGCCTACGGCCAACGGCATCGGTGTGCTGGGCTGGGGCGTGGGCGGCATCGAGGCCGAGGCGGCCGCGCTCGGCCAGCCCATCACGACGCTCGTGCCGAAGGTGGTGGGCGTGCGCCTGACCGGCGAGCTGGGCGAGGGCGTCACCGCCATGGACGTGGCCCTGACGTTCGCCCAGATGCTGCGCGCCAAGGGCGTGGTCGGCTGCTTCGTGGAGTGCTTCGGCCCCGGCCTGGCCCACCTGAGCGCCACGCAACGCACGTGCATATCGAACATGACGCCTGAATACGGCAGTACGTGCACGCTGTTCCCCGTGGACGATCAAACGCTCGCGTATCTGCGCCTCACCGGACGTGCCGACGAGCAGGTGGCGCTCGTGGAGGCCTACGCGAAGGCGCAGGGCTTCTGGAACGACCCGGATGCTCCGGCGCGCACGTACGCCGAGGTCGTCGAGTTCGACCTCGGCGCGGTGGAGCGCTCGATCGCCGGGCCTTCACGCCCGCACGACCGCATCCCGCTGGCCGAGGCCCAGGAGCGCTTCCGCGCCGTGTGCGACGAGCGCGGGCTCGACCTGGGGCGGCATGTGGCGGTCGACCTTGACGGCGCGACCTGCGAGCTGACCCACGGCGCGCTGGCTATCGCGGCGGTGACGAGCTGCACGACGGCGACCGACCCCTCCATGATGCTGGCCGCAGGCCTCGTCGCGAAGAAGGCGGCGGAGGCGGGCCTCAAGCCCCGTCCATGGGTGAAGTGCGTGCTCGCGCCGGGCAGCAAGGCCACCGAGCTTCTGCTCGAGCGCGCCGGGCTGCTGGAAGGCCTGCGGGCGCTCGGCTTCTACACCTGCGGCTTCGGATGCATGAGCTGCATCGGCAACTCGGGTCCCATCAGGGCCGAGTTGCACGAAGCGTCCGAGGACATCGAGCTGGCCAGCGTGCTGTCGGGCAACCGCAACTTCGAGGGGCGCATCTCGCCCGACGTTTCGCAGAACTACCTAGCCGCCCCGGCCACGGTCATCGCCTACGCGCTGGCGGGCACGATGGACGTCGACCTCGAGCACGACGTGCTGGGCACGCGCCCGGACGGCACCCCGGTGCACCTCGCCGACATCTGGCCGAGCGACGAGGAGATCGCCGCGCTCGTGGAGAGCCACGTCGACCGCGATCTGTACGAGGAGGGCACGCGGGGCCTGTACGACGGCGACGCGGCGTGGGCTTCGCTGGGAAGCGAGCCGAGTGATACGTTCACCTGGGACGATACGTCCACCTACGTGCGTCGCGCGCCGTACTTCGACGGCATGCGGCGCGAACCCTCGGCTCCCGATCCCATCGTGGGCGCCCGCGCGCTGGCGCTGCTGGGCGACTTCATCACCACCGACCACATCTCGCCCGCAGGCTCCATCGCCCCCGACTCGCCCGCGGCCCGCTACCTGGAGGAGCGCGGCGTGGCGCCGGCCGACTTCAACACGTATGGTGCCCGGCGCGGCAACCACGAGGTGATGATGCGCGGCACGTTCGCGAACGTGAAGCTGCAGAACAAGCTGGCCGAGGGAAAGAAGGGCGGCTGGACGCGCGACTTCGCCACGGGCGAGGTGGCGCCGCTGTTCGACGCGGCCATGGGCTACGAGACCGCGGGCGAGCCGCTCGTGGTGCTGGCCGGCAAGATGTACGGCAGCGGCTCCTCGCGCGACTGGGCGGCGAAGGGCCCGGCGCTGCTCGGCATCCGCGCCGCGTTCGCCGAGAGCTTCGAGCGCATCCATCGGTCGAACCTCATCGGCATGGGCATCCTGCCGCTGCAGTTCCAGGAGGGCGAGAACGCCGAGAGCCTGGGGCTCGACGGCTCGGAGCGCTTCACGGTTGAGCCCGTCGATTTCTCGCAAGGGCTGCCCGAGCCGCGCGTGGTGGACGTGACCGCCGAGCGCGCAGACGGCGAGACGGTGGCGTTCCAGGCCGCGGTGCGTGTGGACACGCCCACGGAGGGCCGCTATTACGAGCACGGCGGCATCCTGCCGTACGTCTTGCGCCAGCTTATCGACTGAAACTCCGGGTAATGCGGTTCTGCTGTCTCAGCATGGACACTGCAAACCCCCTTCGCTTCCATTCCGGCGGCCTGCATCGGGACGGGTGACGTAATTTGTAAAGACCAGGTAACGAGGATGATCGGTCGCAGTAGGCGATCGGGCGTTTTGGTGTATAGTAGGTACTTTAATGTCAAGGAAAGACGAAAGGGATGCCGTGGCAAAGCAGACATCCGGCTTTGATGCGCTCATCGATGCGCTCAAGCAATCAGGTGTGAACATGGACGGTCGGTTTGATGCCGACCCGGGGGCTTCCGCCGGGGGATCGGCGAGTGGTGGTGGGGCGCAGCCGCCTCATGTGGATGTGCAGATGGAATTCGGCGATCGTTTGGCGGCATGGGGCAAGAAGGCGTTCATTATCTTGGCCATCGTCATCGTTCTCGTCGGTTTGGCGGCCTATTGGTGGTTTCATCCGCCGATCAACATTCACAGCACGGATACGTGGATGTTCGTCGGGATATTCATCCTGCTGCCGGCTTTCCTCGTTTTTGCGTCGAAATCCCGTGCGTACAAAACGGGCACGGATAAAGTCGAGCCGAACGCGGGCAAAGCGAAGGCGTTCAAGTGGGCTTCGTTCGTGCCGGTGGTTGTCGTGGCGTTTGTGCTGTTGGGCGCTGTCGCGTCGCTGTCGCTGTTTCCCGGCAATGCCGAGAAGTATGCGAGCATGCTGAAGACTACCGAGGACAACTTCGCGCAGGACATCAAAGAGGTCAACTACTCGGAGATCCCCGTTATCGACCGCGACTCGGCCGTGCTGCTGGGCAACCGCGAGATGGGCTCCATCCCCGAGTACGTGAGTCAGTTCGAGATTTCGCCGTTGTACAGCCAGATCAACTACCAGAGTTCCCCCGTGCGTGTGAGCCCGCTGGGGTATGCTGATCTGTTCAAGTGGTTCACGAACCGCGAGGCCGGCATCCCCGCCTACGCGCTCGTGAACATGACGACGCAGGATGCGGAGATCGTTCGGTTGGACGACAATCCCATCCACTACTCCGAGTCCGAGCCGCTTGTGCGCAACATCGACCGCCACGTGCAGCTGAGCTACCCGTTCTATATGTTCGACCAGAAGTCGTTCGAGATCGACGACGAGGGCCATCCGTGGTGGATCTGCCCGGTGCAGTCGCGCACTATCGGCCTGTTTGGCGGCACGACCATCGAGCGTGTGGTCATGGTGGATGCCACGACAGGCGAGACGCAGGACCTGGCCATCGGCGACGTGCCGCAGTGGGTCGACCATGCCTATCCTACCGAGCTGCTGCTTGAGCAGTACAACTGGTCAGGTAAGTACAAGGATGGCTGGCTGAACTCGTGGCTCGGACAGGCTGGCGTGGTGCAGACCACGCCGGGCACCGATGGCAACCTGGGCTACAACTACATTGCCAAGGACGACGACGTATGGGTGTACACGGGCGTGACATCTGCTACGGCGGACAACTCCATCGTGGGCTTCGTGTTGGTGAACCAGCGTACGGCCGAGTCGCATTTCTATCCGGTGGCGGGAGCAACGGAAGAGTCGGCCATGCAATCGGCCGAGGGTCAGGTACAGAACCTGCGATATCAGGCCACGTTCCCGCTGCTTATCAACGTAGCAGGGCAGCCGACGTACTTCATGGCTCTGAAGGATGATGCCGGCCTTGTGAAGCAGTTTGCGATGCTCGACATCCAGCGGTATCAGAACGTAGCGGTGGGCAACACTGTGGAGGAAACCCAGAAGTCCTACCTGGCGCTGCTTGCGACGAATGGCGTGGTGTCGGAGGATGCAGAGGCGCTCGATTCGCGCGATGCCAGCGGTGCGATCAGCCACATTGCAACGGCCGTTATCGAGGGCAACACTCACTTCTACGTGCAGTTGGAAGGCAATGACGCTGTGTACGATTTTGCTCTACCGGGTCTTCTTGAGATCGTAGGCTACCGGGAGGGCGACCCGATTGCGTTCAGCTATATAGAAGGCGATCCGGTCAACACAGTCGACGTTATCAAGTCGTCGGATGCCGAAAGCGGCGACAAGGTCGCCGATGAAGCCGATGCAACAGCGGATTCGCAGGGCAACGCCGCCTAGCCTGTTTTAGGCAGGGACGCAGGAACGAGGGGCCTCGCTTCGGCGAGGCCCCTCGCAGTCTGCGCATGATCCCGAAGGATTCTCGGTGTGCTTCCGGGTTTTATCGGCAAAACGGTTGACATGATTCGATACCGTGGCAAAATAGAGAAGCTGCTGTGACGAGCGGCATGCACATACCGATTGTTCCGCTGCCCAAGACAGCTGGCACCGAAAGGTTTAATCGCACGCAGTGCGGCCCGCCGAGGTGGTCATGAGAAGCATATGCGCTTTGACGACCCCCGCTGTCTTCAGACGGCAGGGGTCGTTTCCTGTTCTCAAGGTGGCGATTCCACCCGCCGGGGCGGAACACGAGCTTGAGAAGAAGGAGGTGTACAATATGCCCAATGTGAAGAACCAAGAGACCCTGGTCAAGATCAAGGAGGATCTGAACGGCGCTTCCGCTGTTTGGGTCGTGGATTACTGCGGTCTGAGCGTGAAGGATATTCAGGCGCTGCGCAGAGAGATTCGCGAGGCTGGCGCCAGCATGAAGGTGTACAAGAACTCGCTCGTGCACATCGCCCTTGCCGAGTCCGAACTGCCTACGCTGGACGACATGCTGGCAGGTCCGAGCGCGTTCGTGTTTGCAGGCGAGGACGTGGCTGCGGCTGCAAAGGCCGTCAAGAATTTTGCAAAGACCAATCAGAATTTGGAGATCAAAGGCGGTTTGATGGAAGGCGCGGCTGTAACGGCCGCCGAGGTGGAAGCTATCGCTTCGCTTCCTTCCCGCGAGGAGCTCATCGCTCAGATTGCCGGCGCCATCTCCGGTGTTGCCCGCGGCCTGGCCGTGTCGATCAACGGCGTGCCGAGCGGCTTGGCCCAGGTTGCGAAGGCTGTGGCCAACCAGAAAGAAGCTGCATAGCCGCAGCGATGGTGGCGTGAAAAACGTCGCCTAACGATACAAGATACGAGGCCGGATGCGATTCGGCCCATGCGAAAGGAAACGAACATGGCTGTTACTCGTGAAGAGATCATCGAGGCCCTGAAGGAAATGTCTCTGCTTGAGGCTTCTGAGCTGGTCAAGGACATCGAGGAGACCTTCGGCGTCTCCGCTGCCGCCCCCGTGGCCGTGGCCGCCGCCGCTCCTGCCGAGGGTGGCGCCGCCGCCGAGGAGAAGACCGACTTCGATGTCGTGCTCGAGGGCTTTGGCGACAACAAGATCGCCGTCATCAAGGTCGTTCGTGAGATCACGGGCCTGGGCCTGAAGGAGGCCAAGGAGGCTGTCGAGGGTGCGCCGAAGGCTATCCAGGAGGGCGTTGCCAAGGACAAGGCCGAGGAGATCAAGGCCAAGCTCGAAGAAGCAGGCGCTGCCGTCACCTTGAAGTAGCTCGGGTTTGACGGCCTGACGGCCGTAGAACCTGTCGAGGTTGGAGGGGTCTCGAGGCGCCCGATCTCGTTCCGGTCATGCTCGCCCTTATGGGCGCTGCATGGCAGGACGATTTCGGGAATCTCGAGGCCCCTCGCTTTTTTCTTGCATTGCTTCGGGGGATTCTTTGGATGCGCATACGGTTTCGTGCGCGCGGCACGACGAACGGATCGCTGACGGAATGGCAACGGTTTATGCGCGGTGAGCGATGTGTACGTATAGTTGAACGCGCGAACAGAAGGGCTGCGCGCTGACGCGGCCGAATGGGATTGGAGAGCCGCCATGCAGAGAGGGTATTTCAATGCCGCTTGGCATGATATCAAGAGTTCACCTGGTTGGCTTGGCAAGCTGGTCCTGCTGTCGCTTGTGGGCTTGATCCCCGTCTTTGGATGGATCGTAGTATACGGGTATGTATACGGCTGGGCGCGCGATATCGCCTGGGGCGTGCGCGCACCGCTTCCCGCTCGCATCTTCGGCAACGAGGACGGCAAGCTGTATAGCCGCGGGTTCTTCGCGCTCGTGATCGCGTTCGTTTGCGCGCTCGTGCCGGGCGTTGTGAGTGCGATCGGCGGCATTGTGACCGGTGCGGGGCTGTTCGGATTCGGTTGGACGCTTCACGAGGGCTCTGTCTGGCTTCCGTTCGGGCTAGCATCAGGACTTATCGGCTTGCTGCTCTCGGTAGTCTCAGTTGCATTGACCGTGCTGGTCACGATCTTCCAATGGGTTGGCACGATGCGCATGAGTGTGTACGGCCGGCTTTCCGCAGGGTTCCAGATCGGACGGCTATGGGCGATGATTCGCCATGATTTCGGGGGATTGATCCGCATTTTGGGCATGGCGATCGTGCTGTTTCTTGCAACGGGGGCGGTTGTCGGCCTGCTCTCTCTTGTGTTCATGCTCATCGTCTTTTTCACGGCTGCGCTTGCTGCGGTCGGTTTTCTTGCGTCTCCGTTCGAGGCCGCCGCTCTGAGCGCGACGGCGGGGACCGCGGTTGTGGTCGTAGGGTTAGCGCTCGTGGGCATCGTGTCGCTCGCTCTGTCCGTCTTCATCAGTATGATGGTAGCCCGTGCGATGGGCTACTGGATGCGCCAGTTCGACGTCCCCGCTTGGCGCGGGCAGGATGATCCGATGCCGTTCGAGCTGGCGGGCGGAGCGTATACGACGGGTCCTCGCACGCCGTTCCGCTGATCTGGCTAGCCAGTTCGCTGGTGTCGAGCGGATACTCGTTTGGCAAGAAACCTTGCGCGTCATTGAGCGGATACCGCTTGCCAGCACGTGGAGCCGAAATTCGTCGGCTTGGATGCGGCAAGACGGATCGGACTCGCACGCTCCAGTCTTGACGTTTTAGATGAACAGCGCATCCTGCTTGCTGTGGAGCAAGAGGGAACGTTGGGGTCCGTCGGTAATCACGTCATCCGGTCCGATTGTGCTGTCAAGCAGGGGCGAATACGGATCATGTTGGCGGTAGTTTTCGAGCGATTTCGTTGCGCTTGTGTTCGCGTAACAGTAGAGACAGCTGCTTGGGCAGGTGTCGTACGCGCCGATATCGCGGCTTTCAAAGCAACGGCAGCCGGGTTTCAAACCCTTGTGTTTGAGTGTTCTGAATTGGCAGTTATTAGCGCGTCCAAGGGTGGCGAGGGTCGCGCATCCTTTGCGCTCGATACCGAATGCTCGATAGTCGCCCGTTTCGCAGCACGCTTGGAGGGCGAGCCCATGCGACGCCGCGATCGATCCGAGGCTTTGCGCGAGTGCGGTCTTGCCGTTGCGGTCGAGTGGGACGAAGCCCGGCAAAGATTTTTTCAACCGTTCGTACTGTTCGACAAATCCGAAAATACAGCGATCGACATGTCCGGCCACTTGGGCGGCTATACGATCGAAGGTCTCTGCATGCACCTCGGCAGTGTAGGCGTCGGTGAGCAGTACGGGCTCGTAGCGCCATACAACACGCTCGGAGCCGACGATGCGAGAGAGTTCGAGAAGGGTTTGAATGCTGGTGTCGATGTCGGGTATATTCGGCTCGATGTCGGTTCCATATGCGGTAATTGAGTAGAAGCAGTACACGCCATACCGCTCGACAATGTCATGCATGTGAGGCAGGATAGGTCGGTAATCCTTCGAGCAGAAGACGATGCAGTCCACGACGGACGGATCGAGCTGGCAACGGGACACTTTGTGCGGGAACAGCGGATTGCGCACATAGGCTGATCCTTCTTCGAGCCTGTTTAAAAACCATTCTGTGTAGTGGTTGACAATATCGGTCCTTCCCCCCACGTTGACGATCATGGGGCACCTCCCCTTCGGATCATGCCGCCTATCGAGTAAACCCCTCCGAATGCAGCCAGATTTGCCGTCGATGCGTGACCAATAAACTTATAAAAAGAAACACCTGTTCGAAATGTCAAGTATAGTGGACAGATACCGGTGGCGTAAAGCATGAGTTGAAGACGCCGATTTTGCTTATGGCTTGGATCGCGAGGACGCCGGCATATGCGGGGAAGCAGCCCGGCGTCCTCGGCCGCGAAGAGGGACGGGTCCGGGGCGAATGCGGCCCGAAACGCGACGAGGGCCGCCGAAGGCGGCCCTCGAAGGGGAGGGGTCCGGCAGGATCAGGAGAACGTTCCGGCCGGGCAGTCGGTGCGCTTAGGCGAAATCAAGTTCGCCGATAGTCGTTCCCTTGGCGCAAGCTTCTCCAACGAGCTGGCCGAACGTCACGCAGCGTCCGTGGCTGACACCGGGGCAATGCACGGGGTAGTCCTTGCCGAAGAAGTCGCCCTGCACGTTGCCGATGGCGAACAAGCCGGCAATGGGCTCGTCCTCGGCGGTGAGAACCTGGGAATCGGCGTTCACGTGGAGGCCGAACGGGATGGTCAGCGTGGAGCACACGTTCTTCGTCGCGTAGAATGGCGCGGTCTTCACGGGCGCGAGCCACTGTGCGGGCACGTCGAAGTCGATATCCTCGCCTGCGTCGGCCATGCTGTTGTAGCGCTCGACGGTGGCTTTGAACGTGTCGGCCGGGATGTCGAGCTGCTTGGCCAGGTCCTCAAGCGTATCGGCCTTGATCAGCTTGCCGTTGCCCAGCCACTTCTCCATGACGGCATCGAGGCCGTCGGTGAAGCGGTCGAAGCGCTCGGGTTGCTGCTGCATGATGTACTTCTCATAATCCGAGTCGAAGATGGACCACGCGACGTTGCCCGGTGTGTTCATACGGGCGTTCGTCAGCATGGGCTCGAACGGCATCTCGGCACCGTAGCGCTCGCCGTTGGCGTTCACGGCCAGCCAGCTCATGATGAACGAAGTCAGGTTGCACTCGAGCGTATCGAGCGTGAACTGGTGGATCATCGGGGCTGCTTCGCTCTTGGACATGGCGGCGCCGGCCCACATGCCCATGGTTAGGCCGTCGCCGTTATTGAAACCGGCAGGTGCGTAGCAGTTTGAATCAGAACGATTCGAGATGGGGCAGAACGCATCCACCATCTCCTGGTTGCCTCCGATGTCGCCCGTGGCCAGGATGACGCCCTTCGCGGCGTTGTACTGCACGTGCTTGCCGTCCTTCGTGGTTGCGATCACGCCGGTGATGCCGCTGGCTGCATCACCCACGAGTTGTTCGGCGCGTGCCTCGAACACGAATTCGGCACCGTTGTCGACGGCGGAGTTGTACACGAGCTCGCCCAGCGTCACGTTGACTGGCTGGCCGTCGTCGCGGGAGTCGTACTTCTCGCCGCCGCGCACGAACGAAACGGCGTCGGGATAGACGCGCCACTGGTTGGACAGGGTCGACCAGTTGCCGTACTTCGCCGTGCCCGACAGCGCGGGCACCATGCTGACGCCGTTCTTAGAGCCCAGCTCCTCGATGTAGTCGAATACTTCGCCGGAGCGGGACGCCCACACGTAGATGAGGTCGTAGTTCGTGGTCTGATGCGACGCCTGGTGCAAGAAACGAGCGGCAACGCGCGGATCGAGGTCGAAGCCGTTCTGCTTGTGGAAGTTGCTGCCAATATGGCCCACGTCGACGCCGCGCACGGAGAACGAGGTATTACGCTCGATGACCACCGTCTTGGCGCCATTGCGGGCGGCTGCCTCGGCGGCGTTGATGCCCGCAAGGCCCGCGCCTACGATGACGATGTCGTAGTCCTGCGTTTCGGCGATATCGGAGATAGGCTCCGGCGCGACTTCCCACGTATGCTTCGAAGATGCTTCGCCCGACGCCGCACTCGACGAGGACGCCGACGAATCGGACGACTCCGCAGGGCTGCACGCCGGCAGCGCGACGGCTGCAGCCGCAGCTGCGCCCGTGGCGAGCGCGCCCTTCAAAAAGCTTCTGCGATTGATATCCATAGCCATAGGATATCCCCTTCCCGTATGCTCCCTTCCGCGCCCTGGGGCGCGGCTGCGCAGATTCCCCTCTGCGCATGTCGGTCATGGTGAAGGAGTGTCGACACGAGCGCAACGCGTGAAAGACCGTATATCCGAATATCAGCCGACTTCAGTGAGGCTGTCTTCGGGGTCACGCGTTTCGGGTGATATGTTGGAAGAGAGAGGAAACGCCAGGTCGATGAACTCCTGACGACCGTGGACCCCGGCTTTTTGGTAGATATGGCGCACGTGCGTTCCCACGGTGTTCTCGGATATGCTCAGCCGCTCCGCTATCCAAGGCTGCGTGCGCCCGTTCACCAAAAGCGCACCGATCTCCCGTTCGCGCGCGGTGAGGCCGATCTCGTCGAACCAGCCTCCCAGCCGCTCGTCTTGTCCAAAGGAGTCCTCGGCCGACGCCTCTGGAAATGCTGCAGGCCTTCCCGACAGTGCCCACATATCCTCGCTGCCCAGCGTAAGCACAGTCGCAATGACGACAAGGTATCCCACCACGGTCGTTTCCGCAGAGACGAATTCGCTCATCGGCTCCTCGTTGCCCACAAGCGCGATGCCGATGGCAAATCCAAGCACTGTGCACAGTACCGAGAGCATCCGCATCACGGCAATGGTTTTAAGAGGATCGCGTGATTGCGTATGCGCAATCTGCGAGAATGCCACCCAAACAAGGAGGTCGAATGCCGTATAACCGCCGATAATGACGGCTCCCGATACCCAGAACAGATTCGTGCCGAACAAAAACGGCATCATCATGAAACCTGCGATCATGGCCAGAAGGCCGACGCGGTAGACCGTGCTCACGCGTTGGGAAGAGCCGACCACGATGGCGAACATGAGCAGCGCAACCACGCCCCGTGCCACCTGGATGATAATGCCGTATCCAGAACCGCCTCCGACGATCGAGAACGAGACGAGGTGCTGCAGATACCCGAATCCCACCATCACGAGCATGACCGCACACAACAGCGTCATTGACATTCCCAGATGCGATTTCAAATGCGCGCGTACGCCGCGCTGCACAAACGCCGGGCTTTCCAGCCCTTGTCGGTAGACACGCTGATTGGGAGCAACGGAGACGTAGAGCAAACCCGTTGCGAGCGGCAGCAACGCAAAAAACACGGCTGCGGCCTCCGGTATCATGAATAGCAGTGGTGTGTCGATGACGACGGCGCAGGCGAAGCCTCCGGCTACGTAAGGGGCGGCGCTTCGCGCTCCGTCACGGCAGTATGCGCCGCCCCAGGCCAGCTCGAACACGGCCATAAACACGCCGCCGCACGCGCCTCCGACAAGCAGGCTGGGCCAACTCAGATTTACGCTTGCGAGCAGGAACAGCAGCGATCCCATTGTACCCAAGCACGCAGCTGACAGGGGAAACCGTCGTTCGCCGAGCAGCTTGTTGAACGGCGCAGCAGCGCGCAGAGCGAACGAGAACCCAATCGCGCTCACCGCGAAGACGGCCACAACGGCCGCTTCGGCCATGAGCCCGCGTGATCCGGGGCGAACGAAGAACATGCTCATGAACATCGCGTCGAGCCAGGCCCAGAAGAACGCCGATCCGACAATGATCTTGATGCCATCGGTGCCGCGCATTCGCTCCAGCAGCTTCATCGCGCCCCTTCCCCTTCGAAGAGATGATTATATCAGTAAATCGTTAAGCATTAGAACGCGGGATGCGGTTCCATGCCCCAGCCCGGCAGTCACCGCGTTTGCCGAGCGCGTTGCGACGTGCGGCAACGGACGTGTGACGGGGATGCTACGGCTCATCGCTAGTTGGGCTGCGCGCTGCGAACGTCTGGCGAGTGAATCATACACTGACCAGATAGCATATCGGTCAGTGTAAAGGAGTCGCATGGAACGGGTAATCGTGGTGGGCGCCGGAGTGGGCGGCCTGGCATCGGCCATACGTCTGCAGAACGACGGATACGACGTGACGCTGTTCGAGAAGGAGCCCCGAGCTGGCGGCAAGATGAACCGCATCGTCGAAGATGGGTTTACCTTCGATGTGGGCCCGACCATCGTGATGATGCCCGAATTGTACCGCGAGGTGTTCGAGCTTGCCGGTAGGGATCCGGACGACTATATACCCATGGTGGCCGTTGAGCCGCTCATGGACATCAGCTTTTCAGCAGACGAGCGAGTGCGGTTATCGAACAACCTTGCCGACATCACCGCGACTCTCGAGTCGGTGAGCGAACGGGATACTGAAGGCTACCTGCGCTATCTGGGAGTGCTGTACAAGCGCTTCCTCATTGCAAAGAACAACTTTCTGCAGCGCTCGTTTCGCGGCCCCCTCGACTTCTACAACCCAAAGAGCCTCGTAGCGGGTTTGCGCTTGCACACGCTCGGCGACGCCTACTCCTCGGTTTCGCGCTATGTGGCCGACGAGCGGCTACGAAAATCGCTGGCGTTCCAAACTCTCTACATCGGCATTTCGCCCTATGAAGGGCCGTCTCTGTACATGATCATCCCGATGATCGAGCTTCTGTACGGCGTATGGTACATGCCTGGAGGCATGTACACTATGGCGGAGGGCATGGCGCGCCTTTTTCAAGAGCTAGGGGGCGATCTGCGCACCTCGTCTCCGGTGGAGGAGATCGTCGTACGCAGAGGGCGGGCGAAGGGCGTGATCGTGGACGGAGCGTTTTACCCCGCTGACGCCGTGGTGTGCGCAGCCGATTTCCCCTACGCCATGAAGCACTTGGTGAAGGATGAGCGGGCGCGCGGCTCTTACACCGACGAGAAGATAGACTCCATGGACTACTCCTGTTCGTGTTTCATCCTGTACCTCGGACTCGACAAACAGTATCCCGCGGAATCGTTGCATGCCATACGGTTTGCCTCAGATTTCAAGAAAAACGTAACGGACATCTTCGACGAGGGGCGCTTCCCCGACGATCCGTCCTTCTACCTGTACGCGCCCTCTGTCATAGATCCGGCTCTCGCTCCTGAAGGCATGCAGGGTCTCTATGTGCTCGTACCGGTGGCTTGCCTGCCGGAAGAGGGGGCGGACTGGTCTGAGGAGGCAGTGGCGTCTTATCGGGAGCGGGTGCTCGATCTCGTCGAGCGGGAAACGGCCTACGATGACGTTCGGGATCACATCGTGTACGAGAAGCTCTATACCCCCGCTGATTTCGCCGAACGGTTCAATGCGTACCGTGGAGCCACGTTCGGGTTACGCCCAACGCTGCTGCAGAGCAATTACTGGCGCCCGCACAACAAGGCCGAGCATTGCAAGGGCTTGTACTTCTGCGGCAGCAGCACGCATCCTGGCGCGGGCGTTCCCATCGTGCTTCTGAGCGCGCGGCTGGCCGCGGAGGAGCTGCGGCGCGACGACCGGTCGCGGCGCAAGCGGGCAGGCGCAGCGCGCAGGGCAGCCAAGGCATCGGAGGGCTGCATGTCCGGACGGAACAGCTCCGCCGCAGAGGGGCGCGCGTCCGAGGCGGCAGCTCTTGGCAAGGAGGGGTCGCGATGACGATGCTGCGCGATCGGTTCGAGGAGCGTGCCGAGGATTTCGCCTGGTGCGAGCGCGTCATCAAGCGCGGCTCCAACAGCTTTTACCGGGCATTCTCTCAGATGCCAGATAAGAAGCGGCAGAGCGTGTTCGCGATCTACGCCTTTTGCCGCTTCGCTGATGACTGCGTCGACCGTGAGGCAAGTCGGGCGCTTCTGGATGATCTGGCGGTCGAATTCGAACGGTTCTGTGCGGGCGACGCGCCCGATAAGCCGTTATGGCGGGCGCTCGAGGTCGTGTTCGAGACCTTCGACATGGACGAGCGGCCCTTCTTCGACATGCTGGAGGGTCAGAGACGCGATCTCGACTTTCGACAGCCGCAAACGATGGAGGAACTGGAGGACTACGCCTACTACGTGGCGGGTTCGGTTGGTCTCATGCTGCTGCCTTTGCTGCGTGCGGAATCGGCCTCGGATGCATCGCTGCGGGCGAGCGCGGTCGCGCTGGGCGTGGGCATGCAGCTGACGAACATCCTTCGCGATGTGGGAGAGGATTGGGACGCCGGGCGCGTGTATCTGCCCGTATCGGTGCTTGAGCAAGCGGCGTGTCCACTTGAGCGGCTTGCCGAGCGCCGCCCGGACGCGACGTTCGTCAGGGCATGGGAGCTTGTGGCGCGCCGCTCGGAGGAACTCTACCTGCCCATGCAGGACGACGTGCTTCGGCTCGACGACGACAGCCGGCTGCCCACGCTCTCATCGCTGTTTCTGTACCGCGGGATCCTCGGCCGGGTTCGATCGGAGGGCTATTCCTGTCTTGAGCGTAGAGCAACCGTATCCAAGGAACAGGCTGCGCGCCTGATGCAGGAGGCTTCTGCGCTGCTCGCTGTGAAAAGCGCGGCCGCCTCTTGTGGTGTATCGAAGAGCGCTTTCGAGCGGGAAGAGTGTCCACGCGCTCTGGCGCAGGAAGGCAGATGATCGCCGTGGACAATGCCGTCGGCCTGGGCGTATCACTGTTGTACGTGCTCGGAGTGCTGGGCGCTTCGGCCCTGATCGCACGGCTGGGAGCGCCGGCCGAGGCCTCGCGCAAACTCGTGCACATCGCTCTCGGCGGTTGGTGGGTCGTGGCGTGGCTGTGGTTCGCGTCGCCGTGGTGGGCCGCCGCGCTCCCTGCTGTATTCATCGTTGTGAACGCATGGGCTTTTCGAACAGGGGCGCTGTCGTTCATGGCGCGCGACGAGGATGGGGCCACGCCGGGCACGGTGTATTACGCCGTTTCGCTTGCCGTGCTCGCCCTGTTTTCGTTCGGCATCGGCGCTCCGTATGTGGGCGCGCTCGGCGTGTTCTGCATGGCGTTCGGCGACGGTTTCGCGGCCGTGCTGGGCAAGCGCATCGGGCGGCAAGAACTGCCCATGACAGGCGGAAAGACGGTTGCGGGCAGCGTTGTCATGCTCGTTGCGAGCTTCGCTTCGTGCGCGGTTGTGCTGCTGGTTGCAGGCGCGACGGGCTGGGAGGGGCAGGTTCCGGCGTTTATGGCGAATGTGTCGTCCGCCGGGGAAAGGGGCCTTGTAACGATGGGCGGGGTGGGTTTGATCCTGCTCGCAGCGTTCGGACTGGCCGTTGCGGCTACGGTGCTGGAGGCTGTGTCGCCTGCGGGGCTCGATAACCTGAGCGTGCCGTTGGGCGTGACGGGGCTGTACGCGGTCCTGTTCCTACCGACGACGGGTTTCACACCGGCGATCGCGGGCATGCTGTTCTCGGGCGCGGTGGCGCTGTTCGCGCTGCGCGCGCAATTGCTCACCGTACCGGGCGCGCTCGGAGCCGTTGCGGTGGGCGCGCTTGCCTTCGCTTTCGGCGGTTGGCCGCTGTGGCTTTTGCTCATGTGGTTCTTCGGCAGCTCGAATGCGGCGTCGAAGCTCATGCGGTACTGGCGCGGCGCGCGGACGGTGGAGAAGCGCGGCGGCCCGCGCAAGCTGCGGCAAGTGCTGGCGAACAGCGTGCCGTTCCTCGCGTGCGCGCTGGTCTGGGCCGCGACCGGCGAGGCATGGTTCCTCATCGTGTCGGCTGGGGCGCTGGCCGCGAGCACGGCGGACACATGGGCGTCCGAGGTCGGCACGTACAGCAGGAAGCTGCCGGTGAACATCGTGACGCGCAAGCCGATGCAGCGCGGCCTGTCGGGCGGCGTGAGCCCGCTCGGGCTGGCGGCCACCGTCGTGGGTGCGACAACCTCGGCGTTTCTGGCCATGCTGCTGTTCCACGCGTTCGGGTTCGCGGTGCCTACGGGGCCGACGGCGTTCCTGTTCATCATCGCATGCGGCATCGTGGGCTCGCTGGTGGACAGTCTTCTCGGCGTGCTGCTGCAGGCGAAGTACCGCGCGCCAAGGAGCGCAGGGTGCTCGTCTGCTGCTGATGCGGCCTGCGCGCCAGCCGATGGAGATGTCGGTGCGTGCGCACGGGCCCATGCAAATTCGGAGTCGGATTCCGGTATACCCGCCGCGCTCGGCGCCGGCGGAACGGCGATGGCCGGCGAAGCCGTGCTTGCCGACGACTGCTGGCTCGTGGAGGCTGCGCCCTCCCGCGGTGCAGCGGGGTATACGCTCGTATCCGGTTTCGCCTGGATCACGAACGACGCCGTGAACCTGCTGAGCGGCTTTGCCGTGGTGGTTCTCGGGCTGCTGGTGGCACTGCCATAAGAAGGAGCGACGGATCCTTAGCGCGAAAGGGCGCTGGGCACGGTTCCGAATATCGAGCGTTCGGACGCTCTTGGCGCAGTGCGCATGCGGTAAGATGGACGGTGTCGTACGACGACTGCCGGAGGGGGGCGACGGACAACCATGGATGCTGCGAACGACGTCGAAAGCGCCGCTGCAGCGGGTGCGGACGATGGGGCCCGCCCGTCTCCGGACGCCCTCATGCGGTTCTCCGAAGCCGTGCGCGGGTGGTTCCTCGACGCGTTTCCGGCTGGCCCCACGCCCGTGCAGGAGCAGGCTTGGGAGGCGGTGGAGGGCGGCGAGAGCGCGCTCGTCATCGCGCCCACCGGGTCGGGCAAGACGCTGGCAGCGTTCCTGTTCGCGCTCGACGCGCTCATGCGAGAGAAGGCACGCCCCGCTGCCACGAATCCGCCGCGGGGCGTGCGCGTGCTGTACGTGTCGCCACTCAAGGCGCTCGGGGCGGATGTGGAGCGCAACCTGCAGGCGCCGCTCGCGGGCATCGCGCGGCGGCTCGCCGACGAAGGCGCCCCCGCGCCGGCCGTGCGCACGGGCATGCGCACCGGCGACACCACGCCCGACCAGCGCCGGGCCATCCAGCGCAACCCGCCGGACATCCTCATCACCACGCCCGAGTCGCTTTACCTCATGCTCACGTCCAAGGCGCGCGAGGTGCTGCGCGGCGTGGAGACCGTCATCGTGGACGAGGTGCACGCGCTCGCCGGCAACAAGCGCGGCGCGCACCTGGCGCTTAGCTTGGAGCGGTTGGACGACCTGCTGGAACGCCCGGCGCAGCGCATCGGGCTCTCGGCCACGGTTCGCCCACGCGAGGAGGTGGCGCGCTTCCTGGGCGGACCGCACCCCGTGCGCGTGATCGCTGCCGAGGGGCGGCCCGACCTGGACGTGCGCGTGGTGGTGCCCGTGCGCGACATGACGGCCATCCCGGTCTTCCCCGGCGCCGACGCCGGCGGGCTGCGCGCCGGCC
>NZ_PPEK01000023.1 GCF_002899715.1 Enteroscipio rubneri | reverse complement strand
CCTGCATGCGTGGCCCCGCCTCCGCAGGCTCGGCCACACGCGCGGCCACGCATGCAGGTTCGGCCACGCTCAGCGGCTCGGACGGCTGCGCGTCGGCGGCGGCCTTGAGGGCCTCGGTGCGCTTAAGTACGGCCTTCGCCCGCTTGAATGCGCTGCGCACGAGCTCTTCGTCGCGGGGGCGCGAGTCGGCCGCCTGCACGGCGCCGAGCGCCTCCAGTGCGCAGCGCAGCGCGTCGGTGGCCTCCTCGACTCCCGAGCCGGACTCGAGCGCGCGGCGCTGGAGGGCGTCGGCCGCCTCGAACGCGGCCAGCGCCATGCGGTTAGCCGCGACGAGCTTCGCCTCCATGTCCATGCCCTTCTTCTTGTCCTTCTTCTTTCCCATGCGATCCTTGAATAGTCGATTCCAGAACTGCCGTGAGGCAATCTATTTTGTTAGGGAGTCGTCTTGCTTGCAGTAGCGGCATCCACATCGCCTGCGGGGATGGACAGCTCGTAGGCCATCCGATAGCCGAAGGAGCCCGCCGTAGCGCCCGCAGGCAAGACGTAGGTGCCGGTGTAGTCCATGAAGTACAGGTAGCTCAAAACGCTGGGCGCATCGGCATCGGTCGTACCAGGCAGAGAAAACGCCAGCGGCACGGTGCCCGCCGTGCTGCCCGAGCTGGGCACGAAGTAGAGAGGCAGCTCCGTCGGCAACCCTGTCCACAGCCCACCGATGTTGGTCTTCTTGTCGGCATCGGCACCGGTTGCGGCGTCTTTGGCTTTCACACCCAGCTTCACCATGCCGCCCTCGGCGCGAGAGACAGACTCGTTGGAATCCAAAAGCGTCGTACCCTCAGCCGTGGGAACCAGCTCGTCGGTAATGGTCACCGACTCAGGAATGCTGTCGCCATTGAAGTCGCCGCTGATCACGCTGTCTTTGGCAAGGGGCTCGATGGACGTCACCGACCCGGCGACCGGGGCCGCGCCTTGGTTCTGCACCTTGCTGGAGCGCTTGGCTTCGGCGGACTTCACGGTGCCATCGGGAGAGAGCTCAAACAGTTCGGCGTCCACCTTGGTGTCGGCAGAAATCGTGCGGCGCGTCGCCGGCTTCACCGTGATGGTGGTGCTATAGCATTTCTTTCCGCTGGCCAGCAGCACCTGGTAGGTGAGCGTGTCGGCACGCCCGTAGGCCGCGGCCACGTTGAGCGCCACGCCTGCGGCAGAGGCATCTGTTGTGGCAAGCGTGTCGCCTGCGGCTAGGCCGCTGGTCAGCACAACAGGCGAACCCGCAAGCCCCATCGACGTCGTATCCCACTCGCCCAGGGACAAAGCCACGTTGGCATCGGCGTTGGTGGTACCCCACGAGGAGAACTTGTCGGACACCTCGGTTGTAGCGCTACGCAACGTGGGCTCGGTCGCCGCGGTGTCGCTGGACTCCCACGTGGGAGCGGCCAGCACCTCAGAGGATGCGCCGAGCGAAACGGAAGTGCCCAAAGCCGACGTCAACTCCGCCGAAGCGACACCTGCCATGGTGGTGACATCCGGATCGATGGTGGCCACTGCCGTATCGGTTTTCAGGTCGCCGAAGACGGGATAGCCGCTATTCACAGTATTGTCAGCGGCAACCGTCCACACGGTGTGTGCCGGGTTTGTGCCGTCGGTGCTGCCAACGTACGTGTCACCGTTCAGCTTATAGGCGGTCTTCCAAGCCTTCATTTGATCAGTGGGAAGACCGGTCGAACCCTCTGCCGCTGCTGCTCCCGTGAAGACGTTGTTGTCGTAGTAGCAGTTGGACATGGACGCTGCCGCGCCGCTGCCCTTCGATGCGACGGGCACCACCTTGACGGCGTCCGAGACCGTGCCGGCGTTGTAGCAGCTGGCCAAGGGCACCGACGAGTTGTACGAGAAGCAGATGCCCGCCGCCCAGCACGGTTTGCCGCCTACCTCCACCGGTCCGCCGCCGGTGATAGCGCCGGTATTGTAGCAGTTCTTGATAGAGCCGGAACTGCCGTCGCGCACCCACCCTGCGATGCCGGCCGCTGCCCGCGTGCTTCCGGCTGTAATGGCGCCCGCGTTGCCGCAACGCTCGATTGTGGCTGAGCCTTGCACATCGTAGACAATGCCGGCTGCCACGCCCGTTGTTGACCTGACCGCCGCGGCATTGACGCAGTCGGTGATAGAAGCTGTGCCTTCCAGAGAGGCAGCAACGGCACCGGTGCTCTCCGCGCCGCTTTCGATGAGCGAGTTTGCGCCAATGGACAGCCCGGAAATGGAACCCGCGCCACCCACGGTGCCAAACAGACCCTTATCGTGGTAGACGTACAAACCATCGACGGTGTTGCCGCCGCTGGTGAACGTGCCGGTAAACGTACCCGCAATAGACTTCCACGGTAGTGCCTTGGAGACGTTCGCATCCACATCGGCCTGCGCGACACCGGTGTAGTTGGTGCCGGCAAGAGACATGCTGGACGTCATGGTGGCACAGAGGCTCGAACCACCCGTTGCACTTGCTTTCATCGCATACCACGCCAGCGCCTCTGGGGTGGCAAGCTCGATGGCCGCATTGGCCGTAGAGCCGTCGTTTGTCGTGGTGTTGGGCTTGTAGTTCAGGGCCGTGCCCGCCATGGCACCGGGTACCGCTGGTTAACCTTCTCATCGGCGGCGAGGAACGTGTCCACCCAGGTGGCCACATCGACCCACGACGAGGCTGCTTGCAGATGATCCACCACACCGCCGTCGACTGCAACATTATCCAGTCCAACAAGTACCGGGTAGCCGTTGTTCTCAAGCGTACCTGCGCTCGCGCTGCCCGTAGCCTGACGCCACGCGGCCATATTCGCGACGTTGCTTTCTGAAGTGTAATTAAACTCACCGCTGCCGTTCGGAGTAGACGAAACCCGGCTCAGCTGGTAAGCCGCACCCCAGCTCTTAAGCTCCGCGCCCGAAACGCCCTGCGTTTTATCAGCAACGTCAGTCTTGTTGACAACTCCCACAACAGAGCCGGCAGCGGCATCGCTTGGCGTGGAGGCGTCCTTGTCGTAGAAGCAGTTGTAGCAGTTGCTACGGCCACTACCGTCGATAGCGCCCGCATCTGCTGCTTTCACAGGACCTGCGTTGTAGCAGTTTACTATCTTGCCGTCCCCGTTCGCGGAGATGCCCCCGGCCCAGTCGCTCGAGCCACTGGCGGTGATAGCACCAGTGTTGTAGCAATTCATAATAGAGGAGGTGTTTGAGCCCACGATACCGGAAACACACGTAGTGCCGGTAATGTCGCCCGTATTCGCGCAACCAATAATGATGCAGGAATAGGCGCCCTGACCCACGATACCGGAGACTTCGATGGAACCCTTGACTTCAGCCGCATTCGAGCAGTTGACTATATCGACAACCCCTCCCCGCGTATAACCGACAATAGCGGCCACGCTGTCGCCGCCATACACGTAGCTCGTGCGATCGACGGACGTATTCTTTACGAAACCGCGTGGCGCGCGGGAGTCATATTCATCTGCCTTGCCGAACAGACCCTGGTCGTTCTTATCTGGGGCGTTGATGTAGAGATGGCTGATCGTATGACCCTTACCGTCGAAATGAGGAAGAACATTACTGATGGGAATCCAATCAAGCACATTTGCATATTTCTGGGCAGCCGTGGGCTGGGTCTCATCGGCTTTGCCGCCGTAAGGCTTGCCCAAGAGGTCGATATTAGCGCCCAGGTTGACATAGGCCTTGTTATAGGTGAGGCCGGGAGCACTTCCATCCGAGTTAGCAATGGAACTTCTACCCGAGTTATTCACCTTATGGGCGTACCACGCGAAGGCCTCGGGGCTGGATATGACGTAGGGGCTTGCCTCAGACCCCTCGCCCGAGAGCGCGAAGCCGTTTTCGGAGCCAACCACCGCAGTTGTGCGCAGTTCGGCCTCATCCTGATCGGCACCCACTTCGCCCCAGTTAGAAAACGCACGACCGGCGACAGTGTAGGGATACCCCTTATTGGTACCGTCGGTGCGCGTCCACTGGTAACGAGCGAGCTTGATTCCGGCCGCTTCGCTCTTGCTTTTCGCCAATACGTCATCCAACAGATCGACAAACCCATCGGTCTGCATATCGGCAGCGGAACGGGGCGTGCCGAAGGTACCTACGTTCGACGCAGGAACGCCGAGGTCGCTGTTGTAGTACGAAGACTCAACGGTGATCTTGGGAAGCGAGGAGTTTGTGGTATCCGCTATCTGAGAAGCTCTTCCTGAAGTGCTAGCCACCGTGCCGGAGTTGTAACAGTTTTTGATTGAAGCTTCAGTGGCACCAAACAGCCCGGCAGCAAGGAAGTCCGCCTCCACAGAACCAGTGTTGTAGCACGCCTCCGCATCAAAATCCCGAGATGCTGTGATGCCGACAGCTCTGGACGAGCTTACGTCGGAAACGTCGACAGTGCCCTCGTTTGCGCAGAGGTAAAACTGAACGTGCAATGAACTGTAACTGAGGCCCATGATGCCGGAAGCATAGTACGACATGCCCACAGAAGCCCGGTTCACGCATTCCATGAACACGGCCGCATCCGTGCCCTCGCCCACAATGCCGCCCGCTATGCATTGCGCATCGCCCGAGCCTCGCACAGCGACGCTCTGGTTTACGAGGTTCGCGAAGATCGCACCCGATGCGACGGTTGACGCGAACGCGCCGGCGCTCGCCATGCTCTGTCCGGCTGCATCAACAAGACCTTCGGAAAGCGTCAGGTTGCGCACGTCCACCGCTCCCTTGAGCAGGCCGTTGGTCGCGTAGAGGTGGCTGATGGTGAAGCCACCGCCGTCCAAGTGTGCGCCTGTGGTGGTGTTCGGCCATGGGAGGGCTTCCCTGATGTTGTCGGGAATGCCGTCCGCGCCGTCGTTGCCGTCCACGTCCTTCGAGTCGGTGCCGGGAACCGCGCCCATGTAGTCGGCACCAAACAGACTCATGTTATCCGTAAGCACGGCGTAGCCGGTGGACTTGTACGCCCACCAGGCGAGTGCCTCGGGGGAGTCGATCTGGTAGGGATCGGCCTCGGTACCGGCGTCTGTAGGTTTGTAGACGCTCATATCGCGGCTCTTACCGTTGGGCAGGGTAATTGTGCTCACGCCGGGATCGGTGGAATCTATCGCATCAGCCAGCATCTCCCACGAGTCGAACACCGGCTTGATCACCGCGATGTCGAGGTCGGTGTCGCGCGAAGCATCCACCGTGTAGGGACTGCCGATGATCGTGGTCGTACTCGGGTCGGTTCCCGCATCGTTGCCCGTGAGGCGATAAACGAGAGCCTTCGTTGAGTCGACCTTCGACTTCGCGAGCGCAACCGGCGTGCCCGCATTTGCGTAGGCCGTCTGGGTTGGCTCGACGGTGTCGTCGCCGAGTGCGGCGTCGAAGTCCTGCGTGAGGGCGAGCACACGCGGGTGCGCGTCGGTGATGCCGAGCGCCGGATAGGCGTCGCCCGAGGAGTCGACCACGCCGTCGGCGTCGCGACCCACCTTCTGACCCCACATGTTGCGATGGACGTTGCCCGTGCTGGCACCGTCGGTCGACGCCGTGTCCAGAAGCCACGCCACCTCGCCGGAGCGGAAGTCGGCAGCGTTCTTGGCCATGCCGTGAGCTGAACGACCGCCGCTCAGATAGTAGTTGTTGGCCCCGACTACGGTGCCGCCGTCATTCATGACGATAGAATCGTAATCGGTCAACGCACTCACGAACGTGCTGTAGCAGTTCGCAATATCGAGCGTTCCGCCAGATTTGACGTTACCGCACAGACCGCTTCGTGCGTACCCACGGGACGCCTGCCCCCAATTGTAACAATCCCGCATACGCACGGTTCCGGTGGCTTGACCCACAACACCGCCAGAACAAAATGTAGCTTCCACCGTCGCGCCATTCGCACATTGCTCGATGACTAGCGTCTTCGATGCACATGCCTCCACGACGATGCCCCCCGCCCCGTTATTGCTCAGATATCCGCTTTCCACGACGACGCGTTTGATGGAAGCATCGCCCGTGAAACCGAACAAGCCCGATATGTCGCGCGTCACCGTAGAGAGGCTCCGAACAGGAACGAGGCCGCCGTCGAAAGAGCCTTGGTATAACAGGCTGGATGTGCCGCCCGGTTCATAGAATCCTATGGGAACCCAATCGAGTGCGTTCACGTACTTGTCCGAGTCACTCGAGGCGCCCGCGTCCACCTGGCCGCCGTACTTCACGCCCGCGAGGTCGAACGCCGGAGAGCCTTCCGGGACGGCGGCGCTCTTGCTGCCGAATGCCGCGTTGTCGTTGTTCACTTTGTAGGCGAACCAGGCCAGACCTTCGGGGGTGGTTATCTGGTAGGGACCCGTGTCCGTAGTGGCGTTGAACGCGCCCGTCGAGCCGTCGCCGGCGGGCTTGAACTTCTTAAGCGGGGTGGAGGTGGAAGGGTTGAAGTCGTCCACCCAAGCGCCCACCACGGACCAGTCGGCGGGCTTCTGCATGGTACCGGAAGTGGCGCCGTTGCCCGAGATGGCGAACAGCACGGGGTAGCCGCCGTTCTCGGAGGAGTCCTTGGCCATGCGCCAGGTGGACATGTCGGCCACGTTGCCGGTCGCGCCCGTGCCGCCCGCAGCGCCGCCGTTCAGCTGGTAGGCCGCGCCCCAGGTTTTCAGTTGAGCGGTGGTGAGGCCAGTCACACTCGCGGCATCCTGGGTGCCGGAAATGACGTCAGAGTCGTAGTAGCAACCCTCGCCGATGGTGATAGGGCAAGCTTGTATTGTGTAGGCAAACGCAGCCTTCTGATCGGCGTTGTGTATATTGACAAGGTTGCCAGCGCTGAAGCAGCGGTCGAAGGAAGCTGACGCAGGTGTTTCGAGCAGGCCAATTAACCCGCCGACAGACCAATCGCCCTCGACCGTGCCCACGTTGTAGCTGTCGGAGATCTGAACGGGTGCTTTGGCTGCGCCCACCAGGCCGCCGCCTACCGGCTGGCCACCTTGGATCTCCACCTTGCCCTCGTTGGACGACGTGCGCACCGTCAGGCTGCCCGAAAGCACCCGACCCACCAGTCCTCCGGTCTTGTCACCGCGCACGGTTGCCGCGTTGTGGCAGTCCTCCAGCACGACGGTGCCGAGCGTTTGACCCGCAACGATACCGGCGCAACCTAAGCTGCTCGACTTGCCAGCTTGTACATAGCCGTCGCTCACCTCGACACCCAGAAGCGTGGCGCCGTCCACCGTGCCGAACAGACCGTGGACATCGTCGTCGACCGCGCCGATGTAGAGGCTCTGAATCGGCGAACCATAGGCGCGTAGCGTGCCGGCGAACGGGTTCGCCTCGGTGCCAATGGGTACCCACGGCAGGCAGGTGCTGTACTTGGCTTTGTCGTCGGCGCCACCCGCCGTCACGTCGAAGCCGTAGGCCGTGCCTGCAAGGTCGAACGCGGTGTGCGAACCGGCCGCCACCAGCGTGACGTTCGCAGATGCGAAGCCGGTTGCGCCTGCATTCACCTGTGCGCCGAACCACGCCAGCGCTTCCTCGCTGCGAATGGTGAAACCGTCTGTAGCGGTACCCTCGAGGGCAGCCATGCCGGAAGGCACGGCAGATGCGTTTGCAGCAAGCGTCCATGCGCTGGTCGCGTTGTCCCAGTAGGTGAGACGTAGCTTAGCCTCGTCCTGGGCAGCACCCGCATCGCCCCAGTTGGTAATGGGCCGCTCGGCGATGTGGGGGTAGCCGCTGTTTACCGTGGAGTCGTACATCCACTGGTAACGTGCGAGCTTTATGCCGGCCACTTCGGTGGTGCTTTGAACCAGCACTCTGTCCAGATCGGCAGCGAACGCGGCGTCCTTCATCTCGGCCGAACTCTTTGGCGTACCGCCGCCCAATGTCGGGGCAGCAAAAGCAGAGTTATAATACGAATCCTGATACGTGCCGCCGCCAAACTGATCATTGCTATAGGTTGCACCCGAAACGGCACCGGCATTATAGCAATTGCGTCCAGTTAAAGCGGGTTCGGAGACGACCAACCCCGCACAGTCGCCAGCAGCACTGATCGCACCCGTATTCGAGCATGCCTCCATATCACCTTTGTAGGCGGAGCCAGCAATACCGCCGCCTATGGAGTACGCTGTGCTGGATACGTCGATGTCAGCCTCGTTCGAGCAGAGGTAGAACTGGGGAGCAACGGTGTCCGGGAGCCCTTTCATACCTCCTAGAATGCCACCCGTCCAGTGAGCGGAACTCACCGGGGCTCTGTTCGTGCAGTTCACGAATGAGGGTGTGCCAACCGACGAGCCAGCTATACCGCCGGCATAGCCATTGCTAGAATCGCCCGAACCGAATACAGCAACGCTCTGATTCGTAAGATTGACGAACACAGCATTAGTATCGGAGCTCGTGGATGCGAACGCGCCCACCTGTGCGTTAGTCTGCCCAGTTGCGTCCACCAGACCCTCGGCCAGCGTGAGGTTGCGCAGGTCAACCGCCTCGCTCAGCAAGCCGGTGGTGCCGTACAGGTGTGTGATGGTAAAGTTACCGCCGTCCAGGTTGGTGCCGACAGTGATTCCCGTCCAGGGAAGTGCGTTCTTAATGTTGCCAGGGATGCCATCGGCGTCCAGCGCTCCGGGAGTGGCGCCTACGTAGTTGTCGCCGAACAGGCTAATGTTGGCCGTCAGCTTTGCGTGGCCGCCCTTCTTGAACGCCCACCAGGCGAAGGCCTCCGGGGTTGACAGCTGATAGGGGTCGTCCACGGTGCCAGCGCCAGCGGGCTTATAGGTGCTCATATCCTTCTTTGTGCCGTCGGTCAACGTGGTCTCGGTGCCGGGCGCGGCGTCCACCGCGTCGGCCAGCTTCGCCCACGACTCGAACACGGCGCCGTTCTTTACGGCGATAGCCAGGTCGGTCGCACGAGAAGAGTGCACCAGGTAAGGGCTCTCGAGCGTTGTTTCGACGGCAGAATCGTTGCCTTCCTCGTTGCCGGCCAGGACATACTTAATCTTCTTGGTCGAATCGGTTGGAACAGCCAATTTCACCATGCTGCCCGCGTTCGCATAGGAAGTCTGCGAGGGCTCGGCAGTATCGTCGCCAAACACGCCGTTGTCGAAGTCCTGCGTGAGCGCGAGTACGCGCGGGTGCACAGCGGCATCAAGGAATGCCGGGTAGGCGTCGCCGCCCGCGGTAAGCTCACCGGTAGTCGCGTCGCGGCCCACCTTCTGGCCCCACACGTTGCGGTGCGGGCCGCCGGTTGTAGCACCATTGGCCGACGCCGTATCCAGCAGCCAGGCAACCTCGCCGGAGGCGAACTCGTCGGCGGTCTTGGCCACGGAAGCGCCCTCGGACCCGTTCGGTGCGCAGGCACCCTGCAAGTAGTAGCAGTTGGCCAAGGTGATCCCGCCCGATCCATCTCCTAGGAAGTTGCCGGCGTAGCCGCCAGACGTCGCGACCCTGCCGGTGTTGAGGCAGGAGGCGAGCGCCACACCACCCACAGCGCAGTACCCGACGATGCCTCCGTTGATAGAAGCGCCCGACACCTCGCCCGCGTTCGCGCAATCGACGAAAGACGTGCCGCCCGCTTCGACTCGGCCTACGAGGCCTCCTGTGTACTGGTACGCAGTCCCGCATGTCACCTGGGTTTCGTTCCCGCATTGCTCGAACGCGCTCGACGCCCCTCTGGCGTTGCCGACCAGGCCCCCTGTGCAGTAACCTTCCAGCACACGCACGCCTTCGTTGACGACGTCGGACAAGTGCGCGCCGTCGACGTTTCCGGCGATCGCTCCCGAGTATGAACTGCTGGCAGACGTTTGCACGAGGCCGGACTTCAACGCCAGGTTCCTCACCGCAGCTCCTTCAAGGAAGCCGAAGATTCCCAGCGCATAAGGATGTCCGTATCTTTCGCCGTCGATGCGCACGTTCAGAACGTCGTGTCCCCCACCGTCGAAGGATCCCGCGTACCGAACGGCCCTATCAGACACGCCCCCTATGGGATCCCAGGGCAGGCATGTCTTGTACGCGTCGGACGCATCGGCGCCGAAGGCCGGAACGTCCAGGTACCCGCCATAGGCGGCACCCTCCAGGTTGATATCGGACATCAGCTCGACGCTCTTGGATCTGTACGCATCGGGCTGAGAACCCACCATGTAGGCGAACCAGGCCAGGCTTTCGGAGGTCGTGATCTGGTAGGGGCCCGTGTTCGTAGCAGCGTCGAACGCGCCCGTCGAGCCGTCGCCCGCGGGCTTGAACTTCTCCAGCGGCGTGGCCGTGGACGGGTTGAAGGTCTCGACCCACAGGCCCACGTCGGACCAGGAACCGGCCTTGGACATGGCGGCCGTCGCCGCGCCGGAGGCGTCGCGCGCGATGAGCTCGGGGTAGCCCGGGTTCGCGGCGTCGAACGTCCAGGTGGACATGTCGGCCACGTTGCCGGTCGCGCCCGCGCCGCCTGAGGCGCCGCCGTTCAGCTGGTAGGCCGCGCCCCAGGTCTGCAGCTGGGCGGTGGTCAGGGCCTTGAGACCAGCAGAGTTGGTGTATCTGGGATTTACGGTTGCATCGTAGAAGCAATCCTCCCCTACGCCAACCTCGTTCGGCGAGAACATGAAAGAATTCTCGGCAGTCGAAAGATATCCCGCATTGTAGCAACGGTCTAAGCGGAGCGTTGCGCCACCCTCAAGAGCGCCTACGAAACCGCACCCGTCACCGTTTACCGACACTTTGCCTCTGTTGTAGCCATCGGTGATCGTGCAAGATCCTCCGTCGACGAGCCCTACGAGGCCCCCCGCTATATCCATGCCGACATCGACCAAGCCTCGGTTACCCGATCGGACGATGCTCAGTTCGGCCGATTTAGCCAAACCCACCAGACCTCCATTGGGACCACCGCTTGAGACTGCCGCGTTCTCGCAGTCCACAAGTTTAGTCACGCCAGACGCGACACCGACTATGCCTCCAGTGTTCTTACCTTTGTAGACGGCGACAGTACGCCGCATCAAACCGCTCGCCACCTCGACGCCGGCAAGCTCCGCGCCGTTAACGGCGCCGAACAGTCCGCGGTTGTTGTCAGGCGTTTCGAAAACAACGATGTTCTGGATCTCGGTGCCGTAGGCACGCAACGTGCCGGTGAACGGGTTTGTCTCTGTGCCGATGGGCACCCACAGAAGCGCGGTTTTGTACTTGGCCTCCGCTTCGACCACGTCGGCTTCCGACAAGGCACTGTCCACGCTGTGGCCGTAGGCCGTGCCTGCAAGGTCGAACGCGGTGTGCGAACCGGCCGCCACCAGCGTGACGTTCGCAGATGCGAAGCCGGTTGCGCCTGCATTCACCTGTGCGCCGAACCACGCCAGCGCTTCCTCGCTGCGGATGGTGAAACCGTCTGTGGCAGTGCCCTCGAGGGCAGCCATGCCGGAAGGCACAGCTGACGCGTCGGCGGCCGTCTTCCAGGTGCCGCTCACATCGTCCCAGTAGGTGAGGCGCAGCTTGCCCTCGTCCTGGTCGGCGCCCACGTCGCCCCAGTCGGCGTACACGCGTTTGGCTATGTGGGGGTAACCCTTGTTCACGGTAGGGTCGAACATCCATCGGTACTCGGTCAGGTCGATGCCGGCGACCTCGGCCACATCCGAGCGCTCAGCGTTCAACGTGGTGGCGAAGGCTTTGCTCTGCATCTCGGTCGTAAGCATGCCTGTGGCGGACGAAGGGTTTATACCCTCCGTGTATTTCTCTTTGTCGTAGTACACCGTTGGACCGCCGGCGGCGTCAGTGGGGAACGTGTACCCGCCGCCGCCCCTCACGGAAACGGTGGCGCCGTTATAGCAGTTGGTGGCCATCGCTTGGCATCCGAACCCGTAAGCCTCATTCTGCGAGACCAAATCGCCCGTGTTCGAGCAACCGTATAACCACGACTCACGGGTACCGCCGTCTATTCCGCCTACCGTTGCATCGGAGGACGTGTCCGACTCGACAGCGCCCTCGTTCGAACAGAGGTAGAACGATAAGGAAGTACCGGCTTCGCCCGCCGCGCATCCCTGGATGCCGCCGACCATACAAGACCCCTTCACCGACGCTCGGTTCGTGCAGGCCACGAACGTCGTCTGATCCTGACCTCCACCCACGATGCCGCCGGCCCGGTTGTCCCCTCCGCCCAAGCCCCGCACGGAGACGCTCTCGTTCACAAGGTTCGCGAAGACCGCGTTAGCCGCACCGGTGGACGCGAACGCACCGGCCCAAGCAGTGGCCTGCCCCGATGCGTCAACCAAGCCCTTGGCAAGCGTCAGGTTGCGCACGTCAACCGCATCTTTGAGCAGACCGACGGTCGCGTAGAGATGTTCGACCGTGAAGTCGCCTCCGTCCAGGCGCACGCCCGTGGTGGTGTTCGGCCACGGCAAGGCCTCCCTGATGTTGTCGGGGATGCCGTCGGCGCCGGGGTTGCCGTCCACGTCCTTCTCGTCGACACCGGGGGTCGCTTCTATGTAGGTTTCGCCGAACAGGCTGATGTCAGCCGTGAGCACGGCGTAGTCGGCGCCGGTGGACTTGTATGCCCACCAAGCGAAGGCCTCGGGAGTTGAAAGTTGGTAGGGGTCGCCCACGGTGCCGGCGTTTGTAGGCTTGAAATCGCCCATGTTCTTGGAGTCGCCGTTCGTCAGCGTGACTGTGTCGCCGGTATCCACTGCGTCGGCCAGCTTCGCCCACGACTCGAACACCGCGTTGTTCTTCACGGTTATAGCCAAGTCGGCCGTGCGAGAATCATGTACCGTGTAGGGACTGGTGATGACCGTCTCAACGGTGGAATCACTGCCTTCCTCGTTGCCGGACAGCACGTACTTGACCTTCTTGGCCGGATCGGTTGGAACAGCCAACTTCACCTTGCTGCCCGCGTTCGCATAGGAAGCCTGCGAAGGCTCGGCAATGTCGTCGCCAAACACGCCGTTGTCGAAATCTTGCGCGAGCTTGAGCACGCACGGGTGCGCAGCGGCATCGAGGAACGCCGGATACGCGTCGCCGCCCGCGGCAAGCTCTCCGGTGGTCGCATCGCGGCCCACCTTCTGCCCCCACACGTTGCGGTGCGCTCCACCGGTAGTGGTGCCGTCGGGCGACGCCGTGTCCAGCAGCCAGGCAACCTCGCCGGAGGCGAACTCGTCGGCGGTCTTGGCGGTGCCGTAGGTCGAAGCGCTGCCGCCGCTCAGATAGTAGTTGTTCGCGAAGGACACCGCGGTGGTTTCCTTGGTGATGGGGTCGAACTGGCCATCGGCAAGCGCGTAGACGTTCGAGCAGTTCGTTATGGTGATGGAAGCTGCATCCCGCGCCGCCCCAACAATGCCTCCACGTTCGGTTCCCGCCATGAGCGCCCCTTCGTTGAGGCAATCTTTTACGCTCAACGTCCCAACCGCGTTGCCGACGATACCTCCAGCCTGATAGTAGCCGTTCAAAGACACGCCACTTGAGCATTGCTCGAACGTTGCATTCTCCGCCTGGGCGGCGATGCCGGCGCTGACCGTACTGGATGCGGCGTAACCGCTTTCAACGACCGTGCGCTTTATCGTCGAGCCGCTCACGGAGCAAAACAATCCTGAAAGGTTCGTTGTGCTTGATGCATTCTTCGGCACGTACAGGTTCTTCATAGGAACCAAACCACCGTCGAAGTCGCCTTTGTACGAGACGGTCGCCACGCCTTTCGCGACAGGCTCCCATGCCAGCGCGTTCGCATACTTAGCCTCGTCACTCGAGGCACCCGCGTCCACCTGGCCGCCGTACTTCACGCCCGCGAGGTCGAACGCCGGAGAGCCTTCCGGGACGGCGGCGCTCTTGCTGCCGAATGCCGCGTTGTCGTTGTTCACTTTGTAGGCGAACCAGGCCAGACCTTCGGGGGTGGTTATCTGGTAGGGACCCGTGTCCGTAGTGGCGTTGAACGCGCCCGTCGAGCCGTCGCCGGCGGGCTTGAACTTCTTAAGCGGATCGGAGGTGGAGGGATTGAAGTTCTCCACCCAAGCGCCCACGTCGGACCAGTCGGCGGCCTTGGACATGGCGGCCGTCGCCATGCCGGAGGCATTGCGCGCAATGAGCGCGGGATAGCCCGGATTCGCGACGTCGAACGTCCAGGTGGACATGTTGGCCACGTTGCCGTCACCAGCCGTGCCGCCGGTGGCGCCGCCGTTCAGCTGGTAGGCCGCGCCCCAGCTTTTCAGTTGGGCCGCAGTCATGCTGGTCAGGCCAGCCGCGGTGGCGTCCTGAGGGTCGACATAGACAACCTTACCCTCTTCGTAGTAGCAGTTCGTGAAGGTGGCACCCGCAGCATTTCCGGCGTCGTTAACATACAGAGCACCTGCATTGCCGGCGCGCACTTCGCCTGCGTTGTAGCAGTTTGAGAATCTCACGGTAGCACCGCTCTCGGCCGTAACCAGACCGGCGATGGTATTAGAATTGCTCAGGTTGCCCTTGTTGTAGCAGTTTTCCACCACGAGGTCGTCGCCTCGTCCGACCAGGCCCACTAGGCCACCTGCGTACTGGTTGCTACAAGACACCGAGCCCTCGTTCCAGGAGTTCTTTAACGTGCCGCTTGCTTGACCGATGAGGCCGCCCACCTTATTGCCAGTCAAAGAAACATCACCTTTGTTCCAGCAGCCATCGACGGTGCCGCCCTGTAGCCGCTGCACCAGAGCACCGGCGATGCTGGCACTTGTTCCGCCGGACGTCATCTTGCTGTTCGCGCCGATGCCCATGTTCTTCACGGTGCCGCTCACGTACCCGAAGAACCCTTCTGGGGAGCCACCTTCAGCGACCGTGACATAATCCACCTCGTGGCCACAGCCATCGAAGGTTCCTTGGAACGGGTACGAACTTGTGCCCATAGACACCCACGGCAGGCCGCGATGGTCGGCCGCCACGTAGTCGTCGACGGCTCCGGAGGCCTTCGTGCCTTTCAAGCTAAGATCGGCACCCAGTTTCACGTAGGCCTGGATTGCCATATACCCTTCAGATCCGCCGGCGAAGATGTCCCCTCCGCTGTTGACCTGCTTCGCAAGCCATGCCAAGGCCTCGGGCGAGTTGATTACTACCGCGTCGGACTCGTTCGCACCCTTGCCGCCCGTCAGAGCACCGGAAGCGCGCAGCGTAGTCTCGGTCTGGTCGGCGCCCACGTCGCCCCAGTCGGCGTACACACGTGCGGCCGTGTAGGGGTAGCCCTTGTTCGTGTTGCCGTCGGCGGCTTGCATCCACTGGTACTTGTTCAGCGCGACGCCCTCCGACTGGGTCGCACTCGCAGACAGGGCGACGTTCAGGTCGGCGGCGAAGCCGGGGGCCTTCATTTCGTCCGAGGTCTTGGCCGTGGCGCCCGAGGCGCCCGGAGTCGTGGCCGAGCGGAACGCGTCCTGGTCGAAGTAGCAGTCGGTGAGCGTGCCCGCGTCGGCGAGCGCGTAGGCGGTGCCGCCGGCGGCCGTCACCGCGGCCGCACTGTAGCTGTTCTTGAACGAAGCGAATCTGTCCGCGCACGCCAAGCCGGCTGCTGCGCCCGCCGTGGAGGCGATCGCGCCCGTGTTCGAGCACGCCTCGACGAACCCGTTGCAAGCGTCGCTGCCGATATTGGAGGTCAAACCGCCCGCGGATGTTCCGGAGACATCTCCCTCGTTCGAGCACAAGTAGAAGGTCCCCCCGGCATCAGCCGCGCCGATGATGCCGCCGGCATGTTTGCCGCTCGATACGTCGGCCTTGTTCGCACAGTTCACGAACGTGGCGATGGTGCCCGCGCCGCCGGTGTAGCCCACCAGGCCGCCAGCTCCCCGGATATCGTCAGCGGCGCCGACCTTGCGAACCTCCACGCTCTCGTTCGCCACGTTGACGAACACGGAGTTTGTGGCAACGGCCGCAACGGATCCTGCGGCATACCCATCCGAATCCACCAGACCCGCGTCCATGACGAGGTTGCGAACAGCACCGGCGGCCACCGACCTGAACAGCCCGCCGTCCCCGGACGCAACGTACAGATGGCTGACGGCATTCCCGCCGCCGTCGAGCGAGCCGGTGTTCGAACCGCTGCCGGGATACTCACCGAGCGAAGCCGTGCCCGGCCACGGGAGGGCTTCCCTGATGTTGTCGGGGATGCCGTCGGCGCCGTCGTTGCCGTCCACGTTCTTCGCGTCAGGGCCGGGGGCGGCGTCCACGTAGTCGTTACCGAACAGGCTGATTCCCTGCGTCAGCACAGCATGGCTGGTCGCGGTGTTCGAGGCCTTCTTGAACGCCCACCAGGCGAAGGCCTCGGGGGAGTCGATCTGGTACGGGTCGGCCGCGGTGCCGGCGCCGTCGATGTTTTTGTACTCGCCCATGTTCCTGGGCGTGCCGTCCAGCATGGTGACCGTCTGGCCGGTGTCCACCGCGGTGGCCAGCGACTCCCAGCTGTCGAACACCGCGCCGTTCTTCGCTGTGATGGACAAGTCGGCGGTGCGGGAGGCATGCACCGTGTAGGGGCTCTTGATGGTCGTCTCGCCGGTGGTGGAATCGCCCAACTCGTTGCCGGCCAGGACGTACTTCAGCTTCTTGGACGCGTCCGTCACAACGGCCAGCTTCACCTTGCTGCCCGCGCTCGCATACGTCGTCTGCGTAGACTCGCCAGGGAACGCGGTGGCGTCGAAGTCCTGGTCGATCTTGAGCACGCACGGGTGCGCAGCGGAGACGCCGGCAACCGGATACGCGTCGCCCGCTGTGGCATCCAGTTGGCCGTCGGCGTTGCGGCCGACGTTCTGCCCCCACACGTTGCGGTGCGCGTTGCCAGTTGTGGCGCCGTCGGCCGACGCCGTGTCCAGCAGCCAGGCAACCTCGCCGGAGGCGAACTCGTCGGCGGTCTTGGCCTCGACGTTGGTGGCAGAGGCCATGCCGGATGTGGGATGCGCGAGCGAAGGCCCCGCCGCCTCGTCGAAATAGCAGTTCGCAAGGTTGGTATTATAAGTATCTCCTACAAGCGCATAGGAAAGGCCACCTGCATTCACTTTCACCGTTCCCGCAACGTAAGCATTGGTCAGAGAGCACGAGCGAAACGAACCGTATACTGCGCCGATGCCGCCTGCTTTGTCCGGAGCGCTGACGCTTCCCACATGGGAAACGTCAGTCAGTACGGTAGAAACGCTATTACCGACGAACCCTCCTGCACACCCAACTGTGGCTCCAACGGTACCCGTATGCGAGACAGCAGATCCTTCGGATGATGTTTCCAAACGCCCAACAACGCCACCAACATTATCGCTGCCGGTTACGTCAACTCGCACAGACAGGTTGCTCAATCGCACATTCACGCCCTGCCCCAGCAAACCGCCAACACACTCGCCGCCCGAAACCGAACCCGAGAGAGAAAGATCATGGACGGACGCCTTCTCAGCCGCGCCCTCCGGAGCGCTCATGTATCCGAAGAATCCTTGATAATTCCGCGTCGAAACGACGGATAGCCCGTCGACAGCGTGCGAGCCTCCCGCAAACGCTCCGCCGAATGGGGAGCCAAGGGAACCGATGCCCAGCCAATCGAGCCGGACGGTGCCGTCGGTGTACTTCGTGCCGGCCAGCGAGACGTCGTCCGTCAGCTGGTAGAACGAGGTCCCGTACGTGAGCGTGCTGGTTTCGACCGGTTTGCCGCCGTTGTCGTAGTTCACCTTGCAAGCCATCCACGCCAGCGCCTCGGAGGAGCCCAGCTGGATGGGCTTGAGCGCAGCCGAGCCGTCGCTGACCAGCAGGTCGGGTTTGAACTTGTTTCCGCGCTCGTCCACAGGGTCGAAGTTGTCAACCCACGAGCCCACGTCTTCCCAGCTGGAGGCCGCGGGCATGGAGGCCGCTGCCGCGGTGGAACCCTGGATGACGGGCATGGGGGACGAAGCCCCGCTCAGGATCCCCCACTTGTCCATGGTGGCCACGGCGCCGTCGCCGGCCGTGCCGCCCGTGGCGCCGCCGTTCAGCTCGTAGGCTGCGCCCCAGGTGTTCAGCTGACCCGCCGAGACCGATTTCGCCCCCAGGAGGTTGGTGACGGTGCCGGCACCGGACACGCCTCCCATCGAGCCGACTTCCGCACCCACAACGGTGTCGAGGGTGAGCACGTTGCTCACCGCGCGGGATGCGATGGCGGCTGCGTCCGCGTATCTGGTGCGTCCCACGGGGAAGACGGTATCCACGCTGAGTCCAGAGACCGAGCTCCCCGCGCTGCTGGACACCGCTATCGCGCCCGTGTTGTAGCTGTCGGTCACCGTGGTTCCCCTATACGACACCTCCGTCAAATCTCCAGGCACGAACGCCTTTCCCACCAGGCCGCCTGCGAACGAGAGATCCCCGTAGGAGACCGCAATAGTTACGGCTCCGCTGTTGAAGCATCCGTCAATGGACGTGCCACCGCCGGACTGCGCGTCATCGCCCACGAGCCCGCCCAATCCGAGCCGCGTCGGGGCGCCAGGCACTCCTTCTTCGGAGGAAACCGCGCCCGTGTTCGCCGACCGCTCGATGCTGCCAGGGTTCGCGAACACGCCCACCAGGCCGCCCACGGCTGCCTCATTAGCGGCTCCGCTCGATCCACGAACCCCGAGGTTGGCCGTCACGCTGGCGCCGCTCAGACAACCCTCGATATGCGTGCCGTCCGCCACGGCCACCAACCCGCCCGCGGCATGCTTGCTGGCGACTGCGTAGGGAGCGTCGATCCGCACGGACGAGTTCGTGCCCAGGGCCAGGTTCGCTATGGTGCCCGAGCCGGTGCGGCCGAACAGGCCGGCCTCTCCGTCGGTGCCAACCCACATATGGTCGATTGTGTGGCCCTTGCCGTCGAAGCTGCCGGTGTACACCGACGTGCCGGTATACGTGGACTCCCACCCGATGGGCACCCAGGGCAACGGGGTCGCCGACGCGCTGCCGGCGGGCCCCGTAAGGTCGATGTCGGCGCCCAGCCGGGCGTGCGCCGCGCCGTAGGCGAGGCCGGGCGCGGCGGTGAAGGCCGGGTCGGAGCCGCCGGCGGCTTGCGTGTTAGCGATGGAGTCCGCGTTCTTCGTGTTCACCTGGTAGGCGAACCACGCCAGCGCCTCCGGGGACGAGATGATGTAGGGCTGGCTGGCCGAGCCGGAGCCCGAAAGCGCCATGAGGCCGCTGCCCGTGTCGGTGGCGCGCAATTCGGCCTCGGACGCCGAGGCGGCCACGTCGGCCCAGGACGAGATGCCCTTGGCGTACACCATGAAGTCGCCGGTATGGGAAAGAATGAAATACGGGTTACTAATCTCAGGACCGCCGAGGGAACCCATGTAGTACTTCGAATAGCCGGCGGGCAGCGCCAGCATCGAACCTTCATTCGCGTATTCGTAAGAATCGACCGCCGCCGCGCGCGCCAAGGGCGCGCCCTGAAGGCGGATCGTCGCTCGAACCAAAGGATGGAGCGTGGCCGGCATCCAATCCAGCGTGGGGTGCAGGCCGCCGGTGGGTTGGAACTCCCCGGTAACCGGGTCGCGGTCGATGCGCTGGTTCCACACGTCGCGGCCCACGGGTACGCTCTCGTTCAGCACGCCTTCCGCAGACGCGGCATTCAGCAGCCACGCCACCTCGCCGGAGGCGAACTCGACGGGGGTCTTGGGGGTAGCGCCGCCGTCATTATGCCCCTCTATGGTGCTGTTGTAATAGCAGTTGCTCACAAGCAGATTCCCGGACGATACGCCCCCGTAGATAGCCCCGTTCGTCATTTCCATGACGCCCGTCTCGGTTCCCGGGCCGAAGTTGTAGCTGTTCACGATGCTCAAAGCCCCGGCATCGGGCGAGTTCGTCCTCATATTAACAACCAACCCGGCCACGCCGGCGTTAGCGGCTTGGGCTCCGGTATTGCCGCAATCAGACACGCTCAGCTTGCCGCTGGAACCGGATGAGAAATCAACCAGCAGCCCCGCTGCGTAGTTGCTTTCGGTTTGCAGGTCTCCCTGGTTCATGCAGCGCGACATCGTGACGCTTCCGCCTAGGGATTTGCCCATCAAGCCGCCAAGGTACGTTCCCGAGCCGGCTCCATGCCCCTCCGCCGCGTTGCGGCAGTCGGTCATGGTCACGTCTCCCGTCGCGTAGGCCATCAGGGAGCCGCCGGCCACGCCGCCGGTATGGTTGAAATAGCCGCTCGCTATGGTCACGTCGGAGAGCGTCGCGTCGCTGCCGCACTCGAACAGGCCCGGGTTGTTCCTGCCGGGAATGTGGAAGCGCTCGATGTTCGTGCCCTTGGCCGTGAACGTGCCGGCGAAGGGGTTGTCGCGCGTGCCCATGGGCACCCAGCCCACAACGTTGCGGTGCTTGTCTTTCGCGGTTGCCGCGCTCGCATCGAACGAGCCGCCGTAGGGTTCGCCCGTCAGGTCGATGGCGCCCGAGGGCGCGGACAGCTTCACGTGCGCGTCGGCGTACGTGGTTGTACCGGAAATGGTTTCCGTTGGATTGGTGTTGAGCTTGTAGGCGTACCACGCAAGCGCCTCGGGGGTGGTCAGCGTGATGGGCTTGTCGGTGGCCGTGCCGTTGTTGGTGGACAGGTTCGGCTTGAAGCCTGCCGTCTCCCCCGTATCAGTGGCCGTGCAGAAGTTCTCGACCCATTCGCCCACCTGGCCCCAGTCGGAGGCCTTCTGCATGGAGGCCGCAGGCGACCCGTCGGCGTTGCGCGCGATCAGCTGGGGGTAGCTGTCGGGTGCGAACGTCCAGGTGTTCATGCCGGCCACGTTGCCGCTTTGCGTGCCGCCCGTCGCGCCGCCGTTCAGCTGGTATGCCGTGCCCCAGGTTTTCAGCTGGTCGGAGGTGAGGGAAGTACCTGAGCCGGTCGCGCCCGCCTTCGAGCCGTCGTAGTAGCACGATTCCACCGTGGCGCCGGAGGTAAACGAGTCAGAGAGAGCGCCTTTTTTTGAGCCGTTCACGTCGCCCGCGTTGTAGCAGCGGGCCATCCTACTTACGTTACCCCCCGTGCCTATGACGCCGCCGGTACCGTAACCGCCGCTGTTAGCCGTAGCAGTGATGTTACCCGTGTTGTACGAGTCCTCGATAATGCCAGGATTAGTGCAGTTCGTGGAGCCGATGACGCCGCCGGCGTCGCGAATAGCCCTCACGTCGCCGGTGTTCGAGCAGCGGCGGATGTAGAAGGTATCCCCCATATACGCGCAGCCCACCACGCCGCCCGTGTTGCAGGCCGTTCCGCTGCCGCCGCCGGCGTTCGAGGGGTCGGAATACACGGTGGCCGCGTTCGAGCAGTCCTCCACCGTGGTGATGCCGGTGATGCGGGCCACCACGCCGGCCGCACGATCGACGCCCGCTATGTAGCCCGAGGCTACGTTCACGCCGCGCAAGGTGGCATTGTGCGCGATGCCGAACAGACCCACATGGTATCCGCGCTTGACGGGAGCGAGGTTGGTTATGGCGTGCCGCCCGCCGTCGAACGTGCCAGTGTAGGCTTTGGCAGGCGTTGCGGTGGCCGAAGTATCGCTCATGCCGCCGATGGGCGTCCACGGCAGGCAGGTCGCATACTTGTCTTTATCCGTAGTGGCGGTCGAATTCACTTTGCCGCCGTACTTCGTGCCCGAAAGGTCGAGGTCGGCGGTGAGCTTGACGTTCTTGCCGGCCCAGGTGCCGGAGTCGGCGTCGATGGAGGCCTGGAACCACGCCAGCTGCTCGGGCGTGGAGATGAGCAGCGTGCCGTCGGCCTCTTTCTGCACCTGGGGGACGAGGGTGGTGGGCGAGTTGCCCAGGGGGTCGGCGAGGCCTGCACTGATGGTGGCCGAGCCGGCGGTGAGGTCGGCTTGCTTCGCGCGGATGGCCGTGCCAACCGTGCCCCAGTCGGCATAGGCCGAGCTCGACGCCTTGAGCGACGGGATGGGGTAACCGTTGTGGTCGGGGGCGTTCGTCCACTCGTAGATGTTGTAGAGCAAGTCGCCGCTGGGCGCTTTGGGATCATCGGTGCCCGTGTACGCGTACAGCTTGATGTTCAAATCGCTGAGCAACGCTGAACCCTGCATCTCGGCAGTGGTTTTGCCAAGAATGTTGCCAAAGTTCGCATCATTAAGCTCGTAGGCAACGAGCACATCGGTATTGACGGTACAGTAAGCGTTCATGCTTACGCCGCCGAGCGAAGCTATGTAATTCGGGCAAATTGCGTACACCTTGCTCGGGTCTTCGCTCGCAGCCACGCCGATGGGGCCGGCGCTGTAGTTGCTCGCAATCTGGAGGTTCGTGTCGGAAGCGTCCCACGAGACAAGGCTCACGATACCTGCAGCGTAAGAGGCGCCGGTGGGGGCGACGGATCCAATGTTGCCGCATTGGATGATCTGCGTCTTAGCAGATCTTCCGGGCGCGCCACCCAGGATTCCTCCCACGTACATGCATCCTAGGCCGTCCGCTTCCGGGTACCCCGTGCTGGTCAACGTGCCGCTGTTGAAGCACAGAAGCATCTTCCCGGCATCGGCGCCGCCGGCGATGCCGCCGGCAAACCCGTTCGCATCCCTGCTGGGTTCGTTCGTGGTCACGTTGCCCTCGTTGCGGCATCCGTACAGCGAGGAGCTCTGCACGGAACCCACGAGTCCGCCGATCTCGGCATCGTCGGCCTCGTGCCCCCTTACGACGACATCGACGCTTTCGTTCACGCAGTTGACGACGTTCGTCCCGGAGTCGATGACACCGGCCAGAGAGCCTACGTACAGATTCGACTCGCCTAGGTTCTCCATAAGCACCACGCCCGAGCGCAGAGAGACGTCGCGCAGCACGGCGCCGTCCGTCTTCGCGAACAGCCCGGAGAATGCGTACGACACATCCTCGTAGGCAGCGGCGTTCATGTGCTCGATGGTGAAATTCTGGCCGTTGAACGTTCCGCCTCCGAAGGCTACCGTGCGGCCGATGGGTATCCAGGGAAGGGCGTTGTGGTATTTTGCCTCGGCGGTTGCGGCGGATTCGTCGATGGAGCCGCCGTAACGGGTGCCGGCCAAGTCGATGTCGCCCAGCAGCGTGGCGCTTATCTTGTGGTTCCTGTTGTGCGCCTCCACTTCAATGCCCAGCCAGGCCAACGCCTCGGGAGTGCTGATGAGGAACGGGGTTGCGTCGGCACCGTCGCCCGCGGGCTTCATGGCTTGGCCGTTGACGTCGTTGGGATTGAAGGATTCCACCCATTCGCCCACGTCTTGCCAGTCGGAGGCCTTGTCCATGGTCTCGCCCGCCGCACAGAGCACGGGGAAGCCGCCGTTCTTGGGATTGGCCGGATCGTCCATGCGCCACGTGGCCATGTCGGCCACGTTGCCGGTTGCGCCCGTGCCGCCCGTGGCCCCGCCGTTCAGCTGGTAGGCCGCGCCCCAGGTTTTCAGCTGGTCGGAGGTTATCTTGGTGCCGGCATCCAACGTTGCATCGCTGGTGCTGTAGCAGTTGGTGACCGAGGTTGTCGCCGTCCGCGCTGCAATCATGGCGTTGGTAGCGACACCCGTGAAGTAGCAGTTCTCCAGAGTGTGCGTACCAGTCGATATCGAACGCCCGAGGATACCACCACTCTGATTACCCAGCATAGTGGCGTTCGAGAAACAGTTTTTGATAGTGCCGCCACCTATATAGAGATCACCCACAATGCCGCCAGTCAGTCTGTTGGCTGTAGGATCTTTTCCGATGGTGCCTGACAGCACGCCGCATGACTCCACCACGGCTCCGCCGGTCAGCTGGCTCGCAATGCCACCTACGGTAAGATAATCGTCGGACGTTACATTAATGTTCACGTCTTTGAGCAGTACGTTCTTCACCGTTCCGCCAGCGCTGACAAAACCGAACAAACCCCAGCCGCTTTGCCCTGTCACCGAGCCAGTTTTGGTAAGGTTACTAATGGTATGACCCTGGCCGTCGAAGGTGCCAGCATAGTTCGCGCTGACTTCGCCGTGCTGTGTGGTGACGATAGGGGTCCATGCTAGCGGAGTGCCGCTTGTTTGGCTGTACTCGGTGCCAACGAGGTTGATGTCGTTAGCGAGGACTGCCGACAGCTCGCGGTTCTGCTTGGAGGCATCGATGGAAGAGGTTTCCATCTTGCGGGCTGCGGTCATGTTCAGATAGGTGAACAACGCCAACTGTTCGGCCGTGCCAATTTGCAGGCCGCCTGCGCTGGCGTCGTAGGTGGGAAGAACGACGTCCTTGGCCGTGCCGTCTGCCTTGATGACGGAGACGGTTTCGCCGGAGGCCAAGCCCTTG
>NZ_PPEK01000022.1 GCF_002899715.1 Enteroscipio rubneri | reverse complement strand
TGCCCACGGCGGTCAGGAGCGTGAGCGCCATGGTGACCACGACGCCGATGTGGCGGGCGGTGAGGCCCTGCCTGGCTATTTTCTCAGCTGACATGACTCCTCCTTATCGTGTTGCGGTTGCGAAGATTCCCCTTCCGCACCTCCTTCCTCGTATTCGCAGCGCAATCAACGGCCACAGCCTGGACGCTGCGAATCATCATCCTGTTGCTGAATTATAGAAAAAACCGATGATACCTACGCCTCGCTTTCTTGGATTACGGCACGCCAGGGGAAATGTACAGATGCGAAAGCGTTAATGTGTACATTCCGCCGGCGCTGTCAGCAATTCCGGGAATCATTGAAGGCAGCCTCTCCTCCAGTGCGGATCAGAAGCCGGATCGCCAAACCAGATCCATGCCCGTTCAAGCGGAGATGATCGCCCCTGTGTTGCATGCGGGCCATCTCACCTGTTCCCGAGAAACGTCCGCCTTGCGAACGGAGGAAGCGCCGCCATGTCGGCCTCCACGATGACGTCGACCGGAGTGTCCGGGGCCGTCCTGATCCATTCTGCCGTCATGCGCACCGCGCCATGGCAGTAAAGCATGAGCGCGTAGCGCTCCTTTTCGTCGAGCACCTTGCCCGTCAGCCGTTTCAGATTGGATTCGTAGTAGTTGAAGACAAGCCGGGGCTCATGCTCGAGCAGCCCCTCGCGATCGCCAACCCGATAAACCTTCGAGAAGAACCAGTCCTTCGATCTCATGATCTCAAGCTTGGTTCGCACGGCCCGCTCCCACGTCATGTCGATGCCGATACGTCCGGTCGTCCCGACGACGAGCTGACGATACATCCAGTTGACCAGGTCGTACTTGTCAAGAAAATGATTGTAGAACGTCTGGCGGGATATACCGCACTTTCGGGCGATTTCGATGACGGTGATCTTGTCGAACGACTGTCGTTCGAGGACCTCCTCGAACGCTTGCGCGATGCGCTGTTTCTGACGATCGGCCGCCGTAGGCTTCGCCGTGCGGTACAGCGACCACGCGCTAGCGGGTCGCATCCATGGAATCTCCTGCTCGACGCGCCTCGTGTCCGACATAGCAGTACCTCCGCCCGCATCGCGCCGCAAACCGGCCCTGAGATGTTCCGTTGAGAAGCCGACTCTCGGTCGTTCGAGACAGCGGCCCGCCATGAACCCGCCGCCCAAAGCCCGATGAGATGGCCTTAGTATACCGCACGGAAAAGACTGGAGCGGGCATGCGCCTGAGTAAGAGCGATAGGAAATAGCGATGGTCGTTCGATCGTTACAACATCATGAGCAGCGCATAGGCGGCCACGCCCGACAGCGCGCACCATAGAAGCGACTTCGTCTTCCACGCCACGGCGACCACCACCGCAGCGGCAACGAGCGGCGCGGCAGCCGGCCACAGGCCCGCATCGAACATGCCGGGCGTCAGCAAATCATTGGCCACAAGCGCGGCAAACGCGGCCGGCGGGATGAAACCGAGCGCCTGTTCCACGTTTTCGGGGAGCTCTTTGCCTTTGAGCGCGAACAGCGGCAGCACGCGGCACGCAAGCATCGTGAGCGCGCAGCAGGCGAACACGATCAGGAAATCGCCCCAACCCATCGCCTCCATCAGCCGCGCTCCTTCGCCCATGAGAACAGCAGCGCACCCATGACGCCCACAAGCGCACCGATGAGGATGGCAGGTCCCGAAAGCCCGATCGTCTTGCAGGTGAACACGCCGAGCATGGCGCATGCGGCCGCAACGACATTCGCGGCGCTCGCTTTTTGCGTGGCGAGCAGGCATATGAAAATGGAGGTCATGGCGAACGATGCGATGGCCAGAGGCACTCCCACCGCATTTCCCACGAGCACGCCTACGACGTTGGAAATCGCCCAAGAACCCTGCGACATGAGGTTGACCAGCGTCGCCCGGCCCACCGACCAGCCGCCCGCCTCGAATTTCGCCGTGTTCACACCGTAGCTCTCATCGGTGACCGTGGCCGCAAACAGGAAGGCGAGGCGCTTCTTCACCCCTTCGCATCGGGGCGCGAACGAGGCGGCATACAGCATCTGTCGCGTGTTTACAAGCGAGACACTGGCCACGATGGAGGCGAGAGGAGAACCGGCCAGCCACATGTTCGGAATCATGAACTGCCCCGCCCCCGAATAAAACAGCATTGACAGCAGGAACACCTGCAGCGCGTCCAAGCCGATCGATGCGCTCAGGATGCCGCAGGGTATGCCGATGGCCACGTAGCCCAGCATGATGGGCAGCGCGGTAGACAGCGATTGTCGTATGTGATCCCCTGAAAGCACAGCTTCCCGATTATACAAGTTCCAAGCGCGGACGCAAGCAGGTTCCGTCGCCTATCGATGCATATCAAAGACGATACGAGAAGCTGCGCGAACAACCAGGCAGTCGTTTCTAGTGCAGCGCGTGTGGTATGAAAAGCCGCTGGTAGAGGTTCTTTGCATAGCGATCAGTCATGCCCGCGATGAAGTCTGCTACAGCACGCAGATCATCGCCGTCTGAAATGAGATGGTACTCCTGGGGGATCTCGCCAGGATGCTCAACATAGTGATCGAACAGATCGCTGACGAGGTGCGTCGCCTTGACCACCTCCGCCATAACCATCTCCGAGGTGTACACGCGCTCGAAGAGAAAGGCACGCAACTCCATCATGGCGGCCCAGACGTGCTCGCTCATGAGGATATCTTCCGCAGCAGCCGACGTTTCCACCATATCGAGAACGAGCGTCTCAATACGGGAAGAATGGTCGGGTCCTAGCACCGTATGCGTAGAGTCGGGCAAATCGCGTTCCGAAAGGATCCCCGCCCGAATGGCATCGTCGATGTCGTGGTTCACGTAGGCGATCCGATCGGCCGTGGCCACAATGCGGCCTTCAAGCGTCTCAGCGCGCACCTCGCCGGTATGGCAGACGATGCCGTCACGAACCTCCGGCGTGAGATTGAGGCCCTTACCGCCGTTCTCGATACGCTCGACCACGCGCAGGCTCTGCTCGTTGTGGCGGTACAGCGACATCGCCTCCGGAGAGGAGGGGTCGATGCCGCGATGACGAGCCAGGCAACTGGCAAGCGCCTCTTCCCCGGTATGGCCGAAGGGCGTGTGGCCCAGATCGTGCCCGAGCGAAATCGCCTCCGCGAGGTCCTCGTTCAGACCGAGTGCGCGCGCGATGGTACGGGCGATCTGCGCCACTTCGAGGGTATGCGTGAGGCGGGTGCGGAAATGGTCGCCCTCGGCGGCCAAGAACACCTGCGTCTTATGAGATAGGCGGCGGAACGACTTCGTGTGGAGAATCTTGTCGCGATCGCGTTGGAAATCGGTGCGCAGGATATCGGGCTCGGCCGAGCGGGCGCGCCCTTCGCTCTCATCGGCGAACGAAGCATCGGACGAAAGGATCTCGTGCTCGCGCTGCTCTTGATCCTCACGGTGAATGATGCGCATACACCCTCCTCACAACGGCTCCAGCCGAGCTGCGCGCAGGGCCGGCCTGCGACGACACGGACATTGTAGCAGAACGCGCGCGCAGAAACGGCTACGCCACCTCGCTCGGATCAAAGGCGCCGCGTTCTGTGATGATGCGCGTGATAAACCCCGCTGGCGTCACATCGAAGGCGGGATTCCATACGTCCACACCAGTAATGGGCGCTGGGAGCACCTCGGCGGGGTCGCGCTCTTCGATGGGGATGTCTGCGCCGGTGGGGATAGAGCGATCGATGGTCGACTCGGGAGCGGCCACATAGAACGGGATCCCGTGATGGCGTGCGAGCACAGCCACGCCGTAGGTGCCGATTTTGTTGGCCGTATCGCCGTTGGCCGCGATACGGTCCGCACCTACCACAACGGCGTCAACCTGGCTGCGTGCCATAAGGCTCGCGGCCATATTGTCGCAGATGAGCGTACAGGGCACCCCGATGCGCGAGAGCTCCCAGGCGGTAAGGCGAGCGCCCTGCCCCACCGGTCGAGTTTCATCGGCGTATACGCGTTCGATCCCGCCGCGCGCCGCCGCCGTATACACGACGCCGAGGGCGGTACCGAAGAATACCGTCGCCAGGCTGCCGGCATTGCAATGCGTGAGCACCCGCGCGTTCGAAGGAAGCAGTGCCGCGCCATGGACACCGAGAGCGCGGTTTGCAGCCTCGTCTTCGACCTCCATCCGCTTGACCTCGGCAAAAAGCGCATCGGCAATGTCAGAGGGAGAAGCCCCCTCGTCAGCGCGAACGCGGGCGAGCCGTTCGAGGCGACGAACGCCCCACGCCAGATTCACCGCTGTCGGCCGGGCGTCCGCAACCTCGTCGGCTATGCGGCCGAGCGCTTCGAAGAAGCGCGGACGCATCTCGCAGCATCCACCCGCCTGCAACGGAACCGCGCCTTCGTTGCAGGCCCAAAGCGTCATCGCAGCCGCCCCTGCCGCTCCAAGAGCGGGCGCACCGCGCACGGCGAGCGTCTTGATCGCCTCGACAACCGCACGCCAGTCCCCGGTGCGCGCAATATGCAGACGGGCGGGAAGCAGGCGCTGGTCGACGTATGCGAAGCCTGCATGACCGTCACCGTCGCGGACGAGTTCTACCGTGCGGGGCAAACGATCGAAGCGTGCATCAGCCATTGCGCATCCTCCCACTCATAGCGGAGCTTTTGTCTGTTTGGGCAGCGCCGCCCTGCCGCCCTAGGCGCAGCACGCAGCGTACGACGAAAAGGCCGTCTGCATGCCGAACGGTTACTGATCCGCCGTAACGTTGAGCTATTTGGCGCATGGACGTCAGACCGAAACCGTGCTCGGCGGGATCGCGCTTGCTCGTGCGGCCAGAAGGCGTCCCTTCGGGGGCGCTGTTCTCACAGCGCATACACAGCGCCTCTCCGTTCCAGTCGGCATCGAAGCGCAGCGCACGCCGGCTGCCCTCGGGCGCGCGCCAACATCCCTCCACGGCGTTCGACAGCAAGTTCGAGAGGAGCACCGCCAGATCGCCATCGCGCACGGGCAGTTTCTCGGGCACACGCACGTCGCAACGCACCTCCACACCCTGCTCGGTTGCCGCCGCGAGGTATGCCGCGCACGCGGCGTTCACCACGAGGTTTCTGCTGTAGCGCACGGGCGCGATAACGGCAAGCCCCTCGCTCAGCTCGCATGCATATGCCCTTGCACGATCCCACTCGCCCTCGGTCGCGAGCATCGCGAGCGCGTTCGCATGGTGCTTGAGGTCGTGGCGCATAACGCGTGTCGCATCCTCGCTAGCACGGATGTGAGCCAGCGTCTGCTCGGCGGCTCGCAACTGCACGTCGAGCTCGTGCGCTGCGGCCTCGTGCGCCACCATGCGCCGTCCGCGCGCCACGATCAGGGCGGCGAACGCGGCCATGGCCGCAAGCGCCGCATACTCGTTCTGCCAGAGACCGTAGAGGGGTTCGTAAGCCCCGGCGTCCAGCAGGTTCGCCGCGAATGCGAGCGCCATGGCTATTGCGGCGCACAATACGTAGGGCGCATCCGCCAACCGCGAACGCAAACCCGCGGCGGCGGCCGCCATGACGAGTGCCCACGCCGTCAAGCGGAACACGATCTGGAACGCCTCGTTCACGCCGATGAGCGCAGGAAAAGCGGGGATACCCGCCCCCACCAGAAGCCCTGAGGCAAGCGGCGCTACGGCAAGCAATGAGAACACGACTCGACGGCGTCGCGCAGAATCTGCAAGTCCTGACACGATGAGGGCCATGGCCGTCGCGCACGAAAGCACCGCCGTCCACAGCGCGTCCACAGCAGCGTGCAGCCAGGGGCCTGACCAGCCCAGCTGCCAGGCGAAGGGCTCGAAGCAGGCGCCCGACATGCACAAGCACAGAACCGCGAAGAGCATGAGAACGTGATCGTTGCGTCGTGGAGCCCATACCGCGCAGGCAAGCGCTGCAAGCACGAGCGGCGCGAAGCAGGCTGCTCCCGACGTCGCCGTGCGCACCGCTTGCCACATCCCCATAACCTGAGCCGTACCCACAACCGGCGGGTACACGAGCCCGCTGTAATAGCCGCCCGCGCTTTCAACATCAAACTCCAGCAACGCCGTACCGTCCACCACGATGCCCGCGAAAGCGCCGCTTCCTCGCGAAGCAATCTCCTCGCCGTCCACACGCAGCACGTAATCGCCGAACACTTCGGGCACGAACAGCGTGAGCGCCACCGGCTGCTGCATATCGACGGCCCGCAACGCGAGTGTATACACGGCCTGCCCATCTGGCGAGGGGCTTCCGGGCACGTAGGAGAAGTTGGAGTACTGCCCAATGAAAGTCTCGCGAACGCCGACGCCTTCGAGGTCCATGAGCCAGCCGTCGATCAGCACAAGCGGGCGATCGAGTTCGTCGCTTGTGAAAGCGAATTCGGCATCCGCGCCACGCGGGCATGAAACTGCATATTTGTTATCATAAAAGTAGCCCGCAGCGAAAACGGCCCCTGTGAGCACGAGAACGGCAATGCAAGCTGCCAGCGTACGAGTGCATCTCAACGACGACATAGCCCCTCGAACGATCCATCGGAGTAATCCTTGCCTTGTCATTGTAGCAAACCTGCAGCCCCTTACTTCCATGCTGCGCCGCTCACAGCCTGCGCACTGCTTGCCGCCTCGCTCCTGCTCGCCTGCCCTCTCCTCGCCGCAACAGCCGCTGAACCCGACGGCTCGACGGGCGAATCTTACGGCACCGGTCCGCAGATCACCGACGATGGCAGGCTGCTCGCATGGCTATACCTGCCAGAGCTGCCGAATCGCCCCGAGCTGGAGACGCTCCGCGTCGAGCGCGCCTGGGCTGACAATCCCCATGCCTGGGAGCCGCTCTACACGTTCGTTTGGAATGAGGGTTGGGCCGAGTTCGCAGCGCTGGAGGATCCATTCCAAACCATCCGCTACTATAATTACGACACAGGAGAAGACGTCCCCTTTGTCGATTACTTCGAAACCGAGTGCTCCGGCCGCTCGTTCTATCTGCGAGCCTACGCCGACATCGTCGCCGACGGCAAGACAGCGACGCGCTCGTTCGCACCCGTGTTTTTCGTCGTGCCCGACGATGGAAAACCTGATGGACCTCCTTCCGATGCCGGGGACGGCGGAGGCAGCGGCGGCGACAAGGGCGGCATCGGTCAGGGCGAACACGAACGCCCCGTCATCGAGACGCCGAGCTTCCTTCCCTCCGAGCGATACGGCGAGAATGCGGGCGCACATGCAGGCGAAGAAGCAGCGACGGAAGCATCAGCAGAACCCGACGCGTCGAGCGAACGTTCGGAATCCAACGGATCGTCGAACAGGGGATCGGAGGGCGCTTCGGATGCTGATGACGCACAGGAAGACGCTTCGTCGGCAATCTTGAGCGCACGGCCGTTGGAAGGCAATGCTGCGCAGCCTACCGAGGCGGGCGACAGGCAAAGCACGCCATCAGAGCGCGAAGCAGCCTCTCGCCTCCCCGGAGCCCTCGTCGCGCTCGCAGTCGCCATGGCGCTCGTCTGCCTCGCGGGGATCATTCTGCGGAAAGATGCTCGAAGGGGTTAAGAAGGCGAGCAGCTCGCGTCGACGAAGTATGCGTAGTACGCCTCGGTCAGCCGCTTGCGTTCCTTTACGCGGATCGGCACGCGCGACCCATCGTGCAGGATGAAGTCGCCCTGCACGTCGGCTACCTGGTCCATGTTCACAAGGTAGCTGCGATGGCAGCGCAGAAACCGCGGATCATCCAAAGCCGCCTCCACGTCGTCGAGCTTGCTGTAGCCCTTGTGCGTCGCGCCGTCAGCCGTATGCAGGATGACAGCATGATTGCGACTTTCGACGTAGAGGATGTCGCGGTGATCGAAGTACCGCCAGGCCGACCCCGCACGGAAGGCGAGGCGCGGAGGCGACTGCTTTTCGAAGAGTTCGTCAAGCAGTTTGGAGAGCCGCGCCTCGTCGAGCGGCTTCACGAGATAGCCTGCGGCGCGCACCTCGTAGCCGTCGAGGGCGTATTCGGGCGTCACCGTGAGAAACACGAGGGGGACCCGCTTATCGACGGCGCGCACCCTCCGTGCGGCATCGATGCCCGACATGCCGCCGAGCAGGATATCGAGGAACAACGCATCGAACCGCTCGACGCCCTCCTCCATATCCTCGACGAGTCGTTCTGCGGCGTCGTACTCGAAAAACGACACGAGGAGGCCACGACGCTCCGCCCAGCGCATGACCGCATCGCGAAGCAGGGTCCGATCCCGGGCATCGTCCTCACATAGCGCAAGCTTCATCGACCTCGCGCTCCTCTCTCCTCCAACCTCGACCCCACGCGCAGCGCGTTCGGCGGCCCCTCGTCCGACCATGCACGCGTAACTGCGAAACAGCTTTTCAGTGTAGCGAAGCCCCGGCTTCGGAGCAGGCACGGTGCGAATTCGGCACTCAGGGGAGCGAATTCGGCGACAACGGGATCGGGCCCGTCGCTCGATGCGGCGGGCCCGTTCGAAATGCGATGGGTTTCCCGACTAGCCGCGTATCTTCCTGCGCAGGGCGAGTGCCGCAGCGCCGGCGCCCGTCAGCAGCACAGCCGAGGTGCCCGCTGCCGTTCCAGCGCCCTGGCCGGTCTTGGGAGATTTGACGCCGGCGCCGTCGGCGGATCCGGCCTCGGCCGACGGTGCCGAACCTGCATCGACCTTCGAAGGAACGAATGTCATGATGAGATCGGCCCCGTAGGTGTTGCCGCCCGTCTGATCGCCCAGGTTGAATATCTCGGACGTGAAGTCGAAGGCCTCAACGCCGGCAGGCTTCGTCACTTCGAACGTTTTGGCAACGCCTGCGCTGCCCGTATTCGGCCTCACGTGCACCTCGAGCGTGTTGCAGTCGGCGTACGCACCTGAAAGCACAACGAGGAATTCCATCTTCTTAGTCGCCTCCTGGGCGATCACCTGGTACGAAGGCATACCCTTCAAAGCCTCATCGTATTCGTCAGCCACTTCGGTGGTGCTAATGATGGTGAAGCTCGAAGCCGTCGTCTCGCCGAAGAGCGAGCACGAGCCGTCGCTGTTATCGGCGTTGGCGGGGCGCGAACCGATCGATCGATCCTGCGCATCCGCCAAAGGCGCAGCACCCCCGTCGGCCGTCTCGGTCGGCCCCTCGGCCTCTTCCTCCGCCCATGCGAGCACGGGCAGGGCAGCTGTCAGCATCGCGGCGCACAAAAGCGCTGTCAGTCTCTTCTTCACCGTAAAACCCTCTCTCGTCGTCGCGCTTTCGCAGAAAAGCGCTCGGCAAACCACAGCCTCCTCATACTACTGCACCCCTCCGCGCCATTCGACCCGTCGGGCGAAAGCAGCCTTGCTCTTCGCGAATTCGGACGGGACTTTGACGTTGCGCCGTGCGCAACCGGCCTGCCGACCGCCCGGCATCATGTCGTGGGTTGGTCGTCCACCAGCACGCCGGTGACCAGGTAGCGCACCGGATCGTCGGCATAGGCCGATCGACAGGTGCTCAACTGTACGATCCGGCTGTCGGCGTCGAGCACGACACCTTCGCGCACGTTCGCCTGCGGGTCCTCGGGCGCCAGCACGGAGGCGAAGTAGCCCTCGCGCACTGCAGCGTCGGCGAAGCCGAACGAATACAGGATATGGCGGTCGTCGTAGTTGAAAGCCGCCACTACGCGGTAGGTCAGGATATGTCCCGGCACGTAGACGTAGAACAGTTCGTTCTCGGCGAAAAACGCAGGATCGCTGAAATCATGGAGCGTGGCGAACATGGCGCCGTTTGCCATGTTGTGTCCGTATAGGACCGTGACCGGGTCGGAAAAGTCCGCCGTGTTCGCCGCTTGGGAGAACACGGTGCCTGTGGCATCATAGGCACCGTGTCGATCGTGATCGAGATAGAAAAGATCGTCGCCCTCGCGGCGGGCCACCGGCAGATTGACGTTCGTGTTCGGCACGTAGACCCATGCATACAGGTCGGGGTTCTCCTGCCGAAGCTCCTCGAAATCGATCGGATTCAAGGGAAGGGAGTCTTCCTCGGGTTCATAGAGCGGCTCGGCGGCCGGTAGGGGCGCCTCTTTCGCTTCGCGCAGCGCCGCAGCTGCGCTCTGCTGCTGCCAGACCAGGAAGCCAACGGCACCCGCCGCCCCTAGTGCGAGCACGACGACGAGAACCACGAGAACAACGACCGTCGCGCGGTTGCGCGCCTTACCCGAAGCCATGAAGCCCCTTCCGTCGGAATCGAAACGAACTCCTATCCTAGCCCCGGCGCTGCGCTTCCGACAATCCCCCCGGCGAAACCGGCAGTTCGGAGCGCGAAAGGGGGAATCCTGAGCCCCCCCCCGTCCAACAATCGGGCGGGAGATCAAACGGGAGATCCGCCCCGTGCTGACGCACCGTCCTCCCACACCGAAAACGAGGCGCCCCCGAAGGAGCGCCTCGTTCAAGCTTGAAACCGATACGCGACCGCGATCTACTTGTCGCGCGCGCCATCCATCTGCTCGGCAAGCGCCGCCTGGCCGGCCGCGAGCCGTGCGAGCGGCACGCGGTACGGGGAACAGCTCACGTAGTCGAGCCCGATGGCGTGGAAGGTCTTCACGGAATCGGGATCGCCGCCGTGTTCGCCGCACACGCCGCACACGAGTTCGGGATTGCCCTCGCGACCCAGCTCAACACCCATCTTCACCAGTTTGGCAACACCCGGATCGATGGTGGCGAAGGGGTTGTAGGGCAGCAGGCGCTGCTCGAGGTACTGCGGTACGAATTCAGCCTCCACATCGTCGCGGCTGAAGCCGAACGTCGTCTGCGTGAGGTCGTTCGTGCCGAAGCTGAAGAAGTCGGCCTGGGCGGCTATTTCATCGGCAGTGACGGCAGCGCGCGGCAGCTCGATCATGGTGCCCACAGGGATGTCCAGCTCGACGCCCTGTTCAGCGGCCACCTCGGCAATGGTCTGCTCGGCCACGCCGCGCAGCTTCTCGAGCTCGGGCACCACGGACACGAGCGGGATCATGATCTCAGGTCGCGGATCGAGGCCCTGCTTCTTCAGTTCAGCCGCCGCAGTGGCGATGGCGCGCACCTGCATGATCGGCAGGATGGGGTATACGATGCCCAGACGGCAGCCTCGCAGGCCGAGCATCGGGTTCGCTTCGCTCATCGCGTCGATCTGCTCCATGAGTCGGCGCTTTTCGGCGATGGCCGCAGCGTCTCCGCCCATGGCTTCAAGCTTCGCAATCTCCACATCAAGCGCGCGCGGGCTTTCCAGGAACTCGTGCAGAGGCGGATCGAGAAGCCGCACGATGACCGGCAGCCCGTCCATGGCCTTGAACATGCCGAGGAAATCGCCTGTCTGGGCCTCCAGCAGCTCGTTCACAGCCTTGTCTCGCACGGCGGGGTCTTCGTTCAGAATGAACGTCTGAATGATCTGCTTGCGATCGCCCAAGAACATATGCTCGGTACGGCACAAACCGATGCCCTCGGCGCCGAAGTTGCGGGAGAGTTCCGCGTCCTCAGGGTTGTCGGCATTGGCGCGCACGCCGAGCGTGCGGAATTCGTCGGCCCACTCGAGGATGGTGTCCAGGTCGCCCGTGAGCTCGGGGAGCACGAGTTCGACCGCACCCAGCACCACCGAACCGGTCGTGCCGTCGATGGAGATCATGTCGCCTTCCTTGATGACGACGTCGGTGCCCGTAACGACGGCCTGCTTCTTCTCGGCGTCGATCTTGAGCGCCTCTACGCCGCAGACGCACGGCGCGCCCATGCCGCGCGCGATAACGGCGGCATGCGAGGTCTTCCCGCCGTGCGACGTGAGGATGCCTTCGGCTGCGATCATGCCGGCAAGGTCGTCGGGGTTGGTCTCCCAGCGCACGAGCACGCACTTGCGACCTGCTTCCGCACACGCAACGGCATCGGCGGCCGAGAACACGGCTTCGCCCACGGCGGCGCCGGGGCTGGCGTTCAGGCCTTTGGCCACCACATCGTAGGAGGCGTTCTTGTCGAACTGCGGATGCAGCAGCTGGTCGAGCTGCTCGGGGTCGACGCGCATGACGGCCTCCTCCTTCGAGATGAGGCCCTCCTTCTCCATCTCGATGGCGATGTGCAGCGCGGCTGCGGCGGTGCGCTTGCCCACGCGGGTCTGCAGCATCCAGAGCTTCCCCTGTTCGATGGTAAACTCGATGTCGCACATGTCGCGGAAGTGGTTTTCCAGCGTCACGAACACTTTTTCAAGCTCGCGGCCCGCGTCCTCCAGACCGTCGACGTGCTTGAGGTCGGCGATGGGGCTCGTGTTGCGGATGCCGGCCACGACGTCCTCGCCCTGGGCGTTCACTAGGTAGTCGCCGTAGAACTCCTTCTCGCCGTTGGCGGGGTTGCGCGTGAACGCGACGCCGGTGGCCGACGTGTTGCCCTTGTTGCCGAACACCATGGACTGCACGTTCACGGCGGTGCCCAGGTCGTCGGCGATCTTGTTCTGCTTGCGGTAAAGGACCGCGCGCGGGTTGTTCCAGCTGCCGAACACGGCTTCGATGGCCAACTGCAGCTGCACGCTGGGATCCTGCGGGAACTGCACGGAGCCGCCCACCACGAGCGTCGGATACGCTGCGGCATCCACGTTCTCGGAGAAGATCTGCTTAAACTCGGCCACGAGCTCCTTGAGGTCGTCGGCCGAGAGGTCGGTGTCGGACGCGACGCCGCGAGCGTGCTTCATAGCCGTGATGGCGTTCTCGAACAGGTCGCCGTCCAGGCCCATGACCACGTTGGAGAACATCTGGATGAAGCGGCGGTAGGAGTCCCACGCAAAGCGTGGGTTCTCGGTCTGGGCGATGAGGCCGTTGATGGACTCGTCGTTCAGGCCGAGGTTGAGAACGGTGTCCATCATGCCCGGCATGGACATGGGGGCGCCGGAGCGCACGGATACGAGCAGCGGGTCGGCTGCATCGCCGATCTTCTTACCCATGCGGGCTTCGAGGTCCTCACGATAGGCCTGGATGGTGTCGAGCGCGCCCTCGGGCCAGGTGTTGTCGGCGTTGGCGTATTCCATGCACGTCTGGCACGTGATGGTGAATCCCGGAGGCACGGGCAGCCCGATGTTGGCCATCTCGGCGAGGTTCGCCCCCTTGCCGCCCAGCTGGGCCTTCATGTGCGTGTTACCCTCGGTTACGTTGTTGCCCTGTGCGTCCTTGCCGAACGCATAGACTCGTTTGACTTCTTCGGCCACCTTTTTCTCCTTTAACCGACGTATCTAACGTTTCAAACCCAAGTCACAGGCCTAGCCCATCATATCAGCAGATGGGGGATGCGCCCGCTCATAGTAACGCAAAATTTCCTGCGCTGTTTCCTCAACGGCACGATTTTCGGTGTGGATCACGATACAGCCGAGTTTGCGCATCAGCGCACGAGCCTGCTCGAGATCTTGGTACACATATTCGGGATCGGCATAGCTCGACGCGACGACGCCGGCGTTGCCCAAACGGCGCTTTCGGATGCCTACGAGCACATCGGCCGTGGTCATGAGCCCAAACAGCCGCGTAGGCTCAACCTGCTCGAGTTCGACCGGCGGCTCGGTATGGGGATCGAGCGGAATATTAGCCACCTTGTAGCCCTGCTGGGACAAGTAGATCGAGGTAGGCGTCTTAGAGGAGCGCGACACGCCAAGAAGGACGATATCGGCGCGCGAGAGCTCCTGGGGATTGCGTCCATCGTCGTGAGCGATGGTGAACTCGATGGCCTCGATACGTCGAAAATAGTACTGGTCTGCTACATGCAGTCCGCCCGGCTTCGTGGAAGGCGTGAGCCCGGTCATGCCCGCAATGGCGCCGATAGCTTCGGTCATGAGGTCGACGGCCACTATGTCCTCGCGCGAAGCGGCGTAGTTCTCAAGGCTGCGCGAGAGAGACGCATCTACGAGCGTATAGAACACGAGCATGCGCCCATCCCCCGTGAGTTTGCGGTGGAAAGCGCTGTGCACATCGATGAACTCTTTGATCTCGGCGAACGTGCGAACCTTCGGCAGAACCTCAATACAAGGGTTCGTGACGCCGAACTGGGCGGCAGCCGCACGGGCCACCGCCTGGGCCGTGAGGCCCACCGAGTCGCTGACAACATGGATGGTAGGCAGCGACGTGAGGTTCTCGCAGATGACGAGATCGTCGAAGTCCATGGATCCCTACTTCTGTCCCTTGGCCATCTTGCCGAAGTCCGCTACGTGGGCGAACGCGGCGACGAAGCGGTTGAGCAGGCGCAGGCGGTTCTCGCGCAGGGCCCGATCCTCGTCCATGATGAGCACGTCCTCGAAGAACGCATCGATGGGCGCGCGCAGGGCGGCGAGGGCAGAGAGGGCAGCCGCGTAGTCGTCGGAGCCGAGGGCCTCCCCCACGCGCGCCGCAGCTTCATCGGCGGCGGCGAGCAGCGCGCGCTCGGCGTCGGCCGCCAGCGTCTCGTCCACCTCGGCGCCCAGGCTCGCGTCGCGCAGGTTGTTGGCGCGGGCGTAGGCCGTGGCCAGGTCGGCGAACGTGTCGGGGTCATCCACGCGCGCGGCCTCGAGGGCGCGAGTGCGGGCGATGATCTGCGCCGGCTCCTCTACACCCGTGGCCAGCACGGCCTCCACGGCGTCGGGGGCGCAGCCGCCGTCGCGCAGCATGACCTTCGTGCGCGTCACGAAGAAGTCGGCCACTTCGGCGCGGACCGCGTCCCGATCGTAGTCGATCCCGGCATTCTCGTAGGTGCCGAGCGCCGCGTCGATCGCGGCGGACAGCGACACGGGCAGGCCCGCTTCCAGCATAGCCACGATGCCGATGGCGCTGCGGCGCAGCGCGAACGGGTCAGACGAGCCGGTGGGAGCCTGGCCCGCGGCGAACAGGCCGCAGACGGTATCCAGCTTGTCGGCCATGGCCACGATCCGCCCCACGTCGGACGCAGGCGGCTCGTCGCCGGAGAAGCGCGGGCGGTAGTGGTCGGCGATGGCGCGCGCCACCTGGTCGTTCTCGCCGCAAGCAGCGGCGTAGTAGGAACCCATGACGCCCTGGACGCTCGTGAACTCCACGACGGCGTTCGTCACGAGGTCGGCCTTGGCCAGGTACGCGGCGCGCTCGGCGTCGGCGGCGTCGGCGGCGTCCAGCTGCGCGTCGGCGGCGAGGTGCTTCGCCAGCGCCACGATGCGGTCAGCCTTCGCCTTCATCGTGCCGAGGGTCTCCTGGAACACCACCTCGTCCAAACGGTCGACGTACGCCTCCAGCGGGTGCTTGAGATCCTCCTCGTAGAAGAACTTCGCGTCGGACAGGCGGGCGCGCACCACGCGCTCGTTGCCGTCGATGATGGTGTCGGCATGCGCCGGGTCGCCGTTGGTCACGACGATGAAGTTGTTGGTGAGCTTGCCGTCCGCGTCGTACAGCGGGAAGTAGCGCTGGTGCATGAGCATGGCGTCGACGATGATCTCCTCGGGGACGCGCAGGAACTCCTCGTCGAAGGAGCCCACGAGCACGGTGGGCTGCTCGCAGAGGTTCACGACCTCCAGCAGCGTCTTCTCGGGAAGCTCGGCGCGCGCACCCGTACGCCGCTCGGCCTCGGCCACGCCGGCGCGGATGACGGCCTCGCGAGCCTGTTCGCTCGTGACCACGTGCGCGGCCTCGACGACGCCCAGCAAATCGGCGGCCGTGGGCACCTCATGGGGGCCAGGCGCCAGGAAACGATGGCCGCGCGTGAGGTTGCCGGCCTCGAGGCCCGCGAACCGCACGGGGATCACGCGCTCGTCCAGCAGCGCCACGAGCCAGCGCACTGGGCGCGAGAAGTACTCGCTCGTGGTGCCCCAGCGGCACGACTTTGGCCACGAGATGCCGGCGATCACGCCTTCCAGCACGCCGGGCAAGAGCTCGGCCACGTCGCGCGCGGCGATGCTGCGGGTGGCGAACACGTACTCCACACCACCTTCCTCGCGGCGCTCGAGTGCGCCGACTTCGACGCCCTTGCCGCGCGCGAAGCCCGTGGCGGCCTTCGTCGGGTTGCCGTCGGCGTCGAACGCGATCTTGGAGGAGGGGCCTCTGAAGACCTCTTCGAGGGCAGCGGTCTCATCGGCCACATCGGACACGATCATGATGAGGCGCCGCGGCGTGGTGTAGACGGCCACGTCTCCGTGCGGGATGCGCACCCGATCGAGCGCTTCGGGCACGAGTTTCTCCAGCTGCTGGGTTGCGCGATGCAGGTCGAACGCCGGAATCTCCTCGGTGCCGATCTCGAATGCGAGCGTATGCAGGTTACTCACAGCCGGCCTCCTTCCCCGCCTTGGGCTTGGATGCCGAGGCACCATCTTCGGCGGCCTCGTCTTCCTCGGCGGGCTTGATGCCCACCACGTGCTCCATGTACGACGCGCACACCGCCTTGGCGATGGTGCGCACGCGTAGGATGTAGGCCATGCGCTCGGTGACGGATATCACGCCGCGCGCGTCGAGCAGGTTGAAGGCGTGGCAGCACTTGAGCACGCTGTCGTAGGCAGGCAGCGGCAACCCCGCCTCCAGCGTGCGCAGGCACTCGGCCTCGCGATCGTTGAACTCCTGGAACAGAAAGTCCGTGTCGGCCACCTCGAAGTTGTAGCGCGAGTACTGGCGCTCGTTCTCGAGGTACACGTCGCCGTAGGTGAAGTCCACGCCGTCGGCGCCGCGGCTCCACACGATGTCGAACATTGAGTCCACGCCCTGCACGAACATGGTGAGGCGCTCGAGACCGTAGGCGATCTCCACGGGCACGGGGTTGCACTCGAAGCCGCCCACCTGCTGGAAGTAGGTGAACTGCGTCACCTCCATGCCGTCGATCCACACTTCCCAGCCCAGACCCCACGCGCCGAGCGTCGGGCTCTCCCAGTCGTCCTCGACGAAGCGCACGTCGTGCGCGTCCACGTCGATGCCGATGGCGCGCAGGCTTCCCAGGTACAGATCCTGGATGTTGTCGGGCGAGGGCTTCATGAGCACCTGGAACTGGAAGTAGTGCTGGGTGCGGTTCGGGTTCTCGCCGTAACGACCGTCCGTCGGACGGCGGCTGCCCTGCACGTAGCAGGTGCGCCACGTATCGGGGCCCAAGGAGCGCAGCGTGGTGGCCGGGGCGTTCGTGCCGGCGCCCACCTCGTTATCGTAGGGCTGCAGGACGACGCAGCCCTGGTCGCCCCAATAGCGCTGTAGATTCATGATGACGTCCTGGAACGTCGGCGGCGTCCCCTCGGACCGCCCAGTCGTCACCGGGGAGATTTCGGTTGGCATGGCTCTCCTTGTCTTTCAGATCGTTGTGTTCCCGATCGCCCTCGCTCGGTCCCCCGCGTCAGTCCAGCAGACCGAAATCGCTCACGGGCCAGTACACGAGCGCGCCGCGACCCGTCACCGACGAAACGGGAACGGCGCCGAAGTAGCGCGAGTCCTGTGAGTTCGTGCGGTTGTCCCCCATCACCCAGATGGAGCCTTCGGGCACCGTATAGGGAAACGACACGCCCCCCGAAAGGGTAAAAGATGGCGCACCATCGGTATAGGGTTCCGAGAGCGCCACCCCGTCCACGCGCACGAGACCGTCTTCGTCGCCTATGTCCACCGTCTGCCCGCCCACGGCGATGCACCGTTTAATGAGAACGCGGCCCGGTATTTGGGGATCCTGGAAGGTTACGATGTCGCCGGGTTCAGGCTCGCGGAAGTAGTAGCTCACCTTCTCGGCAAAAACCATGTCCCCCGTCATGATGGTGTCCTCCATAGAGCCGGAGGGAATCTCGTAGGTTTGGAATACGAAGGTGCGCAGCAACCACGACAGCCCCAGGATGAAGGCCACCATGAAGAGCAATTTGAAGAACGTACCCAGTATGCCCGAACGATGGGAAACGGCGTGCTGACCGGAATCCATGAAGTCTGTCCATCCTCCTCTGCACGGGCTCACCGAAGTCGCCCGAATAAAGTCGCGAGGGTATATGATAGCGCTTCGGAACGAACGGCTCGCTTCGCTCGACAAACTTTGCAGAAATTTCCCGATCATCGGGGGAAAGTCAGGGGCCCGAGGTCGCCTCGAAAGCCGCGCGGCGGAGAGGCCAGATCGCGACAGGCTGCGGGTTTCCATGGGCGTCATCCTTTCGAGGCCTGCGCGGAAATTGCGCCTGTACGGCCTGCTCGCCGAGACTGACTTCGGCTTCGCAGCAAGTTTTCATCGTTTCGCCCGGTCACGTAACGTCGATATGGCTTCTATTCGAGTAGTCGGGGATACAGCCCGCGCAAACGCAAGTCTCGTGCAAGCCGCACGACCCGTGAGTCATTCGCCCGCTTCGGCCTCCGGCCCGGAGAGGAGCTTCCAGTCCGTCGCCGAAAGCTCGACGCTCTCCAGCAAGTCGGGGCGCAGGCGCGCTGTGCGCTCGAGGCTCTGCTCGCGCCGCCAGCGCGCGACGGCTGCATGGTCCCCCGACAGAAGCACCGGCGGCACCTCCATGCCGCGAAACACGGCCGGGCGCGTGTAGTGGGGGTATTCCAGCAGGCCGTCGGCGAAGCTCTCGTCGAGCGCTCCCGTCTCCGCGCCGAGCACGCCGGGCAGCTTGCGCACCACCGCATCGATGACCACCATGCTGGCCAGCTCGCCGCTGGTGAGCACGTAGTCGCCGAGCGAGATCACGCGATCGGCCAGCGCATAGGCGCGTTCGTCGATGCCTTCGTAATGCCCGCACACGAACAGCAGCCGCTGTTCGCGCGCCAGCTCACAGGCCAGCGCGTCGTCGAAAGGCTCCCCGTGCGGAGACAGGAATATCGTATGGGGACGGCTGACGGGAAGAAGGCCGGAGGAACACGACGCTCGAGCAGCCCCGAGTTCGCCGGCCTGCGAGCCGGCGCACGAAGAACGGCTACCGTCCTGTTCGGATGCGCCCTTTTCAGCCTGCGGCATACGCGCGAAACGGCAACCGACAACGGCTTCCCAAGCCTCGAAGATGGGTTCGCACTTCATGACGAGGCCGTCTCCGCCGCCGTAAGGATCGTCGTCGGTCGTGCGATGGCGATCGTGCGTCCAGTCGCGCAGATCGTGCGCTTTGAACGAAAGGATGCCCTTCTCCTGGGCGATGCGCATCATGGATGTTCCCATGACGGAGTCGTACATGGAGGGGAACGTCGAAAGCGTTTCGATGACCACAGGAAGTCCTTTCGGCGAAAAGATCCGGAACGGTGGAAACGATGCCGGGAACAGACAGGACGGTCGATGGAGCGCTAGAGATCCAGCAGCCCTTCGGGCAGGGTCATGTCGATCCTGCGCGCCTCCTCATCGATAGAGGCGATGAAAGCCTCGACCATCGGGATGAGAATCGCATGCCCTCCGTCTTGTCGCGCCACGTCGCGCGGCACGACCTCGAGGAGTGTCTGCGCCGGTTTCTCCACCACATCGCTCACGACGCCCACGAACCCGGTGCGCACGTCGCATACCTCCCACCCAGCTAGGCTGTCGCGTTCCGTCGCACGCGCGTCTTCCGGCACGTCGGCGCGACGGACAAGGCACCGGCAGCCGCTCAGCAGCTGTGCCGTAGCTATGTCGTCCACACCTTCGAAGGCGACCACGTAGGCATCGCCCTCCTCGCGCACGCTTTTTACGATGCTCCGGCGCGGCGCTTCATGCCGGGGAGGGACGAACGCAACCTCCATGCCCTCGTGCAGCAAAAAAGGAAGACCCGACGCGCTTCGCGCGACGAGTCCCCCCTGCAACGTTTTCGTCCTAGCCAGATCGGCCACATGCATCCAATCGCGCATCTAGTCGAGAAGCTCCACTTCGACGTGCGTGTTCGTACGCGAAGCAGCTGCACGCGCAAGCGTCCGGATGGCCTTGATGACGCGACCTTGACGACCGATCACTTTGCCCGCATCCTCTTCGTTCACGCGTACCTCGACGAGGATCGATCCGTCCTCCGCATCGCTCGCCACGATCTCGAGATCGTCTTCGAACTCGACGAGCGGCCGAACGATGGCATCGACGAGGCCGGCGATGTCTTCCGTCTGCTCGGCCATGAGCGCATCCCTACGCGTTCTCGCGAGCGCGCTTGATCAGGCTCGCGACCGTGTCGGTCGGCTGGGCGCCGTTCTTGATCCACTGATCGACCTTTTCCATGTCGAACTGAACCATGGCAGGTTCGACGCAGGGATTGTAACGGCCGACTTCCTCGATGAACTTGCCATCGCGCGGAGCGCGCGAATCGGCGACGACGATGCGGTAGTACGGGCGCTTCTTCGCGCCGTGACGGGCCAGGCGAATTTTGACTGCCATGAAGATGAACTCCTTTTGCTTCTTACGTTTCTCCGAGCGGGCGCTCTTCCTTTGGGAAGCTCCGCGAAAACAGCAATTGCTTATGATACGGCCTGAACGCCCGTTTGACAAGCTGATTACCGCATTGAATTGTACCCAACGCCGCCCGTACGCGCATCCCCGACCCGGATCGTCCTCGAAAAGCCCACGTTTTCCGCCATGGCCGCGGGCTCTGGGCAGTGGAGAGGGCGGGCTTTCTCTTTCCCGGCGCCCGACCCTCCCCGAAGCTCGTTCGAAGCATGACCTCGCACGGACGGCGGGCGCCCGGCTGCGACGGAGCCGAGCGCCGATAAGACCGTCTCTCACATGCGGCTACTGCAACCCGTCGATGTATTCCTTAACCTGATCGGCGGCAAAGAACCCCGTGAAGTATGAGTAGCCCGAGCAGCCTCCCGAGAAGCCGTGGTTGTAGTTGTCCTTGAAGAATTCGCCGGAATCAAGCCCGCCGGCGTACAAGCCCGGTATAGGTTTGCCCTGCCCGTTCACCACCTGAATCTTCCCGTTGATCTTCACGCCGCAGAGCGTGGAATACCACGACGGTATGAGCCTGAACGCATAGAACGGCGGCTGATCGACCGGGAACAGCGCGGCGGGATCTTTGAAGAACTCAGTATCCTCTCCCGCTTTCGCCATTTTGTTATAAGCGTTCATCGTGGTCGCAAGGCCCTCTGCATCGATGCCTGCAGCGGCGGCCAACTCCTCGATAGTCTCTCCTTTGAACACGGTGCCGTCTGACACGCCCTGCTCGAGCGCCTCGGCCATGTCCGGCACGGGGTCGGACGAACCGAGAACCGTGCGTGCGCTTGTCATCAGCGGTTCGGAGGCCATGCGCTCAACCGCAGCCGAATCGATGACGTTGAAGTAGACGTAGTCGTTCTCTTTGATGCCCACCTTGAACATGACGTCCATGACCGACCACTTCTCATTGCCAAGGCGTTTGCCCACCGCGTTCACCCATACGTACGGCTCGCGCGCAGCCTTGTCGATAGGGGTGTCCCAGGCGACATTCTCTACGCTCGACGCCGAGGGCTGAGCCAGGCTCAAATCGGATTCCACCGCGCCGGCGCCCAGCATCATGCGAATGCCGTCGCCGTCGTGCGCGAGATGCGCATCGTTTTTCCATGCGAGCGTCCCATAACCGGGTATATAGCGCTCGATCATCTCTTGGTTGTTCGAGAATCCGCCCGTGCCCACGAACACGGCTTTCGCTTTCACAAATGCGGACTCGTTGTCGATCTTTGCCAGAGCGCCCGCCACCGCGCCTGCCTCGTCGACTACGAGCGCAGTGGCTGGGGCGGACGTGATGATCTCGACGCCGTACTCCTCGGCCGCAGCCTGCATGACCTCGAAGGCGCCGACGCCTTGCCCCTCGTACATAATGCCGCCGCCGGGAGCATCGAGCGATGGCAGGAGCATCATGGGATAGGCTCCGTGCTCGTAGAGAAAATCGTGCTGGCGGTGGTTGTTCTTCACGTAGTTCGACACAAGCTCGGCATTGGCTTCCCATGAATTATGCATCATGAAGTACGTGTACAGCTCGTCATAGGTACCGGTTGGCTGGCTCATGTTGATCACGTTCGGATCGTCGGCGCACTCCTGCATGATCTTGCAGTCCGAGAACGCCATGGTCACCTCCGTGCCCACCGACGAGCCGCCCGTCACCGAGCTCTTCTCCAACAAAATGGTCGAGAGACCGAGCGAGCCGGCGTGCGCCGCCGACATCATGCCGCAGTTGCCTCCCCCTATGACGAGATAGTCGCACTCGCGTGCGGGTTCGCCCGCCTCCGCAACGGGAACCGTCGCGATAGCCAAATCGGAAGTCTGCGCTGCATTGCCCGCTCGGTCGGTGGAAACCTCCTCCGCACCTGTTGGAGCACACCCTGCGAGCCCCGCAGCGGCGGCCGCCGTCGCAACGCCCGTAAACGCGGCCCCGGTCAAAAACGTCCTGCGCGTCAGACCCTTCTTCTCTTTCGCATACCTGGTCATCGCAATTCCTCCTCCGTTTTGCATACGATCCCCGAGCTGCGCCCGGGATATCCCATGGGCCCTATGGTTGTGCAAACGGAAGCGGGACACCATCCGCTAAATGGATGATCGGCATCACATGAAATCGCTGATATTGGCGTCTAACCAGGTGCGGGCGCTATCCGATACGGCTGCCAGACGATCGAGGCGAGGCAAGCCGCGCCTCGACAAGGTCGAGGAACTCCTGGCGCGAGTGGACGTCGAGCTTCCGGTAGATATGGCGGGCATGGGTCTGGGCGGTGCCCGACGATATGTAGAGCTCGTTTTGGACGAACGGGAGACTGCGCCCCTTCGCCAAAAGCTCGGCAACCTCGGTTTCGCGTGGGGACAGCCCGAAGTCCCGCGCGATGCCCCCCACCGCCTCCGCGATAACATCGTCGTGCGACGAAGCGATCGTATCGGTGCCCTCGCGCGCTTCCCCGACGTTTTCGTTGCGCAGCAGCTGCCCGATGCCCTTTCCGTTGAGCACGAAGATAGCGGTGAGCATGAGTACGAAAACGGCCACCAGCGATACCGCCGTCAACTCGATGCGGCCCACCTTGATGGACTCGGCCACCCAAAGGTTGAGCTGGCCGCTCACGACCACGGACAATGCGAAAGCTCCGTCGAGCACGGCCACTGCTCGAACAGGCCGATACCCGAATCTGAACGACAACATGAAGCAGACAATCCAGCTGATGGCGCGGAAACACCAGAAGCCCGCACCGAAAATGCCGTAGGATACGGCAAGCGCCTGCCCGCCGAGAAAGGGAGCAAGCAGAAACGCAACCGCCATGATCACCAGAACCGTGCGCACGAGCGGGGGCGTGATCACGGTACGGGTTCTGCCACCCGGCAAGAGAAACCATGCAGTAAGCAGAAGGAGCCCCACAAGGCCGCCTGCCAAATACAGGGTTCCCATCGTATCGACGCCTCCGCCCATGATTTGTATCGAGAGCACGCGCAGCATCTCGCCGCACAGAGCGAACACGAACGTCGCTACGACGGCAAGCGCAAGGTCGCCGGGCAAGCCCGACGGAACCGCTGCCTCGGCTGCCTCTGCGCCTACATCGTGCCCGCTGCGACAAGCGGCCATTGCCAAACCCGAAAACAGAGGGAGGAGCACCGTCATCGACGTAGCAACGAGAGGCGGAAAGAGCGAAACGAGAAAGTACAATGACAGTCCGATGGAAAACGACAGCAGCGAGAGCGAGGCGACGGCATGTCCCGCTCCGGCGGCATAGAGCTCTGCCCATTGCAGTACGTGCCACGCGCTGCTGAATCCGATGAAAACAGCTGCGACCACGACAATCGTCCCGCACGCCGGACTCGACGGATCCAGAAGAAGCAGCGCCGCCGGGATCGCCGCCGACCCGAGCGCGCTGCCCACCGCGCCTCCGGCGCAGAATATGCGATTCGAGAAGAGGCTCTTCAACCGATCCGCAAGCATGGCGCACGCAAACAGGCCGATCATGTGCGACCAGGTGGCCCAGAGCCATATCTGCTCGACGAGCCCATCGGCACCGGACGGCAAGGGGGCGAGCGCATCGCTGTAAAAAACGACGGTCACCCACGCCCAATACAGTCCCAGACCCAAATACGAGCCGTGCTGTCGTATATCCGCCGCACCCGACGATCCCATAACCGCTCCGCTTCTCGACGAAAGGCGCGTGCCACGTGGTCGGGCGCACCCTCGATCCGGAAGAATATTCTAACAGGAAACAGAAAAGACGAGCGTGCGTAGCCCGTAGAGGGAAGCCGTTTCGAAGCAGAGGATGGCCGCACGCGAGCAAAGCAAGCGACAGGACAACCCCGCCTTATGGGATTGACGCGGTAGCAGCCGCTGCGGGTCCTTCTTGACCGGCGGCTTTCCCTATAGTACGCTCGCACCCGGTTTCAGAACGATGTGCCGTCGAGCAGATTGAAAACGCGCAAGCACGCTTTTCGTCAGGTCGGAAAGCAAGCCCGATGCGTTTGGAACCCAGCCTGAAACGGAATGCGATCGCGCACGCGACGCGAAGACGGGAGACTATCATGCAGAAGTTCATCGCCGAGGACTCATTCTGGGAGTTGTTCCCCCATGCCGCCGTGGGCATCATCGTCATACGCGGCATGAAAGGCGCCGCCGAGGTGTCGGCCGACGATGCCGCCGCCGTCGCAAAGCTTCTGCGCGAGGCGAACGAGCGAGCCAATTCCTATCTGACAAGCACTACCATCTCGGAGAACGAAGTAGTGCGCGTATGGCGCGAGGCCTACCAGAAGTTCAAGACGAAGAAGGGCGCGCGCTGTTCCATCGAAAACCTGCTCAAACGCGTGCTCAAAGACAATCCTGTGCGATCCATCACACCGTCGGTGGATATATATAATGCCATCTCGCTTAAATATGCGTTGCCGGTAGGCGGCGAGGACATCGACGCCTTCGCGGGCGATCTCAGGCTCGGCATCACCGAAGGAGGCGATGCGTTCAGGGCTCTCGGCGAGGACAAGGACGATCCGACCCTGCCCGGCGAGCTGTGCTATCGCGACGATGAGGGAGCGGTGTGTCGCTGCTTCAACTGGCGCGATGGCCAACGCACGGCGCTCAAGGACGATTCGGAGAACGCGTTTCTCATCGTCGAGTGCGTCGATCCCGCGCGCACGTGCGAACTGGACGGCGCCCTCGACGAGTTCGCGGATCTCATGAAGCGCTACCTGGGCGCTGAGGTGATCGCACGCGCGGTGGTCGACCGTGCGCATCCAGAACTCGTCATCGCGGAATAGCACCGCTCCTACCGCTCTACGGATACCGTATTAGAATCGCAAGCATGGTCGCTCGAAAGGCGCGCTGTCCCGCCTCAAAGCATGTGTTTCGGTCTACGATTTCGCGCCGTCCGACCGGACGGCTCCGACTAGCCTCAGCAGGAGCGCTGGGCGTTCAACGTATTCTTGTAGTAGATGTACATGTCCTCGTAGGCGCCCATGAAGTTCACGAAGCCACCGGGAATGGTGCCGACGCGCGTAAAGCCCATGTCCTCGTATAGATGAACAGCGCCTTCGTTGCTGGCCACGACGGCATTGAACTGCAGACCGCGAAAGCCCTTGCGCGCCGCCTGCTCGAGCGAGTCCTCCACAAGCGCGCGCCCGAGACCCAGGCCCCGCGCGCTCGACGCCACGGCGTAGCTTGCGTTGGCCACATGCGCGCAGCGGCCCACGTTGTTCGGATGCAGGATGTAGAGACCAAAGAGGCGCCCGTCCAGATCGGCAACCGTGGTGAGGGTCTGTGAGGAGAAGAACGCGCCAGCCGTCTCCATCGTCAGTGGATCGATCTGCGGAAACGCATTGCCTGCCTCCACGACCTCGTTCCACACCCGTATCATGCCCGCAAGATCCTCCTCGCGGTACGGGCGAATTTCAAGCGCCATGCAGCCCTTCCTTTCCTGCCGATCCGGTTCTCTGCGAGCGCCAGTATAGCATCAACGATCGCACTGGGGGTGACATCCTCGTGCGGGCTCGAAAAAGCCCGCACCCGAAGGCATATTCGCCACCGATCTTCTCAACCTGGATGACCGGCAATCATCGTCCTCGAAAACGCCCGTCTACATCGCACGGGCGCCATTCATGCCAAGTTCACGTGCCGCTTGAGACGAACGACGCACGCGACATACGAACACGCCGCCAGCGCAACCATGACAACGTTGCCTATCATGTTCGACGCCGGCCCATACGGGTCGAGCGACCCGATCGGGTAGGCAGGCGCGAGGGCCGAAAGTGCCGAAAACGCGAACACATTGAGCAACGCCATCACCACACCTACAGCCACGGCGATGAGCAGGAATGCTCCGATGCTCGCCGCAACCTTGTGGCGCGCGGCAGCGGAGCCTGCGGCGAGCGCGGCATACGCTGCGATCAACCAGGCGATGATCTGCAAGAACGAATGAGCGAAGGAGAGCCATTCGCTCGGCGTGGGAAGGCTCGGAAGCCCAACCTGGTCGCTTCTGCTCAGAATCTCCGAGAACACGTCCATGGCGAACAGCACCATAGCAACGCAGGCGCCAACCACCAGAAAATCGACGAGCAGCCACAGCGCGGCCGCCAGCACCTTCGATATCACGATCTGGTGAGCGGTAACAGGCAGCGTAAGCGTGAGATAGCCCTCGTCGGTGAACAGGTTGGCGTAGAAGCGATGCACCGCGACGAAAAAGGTGGCCAGCGTGAGCACGAGCAGCAAGAACAGGCAAACCCCGAACGCCATGAACGCGAAACCGGCGAACATGCCGAACAACTTCCCCGCGCTTCCAGACGCCTGGTGCGCGGCCTGCCCCAGGCCGTTGCCCGCAAGCCCGCATACCGCAGCCAGAAGCGCCACGCCCAGCGCCGCCAAATGCAGCGGCGCGAGCACGCGCGTGAGCGCCGCCATATCGTATTTGAACAGCTTCCCTAGCATCGAAACGCCCCCCTGAAGTAGTCGTCCACACTCATGCCGAACGTTTCATGCACATAGGCCACCGGCGCGTGAAGCACCATGGTGCCGTACTGCAGGAAGATAAAATCGTCCAGCACCCTCTCGACGTCGGCCACGAGGTGCGTTGACAGCAGGATGGTGGCCTCGCGACGGTAGGCGCCGATGATGGTGTCCAGAATGTAATCGCGCGTGGCCGGATCGACGCCGCCGATAGGTTCATCCAACAGGTAGAGCATTGCTCGGCGGGCCATCACCAATACCAGTTGCACCTTCTCCTTCGTTCCCTTCGAGAGCGCTCCCATATGAATGTTCGGAGGAACCTGCAAGCGTGCGAGCATATCCTCGGCAAGGGGACGATCGAAGTCGGCGTAGAAGTCCGCGAAGAAATCGAGTATGCGGGCAACCTTGATGCTAGGAGAAAAGTAGGGTCGCTCCGGCAGATAGGACACGAAGGCTTTCGTCTGCGGGCCGGGTTCGCTGCCGGCCACGAGCACCTGGCCTGCCGTGGGAGTGAGCAGACCCGCCGCCAGCTTGATAAGCGTGGTTTTACCGCTGCCATTGGGCCCGAGCAGCCCTACCACGCGCCCGCGCGGTACGGAGAATGACACATTGTCGAGCGCCGTTGCGGCCCCGAACGTCTTCGTGAGCCCCGCGCATCGCAGAACCGGCGATTCGAAGGCGATGGCCGCCCCCTGCCCCGGATACGTCGCTTCCGCCATGATCCGCCCCTTCCCGTCGTCATGCGTTGGAGCCATTATACGCGAAGCCGTGCTCCTGCATCTCGCAAGCTCTACTCCTCCACCAGCTCCCGCACGTCCACGCGCTTCACTTTGCGGGCGCTCACGTAGGCGGCGATCAGGAACAGCGTCGAAAGGCCCAACGTGAGGCCGCCTACCATGAGCGGATTCGTATCGATGGCGAAGCGCGAAACGCCGAAGAGGCCGAACAGCTGCCCCATGAGCCAGCTGCCGCCGAGCGCCGCCAGCGTTGCGCCCGCCGAGCAGCCCGCAAGCGCCACGAGGAAGAAGCGCAGGGCGAACTGGACGCGAAGCGCGCGCGTCGTGAACCCGAGCGCGCGGTACACGCCCAAGTCGTGACGCTCGGCCGTGAACATGCGCCCGATAATGAGCGACACGGCGAGGAACACGAGCGTCGCGGCGACCGTCGCCATGGCGAAGCCCATGATGGTGAACAGCTGCTGGATAAGGCCGATCATGCCCTCGGTATCGCTGAACATGCCGGCAGGCCGCGCATCCACCGCATCGCCGAAGCGCGCCTCGATGGCCGCACGCACCTCGTCGGCCTTCTGCGGATCGGCCAGGACGTACTGCCGCGCCGTCTCGGCGACGTCCGCGCCTTTTCCGGCCAGGTCGCACACCCCGTCGTAGGTGAGGATGGTGCCGTAGCCGGCATTGAACATGGCGGAGAGCAGCCCGCACACCACGAAGCGACGCTCCTCGCCGTCCGCCCCGTCGACAGCCAGCTCGTCTCCAATGTCAAGACCCATCGACTTCGCAAGGTTTCCGCCTATGAGCGCCTCGTTGTCGTGAATCGGCAGGCGCCCTGCCACCACACCCGTCACCAGCGAGAGGTCGCTCAAGCCCGCGAACGAGTGGCTCTCGCCCCCGAAGCTCACCATGGCGAACGACTCCTTCCACGACTTCTCTATGGGGCTGACCTCTTCGATGACCCGCTCCACCTCGTCGAAGCTCGCGTCGGGCGAGACGAGGGTGGCCGACACGTCGCTCGTCCACATGCCGAAAGCCTCCTTCGCCGCATTCGGGCCGCCGAGCGCGCCGCCTATGCCGAACACGAGCACGATGAATGCACACATGACCAGCGCACATCCCGCAAGCCCCACGTAGCGGCGCTTCGCCGATACGATAGCGCGCACGGCCAACCCCAAACCGAGGTGGGAGCCGCCCAACGGGCGGGCAGCCCGACTGCGGAACGTCACGTCGGCCGCGCCGCCCCGGAAAGCGACGAGCGGCGAGATGCGCGAGAGCTTGTGCGTCTTGCATACGACGACGGCCGCGACCAGCGCCAGCAGCGCCGCCAAAAGGAGCAGCGCCGCCGCAGGAGGCGCTGCGTTCGTCGCCAGCACGCCGGTGAATTGCGCGAAGAACGGCAGGACGGGAGGCACGAGCGCCCAGCCCAACCCGAGGCCGGCCGCGAGTCCCAGAAGGCTCACGCCCACGTACTCCACGCCCAGCATGCCGCGCAGCGAGCGGTTCAACAAGCCGAGGGCCTTGAGCGTGCCGTAGTCCGCGTAATCCTCCTCGATGGACGTCGCGATGGCGTGCGTGCAGATGACGAGCGCTATCACGAACAGCAGCAGCGCGAACACGCCCAGGACGGCGCCGCCGATGACCACGACCATCATGGCATAGCCGGCAAGCGTGTCGGCGGCGAACATGCCCGTTGCCGTGTTCGCCCAGGCCACCTCATCCGCGATGAGCCGGGCGAGGTCGGTCGAGGTCGTGCCCGTCGCGCGGGCCTCGTCCGACAAGCGCACGTTGATCTCGGCCATGCGATACGCCGACATCTTCGACGAGGAAGAAAGAACGTCGGCCGGTTCGCCGCCCTGCGCGACGATCGCGTCGACGAGCGAGCCCACCTCGTCGTAGGCTCCCTGCGCCACCACGTAGCGTTTCATCTCCAGAAACGGCGTGCCAAGCTGAGGATCCTCGAAGAATCCCGCGATGGTGAAGCGACGCGCCTCGTCGCCCACCACCACTTCCAGCTCGTCGCCTACCTGAACGCCAGGAGCGACCTTGAGCGACGCCGGCACGTAGACCTCGTCGGGGCCCGGCTCGAAAGCCCCGTCAACGAGACGCGTCCCGTCGTCGGAGAACAGGCGGAAGCCGAGGGCGTCGCCCCAAGCCACAAGCGCGGTGCCCGAGGTGGGGTTCTTGTCCACGGCCTCGCCGCCCGCATCGTAGAACCTCACGGGAACGGAGAGGGCGCCGTTCAACCGCGCCTCGCTTACCTCGGACAGCGCCTCCACCTCGGCGGCCACCTCGTCAGTGAGGTTCGTCGCCATATCGACGGCATATACGTCGCCCGCCCCGATCTCGGCAAGCGCGGCCTCCTCGCGGGCGTTCAAGTCCGCGTATATGCTCACGGTGAAGGTGAGCGCAGCGGCGGTGAGGGCCATGAGCAGGAAGATGCCCGCGAACGAGCCCTTCCCCCGTTTGAGGCCAGCCGCGACGAGCGTTCGCATGAGCGCCATCTCGCACCCCCCTACCAAGCCAGCGACGACAGCCAGGCGTTCACCTGGGCGTCGCGGGCCTTGAGGTAGGCGCCGCCGTCGCCGCCGCGGAAGGCCGGCAGCTCGAGCTCGCCTTTGATCGAGCCGTCCTCCAGGTACAGCACGCGGTTCGCGCGCAGGGCGCACAGCACGTCATGCGTGACCATGCAGATCGACTGGCCGCTGCCGTTCAGCTCGCAAAGCAGCGAGAGCACCTCGAACGTGTTCGCGCGGTTGAGCGCCCCGGTGGGCTCGTCGGCGAACACGATGTCGGGATCGTTCACCACGCTGCGGGCCACGGCGCAGCGCTGCTGCTGGCCGCCGGAGGCCTGGCTGGGAAGATGATGCGCGTCGGCATCGAGCCCCATACGCTCGACGAACGCCTGCGCGACCGCGCGCGTGTCGGCAGCCGAGCGGCCGGCCTTCAGATAGCCGGGCACGGCCACGTTCTCGAACAGCGTGAGGTTCGACACGAGGTGAGCCTGCTGGAACACGAACCCGAAGCGCTGCGCGCGCAGCTCGGCCATGTCGCGCTCGCGCAAGCCGGTGATGGACGAGCCTCGATAGCGCACGTCGCCGGCCGTCGGGGCGTCCATACCGGAAAGGCAGTACAGAAGCGTGGACTTGCCGGAGCCCGACGGCCCCATGATGGCGGTGAAATCGCCTTCGTAGAGCGTCAGGTCGACGTTGCTCAGCACGTGGGTCTGCACCCCGTCGGCCGCGTAGCTCTTGCACAGCCGCTCGGTTTGGATGATGGGATTCTTCATGATGCCCTCTCGTCTCGCCTATTCGTTGGAAGGCATCGTAGCCGCGCGAACATTAAGGCGTCCTTAAGATGCGAGGGGGAATTCGAGGATGGCGGCGAGGCCGGGCTCGGCGTTCTCGAGGCTTAAGCCGCCTCCCATCTGCTCAACCAGGTAGCGCACGATGAACAGCCCGAGGCCCGCGCCCGGCGCATCGCCGGCGTTCGAGCCGCGGTAGAAACGGTCGGCGACGAACGGCAGGTCCTCGGGCGGGATGCCGGGGCCGCGGTCGCGCACGCGCACGCGATAGGCGCGCGCGGCGGTGTCGAGGACGCCCTCCACCTCCACGTCCGCGCCGGGCGCGTACTTGGCGGCGTTCGCCAGCAGGTTCCCGATCGCCTGCTCGAGGCGCCTCGGGTCGCAGCTCGCCTGCGCCTCGTCGAGGCGCCCGAGCGTCACGGTGCCGCCCGCGTCGAAGTCCGCGACCGCCCGGGCCACGACGCAGGCGATGGGCGCTTCCTCGCAGCGCACCTGGATGCGGTCGAGGTCGGCGAGCGCGTGGAGGAACAGGTCGTCGGTGAGCGACGTCACCTCGTCGCACTTGCGCGCGATGGTGCGCGCGTAGCCCTCGCGCTCCTCCTCGTCGCGCGCGAGGCCCAGCTCGAGCGCCTCGGAGTAGGCGCGGATGGACGCGATGGGCGTCTTGATGTCGTGCGACAGCGCGGCGACGGCCGTCTTGCCCTGCTCCACGGCCTCGGCCTCGGCGGCGCGGGCGCGTTTGATCTCCACGCGCATGTTATCGAACGCCCAGGTGAAGCGTCCGAACGGATTGTTGCGCTCGTAGGCGAGCGGGGTGTCGAGGTTGCCCGCAGCCACGTCCTGCGCGAACGCCTCCAGCCGCATGAAGGGGCGCACGACGCCGACGTAGAGGTAGGCGACGACGCCCCATGCGAATGCCGCGCCGAGCGCGGCGAGCGCCCAGATGAGCGTGACGGGGAGGCTGCCGCGAGCATCGGACGCCGCGCGCAGCGCATCCTGCGCGCGCGAGAGCGCGGCGTCGGCGGCCTCCGCGTCCGCGCCTTCGGGCAGCTCGGCGCGGGCCGCGTTCAGCTCCACGGTCTGCGCCGAGCTGCCCGAAGG
>NZ_PPEK01000021.1 GCF_002899715.1 Enteroscipio rubneri | reverse complement strand
GGCCCCCGAACCAGATTGCTCGCGAATGCGGCTCCTGTGCTCGCAGGCGCAGATAGCCCATGCGGTTGCGTTATTGGAAACGGTCCCGAAGCGAGGGTGTGCGGCAGGTCGTATGCGCAGGATGCACCAGCCGATTCAAAACCACACGCCTTGCAGTAACCCGACGTAAACGAACGGATGTTTCACGTGAAACATCCGACGCGAAACGGGGGCGGTGCAGGACGCGGGAGTGAGGACGCGAGAATTCGGGCGCGAGCTTCGAGAGCTCGAGGGCATGAACCGAGAACGCCGGTTTGGGCGAACGAATGTTTCACGTGAAACATCGATGCGAGCCGGAGACGATGGATCCCGAGCATGGTACACGAGAGCGCGTAGGACGCAGGGCGAGCGAGGGAAGAGCGCAAACCGCAAGGCGGGAGCGACGGGCGACGGGAGCACGAGCGGCGGCGGCACGGGCGCACGGGCGACGGGCGCGCGAGCGACGGCGGCACATGCGCGCAGGAGGGCGGGAGCACGAGCGGCGGCGGCACGGGCGCGCGGGCGACGGGAGCACGAGCGACGGCAGCACATGCGCGCAGGAGGGCGGGCCTATCCCTCGCGCAAGGGCTTTCCGGCGGCCCGCTCTACCGCCTCGGCAACCTCAAGGTAGCGCCGCTCCGCGATGGGGCGCGACGAGCCGTCGTCTAGGACGGCCTCGAAGCGGCGCAGAACCGCGACGCGCTTCGCGTTCACGATGCAGCTGCGGTGGACGCGCACAAACGACGGGGGCAGGCGGTCCTCGATAGCAGCGAGACGCTCACGCACGGGGAACTCTCCCCCCTCCCAGACCACGGCGCTGCCAACCTCTGTCGCATCCAGACACAGCACGCGATCCTCGGTGACGTAGCGCGCACCCGCGCCGGGCACGTCGAAGGCAAGGCGCTTGTGGGAGGCGGCGGGCAGGGCCACGGCATCCACCACGTAGCCCACGGCATCCTCGCCGGGGACGGCGGAACGGTCGAGGCTGGCGGGCACGTCGTAGGCGTTGGACAGATGCAGGTGCACCACCTTGGGGCCGGCGGGCGTCATGGCCCACACAAACGTCGCGCTCTGGAGAAACTCGAGCTCCGGGGCGGCGCTTCCCGGTACTCGCGCGCGGTACGTGCCGATCGCCACGCGCGCGCCGGGCAGATCGCGCACGCCCCACGACTCGTCGAACATCTCGGCGGCTGTGCCGTACTCGGGCTCCAGCATGCGGCGCATGTCCTCGGCGCTGCAGGTTCTCTGGCAGGCCAGTGGGCCGATCCATGTCATGTCGGGGGCCATGCGGCGCATGACCGCCACGATGTCGCGATTCACGTAATGATCGACCAGCACTTGGCGAGACATAGCCGCGATCGTGCGATCGGGCGGCCACGTTTCCTTTTGGTCGTCGGGGCGTCCGTCATTGTCGCGGTCCGCTTCCATGACACTTCTCCTTCCCCGCTCTCCGCCCGTCGCGCGGGCGCTCGCGCCTTATGGGTTGGAGATAGTAGCACAGGTTCGCGGCTTTGCACATGAGATAAATCGTGGGGAGGCACAGCGGTGACAGCTTCGACCAGCACCTCACAACCATCGAGAAAAAGCTGATGGGAGGCGTTTCCGCCCGATGCGGCCCGCTCAAGAACGCTTTGTTTTTTTCGTGACGAAAATTCTTGCCGGCCGCACGGCGGCCGCCCGGTTGTCTGCATGCCGGCAGCATGGTGATCGCCCGATTGCTGTATGCCGGCCACACGGCGGCTGCATGGCTTTCGCACGTCGGCTGCAAAGCGAACGCTGGCAGTCACACGGCGGCAACATGCGATACATAAGCGCTTACTTCGCTCATAGCCCGCAGGTTAATGATGCAACCCGCATTCTTGCGACCCATGCCACATCAAAAAAGCCAGAAGCGAACTTCTGGCCTGGGATTATTGGTCGCGGGGACAGGATTTGAACCTATGACCTCCGGGTTATGAGAACACCTTGTTAGTGGCCAGATTGTTTCACGATTGCCTATTTCCGCAGGTCAAAAGCCCGTCAAAAAATCCTGATACTCATGATGTTTCATGATGTTTCAGCATTTTAGCCCAAAATTAGCCCAAATTTGCCCATAACAGTACGTTTGTGTACTGTGACCGAAGACGGGCAAAGGAGTCAGTAAACGCCGCTTGACGCGGCCGGTCTTCGGCGGTGTCTTCTTTCCCATGCGAACCGAAGGAAAGGAGACCAGCTATATGAAGTCAAGACCCGAGGACTAGCTTTTCCCGTCTCTGCATTTATCGGAACCAGCACCTTGAGAACCGGATACCGAATGCTTTGAGGGGTCCCTGCCCGGCCTCGCCGGGTCGTAGGGGGCCCCGTCCCGCATCACCGCGAAGACTATGTGGCAGAGCTTGCGCGCCACGGCCGTCACCGCCACGCGGTGGCACTTGCCCTCGGCGCGCTTCCGCTCGTAGAAGGCGCGCAGCGACGGGTCGTACTGCCGGGCCCTGTTCGCCGCGAGCCACAGCGCCCTCCTCAGGTACGGCGAGCCGTGCTTGGTTATGGGGCCGCCGCCGCTGTCGAACTTGCCGGACTGGTTCACGCCCGAGTTGAGCCCGGCGTAGCTCACGAGCGCCGGGGCGTTCCGGAAGCGCCCCACGTCGCCTATCTCGGCGACGATCTGGGCGCCGGTGGCGTAGGAGACGCCGGGTATGGTGAGCACGAGCGGCTCGACCCTCTCCAGCAGCTCCCTGATGAGGGCGTCGAACCTGGCGCACTCGGCGTCGAGGAAGTCCATCTGGCGCACGAGCGAGCGGACCTGCATCGACGCCGCCGCCTCGCCGAGCCTGATGCCGACGGAGCCCTTCGCGAGCGCCTTGAGCTCGGCCGCCTTGCCGTCCATCCGCCTGCTGCCGCGCGCGGCCTCGGAGATGTCGCGCTGCAGCGAGTCCGCGCGCCTGCGCGCGAGCTCGGAGGGCAGCGGGCTCCTGGAGAGCACCGCGCGGCTGGCCGCGCCGAACACGTCCGACCACGCCGACGCGTACTCCGGGAAGTAGGAGTCGAGCAGGCATATGCACTGGGTCTTCACCTCGGCGAGCTCGGCCTTGAGCGACTGCCGGTAGCGCGTGAGCGAGCGAAGGGACTGCACCTCGTCGGTGGCGAGCCTCGTCGGGTCGTACTGGCCGATGCGCAGCGTCTCGGCGATGAGGCCCGCGTCCACGCGGTCGTTCTTCACCCGGTCGAGCCCCTTCAGCCTGCGCACTGCGCGCACCTGCGCCGGGTCGATGACGACGACCTCGTAGCCCCTGGACACGAGGAACGCGTAGAGCGCCATCCAGTAGTGGCCCGTGGCCTCCATGCCGACGAGCGCGTCCACCGGGGTCTCGGCCACCCCCTCGAGCCAGGCCTCGCACCGCTCGAACCCGGCGGCGCTGTTCTTGAAGCCCATGGGCCCGCAGATCTCGGAGCCGCGCTCATCGACGGCCCCTATCACGTGGTCCGCCTTCGCGACGTCCACACCGGCGTAGATCATGCCCCCGCCCTCCTCTCTCCTGCAGGACGGACGGGCCGCCTGCCGCATCGCCCGGGACCGCAACCTCCTAGAAGAGATCCGAGGTGGCGCACGGCCCCTCATCCAGCTAATCCGCGGAAATGCCCGGGTGGGGCAGGTCGCCATTCTCCTTTACGGGGTCGCACCGCGCCCCAGCAGCAATGTCGGCGTCCCTGCCCGCCAGAGTCTGCATTGCACCAAAGCATCCGGTATCCGGCTCTCAGATGCAACAACATCAAGATAGGAGTATGCGATGTCGGGAAGAAACTCATTGTCCGGCCTAGGGTCGGTGGAGAAGACGGGCAGGAAGAACACGTGGCGCATCAGGGTCGCGCTCGGCAAGGACCCCGTGACGGGCAAGTACAGGAAGTCTCCCAGCCGCACCGTGCACGGCACCAAGTCGGAAGCGACCAAGGCGCTGATGGAGTACCGCGCCGAGATCATGGACGCCTCGGCGGTGAGGCCGAGCGACATCACCGTCGGGGAATACGCGGTGCGCTTCCACGAGGAGCGCGAGCACGAGTTCAGGAGCCCGCTCGCGTGGAACCGGGAGGCCTACGAGATCAAGCGGATAGCCGAGGCCTTCGGCGCGTACCGCCTGCAGGAGCTCGACACCCTCACCCTGAGGAGCGCCTACTCCAGGATGCGCAAGGAGGGCGCGACCGAGAGCAGGCTGCACCGCGTCCACCAGAAGCTCTCGCAGATCATGAACCAGGCGGTCGACGACGGGCTTGTCTCCAAGAACCCCTGCTCCCCCATATCCATCCCCAGGCCGAAGCCCAAGGAGCGGCACAGCCTCACGGTGGGCGAGGCGCAGAGGCTCAACTCCGTCATCCTCGGGATGCCCGTGAGCGCCCAGCATTGCGCGGTGCTGCTCGCCCTGCACACGGGCATGAGGCGCGGAGAGGTGCTCGGCCTCACCTGGGAGCACGTCCACTTCGACAAGCGCAAGCTCTACGTCGCCCAGCAGTACGCGTGCGACAAGGTCCCGCGAGACCCCAAAAGCAAGAAGAGCAAGCGCTGGATCTCCCTCGACAGCGAGATCATCGCCTATCTCGAAGAGTGGAAGCGGACGCAGAGGATCGAGCTCGAGAACAGGAAGCGCAGGCTCGACGGCGAGGACACCGACGCTATCGCGATCCCGCAGACCGAGAAGAGCCCGGTCGTCAGTAACGTCTACGGGGGCTACTACGACCCGAACATCTTCGGGAGGTGGTTCCGCGAGTTCTGCGTGGAGAACGGATTCGGAGAGCAGGGGCGCGCGATCAGGTACATGGACTCGCGCGGAATCCCCCGCATCAAGAGGACGGGCTACGAGGGCCTGAAGTTCCACGAGCTCCGTCACACCCAGGCGACGCTCCTCATCAGCAACGGGGCGGACATCAAGACCGTGCAGAACAGGCTCGGCCACAGCACGGCCGCGCTCACCATGGACATATACGCGCACGCCATCGAGCAGAACGACCGCGAGGCGGCCGACGAGATCGGCGAGCTGCTGGGCGGCGAGTAGCATACCGAAGCAACTTCGCTGCCTGCTGCACAAAAAGCCATAATCATCTATAATTATCTATAGTTTTGGGTGTTTATGGCTTGGAGAACATATGACGATGACGTACAAAGACGCCCTGGAGAAGTACGGGAGCAGGTACCGCCTGAGAAAGGCCCTCTCGGAAGGAAGGGTAATCAGGCGATCAAGGGGCCTGTACGCGCAGGCGGGCGAGCCCGAGTCCCCCCTCGCGGACATAGCCGCCAGGTACCCCGGCGCCGTCCTGACTGGGGCGACGGCACTCTACCTCCACGGCCTTATCGACATGCCCCCCGAGACGATAGACGCGGCGACGGCGACCGGCACTACGAAGATGGTCGTCCCCGGAGTACGCCAAACCTTCGTGCGCCCGGACGCGCTCGGGATTGGGAGGACCGAGATGGAGGCCGACGGCGCGCGCGTGGCCGTGTATGACAAAGAGCGAATGCTCCTCGAGCTCATGCGCACGAGGAACAAGCTGCCCTACGACCTGTACCGCGAGGCCGTGCAGTCGTATCGACGGGAGGCAAATGATTTGGATATTTACAAGCTGCAGGACTATGCCGAGGCGATTCCCAGGGGAAACGCCTACCTGGACCGGGCCATGGAAGAGGTGTTCTGATGGACCTTTCCGAAATCAGGAGACATTACATCTCGGAGGGGTACTCCGCACTCAACGCCTCCGCAAAGACATGCCAGGACGTCATCCTCGCCAAGATCGCCGCCTCGCCGCTCAAAGAGAGTGTGACCGTCAAGGGCGGCGTCCTCATGTGCGCCATATCGGGCAGCAAGCGCCGGGCGACGCAGGACATAGACCTCGACTTTGTCCGCTACCCGATAAGCGACGAGGCGATCCGGTCGTTCATAAGGACGCTTTCCGCGGTCGACGACGGAATCTCCATGGACATCGTGGGAGGGATAGAGGAGCTCTCGCAGCAGGACTACAAGGGCAAGCGCGTCAGGATCAAGATGTCGGACGGGAGAACCTCCCTCGAGAGCAAGCTCGACCTCGGCGTGAACGCAAGCCTGTCGATGGAGCAGGACGAGTGCTGGTTCGACATCGCCCAGAGCGACGAGGGCATCTGCCTTCTCGGGAACTCCAAAGAGCAGATCTTCGTCGAAAAGCTGATTTCGCTCCTCCGGCACGGCATACGAAGCACTCGGTTCAGGGACCTCTATGACATGTACTACATAGGCAACGCAGCGTCGCTTGATCGGCCCCGCCTCAAACGCTATATCGAAGGCGAGATCATCGACAATCCCGACATGTGGGACGACAGCATGGAAGGCATCGCGACGAGAGTTGGGAGAACCCTTTCCAACAGGCAGTTCATCGCCCGTATGAAGACCTCGCATCGCGACTGGATAGGCAAAAGCGCCGAAGAGGTCGCACGGTGGCTGCCGTCGTTTCTCCGCCGACTGTAGACCTTTCAGATAGCAAAGAAAGCTGGAGATGGCCATGAGTATACTGAACGAATTTCTCCCGAGGCTTCGATACAAAACGCTGATGCCCTATGACCCCTACGAAGGGACGGCGTATCACTACACGTCTTTGGGAAACGTCAGTTCCATTCTGCTTCGCGACGATTCAGTTAGTCTCTGGGCAAGCCGATACGACTGCCTGAACGACGCTTCCGAAGGAACGCTGCCGAAGATGCGATTCGAGCAAGCATGCAGTAGGCTCAGGGAGTCGGGGAAGATAGACGACAAGTTCTTCGAACTGATCAAGGACGTTCAGCCCAACCGGACAAAGCTCTTCCTGACAAGATCCAAAGATCAGACCAGACTGGTGCGAGGTGATTTCAGAAGGTACGTCGTCTCCTTCTCGGAGGATCCCGACGCACTGGCGATGTGGAATTACTACTCCAAGGGAAATCGCTATGAGGGGATGAACATCGGGATCGATATCGGCTCGATGAAGGGATTCCTGGATTCCACCTTGAACTTCGACGGGTCAGTGGAGGTGCAAACAGCGAAAGTCATCTACAGCGAGGAGGAGCAGATAAGCATCATCGAAAAGGCTATCCTGGATTTGAAAGAGCACTGCGAACCCAGATACGAATCATCGGTGGGATACTGCATCGGAACCCTTCTCTCCAATCTGAAGCCGGTACTCAAGCTCGAGTGCTTCGAGCACGAGAAGGAGGTCCGCCTGTTCGTAGATATTCTCGACAAGCCCCAGAACAAACCCACCGTGAAGCACAGGACCAACGCCGGATTCATAATCCCTTATATCGAGCTCGGTTTCGGCAAAAGCTCGGTAAGAAGCATCATGCTCGGTCCGAGCCTGGGTGACATTCGTCAAAAGAGAGCTCAGGAAGAGGTTGCGCGAGAAATGATGGAAGGGCATGGATACCAAGTAGCGGTCGAGAGTTCGAAAATACCAGTCAGGTACTAGACAAAAGCGTAAAGAGCATCAAATAAGGAGCTCTTCGCTTAAACCCCAATCTCGCCTTTCATCAGGGGGTTGCAACCGCAGGGCATCTGTCGGTTGCCACCGATTCCCCTAATTGCCAATCGCCGGTTGGTAGAATAAAGGGCGTCGCTACCGCAAGCTCAGGGTATCGGCAGAATCGACCCCTCCGGAAAACGGAGACGGGAGGAAAGAGAAGAGGTACCGCCATGAGCTTCCGCGACAACCTTCAGCACCTGCGCGCAGAGCGCAACATGACCCAGGAGCAGCTCGCCATGCTGCTGGGGGTCTCGCGCCAGTCCGTCACCAAGTGGGAGGCGGAGCGGTCGTCCCCCGAGCTGGACAAGCTCCTCAAGATGTGCAAGATCTTCGACTGCAGCCTCGACGACCTCGTGCAGGGGGACCTGACCAAAAGGCGCGACGAAGATGGGAATGCACAGGGAAAGGCTGTGCCCGCCGGCCCTCCGCAGGACGTCTGCGGATACGACGAGCACCAGCGCAAGATGGCCTGGAAGATGCCGACGGGCATCGCGTGCATCATCGTCGGCGTCGCGCTCGGGTTCTTCTTCGAGGGAGCGTTCTCGCTGCCCTCGCATAACGGGCACGACGGCACGTTCATCCTCTTCACGCTCGCCGGCGTCCTCGCGGGGCTGGCGTTCTTCATCCCGGCGGGGATGGCGCATTCCGCCTTCGTGAGGGCCCACCCGTTCGTGGAGGACTTCTACACCGAGGACGACAAAACCCGCGCGCGCACCGCCTTCGCCCGCGGTCTCGTCGGAGGCATCGCCGCCATATTCGTCGGTTTCGGGATCTTCCTCATGATCGGCGAGGCAGCGGAAGGCTACGCCCTGTTCTTCCTGCTCCTGTTCGTTGCGCTCGGCGTGTGGAACATCGTGCACTACGGCATGCTGCTCGGGCGGACCAACGTGGCCGAGTACAACAGGAGCGCCTCCGACGACCTGGAGATAGAGGACATCATGAGCGCCCAGGTCAAGGAGGAGGTGCGAGACTCCCTGCTCCGGAAGCGGAAGCGCGGGAAGAGGCTCGGGGCGGCCTGCGGGGCCATCATGATCGCCGCCACCATCGTTGGGCTCGCGCCTCTGTTCGTTCCCATTTTCGCATCTCCTGACATATCTCGCTTCGATGCACGGGGGACAAGCGTGGCGTGGTTCTGGGTCGCTTGGCCGCTTGGCGGCATGGTCTGCGGTATCGTCGCCCTCATCTGGGAGGCGTTCGGGAAGGATGAAGGCTAGCATGCTCAGCAAAGACGTCGCCCGCCTCTCCGGCGTCACCGTCCGCACGCTTCGGCACTACCACCAGGTCGGCGTCCTTCCCGAGCCCCCGAGGCGCGAGAACGGGTACCGGGAGTACGGGGTCGTCGACGTGGCGCGCGTCCTGCGCATCAAGCGCCTCGCGTCCCTCGGGCTCACCCTCGAGCAGATCGGGTCGATCCTCGAAGAGGAAGAGTCCGGCGGAGCGGGGGCTTCGGGGGATGCCGCCAGGCTCCTCGACGAGATCGACGCCGAGCTCGAGGCCCAGATATCGCTGCTTAAGGAGAGGCGCCGCATGGTCTCCCTCCTCAGAAGGGAGCTGGACGAGGGCGGTTCCGTCCTTGAGGCGTCAGCCCCGATCCGAGACCACGTCTCGCGCATGGTCGAGCTCGGCGCGAGCCCGAAGACGACGATGGCAGAGCTCCATCAACTCCTGCTCATCGACGGTCGTAAGGGCGCATCGGCGGTCCTCGACGACGTCCTCGGCCTGTACCGGCTGATGGAGGAGCGCGGGGTCATGGCGGAATACGTCGCGCTGACCAACGAGGCGCTTGCCCTGCCCGCCGACGCCGGGGAGGAGGCGTGCGCGAAGCTCGCCGGGCGCGCATCCGACCTGCTGTCGCCCGTGGTCGCGGAGTACCTCGGAGGCGGGAGCCTCGGGGACTGGGACGAAGCCGACCCGCTCCTCGAGCGGCTCATCCGCTCCTACGACGACGAGACCTTGAGCCCCATCCAGGTGAGGCTCTCCCGTCTTGCCGAGAAAAGCATCCGCGAAAAGGTCGAAGGCCTGGCGGAGAGCCGGGAGAACCCCGATTCCTGAATTTCGGCACCCGCTTGACCCTGACGCTGCGTCGTGGTTTTCAATGGTTTCCGAGTTGAAATACGACGAAAGGAAAGCTGCAGGAAAGCCAGCAACGTCCAAATGCCCAGAAATCAAAGCGCAAGCCTTGTCGGGCGATACATGGCGGCGCAGTCGATCGCGGCGATCCTTGCAGAAGGGATTCCCATGCCAACGAAAGACCCTGTCCCCGCTGATTCCTCCGAAGGACTTTTTCGCCACCGAAACGGCATTCCTGCCGTCGCCGTGGTCTCCGTCTGCGCCGTCATGTACCTTGTCGACATGTCGGTCCTCGCGTCCGTGCCGGAGACGGACATTTCCTTTGCAGCGAACTTCGCCGTCCCCTTCGATCTCATGGTGTGCGTTCCCCTTGTCTTCTACGTCCTTTTCGTACGACGCCGTGGAATCACGCCGATTGCCGTGCTGCCCGTGATCTATGCAGGAGGAGCGGTCTCGGCGGCAGTCGCCATACCGAACGCCCCCTCTTTGCTCCCCGTCCTCCTTGCATCCGCGTTCGTCGTGGACATTGCCGTTCTTGCTCGCGAGGTCCCAAGGTTAGCGAAGATGTTCCGCAAGGGCTATCTGGCGCGCAAGGAAGAATCCGCCCAACCGATCGAATGGTATCTCGGAGGCTTCAAAGAGGTCGTCCCCAGCAAAGCAGCGGCGCGCGCCGCCGCAATGGAAACCGCGATGTGGTACTGGCTGGCAGCATCGTGGCGGCAGACGACCGAGACGCCGAAAGGATGCACGCCATTCACCTACCACAAAGAGTGCGGACTCGTGGCGCTGTCCTGCGCCATCGTCGCCTTGGGATTGACGGAGACCGTCGTCGTTCACCTCGCCGTCTCCCGCATATCGGCCCCCGCAGCCTTCGCTCTTTCCGCCCTCTCCCTCTACACCCTCGCATGGATAGCGGCCAACGCCCGGGCGGCGGCAAAATCGCCCATCCTCGTTCGCGAAGATTCGGTCACGGCGGTTTGGGGAGCGTTTTTCTGCGTGCACGTCGAAGGCGGCCGAATTGAAAGGGCAACCCTTACCGATCCCAGGCTGCACAAGAACGAAGTGCTCGACATGTCCTCTCTTGGAGGATCCCCTTGCTGGGTCATCCTTCGAGAGCCCATGGAGGCAGAAACCTTCCTTGGGACAGAACGCCGCGTCAAGGCGATCAAGCTCAGCCCCGACCGCCTCCAAGAATTCATGGAGTGCGTCAATAAGATTGCGGCTGCGAAGAGGCAAACGGCGCAGGATTCGCAGGTCCGACATGCAACGCGCTGTATTCACTATACCTCAAACCAGATAGAAAACGCCTGATCAGCCTTCATGTAAAGAACATTTGACGGCGCGCGGAACAACGCGCCCGCCCTCTGTCCGCACCTTTTGATGGTACGATTTCCCGGCCCATGCCATGCTCGAGCAAGCAGGGTTCGTGCCAAGAGGAAGGAAGGATCAGCGGGTCATGGAGATAGGGAAGCGCATCAGGGGGCACCGCGCCGACGCGGGGATGTCCCAGGACGACCTCGCGCAGCGGGTGTACGTATCTCGCCAGACCATCAGCAGCTGGGAGAACGACAAGACCTATCCCGATGTCCAGAGCCTGATCATCCTCTCCGATGTGTTCGGCACGACCGTGGACGAGCTCGTGAAAGGAGACGTGGAGGTTATGGAGAGGACGATCGACGAGGATGCGAAGCTGATGAACCGGCTAGGATACGCCATGACCGGGCTGCTGGCGCTCGCCCTGGCGGCGTTCGCGTGGTTCGCCTTCCAGATGGTGGTATGGGACTGGCCGCTCGTTCATGCCGTACCAACCATCGTGCTCTTCTTCGTTCTGTGGGGGGCGGCGATGGCGGCTGGTACATGGATCGACCGCATTAAGAAAGCGCACGATTTGGTCACCTACCGCGAGATTTCGGCGTTCATGAAGGGCGAGCCGGTCGATCGCGATACCGAGAAGGGAAACCGCATCCGGAGTATGGACGGTCGCGTGAAGACGCTCAGGGTAATCGGCGGGGCGATTGTCTTCGCTGCCGTCGGGGCTTTTTTCGGATGGCACGGCGCCGCATTGCTCGACAGCATTTTCGTATCGTAGCGATCTTCACCAACGGTCGGGCACGGTTCCTAACAACTCAAACCAGTGCTTTCTCTCCTCCATGATTCGGGAAGCGAGATCGCCAATTCAAGAAGCTCGCCATCCACCTTCGCAACAGCCGAACCTCCCATGCGCTCGCATAAGCGAGCAACGACCGCGAGCCCCAGGCCAGACCCGTCCGAGCCCCTCGAGGCGCCTGCTTTGTAGAAACGATTGAATAGGAGTTCTGGGTCGATCGCCGTAGAATCGGGAACTTTGTTGGACACTGCTACCCGTGTCATGTTCCCATCCCTCTCGATCAGAATGAGAGGGGCGCTCGAGCCATGACGTAGCGTATTGGATAGCACGTTAGATAAGATACGGCCCAACGACTCCCTGTCCGCAAGAACGAAAAGACCTTCACCCCTCACCTCGATCTTGGGCTCCCACCCACGTTCTTTGAACCTAGGAAAGAATCCCATAAGAGCATCTGAGAGAGCAGATACAATATCGATCTCTTCCAACTCCAACGGGAACGCCTCATCGTTGGCCTTCGCGTAATCCAGAAGCCCATCCACGAGATCCCTCATGGAATCAAGTCTGCTTGCGGCTGCCTTCAAATACTGGGCCCTAGCATCCTCATTCTTCTCCTGCATGGCAAGCTGAAGATACCCTTTCGCCCCGGCGAGGGGTGTACGGATATCATGGGACAACGCAGCAAGACTCTCCTGTGAATCCTGCTTTTCACGCTCGTCTTCAATACGTCTGGCCGATTCCTCATCCAACTCGCGGTTGACGGCACGGGCAAGGGCGATCAAGCCCCTGCTCCGTACCGACAACGTAATGCGCGCATTGCTATCAGGATCTCTCTCGATGAGCATGCGTGCAATTCGCGCGAGCTCGCAATCTCGGCGAACCGCAATCGCGCCTATAACGATCAGGGCAATGACCGCAATGGATATGAACAGGATGAGGACACAGCTCACGAAATATCGCGCCTCCTCATGATCAGAAGGGACGCAACAGTGGCAACTAAAACATACCCCAAGCAGACAGCCATGCAGAAAGCGAGATCAGGTCCGACGACAACCGATGAGCTTGAAGATAGAGGATTGGTCGCGTTTGTCAGCAAGATGCTTTGAATAGCGTCGGATACCGGCGAGAGGAACGGATAAAGGGCGGAGGCATACTCAAGCAGAAGCATAAGCCCAAAATCGAACATGCCGAGGACGCCGAGGACAGCCACTACCATAACGAGACTCGAAGCCTTGCCACTTACGGAAAGGGCGAACCCCAAGGCGGCATAAGCAGCACCTGCAAGCGTCATCCCTACCAACCCCAATATCACGGACAAGGGATCTGTCGGGACTATAGAAATAGAGAAGAGAACGCCTACAAGCACCATGGCCGCTTGAACTGCTAGAACATAAACGAAAGATGCAATCAGAAGCGCGACCGACTTAGATAGGACATAATCACGCCTGGCATGAGGAATGACGAGCAGGCTCTTGATCGCATCCTGCTTTGAATCAGACTGCACGAAGAAAACGAAGAACAACGTGAGCATAAGCGGGACCGATCCGCTGTCAGCCATGTTCGGAACCAAGGAAACCGAACTGGCAAGAACCTCGCCAGCACCAGCAAGACGCGCAACAACAGTGCAAGACACCACCAGAATCGGCAGAAGAAGCAGGAAGACCCAGAACAACTTCTGATGAACAATCCGATAAAGATCGGCTCTAAGGAAGTTCAGCATGATCCCCCCTTACAGCAAGTCGGATCAACCACCGTTTTCCCACGCATAAGATCAACGAAGAACTCCTCGACGTCCCGCGCAGCAGTGTGCATGTCGGAAACAGAAATTCCCTTCTCCATCAGCAGGGCGCCAATAGCTGACGCATCAGGGTCGCCGTCGATTCTGATCACGCCATCAGGCAACATCGACACTTTCATCTTAGGCAGGTGTTCACTGAACAGTGCAAGAGCACGATCTGGCTCAGAGCAGGAAATCAGAAGCCCGCCTCTGCACGCTTCTTCCATCTCCTCAGATGTGATCTCCTTGACCATCCGTCCGTCTTTTATTACCCCATAGCGATGGCATATGCGCTCGAGCTGATCAAGAACATGCGAGCTTATGATGACCGTTACCTTGCGAACACGGTTTAGGTCGACGATAAGATCCCGAATAGAGCGGGCGCCTTCAGGATCCAGACCGTTCAACGGCTCATCTAGCAGAAGGATATCGGGATCCCCAAGAAGCGCAAGCGCTAGACCGAGGCGCTGCTTCATACCCATCGAATACTGTTCTACTTTTCTTCTATTAGCCGGTTCGAGACCGACCATTTCAAGAAGATCCGAACAGCGGTGCCTAGCATCGACCGTGCCGAGCGTGAGCGCCTTACTCATCATGTTCTCTATAGCTGGCAGTGACGGATAAATGCCAGGTGTTTCAACAAGAGAGCCCAAACGAGGACTGGCCTCGCACGCCGACATTACCTCTCCCTGGATCCTCACTTCTCCAGATGTCGAGGACATCATTCCGCAGATGATCTTCATCGCAGTCGATTTCCCCGATCCATTCCTTCCAACAAGCCCGTATATCTCCCCGCTGGGCACGCGCATATCGAGCGAATCGAGCGCCCGCTTGTCGCGGAAGGCCTTCGTAAGACCTATCGTTTCCACGGCATACATGCGGCTCCTTTCTCTCAGATTCGTATCTATGCACCAAATGCTACGTTCCAGATTTCTGAAAAGCGGAAGGTATTCGACAAGAAAGTTACAAGATTGATTGCAGGCCGACCTGAGCTAGGAAAGCTCTTTGAGTTTGAATCCTATCCCCCACACGGTTTCGATATAGTCCTCGGTCCCTGTTCCCTTGAGTTTCGCCCTGAGGTTGCCTACGTGGGTAGATACGGATTTTTCATCAGCGGAAGTCACTGCGCCGACAGCCACATCGGCAAGTTTAAGATCACCGCAGCATGCAGTACGGTAGAGGTCGCCTTTGCTGAACGCACGACGAGGATTGCGCATAAGCTCCTCGACTATGCAAAATTCGGTACGGGTGAGCTTCACTTCCTCGCCAGCCACGGAAAACCTTCGATTCTCAGCGGAAAGCTCCCAAGAGCCGAACGAGAGAACCTCGGACTCCCGCGAATGCAGCGCGGACGAAACCAAACGCTTCCTCCTGAGCTGCACCTCGATACGGGCAAGCAGCTCGTCGAGGTCGAATGGCTTTACCAAGTAGTCGTCGGCGCCACTGCGAAGCAGGCTGACCCGATCCCCGACCTCACTTCTAGCGGAAATCACCACGACGGGAACATCGCCAAGCTTCTTTCGGATCAAGGAGACAAGGGACTCCCCGGTAAGTCCCGGTAGCATTAGGTCGGTGACGACCAGGTCTATCCCGCTTGAGCTGTCAATCGATTCCAGGACCATGCTAGCTTCACTACCGGAGAAGGCGGAGAGACAAGAATACCCCTTCTTCTCAAGAAAAGTCCTAACAATGTCGTTAAGCGAGGCATCATCCTCCACCACAAGTATTTTCGCGCGGATGCCCTGCATTGCCTTCTCCTATCTTTTATACACAATTATAGGCAATACGAGAATGCGCCGACCACATCCTCGAACTTCACGACACGAGCTACGTGTTCGTCTTCATAAAGCTGCAGGATGGAACGGAACAAGGAATTTCTACAAGGAACGCTTGGCTCGATCGCCTAAGCTCCGGCGACCGACTCTGAGATGATTTCAAGAGCGCCGTTGACGAAGTTGATCTTGCGGACGTCGACATCGCCTTCAGATGCCCGCACGGACACCTCCGCGACAGCGAGCTGATCCTCCTTGCTGGGCTCGGTGCCGCCCATGACGGTGGTCCATTTCACCGAGACATCGCCCGGCTCCAGATCCCTTCCGCATTCGACCTCGTAGCTCACGGGGTCGAAGAACGCCGAGTTCGATTCGGCAGCGACCGTGGCCGTGCCGGACCCGTCCTGCGTAACGCGCACGGTGTCATAGACGACATCCTCTTCCGAAGAGGCGTAATCTTCGTTCGGGGACACCGTCTCCTCGAAGACGACCTCGCCCGACGCCGAGCCCCGCCCGTCGGACTGCGACCCGCACCCGAAGAGCGCAGCGCCCATCACCACCAAACCGGCCGCGACAGCCAGAACAACCGCCATCTTCCTCATAGGACGCTCCTTCTTCCCGATATCAGGTATCCAGGATAGCAATCCCACTCCGCCGAAGACGTCCCCGCCCTCCATCTTCCGCACCAGCGGCGCCTGCCAGGCAACCAAGGGCCCCTCGTCTTTGCGCCCGCCGCGGTCCTCGAGACCCGAGGATCGCCCCGAACCCCGCGCGCGTCAACGGCGCGAAAAACCTTCCGTGCGAAAGACCCGTCGACCAAACGCCCGGAAGCTCAGGGCCCTCGCGGGTTTTCGCTTCCCTCCGCTGACGCCCCCGGGAACCGGGGCGCCTCCCAAGCCACGAGGCCAGCCAAAGGGGCGGGCCGAAAGCCGAAAGGGGCCGTCATGGGAAACCGAGCCGTCATCACCACCGCCGAGAGGAAGATCGGGCTGTACCTGCACTGGAACGGAGGGCGCGACACCGTCGAGCCGCTGCTTCGGTACTGCGAGCTCAAGGGCTACCGCGCGCCGAGCAACGACGACTACGGATGGGCGAGGCTCTGCCAGGTCGTCGGCAACTTCTTCGGAGGCACGCTGAGCGTGGGCATCATGCCCTACTCTGACGACGGGCGTATGGATCCCGGGGACAACGGGATCTACGTCATCGAAGGGTGGAGGATCGCCGACCGGGTCCTCCCTTACGAAGGATTCGTCGAGCAGAGCTCCCACGACTTCGACGGCATGCTCCGGGCCTTCGACGAGGCGATGCCCGAAGGCGAGCGGCTCGGAGACCTCCTCGACGCCGAGGAGGTCCCCTCCTCGGAGCTCGAAATCGGAGACGAGGTCTGGGTGAGAGACTTCGACGGGCGATGGGAGCACTACCCCGTGGTGGCCCGCTCCGAAAAGGGCACGCCGCTCGTCGCCCGATACGACCACGACGGCGACTGGAATTGGAACCCGAACAACAGGATCGAATCCGACACCGCCCTCATCGTCCCGAGGGAGTAGGCGTAAGCGCGAGGGGAGCCGCCCCCTCCGGCGGCTCCCTTCCCATCGTTCTCCCGATCGCGATCGTGCCGGGGCTGCGCGCCCCGGTCCCGCGGCAGGAGGCAAGCCCCCTGCACCCATCCGCCGTTTCGGGATTAAGAGGGTCCCGAAACGGTTGCTTCGGAAGCGCCACCAAAATTCATATTCGTCGGACCATTTGCAAATCGCGACCGAAACGGGACGGAACCCGGCGCAAGAGCTCGCCGTAGCGCTACTTCTCTACTGCCCGAAAAGCATCGTGCGAATGCCCTTGTTTTCGGCGGTTTTCCAATTATTTGCCCAAAATTTGCCCAAAAGCAAAGAGACGAAGGCCCTCAATATGGTCGAACCAAGCATGCGAACTGGGAAAACATTGCGTTATCTATCCCGACAGAACCGTACGGTCGCTGGGTTGCCGGACCGAAGACTGCTCGAATCGGCGTCTTTCATCCCTTGCGAGGGAGTCTGGCACATTCCGGGACTTCCGCCATCGCGGCGCGCAGCTTCGCGAGCGAAACATGGCACTGGCCCGTCTTCTGGCGCTTGCCCACCAGACTCCATGCGATGTCGCCGGGGCCGTTGTAAACCTCCTCGAAGCCGCCGTCGCGGTCGATCTTGAGCACGATCAGGTATTCCGGGCGTTCGCCTATCGCGATCCTGTCGCACTGCGTCGCCTTTATCTGGACCAGCTTCCCGTCCTGCGCTCTCGCATCGTGGACGGGATGGGACGCCTCGAAGAGCTCGAGGTCATACTCCTCTGCGGTGATGACCTCGCCGATGCTGCCTACCATGTGGCCGTCGGGCGTGAAATGCCGCCCGGGATACATCTCTTCCAACTCGCGCGCAATTCTGAATATCTCGCGAATCTTCTCGGCTATTTCCGACATCTAATTCTCCAAATTCATCAATTCTCGAACAGATACCTCATTCTTTTGCCTTCGTCTCTCCGCCGGCTCAGTCTTGCAGACACTTCCATTCGAAGGGCCAGTCAGCAGGCTGAGTCTTCTCATGCAGGGGTGGAAGCATCTCTACAATCTCCAGCGTTTCCATCGAGACGGTCACAATGCGCTTGACGAGATCGACAATGTACCTCGGATCATCGGAATATTCATTCGGGTAGTTCACGATGCCGGATGCCTTGTCGGTCCTCACCTGATACCGATCGATTAGCCATTCGATGGCAGAACGACCGTTTATAACATAGCTATATGCGCGTTCGGGAATGTTCTTTAGAGTTAGGTTTTCCGACACGTGAATTGTTGTTCTGTCTATGCCATTAGGGTTATCCTCAGTTTTCTTGCATTTGCCGAAGCGCATCTTAACGGTTCGGCCGGGATTCGCGGAATTTCCCTCCTCGACAATGCCCACCCAAGGCTTAGCCGTCTCATAACCTAAATGGAGATTTGCGAGAGCTCGCCCTGATTTGGAGAAAATATCGAAATCCCGAGCAAGCGGAATGCGGGGCAGCTCTTTGCTGAGATTAGCCTCGAAACGCTTTCGATATTCAGGAGAATGGAGAATGCCGTATATGTAATAAAAGATATCTTCCTTGGAAAGCTCCTCGCCGCCGTCTTTCTTATAACGCCCAAGAAAAACGTGAGGGTATGACTTTCTGAAGACCTCAAGCGCTTCGTCAGTAATGGCATCATGCCTGATGCTTTTGCCACTCGAAGCCCCGCCGAAAATACCGCCAACGGCCACCTCTTCCTCGTACCAGTACAGAGGAAAGCATTGAGGATCCCCCACGTAATGTAGATCTGGCAGCGTATCTGTGGCAAGGCAACTAGGATCACTTCCGCCAGTTATCGCAATAACGATATTGCTTGATTGATCTTGAGCGGTTCGTAAGCCCATATCGGGAAAGAGTCGAGGCAGCTGATAGTGGCTCCAATTGATGGAGCTATCGTAATAGTGCCATTGCTTGCAAAACGGCCTATAGCTAACCTCAACCATGCGATTCTGGTCGACATCTATAGGGTCTGCCTTGGAGATTCTGCTATACAGCTTTTTATCCCACTTGATTGAGTGAGGATTCTTCTCTACGAGTTTTTCTATATCTCCATCGGAATGACCATCAAATCTTCCCAACTGCTTGTTAAAAAAATCCGCCATGGTGTGCATTTGCCGCAAAAGACGTTCTTTTGAGAAAGAATAGACCCAAGTATCCCTATGGGTAATTATCCCAGAAGACCATATTTCAAATATGCCCAAAGGTTGCTTTCTTTTCTCCAGGCCCATAGGAGCAAAATCATAGAACGAATCGTCTCTCTGATCGAACCAATCGCCATACTTATCGGGCTGAATCGTCTTCCATTTCAACTCGCCCGATATCGCAGCTTCCGCCACATCCCTCAGTTTGTCTTCGCGAGAGAGATAATCTCCAACGTCATGGTAATGAATGCGCCCGGCATGATCCGCAATAGCATGCTTGACAAGCAAAGTTATCGCCACGGCAGCGCGCGATCCGGAGCCAAAGACCTTGCCCCCTTCTCGACGCGACTCTTCGCCCCGAGTCCTTTGGTTGCCACGCAAATCAAACACATAGATGTCATCGAATTCGTCAACGAGACAACGTCTAAAGCCATCCATCGCCGCCCCTCGAAGCCATCCGGCATTAGAAACGAAGCATATTACTCCTCTATCACCAATTCGGTCGCTTGCCCAGCGAAACGCACGGATATAGGAGTCGTAGAGCGACATTTTTTTCGATCCGTTCAGGCTTTTCCCCGCATACTCGCTCTTTATGCGGCCGTCGAGTGTTGGATAGCTTTCGTTTTGGTTGCTGTCATCAGCGTTTTTTTGCCCGGACGAATAGGGAGGATTTCCTACGATAACCTGTATCGGCAATTCGTTCTGCCTCACAACGCGCTCGGAGTTCTGTGTGAAAACCCGGGCGTCGAGAGTGTCGCCCTCCTCGGTCATCTGGAACGTGTCGGTGAGTACGCCGCCCTCGAAGGGGACGTACTCTCCGCCCATGCGCTCGTGGTAGGCGTACTCGATGTTGATCGTCATGATGTAGTACGCCAGAAGGAGGATCTCGTTGCTGTGCATCTCGCAGCGGTACTTGCGCCCGAGCTTGTCGTCGGGAATCAGGTCGCTTTCGATGAGGTGCGCCATGAACGAGCCCGTGCCCGCGAAGGGGTCGAGTACGTGCACTCCGTCGTCCGCTAGCGATTTGCCGAACTCCCGCCTCAGGACGCGGTCGGTCTCGCGGAGGATGTAGTCGATGATCTCCGTGGGCGTGTAGACGACGCCCATCTTCTCCGATGTCCCCTTGAACGCCACTCGGAAGAACTGCTCGTACAGGTCGCGGATGAGCTGCTGACGCGCGGCGTCCGTGCGCACCATCGCGGCGCGCCTCCGCACGCTCGCATAGACGTCGTCGAGAACGGCGGCATCCGATGCCTCTTCGATCCGGTAGCTCGAAAGAACTTCCAGGAACCTGTCGATCGCGATCGAGACGGGGTTCGAGCTCGCGAACTCGAAATCACCGAACAGCGCGTCGAACACGGGCATGGTGATCATGTGCTGGGCGATCATCTCAATGGCGTCCTGCTCCTCGATGCCCGGGTTGAGCGAATCCCTAAGGCCCTCGAGGAAGATGCCGAACTTGGACCGGACCTCCTCGTTAGAGGCGACCAGCTCGCCGATGCGCTCTATGTGGCGCTTCGCTATCCTCGCAACATCCTCTGCCCATTCGTCCCAGTAGATGCGCGTGCCGCACTTCTTGACGAGGGTCGTCGTGATGGCCTTCTCCCACCTCTCGACGGGGAAGAGCGAGAGCTTGAGCTGAACGCTCTCGGCGATCTCGGCGGCGCGCCTCTCCTCGCGCTCCTTGCTCGACGGGAGCCCGTCGTCCCAGCCCTTGTGGCGGTCGGCGCCGGGGTCGATCCTGTTCTTGCGGGCGCTCTGCTCGAGGGCGAGCGCGTTCACCTTTGCCTCGATTCGCTCGTCGTGGCTTCGCAGGGCCTGCAGCACGCTCCATACGTTCGCGAACACCTTGCTGTCGTCGAGCGCCTCCTCGGGCGTCATGCCGGCGGGGACGAATATAGGGAGGATGATGTAGCCGAAGTCCTTCCCTTTAGCGCGGCGCATGACGCGGCCGACCGCCTGCACAATGTCGACCGTGGAGTTCTTGGCGTTGAAGAAGATCACCGCGTCGAGGCTGGGCACGTCGATGCCCTCCGCGAGGCAGCGCGCGTTGGTGAGTATCCTGCACTCCCCCTCAGGGACATCGCCGCCGAGCCAGGCGAGCTTCCGGTTCCTGTCCGTGGAGTTCATGCTGCCGTCGACGTGGTCGAGCACGCATTTGAGCCCGAAGTCCTCGCCCCCGGCCTGGGCGTACCTGTCGACGATGCGAGAGAACGCCTCGCAGATGGTCTTGGAGGAGTCGATCGTCGAGCAGAACCCCACCGCTCGGTGCAGGGGCTCAATACCCTTCCCGGGCTCCGAGTTCATGTCGTCGACGACCAGCATGTCGCCTACCCCCGTGGCGTCATCGGGGGCGTTCTCGCCGTGCTCGGCGAGGCCCTTCCAGCAGCCGATGATCTTGCCGACATCGTCGGCGTCCAGCGAGTACGCGTCTACGCCGTTATCGTCGGTCTCCGGCATACGCCCGCGCAGCGCGTCCTCCTCGACTGCCAGCACCACTACTTTGTAGTCGGTAAGGAGCTTCTTCTCGACCGCCTCGCCGAACTTGATCTGGTAGGCGACGGGGCCGTACAGAGATTCGTCGTCCATTGAGGCGATGGTGAAGTCGTCCTCCGCGCCCTTCCTCTTGGCGGTCTCGCCGTAGATGCGCGGGGTCGCCGTCATGTAGAGGCGCTTCTTCGCCCGGACGTTCTCGTTGTAGTGGACCTTCATGAAGGCAGAGGCGTCCTTCTTAGACACGCCCGGAAGCGCGCTGCCGGTGGTGCGGTGGGCCTCGTCGCAGACGACGAGGTCGAACTCCGGCAGGCCCATCTCCTGGGCCTGGTGGATGACGTCGATCGACTGGTACGTCGAGAACACGACCACGAGGCCGTCCGGGTTCCTCCTGCGGCTCGCCGCGTAGTGCTCCATCAGGCGATCGGCATGCGTGGTGGCGGGGTACTCGAAGCTGGCGAGCGTCATGGGGATGGCGTCCTCCTGGCGCGACGCCTTGGAATCGGAGCACACCACCAAGGGCGACAGCTTCGCGCGCGACTGGGAGAGCCATTCGCGCATCGACTGCCCGACGAGGGAAATCGAGGGAGCGCAGAACAGGACAAGCCCGCTACCCTTCAGGTAGTCCTCGGCGAGGCGCAGCGACATGAGGGTCTTTCCCGTGCCGCAGGCCATGATCGCCTTGCACCTGTCGTTCTCGGCGAACGCGGACTCGATCCCCTCGATCGCCTCCCGCTGGTGCGGACGCGGATCGTAGGTCTCCCGCTCGATGCTCTCGACGCCGTAGACGAACGGCGACCAGTCGAGGCGCGACGCCTCCATCTTCGCCGTGTCGACCAGCATCGCGCACGTGTTCTCTAGCTGCTTCTCGAGATGCTTGCCCGGCCCCTTCGCCGACGTCATGACCATGTACTGGCTTATCGAGGGATCCCCGAGCGCACGGGCGAAGAAGGAGTCACAGATCCCCTTCGGAAGCGTCTTCTCACCGTCGTAGCACTTGCACTGGATCGCCCACCATTCGCCGTTGGCCCCGTCCAGGGCGACGAGATCGATCCCCGTGTCCTGGGTGTCGTGGATCGGGCAGTCCTGCCACTTGAGTGCCTGCTCTATCGTGCCGACCTTGTCGAACTTCTGGGACCAGTAGGGGTCGTTCCGGAGGAACCACACGCATGCGGCCTCGTATTTAGCGCCCTTCTCCCTTTCGGAGACGGACGAGTTGACAATGGGGTCCAGTGCATCAAAAACCGACTGCATGTTGCTCCTTTATTGATTTCTCCGATACCCGGCCAAGCGCCTCTCCACGGATGAGAGCGATTACCTGACCCGGCTCTTCCAGGCTTCATATTCCGCTTCGCCTATCTCGCCCTCGTCGAGCCGGCGCTTCATCTCGGCCCACTTCTCGATGGCGGCCGCCATCTTCGGGGCATGCTCGGCCGTGCGGTCGACGCCCAGCGTGCCGTCCGGCCCGGGGGTCAGCCCGCAGGCGTCCTCGAGGCGGAAGAGCACCTCCAGGGCGTCGCGGACGTTTTCGATCTCGATCTCCCGCAGGGCCTGGACGTCGATGCCGACCGCCGCGGCGATGCGCTCGACGACCTCGGGATTGGGCTTCCTCTTCCCGAGCTCGTAGAGCCGTATCGACGCCTCCGAAACCCCGAGCGCCTTCGCGACCTCCGCCTGCGTCATGCCCGCCGCCTCGCGCGCCGCCCTTATCCTTTTCCCTACGCTCAACCAGACCGCTCCTCGCTCCATGCAGGCACCTGCGCAACCTTCCGGGGAAACCCGGATCTATGCCCGACGCGTCCTCATGGGAGGCGCCGACCACGGCGCCGAATAGCCCAATATTCTCGCTCTAGATTATAAGCCCCCGTCCCGCAGCCCGCCACACGGGTCCGCCGCACGCCCCCGTCCGCAGGCGGACGCCCCATCTCTTCTGAAGGGCCGACCCCTTCCGGACGCACGCCCCTCGCACGCCTTCGGACGCTCAAGTCACGCACGGAACCCGAGCGCGCACGCAAGGGCCGCGGCGCTTTTCGGAAATTCTTCCCTAAAGACGCTCTCACGAAAAATGGGAAGATTTTTCGAAAACCGGCATCGGGAGACGATCGGCCAGGCCGATTCCGCTTCCTCCCTTGCATGGCGTCGGAACCCGGGCGCCCTTCGCGCCGCAAGGCGCTGGGCAAGGGGCCCAGCCCGAAACCGAAAGGGGTCAGCCATGACAGAGAAGATTCAGGAACGCGCCATCGAGGCAGCCGCAAAGTTCGTGGACCGCCGGGGCTACGAGGTGCTCGACAAGGCCTGGTCCGCCGAAGAGGGAATCTCGGTCGACCTGGTCGCCAGGGACGGGGACGCGATCGTGTTCATCGACGTCGCCGCCCGCGAGGGCATCGACAAGGGCCTCCCCGAGGAGGACCCCGCCGGCTGCCGCCAGCGCATGGAGATCGCGGCGGCAAGGTGGCTGGCGGAGCACGCCGAGGAGCTCGCGGACATCACCGTCCGGTTCGACCTGATAGCCCTGATGGTCATCGACGACAAGCGCGCCCTGCTGAGGCACCACATCAACGCCCTCGGCTGCGGGGAGTTCGCCGATTCGGCCGATTAAGCCCCTTTCGGGCCGACATCGGATCAGCCCCCGGGGGGTCGGCCCCCCGGGGGCGCATACACGGGAGGCCTCAGCCGAGCAGCATGCGGCTCCAGAAGCCCCTCGCGCCGGGGCCCGAGGATGCGAGCATCTCGAACATGCGCCGCCTCATCTCGGGGGGCATAGACTCGAAGTCCTCGCGCATCGCCCGCTCCACCTCCTCGGTGCTCGAGCGCATGCCCTCGATTATCTCGGCCTTCTCCTCCAGGCTGTAGCCCTCCGGATCGGACAGGGCCAGGTCCGCCCGGAAATAGGCCACCTCGTGGTCTTCCCGCAGCCGGCGATATTCCTCTTCGCTAAGCATCGGACCCCCTATCCGAAAGAACCTTCCCGCACATTGTACAGGCCCCGCCTCGCGCGGATCTCACACAGACCTAACGCGAACCTAACGCGGATCTCGCCCGCAGTCCGCGCCTCATGCGCCCCCTCGTTCGAACATAGCAGTACGTTTCTGTACTGTTATGTGCTAAACTGTGGATACAGTACATTCTCGTACGGTTTTTGAAAGCTACCCGAAAGGCCGAAGATGAAGACGATAGCCATAAGCAACTACAAAGGGGGCGTCGGCAAGACCACGACCGCGGTGAACCTGGCGTCCGTGTTCGCATCGAAAGGCCGGCGCGTGCTCCTCGTCGACCTCGACCCGCAGGCGTCGGCGACCGACTACTTCGGCCTCTACGGCCGGGCGGAAGAGGAGGGGCGGAGCACCATCGAGCTGCTCTACGGGCACGCCCCCGTCGCAGACCTCGCCTTCGAGACGGACGTCGAGGAGCTCTCGGTGATCCCCTCGATCATCGACCTGGTCGACCAGAACGAGCTCCTGCTCCACGAGCAGACGCTCAAGTTCGCGCTCACCGACGCGGCGGGAGACTACGACATCGCCATCATCGATTGCTCGCCGGTGATGAAGAGGCTGGCGGTCAACGCCTACATCGCCGCCTCCGCGGGGGGCATGGTGGTGATCCCGGTCAAGCTCGACGGCTCGGTCATGAGGGGGACCGCCCTCACGGTCAACGCCATGAGGCGGGTCAGCGACGCGCTGCGGCTCCCGACCCCCAACTTCAGGATCCTGCGGACGTGCGTCCCCGGGCGCCAGACGCGAAGCAACGCGACGGGCACCGAGGTCCTCGACAGGTTCTTCGCCGACAGGCAGTTCGAGACGAGCATCCACTCCTCGACCAAAGTCGGCGAAGGCTCCTGGGTCTGGAAGCCGGTCGTCGACTACGCCCCGTCGAGCAGGCCCGCGCAGGACTACCTCGCCCTCGCCGAGGAGGTGGACCGTGAGCTCTCCTAAAGACGCCGCGAAAGCTTTCACCATCGCAGGGCTCCTCGACGAGAGCGCCGCCACCAGGAGGCGCTTCCCCATAGAGGAGATAGAGGTCTCGGACATCGAAGACCATCCCGGGAACGCCGTCTACTCGATGGACGAGGAGGCCATCGGGAGGCTTGCCGAGTCCATACGCAAGGACGGGCTCACGGACATACCGCTCGTCAGGAAGCTTCCCGACGGAGGGTTCCAGATGATCTCCGGGCACCGCCGCAAGGCCGCCTACAGGCTCCTCGCCGAGGACGACGAAAGCTTCGCGAGGATGCCGTGCAGGATCGTCGAAGGCGTCACGGACGAACAGGCTATCACGCTCCTCCACGCGGCGAACTACTTCACGAGGGAGCTCTCCGTCACGGAGCGCGCCGCCGCGACGCGGGCGCTCGGGGAGGAGGTCGAGCGCATGAGGAGGAGCGACCCGGGCCTTTCCGGCATGCGCACCGAGGACATCAAGGCGGAGATCATAAGCGCCCAGACGGGGCGGAAGGTCTCCGGCAAGTCGATCCGGCGGCAGGAGGCGCTGGCGTCGATCATCGAAAACGACCTCTCCACCGGCTGGAGGAGCATCGCCGACGAGGGGAGGCTCTCGAGCGAGGCGGTGAGGATGCTCTCGAAGGTGCCGCGGAAAGAGCAGATGCGCCTCCACGTCCGATGGACCGAGGAGGGCGGGTACGGCAAGCGCGACACCACGGACTTCATCCGGAGGAGCACCTCGAAGGGCACCGACGCGGACGATAGGCTGCGCCGGGCGGACAGGGAGATCCAGAAGTTCCTCTCCAGGCACCGAACGCCCCTCCCGCAGGCCGACCGGGGCATGATCGAGGCCATCGCCAGGCATGCCGAGGAGCTGGGAAGGCTCCTCTAGGCGTTCGGCAGGGGCTCGCGGCGAAAGAGGGCGCCTCCTCGATCGGCCGTGAGCCCCGGGTTTAGCAAGTAGCCCATGGAAGGGATACAAATCCCTTCCGATGGTTTCCCGTGGATACAGACCCACGGGAAGCGCCGGCCTCCTCCCTTCGCATCGCGAACGGGTCGGAGAACCGGCTCGGTCGCCCAGCCTGCCGGGGCAAGCCCGACAGACCTGGCTCCCTCGTCGCGGGGGAGCCCCCGCTGGCCCCTAAGCGAAAGGTTTCGCCCATGAGCAAGAAGAACCCCAAGACCGCGGACTTCCACATCCGCATGACCCCGGAAGAGCGGGCCCACATCGACGAGATCGCCGAGAAATGCGGCCTCACGAGGTCCGACCTCATCCGCCTTTTGGCGCAGCTTCCCGCCAGCGAGATCCACGGGTCCAACGTCCGCCTGGTCGTCGTCGACGCCAAGGAGATATCGCGCATCCACAAGGAAATGCGCCGGTTCGGCACGAACCTGAACCAGGCGACGCATGCGCTCAACTCCATCTCTTACTACCTACGGCGCGGAAAGCTCCGATACGAGTACCTGGACATCGCCCTCCCGGAGATCCGCGAGAAGCTGGATGCCGTGAACGCCCGGCAGGAAAAGCTGTGCGAGGAGATGTCACGGCTCGAGACCGCGATGTTCGCGAGGTGGTGAGGATGCCAGTGCTGAAGCCCATATCGGGACACGGAAGCTGCGTCCCGGTCCAAAGGTACCTCGAGAAGAACGGGCGCGCGCTCGCGCGCGACTTCTTCAATTTCTCCGAGACGCCGGACGCGGACCTCATGCGCGAGCCCGAATCCGGGAAGCCCTTCGATTGGGCGACGGAAATGGACGCCTTCAGAGCCGAATGCGGCAACGACGACCCGTGGAACGGGAAGAGGGCCCGTACCTTTAAGCATTTCGTGCTGTCTCCCTCCCCGGAAGACGAAGTGAGCCTCGATGAGCTCAGGGAGCTGGCGCACGCATGGGCGCTCCGGTTCTTCCCCGAGCACCACATCGCAATCATCTACCACGACGACAACGAAAACCGCATCCCCCATGCGCACATCGTCGTGAACAACACGAACGTGGTCACAGGCAGGAGGATGCGTACCGACAACCCCCTCGATCTCAACCGGGCGCTCCAGGAGATGGCGGCCGAGCGGGGACTCAGGGCGCTCAGCAACGAAAGGCCCGAGCCCAGCACAGGCTTCCAGCGACTCGCGGCAAACAAGGGCGAGCCCAGAGCGAAAGCGCGCACCCTGCAGGAGACCTACCGCAGTCGAGCCGAGCGAAGGGCCGAGGCGGCGGGCGGCTACTCGTGGGTGGCGGACATCAGGAACAGGGTGAGCGTCGCGAAGGGCCTTGCCAGAAACGAGCAGGAGTTCCGCAGCATCCTCGTGATGATGGGAGTCGGGATCGAGGACAACTCCCCCCGCGCGCGCAGGCAAGACTGGATCTTCTCGCTCGCCGACGCGCCCGCCCGCCGCGTATCGGGAGAGCGCCTGGGCGCATCCTTCGGCAAGGCCGCGCTGGAGAGACGACTCCTCGGAGCGAGGGCAGAGCACCTGCCGGACGCATCCTCGCGGGAGTTCCTGCGCCTCGCCAGGAAGGCAGTCGAACTCAAGGACCTCGACGAGCTGGATTCGCTCTCCAATGCGTTAGAGGTCTGCGGCAAATGGCGCATCATGTCCCTCGATGCTGCCGACAGCGCGATCGCGGCGCAACGAGGCAGGCTGCGAAACGGAGTTCCCGCCAGCCAGGAAACCCGCATCTGGAAGGAGATCGAGGCCCTGGAGCATGCGAGGGACTTCCTGAAGGAGAGAAAGGCGCTTCCGCTCCACGACGTCAACCGAAGGGACGATCGCGCCAGCGGCAAAGGAGGCTGGGCGGGCGAGCCATCGGGCTCCGAGCGGAGCGCCCCGCAACGCGAGCAGCCGCGCGAAAGGCGGGAGGAGCGCCAGCGATGAAGGTAGTCATCACATACGACAACGGGAAGGTCGACGTCTTCGACGACGGGCGGTTCACCGCTGCGCAGCCCTTCGGAAGCAACGCGATGCTCGCGAACTACGAGCTGAGATTCGACCGTCTGGGGCAGACGGGCTTGTGGCTTTGCATCCATCATTACGACATCTCCCCGTCTGCGGCGCAACTCGATTCCCAGGAGAGGACGCCCAAAGCCTCAAGAAGCCGAGGATGGCAGTTCCTGCTCGCGGAGAAGGAAGAGGTTTCGCATGTGGTCCAGATAAAGGCCGACGAAAGAGAGCTCGCGTTCCGCGTGGGAGGAGAGCTCGTGGACGCGGCGAAGTTCAAGCAGATGGTCGACCTGTGCATCGGCGACGCCTCTCAGAAGAGCAAGGCGCAGTGCGCCGTCGAGCTCTTCGGCATCCTGTCCCGCATGCCCGGCGCTTCGGTGGCGGCACCCGAAGAGATCTGCTCGAGATTCGGTTTCGGACTCGGAGCGTACGACGAGGCGCTGGCTCTAAGCGCCTCGTCCCCCGGCTCCTTTGGAGAGCGGCATCCCGGTAATGAAGACGGAGCCCAGGACGAAGGGTGCGAATGGATGGAAGGATTAGACGATGAGGTTCTTGGTTAAAGCGACGATCGGATTCTTCGCCTGGCTGTTCCGAGCCGTGTTCAGGTTCATGTAGGAGGCAAGATAGTGATGAAGCTTAAAATGTTCAAGAGCAAGATACGTATGCTTTTCAGCGATAGGAGGAAGGCCGCTGTCATCACGGGATGCGCGACGGCCATTCTCGTGGTCGCGCTGTGCTTCGCACTTTCCGACACGAACCAGCCGAGTTCGGCCCTTGACGGCAATGCTAACGGTGCTCCCAGTATTGCCGACAGCAGAAGCTCAGTATTTGAAGCCAATAGTAAAGAGGCGAACCTCAGCAGCAGCTCCAATAGTTCCAAGGCGACAGGCATGGGCAATCCGGCGCCTGAGACCCAAGACAACGCAACCAATTCCAATGCAACTACCCCTCCGAACAACGGAAAGGGCATTTCGAGCAACGAGGAAGCAGGCGATAGGCAATCAGACCCCGCGAAGGAGCCCTCCACTTCCTCGCAGCCAGGCAACCCTCAAAAAACTTGGGTCGAGGATACTGAAAAGGTTTGGGTCGTTGACAAAGCCGCATGGACCGAAACGATTCCCGTTTACGAGAACGTCGAAAGATCGATCTGCAACGTCTGCGGAGCCGACATCACAGGAAACACGTCGGCACATAACAAGCAGCACATGCTCGCCGGAGAGGGATCAGGCTATCACAGTGAAGTCCGGCAGGTAAAGGTCGGGGAAGAAACCGTCGAGCACCCCGAGGAAGGGCATTGGGAAACCCTCGGTGTCGGAGGCCGCTGGGAAAACAAGTAGCCATCCCCCGCCAATCAAAGCAGCAGTAGAAGAGCCAAATGGCCTTTGGGCCTCTTGGCTCAAGCTCGCAAACGATACTTCCTTGTTCGACGGCGAATCACAATAAAGAGTTCAGTTTCGAAAATAGGTTTTCGAACTTCTCTAGGGTCTTGTCCGATAGATCAATTTCCGCCGACCTTCTTGCAAACTCACGAGCGGGAAGGTAGTGATTGAAGTCCCCTCCATTCATGTCTTTCAACTGGATCATTATGGGCCGATCGCTCTTAATTTCGCTTATGCTGACATTCTTGTCGAACGCGGCGTTATACAAAAGGAGATATTCTTCCGGCTCAAACATGTCTTCGACATCAGCGTAACTCGCATTGCAAACATCGGAGTAGTAGACGATATTCTTATCCCTGATGATCTTTTCACGTACGAGATCGTCGATACGCTGCTTGGATTTCTTGTCCACGAACGAGTCGAGAAGACACACAATCTGAAGCTTCGAGCCTCTCATAAGAGAAATGAAAGTCGCAACCTTGTCCGCACCGCCCGTCGGAACGATGGTCGCCTCCTCCGACAACCCCGTCCTGCCTCGTTTCAGAAGCTCTGCGGACATAGTCTCCAAATACACCAAATCCGAGATTCCTTCGACCAGCAGGTTCCTTTTGTTGATGAACAGATTCTGCGCGACCGAATACCCAAGCGCAGCTTGCAGCGGGAAGAGCGTATCCGGATCCTTCTCTTGTAAGGAATCAGATATCCTACTTCCCTGCCTCTCGACCTCGACCACAGTACGAACCTTCTCGAGGTGCTCCGAATCGACCATGAACGGAGAATGGGTTGTATATATGATCTGATGGTCCTCGGAGAGGTCGTCGATGAACCTGAGGAGATCGCCCTGAGCCAGAGCGTGCAGATTCAACCCCGGTTCGTCCAGGAGGAGGATGTACTGCCTGTTCTTATCCTCCTGCATGGCTTTGAACCATACCAAAAAGGAGAAGAACCAATTGAATCCTTTGCTGCGCTTATCAAGGGGAAGGGACACCCTGTTCCATTTGTTTTTTACGCGGATATCCAAGACCCTCTTGACTATTCGATGGTTGCGGCCATCGTCATCCTCGACTTTATCGACGTCAAACTCGATTTCAAGATTCTGATTGGAGCCCCAATACTCGAACAGTGTGTCGGATATGTCGATGCTGGTCGCTTCCAACTCGGATTTGAACTCCTCGAAATCATCCGCGGCGCTCAAGATGTCCAAATCCGCCCCGGAGAGATCGATGAGCGCTTTCGCTGTCTTGAGCGACGGATCGCTTGGGGAAGCGTTCTTCAATTCGGATAGGTCGACCCTCCCAGGAAGCTGGTAGTACTCATCGTAATAGATAAAAACAGGCAAGCTCGGCTTCAAGTAATCTTCCCAAATGGAATACTGAATCGGGTTATCCCACCCTGATTCACCAGTAGCGGGAAGCATCTTGCTAAATAATCCAAGTACCGACTTGGTATTCTCCCCTAGATCATGCCCCGACAAAACGGAATCGAGCTGCGCACGCGATTTGACGCCAAGGAGCTCTTCCTCCGAAATACCGCCCTCAGCTATCTTGCCAAGAACTTCTTTGACCTTCGAAGCCCACGACCCCGAGAACAATTTCGAGATGTTTACGAGGGTTTCTCCGCCGTACGTCTTCTTAACCGTGAACTCAGTGCCCTCTAGGGAGACGCCCATCTCCGTTTCGATATGAGATTTCATCTTTTCGGAAATCTCATATCTAAGAGTCACCGCTTCTTCGGGCTCATCGCCCTTTTTGTATTTATTGTATCTTGCACGCGGATAATCTTTCAGGGCGTCGAACTTGAACTTGGGATCGCCCTCGTCGAAATAATGACACTTCGCAATTGCCTCGAGCGCCGTGGTCTTGCCTGATTCATTCATACCAACGAGCACGGTCACATCCGGCTCGACATCAAACGATTGGTCATTATCGATGCACTTGTAGTTATGGATTACAACACCGGAAAGCCTGATCATCGCATCATTCGGCATCAACATCATCTCCATCCAAGCTCCTGAGCGCCTTCTCCTCAACGGCCTGCGAAGCAAAGCCCAAAACCGCAAAACGCTTCTGGTCTAGCTCAAGGCCAATTGCGCCTTTTCGAACGAAAGATGAATCGAGTTCGAACCCAACATCAACGAATCTCGATTGATTGCTCGAGAAGAAATCTTTTCACCTTCACCAGCAGAAGCTCAAGAGGCGAATGCAGCTGCGCCATCTTTGTTTTCAAATCTCGTGATTATTATACCGCTGTCCCTCCAACAGCCCTAAGACCACATGAGTGCAAATCGTCCCTGGCAAAAGACAAATTTAAACATAGCTCAAAAGGTAACGTACAATTTTTTGCGCACTTTGACAGCAGGATAGCGTCCAGATAGGAAGGAGGGCACGGCCCGCCCCGGTATGATTCGAGTTGTCGAGACAAGAAGCATATTGGAGGAGAGCCATGCCCGA
>NZ_PPEK01000020.1 GCF_002899715.1 Enteroscipio rubneri | reverse complement strand
GAGCAGGGCCGTGGCCGCGAGCGCCGCCAGGGCGAGGGCGAGCGTCGCGGCGGCGGCGATGCCGACGAGCCGTCGCGCGATGCGCGCGCCCTCGCGCGAAGCCGCCGTCACGACGCGCCGCCCTCGGCGTCGAAGCGGTAGCCCCTCCCCCGCACGGTCTTGAAATGGGCCGGGCGGGAAGGGTCGTCCTCCACCTTCGCGCGCAGCCAGCTCATGTGCACTGACACCGTCTGCGGCTCCACCTCCGAGAACGCGCCCCATACCTCGGCCAGCAGGCGCTCCTTCGACACTGTCTCGCCCTCGTGCGCGATCAGGAAGCGGGCGAGCGCGAACTCCTTGGGCGACAGCGCCGCGACGATGCCGTCCTTCGCGAGCGTCCCGGCGGCTTCGTCGAGGGCGAACGGCCCCGCGACGAGCGGCCGTCCCGCGCCGCCGGAGCGCCCCCGAGAGCGCCTGAGCAGCGCGTTCACGTGCGCGAGCAGCTCGCGCAGAGAGTAGGGCTTGGGCAGGTAGTCGTCGCCGCCCGTGTCGAGCCCGACGATGCGGTCCGTCTCGCTCGTGCGCGCCGACGCGAACACGATGGGCACGTCGCTCGCGCGCCGAAGGGCCTCGCACGCCGCGAAGCCGTCGTCGCCCGGCAGGTTGATGTCGAGCAGCACGAGGTCGAACGGACGGGCGCCCAGCACGTCGTAGGCCTCTTCGGCGCTCGCAGCGCGCACGACCGCGAACCCCTCGCTTTCGAGGTAGCGCGCCACGATGGCGGACAGATCCGCGTCGTCGTCGACTATGAGTACGCTCGGCATCGCTCCCCTTCCCTCGCTCCCTTCAACGAGCAGGATGTCGAAACCGATGTTCCCCAGTCGATCGGAAAACGGCTCCTACGCTTGCATGCCTCTGCAATCTCGTCGCTCGCTTCAACGACTGCGACCCAAACGCTTCCTCAAGGAAATTTCGAAGTCCGGCTTGATTTGCGGCGCGACGACCAGGGCAACGACCTCCTTCGACCGATGTGCAAGCCTGCAATGCGTCATGCGGACCGCAACGCCGAGCAAGCTACTCGCCTCCAGCCCTCCCCGAAACCGTGGCGTGACCTTAGGTCGCTCAAACGCTATTGCATCATATCCTGGATCTTCTTGAGGTCGGCCATGCTCATACCGCCAGGCATGCCGGGCAAACCGCGCCTGCGGCCCTTCTTGCCCTTCTTTCCCTTTTTGCGCTTGTTGCCTGCTTGCATTTCCTCGACTGCAGGCATCATCTTCTTGAGCATCTTCTTTGTCTCGCTGAATTTCTTGATAAGCTGGTTCACGTCCGACACCGACACCCCGGCTCCAGCCGCGATGCGGGCGCGTCGACTGCCGTTCAGCAGCTCGGGCTTCTCGCGCTCGGCCTTGGTCATGGAGTTGATGATGACTTCCATATGGTCAAGTGCTCCTTCGTCCACCTGGCCTTTCGCCATAGCCTTGTCTCCTCCCGGCATGGCCGCGACAAGCTTGGACACTCCGCCCATCTTGCGGATCTGACGGTTCATCTCGATGAAGTCGTTGAGGTTGAGCTGAGCGCGCATCATGCGCTCGGTCTGCTCCTGCTCGACCTCCTCCTGCTGCACCTTAACGGCACTCTCGATAAGGCTGATCACGTCGCCCATCCCCAAAATACGCTTGGCCATGCGGTCGGGATGGAACTCCTCGAGGGAATCGGGTTTCTCGCCCGACGAGATGAACTTGATGGGTTTACCCGTGACCTGTTTGATGGAAAGCGCCCCGCCGCCGCGTGCATCGCCATCCATCTTGGACATGATGACGCCGTCGAAATCCACGCGCTCGGCGAAGGCAGCCGCCACGTTTACCACATCTTGGCCGGTCATGGCATCGACGACCATGAGAATCTGTTCGGGTTCGACGGCGCGCTTGATGGCCTCGGCCTCGTCCATCATCTCGTCGTCCACATGGAGACGGCCCGCCGTGTCGACGATCACCACGTCGCGAAGACTGTCGATGGCGTCCTGCACGCCTTCCTTCGCGATCTTGATCGGATCCTGGCCATCGCCGCGGTACACGCGCACGCCAATCTCGGAACCGAGGGTTTCCAATTGGTCGGCTGCAGCAGGACGGTACACGTCGCAGGCCACGAGGAGCGGCGAATGGTTCTCTTGTTTGAGACGATAGGCAAGCTTCGCGGCAGCCGTCGTCTTACCGGAGCCTTGCAGACCTACGAGCATGATGACGTTGGGAATGCGGCTTGAGAACTCAAGCTTGGAGTCCGTGCGACCGAGAAGCTCGGTGAGCTCGTCGAGCACGATCTTTATGACGTTTTGTGCTGGCGTGAGCGAGTCGAGCACTTCGGCATCCAGGCAGCGCTCCTTCGTGCGGGCGATAAAGCCCTTCACCACTTTGAAGTTCACGTCGGCTTCCAAAAGCGCCAGGCGGATCTCACGCATGGCGTCGTTGATATCGTCTTCGGACAAGCGGCCCTTGCCGCGCAGGCCGGAGAAGATGCCCTGAAGGCGTTCGGAGAGGTTATCGAGCATGGAAATGCGCCCCCGTCATCGGTCATGTTGTTCGCTGGAAGAGATTATACTTGAACGCCGCCGCCCTCGGCGAACTTCACCTTATTAACGGCTCGCGAAACGACACCCGCCGGCATGGAGTCAGCCGCCAATCATCAAGCACGCTTCGGTTCGGCGCGGAGAATCTCCATCGACCAGCCCGCTTTCCGACCGCTACGCAGCGTCGGCGATGATGCCGCCTAGATGGCGTAGCCTTCCTGCGCGCACGCGCCTCGTCGGACAAGAGGATGCTCCGACCCCGCTCGCTTCGCTCATACGCCCAGGATGACAGAGGAACGTCGGCCCGCTTGCCGCGCACAAGGTCGAAGAGCCGTCTACCCGCGTTCGTCGAAGTCGCCGACGAGGGCAAGCGCGAAGTCGTGCGCGTCGAAGTCCTTGAGATCGTCCAGGCCCTCGCCCACGCCGATCTTGAGCACTGGCAGCTCCAGCTCGTGGGATACGGCCAGCACGATACCGCCCTTCGCTGTGCCGTCGAGCTTCGTGACAATGACGCCGTCCAGGTCGAGCGCGCGATCAAACTCGCGCGCCTGCGCCAGACCGTTCTGCCCGGTGGTCGCGTCGGTCACGAGCACGGTGTACACCGGCATGTTCGCCCGCTTGCGCACCACGCTCACCACCTTCTCCAGCTCGCGCATGAGGTCGGCCGACGTGTGCAGGCGCCCGGCGGTGTCCACCAGCACGAGGTCGGCACCCTCCGCCTCGGCGCGCTCGATAGTGTCGTAGCACACGCTGGCCGGATCGCTGCCGCGCTCGCGCGTGCAAATGGGCACGCCGGCGCGCTGCGCCCACACCTCCAGCTGCTCGATGGCCGCCGCGCGGAACGTATCGGCGCTGCCCAAAAGCACATGGCGGCCCGCATCGGTCGCCTCCTTAGCTATCTTGCCCACCGTGGTGGTCTTGCCGGTGCCGTTGATGCCCACGAACAGCACGATAGCCTCACCTCCGCCGAACACCTCGTCGCCTCCCGGTGTGAATGTGGCCGCTATACGGTCGTTCAATAGGTCGAGCACGGCGTAGGCGTCGGGAAGCGCGCGGCGCGTAGCCGTGTCACGCAGGTTCTCCACGATCTCGCTGGCCGCCGCGCCCCCGATGTCAGCCAGGATGAGCGTCTCCTCCAAGCCGTCCCAGAACTCGTCGTCCACGTCGGGCCCACGGTCGAGCAGGACGTTCATCTGCTCCTTGAACTTGTCGCGCGAGCGGGAGAGCCCCTCGCTGATCCTATCGAAAAATCCCATGTGCGAGCTCCTTTCTCAACAACCTGAACAGTGTATCCCAAATAGGACTGCACGTCAGCGGCGCGGGTCCGCTTCCTGCTCGGCGTGGATCTTGCGCAGGGAACGCGTATATCCGACGAAGGGGAAGAGCGAGAAGACGAACCCGGCGGCGAGGACCATGCACGCCGCGAGGCATGCCCACGACGCCGGCTCGTTACCCTGGGCCGAAAGTCGTGACTGGAGCACGAAGAACAACGCCGCGGCAACCGCGCAGAGAAGCGCGCGCAGGCCCAGGCCTTTCCGGCTCTCCCGAAGCGTCTCCGATTCCGCGTCGTCGTCGGTGTACAGCGGCGTGGTGCCGGCCTCGGCGCGCACGATCTGCCAACCGGGCCCCAGCACGACGGGTTCCCAGCCGCCGAGACCGTACAGCTCCCGCGCCTCCTCCGAGAAGTCGCGCTGGAAGTCCACCGCGTAGTCGTAGCCGTGCGGCTCGCCCTGCTCGAAGCGGTAGAGAAGCGCTCGGTTGATGCCGACTACGTGCCAGCCCTTCGCGCTCATGCGCTTGAGCATTGCCATGTCATGGCCCGGCATCACCGCAAGGCCCCCGCACATCCTATAGGTCGTCTTCGCCATGCTCTCCCTCGCCCGTCGCCCCGGCGCCCGCACCGAGCCCGCTCGTCCCGACCAACAGCCCCTCGGCAAGCGCCATCAGCTGTCGACGCCGCTCGAAGTCGCGCCTCAGCACCGCGCGGCCCTCCTCGGTGGCCGCGTAGCAAATGCGGCTCTCCTCCTCGGGCGCCTCGCTCTCGTCGGCGATCTCGGCGATCCACCCCGCGCCTTTGAGCTTCTTGAGCGTCGTGTACATGGTAGCCGGCCCGATCTCCACCGTACCCTGCGTGGACTCCTTGATCCCCTGCATGATGCGGTAGCCGTGCACCGGCTCGAGCGTGGCTAAGAGGATGAGGAAGATGCTGTCGGACAGCTCCCCCGTCTCGTACGGGCTCCTCTTCGCCATTTCGCTCCCTCTACTATATCAATGATGGATACTATGCTACAATCATCCTGCTTGCAAGCGAATACGTTCGGTCTCACTATACTCTATCTGGAAATGGAGCGTTTCATCATGGCTGAAGAGCATTTGGAAGCTGCTGCAAGCGGGCAGGCGAAGGGCTGGTTCGAGCAGCGGAAGGACCCCGAGTTTCGCAAGCGGCAGGATGCGAGCCTGTTCCGGACGATCACCCTGGTCATGCTGCCCTTCATATGGGCGGGTTTCGTCTACTCACTGGTCACGGGCAACGAGGGCAACATGAACGGCTACTCGCTCATGATCCTCTTCTTCTCGCTGCTGAACGCCGATGTGCTGGTCAAAGGCGAGAAGCTGTCGAACAAGGTGCTTGACGTCCTGGCGAAGGCCAACTGCCTGCTGTTCTTCGTCTGGGCGCTCGCCAACATCGTCTACTTGTTGGTGAAGTAGACATAGCGGCCGCGGCGGGAGCGCGGCCATCGCCCGCTCCCCATCCCGCGCGCAGGCCGCTGCGCTATTCCGCGTGGCGCAGAGCGTTCTCGAGCTTCTGGCTGACCACCTTCGTCACGCCGTCCGCCTGCATGGACACGCCGAACAGCACGTCGGCCATCTCCATCGTGCGCCGCTGGTGCGTGATCATGATGAGCTGGGTGGAATCGCGCAGCCCCTCGAGATAGGATACGAGTCGACGGAGGTTCGAGTCGTCGAGCGCAGCCTCAACCTCGTCGAGGATGTAGAACGGCGTCGTGCGAATGCGGTACACCGCGAACAGGAGCGCGAGCGCCGTCAAGGACTTTTCGCCGCCGGACATGAGCATCATCTTCGTGATGCGCTTGCCGCGCGGCTGCGCCGTCACCTCTACGCCCGTATTCTCCAAATCATCTGGATCGGACAGCGCTAGCTCGGCTGAACCGCCCGGGAACAACACGGCGAATATCTCGCGGAAGTTCGCATCCACCGCCTCGTACGTCCGGATGAAGTCGTCTTTCATGCGCGCATCGATGACACGCACGATCTTCGAAAGCGCTCGGCGTGCGCCGTCGAGATCGGCCAGCTGAGCAGCCAGGTAGTCGTAGCGCTCCTTGATGTGCTCATACTCTTCAGCGGCATCGGGATTAATGGTGCCCATGTTGGCGATGCGCCGGCGCAGTTTGAAGGCAGCGTCTTCGGCAGCACCGCGATCTTCCAACTCAGGAAGCTCAAGCGCGCGATCGAGCGGCGTGCCGCAATCATGGACGATTGCGTTCACCGCAGCATCCACTTGCACTTCGAGCCTACCTTTGTCGACGCGCGCAGCCGAAAGGCGCGCGTTCGCGTCATCGAACGCATCGTGCGCAGCGCGCGCAGCAGCGCGCGCCTCGTTGACCGCGGTATGCAGTCCCGCTGAAGAATCCTGCGCGGCCGTGGCCGCCTCCTCAAGATCGCGCGTCCATGTGCGAGCACTGGCAACGAGTTCTTCGAAAACAGCAAGGAGCGGCTCAATGCGCCGCTGCGCTACCTGCTTTCTGACAAGCGCCTCACGCGCTTCGACATCGCTTGCCGTCACAGCCTCGAGGTCGCGTGCGCGCGCGTCTACCACGCGACTTTCGTAGGTCTGCCGCTCAGCGAGGGTGGCAGCCTTGAGTTTCGCCTCCGACAGCGCATCGCGCAGAAGGGCGGCTTCCTTGCGCAGCGGCACCACCGCCTCGCGCGCCTCCTCAAGTCGCTCGGCTCTTTGCTCGAGCTCGTGCTTGAGCGTTTCGAGTTTCTGCTCGAGAGCCATTGCCGATGGGCGCGCCTCGGCCACGGTACGCTCTGCCTCATCACGCTGTCGCTCGATGTCCTCGAACTCGCGCCGGACGGCAGCCAGCTTCTCTTCAGCGCGATGCGCCTCGGCGCGCGCAGAATCCGCCTTGCCACGCAACTCTGCCAGCTCCTGTGACAGACGCAGGCTCTCTCCTTGCGCGGCGCGGAGGGTTTCCTCCGCTGCCGTTGAGCGCTTTTCCGCGAGGTCGCGCTCGCTCTCAACGGAGCGCAGCTGTGCACGCAGCTCCTCTACACGGCGTGCGCGCGCGAGCACCCCTTCCTCGCTGTCGACGGCAGCGGCGCCGAGCGTCACCTTGCCGTTCGGCCACACGACGCAGCCATCGTGCGTCACGAAACGCACATCCTCTTCGAGGCGCGCATGCGCGGCGAACGCAGCATCGATGTCGTCGCACACCACCACATCGCCCAAAAGCGCCTCCACTGCTGCGGCATCGATTTCGTCGTAGGACAGCTCGTCTACGAGCGCGCGTCCATGACTCGCCGCGGCAGCATCGCGCGCCGGACACGAGCGCCTCGCTTCGCCCGCACGCGGAACGAGCACCACTTCGCCCTCCTCGTTGCGCACCGCAAGTGCTGCAACCAGAGCGTTCGCGCGCGCGGAATCGTCCACAAGCAGCGCCGACACGTCCACGCCCAGCAGCCGCTCCACGAGCGACTCGAAGCCCTCGGAAGCGCGCACGGCGTGCGCGATGGGCACGAGGTGCACGTCGAGTTCAGCTGCGTTGTCGAGCGCCCATGCACGGGCTGGCCCGGCCGCAACGCTTGCGCGCTCGACCTCTTCGAGTCCTTTGATCTTGGATGCCACGAGCGATGCCGCATCGCGCGCCTCGTCGAGCGCCGCGCGTGCTGCTTCGCGTGCCGCCAACGCTTCGCCCACGCGGGAGCGCGCCATGCCTTCCGCCTCCGCAAGCGCCTCAAGCTCCCGAGCGACCTGCGATGCCTCGTCCGCGCGTGATGCCGCTTCGACTTGCGCGCGTTCCAGTTGTAGCTCCAGCTCTTTGCTGTGGGCTTCGATAAGCTTCACATGCGCAAGCCCGCTCGCGAGGGCTTCCTGCGTCTCGGCAAGCTCGCGACGCGCTTGCTCCTGCGCGCGTTCGTCCTCGCGCTTCGCCCGCTCGAGCTCCTCCGATTCGCGCTCGAGAGAGCGGCGCTTCCGGGCGTTTTCGGACTGCTCGCCCACCAAACGCGCCACCGTCGCGTCAGCTTGCGCACGTTCATGCTGCACCTCGGTCAGCTGTGCGGCGGCCTGAACCCGATCGGACTCGGCTCGAGCGCGCTTCGCCTTGTTCGCCTCAAGCGTAACCCGCAGCTCCGCCTCGTAGCTTTGGGCTGCGCGGCGTTTCTCGTGCAGGAGCAGCGCCGCGCCATCGAACCGCTCGACGGCCGACGAAGCGCGACGATGCTGCCGCGCAAGCTCGCCCGCATCCACGCTTTCAAGGCGAATCTTTTCCTGCAGCTCCTCGGCCCGACCTTCGGCCTGCGAGATGGCGATGCGGCGCTGTTCGAGCTCGGCCACAAGCGTGCGCTCCCGTTCCACGGCTTCGTCCCAGCCGCGGCGCAACGTGCGCAGATCGTCCACCGCAAGCGCAAGGCTCAGATCGGCGAGCTCGGCCGATAAGCCCTGGTAAGCACGCGCTCGCTTCGCCTTGCGCTCGAGCGGGCCCAGCTGCCGCTCCACTTCGGAGGCCACATCTCGCACGCGTGCCAGATGCGCGTCCATCGCAGCCAGCTTACGCTCGCTTTTCGCCTTGCGCTGCTTATGCTTGAGCACGCCCGCAGCCTCTTCGATGAGAGCGCGCCGATCCTCCGGCTTCGATTGCAGGATGGAGTCGAGGCTGCCCTGGCTGATGATCGAGTGAGTGCCCGTGCCCAGACCCGAATCGTGCAGGATGTCGAGCACGTCCATGCGGCGAGCCACCGTGCCGTTGATAAGGTACTCGCTCTCGCCAGAGCGATACATGCGTCGCGTGATGGCAACCTCGTCGTAGTCGATGGGAAGCGTCCCGTCGGCATTGTCCAGCACGAGATCCACCTCGGCGATACCGACCGGCTTGCGAGCCGAAGATCCTGCGAAGATGACGTCTTCCATAGCCTGGCCGCGCAGGTGCTTGGCGTTGCGCTCGCCGAGCACCCAGAGCACCGCATCGGAGATGTTCGATTTGCCCGAGCCGTTCGGCCCTACCACGGCGGTAATGCCGGGCTCGAGCGCGAGAACGCTGCGATCTGCGAACGATTTGAACCCTTTGAGGACAAGCGATTTCAGGTACATCGGCGGCTATCCCTGTTTGCGCTGCTTGGCAAGCTCGCGTTCGCGTTCGCGTTCGCTTTTTTTGCGGGCCTTCTCTTCTGCCTTTGCGGCGGCCTTCTCGGCCTTGGCCTGCTTGCTAGCCGCCGCAGCGGCAGCCTTCTCGGCACGGGTCTCCTCGTCCATCCCCAAGCCGAAGAATTCGCCCAGGCGCGCAAGCGTGCTCTTGGCCGCCTGGCTCTCAGCCTCCTTCTTCGTGCGCCCCGTGCCGCGAGCAAGCCCTTGCGTTCCCGCAAACACCTGCGCTACGAATGTGCGATCGTGCGGCGGGCCCTGCGTTTCCACGAGCTTGTACGTGGGCGTGATGCCATCCTCCTGCAGCTTCTCCTGCAGAGCGCTTTTGGGATTCTCAGGCTCGCTGGCCAAATCGGAGGACATGCGCGGGATAAGCGTCCGTTCCACGAACGCCTGAGCCGCATGTATCCCGCCGTCCAGGAACAGCGCGGCCACCACGGCCTCGTACACGTTCTCGAGGGCCGAATGCAGTCCGCGCTTGCCCGTGCCCGTCTCCGACGAGCCGAAAACGATGATGTCGGCGAAACCCAACCTGTCGGCCACATCGGAAAGACTCGCACCCGACACGAGCGCCACCTTGATACGCGTAAGCCCGCCTTCGTCCAAATCGTGAAAGCGGTGGAAGGCGGTGGCTGCGACAATAGCGCCCAAGATGCTATCGCCTAAAAACTCGAGACGCTCGTACGAGTACTTGACAGACTTGCCCTCAGTTGCTGAAGGATGAGTAATGGCTGACAGCAGCAGCCGTTCGTCTTCGAAGCGATAGTCCAGAATGTCTTGAGCCCTCGTCAGCTTGCCGCGCTGCTCGTCGCTCAGCGTCATGGATTCATCATGCAATTTCATCTGCTCGCCAGCTTCCTCGAAGGCGCTCATGCGTCCCGCCGTACATTGTTCATTGTAGCGGAGGCGCTGGTGGCAGCCGCAGTCTGCGCGATTATTTCAGAAACGCCCGCACGAACGATGCGCATCGTGGCAAGCACGCCGTTTTTGATGGCGAGAGCACCCGACGAGCCGTGGCCCACGAGCAGCGCGCCCTTTACACCTAGAAGCGGAGCGCCTCCGTAGGTGTCGGGGCTCACCTGAGCCTGGAGTTCTTTCAAGCCGCCTTTGATGGCGAGAGCGCCAAGTTTGGTGACGGGCGTTTTCATCATAATACCCTTGAGCGTTCTAAACAGCGTCTTAGACGTGCCCTCGATGGTCTTCAGGCACACGTTACCCGTGAAGCCATCGGTGATGACGACATCGAACTTCGCAGGCAGGATGTCGCCGCCCTCGGCGTTGCCGGCGAAGTTCGGCAGACGTTCAGCAAGCAGACGATGCGCCTCTTGGGCAAATTGAGAGCCCTTCGCGTCTTCCTCGCCTATGTTGAGCAGCGCTGCGCGCGGGTTTTCGATGCCGATGACCTTTTCCGCATAAACCGAGGCCATCTGGCCGAACTGCACGAGGTATTCCGGCTTGCAGTCGGCGTTAGCCCCGATATCGCACAGGATGACGGGCCGCACGGGCGAGGGGATGACCGTTGCGAGCGCCGGACGCGCGATGCCCTTGATGCGTCCCATGACGAGCGTGCCTGCAGCAAGGCAAGCGCCCGTGGAACCTGCAGAGAAGAAGCCTTGCGCTGCCCCCTCCTTCACGAGGCGGCAGCCCACCACGATAGACGAATCCTTCTTCGTTCGAACGGCGTTGGCCGGGTGCTCGGCCATGGAGATGGTCTCGGAGCACGCGCGCGCTTCGCAGCGACCGTGCGTCGCAGCGAACGGCTCCACGACGTCGGCTGGACCGCAGAGGATGACGGTCAGATTCTCATCGGCCGCAAGCGCATCGGCAACGCCTTCGAGCACTGTACCGGGAGCTTCATCGCCTCCCATGGCGTCAACAGCAATAGTGACCTTATGGGACATGGTATCCTCGCATTCCTCTCAGGGTCGCGTGGACGCATGCGCCCGATCGCTCGCGGGCCCGAAGCAGATGGACGGCCGCTGGCGAGCAGGTGCATGCATGCAGCGCATAGCTTCACACAGTATAGACGAACACACAAAAAGCCTCCCGGCGCTTCGCGCAAAAAGCGCGAGGTGCGGGGAGGCTTGTCGATGCGCGGCAGACAAAGCACCGACGCGCAAACGAGAACCCGCCTATTCGGTCTCGATGACCTCACGGTTCTTGTAGAACCCGCAATTCGGGCACACGCGGTGCGGAAGCTTGGCCTCCCCGCACTGCGGGCATACGGAACGCGAAGGGGCCGCGATCTTATCGTTGGTGCTGCGGCGGGCATGGGTGCGGGCACGGCCCGTCTTGCGCTTAGGTACTGCCATGGTCCTCTATCTCCTTCAGGTAACCCGAGCGGCATCCGCTCGCTCGTTTTCGCTTAGTAAACATGCGAACCGATATGTTATCAAAGCTCCTCAGCCCTCGCAAGGGGTCGATTCGCACATTTTCCCAAACCGCACGCAGGTTTCACAGATCCGAAACAGATCGTTCAGGCCCATCGATGCCGGCGCGAAGCGTCGAAGCGATTCGGATCGTCCCGTTTCACGAGAGATCGCGTTCCGTGCACGGGGAAGCCGCAAAGGGGCAAAGTGGAGCGCCTCGCCCCTTTGCGGCGGCCCGTTCGCGGCCGTCAGGCGGACGAGACCCTCGGCCCGAACTGCATCTCATAGTAGCGCGCGTACGTGCCGCCCAACGCCAGCAACTCATCATGGGTTCCCTGCTCTGCCACAACCCCGCCTTCCACGACCGCGATGAGATCGGCTTCGCGTATCGTGGACAGACGATGAGCGATCACGAGCGTGGTGCGTCCGGCGGAAAGCTCCTCGAGAGAAGCCTGGATTGCCTGCTCGCTCTCGTTATCGAGAGCGCTCGTGGCTTCGTCGAGAATCAGGATGCGGGGGTTTTTCAGAAACACGCGCGCAATGGCGATACGCTGCTTCTGGCCACCGGACAGGCGTGCGCCGCGTTCGCCCACATAGGTGTCGTATCCATCGGGCAGGCCCATGACGAACTCGTGGATGTTCGCACGCCGAGCCGCCTCCACTATCTCGGGCGTTGCAGCGTCGGGACGACCGTAGGCGATGTTCTCGCGGATGGTGCCGCCGAACAGGTACACATCCTGCTGCACGATGCCAATAGCATCGCGCAGCGACTCCACGGTAACCCCTCTAATATCGATGCCGTCGATCTCCACCGATCCGTGCACCGGATCGTAGAAGCGCGGCAGAAGCGAGCACGCAGTGGTCTTTCCGCCGCCTGAAGGGCCCACGAGCGCTATGGTCGTCCCCGCAGGAACAGCCAGATCGAACCCGCGCAACACCTCATGGACGCCATCGTAGCTGAACCGCACATCGCGATAGCGCACCGCCCCGGCCACAGCCCCATCGCCATCGTCGGCCGACATGGACAGGCCCGCGGCTCCGGTTTCGCCGGTCGACCGTCGCCGTGCGCGCTCGGCGGCGTTGAGATCAACCGCGTCGGGCGCGTCGGCGATATCGGGTCGCACGGCAAGCACCTCCATGAAGCGGCGGAAGCCCGCGTAGCCCTTCTGGAACTGCTCGGTGAAGTTGATGAGCTGCTCGATGGGCGACAGGAAGATGCCGATGTACAGGGCGTAGATGGCAAGCTCGGTAACGGCCAGGCCGCCCGTGGCAACGAAGTAGCCGCCACCCACGATGGTCACGGTGTACAGCACGCCGGTGAACACCGAGTTGACCGCATGGAACGCGCCCATGAACCGATACGAGCTTTCCTTCGTGTCCACGAAGCGCTTGTTCGTGCCGCCGAACTTCCGGATCTCCACGCCCTCGTTGCCGAACGACTTCACCACGCGGATGCCGCCGAGCGAGTCCTGCAGCCGCGCGTTGATGTCGGCCATCTTCCTGCGGTTCTCTGTAAAGATGACGCGCTTCTTGTAGTTGCGCCAGAACGCGTAGGCCGCCATGACCGCCGTGGCCGCCAGCATGATGGCCGTGAGCGGCACGTTTATCATGAACAGCAGCACGAACGATCCCACGATCTTCAGGATGCAGATGAACAGGTTCTCCGGTCCGTGGTGCGCGAGCTCCGATATATCGAACAGGTCGGTGAGCAGCTTGCTCATCATCTCGCCGGTGTTGTTGCGGTCGTAGTACGAGAAGCTCAGGCGCTGGTACTGCTTGAACAGGTCCATGCGCATGTCGGCCTCCATGCGCGCGCCCATGATGTGGCCCCAGGCCGTGATGAAGTACTGGCAGGCTGTCCGCAGGGCGTAGAGCGCCGCGAACCCGAGCGCTATCCATCCGAGCGTGGAGAGGATGACCCCGGGCGGCTCTAGGAAGAACTGCTTCGTGAAGAAGTTCAGGAACTGCGGGAAGGCCAAATCGACCGCCGCGAGCACCGAGGCGCACACGAGGTCGAAGAAGAAGAGGGATTTGTAGGGACGGTAGTAGTCTGCAAAGCGCGCAAGCACCTTGCGCGCCGTGACCGTAGCCGCATCGGAGGAGGGCTCCGATGCGGTCGAGGGAGCATCTTCTGAGCCGCCGATTTCCTGCGCCGTAGCGCCGCCGGAATGGACTTTCGATGCAGTGGCGGGGTTCGTTCTAGTTTTCATGGTCGATATTGTAGCGCCTACCTTTCCTTTTCCCTGCGGCGTTTATCGCGCGCGGTCCGCTTCGCGCGCGATAAACGTCCCGTGAGGCCACGGCCGAACATGCCCACGTCCGTGCTTCCCATATAAGCCGGGAACACAGCCAGCGCTGCCCACGGCGCCACGGCCCACCCGAACGTCTCAGCCGCGAGCAGCACCGCAGCGAGCGGGCAGCGTGCGGCCGCGGCGAAAAAGGCGACCGAGCCCATCGCCGCTGCAAACGACGGATCGACTCCCAGCAGGGCCGCGAAAGACGCTCCGAGAAGCGCGCCGATGCACAGCGAAGGCATCACTTCGCCGCCTTTAAACCCGAAGCCGAGCGTTACCGTGGTGAGCAGCGCCTTCACAGCGAAATCAAACGGCTCCGACGTCCCGTCGAACGCCGCGTAGACCAAGGTCAGTCCCGAGCCTTCGAAACGCTGCCACCCGAAGGCAAACACGAGCACGCTGACTACCGCCCCTCCGGCGGCCACGACAAGAGCGGGGTGCGCAGGCGAGCGCACGAAAGCGCGTCTGAGCGCACGCAGAGCCCAACCGAACACCGTGCCCGCAGCGGCGCAAGCAAGCCCCACGAGCACGCAAAGGGCGGCGACCTGCCACGAAGGATCTGGAGCAGCCGCAGCCGGCAAAGCATAGCCCCCGGCGAGCGGCATCGCGACGAGCCATGCGACGAAGGAAGCCCCGAGTAGAATCGGGAGCCGACGGGCTACCGCACCGTCGAAGCGCACAAGTTCGAGAGCGAACAGCGTACCCGCCAGCGGCGCGCCGTAGAGCGCGGAGCACGCTGCTGCCATACCGCACGCCGCCGTCCAACCGCGATGCACGAGCCGATGCGCCTTCGCGCCGCGAGGAGCCAATCCGAACGCACGACCCAACCCCGACGCTGCTGAAGACGCCATGGCAAGCGAGGTGGCCGTCGCTCCGGCCGATCCTCCACCGAGCACCGTGAAAAACGTCCCGACCAGGGCTGCAGGAGCAAGAGCGGGAGGAACACGATCGTCGTTGCGGACGTCCTCAACCACCGAGCCAGGCTGGACGCCAAGAGGAAGCTTCAACAACCGAAACAGGCCGATGGATGCCACGCCCAGAAGAGGCAATGCAAACAAAAGCCAGGACCAACGGTGCGAAAGGCACGAGGCGACGTCGAGCGCGAGCGTAGCCGCGGTGGCCGCGATCGCGCCCGATACGCCTGCAGCTGCCGAAAATGCCACATGGCGCAGCGCTTGACGTCTTGGAGCGGTCGGTCTGCGAGACGCGCCGCCTCGCGCGCAAGCATGCACGGGCACGGCTAGCGTCCCGTCCGTCTCTGCATTCGCTCGGCCAGCTCCGCCGCGCGCTCTCGTTCCTGCCTGCGCAGACGCACCAGCTCGCTTGCAGCGCCGTGACCGAATACGCCTACATCGCGGCTGCCCGCATAGGCCACGACCACCGCGAGCGCCAGATACGGCGCGGCTGCCAGGCCAAATATTTCAGCGCCCATGAGCAGCGCCGCTAGAGGGCAGCGACTCGCGGCCGCGAAGAACGCCGCCAGCCCGAGCGCGGCCGAGAACGGCGCCGCCGCACCCGTCAGCCCCCCGAGCGCGCAACCCAGCAGCGCGCCCACGGTGAACATCGGCATGATCTCGCCGCCTTTGAGCCCGAACCCGAGCGCGAGCACGGTGAGCGCCGCCTTCACGGCAAAGTCCGCTCCACCCGCATGTCCCGCGAGCGCACCGCGCAGAAGCGGCATGCCCGTCCCCTCGAAAGCCTGCCAGCCGAAGGCCAGCACAATGCCTGCGAACAGAAGGCCGCCTGCAGCCGCAGCGATCAGAGGGCGCCCTATCCGATGGCGCACGACGCGCCGCGCAAGGCGCAGCCCCGTGCCGAACACGGTTCCCGCCGCTCCGCAGGCAAGCCCCACGAGAACGCATTGGGCGACGAGCGACCAAGAGAGCGGGGGCACTGCGACGCCAGGGATCACGTCGCCGATACCCGTTGCGCGCGCAATGCCAAACGCAGCGAACGACGCCACGAGGAGCGTGGGCACGTGGCGCGCGACGGCCCGGTCGAAACGGGCGAGTTCGAGCACGAACATCGTCGAACCGAGCGGCGCGAAGAAGAGCGCGCCGAAGCACGCCGCCATGCCCGTGGCCGCCGCATAGCCCCGCGGTATGGCCGACGCACCTCGACGCACGGGCGCGAGCTTAAAAGGACGGCCTACGAGGGCGCCAAGGGACGCGCCCATTTGCAGCGCCGCCGCCTCCTTGCCCACCGATCCGCCGCCGAGCACCGTCAAAAACGTTCCGGCGAGAATGCCCGGGGCGAGGGAGGGCGGCACGAGGTCGTTTCGGCGCAGACGGTCGACCATCGTGTCGGTAGCCAGATGGGCGGGCAGCCTGAGCGCGCGGTAGAGCAGCACTGACAGCATGCCAAGGACCGGCAACACAAGCAGGATCCACGCGAAGCGCGCCGAAAGCCGCCCGGCGAAGTCAACGGCGATCGAGAGCACGATGGAAGCTGCAGCCCCGACAACTCCTGCAGCCAACGCGAACCCGAGATGGCGCGCGACCTGCGAAAAATCGAGACCGCCACGCAGCCGAGGATCTCCCTCGCTGCCGTTCATCGAACGCTCGGCCATGTTCTCGCCTTTCCGCCTTGTCGCCTTGATGGATGCCTACCCAGCTCATGGTAGGCGTCCGGCGCCGGCTGGCAGGCCTGCGGACGGAACCCGTCAGCGAGCCGCCACCCCCTGTGCACCGCCCGGTTGCCGACGATTGCACACCTCTCCCTTTGCTCAGCGCACCTCGATGCGACGGACTGCCGCCCAGGCAATGAGAACGCCGATAGCCGCAATTGCAGCGAACAGGAGAAACGGATTTGCCAAGCTTGCCCCTTCGCCAAAACCGAGCAGCCAGGAGAGACCGTTTCCCACCAAGGCTGCACCCCTGCTTTGTAGGGCAACGAGCACGAGGACGACTGCTGCGACAGTGAGCAGCACGACCCGCCGCGCGCCGAAGCGCATCTGCAGCGACGCAAACGCGAACCCCACGGATGAAGCCGCAGCGCAGCCTAGGAACGTGAAGAGGAAGTCGAGCACCGGGCCGTTACCGGCTCCGTACGACATCAGGAACAGCGACTGCCCGCTCGGCCAGAACGGAAAGACGACCGAGCATACCGCCTCGATGGAAGCCAGAAACAGGCAGGCCGCCCCCAGCGATGCCGCCGTGCTTGCGATCATCTGGGGACGCGCGAGCCCCATCTGCATGAGGAACCGCACATCGCCCGAAAACGTGGACAAGGCGAGCAGCGGCATGAGGACGTAGGGTAGAAAGCCCAGGTTCGGCACATACACGTAGGCGATCCGAGTGATCGTCATCGCGAAGAAAACGACGATGATAGCACCGATGATCAGGCAGAACACAGACGCACTCTGCACGAGCTCGACAGCTTGATAGCGAAAGGCCGCCTTGAGCTTCATGAGGTCACTCCCCCTTCTCGGTCAGTTTCACAAACAACTTCTGTAGGCTGATAGGCGCCGTGTCCAGCCGGTCGGTGAGGCGCGCGGCATCCGGCTTGCCCAACAGGTACGCCACCGCCACGCCACCCAGCTCGTCCACGCTGAGCGCATCGAGCCCCTTGCAGTATGCGCGCACGTCGTCGGCGCGACCCGACACGCTGTAGCCGCTCGCGCGCAGCTCGTCGGCCGACGCAGCCATGAGCACCCGGCCCTCGTCGATGATTGCGACGTGCTCCACGAGCGTCGCCACCTCCTCGATAAGGTGCGTGGCGATGACCACCGTGCGCTGCCGCGCCAGATAGTCCTCCATCAGAAGCCGGTAGAACAGCTCGCGGTGTGCGGCATCCAGGCCCAGCACCGGCTCGTCCAGCAGCAGATAGTCAGCGTCCAGCGAGAGAGCCATCACCAGTTGGCAGATGGTGCGGTAGCCGGTGGAGAGCGCGCCCGTCTTCGCCTTCAGGTCGAGATCGAACGCCTTGGCCAGCCGCACGGCGCGTTTCGCATCGAAGCCCTCATGGAAGCGGCCCATCCATCCCACGAGGTCGTCCACGTACATGGACCCGGGGATCGTCTGCACGTCGCTCGTGCAGAACACCTTCGAGAGCGCACACGGATCGTCCGTGACCGGCTCGCCGTCCACGAGGATGCGCCCCTCCGTGGGCACGAGGCGGTTGGCCGCGATACCCAGAAGCGTCGTCTTGCCCGCGCCGTTGCGGCCGAGAAGCGCGTGGATAGTGCCATATTCGAAGGAAAGCGACACGTCGTCGAGCGCCATCGTCTTTCCGAACCGCTTCGTCAGATGATCGGCTCGAAGGCAACGATCAGCCGTTGCGTCCGGTGTTTTGACGGGTTGGGCGGACGCGGCGCAAACGCTGTTGGACTCCCGTCCCGCATGCGCGCCCAACACGGAAAACGAGACATCAGACATGGTCGTACCCTTTCTCGACGAGATCGACGACCTGCTCTTTCGTGAAACCCAACTTCTTCGCCTCGGCCACAAGGGCCGCTACATAGCGCTCGTCAAAGGCGGTTTTGCGCTTCACGCGCACCTTGTCGCGCGCGCCGTCCTGCACGTACATTCCCATCCCCCTTCTCTTGTAGATAATGCCCTCGTCCACGAGGATGTTCATGCCTTTGAGCACGGTATGCGGATTGATGCCGAGCAGCGCCGAAAGCTCGTTGGTGGAGGGCACGCGATCGCCTTCGATATAGACGCCGGTGAAGACGTCGTCCTCAATCTGCTCGGCGATCTGCACGAACAGAGGCACGTCGCTGGCCGGGTCGATGATCACGATGCTTCCGCCCCTTTCTTCATTCATCCATGCTTGTTAGTTTGTTACTCATGTAACTAACTAACAGTGTAAAGAAACTTCGCAAACTTGTCAAGGAGAGCCGCGTCAAGAGGAAAGACGGGAGCCGAGAGGGGCGGAGCCAAGGCTAGGAGACTCGAATGCAGAATCACGGAGCGCCCGAAGGGCCGTGAGCCGGCGTTCCCCAGGTCTGGATCCAAGGATCGATTAGAAACAGCTCGCAACCCCATCGAACCGAAAGGGCGCTCCGTATGAAGCGCCCTCTCGAAACCCGAGCAGGAACCAGCGATCGGCGAAGCGCTCAGATCTCGTTTTGGAACACCGTCCGCGTATCTTTGCACAGGTATTGCACGGCGATACGCCCGGTTTTGAGCGCGTTGACCATACCGCCCGGCAACAGCATGCGCTGGCCCGCGAAGTACAGGTTCGCGATGCCTTGCGGCTTGGCCGAATGCGGAGAGACATTCGTGCTCGGCCTGAGAATGGACATCCAGGAACCGCGATAGGAGTGCAGGCGGCGCTCGAAGCTGAGCGGCGTCGCCACCTCCCATGTCTTCACATTGCCGGCGAGGGGCGGGAAGCGCTCTTCAAGCGCAGCGATAACGCGCTCGGCCACGAGACGCTTTTCTTCGGAGTAGACTCCTGCAGCCTCGCGCTCACGCCACCAATCATACGTATCGCCCGGCAACGAAACGGTGAGCGCCGTGCAGCCCTCGGGCGCAAGGCCCTCGTATGCCGCGAAGTTGCACAGCGTGATCTCGGAGAACGAACGCCCTGCTATCTGCAAGGGTTCCGCAGGCGAGAACCCGATGCTTTCGGGAAGCTCGCCGAGGTCGGCAGCCACACCTACGCCGACCACCATGCCGGTCTGGGGTTTCGTCGCGGAGAGCATCGTGTGCACCCACGGCTTGTCGAGAGGCGGATCGAACAAGGAGAACGCTGAAGCAATCGTATCCTGCGCCACAATGACAGCATCGAAGCTCTGCACCTCGCCTCCGGCGATGACGCCCGTTGCGATGCCGTCCTTCACCACGACGCGCTCGACGGGAGCGCCGAAACGCAGCGAGCCGCCCAGCTCTTCGAAGCGCAAGGCCATGCGCTTCGCCATGCCGGCGGATCCCCCTTCAGGGTAGCCGCCGTCGCCAGCCGCAAACTGGGCAAGCGTGCTGACAAGGGACGTGGCACTCTCGTTCTCTCCGGCAATGCATGACAGAAGGCCGCGGATGAGCGGGCTTCTGAAACAGTTCAGCAAGCTGGATACGTCCTGTTTCGCGTACGACGGCATGCGGGTGAACGCCGGCATCATGGATGCTGCCGTGAACGGATTCGACTCCAGCGGGTGTTTTGCCTTGACCCCCTTGACGTCACCGAAGGGAAGGTCCACCTTCGTGAATCGGGCAACATCGCGACACAGGCGCTTGATCTCGCGCGCGTCTTCCGGCGCAAGCTCGGTCAGATGCGCGCGAAGGCGCTTCGGATCGCGGAAGAGCAGCGCGACGCGGCCGTCGGACTCGTACGCGAAGTATGGATCGGGAAGCTTAACGGCCACCTCGTCGTCAAGCGCACCCACCTCGCGCCACAGCGCGTTAAACGACGTTCTGTCGGCCGTGCCGGGAACCCAGTGCGCTCCGCCCTCGAAGCGGTATCCGTCCCGCTCCCAGCCTATCGTCGCTCCGCCCGGCTCGTCGTTTCGCTCGAACACGTGCACATCGAATCCGCTCTGCTGCGCGTAGACGCCCGCCGCAAGCCCCGCGATGCCGGCGCCGACAACGGCTACCGTCCGACGACCGTCCGTGTTCTCTTCGTTCATGACCCCACCTCTCGCCAGCGGCGCCCCTCCTCCGGCCGATGTCTCGGCCGGCAGATCCGTTTCGGGCGCCTCGATCTGCAGCGTCCTCGTAAGACGCTCGGATAAAAACGCGGATGCAACCCGGGTCGCATCCGCGGCATACGCTTTCAGCAGGATAGCACACCGCACAGGACTCCGAATCGCGAAATCCTCGGGCAAGGCCTATTCAACCAGATACCGCGGCGGGAATCCTCGATGCAACGGGGTTGGCTTGCGCTATGCGCTGGTAACGGCTGCGAAGAGCAGGTTGCGATCGACGCCGGTCTCGCACCGACGACGGTCGTCGTAGAAGATCTACAACAGATGCGAATACGGAAAGAAGCGAACATAAGACCCCGACGCTCAACGCGAGCGCCATGGGGCGCAAGCTATCTGTCGTCGAACGGGAAATCCTTAAGCACCGAGAAAGGATTTGCCGGACCGTCGTTCGCGCCTTCGGTAGGCGCGCATTCGCACGGGCCTTCATTGAGATTCGCACCGCAGACGGCGCATAGGCCCTTGCACTCCTCGTCGCACAGGGGCACGAGGGGAAATTCCAAAATCAACGCCGCCTTGATCAGCGGCTCAAGATCGATGACATGATCCTCAGGCAAAACGTCGAACTCGTCGTCATCCATGTCCTCAGGAGCCGATCGGGACTCATCGAGCAAGTAGTAACCCTCGATCTCGCCTTCCAGGTCGAAGCGAAACCCATCGAGGCAACGGGCGCACGAACCGATGGCTTCGCCGCTCACCGTCCCGGTCACCAAAAGCGCGTCCCCGGTATTCGAGATTTCCACGTGCCACGCCAACGGATCGGGAAAAGAGTATTCGTCAGGTCCGGCTTGCAGCGAGGGCAGCTCGAGCGCACCCTCGAAACGAGAACTCTCCGCAGGCGCGAAGAGTTCGGGCGGCACGGCTATGCGCAGTGTCGGATCCATGGGATAGCCTAGCGGCCCGAAGCCAAGGAGTTCGCGTTCAGACGATCGCGGCAACGGCGCACGTTGCCCAGAAGCGTATCGAGGCTCTGCTCGACGTGGCCGAACACCTCGTCGGCGTAGTCCTCGGCACCGGCACGCGTCTGGCGCTCCAACTCACGCGCATCAGCGAGCACTTGATCGGCCTGCTGCTGCGAGATGCGCACGATCTCCTGCTCGCTGGCGATGGTCATCGCCTGGCTGCGAGCGTCCTCGATCATGCGATTCGCTTCCGCCTCCGCATCGTCAAGCAGGCTTTGACGCTCGCGGACGATCTGACGGGCCTGGGCGAACTCGCTCGGGAACGTATCGCGGATCTCGTCCATAATCTCAAACGCCGCGGCGATGTCGACCTGGCGCATGTTTCCTTTACCGAACACCGGCTTAGAGTCCTCAAGCAGAATCGAGAGCTCTTCGAGCAGCCCCAAGACTCCTGTTTCGTCCATGATTGTCCTTCCACCCAGGTGCTGCGTTTCATCTGCGTTGACGTGCACGGGCCTTCGCGCGCATGCGTCGCAATATAATAGCATGGATGGTGTCGAAACCAACCTCCAATGCACAAAGCATGCACATTTTACCCGGTCGGAGCCGTGTCGACACGGAAGCGTTTGCCACGGTACACAACGACGGGCCGAAACGGACGAGAGTTGCAGCGGCTCCGAAAGCGCAGGCGGAGCCCCTTAGCAAAGCTCCCAATCCTTGGGATCGCGCTTCTTTTCGGGTTGGCGCACGTTGACCTCCTGGTTCTTCAGGCTCACGCGCGCGCCTTTTGGAATGGAGGAGGTGACAAACGCGCTGCCTGCAATAATGGCGCCTTCGCCAACCACAGTCTCGCCTCCGAGCACGCTCGCGTTGGAGTAGATGGTAACGTTGTCCTCGATGGTGGGATGGCGCTTCACGCCTGCCAGCTGCTGACCAGCTCGCGTCGACAGCGCTCCGAGCGTGACGCCCTGATAGATTTTTACATGGTCGCCAATCTCCGTCGTCTCGCCAATGACAACGCCGGTGGCATGGTCGATGAAGAAATACTCGCCCACCCGAGCGCCCGCATTGATATCGACGCCCGTGCCGCTGTGGGCGTACTCGGTCATGATGCGCGGGATGAGCGGCACACCCTGCACATACAGCTCGTGGGCAATGCGGAACACGAAGACGGCGAAGAAGCCAGGGTACGAGAAGATGATCTCCTCCTTGCTCTGTGCGGCGGGATCGCCGTCGAAGGCCGCCTGCACATCGGTGAGCAGGATACGCTGTATCTCGGGCAGCTTCTGGAAGAAGTTGAGGCAAATCTCGTCGACTCGCGCATCCACATCGGCTGCATCGACGCCTTCTTCTCCACGGAACAGCAGCGCTTCGCGCAGCTCACGACGCAGCGAGTCCTCCACGCGGATGAGCGTTTCGCCGATGAAGTACTCGGGTTTGGCCCCTGTGGGAGTTTCGTCGCCAAAGTAGCGCGGGAACAAAACGCGGCGCAAATCCTTGATGATGCCGATCACGGCCTTCTTATTGGGAAAATGCCGGTCGGGATCAGTGAAGAATATCTCTTGCGCGCTATAGTTGCGAGCGATGCCCGCCACGATTTCATCAAGGTTCTCGTTGAACATGAAGCCGTCCGTTCTCTCGCCTGCGAGGCGCGCTCGGCGCGCCGCTTCCTCTCGCCGCTTATGGCATCGTCCCGCCAACCGCACATCGCAGCCGCGGCCGATGCCCCCTTCGCCTCCCGTGTCCCGCACAACCGCCTCCCAACGATGCGAAGCCCTGTCCGCCCCGCTTCTACGCGATCCCGAACTTCTCGTTCAGCGCGTCGTTGACGCACGGCGGAACGAATTGGGTCACATCGCCACCGAGGCTCGCAATCTCGCGCACGATGGATGAGGACAGGTACATGTACTGCGGAGGCGACATGATGAACAGGGTCTCGATTTCCCGATTCAACTGATAGTTGAGCGCCGTCATCTGGAACTCGTACTCGAAATCCGTAATGGCCCGCAGGCCTTTGATAACCACCGTGGCGTCCATTTTCTCCGCCAAGTCCACCAGCAGCTCGTCGAACGGCTCGACGCGAACGTTGGACAGATGGCTGGTCGCTCGAAGGACAAGGTCGGTTCGCTCGTCGAGCGTGAAGAGCGGTTGCTTCTTCGGCGAGGCCGCCACCGCGACGACCACCTCATCCACCAGCTGCGCAGCGCGGGTGATAACGTCGAGGTGCCCGCTTGTGATTGGATCGAACGTGCCGGGCGTCAATGCGCGTTTCATGATAGGTGCCGTTCCCTCTCTGTCGCCGTACCGGCGTCCTCTGTGCGCACGGTGCGCAGGACGTCCACGACAGTATCCCCGTACTTCTTGCGACGCGCAAGAGACAAATCGCACGCTTTAGCCGCATCATCCACCTGCATCTCGTCGCCTGCGGCATGCTCGTACACCACGATCGCATCCTCGGCGAGCGCCCCGACCGAGCGAAGATGCGCGACAACGCCCAGAGCCTCCGTGGCCGCAAAGGCATACGGGGGGTCGAGAAACACGAGATCGAAGGACGGCTGCGCCCGAACAGGAGGATCCTTCAGAATGTCGGCCCGATGGACGCGGGCGCAACGGGGATCCAGTCCCATCGCACGCACGTTCTCGAGCAGCACCCGCGACGCCTCCGGAGCGCGCTCGTAGAAATGCGCGCACCGCGCGCCTCTGCTGAGCGCCTCGATCCCAAGCGCGCCTGAACCTGCAAAAGCATCGAGCACGCTGGCGCCGTCAAAACCGCCCCGAGCACTGGCGATCGCGCTCATCATCGACTCGCGCACCCGATCGGTTGTCGGGCGGGTGCCTTCCCCTTTCGGCGCCTTCAGCGAACGCCCTCCGAACGCTCCTGCGATAACCCTCATGGTCAGCCTCCTTCGACGGCCCGATCGTCGGGAAACGCCCTGCGCGCCTCGCGCGCAAGCGCTCGATGCGCGGGCATCACAAGGGCGGGATCCGCCTCCAGAAGTGCGGCCGCATCGGCATGGGCCGCCTCGATGAACGCGCTGTCGCGCACGACGTTCACAAGCTTGAGCGCCGAAGCGCCATGCTGCCGATTGCCCAATATGTCTCCTTCGCGGCGCAGCGACAAGTCGTATTCAGCCAGCTCGAACCCGTCGTCCGTACGTTCCATGGCCGTCAGGCGGGCGAGGGCCACCTCCGATCTTGAAGCCGAGACGAGGTGCACCTCTGCCGGCTTGCCGCCGCGCCCGACGCGCCCCCGCAGCTGATGGAGCTGCGCGAGGCCGAACCGGTCGGCATCCTCCACGATCATGACGGTGGCGTTGGGAACGTCGATGCCCACCTCGATGACGGTGGTGGCCACAAGCACCTGCGCCTCGCCCTCGCGAAACCTTCGCATGGCCTGCTGCTTCTCGTGCGACCCCATGCGTCCATGCAGAAGCTCCACCCGCCAGTCGGCGAACACGCCTCCTTGCAGCGAGGCGGCCTCGCGCTTGGCGGCAGCGGCATCGTCGCCTAGCAGGTCCGATTCGTCCTCGATGCTGATGGCCGCATACTCGTACGCTTCCTCGTCAGGTTCTCGACGGCGCGTGGCGCCGGCCTTCTCGTCGCGCTCTTCAGCGTCCTTGCCGACGAGTGGGCATACAACGTACACCTGCTCGCCGCGCTTCAGCGCCGCGCGGGCGGCGTCGTAGGCGCGTCCGCGCTCGGTCTTCCGATGTACGCTCGTTGTGCGCCGGGCGGCCCCGTGCGGACGACGCCTGATATAGGAGAGCGTGAGGCCCCCGTACAGGGCAAGCGCAAGGGAACGCGGTATGGGCGTAGCCGTAAGGTAGAGTGCGTCGGGTGCACCGCCCTTCGCGAGTAGCCGCGCGCGCTGTTCGACGCCAAAACGCTGCTGCTCGTCAACCACGACGAGGCTCAGCCTAGGAGGTGCCACGTCGTCCTCAAGAAGGGCGTGCGTCCCGATCATGACATCCACTTCGCCGGCAGCCGTCCGCTCCGCGAGGGCTGCGCGCTCGGAAGCAGGCGTGGACCCCGTCAGCACTTCCCAGGAGATGCCCGCAGCATCGAGCAGCGGCCCCAAACTTGCGCCGTGCTGGCGTGCGAGCACCTCGGTCGGCACCATGAAAAGCGCTTGGGATCCCGTGTCCGCGGCAGCGGCCAGAGCGAAGGCCGCAACGACCGTTTTCCCCGTACCCACGTCGCCGAGCAGCAGATGGTTCGCAGCGCGCGGATCCGCCAACTGCCCGAGGATCTCGTCGCGTGCCGCCTTTTGCTCGTCGGTGAGCTCGAAAGGAAGCGCGGCGGCAAGCGCCCGAACGCGCGGGCCATCGACGATGTGCGCCGTCGGCGTGCAGCCCTGCGCCCGTCCGCGCTCTTCGCGCATGAGCATGATCTCGAGAAGCAGGAGCTCTTCGTACACGAGACGGCGTCGCGCTTCGGCAGCCTCGGCGGCGCTCTGAGGGAAATGGATCGACATGAGCGCTCTTTGCCTGCTCATGAGGCGGTACTTTGCGCGCAGCTCGAGCGGGAGCGGATCGTACATCCCCGTGCAGGCCGCAAGCGCGTTGCCCACGAGCCGTCGCATCCACGCAGGAGACACCTTCTCGCACGCCGGATGCACGGGGATGATCATGCCTTCGGCAGCCTGTTCATCTCCAAGCACTTCCAGGTAGGGATTCGTCATCCGTTTGAAACCGTAGTTGAATTCCAGCTTGCCGGCCACGGCGATGCGCATACCGGGCTTCACCTGATCCATGAGCCACGGTTGGCGAAAGCACGTCACCACGAGCACGCCCGTGCCGTCCACGACGGACAACTCCACGAGCGAGAGGCGCGGTTTGGGGCGCTTGAGCTTGATCTCGTGTACCGCGCCTTCGACCGTGCACTGTTGACCGATAGCCGCCGAAGCAACGGTTTCCTTGCGCGACAGATCGATGTAGCGCCGTGGATAGTGGGACACCAGATCGCGCACCGTTCGAATGCCGAGCCCCTCGAGCGCGCGAGCGCGCCCCGGGCTTACCAAACGGACGCGCCCGACGGGTTCGTCGAGCGCGAGCGTGGCTGCCATGCGGTCAGGGGCGCTCGTTTCAGCGTTTTTCGGCAACTCTTGCAGCCTCCAGGTTTTTCCTATCGTCAGCGAAACGCTTCTTGCACGGATCGTCCCCGCCGCGCGTCCGATCGTGCTTTTGCAGACGAAGATGTGCGCGTAGAGCGTGGATCGGTGCGCGGGCGCGGATCGGCCGTTCCGCTCATCGCCGAAGCGGGCGGAACCTCCCTACTCGACGGACATCACGAGGGGATACAAAGGCTGGTCACCGCGATGCGCATCGATCTCCAGCTCGTCGAACTCCTCGCCGATGCGAGCCACGAGCGCTTCGAAGGCATCGTCGGCAAAATCCTCGCCCGCTAGTATGGTGAGCGTATCGGCGTCATCGGCATCCATCGCAGCAAGCAGCTCCATAGCCACGGCCTGCACGCACGAGCCGACAGCCTCGATGGCGCCGTCGGCGATGCCGATGACATCGCCTTCTTTGATGGGATTGCCTGCCGCATCCTTCGAATCCTTGATGGCAGTGGTCACCTCGCCGGTCTTGACGTCAGCATACGCTTCCGTCATCGCCTCGACGTTGTCCTCCAGGCTTGCAGACTCATCGACCCCGAACAGAGCCGCGAACGCCTCCGGCACGCTTTTCGTGGGCACGACCGCGCAGGGCTTCTCCGACAGCTCGCAGGCGCTCTGGGCTGCCATGATGATATTCTTGTTATTTGGCAGTATGATGACGGCATCGGCGTTCACGCGACCGGCGGCGTCGAGCAGGTCCTTCGTCGAGGGGTTCATGGTCTGACCGCCCGAAACGACCACGTCCACACCCAGGCTCTCGAGGATCTTCGCGTTGCCCTCGCCCGCCGCAACGGCCACGAAGCCGAGCGGCTTGACCTCGGCCTGACGCTCGGCAGCCAGAGCGTCGCTGCGCGCGACACTTTGCTGCTGCATATTGTGGATGTGCACCTCTGAGACCTGCGCGTCGTGGTCGAGGAACCACCGCAGCACCTCGTCGGGACGGTTCGAGTGCACGTGCACCTTGAAGTTAGGATGCATGCCCACCATGAGGTCGCAATCGCCCATCGTGGGCAAGAAATCCTTGGCTGCATCGACGTCGACCTCGTCGGAATGCACGAGGAACTCCGTGCAGTACCGGTAATCCGAACCCTCCCAATCGTTGATCTGCTCGATCTCGACCTTCGGAGCGGCTTGGCGCGCAAACGCCAGCTCGTCGCGCATCGGGCCCTCGCGCCCGGTCAGAGCGGAAGCGAACGCATCGAAGAAAATGGCCAGCCCGTATCCTCCCGCGTCCACGACGCCGTTCTCCTTGAGCACGGGCAGCAGATCAGGCGTGCGCTGGACCGAGGCGTAGGCCTCGTCGACGACCGCGGCGAGCGCCTCCTCCGTCGCGAGCTTCTTCTTGCGCGCACGCTTGGCAGCCGCCGCACTATCTTTGAGCACCGTGAGGATGGTGCCCTCGACCGGCTTGCGGACCGCCGAGAAGGCCACGTCGACCGCATGCGAGAGCGCTGCGTCGATGCTGGCGGCGTCGACATCCTCGCAGCCGACGCTGCCCTCGCACAGGCCGCGCAGAATCTGCGAGGTGATAACGCCGGAATTGCCGTGTGCGCCCATAAGAGCCCCGGTCGTGATCGCCTTGCGAATCGCAACGCCGTCGGCCCCGATGGGCAAGGATGCGATGTTTCCTACGACGGATTCCAGCGTAAGCGACATGTTCGTGCCCGTGTCGCCATCGGGAACCGGGAAGACGTTCAGGCGGTTGATCTCGTCCCGGCGCTCGCCCAACGTCTTGCTCGCAGCGGCTATTGCATTGAGCAGGTCGTTCGCGGTATAGGATTCTGACATGACGGTTCGTTTCTCCTTAAGCGTTAGGCCGCTTCGCGCCGAATGCGCGGCGATGCGGCCGATGCGGAATCGGGGCTATTTGCGCACCTTGACGCCCTGCACGTGCACCTCGACGCCGTCGAGCGGAACGCGGGCGTACTCGGTGAGAGCGAACGTGACCTGGTCGATGAGGTTCTGGGAGACCGTGTTGATATTCGTACCGTATTCGATGACAACGTAGAGTTCCACATGCACGCCCGCGTCGGTGGACGTCACCACCACGCCGCGCCTCAGACGCGAAGCGGGCAGGATCTTGGCGATGCCGTCGACCGCCGAAGGCGCGGCCATGCCCACGACGCCATAGCATTCGAGCGCCGCATTGCCGACCATGTCGGCCAGCACGTCGTTGGCAACATGGAGGTTGCCGGGTATCGTATCGTTCATGGCATTCCTTTCACGGCGCGGACTTCCCGCGCGCGACCGAAACCTGCCTTCGCAGTATAGCGCAAGGGATCGGGGCGTGGTGACGTGCCTGATCGCAGCGCAAAGTATATTACACGAAAAATTCTTGTAACCCATTTCTCATATGTGCTATAGTATGAAGGCTTTTTTGCCCTCAACGGCATGCAGCCGATTCAGCAACCAAGGTAATGGAGTGAGAACGATGTCGAAGGTTTGTGAAGTTTGCGGTAAGGCACCGGTCGCGGGACGCAGCATCAGCCACTCGCACCGCGTGACGAATCGTTGGTTCCGTCCCAACATTCAGAAGGTCACGATCAAAGACAAGAACGGTCGTGTCCGCAAGGCCAACGTGTGCACGAAGTGCATGAAGGCCGGCAAGGTGGAGCGCGCCTAGCAGGTTCGCCGGTCGATCCGTCGGCGTCGAGTATCTCGCATTGAAAAAGCCCGTTCGCACGGGCTTTTTTGCGTTGGACGAGGGTCGTCTTGCTGCGTGCAGGCCGAAGCCCGCCCTTTCGACGCGAAGATCGGATACGTGAACCGGTGCATATCTCGAAGAGGATGCAACCTGCGAGGGGATAGCGCGAACCCCTCGCCTACTCTATGATGAGCAGGCGCCCGCACTGGGGACACGGCGCCACGTTGCCCTTCGCCTTCATATCGATGAGCCGTCCGCCCTCGATGGCCATGCGGCACACCCCGCAGCTACCGCCCTGCAACCTGCCTACGGCCACGCCGCCCGTGCGCGCTGCCGTCTTCTCGTAGAGAGCGGCAAGGTCCTCTGGCAGCGATGCGCTCAGATGCGCGCGCTCGGTCTCGAGCCGGGCAAGATCCTGCTTGAGCGCGCCGCCTTCACGCACGAACGACTCCGTGGCCTGCGCCTCCTGCTTATCGAGATCGCTCATCATCTTCGCCACCTGGACCTGCACGCCCTCGATTTTCGAAAGCTCATCGCTCACGGCCGAGAGTTCGCCCTCTAAGGTGTTGCGACGCTTCGCGAGCCCGTTGAGCTCCTTCGACCGAGCCTCCACGTCGCGATAGCCGCCATGCGACGCATCGATCTCCTCCTGCACACGTCGCTGCTTCTCGACGAGCAGGCCGTCCTCTTCGCTGATGCGCGCGAGTCGCGCGTCGGCCTCGGCGTGAAGCGCGTCGAGCTGATCGCGCTTTTCTTCGATTCCCCGTTTCTTCGTACGAGCTTCAAGGATGGCCGTTCGTTGCGGGAGCTGCTGGAGCTTTTTGCTCGCTCGCATGATGTCCAGGTCGATGTGCTGCATCTTCAACAGCGTGGCCAGATCGTCGGTGTCTACGCGCATGCGGCTCCTTCGTCTGAGGAAACGGCGCCGCGGCCGCGGCGCCTCCTCCATTATACCCGTACCGTTTCGGGATAGGCCCAGTTTTCCCCTTGATCCACGATAGACACCATGGCTTCGGGCATGCCGGCAGCCTGGACGGCAGCCGCAAGCACGGCAACGAGAGGAAGCTCGCTCGTGTCATGGCCTATATCAATGACGGCGAGACCCGCCTGCGAGAACTCAAGGGCGTCGTGATACTTGATCTCCCCGCACACGAGGCAATCCGCTTGCGCCCGCAGAGCGGCGCGCGCCACATCGCCCGCAGCGCCTGTACACGTGGCGACGCGATCGAGCTCGCGCGAGAAATCGCCCCACACGCGCGGCGCGCGTCCGAACACCGACGTGCAGCGGGCTGCCAGCTGGCCGAGCGAAAGGCCGTCGTCCTCTCCCGGCTCGCACAGCTGCCCATAGCCCTTGGCATGCGATCCTTCTATGGGCACGAGCACGCTCTGCAGCGCAAGGCCGAGCATGCCGGGGAGCACGCGCTGAACGCGCGCGCTTACATCGAGGGCGGTGTGGAACGACATGACCGACACACCACGCTCGACAGCGCGCCATACCCCCGCGCCGGGATTTACAGCGACCGACGATGCCGGCATGAAGGAATCGGGAGCAGCGAGGTATGCAGGATGGTGCGTCACGAGCACGTTCGCGCCTCGCTCGGCAGCCGCCTCGATGGCCTCCACCGTCGGATCGAGCGCGACAGCCACGCCGCTCACCAACCGAGCAGGATCGCCCACCGTCATCCCGGTGCGATCCCAGGGCTCGGCGTCGGCGGCCGGAAACTCCGCGAGCAATGCCTGCTCGAGCGCTCCGGTCGTCATCGCGACGATCTGTTTCGATAACGGGCCCGACGCGCGGCGCGCGAGTCCCTCCGCGCCCGCACCGTCTTCCCGGTTCTTCTTCGCAGCAACCATGGTCATGTCCTTTCATATGTTCAGCCAACTCGGCCGAAGGAGCTTACAGCTCGATGGTAACCTCGCGGCGGTCGCCATCGGCTGTCGGCACTGTTACCGTTCGATAACCGGCTCGCGCCATAAGACGGTATGCACGCTCGATGTCGCGAGCCACATGTTCGGGCTTGTGCGCGTCGGTACCCACCGTGCAGGGCACACCTGCACGGCGAAACGTCGCCAGCAAGGCCGGCGCGGGGAACATCTCCTTGCAGGCATAGTAGGTCCCCGACGTGTTCACCTCCACCATGCGGCCCGCCGCTGCACACGCTTCGGCCGCCCGGTCGTAGAGCGGCTGAGGATCGAAGCTGGGATAGAAGTTGAACTTCTTTGCGAGGTCGGGATGCGACATCACCTGGAAGGGAGCGTCGGAGGACACGGCCTCGCACCACACCTCGAAGTAGCGGCGCCAGATATCGTCGGCACCCACCTCGTCCCAGCGCCCGCGCTGAGCGGGGTCGTCGAAAGGCCACCGGTCGACGAAATGCACGGAGCCCAGGATAAGCTGGAACGGCGAGAGATCTTCCGCCGTCAAGTCGCGGTCATCGTCGTCGCCAAGCCAGTCCAGTTCGCAGCCCGCGATGACCTCGATCTCGGGATGGGCCGCGCGCGCCTTATCGATGGCGGACAGGTACTCACCCACTCGCTGCTCGGGCATGGCCAGGTAGTGCCGCGGATCGAACGCATCGGTCAGCGGGTAATGCTCGGTCACGGCGATGGTGGCCACACCGGCGGCCGCAGCGGCCGAGACGAGCTCTTCCACCGTTCCTTCGCCATGATTAGTGAAGCAGGTATGCGTATGGGTGGTGATCAGTTCCATGCTCGGTATACCTCCGCATCGGCGGCCCGCGAGCGGCTGCTCGCCGCGTACGGGCCGATTATCAGTTCCAGTCCAGCACCGTCGCTGTCGCGTTGATGAACGCGTCCACATCGCTTTGCCGGGTGTCGCGTCCCATCGAGATACGCAGAGCCCCTAGCGCGCGATCGGCGTCAATGCCGATCGCGCGCAGCACGTGACTCGGCTCGAGCGAACGAGACGAGCAGGCCGATCCTCCCGACACGCCAAAGCCTTGGCGGTCGTAGCGGAGAACGAGTGTCTCGCTCTCCAGACCGTCCACCAAAACGTTGACGATATTGGGAAGGAAGTCCTCGCTGCCTTCCGCCACATCGACCGTCGCCTCGACCGGTCCGAAGCCGGTCAGCGACCCATAGAGCCGATCGCGCAGGCCGCGTAGACGGGCAGCCTCGGCCTCCTGTTCCTCCGCAGCCTCGCGGCAGGCGGCCGCGAACCCCACGGCGCCGACCACGTTCTGCGTGCCGCTGCGCCGTCCCGATTCCTGCCCCCCGCCGAGCATCTGCGCAGCGAACGGCGTGCGAGCCTTAAGAAAAAGGACCCCGACTCCCTTCGGGCCTCCGATCTTGTGTGCCGAGAACGACGCCGCGTCCACGCCGAGGGCACCGAGATCGATGTGTGCCTTACCGAGCGCCTGCACGGCGTCGGTGTGCATAAGCGCACCTGCCGCGTGGACCGCGTGCGCGAGTGCCGCCACGGGCTGGACACTACCGACCTCGCTGTTAGCGGCCTGCACGCTCACAAGCACCGTGTCCTCATCGAGGCTCTCCTCGAGGGCGTGGACCTCGATGAACCCCTGGCGGTTCGGCTTGAGACGCGTGACGCGGAAGCCTTCCGCCTCAAGAAGCCGCGCCGGCGCCAGGACGGCTTCGTGCTCGATAGCCGATACGATAACGTGCGGCGACGCCGTGCGGCCGTGCCGGCGACGCTCTTCGGCTGCAGCGCGGGCAATACCGAGCACGGCCATGTTGTCGGCTTCGGTCGCCCCCGAGGTGAAGATGATCTCGCCGGGACGACGTGCGCCCAGATCTCGCGCAATGGAAGCGCGGGCGTCTTCGAGCGCGGCGAAGGCGGTACGACCGGGCGTATGCAGCGAGTTCGCGTTCGCCCCGTGCATCAGGCCGAGGAATCCGGGAGCAAAAAATGGAGCCATGGCCTCCAAGGCACAGGCGCGCGGCAACGCCGTGGCAGCGTAGTCGAGATACACGTAATCCGAAGGCACAGGCATTGCTCAAACCTCGTCCAGTATGTCGGATAGCCCGAGGGCGGCCGCACGCGCCTCCTCGGCAGCCGTGCGTACGGCTTCGAGAGCCGCCCCAGGATCCTTCGCCGCGAACACCGCATTGCCGCACACGAGCACATCGGCCCCAGCAGCGGCCACGCACGGCGCCGTTGCAACGCCGATCCCCCCGTCCACCTGGATGAGCGGACTCGCGCCGGCCATGCGTGCAAGCTCCACGACGCGCGCAACGCGCGCATCGCTCCCTTCGATGAAGCTTTGGCCCGAGAAGCCCGGCTCCACGCTCATGACAAGCACCATGTCCACTTCGCCGATGACGGGCACCACGGCCTCGATCGGCGTCGCCGGCTTCACGCTCACAGCGGCCCGGGCCCCCGACCCGCGAATGTCCGAAACAGCCCGGAACAGACCAGCCTCGTCGAGCGCCTCAACATGGACGGTGACGGAATCGGCGCCCGCATCGAGAAACCACGGCACCTGCTCGAGGGGATTGTCGATCATCAGATGCACGTCAAGCGGGAGCGATGTGGCCTTTTTTAACTGTCTGACCACCGGCACGCCCATCGTCAGATTCGGGACGAAATGGCCGTCCATGACGTCGACGTGAACATACCCCGCGCCAGCCTCCTCAATGAGCGCGATATCGCGCCCGAGATCCATAAAATCGGCCGACAGGATGGAAGGCGCTATCTTCACCGGTTCGAACATCAGGACTCCTCACGTTGATCGCTTCATCCATTCTAGCTCAACGACGCAAACGCGGCGTCTCTCCGACGCCTGGCGGCGGAGAAACCACATGCAGAAGCGATGGGCGGCGCCCGATGCGCGCAACGCCGAGATGCATGAGTCGGAATACGGCATGCAGTATAATGATGCGAAATCGACCGGAAGGGGCGATCATGGCTTCGAAATGCTTGACGTACTATCCCTACCAGACACCACTCGGGCACCTCACGGTAGCCTCGGACGGCTCGGCTATCACAGCCATCGCGTTCGGCAGCCCGCCGCTCCCCGGCGAGCGGCGGGCGACCGAGCTCACAAACCGCGCGGCAAACCAGCTGCAAGAATACCTTGCCGGTAAACGGCGCGCTTTCGATCTGCCGCTCGCTCCTGAGGGAACGGAGTTCCAGAAGCGCGTATGGGCTGCGCTCTCCGACATACCCTACGGCCAGACGCGCTCCTACAGCGAGGTCGCTGCAGCTATCGGCAATCCGAAGGCATGCCGTGCCGTCGGAGGAGCGAACAATAGGAATCCGCTGCCTATCGTCGTTCCTTGCCATCGCGTGATCGGCGCGAACGGCTCGCTCGTCGGCTACGCCGGCGGCTCGAAGATAAAAGCCTATCTGCTCGATCTTGAAAGCCGCGCATGCGAGGAGGACGGCGACTAGCCTCCATTCGATCGAATCGCGACCCACGGCATCTATCCAACATCCAGAAAGGCCCTCCTTCCCCCTCATGAACGTCTACGTGTCCAACATCGTTTTGGCGGCAGTTGCTTTCCCGTTGCTCGCCTTTGTCATCACGCTTCCCTACCTCGTCTTCCAATATCGCAAATTCGGTTCCGTTCCGTGGCTGCACACCCTCGTCGTGTATTCGTTCGTGTTCTATCTTCTGTGCGCGTACTTCCTCGTGCTGCTGCCCCTGCCCGAGAACCGCGCAGCCGTGGTGCCGTACGCCCAAACCCCGCAGCTCGTACCGTTCAGCTTTGTGCACGAGTTCCTCGCCGAGACGCCGTTTTCGGCAGGCGATCCTTCCACCTGGCTCGCCACGCTGCGCGACCCCTCCGTCTACGAAGCCCTTTTCAACGTGCTTCTTCTCGTGCCTTTGGGCATGTATCTGCGCTATTATTTCCGACGCACCTGGTGGCAGACGCTTTTTATCGGCTTTCTGGTCACGCTGTCGTTCGAGCTCACGCAGCTCACGGGTCTTTGGGGAGTCTATGCTCATCCGTACCGGTTGTTCGACGTAGATGACTTGATTTTGAACACGTTCGGCGCGATGATCGGCTTCTGGATGGTCGGACCCGCCATGCGCGTGCTGCCCGACATGCGCCTCGTAGACGAGGAGGCGCGCGAGGCCGGCGTGCGCGCGAGCGTCACCCAGCGAGCGCTGTCGTTCGGCATCGACTTGATCTTGGCCCAAGCGGCGGCGGGTGCACTCGCATCGATCGTCGCTTCGGCTGGGGCGCGCGAGACGCTCGAAGCAGCGGGCGGATCGTGGGGGTTCGCCGTGCAGGCTCTGGAGCTCATAACACTCGTAACTTTCTTCGTTGCCGTGCCCGCATGCTCGCACGGCCAAACGCTCGGCCAGCGGCTATTGAAATTGCGCATCGTGCGCTCCGACGCCTCCTGCGCCCGTTGGTACCAGATCCTCGCGCGCTACGGCCTGCTCTATCTGTTCGCCACGGTTCCCTTCGCGCTGCTGTTCGGCGTATTGGATCTCGATCCGTCGAAGGCCGGCGAGATGAACGCCGTCGCAGCGTTCGCCGTAGAGCATCGAGCGGTCGTCGTTTGGGTCTGGATCGCGTTCATGTCCATCTGGGGCGCATCGCTCATCGTGCGGGCCATGCGGGCAGCCGTGAAGAAACGTCCGTTCGTCATGCTCAACGGCTTGCTGTCCAACACGCGGGTTATGACAGTCGCGGGGGTTGAGCGCGAACGCGAGAGGCGCCAGGTGCTCGACGTACCCGAGATCGGGGAGCTCGAGCGGCGTATCGCGCAGGATGGCACACCACTTTCCGAGCTCATGGAGCGTGCCGGATGCGCCGTTGCCGACACGGTACGTGCGCACGTGCCCGATCCAGCTCCCGTCGTGGTGCTGGCAGGCTCGGGCAACAACGGAGGCGACGGGTGGGTATGTGCCCGCATCCTTGCGGAAGCTGGGTATCCAACGACCCTCGTGGCAGCTGAGCTTGCCGAAAGAATCCGTGCGGAACCGGCCCGCCAGACGGCAATCGAGACGTTCTCCGAGATATCGGCGCGCAAGCTGCCGCTCACGGTGCTCATCGCGCCCGACGCCGATGTGCTCATCGACGCCGTAGACGGCGCCGCCGCGGTTGTCGACGCGATTTTGGGGACAGGCTTTTCGGGCGACGAGGTGCGTGAGCCGTATGCAAGCTGGATCAGAGCCGCTAACCGGCGTCGCTTCGAGGGCGGGCGGCTGGCTCATATACACATCT
>NZ_PPEK01000019.1 GCF_002899715.1 Enteroscipio rubneri | reverse complement strand
CGCGGGGCGCCCGCAGGCGCCCCCGCGAGCCCCGCGCCCGCAGGCGCCCCCGCGAAGAAGTCCCAGCGCAAATGGGTGGTGCTCTCCATCCTGCTTCTGCTGCTCATCGCGGCCGGCATCGCGCTGTTTTTATGGCTGACCTCCCCCGATCCGAACCGCGACGGCATGCTGCCCGACGCCAACGCCCGCGTCGGCTCGCTTTCCGGCGATTTCGAAGACCTCGACAAGATTGTCGACGAGGGCATGCTCACGTTCTCCATCAACGTCACACCGTCGTTTCCCGACGGCGCGAGCCCGGGCAACCTCATGATCGAGAATGCCGAGATCAACAACAACCGCTTCACCTGTGCGATCTACCGCAAGGACAACGGCGAGAAGATCTACCAGTCGGGATACCTCGATCCCGGCCAGTACATCGAAAGCGCCCCGCTCGAGGCGGATCTGGAGCCGGGGGAGTACCCCTGCACGGCCTACTTCGAGACCTACAAGCTCTCCGACAACGCCCCCATCGGCCAGGCGGCCGCCGAGATCACGGTCTACGTGCAGGGATAGGGGGCGTTGCATGGAAAGGACGACGCATCTGTGGCCCGCAGGGGCCGGCCCGCCCGGCGCAGGGCGCGAGCCTCCCGGAAAAAGGGAGGTGGTGCGTCTGGCATGAGCGGGACGAAGCGGCACCGCGCCGCACAAGCGAAGCCCCGGCAAGGGGAGAGCATCTGCAATGAAGGAGGAAGGTATATGAGAAAGACGAAGATAGGGGCCCTCGCGCTAAGCGTCGCCCTCGCGTCCGCGATATGCGTGCCCACAACGGCGCTCGCGGCGAACTACAACGGATCGGAGCAGGCGACCCAAGACTCGACGGGCACCAAGGCCGAAACCGACAAGACCATCGGCCTCGACGGCACGGAAACCACGCTCACCGGCACCATCAAGGCCACCACGCTGTCGGTGAGTATGCCCACCACCGTGGCGTTCAACGTCGACCCCGGCGCGACGGCGGGTGTCGCTGACGCCGCGGCAGGCGACACCGGCTCCGGCGCTTCGACCACCTCAAACAAGCACGGCCAGTTCACGAGCCCCACGAACTACAAGGTGAAGAACCTCTCGCGCGTGAAGGTGTACGCCTACATCTCCGGCGTGGCCGCGACGTCGGCCGCCACCCCCGGCACGACGGTGACGCCCGACCTGAAAAACACCGCCCCCACCTACACCGCGTCGAACCGCGATCAGATGATGATCGGCATCAAGTCCGTCGCCGAAGCGCCGGCCGACTTCAGCACGGACACCGACTGGCTGACCACTTCGACGACGAAGTACTATCCGTTCAACAAGGACAACAAGGGCGAGATCGAGGCTTCCACCGACGGCACGACAGCGAAAGAATCCGACGCCATGATGATCTACGGCCAGGTCAACCCGGCCGGATGGACCGATGGCGACTCTTTCCAGATCAAGCCGACGTTCACGGTGACCTCCACCAAGCCGACGGTCTAGCTTCTGGCTCCGAGGCATTCGAAACCGTTCGGGCGGCGAGGGATGTCCCCTCGCCGCCCGCTCCGAAGATGCCCCGCGTAAGGCATTTGCACGATCAACGGCCCCCGGGACGCCCCGGGATCCGGCTCCAAGCGACTGAAAGCAGGTAGAACCATGACCAGGCAGGCAGAAGGAACGGCGCGGACGGCCCCGGCGAGCGGGCTCCGCGCGGCGGCGAGACCGCTTCTTTTTGCGTGCCTTGTCGCCGCGCTGGCGGTACCGCTCGCATCGGGCGCCCCTTTGCAGGCCCTGGCCGCCGACGTGGATGTGGATGTGGACGCGAAGGTGGAGGTGACGATCGAGGTCGAGGTGGACGCCCCCAAGCCGCCGGCCGTCACGTACGCGGCGAAGGTGCACGTGCTCGACGTTTCGGGGCGCCCCGTCCCCGGCGCGTCCGTGACGGTGCAGGGCGGGTCGTCCTCGCAGACCACCGGATCTGAGGGGGATGTGCGCGTGTCCGGCCTGTCCAAGAACGCCTCCTACGCGGTGTCCGTGTCGAAGGCGGGCTACCGCACGTTCACCGCCCGGTTCGTGTGCCACGGCCTGGCCGGCGAGGTGTGGCATGTGGTGTTGCACAAGCCCGCAGAAGACCCCGGGCCCTCGCGTGAGCCAGACGTCGGTGGCGAAGACGGCTCGACGCGGCCTCCTGCGAACCCCATGCCCACCGTGGACGTGCGCGACGGCGCATCCAAAACCGCCGACGATGCCGCCGCGCCTGGCGATGCCGCCGCGCCGCATAGCGCGGGATCGTCTGCGCCTGGCGCAAAGAAGGGCGATGCCGCGAAGCCCGGCTCTTCCGCCTCCGATAAGTCCGATGGGTCCGACGAGGGCTCGGCATGCCCCTGGCCGTGGCTGCTCGCGGCGCTGCTTGCGCTGCTCGCCTTAGTCCTGTTCGTCATCCTGCTTGTCCGCCGCAAGAAGCGCGACGAGGAAGAGGATCCCGAACCCGACACCCCGCAGGCCCCCGAGGCCCCCGACGCCCCGCAGGCCGGATCGCCCGATGGCTCGCAGGCTGACGCCCCCGGCCCCGAGGCCCCCGACGGCTCGCAGGCCGGATCGCCCAACACCCCGCAGGCTGACGCCCCCGGCCCCGACGCTCCCGACGGCTCGCAGACCGAGGCTCCCGAGGCCCCGCAGGCTCCCGAGGCCCCGCAGGCTGACGCCCCCGGATCGCCCGACGCCCCCGCCCCCGGCCCCGAGGCCGCCGGCGGCGGATCGCGGAAAGAGAGCAGCTGATGGCCGCGCCCTTTCCGCACCCGCCCGACGACGCCCGGCGCGCCCGGCGTGTGCGCATCGCCGCGCTCGCCGCGCTGCTGCTGGCGGTGGCGCTCGCGTGCGCGTGGTGTGCTCTGCACGATCGGCCCGACGAGGACATGGAGAGCAACATCGTGGTGGGCGCGCTTTTCGGCGAGGAGGATTCGGAAAAGGATCGGCGCGCGCTCGACGAGGGCATGATCGGCTTTTCCGTCAACACCCGCATGGCGTTCGAGACCCCCTCGTCTGAGGGCGCCGTCATGTTCGAGAACCCGGCCGGCAACGCCAAGTACACAAGGCTCAGGCTCGTGCGCGACGACACCGGCGAGGAGGTGTACGCCACCGGGCTGCTCCAGCCGGGGACCTATGTGGAGAAAGATGCACTCGACGCCATGGTGCCCACCGGCGAGTACGACTGCACGGCGCTGGTGGAGGCGTACAGGACAGACGACAAAAGCTACATCGGCACGGTGGCTGCCGGAGTGAAGGTGAAGGTGGGAGGCTGACATGGAAAGACTGACGTACAGGGCAGCGCCCGGCAGGGTGATCTGCGCGGCGGCCGCGCTCGCGCTCGCCTGCGCCGCCCCCGCGTTCGGCGCGGAGGCGATCATCGACCGCGACGGCGCGGCGGTCGAGACGGTGCTCACGGGCAAGGTGGGCGAGGTGGAGGACGTCATCAGCGTGGTGCTGCCCTCCAACATCAAGATGACCATCAAAACCGACGAGGAGGGCCGCCTGGACGAGGCGGGCACGCGGGACGTGAGCGTGGCCGTGGAAAACGAGAGCCGCTCCACCAAGGCGGTGCGCCTGGCGCTCTACGAGACCACCGACGACCAGCGCCTGCTCGACGAGGTGGTCCTCTCCCTCAACGGCCAGAACATCAAGCAGGCCGTGGGCGGCGCTTCCGGCGAGGTGCTCCTCACCGGATCCATCCGGCCCGGGGAGGCCGATACGCTCACGATGTCCGCCTCGCCCATCGGTCCCGCGCAGACCATCAGTGCGGGCACAAGAAGCGTCCGCACCGTCATCAAGGCGACGGTTTCGTAAAGCGCGTTTGAAAGGAGCGGACAGACATGGCTCGCACGGATAGGAAGACGCTCGAGAGGACCAGGATGCGCGTGCTCGCGTACCTGGCCGTCCGCGCGGAGGAGAACTCCGGCCAGGGCACGTCCTTCGGCCTGATGACGCGCTCGCTCGCGCTCACCGAGGGCCGCGTGCGCAGCGCCTGCCGGGCGCTGCAGGGCGAGGGGCTTATCGTGGTGGAGGCGCGCTTCGACGAGGACGGGGGCCAGCGGGCGAACCGCTACGTCCTCACGAAGGCCGGCTACGAGGTCCTCCAAGACGAGATCGACGCCGCCGCCCGCAGGCTCGAGGTTCGCCCCGGGCCCGTCGAGGCCCGCAGGCGGGAGGGCCCGCGCCGCGACGAGGCTCCCCGCAAGCCGGACGGGCGGGATGTGGGGCGACGGCCGTGCCGCGAGTGAAGTCGTCGGTGTCGGCCGGGCGCGAGCTGGCGGTCCTGGCCTGCGTGCAAGCGCACCTAGACGGGCCGCGCGGCGCGGTCGTGTCCATCGCGAACGTCGCCGCGAAGACGGGGCTTTCCGCCTGCCAGGCGCGCTGCGCCCTGCAGCGCCTCGTCCGCAAAGGCGCGCTCGACGCGACCCGGCGCACCCACCCCAACGGCGCCTCGGCCGAGAACTCCTACCGGATCACCCGGACCGGTCTCGCTCTGCTCGAGACTGCCGAGCACGCCGCCGGCTGCGAAGGGCGGCCCATCCCGAAAACACAGGGGGAACTTTCCCCGCACGAGAAAGGAAACGTTTTATGAAAGCATCGAATCCCGCCCGCGCGGTGATCGCGACGGCGCTTGCCCTAAGCTGCGCGATCGGGCTGGCTGGCTGCGGCGGCGCCGCACCGGCCGCCACCGTGAACGGGACGCCCGTCGCCGAGGAGACCGTCGCCGCCTACATCGACGACTTCCGCGCGACCTCGTCGCTGGAAGACGACGGCGCATGGGCCACGTGGCTGGCCGACAACGGCTACACCCCGCAATCCGTCCGCCAGGAGGTGGTGGACTACTACGTCGACGAGGAGCTGGTGCGCCAGGCGGCCCGCGAGCGCGGCGTGTCGGCCGACGCCGCCGAGGTGGACGAAGCCGTGCAGAAGGCGAAGGAGGGCTACGAGTCCGACGAGGCCTGGCGCGAGGCGCTCGCCTCCTCGCACACGACCGAAGAGGCCTACCGCGCCCAGGTGGAGCTCTCGCTTCTCAAGACGGCGCTCGCCGACTCCTTCGCCGAGGCCGCCGCACCTGACGACGGGCAGCTGCTCGAGCGGGCCGCCGGCTACGACGGGGCCAAGCGCTCCTCGTGCATCCTGTTCGCAGCCGATGGCGCCGACGAGGCGCAGCAGCTGCGCGCCGCCGTCGAATCCGGCGAGGTCCAGTTCGCCGACGCCGCCGACGAGCGCGCCGCCGACGAGGGTGCCGCCACCGGCGGCGACAGGGGATGGGACGCGCTCTCGCCGGTGGGGGAGGCCTACGCCGAGGCGCTGGCCGGCCTGGAGGCGGGCGAGGTAAGCGAGCCGTTCGAGACCGAAGAGGGCGTCTGCCTCGTCATGTGCACCGATGAGTTCGACGTCCCCGAAGGCGGCCTGACCGAGGTCGGCCAGGTTCCCGAGGCCCTCCTGGAGGCTGCGCGCGCCTCCTTCGAAAGCGAAGCCTCCGACGGCGGCTACCGGGACTGGTTCGCCGATTTCAAGTCGAAGGCCGAGATCGTCGTCAACGACATGCCCGAAGACGCCTCCTACAACGTGGAGGTCCCCCAGGAATCCGAGTAGCCCCTCGGGCCCCGTGGGCTCGCCCGGGAGGGCACGGGACGGGCCGCCCTGCCGCCCGTGCTCGGGGCCGCGGCGTCCTGGGCCGACTGGTTCTCGGGTCTGAAGAGTGATTTTCTTCTCGTGAATAGGCGCATACCCGTGCTCGGGGCTTATAGTGAATGCGAGACGGGCAAAGCGAAGATAGGCGCACATCGAAGAAGGAGTCCTCCATGAATGAAGCGACCGCCACATTGAACCAGCTCAAAAAAGCCGACAAGTTCGTACGCCGCACATTTCACAAAAACGGGCCGAAAAGTTTCAAGAAGGGTCAGGGAGCGCTTATGCGCGCGCTGCTTGAGCGCGACGGCGCTGCCACGCAGCGCGAGTTGGTGGATATCATCGGCATCAGCAGACGCGATCTAAAGGATATCGTCAAGAAGGCCGAGCGCAACGATTTCGTCGCCATTGAGGGCGCCGACGCCAAGCGCACCTACATCGTGAAGCTCACGGATGAGGGGCGCACTGTCGCGGAAAAGCGTCTCGCAGCCAATGACCGCACTGCCGAAGAGATCCTTTCGTGCCTCACTGAAGAGGAGATAGCCCAGCTCAATACGATCACTGAGAAGATTATTCTTGCAGCAAAGGATAAAGGCATCAAATGCAAGAAGAAGGGTCGTCGCGGGCATCGCTCCTGCCACCGCGGCTGCCATCGCCATCACTAGGCCCCAAATGTAGCGCATCGTTATCTGCGACGAAGAATCCCCGCCTTCTCGGCTTGAGGAGAATCAGCGATCTGTGTTCTGCAGCTTTTATTCTTGACGTGGGTGCGGTGGCAAATAATCGTCGAATTCGGGAAAATGGAATCGGGGCAGCGAAACCGCCTTGGTGGTTCTCCCTGCAAAAATGCCAGATCGGGAGAATTCCTTTCTCGTTCTCGCACGCCTCGCGCTCGATCGGGGTGCGCGAAGTCTTCCGCATCCCCATCCGATGATTATCTGCTATTTGGAGTCTGTTCGCTGTACGAGGGGATGTCTGCACGGGTTCTCCTGTGCGCGGAGTTGGTTTATCGCCCGTTCGGTCATGCGCGTCGAAATTTGAAGATACGCCGAATAACCGGGCTTTCTTCTGCGTGCGAAGTACACCAACCCCTACACTGAGTGGCAACGAAAAGCGTGGCACCGGATGCTGTTCGGACCGATGCTCGTGCGCTTCGCCACTTGGCGAGCGAGTGGTATCCCGAAATGCTCCGTGCTCGGCGCGCCGCTTGTTTCCGCGTTCGGCATGCCTGTTCCATCTGGGCCGCTGTCGATCAGGAAAGCATGGAGCTGAAACCGGGTTCCTGGCACGCGCGACCGCTCCGGGGATCGATGTTGTCCGGCGCCGCGCTCACCGCAATTGAAAGGACGAGGCTATGGCCGATCGCGTAGTAGAAAGCTCCGACGTGCAGGTTCCCGAGATTCCTGAGATTTTGGAGAAGGTGCTGCTATTCTCGCTTGAAGAAGCGAAGGAGAAGATGCTTCAGGGAGAGGACGTGATCCCGTACACGGCGCTTGTCGTGAAGGACAACCTCTTCATTGAGAATCATCCCGGCGAGACAGCCGAGGAGTGCTTCAACTTCGCTCGCCATACGGTGCAGAATGCGCGCGGTGCGGACGCCTACGCCCTATGCTACGACGGGTACGTCGAGATCGACGATGGTACGAAGGATGCGCTCATTGCCGAGGGCGGCGTGCCCGGCGAGGACGAAGGTTATGCCGTCGGTTTTCTGTACGAAGCCGACGAAGACGGTGCGCTTGTCTTCGAGGAAGAGCCTGCCTACATCGGTGAGGCTCCGAACTTCATGGTCGCACTCAAGAGCGCCGACGCTTACGACGATGACGAGATTGACGAGAAATACCTCGACGACGAAGACGACGCTGTCGAAGACGATGCCGAAAAACCCGAGGCCTAGCCACTGCATCGCCACCGCAGGCCTCCGAAACCCGACCTTCGTTTTCGCGCCTGCGGTCGTTTCAGTTTGCTCCGCGAAGTTTGAAACGCAGGATGTTTCACGTGAAACATCCTGCGTTTTTGCGCTTCCTACGGTGGCGCTTCGTCCTGCTCGTCGACCACGGCACCGACTTTTTCGCAAAGCGCCCGCGAACCGTTGCTCGTCGAACAAGAGCCGGTCGCACGAACGTCGGTCGCACGAACGTCGGTCGAACGAAGGCTGAGTGCGCGGGGACTGGCTGTCGTGTTAGAAACACGTTGGACGCGCGCTGGATGCCCGTTAGGTGTGCGCTGGACATGCTTCAGGTGGACGCTGATTTCGCAGCATCTCGGCGGCGGTTCCGCGTCGAATGTAGCGTCCCGCCGCGTTTGACGTGCGCCATCGGAGCGCTGTTTGAGCTTGCTAGTATGGATTTGCGAAGTTCGGACGTTGGCTGGACAAGGCGTTGTCCCGCCGCCGCAACTCGGCATAGGGAGGCGGCGGGATGGACTCGGAACGCTGATACGAGATCGGGCAAGGATTCGGAACGCTGATGGGAGATTGGCGCAAAGGCTCGGGGGGTCGGCGGAGCCGGTGCATGAAGTGTGGCGAAACGGTGTAAAAGGATGAGCGGATCGGTTGCGGCTTACGTGTGCTCGCCCTTTTGCTAGAATAGTCAGGCTAATCCTGCCCCGGGTAGTGTGCCTTCACCAGCACCGGGGCCGTACAGTCCAAAGGAGGTGAGCTGATGAAGGCTTATGAATTGCTGTTTTTTGTCGCTCCGTCTATCGACGAAGAAACCCGCGCCGCCGTTATGAAGCGTATCGAGACCACGATCGCCGAGGGCGAAGGCACGATTGACAACGTCGACAACTGGGGCAAGCGCAAACTCGCTTACGAGATCAACGGTCTGACCGACGGTGACTACACTCTCATCGATTTTCATGCCGATCCCGCCAATGTTGCAGAACTCGATCGAATCCTGCGTATCAACGACGCGGTCGCGCGTCACATGATCGTCAAGCGTCCGGATCGCGACTAGAAAAGACGTTTCGGGCCCGAAGCCTTTCGGGCCTGGCATGTGAGAAGAGGTAGACAACATGAGCATCAACAGAGTGATCATCAGCGGAAACCTTACAAGGGATTCCGAGCTGCGCTCTACGGCCAGCGGCCTTCCCGTGCTCGGTTTCGGCGTGGCGGTCAACGACCGTCGCAAGAACCAGCAGACCGGCGAATGGGAGGACTACCCCAACTTCATCGACTGCACCATGTTCGGCGCCCGTGCCGAGAGCCTTTCGCGCTATCTCAGCAAGGGTACGAAGGTGTCCGTCGAGGGAAAGCTCCGCTGGAGCCAGTGGGAGCGCGAAGGGCAGAAGCGCAGCAAGCTCGAGGTGATCGTGGACGAACTGGAGTTCATGTCGAGCCGCAACAGCGATTCGTCGTCGTATGGCGGCGGCTATGCTGCCCCTGCAGCCGCTCCGGCTCCCGCTCCTGCGGCGGTTCCGCCGGTTGTCGATGCCTCTTCTTCGGTCTACGACGAAGACATCCCGTTTTAAGCGACACGAAAGAGGTTTGAAATGTCCGATTACGCGAAGCAGCCGCGTCGCAAGTACTGCCAGTTCTGCAAAGAGGACACGCAGTACATTGACTACAAAGACACGCAAATGCTGCGCAAATACGTTACCGACCGCGGGAAGATCAAGCCGCGCCGCGTGACGGGTGCCTGCACCCAGCACCAGCGCGACATCGCGAACGCCGTGAAACGCGCTCGCGAGATGGCTCTGATGCCCTATGCGGTTCCCGCCATCAGCGGCCGCGGCGACCGTCGCAGCCGCTAGGCGCAAGGAGGAACCATGAAAGTCATCCTGCTCCAAGAACTGAAGGGCAAGGGCGGCGAAGGCGACGTTGTCGACGTGGCCGCCGGCTTTGCCAACAACTATCTGTTCCGCCAGAACATCGCGATTCCCGCGACCAAAGGCAACCTGAAGCAGCTCGAGCAGCGCAAGCACAACATCGCCAAGCGCGAGGAGAATCGCGTTGCCGATGCCACCAAGATGAAGGAAACGCTTGACGGCGCCCTCATCAAGGTCGTCGCCCAGGTGGGTGACGAGGGCCAGCTGTTCGGCTCCGTGACGTCGCAGATGATCGCCGAGGCCCTCAAGGAGAGCACCGGTATCGAGGTCGATAAGCGCCGCATCGAGCTTGGCCAGGCTATCAAGACGGCTGGCGAGCATGAGGTGTCCATCTCCATCTACCGCACCATCAAGACGACGGTGAAACTGCGCGTTGTGGGCTCCGAAGACGAGCTCGTGGAGACGGTGGTCGAAGAGGACGTCGAGGTTGTCGAAGAGACTCCCGAGGCCCCCGAGGCCCCGGAGGCTGATGCTCCGGCCGAAGAGACTGCCGAATAGCACGATCTGCTTAAAAACGTTTTCCACCGCGCAAAGTTGTGGAAAACGTGGAAAACCCCCTTCGCCCTGATGGGCACGAAGGGGGTTTTCTTATGGCGGTGGATAACCGGAGGTGTTCGCTCGCGTCGAAAATAGGTGGCGACCTGCAGTTATTGTTGTTGTATCATAGGGCTTTGCCCTGCATCCCGCATATGCTGAGAGGAAAGAGAGCATGTCCCCGAACGCGCCTTACAACGCCGATTTTGCACCCGATGAGGCCACCGTCACCGACCGGCGCAAGATGGAGCCGCAGAACATCGAGGCGGAGAAGTCCGTGCTGGCGGCATGCTTGCTCAACCAAGAGGCTATCGAGGAAGTGGCGCCAAAACTGGTCAAGGAAAACTTCTATCGCGCTGCCCACCAGCGCATCTATGAGTCGATGATCGACCTGTACGTGCGCCACATTCCCATTGACCACATCTCGCTCGCCGACAACCTCAAAGCGATGGGCCAGCTGGAGGCGGTGGGCGGCAAACCCTATCTCGTGGAACTCGCCGACAACACGTTCGCCCTCACGAACTGGCAGAATCATGTCGACATCGTCAAGCGCACCTCCATTTTGCGCGACCTCATCCGAGCATCGACTGAAATAAACGCGCTCGCCTACGATGCGCCCGATGATCTGGGAGTGGTGGTCGAAGAATCCGAGAAGATTCTGTTCAACGTCACCGAAAAGCGCGTGTCCTCGGAATTCAAGAAGATGGACACGTTGCTCACTGACGCTTTCGACGAGATTACGAAGCTTGCCGAGCAGAAAAACAGCATGGCTGGCGTGCCGAGCGGCTTCCAAGATGTCGACGATTTGTTCCACGGCTTCCGTGGGGGCGACCTGGTCATCCTGGCTGCGCGCCCCGGCGTAGGCAAAACCTCGTTCGCCCTCAACCTGGCTACCAACTCCGCCAAGCTTGGCGTGACCGTGGCGTTTCTCTCCCTTGAAATGAGCGCAGCGCAGCTGGTGCAGCGTGTGCTGTGCTCCGAGGCGCGCGTCAACCTGTCGCGGCTGCGTGCCGGGCAACTGCAGGAGTCCGACTGGGGGGCAATCGCCGACGCGTCGAACACGCTCTCGAAGTTGGACATGTACATCGACGACACTCCGTCGCTCTCGATTCTGGAGTTGCGCGCGAAGGCTCGCCGTGAGTTGCGCGGCGCTGAAAAGGGCCTCATCGTGGTTGACTACTTGCAGCTCATGCAGCCGCCCCAGACGCGCCGCGACGGCAACCGCGCGGTGGAGGTGGGCGAGATATCGCGTGGCCTTAAGGTGCTTGCGAAGGAGATGGACATGCCCGTCATTGCGCTTTCGCAGCTCTCGCGCCAGGTCGAGATGCGCGGCAAGAAGCGCCCGATGCTATCCGACCTGCGAGAATCGGGCTCCATCGAACAGGACGCCGACATCGTCATGTTCATTGATCGCAGCATGGATGAGGTAGAGGCCGAAAGCGACGACCGCCCCAATATGGGCGAAGCCGAACTCATTGTGGCGAAGCACCGCAACGGACCTACGCGAGATATCAAGCTTGCATTCAACGCTGAGTTCACGCGCTTCATGGATTTCATCGACGATTCACGCGTGGGGGCCTATGCCTGATCGCAGCCGAACCGCGCAAGCGCTACACTAGGCTCATGCCGAAACAGCTGACATTCATCCACGCTGCCGACCTCCACCTGGGCGCGTCGTTTCGCGGGCTTCGGGCGCTGTCGGACGTGTGGGCCAACCGGCTGTTCTCTGCCATTGTCGAAGCATACGATCGCGTGATCGACGCCGCTCTTGACCGTCAAGTCGACTTCGTGGTCATTGCCGGCGACATATTCGACTCTGCGCGCGCCTCCTACGGTGACTACCTGCACTTTTTCGAGGGACTCAAGCGCCTCGACAAAGCGGGCATCCCATCCTACCTCGTTTCGGGCAATCACGATCCGTACACATCGTGGACGCGCGACTTCTTCGCGTTCCCGCCGAGCACGCGCATGCTGCCGGCCGATCGTCCCGGCTTCGAGCTGTTCGTGCGCGAGGGCGAACCGCTCTGCATCATCGGTGGGCGCGGCTACTACAATCAGACGTGGCCTATCGACGAATGCATCGCCGAAGGCGTCACGCGAGCTGCTGCCGAACAGGCGCTTGCCGAGCTGCATCCGCGTGCGGGCGAAGCCCCCTTCGCAGTGGGCGTGTTGCACACAGGTTTGGACGTCGATCCGGTGAAGGCCCCGGTCGAGCCGCGAGTGCTCATGCGCGCGGGCATGGACTATTGGGCGCTTGGCCACATCCACCTGAAACTCGCCTACCCGTCGTTCGACGATCCTAGGCTTGTATTCTCGGGCTGCATCCAGGGCCGCGACGTGAAAGAAACCGGTGAGCGCGGGGTGTACCAGGTCACGCTCACGGAAGGCGCGCGCAACCGCGTGGAGTTCATTCCCACCGCCAGCGTTGTTTGGCAGCGCATGGCCGTGGACGTATCCGATTGCGATAGCCTGGCCGGCATCGCCGACAAGATCATGCGCGAGTTGTTTCGCGAGAACGGCAAAGCTCACTGCGAGCAGATGGTGGCGCGCATTACGCTTGAGGGCGCGACGTCTTTGCACCCGCTTCTCGAACGCCCCGGGGTGTTGGACGACCTGCGCAAGCACGTGAACGACTCCTATTCGGAGTTCTTTTGCGACACGCTGCTCGATGCGACGGTGCAGCCGCGCGACAAGGAAGCGCTCAGAAGCGAAGGGCTGTTCCCGTCCGTGTTCCTGCAGGTCGCCGAAGCGCAGCGCGGCAACGCCGAGGGGGAGGTGGCATATGTGCAGGACGAGTTCCTGAAGAAGAATGTGCCGCTGCCCGGTTCGTGCATCCGTGCTGTACAGGAACTGGCCGAAGATGCCGAGAACCTCGTGCTCGACCTGCTTTCTCAGGGGGACGAACGATGAGGCCTCCCTTCCTCGAACGCATCAATATTGTAAGCTTCGGCGCCTTTTCCGGCAAAGTGGTGGGCCCGTTCACGCCGAACCTCAACGTCGTTTTCGGCCGCAATGAAGCGGGAAAGACTACGCTCGCCTCATTTGTCGGCGGCGTGCTATTCGGCTGGGAGGATGCACGCGGCAGCCGCAACACGTACAAGCCGACCAACGCCGAGCGTGCGGGATCGCTGTTCTTCGCCGTCCCGCGCGCAGAGTACAGGGCCGACGAGAACCGCGGAACTCGCAGCGGACGCGACGCCGGCGAGAACTGCGGAGCTCATGACCGAGGCGACGCCGGCGAGAACCGAATCGTTCGCGAACGTTACGGCGCCGGCGCTATCCCCGATGCTGCCGAGCCCGTTGGCATGGGCGAACAGCGCGGTGCCAGCGAAGGCGGCGGTAATGAAGTACTCGGCGAGTTCGGGGAAGCCGACGAGATAGAGCTTACGCGCGTACGCAACGTCGACGGCCTGCAGGGCGACACGACTCTTGTCGCGGATATCGACAAGGAAACGTTCCAGACCATGTTCGCGCTCACGAGCGACGAGTTGCGTTCACTGCGCAACACGACCGACATGACGGCGAAGCTGCTTACGGCAGGTTCGGGCACGGGGGCGTCCCCTGCTCATGCGCTCGCGAAGATCGATGAGCTGCTGGCCGGTTACACATCGCGTTCGGCAGGCGCCGTTCGCTCGCTTGTGCGCCTCGAAGCCGAACAGGACGAACTGCGCGCGCGGTTGGCAGTCGCATTCGAAGAAGCCGAGCGCTTCAAGCGTGAAGACAAGGAATTTCGCGATCTGGCGCCCCAGCGTGACGAGATGATGGCGCGCCTGGATGCGCTCAACACCGACATCGAAGCGCTCTCGGCGCATCGAGCGCAGGTGAAAAAGCTCAACGACGAGATAGCCGAGGCCCGCGAGCGCGTCGCCGCGCTCGTCGCGGAAGAGGAGCAGTTGGCCATAACGCGTCGCGACCAGCATGACGACGACCTGGTTCCGCTCATGCATCTGGCGGCCGGAGACGAGCGCGCGCTGCGCGATCGTCTTGACGCGCTCGCCTCCGAAGAGGCGAAATGCGAGCATGCGGTGGACCTCGCTCAGGATAACTTCGCAACCTCGAAAGCCGCTTTCGAGGCGCTGCTTGAGGCGGAAGATGCTGAAGATGCCGAAGGCCGAGCGCGTCAGCGCCATGTCCAGGTGGCGCTGTCCATCCTGCTGCCGCTCGTCTTCATGGTCGCAGGCGTGCCGTTGTTCATTCACGGTCGCGAGATCGCGAGCCTTTCGTTTACGGCGCTCGGCGTGGGCCTTGTGGTGTTCGCCGTGGTGGTAACCCTTGCGGCCCTCGTGATGCTGTTCCGTCCCGACAAGGCCGCCGACGCAAAAGAAGCGCGCAAGCAAGATGCGCACTGGATCATGCTTCAGGACAAGAAGAAGCTCGAAGCGTGTCTGCAAAACCGCGCGGCGTTTCAAGAGCGCGCTCGCACCCAGCTGGATGCTGCTGGCTTGGGGCCGGCGCTGGGCTCGTTGCGGCAATCGCGCGCATTGCTTGACGAAGCGCGCGAGGCTCGCGCGGAGGAACGGCTGTTCCGCCAGCGTCAGCAGGCGCTCGTGTCTCGTCGCATCGCGCTCGAGGATAGCCTTGATAAAGCCGAGCGTCAGCGCGATGATCTTTTCGAGCACATGCTTCCGCATGGCGAGCGCACTCTCGACGCTATCGATGCGCTCCTTGCCCAGAAGGCCCGGCAGCGTTCCGGCCTTCTCGAGGCGAGCGAGGCTCTGAACCGGCGCTACGGCGAGCTGAAGCAGGAGCTGGCGCAGGCGGTTCACCTGCGGGACTTCGACGAGCTCAAGCTGCGTTACGAGCAGGCGTGCACGCAGCAGGAAGAGTACGCGCGCGAATACGCTCGCTTGCTGCTTGCGAAGCGGATGCTGGAATCGGCCATTGCCGCATGGGAGAGCAAAAGCCAGCCCGAGGTGTACCGCCAGGCCAGCAGACTGTTAGCCCTCATGACCGACGGACGCTGGGCGAAGGTTTCCATGACCGAGGAAGGACGCCTTCGCGTGATCGACGCTGTGAAGAACGCGCACGATCCGTTGCATCTCTCGCTCGGCACGTGTCAACAGCTCTATCTGGCGCTGCGCATCGCACTGCTGATGACGGCGGACAACGTTGGCCGTTCTGTGCCCATACTGGCCGACGACATCCTGGTGAACTTCGATTCGGTGCGCCGCGCGGGCGCAGCCCAAGCGATCGCGGAACTCGCGCGTGTGCGCCAAGTGGTACTTCTCACGTGTCACGAAGAGATCGTCGAGGCGCTGCGCGAGGCGGACCCCACGTTGAACGAAGTGAGACTCTAGCTACGGTCCGCCCGCCTGTCGGCCTGCATCCCGATCCTGCGCGCTCCTAGGCTTCTGTCCGCACTCTGCTCTCGTACGCGACTCCGTTCATTCGCTCGCATCCTGCTTGGTGCGGCTTTAAGCTTGGAGCGGCATCCCGTCTGCACGCCCTTGGGCTTCCGTCCGCATCCTGCGCTTCTACCTGCGCTGCGCATCCGGCTGCTCCTTCGCTCCCGCTCGCTCCGTATGGCCGATTGCGCGTTTCTCAAGAAACGCTGTCGACACGCGGGACGTACGGGCAAATATACTATAATGCAGGGGTTGTTACGGATTGCCCCGCCCACGGAGTCGGGGCACTGAAAGGACGCGACGCGTATGCCCAGCACGGTTCTGATCGGCGCTCAGTGGGGAGACGAAGGCAAAGGCAAGGTCACCGATCTGATCGCGAGCGAGTACGATTTTGTGGTGCGTTACCAGGGCGGCAACAACGCCGGCCACACGGTCATCCACGGCGACAAGAAGTTGGCGCTGCACCTGATGCCTTCCGGTGTCATGTACGAGAACGCGGTGCCGGTCATCGGTAACGGCGTGGTGGTGGACCCCGGCGTGCTTATCAAAGAGATGGCCATGCTCGAGGCCGAGGGAATCTCCTGCAAGAACCTCAAAATCAGCTGTGATGCGCACATCATCATGCCGTACCACAAGGACTTCGACGGTGCGGATGAGAAGCGTCTCGGCGAAAACAAAATTGGCACGACGAAGCGCGGCATCGGGCCGTGCTATCAGGACAAGGCCGCCCGCAAGGGCATCCGCGTGCAGGATCTGCTGGACGAGAAAATCTTCCGCCTCAAGCTGGAAGCCGTGCTCGCTCAGAAGAACCCCGTTCTCGAGAAGATCTACGGCCTGCACACCTATACGGTCGACGAGATCTGCGAGGAATATCTGCCCTACGCCCGCATCCTCAAACCCTATATGGCTGAAACGGCGCAGCTGCTGAACGAAGCAGTGCGCGAAGGCAAATCGATACTTTTCGAGGGCGCCCAGGGAACGCTGCTCGACATCGACCACGGCACGTACCCGTACGTCACCTCGTCGTCGTGCTGCGCCGGCGGCGCGTGCACGGGTTCGGGCGTGGGTCCCACGGCTATCGATCGGGTGCTCGGTATCCAGAAGGCCTACATCACGCGCGTCGGCGGCGGCCCGTTCCCCACTGAGCAGCGTTTTCCCGAAGACGGCGGCGAGGGCGAGGAAGCCGAGGTCGGCGAGCTTCTGTGCAAGGTGGGCCACGAGTTCGGCGTGACCACGGGGCGCAAGCGCCGCTGTGGCTGGTTCGACGCCGTCATCGCGCGCTACGCTGCCGAGGTCAACGGCCTTACCGATGTGGCGCTCACGAAGCTCGACGTGCTCTCCGCGTTCGACACCATCAAGGTGTGCACGGCCTACGAGTGCGAAGGCAAGGTGTACGACTACTTCCCCATGCAGCAGAGCGTGCTGTTCCACGCGAAGCCCGTGTACGAGGAGCTGCCCGGCTGGAAGGGCGTCGACATCACCGAATGCCGCACCTTCGAGGAGCTGCCCGAGAACGCGCAGCGCTACGTGGAATATTTGGAGGAGATCACCGGCGTGCCCATCAGCATTATTGCCGTGGGCCCCGACCGCGACCAGACCATCATGCGCGGCTGGGATCGGTAGGGGGGTCTGGCGGCCGGCAGGCCGCCGGAACGGCGCGATGCTGCGACTTCGCAGCATCGCGCTTTGCCGCTCCAGGCCTTCCTCGCGCACTGAAGTACGCTTCGTCTGGCTTTCACGGCAAAGCGGGGCGCTGCAAAAGGCCTCACCGACGTTGCGAACGGCTGGTGAGCGAACGACCTGGGAGCGAATGAGCTGCAGCACAAAATGTTTCACGGGAAACATTGTGCCTCAAAGAAGTGCGACGAAGGAACAAATGTTTCACGTGAAACACTGCACCATCGGCGCGCTGGGCGCGACGAACGAGCGAACGAGAACGGGCTTTGGGTTTGAAAGGACCTGACATGAACATCTTGGTGTTGGGAGGCGGCGGTCGCGAGCATGCCATCGCCTGGGCGTTGGCGAAGTCGCCGAAGACCGACGAGCTGTACGTGGCGCCAGGCAACGGCGGTACGGCGGCCATTGCGCACAACGTCGCGGATTTGGATGTGGAAGACGGGCAATCCGTGCTTGCATTCGCGCGCGAGCACAACATCGGACTCGTGGTCATCGGACCCGAAGCGCCGCTTGTGGCCGGCGTGGCCGATGTGCTGCGTAAAGAAGGGCTGGCTGTGTTCGGCCCCGATGCCCAGGGTGCGCGACTCGAGGGCAGCAAGACGTTCAGCAAGAAGTTCATGGACGCCAACGGCATTGCCACCGCGCGCTACGCCAGCTTCACCGAGCTGGATCCGGCGCTTGCCTACGTGCGCGAGCTGGGGGCTCCCATCGTCGTAAAGGCCGACGGCTTGGCCGCCGGCAAAGGCGTGATCGTGGCCGATGATCTGGAGGATGCCGAGGAAGCCGTGCGCTCTTGCTTCGACGGCGCATTCGGCGAAGCGGGCTCGACGGTGCTCATTGAAGAGTGTCTCGATGGCCCTGAGTGCTCGCTTCTGGCGTTCGTCACGGGCGGCAAGGCCTTCTGCATGACCACGGCTCAGGATCACAAGAGGGCCTTCGACGGGGATCTGGGCCCCAACACGGGCGGCATGGGCGTGTACTCGCCGGTGCCCATCGTTGATGCCGACGAGCTGGCCGGTATGCGGGCGGTCATGGAGAATGCTGCCGCTGCGACGGCTCGCGCGCCGTTCGAACGCGAGTACCGCGGTGTGCTGTACGGCGGATTCATGCTGACCTCGGAAGGCCCGAAGGTGCTCGAGTTCAACGCGCGCTTTGGAGATCCGGAGACGCAGGTCGTGCTTCCGCGTCTCGATGCTGATCTGGTTGATATCATGCTGGCCGTAGCCGAAGGCCGGCCGGATGATATTGAACTGCGCTGGTCCGAGCAATGGGCCGTGTGCGTGGTGTTGGCGAGCGAAGGGTATCCCGGTGCTTACGAGAAAGGAAAGGTCATCCTGGGGATTGAGGAGGCCGAAGAGCTGGAAGGCGTCACGGTGTTCCATGCGGGCACTGCGCGCAACATCGATGACGAACTGGTTACCGCCGGCGGCCGCGTGCTGAACGTCGTAGCGCTCGGCGATTCGTTCGACGAGGCTCGCGAACGCGCTTACGAGGCGGTCGACCTCATCAACTTCGAGGGCAAGCAGTACCGCACCGATATCGGCAAACGCGCTGCAGCCGGCCGAGAAGCCTGGGATTAGCACCATCAGGGGGTGCCCTTCGGGGCACCTTTGCGGTTTTGCACCAAACGGAAGAGGTCATCGTTTTGCTATCTGAACGCATGCTCACGGCCGTCGTACGGCAGTGCACAAAACAGTATTTGAGACTGGAGCCTACCGATGATGCGCGGGTTCCCGCGCCCGTTCCGGGTCAGCGTTATATGCTATACATGCACGTGCCGTTCTGCGAGCGGCTATGCCCATACTGCTCGTTCAACCGTTTCCCGTTTTCCGAGAAGCGCGCGGTTCCCTATTTTGAGAATCTGCGCAAAGAGATGATGATGCTCAAGGATTTGGGTTACGATTTTGACAGCCTCTACGTGGGCGGGGGCACGCCCACCATCATGATCGACGAGCTGTGCGACACCATCGATCTGGCGAAGGAAACGTTCTCCATCCAGGAAGTATCCAGCGAAACGAATCCGAATCATCTGATCCCGACGTACTTGGACAAGCTGCAGGGCCGCGTGCAGCGCTTGAGCGTGGGCGTGCAGAGCTTCGACGACGGCCTGCTCAAGCAGATGGACCGTTACGACAAATACGGCAGCGGTGCCGAGATACTCGAGCGCATCAGCGAGGCCAGCCCATACTTCACGTCGCTTAACGTGGACATGATCTTCAACTTTCCCGCTCAGACCGAAGACATCCTCATCAGCGATATCGAGAAGGTGATCGCGAGCGGGACGAGCCAGACGACGTTCTATCCGCTCATGGCCAGTCCGAGCGTGGCGCGCTCGCTCGCACGCACGGTGGGCCGCGTGGACTATGCGCGCGAGAAGACGTACTACGAGATCGTCTCTGAGCTACTGGCCGGCGGTTCCGATCCGCTGTTCGAACACGGAAGCGCATGGACATTCAACAAGCGGGTGCCTTCGGTTGTCGCGCAGGCCCAGGATGCAAGCGCGGTGCCGTTCCTGCCCATGGTTCCCAATTCGTCGCGCGGCGGTTCGCCGACGCCTGATCAGCGCGCAATGATCGACGAGTACGTGGTCGATTACGAGGAGTACCCGGCAATCGGCAGCGGGGGTATCACGTATCTGGGCAACCGGTTGTACGTGAATACGTTTTCCGTCAACGATTATAACGCCGCTATCGCATCAGGGCGAATGTCGCTCATGGGGTCGACGACGTTCAGCAAGCACGATCGTATGCGCTACCGTTTCATGATGCAGCTGTTCGGCCTGCGGCTGGATAAACGACAGTTCGAGCGCGACTTTGGGTGCACCGTCGAGCAGGGGCTGCCTGTTGAGATGGCGTTCATGAAGGCGTCGGGGGCGTTCGATCGCGATACGCCCGACGAGCTGACGCTCACCGCCAAGGGCCGGTACCTCATGGTGGTGATGATGCGCCAGTTCTTCATTGGCGTGAACAATCTGCGCGACCAGGCGCGAGCCGCCCTCGTGGGCGAGGAACGCGAACTCGTCTTCGGCGAGGGAGCGTAGCCGTCGCTTGCTCTTGGATTTCGCGTTCGCATAAGGAACGTGAAGCGGCCGCGTGCGGCCTGCGTCCGCGGTCGGCTGCAGCGGCCGTCATCGTGGCGTACGGTCGGTTGTCGGCTGCTGCGGCTTCAATGTAAACCGAAGGGAAAGGATCGCCAGTGTTTGCTGTTCGAGAGGATGTTTTGCGCGAGCATGGTATCGATTGCGCGGATGCCCGCGACCGCTTCGACGGCAACATGGAGCTGTACGAGCGACTTGCCATCAAATTTCTCGATGACCGCCATGTCGAAGCGCTGCTGCGCCGGATTGAAGCAGGCGATTCCGAAGCAGCCTACCGTGAGGCCCACAGCCTGAAAGGCGTCGCTGGCAATCTGTCGTTCTCGGCGCTGTACCGGCAGGCGTCCGCCCTGTCGGATGCCCTGTGTGCAGGAGATCTTGGAAGCGCGCGAGCGCTTATGCCGCAGCTTCTTCGAGTATACGATGATGTCGTGTCCATGTTGGAGCCGTGTCGGCAGGGCGAGCGCAGCTCCGACGCTCTCGTGCGCGATGCCGAGCAGCGAGCGGAAGACGATCGTCGGCATCGGCTGTCGAGCGAACGCATAGGCGCCTGACGAAACTTCCTCCGAATAATCCGAACACCTCATAGTTCGTATCGGCTCGAAGTGCCACGGCTGGCGTCAACCGAAGTGCCATCGCTGATCGAAAGGGATCTCCCGTCGCTGACTGCCCGCGCCGCTCCCGCTCGAGAAGGCGGTTGGAGGGCTCGGACGGTAACGGCAATCCGCGAACGAACATGTAAAGATAAAGGGGATATTGAAATAATTTCAACCTCGATACCGCCCCCTGCCTTTCGGTAGGGATATGGTAGTCTGGACGTGTAAATAACACCCCCCAGGCGAAAGGCGAATAGCAGCCGATGGCATGGCGTGCGAGTAAATCGAGACCGAAGCGAATCGTGGCAGGGCGTGCAAGGTATACCGAGGGATTTACCCTCGCGGAGCTCTTGCTGGCCGTTGCCGTCATTATCGTGCTGGTCGCCATCGCTATCCCTTCTATCGTTGCCGCTCAGAGCAATATGCGCATGCTGGAACTCAACAATGCCGCCGAGCAGATAGCCAACGCCGCTCAAGCTCAGATGACCGGTGAAAAAGTTTCGGGTACCTGGTGGACGTCCATTCAGCAAGGCGGAGAGGGGGCGCATGCCGAAGACTGCAAATACCCCGAAGCCACCGCAGCGCCCGGAGACGGAAGCCGACCGCTGTACTATATGACCGCCGGCGAGGCGAAGTCCGCAGGCATCGTTCCCTCGCTCTCTATCGACGAGGATGTGCGCGACGCGGAGTATGTTATCGAGTTTGATGCTCAAACCGCCTCGGTCGTGCGCGTGTTCTTTGCCGACGGAAAATCCGGATTCTTCGGAAGTGCGAATGCGGATAGCGCTCAAGGCGTCTACGCATATTACGCCGCCGGAGGCGGATCGACCGCGCTCGGCGCTCGCACATCGAACGATCCCATGATCGGGCTGTTCGCCGGGACGGCCGCAGGTGCGACATCGGCTATTGCGCTCAAGAACCCGGTGATCTCGATCGACGAATCGACAGGTCGGCTTCTGGTCCGCGATCCCAACCTTGACGGCATCACGGGGGCGGGCGCCACGCAGACGAGCCTGATCCTCACGAGAACCGAACATGCCGAAGGTGAGCAGCCCGCGGCGGTGCGCATTGCGGGTCTTTCGAGCGGAACGAAGACAGTAACGGTTTCTCTCGTGGGGGCGGACGACGACGAAACGCAGGGCGACTATGCCACGAGCATAACCCTCAAAGCTTCGGATCTTCTCAAACAGGTGAATCAGAGCACGCTCGACGGGGTAGGCAATGTGTTTTCCATCGATTTGAATGCGCTTGCCAGGGCCGTCGAGGATGCAAGCGCGATCCCTGGAAGCAAGGAGATCGCCGCCGAGCTGAAGCGGTTCGCGCCGGGCGATGCGGTGGAGGCGAAAGCGTCTACCAGGATCAGCCCCAACGTCGACGGCTGTGTTCCTGCCACCTCTACGGCATTCATCGAGTGGCCTGCGCCAGTGGGCAAGCTTACGCTCATGATCAGCACCCCCTATTCCCAGACGGTGGAGGACACGGAGGTCGATGGTGCGCTTGAAAGCTATCTCGATGCAGCGCGCTATACGCAACCGACGGTAGAGGCGACCACGGAATCGCCTATCTACAAGGCCGAAGCTGTGCCGATCGCCGAAGACTTCAAGATGAAGGCGACGGCGGCGAACAACGAGCTTGCCAAGCGCAACAAGCAGGCAGGATGGCAGTCTTACGCAGGAGGCTGGATTTCCTCTGACCGGGCCGTCGGGGACGATACCCTCAAGCTGCGCGTCGTTGCCGGTTCCTATCGTGGCAAGAGCACGCACCAGTACCAGGTCTGGGAGCTGTGGGTGCAGCGAGCCAACGGCGAATATACGCGTGCGGGTTATATGCGTGACAACGAATGGGAATGGGCGAAGGGGTTTGCCGATCTTGAGAACGTTCTGACCTGGTACGACGTACAGGGCACCGCATACGAGGACATCGCGGGCCGCAACGTTGCCGATCTGGGCATCGTTTCGGTGGCTGTAAACGGCGGTGCGTCTTCGTATGCGACGCTCGGCAGCCTCGGGCTGCTCGACGCCGATCAGAATGCGTCAATCTACGTGCGCACGGCTCCGCGCATGGCCGATGTGCAGGCGTTCTTCAACGATTGCATCAGAAACGGAAACCTCAAGGAAACTCTCCGGGAAAAGCAGCGCACCGGCTCTCGCGGCTACGGGTACGGTCTCAACCTTCCCATTCGGCAGCAGTATGAAGAAGAATTCGGCGCATCGTCTTCGGACGTGTCGTGGACGGTATCGCGGAGCGACAAGGGCGGGCTCGGAGACGCGGGCAACCGGTTCCTCGGTTCCGATAGCCTGCGCGTCTACTATTCCATCGCGCCGGGACTCGCGTTTGACAACATCAAGGCGAATCAAGGACTGCTGAGCTTGGGCAGCACCGAGATGACCAACACGGTGCTGTGGCTGTATCGCGCTGCCGCCGGCAGCGGCGCGCTCGATGCCCAGCCCGCCGCGTTCGTGCAGTCGGGTATTGACGGCAAAAAGTACTTCTGCCGGAGCACGGAGGCAGCAGATTTCGAACTGAACGACGAATACGACTGGCTGTTTTACCGCGTGGTCGAATACGCCGACGATACAGGCGCGCCCCTTGCCGGGTACACCATGCAGTACGTGCCTTATACCGTGCAGGATGATGCCCGGTATGCCACGGTGCTCTCGGGCGTCAACAAGAGCGACGAGGACGTTTTCGTCGGCTGGACGTGCGATACGACGCGAGACGGCAAAGCGATCGACGTCGGCGTCGGCACGCTAGTCGGCACCTACGGCGGCGTGCTCGACTATGGCTACAACCGCTTGAAGGGAAGCTACGTCAAGGTGGGCATCGGGCTCGTGTACTTCGAGCAGTACACCGACGGCTCAACCGGCTACTACGGTTACTTGAGCGAGACGCAGACCGCTTTTGATACGCTGAACGATAGCCTTGCCATCGACTCGTGGGGATATCGCCTGATCGTTCCTTTCGTCGAGGGCGACAAGAGCAAGCCAGTCGTCGCCAAGGGCACCTGGTTCGAAAAATCTTTGACCGAGCAGGGCACGCTGACCATATACGACAGGGCATTCCGCTCGTTCTCGTTCAATACCGGCGCATCGATGAAAACGTCAACGAAAACCATCACGTACGCCTTCGGCGGCAAAACGGCCACATACTCATTCAACCTTAACTTCGCGCGCGCTGTCGCGCACGAGAACGGCGAGGTGAGAGCCGCCACTGCCTTCGATGGCAACGGAAAAGCCCAGCCTGCTTGGAGCGTTCGCCATGCCTTGCAGTTCCCCGGCGCGCTCGCTCCGAACGGCAGCGATTCCAGCGTGCAAGAGCAGTATATGGGCGATGCCTTCCTGCAGGAGCGCGACATCGATATGCGCGCGGCTCCGCAATCGACGTATGATTACCAGTTCATCCGGCCGTTTCGCGGTTTGTACGATGGAGGAAGCCATGCTATCCGGGGATATTTCGCACGGCTTTCGATTGAAAAAGACCACCGCCTGGGGCTGTTTCCCTATGTGAACGGAGGCACGCTTAAGAACATCGAGATGAAAGAAGACGGCTCCCATACCATTGCTTGGACGAACAGCATCGATGCGGCTTTCGGCTGCCTTGCCGGAGTTGTTGTGAACGGCACGATCGACCGGTGCACGCTTACCTCGGACAGCGTGGCGAGCATCTCGATCACTGGCCTCAACCCTACTGGCGGTAACACAACGCACAACACCGGTCATAATATCGGCGGCCTTGTGGGCAACGCTTGGAACACGCGCATCGTGCATAGCAGCATCGAGAACTTTTCCATCAGCGTCAGCAGCGCTGACGGGACATGGAAGACGAACGAAGTGCACATGGGGATGCTCGTCGGTAGAGTCGACGCGACCGGTCTGGCATCCGTGACGGACAGCTTGACGGCGCTGTCGGCCGCCAACTCGTCGTTGACCGTGACGGCGTGTGCGGCGGCGCATCAAACCGAATCCATCGGCGGCATTGCGGGTTTGATGCTGGTTTCGGGTGAACAGACCATCGAAGGCTGGACGGCGAACAAGTTGGATCTGATCGTCACGGCCGATCATCCACGTGATCTCCTCTATGCAGGCGGACTTGTCGGCGAGGCGCGCGGTCCTGTTGTCGTCGGCTCTACGAACAGCTGCAGCGCTATCGTGCTGCAGGCCGAGGGTGCAAAGGAGCCTCTCGATGCGAAGATGATTGGCAAGAGCGATGAAGCGTAGCGCCGGGAACACAGACGCTGTTCGCTGCCGAGTCGAACCTGGGGATCGCTCTGCGATCGTGAGCCGCAGGGTGGTCGACGAACGCGGGGCGTCTATCGTCATCGCGCTGGTATTCTTCCTCATCTGCGCGATTATCGGGTCGGTGGTGATGACGGCGGCTTCGGTGCATGCCAAGGCCGTGCAGACGAACCGTGCGCTTCAACAGGCAGAGCTTACCATCGGGTCGGCTGCGCAACTCGTAGGAACGCAATTCTCGTCCATGGTGCTGAACGTCGACGATGCGAACCAGGGCGGTTCTGTTGTTGTGGATTTGAGCAGAACGGACCAGACGAACGCTGCCTTCGCTATCGCGTTCTGGAATAGCAAAGGGAGCGACATTTGGAGCGCTCGGGATAGCAGCAAACCGTATTCGACCGACATGACCGTCCGGCTGGAGAACGGCAATGCTGCGCTGAACGACGTTGCCGGGACGATCACGGTCGACTCCGACCTCAATGTGAAGATCGAACTCGCCCTTGCTAACTCAACCGACGGATCGTATCGGGAATCGGTGCTTGTGCAATGCGTCCCCACCTTCGATCAAGCGGGACGTCTGACTTCGTTCTCCTACGAAGCGCCCGTCATCACGAAACGCGATCGAGGAGGTGCCTGATGGTCTGGCAGTTCAACCCAGTTTCGCGTCTGTGCGCCACGCTACGCAGCGTGCGAGCGCGCCTCGCAAGCCAACGCGGCGACACCCTCGTCGAAGCTCTGATGGCGCTGCTTATCGCGGCGCTCGGCGCCGCCTTGCTGGCCACCATGGTTGCGGTGTCGAGCGGTGTCACGGCGCAGACCCGCTCTGTGCAGGATGCTGATTTCGCTGCCGAGTCGCAGACTTACGACTCGACGGGATCGACGTCGATCGGCGGCGTGGCGCGCATCTCGGCTGGGGGCGTCGCTCAAACCGTGCCGGTGATCGTGTACGCATCCAACGACGGGACGTTTGCGCGCTATGTCGGGGGAAGAGGCTATTAGGGACATGAGCCGCATTTCTCGAATATTCCGTAGCCCCGCTCTGCACCGCCTTGCCGTGCCCCAGCGCGACGTGCGGGAGTGGCACGATACGCGCGCAACCACGAGCTGCCGCAGCCGTTTGGCTGCGCGGTTGCGCGATACGCGCGGGTTCATGCTCGCCGAGCAGCTCGTGAGCGTCATATTCATCGGATTTCTGTGCGTGGTCGTGGCGGCGGGGCTCGGTGCGGCGCTGTCGGCGTACGGCAGCATCACAACCTCCTCGAACGCCAGCATGGTGTTATCGCAGGCGGTGCAAGAGGTGAGCGACGAGCTGTCGTTCTCGCTTTCGGCCAGCCCCGATGGGAGCTTCGTCAGCGAGACCACGCGCGCTCCCGCTACCATGGATTCGGATGGGAGCGGCATTGTGATGAAGAGCACGACGGGAACCACGGTGCTGATCCCGTCGAAGAACGGCTTAACCCCGGGATTTTCCTCGGTGCCGTCCTACGATGCGAGTTCGAACACGTGGACATTCGCCATTACGGTGAAGAACGGGGATGCGATCGTGGCCGAACAGGCCATGACGGTGGGCAGGGTAAACCCCGCCGGTACCTAGCGGCCGCGTGCCCGGCATCGACAGATCATCGAAGAACGTAGGATCAGGAGACAACGATATGGCATACAAGCGCTTGGGAGACGTGCTGATAGACGCGGGCCTCATCGATGAGGGCCAGCTGACCCACGCTCTGGAGCGGCAGAAGATGAGCAAGCGCCGTCTGGGCGACGAGCTTATAGCCGAGGGCGTCATTACGGAAGCGGGCCTTATCGAGGCACTTCAGATGCAGTTGGGCGTCGAATTCATCGATTTGTCGCAGGTCGACCTCGATCCTGAGATGAGCCGTGTGGTGTCCAAGAACGTCGCTCGCCAGTACAATGTCGTTCCCGTGCGCCAGTCTCCCGAGGAAGTGTTCCTGGCTATGAGCGACCCGCTGAACTTCATGGCTATCGAAGCCGTCAAGAACGCCACGCGCAAGCGCGTCGTGCCCATGGTAGCTACGCAGGATGCCATCATGCGGGCCATCATGACGCTGTACGGCAACGAAGGCGCCGCCCGCGCCATCGAGGAAATGCGGCGCGACGTGCGCTCCACCGCCGATGACGTGCAGGGCACGTTCACCACCACCTCGTTGGGCGACGACGCCGACGCCCAGTCGGCGCCTACGGTTCGTCTTGTGAACAGCGTGATCGAGCGCGCAGCCACCGAGCGCGCAAGCGATATTCACCTGGAGCCGCGCGAGGAGGACCTGCACGTGCGCATGCGCATCGACGGTGTGTTGCGCACCATCCTCACCGTGCCGAAGGAGCTGCAGGCCTCCGTCATCTCGCGTCTCAAGATCATGGGCGGTATGGATACGTCCGAGCGTCGCGTTCCGCAGGACGGCCGTGCGAACATCCGCTTAAAGAGGCAGGATATCGACCTTCGCATCAACACGCTTCCCACCATCCACGGCGAGAAAGTGGTCATCCGCCTGCTCGAGAAGAACGAGGAATTGTTCAACCCCCAGGGTATCGGCCTTGAAGGCGACAATCTTGAGAAGTACCGGCGGCTCCTACGCGCGAACAACGGCATGGTGCTCATCGTGGGTCCCACCGGTTCAGGCAAGAGCTCCACGATGCACACCATGATCCGCGAACTCAATAACGACGCGGTGAACCTTGTTACGCTCGAAGATCCGGTGGAATACAATATCGACGGCGTGAATCAGGTGCAGATCAACGAGAAGACGGGCATGACCTTCGCCAGCGGTCTGCGCGCCATACTGCGGCAGGATCCCGACATCGTAGCGGTTGGCGAAATCCGCGATGGCGAGACCGCGGAGATCGCCATGCGGGCGGCTATCACCGGCCATCTGGTGCTTTCGACCGTGCACACCTACGATGCAGCCTCCACCATCGACCGCCTCGTCGATATCGGCGTAGCGCCCTATCTTATAGCGAGCGGCGTCCGCGGTATTGTCTCGCAGCGGCTTGTGCGCACGGTGTGTCCGCACTGCCGCCAGGAATATCAGCCGAGCCCCGACGAGCTTGTTGCCGTCGGCCTGCATCCACAGGCCGATGTGAAGTTCTACCAGGGAGCAGGTTGCCCGATGTGCTTCGGCACGGGCTACCGTGGGCGTACGGGCGTGTTCGAGATTCTGCTGCTCGACCGCGCGCTGCGCGAGTCCGTCTCCGGCGGTGCGACGCGCGAGGCGCTGCGCATCGCCATCGAGCGTTCAGGTACGTTCAAGACCATCGAAGACAGCTGCCGCGAGCTCGTGCTAGCGGGCGTGACCACGGTGGAAGAAGCTCGCAAGACCATAACGGACAGGGAATAGCCTCGAAAGGCCGAGGCGAAGGGGGCGTGGTGGCGATAGCGCCCGATGACGACGGAAGAGAGCGAAACGCATGAACATCGAACAGCTCATAGCATCGGCGCGTGCAGCGGGCGCGTCGGACGTGCACCTGGTCTGCGGTCTGCCGGTGAAGTTTCGCGTGGACGGGCGCCTGGTCGATGCGGGAGCGAACGGCGATGCGCCGCTGACGCACGACGATTGCGAACGCTTGGCCGAAGAACTTGCCGGTGGAGACTTCGATCGCATCAAGCGCATTGGCGAGCTCGACCGGGCCGACACCATCGCCGGCGTGCGCGTGCGCGTGAACCTGTTCCGCCAGCAGGGGCACGTGAGCGCCGCCCTGCGCCTGTTGTCAGACGTCATCCCGCCGCTCGAGACGCTGGGCCTGCCCCCGGCGGTCATGGACTTCCCGAAGATCCAGCGCGGCATTGTGGTGGTGACGGGCGAGACGGGCAGCGGCAAGTCCACGACGCTCGCGGCGCTCATCGACGCCATCAACCACACGCGCGCCGAGAATATCATCACCATGGAAGACCCTATCGAGTATATCTACACGCCCGACCGCTCCATCATCTCCCAGCGCGAGATCGGCCAGGACACGGCCAGCTACCACGACGCCCTGCGCGCCGTGCTGCGCGAGGACCCCGATATCATCCTCATCGGCGAGATGCGCGACCTGGACACCATCCAGACGGCGCTCACCGCTGCCGAGACGGGTCACTTCGTGCTTGCCACGCTGCACACGAAGTCGGCGGCGGACTCCATCGACCGCATGGTCGACGTGTTCCCCGAAGGCTTGCAGAAGCAGATTCGCATGCAGATATCCACCACGCTCGTGGCGGTGCTGTCGCAGCAGCTGCTGCCGCGAACAGGTGGCGGGCGCTCGCTGGCGTGCGAGCTGATGATGGTGACGCCCGCCATCCGCAACCTTATCCGCGAAGGCAAAACGCCCCAGATCGCAAGCTCGCTTGCCACCTCGGCGGCTGCGGGAAGCGTGACGATGGATAACGCGCTCATCGCGCTCTGCCGCGCCCGCTCTATCGACGCGCAGACGGCGGTCGGCGCGGCGCACGATACCGACTACGTGAGAAAGAACGTCCGCTAATGCCTACATATACCTATAGCGGCAAGTCCGAGACCGGCAACCTCGTGAACGGCGTGGTGGAGGCCTACGATGAGATCGAGGCCATGGAGAAGGCGCGCGAGCTCTGCCGCGTGGTGCAGAGCGTCAAGGAAGTGCGCGACTCGAAGAACCTGTTGGCCATGGACATTACCAAGCCCAAGGCAAAGACGAAAAACCTGGCGGTGATGTGCGCCCAGTTTGCCACCATCCTGCAATCGGGGCTGCCCATTACGCGTGCCGTGTCGTTGGTAGCCGACCAGACCACCGACAAGTATTTGAAGCGCGTCCTGGCCGACGTTGTGGATGACGTGGCGGGCGGGCACGGGCTGGCCGAGAGTTTCGAGAGCAAAGGCGCCGAGCTTCCGCGCGTGTTCATCGAGACCGTGCGCGCCGGCGAGGAGAGCGGGCGCCTGGCGGAGGGCTTCGAACGGCTGCACGCCTACTTCGACAAGCGCTCGAAGATCGCGGCCAAGGTGGCGAGTGCGCTCACGTACCCCATCATCGTGCTTATTATCGCTGTGGTTGTCATCGCGCTCATGATGGTGCTCGTGGTGCCCGTCATGGCCAACATGGTGTCGTCGCTAGGAACCGATATGCCCGGCATCACGCAATTCCTTATCGGCGTATCCGGCTGGATGGCCGTGTGGTGGCCGCTCGCTTTGCTCGTGCTCGTGTTGGCGGTGGCAGGCGTCAGGCTGTTCGGTCGCACCGAATCGGGCAAGACGCTGTTCGCGAAAGCGAAGCTCAAGCTGCCGCTGCTTGGGAAGATTGGGGTATACGGGGGCGCGTCACAGTTCGCGAACACCATGGCCACCCTTGTTGCTTCGGGGTTGCCGATGACGAGGTCGGTGTCGGTGACGGCTCGCGTCATGGACAACTACGTGCTTGCGCGCGAAGTGGGCCGCATGGAGGCGGGACTCGAGGAAGGTCGTATGCTCGGCGAGTGCATGGCTGGGAGCGCCTATTTTCCGCAGACACTCGTCGAAATGACGTCGGTAGGCGAGCAGACGGGCGAGTTGGAATCATCGCTTGAGATGATGGGCGAGTTCTATGACAACGAGACGCAGCGCGTGACCGATCGAGCGCTTTCGCTCATGGAGCCGACGCTGCTCGTTCTCATGGCGTTGTTCGCGGGCTTTATCGTGATCGCCCTGTATTTGCCCCTGTTTACCATGTATGCTTCGATGTAGCGAGAAAAGCACCTCCCGGTGCTGAAAACAATCGGCACCGTGCGGAAGTAACGGACACGCCTGACGACGGATAGCCGTCGGGCGAGAGAAAGGATCGAACATGAAAAACATGATCAAGAGGATGAGGGAGGACAAGGGCGGTTTTACGCTGGCCGAGCTGCTGATTGTCGTGGCGATCATCATGCTGCTGGTGGTCATCGCCGTGCCGGCGTTCACGGGTGCGCTTGACAACGCCCGGAAAGCCTCCGAAGAAGGCAACATCAGCAACGTCAAATCAGTCGCTGCGGTTCAGTACTCGAACGAAATCTCCAAGGGCGCTACACCGCAAGCTGCTGCAAGCGCAGTCTCCGGCGACTACTACGTTGATAAGAACAAGGATGTCGTCAAGGGCACGCCCGGCGACGGCAATATGATCGCTGGTCCATTTAACGTGAAGGCAGAGGTGGACGCGAATGGCAATATCAAATTCGTGGTGGAAAAGAAGGAGTAGCTGATCGTTCGAGAGTCGGTTTTGTCCCTCCCGCTTGACATCTTCTCCCCGGCACAGGCAGCGATCCTCGTCGGGTTCGCCGCCGTGCTGGGGGCTTGTCTCGGCAGCTTCGTAAACTGCCTGGCGTGGCGGAAGGCGCACGGGGAGAGCGTGCTTGCGGGGCGTAGCCGCTGCCCTTCGTGCGGCTACGTGCTCGGGCCGCTCGACCTGGTGCCCGTCGTGTCGTGGATCGCCCTGCGCGGACGGTGCCGGCATTGCGGAACACGTGTGAGCGTGCGCTACGTTCTGGTGGAAGTGCTGCTGGCTGCGGTGTTCGTGGCGCTGCTCGTCGTGTACGGCGCGAGCCCGGCGTGGCTTGCCTATGCGGCGCTCGTGTGCGTGCTGCTGGCCGCCGCGCTCGTGGACTTCGATACGTTCACCATTCCGAACGGCTTCGTGATCGCGGCTATCGGAACATGGGTGCTCATGATGGCGGCGTCGGCGGCGGGGCTTGTGGTCTGGCCGCTTGCGAATAGCGCCGCGAGTGCCGTCGCCCAAGCACAAGTTGCGGCGATGCCCCTCGTCGGCGCTTCGCAGGCCGTTACGCCCTTTGGCGTCGGCAGCATGTTCGCCCCGTTCGTCGGCATGGGCTGGCAGGCCTCTGCGCTCGACGGGCTTGCCGGCGCAGTCGTCGCGGGAGGCGGCGTGCTTCTGCTTTCCCTCGCGTTCGACGCAGCGACGGGGCGCACCTCGCTCGGCGGCGGGGACGTGAAGCTGCTGTTCGCCGTCGGGCTGTTCTTGGGTGTGGCGGGCTCGCTCTTGAACCTGCTCGTCGCATGCATCGTAGGTTTGGCGTTCGCCCTCGTCCCGGGGCTTTCCCGTCCGCCGTCGCCGACTTCCGGTGCGTCGGCGGAACAGACTGAAAGCCTCCGTGCGAAGGCGATCCCGTTCGGACCGGCCATCGCCGTGGCCACGACGGCCACGCTCGTTTTCGGTCCGGCAGTGCTCACCTGGTACGTCGGGTTGTTGTAACGCAAGAGAGCGGTTTGAAAGGAACGCGCCGCATGAGCAAAGAATACACAGGGATCGACATCGGCGAGAGCAGCCTCAAGCTGGCTGTGTGCGATGGCGATACGATACGCAACGCCGCTGCGGAGCCGCTGCCCGAAGGTCTCATGGCCGACGGCCGGCCGGTGAGCTTCGATGCCATGGCCGACTTCATCAAGGCCGCTGTGCGCAGGATGGGCGGCGCAGCGAAGGACGTCGCGTTCGTCATGCCGGTAAGCGATAGCCTGGTACGTCGCATCTCCATTCCCGCCATGACGGCGAAGGAACTCGAGCTGAACCTTCCCTACGAGTTCCGCGATTACATTGCGCAAGGAAAAGACCGCTACGCCTACGACTATGCGGTGCTCGGAACCCACGTTGGCGCTGATGGCGTTCCCGAGAGCATGGACCTGCTTATTGCCGCATCCATGAAAGACACCATCGCCGACTATACGGAGATGTTCCGCCGCGCTGGAATGAGGTTGCGCATCGCTCTTCCGGTGCAAGCGGCATTTCAGAACCTTGTGGGGGGGAATGCGAAGGCGCTTGCCAATTGCTGCATCCTCGATTTTGCTCATGCTTCCACGAAACTGCATTTCTTCGCCGGCGGCGCGTACGATGCCACGCGTACTATCGAGATAGGCGGCATGGATATCGACCGTGCCATAGCGGACGTCTTCGACGTGGACGAGCACGTGGCGAACGGCTATAAGCTGGCGAACTATGAAAACGTCTTAACGCATCCTTCGGCGAGGGCTGTCTACGAATCCATTGCCGTGGAGATAAATCGCGCACTCAACTTTTACGGTTTCAACAACGCCGACGTTTCCATCGAAGCGGCGTACTGTTGTGGCGGCGGAACGCTTGTGGAGCCGCTCGTGAGTACGGTGGCGGCGCAGGTTTCCGTCGAGTTGCGGCCAATAGCCGGTATCATGCCGCCCGTTCAAGGTGTGGACGTGCGAGGGCTGTGCTCCGCCGCCGTCGGCGCGACGATGAAGGCGAGGTGATGCACGATGAAGCTGAATGAACCGATCGGATTCGGATCGAAACCCGGTGCGTCGAAGCAGGGTCCGTTCCCCGAGAAGACCACGATCAATCTCGTCGGCGCAGAGACGACGCGCGGCAGCCTGCTCACCCAGATTGCCCTCTTTGCGATTGTGCTCGCCCTCGCCGGCATATTCGCCAAGTTTGCCGTCATCGATCCGCTGGCGAGCGGGCTGGACAGCAATTCGGAGGTGGCCGCAGCTCAGGAGCAGCTTGCTGCGCTCGAGGTCGAAAACGCAAGCTATGCCGAGGTCAACGCCCAGTACGAGCGCTATGTGGCCCCTGGGCTCACCGAGGACGAGCAGAACCTGGTTGATCGCGATACGGTCATCGATTTGCTCGAGACAAAGGTCATGAACGTCGGCTACCTCAGCTCTGTGCAGGTGGAGGGCAATGTGGCGGTGGTCACGAGTCTGGGCGCGAGCCTTGACGAGGTGTCGAGGCTCGTCGAAAGCCTCGAAGCTGACAAGCGCGTCGCGCACGTGACCGTATCCACAGCGCAAAACGACACCGACGTTACCGCTTCGGCTACCATTCAGATTACGTTTGTTGGTGCGCTCGATGCGCATACGGATGACGGAGCAGCGGGGGAAAATGCCACCAGCACATCCGATCAGGGAGAGGGGGTCCGCTGATGGTGCGGCGGAGCGTATTGAATCGATCCTTTTCCACGCGCGAAAAATGGCTGCTGCTGATCCTTGCCCTCGTGCTGGTTGCAGGGGCGTACTACTACCTGGTCGTCAAGAACGTGACTGACACGTTGATTGCGAACCAGCAGCAGCTTGAGGAACTCCAGATCCAGATAGACGAGCAATCGTCCATTGCGCTGGCTCGCGGCCGTATGGAGGCCGAACTGGCCGAACTGGGCGATGGCGAGAGCCTGCCCGAGGTGGCGGTGTACGACAACATTCGCAACGAGCTGAACGAACTCGATGCGCTTATGGCAACGGCCGCTTCATACGATTTGACGTTCGATCAACCCGAGCTTGATGGCAGCCTCGTACGGCGCACCGTGTCCGTGTCGTTCACGGTGTCCGATTATCGGGCTGCGCTCGACGTGGTGAAAGCGCTTGAGAACGGTACGTACAAGTGCCTCATCGAGAATTTCGCCTTGAATGGGAAGTTGAGGGCCGACGGCAGCGTGGAAAGCGTCTCCGCCACCATGGACGTGACGTATCTGGAAACGACGAACGGATCCACGAACCTGGGCGGCTTGGCACAGGAAGAAACAAGTTAGGGGAAGAAGCGAGTCAGGCGCGAACGCGTGATGTAACTCAGGACGTATCACGCGTTCGCAGTGGACTTCGATGCGTCCTCAGGCGTCTCCTCGTCGACGCCATCTGCTCGGTTCGGACGGCATCGCTTCTCGGGCTATCGTAGGGCTATGGAAGGGCCTATGGAAGCAAGCCAGGGCTAGTCGTCGTTATCCGGGCACTCGATGAAGAACCGGTTCTTGCCGTCTGCCTTCGCATGGTACAAAGCGCGATCAGCTTGCCGGTAGGCGGTTTCGTACGATATGCCTACTCCCTCCGGCAGCTCCACGCCGCCGATGCTGAGCGTCACCAACTGCGTCTTCCCGTTTTGATCGGGGAACGCCACGGGGTTTCCAATGATGAGATTGCAGCGTTCCACCAGCTTGTCCCGACTGATAGGCCCTGCGATGCACACGGCGAATTCATCGCCGCCCAGGCGACCAACGAGGTCGTTCGGACGGAAGGCGCGCCCGATCGCGTCGGCGGTATGCTGAAGGGCGACGTCGCCGGCAAGATGCCCGTACGTGTCGTTCACCAGCTTGAAGTCGTCCGTATCCAAGATGAGGAGCGCTCCCGCTTTCCCTTCTTCCAGCAGTCTGCCGGCGCGCTCCTGGAAGGTCTTCCAGTTCAGCAGCCCGGTAAGCCCGTCGTGATGGGCGCGCTGGGAGAGGTCGAGCTTCTCGCGCATTTCGTCGTCGATGTTTGTGATCTTGCCGATGACGGAAATCGGCCGATCCGTTTCGTCGGAAACGAAATGGGACATGATGCGCAGCCATTGGCGCGGTTTATCGTCGAGCTCAAGCGCGGCGTCGGTGACGGTTTCCTGCGGAGAGAGGAACGCGTCGGCAAGTTCGGGGCTGAGCTTGTCCTGCAGACGTTTGCGTGCGTTGCGGACGAGGAAATAAGGCCTCTTGTCGTCCGTCTCGTCTTCGGCGGATGAAGCTACAAAGTTTTGTCCTCCGTTCGGCTTCGAAATCAGCAGGGTGTCGCTTTTGATCGAATACTCGAAGAATTGTTCGTTCGCAAGGCTGTAGAGTTTCTGGAAACGCTGATTCTCTTCACGCACGCTGCGCGCCGCGCGCACGCGAGCGCGCAGGTACAGTGTCAACAGAGCGATGACCACGAGGAGGAGCGTGATGAAGCCCAGGGCTACTTCCAACAGGTGGTCGCGAATGAAAGAACTGATTTGCTCGTCCTGATCGATGAGCGAGTTGTTGTACACGATCGAATCGAGTTCGGTCGAAGAAAGCCCGCGGATAGACTTGTTGATGATCTGAAGCAGTTCGGGCTCGACAGGGTGGACGAGCGCAAAGCACGTTTCCACGGCTTGGGATGAGGAAGGCAGCGTTAGCAGGTTGTTGAGGTTGTCGGCGCTTATGTAGTAGGGGACGCAATAGGAGGTGCTGTAGGTATAGTCCGCTTTGCCCTCGTTCACAGCCTGGAGGCATTTCTCCACCGTGTCGTATACGACGACGTTCGGCCCTTTTTCGCTCAATGAGGCTTGTTCCCAGGGAACGGCCATCGTTTTTTCGCCAAGGTTGTCGGGATCGACGAACTTGTTGTAGACGAGCAGCTTCGATTCCGACATGTAAGGCGCGCTCAACGACATAAGGAGTTCATTCCGGACGGCGCTGGTGTTGTCAGCGCCCGCCACCAAGTCGACGTCTGCATCGCGAATCGCTTCGGCCAGATTGTCCGAAGGCTCGATCTTCACGATCTCGTAGGAAAAGCCTGCATGGCTCGACAGATAGTCGAGGATGCCTTTGGTAGCTCCTTCGAACGAGCCGGTCGTCCGGCTGAACGATTGGATGGGAGCTTTCTCGGATATGACGCCAACGCGGAGCGTCTCGTGCGCGGCGGCGAAGGCGAGCTCGCTTTCAGTGAGGGAGTAATCCGATTTGGACTGCATGAAGTACCGGTCGTACAGCGAGTCCTGAAGCGAAGGATTGCTTCGGTTGATGAGGTCGATCGTTGCATCGATGTCATCGATCACCTCACGCTGACCTTTTGGGGCTGCGAAAAAGTACGGGCGTCCCGCGAACGTAACCGCAGCATGGAAGTCCTCGTGCAAGTTGACGTCGATATCGAGGAAGGCATCGGCTTTACCGGTCAACACGCTCTCACGCACTTCATCGGCGCTATCGCAGTCTATCATGGTGAGATTTATGCCATTCTGCTCGAAGAAATAGACCAGCTCCTCCCGACGCATGCTTGAGCTCGCCAAGAGGCTGACGGTTACATTATCGCGCGTGAACAGGTTGGTTTGCGTAATGGTGTTGTTGGTATTGGGCACGAAGAGCGCCGTGTGCGCGGTTCCGTAGCTGTTCTGCGGATACTCGAAGTACTCTGCCAGGGATTGGCTGTATGTCATGCTGCCTTCGATATCGACTTCGCCGTTCGCCAGCATGTCGATGAGAGCGCCCGCGCGCTCGTTGTCATTGGCGCCGGGAGCTTCGATGAACTCGTATTTCCATCCGGTGAACTGCGCGATGTGGATGAGGTAGTCGTATGTGTAGCCCTCGAATGTTCCGTCCTCGTTGCGTGCGAGCACGCCTTCTTGCTGCATGTAGCCCACCTTGACCACGCGTTGGTCGGGCTGTGATGCTTCGCTTGTCTGCTCAGGTTCTGTTTCGGCGGCGAACGCACTCGAGGCGGGCAAACAGGGAAGCAGCGTGCAGGCGAGGACAAGCGAGATCAGCAAGCATGCAATCGTCCGAACTGCGTCCGAAGCTCCCAACCTGCGCGCACGCAGGTAATTCGCGGCTGCGAACAGCGAAGACGAATGAGTTGCCTTGTTTGCCATGCTTCCTCGTTTCCGCCGACGGGCGGTTTGGTCAATATGCTTGCATGTGTATCGTCCGCAATTATACCTCGCTCAAGCCGGGAAGAAACGGGGGGGGGGCTGCTTTTATTGCTGTCTAAAAAAGCAGTGGATCTATTCCGATCGTGTGACAGCTTTTCCCTTGTCGTTGGGGCCGAGGCGTTTTCCCGCTACGCTGGGGTACGTTGCTGACTGTGGTGGGTCCATCGCCGACGTGGAGAGGAAGGCGAACGGTGTTGGAAACAAGCAAGCCGGGGCAACCCTGAACGGCGTGATCAAGCTGTTTTCAAGCTCGGGTGAGCGATTGCGTAACCGACCGGAGCACGAAAGGAGCACTTCGGGTCGCAACGACTGGAAAAGAAAACAGGCCACCGGCTGCAAAACCAACCGATGACCTGCGAGTTCCAATGGTGCCCCCGGCGCGATTCGAACGCGCGGCACCCGCTTTAGGAGAATGGCGTTTCACCAGGTCAGAAGGCATTTTTAGAGTGATTTGCGTTTGGTTTGGCTATAGGTAACGATAGGTAAAACCAGGTAGTTTGATGCGCGTTGTCCCCTGATTGTCCCCTGGGGGACAACGCGTTTCGAGGGCGCTCCCGGCGGTCAGGTCGGGGCGCTCGGGCCGGTAGGGGAATGCTTTCATTTTACCGGCCGCGTCTACGCATTGCAGGCGCGCTTGCTGCTTCCGCGATGCCCCGTTCTTGGGACGCTCGGCGGCGAGGCGCGCTATAATGGGTTCGGTGCTTCGTCGCCCGCGGCAGCTTCGAGAGATCGGAGAAGCCTATGGACACCCAAACGATCATTGCGGTATGCGCGCTTCTTACGGTGGTAATCGGAATCGTGAGTTTGGCCAGAAGGGAGTGACGAACGGCCTTGCGCGTGAAAAAGCCGGTAACCCCTGCAAGAGTAAACCGGCTTAAGTAAGGAACAAGTGCTGCCCGGGTGTGCGGGGCACCGTTCGCCACGAATTGTACCACATCCGCATCGATGGTGCAGGGCATCCCAGCGCCCCGCTGCAACATTTCACGTGATTCCCAAGTTCAACAAAAGTCAACAGGCGCGCGCCGGAACCCAACGGCTTGGATGCGCGCGGCCGAG
>NZ_PPEK01000018.1 GCF_002899715.1 Enteroscipio rubneri | reverse complement strand
GTACGTGGCCGAGAGCGAGTGGGGCTCGAGGCGCTATCTGGACGTGACTCTGCTGGAGGGGTAGCCGCACCGGACGGCGGGCTTATGAGGCTGTCGGAAAAGTGCGCAAGATTCTTGACGGTACCGCAGGCGGCGAAGAAGATGAGCCGCGGCAAGAAGATCGCTGTCGGGGTGCTCGCCGCTTTTCTTGTTGCCGTTGTCGGGGGTGGCTCGGCCTTCGCGCTTTGGGTCAACTCCGTGAACGACCAGCTTAAAACGGGCACGAAAACCGAAGAGGAGCTCACCGCACTCCAGGACGTGCTCGCCCCGACGAAAACGTTCACCGAGCCCTTCTACGTCATGCTCATCGGGTCGGATCGTCGAGCGAACGACGAGTCGATGGGTGCTCGCTCCGACACGAACGTTGTCGTCCGCGTCGATCCGACTAGCAACCAGCTCACCATGGTGTCCATCCCCCGCGATACGAAGATCGATATCGACGGGTACGGCACCAACAAGTTCAACGCAGCCTATAACTACGGCGGTGCGGCTTCCACCATCCGCGAGGCGAACCAGCTTCTCGGTATCGAGATATCCCACTATGCCGAGGTCAACTTCGAGGAGTTGGTGGCGCTCGTCGATTCCGTTGGCGGCGTCGACGTGGAAGTGGAGTCGCGCGTCAATGATCCCAAGGCCGGAGACGCGGTCATAGAGCCGGGGCTGCAGCATCTCGACGGCGAGGCGGCGCTTACGTTCGCCCGCAGCCGCCAATACGTCGACGGCGATTTCACGCGTACGGCGAACCAGCGGAAACTTATCGGCGCACTCATCGACAAAGTGGTCACCCTGCCGATCACGGATCTGCCGGGCGTTATCCAAAGCGCGGCGCAGTGCGTGACGACGGATCTGTCGGTGAGCGACATCGTTGCCTTGGCCGAGCAGTTCAAAGACGAAGGTGACATCACCATTTACTCCGCCATGGTGCCTTCGACGACGGGCATGATCGATGAGGTCTCGTACGTGTTTACCGACAAGACCGCCCTGGCCGAAATGATGAGGATCGTGGAAGAAGGCGGCGACCCGAGCGGTATAACGGCATCGGCCAGCGCCTACGAAGGAACCTCCGAAAATGATGCGAACAGCTCCAACGGATCGTCGAGCAGCTCCGGTTCAAGTTCGCGGAGCAGGTCATACGACGACGATTCGGATAGCGGTGGGTCGAATGATGACTCTTCAGGCAATAAAAGCTCCTCCGATCAGGGATCGTCCAATGAAGGCGGCGGGGATGAAGGACCCGGGGAATCAGGAGGCTCTGAAGAGAACGGCGGCGCTTCTAGCACCGAGACAGAGGCCGAATCAGGCGCGAGCGAATAACGGTGATGCGCATGAGGGCGAACTGCGTTCGCCCTCATGCGAGCCTTGGTTTTCGGACAGCCCTTTCGTTACAGCAGCACGACGTTAAGCCGTGGCATACCCGTCGGGGTTCGTGGACTGCCAGCGCCAACCGTCCGCGCACATACGGTCAAGGTCGTACTGCGCCGTCCATCCCAGCTCGGCTCGCGCTTTGTCGCAGGCGGCGTAATTCTCGGCGATATCGCCTGCGCGCCGCGGCTTGATCTCGTACGGGAGTTCCTTGCCGCAGGCGCGCTCGAACGCATGCACTACGTCAAGCACGCTCGATCCCGTGCCTGTTCCTAAGTTGAAGATGCCCACACCGCGTCGCGTGCCGTCGGGGGCAGGTTCGCCGGCAATCTCGCCAAGGGTGTGGGCCGCGCCCGTACCCGTTTTACCGCCCATCCAGTCGAGCGCCGCCACATGCCCGCGGGCGAGGTCCACCACGTGGATGTAGTCGCGCACGCCCGTACCGTCCGGAGTGGGATAGTCGTCGCCGAACACGCCCACGCGCTCCAGCTTGCCCACGGCTACCTGCGCCACGTAAGGCAGCAGGTTGTTCGGGATGCCCTTCGGGTCCTCGCCGATGAGACCGCTCTCGTGCGCGCCGATGGGGTTGAAATAGCGCAGCAGCACGACGTTCCATTCTTCGTCGCCCCCGTACAGGTCGGTGAGCACCTGCTCCAGCATGCTCTTCGTCTGCCCGTAGGGATTCGTGGCATCGTGCTTCGGGCAGTCCTCGGTGATGGGGATGAATTCAGGTTCGCCGTACACGGTTGCGCTCGATGAAAACACGAGGTTCTTCACCCCATTGTCGCGCGCCACGTCGCACAGAACAAGCGTGCCGGCAACGTTGTTCCAGTAGTATTCGAGCGGCTTCTGCACGCTTTCGCCCACGGCCTTGAAGCCGGCGAAGTGGATGATGGCGTCGATGTCGTGCTTTTGGAAGATGCGCTGGAGTGCAAGCCGATCCAAGATGCTAGCCTCGTAGAAAACGAGTCGGTCGTCATCCGGCGCAAGTCCCGTGATCTGCCGGACGCGGTCGAGTGCGACCTCGCTCGAGTTGCTCAGATCATCCACGACCACAACGCGATACCCCTCGTTCAAAAGTTCGACGCATGTATGGCTGCCGATGAATCCGGCGCCGCCCGTGACGAGCACGCAGGTATTGGCGTGGTTCTTGGCAAGGCTCTTGTTCGACATCGAAGCTCTCCTCTCGCGCAGGCGCGCACCTGTTCGAAACCGTCGATCGGCTCGCGCGCCTCGGTGCGCGGTGCCGCTCGATCATAGTAGCAGCATCGAAGCGTTTCGGGGGCAAACCCGCCAAAGCCACATGCGGGGTTTCTCGCGTCGGAGTGTCGGTGGGCCTTCCCCCTGCGCCACTTCTCGCACGCTGCTCAATGCCGGGCCCTTTCCGACGCGGAGTGCACCTCCTTCCGCCTGTACGCGTGAAAACGCCTGCTTCCTCGTTCGCCATGCATCGTGGGAGAGGTTCGGCTGTCTTCAGAAAGGCGCCGTCCTGGTGTCAGGGACGCGAGATGGCGCATCGTGTCCCCCGAAAGGGGGCAATCGAGCGTTTTCGCAGGTGCCCCCTTTGTGGGGGATGCGAACCGGTGCGCCGCCGCGTAGGTTGTACGACGAGCGGAGAGGGGAGCGCCGGAGGGAGGCGCGGTCTCCGCACGAAAAGGAGTGCACTATGGAACTGAATCGCAGGAGTTTCCTCAAGGGTGCTGCCATGACGGCCGTCGGCGCCGTCGGCGCCACCGCGCTTGCAGGTTGCGCACCTTCGAACGCGTCCGACCAGGGTACCGCGACCGCTGACGGCGAAGCGTACAACACCGCGGAAACCATGCAGCGCAAGTGGTCGTTCGAAATCCCCCCCGAGCCTATTGCTGATTCTGACATTGCCGAAACCATCGAAGCCGATGTCATCGTGGTCGGTGCGGGCACGTCGGGCCTCATGACGGCCAATAGCGCGGCTGAAGCCGGCCTTGATGTGGTCATCGCGTCCGCATCCACCAAGCCCACGTCGCGCGGTGGTTCGAACAACGCCGTGTACTGCAAGGCGTTCGAGAAAGAGGGTTACCCCCGCGTTCCGGTCGAGCAGTATGAGAAGGAGATCTTCTGCCAGACGCACAAGGTCGATCAGCGCAAGTGGTACCAACATTACAACAACTCCGAAGAAGCCATGAACTGGGCCTGCGATCTTATGGAGAAGGCGGGCTACGGTATCACCATTGAGATTGGCACGCCTGACGACGAGGACAGCCTGTACCTGCAGCGCACTGCGGCCGTCGGCTGGGATCTTAACGGCCAGACGCCGCCGGAAGAGGGCCTTGAGGTCGTCACCGGCAAAATGCAGCCGCTGTTTGTGTGGGAGCTCGCCCGTCACCTCGAAGAGGATTTAGGCGGCAAGATCTACTACAAGAACGTTGCCGAGCAGCTCATCCGCGAGGATGACAACACCGGCCGCGTGACCGCTGTCATCTGCAAGCGCGAGGACGATACCTATGCCAAGTACGTGGGCAAGAAGGCAATCGTTTTAGCCACGGGCGACTTCTCCGGCGACCGCGATATGATGCACCGCTTCTGCCCCGAGACCGCCGACTACGTCACCGACGACGTGTACGATGGCAAGCCTGACTACGATCAGGGATTCCGCTACGGCGGTATCTTCAAGGGGCAGGGCCAGAAGATGGGACTGTGGGTAGGCGCCGCCTGGCAGAAGAGCTTCCCGAACTGCACGATGGGCGCGTATTGGGGGCCTGGTCCGCGCAACCTGTACACGAACCACCTCGGCCTGCTCGTCGACCGCGACGGCCAGCGTTTCATGAACGAGAATTGCATCGGCCCCCTGGCCAGCCAGAACATCATGATGCTGCCCGAGAAGAAGGCGTTTGCCATCTGGGATGCCGGCTACGCGAACTACGAGGCCGTTTCCGGCGACTGGACGAATGATTCCATGATGACCGGCGATGAAGCCGTGGCTGCCGTCAAGGCATCGTGGGCGGAGGCAGCGTCGGGCAAGAACCCGAACTACGTCACCGGTGCAACCGTTGAGGAGGTTATCGAGAAGCTGGGCCTGCCCGCCGAGACCATCGAAACGGTGAAGCGTTACAACGAGCTGGCGACGAAAGGCGTCGACGAGGACTTCCACAAGGATCCGAAGCATCTGCATCCCATCGCGGAAGGCCCGTTCTACGGCGAATGGACCGACACGTTCGGCTTCCTCACTGTCATGGGCGGCCTGAACACCAATGTGCACATGCAGGTGTGCGATGCCGAGGATAATCCCATCCCGGGCCTGTACAACGTGGGCACCATGGTGGGCGATATGTTCTCCGGCACCTACACGTTCATGATCGAGGGAGCAAACTACGGTATGAACTGCGTGACATTCGGCTACCTCACCGGCAAGTACATTGCCGAGAACGAATAACCCCGAGCGCGTCCTGCGGTTCTAACCGTTCGCCGGTACCCGTCTGAACGCGCACGATGCCAATCCGGCCACATTGGCCATTCCCTCCCAGGATCGGGCCCCGCTGAGCGGGGCCCGATCCGTTTTCCATCCGATTGCCGCTCCGTCGGTTCCGCTGTATGCCACCGCGTACCCCTCGCGGCATGAAGAGGCCCTCCTCAGCATGCTGACGTGCCTGCTCGAGTGCAGGCATCGGGGCTAGTTGTCCATCGCCGTGGCTCGCTGTGCCACAAGCTCGATGAGCTCCTGCTTTGAATGCACGAGGAATTTCTGGTAGATGCGGCCCGAGTGCGTTTTCACCGTCTCCTCGGCTATGTTGAGCTCGCGCGCAATGGCTTTGCGGCTGTATCCCTTCACGACGAGATCGAACACCTCGGTCTCGCGTTTCGACAGCCGATGTTCGGTGGCGAGCATCTGACAGGCGACGGCCAGGCCGTTTTCAGAGCCGGTGCTCGGAGCGCTTGCGCCGGGGCTGACCGCGCCCCAGCCCAGCCTGATGTTCCGGCTGCTTGTCATGAACAGCGCGGCAAGTAGAAGGACGAATGCGGTGAAGATGGCCAGCGCATGCCAATCGGGCACGAGCACGTCAACCACGCTGCCAACGAATTGGCCGGCCAGCAGACATGCCGTTCCCGTGCCGATGATCCAGATAGGTGGCTGGCCCAGTCCTTTTGCCAGGTAAGCGCATAGCGAACACTGCATGAGGTACAGAAAGCAGTAGCCGGCATCAAGGCCGAGCACCCCGACGAACAGCGCTGGCTCGAGCATGCTGACGATGAAAAACCCGCTTGCCATAAGGGGAAAACCGATGCGGTAAATGAGTGCATCGAAGTTGTTCTTCACGGCGACCGCGCAGAAGAACAGCAGCACGACGGCGGCCAGGTATCCCATGCTCACCACAATGGTGGAGCTTCCGAAGCTGCTGATCAGAAAGCTGTGCATCACGCCCAGGCCCAAACCCTGAAAAAACGAGGTGACGAGGAACTTCGTGGGCACGCGCACCTCGATCTGCATGCCTTGGCCGTACAGCTCGCGGGCCGGCAGCCCCCGGATGCTCTTCCAGAGGCATGCCACCATCGGAACGGGCATGAGCACGAGCGCGACACGCCCCACCTCTCCGGGAAAAGCCGACAGCGCGAGCGCGCCGAACGTTCCGATGAGCAGCGCTGCGCTACCGTGAAACAGCACTTGAAGCGGGCCCAAGAAGCCAAACACACGCCCCGTTTCCAGGCAGATATTCGCGGTTCCGCAGCCGATGAGGATTGAACCCGTCAGGTACGTCAAAACGGCAAGATCGCGGTTGCCGCTCAGCAGCGATGGATACAGACAGTAGAGCAGCGCGCCCAGCACGAGCGCACCGCAGAGCGCAATGGGGAACCACCGAGCTTCGCTGATGCGGTTGACATGACGATAGCGCATGCTCCACAGCACATAGGTGAACACGCTCGCCACCAACACGATGGTGCCCTTCGGCAGTGAGGACAGCCCTGCTAGCGGCGAAGGGTCCAGAAACAAATACGGACTCTGAAACAACAACACCGTCTGCATCCAATAGAGGCCGAACCCTATGGAAAGGAACGGGTGGGCGGCGATCCCGTTCTTGAACTGCTGAAGATTGCGACGTTGTTCATCAAGACGATTGAAGGCGTTTACCACGGTCTCCCTCTCCCTTATTTGCGCTGCTTGCAGCGCAGGAATAGAATAGCATGTCATCGCTCGGTCGTGCGTTTCGGAAGGCTGCCTCCGAAGGGGGGGGCATTCGACGACCATCCGGTTCGCCGTCGGCTCTCTGCCCCTTTTGCGACGGATCGGCCCGGCGCGTTCCGGTTTGACTATAATACGGAGCACGAACCTCACGAACGGTCGACCGCGCAATGAGCGCGGCGGCAGATCGACGGAAAGGACGCTCCGTGGCAGATGGCATTCACTTCGGAACCGATGGCTGGCGAGCCGTCATCGGCGAGGATTTCACCAACGACAACCTTGTGCGCGTCATCGACGCGGCGGCGCGCGTTTTCAAGGAAGACGCTCTTGCGGCTGGCCGCGCCCAGGATGCGCCCGGCACCCTCATCGTGGGCCACGACTGCCGCCAGGACGCGCACGCCTACGCGCAGCTCGCGGCCGAAGTCGCAGCGGCGCAGGGCTTCGCCGTCAAGCTCACGCAGGACTACTGCCCCACGCCCACGCTGTGCTGGTCGGTCGCCCAGGACGCCGACGCGGTGGGCGGCATCATGCTGACTAGCAGCCACAACCCGGCTGAGTACCTGGGCGTGAAGCTGCGCATGTCCGACGGCGGCGCGGCGGGCAAGGAGTTTACTGACCGCGTGGAAGCCGCCTTCGCCGACGAGCCCACCGAGGCGCGTGGCACGTGCGAGACGGTCGACCTCATGACTCCGTACCTCGCTACGCTCAAGGAGCGCGTCGACGCCGAGGCTATTCGCAACGCCAACCTGCGCGTGGTGGTGGATCCGCTGTACGGCGCGGGCCGCATCTACCTGGCAACGCTGCTGCGCGATCTGGGCGTGGAGGTGTGCGAGATCAACAACGCCGAGGATCCGACGTTTGACGGTTTGCATCCCGAGCCTATTCCGCCTTGGGTGGACCGCTGCATCGCAAAGGTTCCCGAGCTGGGCTACGACGCGGGCTTCATCAACGACGGCGACGCCGATCGCATCGGCGCGGTGGACGAGCACGGCAACTTCGTGAACCCGCACCGCATCATCACGCTGCTTACCTCGCACCTCGCCGAGGACAAGGGCCTCACCGGCCGCGTCGTGTCCACCATCACCGCGTCGGCCATGCTCGCGCGCCAGTGCAAGCGCCTCGGCCTTGAGCTGACCAGCACGCCGGTGGGCTTCAAGTGGATCTACGCCGAGATGGAGAAGGGCGACGTCATGCTGGGCGGCGAGGAGTCCGGCGGCATCGGCATCCCCAGCCATGTCATGGAGCGCGATGGCCTGCTGATGGCGCTGCTGCTGTGCGAGACGATGGCGCAGCGCGGCATGAGCCTGGGCCAGCTGGTGGACGATATGTTCGAGAAGGTGGGCAAGCTGGAGTTCGAGCGCCAGGGCCTGAAGATTACCGACGAGCAGATGGCGAACTTCCGCGCGAACATCGTGCCGAGCTACGCGCCCGACGAGATGTGCGGCAAGAAGGTGGTGGACGTGGATCGTCGCGACGGCGTGAAGTTCTACCTCGAAGGCGATGCGTGGGTCATGATGCGCCCCTCCGGCACCGAGCCGCTCGTGCGCATCTACGCCGAGGCCGAGACGATGGACGAGGTGCGCGACCTGTTGAAGGCCGCCGAGAGCGCCGTCATGGCATAGTGTCGACGTACGAAGGTGTTCGCGGCTGACTCGCGCCTCGCGTTGACGCGGATCGGCGCCGAAGTTCGCACTGCCGTGCACGCCGGTATGTGAGCGCAAGCTGTCGTCTTCGGACATGCGCCCTCGGCTTCGGTTCGGACATGCGCCTCTCGGCTCGCACCTCGCGTCCTCGCCCTCGGCTTGCGCTTCGTGTCCGCGCCTCTCGACACGCGCCTCGCGCGGCCGGCATTCAGGCTCGCACTCTCGGTTTCGTTTCGCGCCGCCGCAAGATTGTTTCACGTGAAACATACGTACGCAGAACGCCTCGGGATACATCGCCGATCCCGAGGCGTTTCCGGTCTCGGCGTTCTCTAGTCTCCGAACTTCGGCAGCTTCTTGAGCAGAGCCCAGGCGATTTGTTTGTCCTGCCCGTCGTCAAGCATCGCGTCGAAGTCCCGAAACGCGATGCAGGTGCGGCCGAACACGTGGTTCGCCTTCCCGGTTTCCACCGAGCAGCGGTATGCGCGGCCGAGCGCCTCTGCCGCGTCGTTGTCTGCGGCAACAAGGCATACAGGATCCAAACCTTCCATAAGCAGGAACAGCGCCTGCTCGTCGAGCAGGCTGCCGTCGCCCGCATCAAGCGCGATGAACGTGCAGGCATCTCGGCCGTAACCGAGCGCATCGGCCGAGCTGCGCAGTGCCGTGCACCCGCGCTCTTCGAGGGGCTTTGCGCTCAGCACGCATACGAGCGCCGCGTGCGCACCGTCCAAGTGGGCTCCGAACAGATCCCACGTCTCATTCAGCGTGACCTCGTACATGTTACCATTCACGGACATTTTCACACGACCCCTTGCAGTTGCCTCACGTTCGCCGTATAACGATCATACTAGCAAGAAACGAGCGCCCACGACTGCGGAACGGAAGCGTCGGGCGCAGTTAGACGATAGGAGAACCGATGTGTACAAACGGTATCAATACTGGTCAGTTTGAGCAAATGGTCGACCAAATAGACGATCATATCAAGCTGGAGCGACGGTGGGCGCACACGCTCGGCCACATGGCGGGCGATGCCGGGTTCCCCACGGTGTCCGAGAAGATGCACGCGGCTCAGGCGCTGCTCGACGATGTGCGGGCGCTGCTCGACGAGGCTAAGGATGCGCTCGAAGACGATGCGCAGGCCTCGAGCAACGTCACTGTCAGCTTGGTGTAAGGGCAGCGGCACATGAGCAACGATCTCATGCGCTTTTCGGTTGCCATGCCCGAGGATCTGCTCATGAGGTTCGATAGGCTGGTGGCCCGCCGCGGGCTCGCGAAGAACCGCAGCGAAGTGGTGCGCGACCTCGTGCGCGACGCTCTGGTGGAAGACGAGTGCGCAACGCCGGGCACGGAGGTGGTCGGCACGCTCACCATCGTGTTCGACCATCACGCCAACGATCTGCAGGAAAAGCTGCATGCCATCCAGCATGAATACTTCGAATCCATCGTTTCGTCCATGCACGTGCACCTTGATGCCCACCATTGCCTCGAGGTCATCGTGCTGCGCGGGGAGACCGGCCTGGTGCAGGATATCGCCAACATTATTCTGGGAACCAAGGGCGTGAAGAACGGCCGCCTGGTCGTCACCACGACCGGACAGTACGCTTAGGGAGAAAGCCCTGACGACCTGATAGCCGTCAGGGCGAGGTTGCCGCTTCGCAGAACACGAATGTTTCACGTGAAACATTCGTTCGTTTCGGACGGTTAAAAGGCAAGGAGCTTTATGGATACCACAGTCATGCTCGGCCACGGTAGCGGCGGAACCATGATGAAAAGAATCATTGATGAAGTGTTCTTCGAGGCGTATGCCAGCGATGAGCTGCTGCGGGGCGATGATGCGGCGGTGCTGCCTGCGCCGGCCGAGGGCGAGCGGCTGGCGTTCTCCACTGACAGTTTTGTCGTGACGCCCCATTTCTTTCCCGGAGGCGACATCGGTCGGCTGGCTGTATGCGGCACCGTGAACGACGTGGCCACAAGCGGCGCCGTTCCCCGCTATCTGAGTTGCGGATTCGTCCTCGAAGAGGGATATCCCATCGAAGACCTCGAGCGCATCTGCGCTTCCATGGCCGCTTGCGCGCAAGAAGCGGGCGTGCGCCTGGTGACTGGCGATACGAAGGTAGTGAATCGCGGTCACGGCGACGGCGTCTTCATCAACACGAGCGGCATCGGCGTCTTGGCTCCCGGCGTCGAGCTGGGTGGCGCGCAGTGCCGCCCCGGCGACAAGGTGCTGGTCACCGGTACGCTCGGGGACCACGGTATCACGATCATGAGCTGCCGCGAGTCGTTGTCGTTCTCAGCCGACCTCGAAAGCGATGCAGCTCCGCTCAACCACCTTATCGCAGAGGTGCTGGCGGCGGCACCGCATACGCGCTGTTTCCGTGATCCCACGCGCGGCGGCCTGGCCTCCACGCTCAACGAGCTGGCCGCCCAGTCGGGCACCGACATCACCGTTGAGGAGGATGCCGTACCGGTGAAGCCGGCTGTGCTCGGCGCCTGCGAGATGTTGGGCTATGACCCGCTGCAGGTTGCAAACGAGGGCAAGATGGTGTGCGTCGTTTCCGCCGACGAAGCCGACGCGGCGCTTGCCGCTATGCACGCGAATCGATACGGCACGGACGCCGCTGTGATCGGCTCAGTGTCCAAGGCACAGCCCGAGCGCGGTCCGAAGGTGTTTTTGCGCACAGCGTTCGGCGGAACCCGTATCCTCGATATGCTCGTAGGGGAGCAGCTCCCGCGCATCTGCTGACGGCGGACTGCGGGTCATTGCCAATTTCTGCCGCCGCCTGAGAAATTCGCCATTTTTTCTTGCAATTGCAACGAAGCATGGTATCTTGCGGGCAGAACATTTTAGGGGAAGTTTTCCCGCGTTGCCGGGGATGCTTTCAGACGAGAAGGAGTTTGACATGGCTCACCCGGTTATTGAGGCCGATGAGTGCATCGGCTGTGGTATCTGCGTCGACGCGTGCCCGCAAGAAGTGCTCGAAGTTGTCGGCGGCGTCGCGGACGTTGTGAACGAAGACGCCTGCATCGCGTGCGGCGACTGCGTGGAAGAGTGCCCCATGGGCGCTATCCCCGAGGTCATCGAAGACTAGCTTCGCGAATCTGCTCGCGGTTTCAGAGCCCCGTCTCCTCAGCGCAGGAGGCGGGGCTCTTCTCATCTGGGGCATGGTATATCCCCCGGCGAGCGCCAAGACGGTCGCGCACGCTTCGAACGGAAAACGAGCGGGTGCGCATCGCGTAACGATCGCCCGGTGCGCCCTTGCTGCGGGCACTGCGGTCTATAGTTTTGTTCGTTGACAAAACTTACTTTACAAATTGGTAAAAAACTTGACAATGATTGACTTAGATTATATATTCCAAAACGTCGAAAGCAGGCTAAGTCCTTGAATCGCACCGTGCTGATTCGAGGGATTTCCCTTCGACCGCACGTCGCCGTAGGCGAAGCGAGCACACCGAACAGGCTGACGAACCCGAACAAGGCAACAGACTCCAACAGAGAGGAAGCAGCATAATGAGCAAGATACTTGGCATCGACTTGGGCACGACGAACTCCGCCATGGCCGTCATGGAGGGCTCCGAGCCCGAAATCCTCGTGAACGCGGAAGGCGACCGCACCACGCCGTCCGTCGAGGGCTTCCGTAAGGACGGCGAGCGCGTCGTCGGCAAAGCCGCGAAGAACCAGGCGGTCACGAACCCGGAGAATACCGTGTCCTCCGTGAAGCGCTTCATCGGCCGTTCGTTCGACGAGACGCCGGAAGAGCGCAAGACCGTCAGCTACAAGCTACAGAAGGGCAAGGACGGCCGCGCCGTCGTCGACATCGACGGCAAGGACTACACCCCGGAGGAGATCTCCGCCATGGTGCTCCAGAAGCTGAAGAACGACGCCGAAAAGCAGTTGGGCGCCCCTGTCACGCAGGCCGTCATCACGGTGCCCGCGTACTTCAACGACGCGCAGCGCCAGGCCACGAAGGATGCCGGCAAGATCGCGGGCCTCGAAGTGCTCCGCATCATCAACGAGCCAACGGCGGCTGCGCTTGCCTACGGCCTGGACAAGACGAATAAGGACGAGAAGATCCTCGTATTCGACCTGGGCGGCGGCACGTTCGACGTGTCCATCCTGGAGCTGGGCGACGGCGTGTTCGAGGTTGCGGCCACCGCCGGCGACAACCATCTGGGCGGCGACGATTGGGATCAGCGCATCATCGATTGGCTGGCCGACAAGTTCAAGGCCGACAACGGCATCGATCTGCGCCAGGATAAAATGGCTCTGCAGCGCTTGAAGGAAGCTGCCGAGAAGGCGAAGATGGAGCTGTCCTCCACGACGCAGGCCAACATCAACCTGCCGTTCATCACGGCCGACGCCTCCGGCCCGAAGCACCTCGACTACACGCTGACGCGCGCCGAGTTCGAGCGCATCACGAAGGATCTCCTCGACCGTTGCAAGAAGCCGGTCGAGCAGGCACTCAAGGATGCGGGCCTCAAAGCCGGCGACATCGACGAGGTCATCCTCGTAGGCGGTTCCACCCGCATGCCCGCCGTGCAGGATCTGGTCAAGAAACTTACCGGCAAAGAGCCGAACATGTCCGTGAACCCTGACGAGGTCGTGGCCATGGGCGCGGCCGTCCAGGGCGGCGTGCTGGCCGGCGACGTGGAGGGCATCCTGCTGCTCGACGTGACTCCGCTGTCGTTAGGCGTCGAGACGATGGGTGGCGTCATGACGAAGATGATCGACCGCAACACCACCATCCCCACCCGCAAGACGGAGATCTACTCCACCGCGGCCGACAACCAGACGTCCGTCGAGGTGCACGTGCTGCAGGGCGAGCGCCAGATGGCCCACGACAACAAGACGCTGGGCAAGTTCCAGCTGACTGGCATCCCGGCCGCGCGCCGCGGTGTGCCGCAAATCGAGGTCACGTTCGACATCGACGCGAACGGCATCGTGAACGTGTCGGCGAAGGACCTGGGCACCGGCAAGCAGCAGCAGATCACCATTTCCGGCTCCACCGCGCTGAACGACGACGAAGTCGAGCGCATGGTGAAGGACGCCGAGCTGCATGCCGAAGAGGACAAGAAGCGCAAGGAAGAGGTTGAGGTCCGCAACAACGCCGACGCGCTGGTGAACGCCACCGAGCAGACGCTCGCTGAAGTGGGCGACAAGGCGCCGTCCGATGTGAAGACCCAGGCCGAGGAAGCCATTGCCGAGGCCAAGAGCGCGCTCGAGGGTTCCGATCTGGATGCCATCAAGGCTGCGACCGAGAAGATGCAGCAGGCGGGCTACAAGCTGGCAGAGGTCGTGTACTCCACGCAGGGCGCGGATGCCGCCTCACAGGCTGCCGCCGCGGAGTCCACTCCGGCCGACGACACCATCGAAGCTGACTACGAGGTCGTCGAGGACGACGACGATAACAAGAAGGAAGGGAAGTAATCGCCATGGCCAAGCCGAGCACATCCTCGCCGGAGCGCGCGGCGCAAGGCGAAGGTAAGAAGATTCCCATCGAAGACGTGCACGGAGAGGCCGAGGCTGCTCGGCCCTCCAACCGGCAAACCGATCAGGGCGGCGGACACACCCCCTCCCCCGACGCCGCCGACGCCCCTTCGGCCGGCTCCTCCGAGCCGGCCCCGGGCGGCCCGGCCGGTACCGAGGCCGGTGCTGACGGCGCGGCGCCGCTGGAAGGCGAGCCCGTTGAGGATGCGGCGCGGTCGACCGATGAACAAGTCGTCCAGGCCCAGGCCGAGGCGCGGGAGTGGCAGGATAAGTTCATGCGCCTGCATGCCGAGTGGGACACGTATCGCCGGCGTACGGCCGAGCAGCGCGAAGCCGAGAAAGCCCGTGCGGCCGAGAAGCTGGTCACGAGCCTCCTGCCCGTGATCGACGATTTCGAGCGAACGATCGACTATGCCACGTCCAATGGTGAAACCGGTCTATTCGACGGTGTGCAGGCTGTACACTCGAAGCTCATCGACGTGCTGACGAAGGACGGCGTCGAGGTCATCAACCCGGCCGGCGAGGCGTTCGACGCGCTGGAAGCTCAGGCCGTCGCTACCGTCGATGACCCAAGCGTGCCCGACGAGACGGTGGCCGAGGTCTACCAGCGAGGGTACAAGATGGGAACAAAAGTCTTGCGACCTGCCATGGTAACCGTCACGACAGGCGGGCCAAAGCGGGAGAAACCGCAGGAAGAATCGGAAAACCAGAAGTAGTTACCAGAAGCGGGCAAGACTATGAGGACGGCCCGCTTCTGCTATCAGATAGAGTAAGGAGGTGGGGCGCATGGCGGCGACTCCCGATTACTACAAGACGCTCGGCGTTCCACGCACCGCAACGGCCGACGAGATAAAGAAGGCGTTCCGCAAGCTCGCGCGCACGCATCATCCTGACACGGGCGGCGACGAGGCGAAGTTCAAGGAGCTCAACGAAGCCTACGAGGTGCTTTCCGACGACAAGAAGCGCAAGCTCTACGATCAGTACGGCACCGCGAACGAGAACCAGGTTCCGCAGGGCTGGGGCGGCGGAGCGGTGCATGTCGAGGATATTTTCGGAGGCGGCGGAGGCGCTGGCTTCGGCAGCTGGGCCGACATCCTCGAAAGCATCCGGCACGGCGAAGGCGCGTTCGGTACCGAATGGGATTTTGGCGGCGGTGGAAGCGGCGGCTTCGGCGGCGGCGCTCGGCAGCCACGGCCTCGCAAAGGCCAGGATATGAACGTGACGCTCAACGTAACGTTCGAAGAGGCCTTTAAAGGCGCCGAGAAGCGCGTGACCGTGCGCGTGCCCGGGCGCAATGAGTCCGAGACTCTGACCGTGAAGATACCGGCCGGCGCCGTGGACGGCGGTCGTCTGCGCTTCAAGGGCAAGGGCGGCCCCGGCGAGAACGGCGGTGCAGCGGGAGATCTGCTCATCACGACGAAGATCGACGAGCATCCCTACTATCGCCGCAAGTCCGCCGACGTTCTCATGGACGTGCCGGTGAGCGTGGCCGAGGCCGCGCTGGGCGCAAGCATTGTTGTGCCGGCGCCCGACGGCACGAAGGTGCGCGTCAAGATTCCGAAGGGCACGCAGGATGATACGGTTCTTTCGATCAAGGGCAAGGGTGCTCCACAGGTGAAGGGCCAGGGCACGGGCGATCTGAAGATCACCGTCAAGGTGGTCGTGCCCACGGCTATGAACGAGGGCCAGAAAAAGGCCATGGAGGATTTCCTGTCAGCCACGACCCAGGACGTGAGGAGCTGGTGATGACCGACCGCAACGACCGCAACCGTCCGCTCTACATGATCAGCGTGGCCGCACAGTTGGCGGGCGTGCATCCGCAGACGCTGCGCGCCTACGAACAGAAAGGACTCGTGACGCCGCAACGCACGAGCGGCAACACGCGTATGTACTCGCAGGCCGACATCGAACGGCTCGAGCTCATCAACGAGCTTACGAGCGAAGGCATCAATCTGGCGGGCGTCATCCGCATTCTCGATTTGCAGGGAAGGCTGGACGAGCGCGACACCGAGCTCGACGATCTGCACAAGCGCGTACGCCGTCTGGCCGATCGCGTGCACGAGCTGGAGACGCGCGAAAGCGTGAACGCACTCGTGCGGGTGTCCGATGCCCCCTCCGTCCTGCGGCGGCTCCCCTAGCCTCGCAAGTGGCGCGGAAGAGTTCGGCACGACCAGGCTTTCGCTGCGTTTGAACCGACGCTCGCGGGGTCTTCGACCGTGGCGATCGAGAAGTATCGGCGGCGCTTCGTCGAGCGGCGGTCCCGTACAGGCGGCGCGGTGTTTCACGTGAAACATAGAATGATCGATTCGATCATAAAGGAGGAACGTTTATGAACATGGGCAACTTGAACAAACTGGCTCTGAGCGCGCAGGAGGCTCTCCAGCAGACCATCACCATTGCCTCCGAATCTGAAGCGTCCCAAGCCGAGCCCATCCATATGCTGAAGGCCTTGCTTGAGTCGAAAGAGAACAACCTATCTGCCATTATCAAACGCATCGGAGCAGAGCCCTTCCAGCTGTTGGCCAACGTGGATGCGGAGATCCTCCGCATGCCCAAGGTGAGCGCGAGTGGCGGCATGATGATGAGCGGCGTGCCGGGCCCGGCACTTATGAACCTTATCGACAGCGCTGTGAAAATCGCAGAAAAGCTGGGCGACAGCTATGCCACGAGCGAGCATCTGCTCATCGCTTTGTCTGAGGAGAAGGATTCCGCCGGCAAGATCCTCAACGCCGCCGGCGTCACACGCAAGACCATCGAAGCGGCTTACGACGAGCTGCGCGGCGATACCCGCGTGACCGATCCGCAGAACAAGGTGCAGTTTGAGGCGCTCGAGCAGTACGGGCAGAACCTCACCCAGCAGGCACGCGAAGGCAAGCTCGACCCGGTCATCGGCCGCGCCGAGGAGATCCGCCGCACCATCCAGGTGCTCTCCCGTCGCACGAAAAACAACCCCGTGCTTATCGGCGAGCCCGGCACCGGAAAGACGGCTATCGTCGAAGGCTTGGCCCAGCGTATCGTGGCGGGCGACGTGCCGTCCAGTCTGAAGGATCGCGACATCATCTCGCTTGACCTGGGTGCCATGATGGCCGGAGCGAAGTACCGTGGCGAGTTCGAAGATCGCTTGAAGGCGGTGCTGCGCGAGGTCAAGCAGAGCGATGGCCGCATCATCCTGTTCATCGACGAGCTGCACACCATCGTGGGCGCTGGCTCCACCGGCGACAGCTCGCTCGACGCAGGCAACATGCTCAAGCCCGCGCTTGCCCGTGGCGAGCTGCACGCCATCGGCGCAACAACGCTCGACGAATACCGCAAGTACGTCGAAAAGGACGCCGCGCTCGAGCGCCGCTTCCAGCCGGTGCTGGTAAGCGAGCCCACGGTGGAGGACACCATCGCCATTCTGCGCGGCCTCAAGGAAAAGTACGAGATCCATCACGGCGTCCGCGTCACCGATGCCGCAATCGTAGCCGCAGCCGAGCTTTCGAACCGCTACATTTCCGATCGCTTCCTGCCCGACAAGGCCATCGACCTTATGGACGAGGCCGCCAGCCGGTTGCGCATAGAGATCGATTCCATGCCAGAGGAGGTGGATGCCGCCGAGCGCAAGCTCACGCAGATGCAGATCGAGGAGCAGGCGCTTATGAAGGAGAACGATGAAGCCTCGCAGGAACGCCTCGAAACGCTGCGCCGCGACATCGCCGCCGCCCAGGAGGATCTGGACAAGCGCAAGGCCGAATGGCAGAACGAGAAGGACGCTATCGAGAGCGTGCAGAACCTCAAATCCATTCTGGAGGGAGCACAGCTCGAAGAGGAGCGTGCCACGCGCGAAGGCGATCTCTCGAAAGCCTCGGAGCTTCGCTATGCCCGCATCCCCGAACTGCAGAGGCGTCTGCACGAGGCAGAAGAGGCGCTCAATGTGAAGCAGCAGGACGGCGCTATCCTCAAAGAGGAGGTGTCCGCCGATGAAATAGCCGAAGTCGTGTCCACGTGGACGGGCATTCCCGTGCAGAAGATGATGCAGGGAGAGATGGCTAAGCTCGTCGACCTTGAGGACAAGCTGCACGAACGCGTGGTAGGCCAAGACGAGGCCGTGTCGGCCGTTGCCGGCGCCATTCGTCGCAACCGCGCGGGGCTGTCCGATCCCGACCGCCCTATCGGCTCGTTCCTGTTCCTGGGTCCCACCGGCGTGGGCAAGACGGAGCTTGCGAAGGCGCTCGCCGAATACCTGTTCGACAGCGAGAAGGCCATGGTGCGCATCGATATGTCCGAGTACATGGAGAAGTTCAGCGTGCAGCGCCTTATCGGCGCACCTCCGGGATACGTGGGCTACGACGAGGGCGGCCAGCTGACCGAGGCCGTGCGTCGCAAGCCTTACTCGGTGATCCTGCTCGACGAGATCGAGAAGGCGCACCCGGACGTGTTCAACATCCTGCTGCAGGTGCTCGATGACGGCCGCCTGACCGACGGCCAGGGCCGCGTGGTGTCGTTCAAGAACGCTATCATCATCATGACGTCGAACGTGGGCTCGCAGTTCATTCGCGAGTTCGCCGAGCATGGCGACGAGAAGGCCATGAAGCAGGCCATCGACGGGGCCCTGCGTGCGACGTTCCGCCCCGAGTTCATCAACCGCATCGACGACGTGGTGGTGTTCAACGCGCTCAATATGACGAACATCGAGCCTATTGTCGATCTGCAGCTCGAAGAGGTGCGTGACCGCCTGGCTGACCGCCGCATCACGCTCGACGTGACGCCTGCGGCTATGGAGCACCTGTCCATTGACGGTTACGACCCCATCTTCGGCGCTCGCCCGCTCAAGCGCCTCATCCAGCGCGAGATTGTGGACCGCATTGCCCAGAAGGTGGTGGAGGGCCAGCTGCGCGACCGCAGCCACGTGCTCATCGACATCGATCAGGACGGCAATTACAGCTGCAGAGTGGAAGAGCCGCTCGATTTTGAAGGGCTGACGCTCGACGCTGAACCTGTGGAGAAGTAGGCGAAGCTCATATCGCGAAGCGCCGGGGGCCGCGAAAGCGGCCCCCGGCGCTTCCTTTCCCAGGCGTGCGGGCGTTGCTTCTTGTGCAGTCTCTGCCCCCATCGCTTCTTGCGGCTGCTCCTCTCGATGGCCGATGGATGCGGTCAATGGATGCGGGGGAAATCGCAATGGGATGGTGCGATTCGGCATAGGCGCGATGCGCTATCATGTGAAGTTCAGGCACTGCCAACGGAGCATGAATCAGCGTGCGAGAGGAGCTTCTGCTATGAAAACCGCTCTATGCGATGTGCTCGGAATCGAGTACCCCCTTATTCAAGGAGCCATGGCCCATATCAGCGACGGCGCGTTTGCTGGCACCGTGAGCGAAGCGGGTGCGCTCGGGGTGATCCAGTCGGGCTTTGATACGCCCGAGGTCGTGCGCGGGCAGATTGCGATAGCGCGGAGCAAGACAGACAAGCCTTTCGCGGTGAACCTCATCATGGAGTCGAAGTGCGTGGAGGACGTGGCGCGCGCCGTTATCGACGAGCGAGTTCCCGCCGTCACCGTGAGCGCCGGCAACCCGGCGAAGATCGTTCCGATGCTCGTGGAGGCCGGGATTACGACGATGTGTCTTGTGCCGCACGCACGCGCCGCCAAGAAGATGCAGGATTTGGGCGCGTCTGCCATCGTCGCCGAAGGCATCGAGGGCGGCGGCCATATCGGCAAGCAGACGACGATGCCCATGGTGCGCCAGATTGCCGAAGCAGTGGACATTCCCGTTATCGCCGCCGGGGGCATCGCCGACGGACGGGGCTTCGTGGCGGCACTTGCACTGGGCGCGGTAGGCGTGCAGATGGGCACCGCGTTTCTCGTGGCCGAGGAGTGCCCGGTGGACGAAGCCTACAAGCAGCTGATCATCGATGCTGACGACGCGTCCACAACGCTGACCGGCGAACCTGGCAAGAAGCAGGTGCGTTGTCTGCAGAATCCGTTCACGCGCGGGTACTGGGAGCTGTACGATCGGGGCGCCTCCAGCGAAGAGCTCGATGCGTACTGCACGGGATCGATCGGCCGCGCGAAGGCGGGCGATATAGAGCGTGGAGCGTTCTCGGCCGGCATGATTTCGGGCCTGATCAAAGAGAAGAAGCCCGTGGCCGCCATCGTCCGCGACGTCATGGCGCAGGCCGATGCCACGATGGAGGAACTGAAACGTCTGTACGGATAATGGCCGATAGGGCGACAGCGCCCGGCATGGAGCCGATGGAGCGTCGTGCCGAGCGGCACGGCGGCGGGTGCGCCGCCCAAAGAACGGGGCGTCCGGCGCAGGTCGGGCGCCCCGTTTCCTGCGCGTGCTTTGTGTTGCCGCATAACGGTTGTGTTGCGCGGCGTCCGTTTGTACTAGAATACCCGCATGCGTAAAAGAAAGCAGGATATCCGCCAGGTCGTCGAAACGCCACTGCTGGGCTACAGCGTCCTGGTGCTGGCGCTCACGTGCTTTTTGCTGCTGCTTGCCGCGCTCATCATCCTGACGAGGGTTGTGGTTAGCTGATGGCGCGTATCATCGAAATATCGTTTCATGCGGGATGCTGGTAGGGCGCTCGCATGTGGCAACGATTTTCTTTGTACGACGTTCGCGTCATCGGGCATTATCTGGGAGTGCTCGCGCTTTTTTCCTCGCTCGCTCTGCTGGTCCCGTTCGTGACGGCGCTCGCATGCGGTGAATGGGAGCCGGCGAGCCGCTATCTGTTGACGATCGGCATTGCGGTCATCGTGGGCTCGGGTCTGCGGTTTCTGCGCATCGATCCGGGCCGCCTCAACCGCCAGCAGGCGCTCGCCGTTACCGGCTTCGCATGGATCGCCCTGGCATTTATCGCCACCGTGCCGCTGCATCTGTCGGGCCACTATGCAAGCTATCTCGACGCGTTGTTCGATGGCGTGTCGGGCTTGACCACGACCGGGGCTAGCCTCGTGCAGGATCTCGACCACCTCTCCAATGCCGATAACATGTGGCGTTTCATGATGCACCTGCTCGGAGGTCTGGGGCTCATCGTCGTGGCGCTTTCATTCGGGCTGTTTGGCAGGGGCGCGAGCGCGCTGTATGCGTCGGAGGGCCGCAGTGAGCACGTAGTGCCCAACGTGGTGCAGACCACGCGGCTCATCGCCAAGATCGCCATGGTCATCACGTTCATCGCCACGATCGTACTCACCGGCCTTTGCGTCTTCATGGGCATGGAGCCGCTGCGTGCGTTTTTGCATGCGCTCTGGATAGCGATCTCGGGATTTATGACGGGCGGCTTCGCTCCGATGAGCCAGAGCATTATGTACTATCATTCGTTTCCCATCGAGCTTTTGCTCATGCTGCTCATGCTGCTGGGCTCCATCAACTTCGTGCTGCATTCCGAGGTGTGGAAGGGACGCGTCGCCGTGTTCTTTCGCGATCTTGAGACGCGCACGATGGTGCTATGGCTGGGCGTTATGGCCTGCGTGATTGCCGCGTCGTTGAGCGCGAGCGCCGAGTTTTCGGATCTGCCGGCCATGCTGAGGCGCGGCTTGTTCATGGTGGTTTCGGCGTTTTCGACCACGGGCTTTCAAAACATCACCTCGAATCAGATGACAACCGTTTTGTCGTCCGGGGCGTTTCTGGTCATTGCCGTGCTCATGGCGGTGGGCGGCAGCGGAGGGTCCACCACGGGCGGTATCAAGTTCAGGCGTATCGGCATTATCATGAAGTCGGTCGTCGCTGCCATCAAAGAGGCTCTCGCGCCCGATTCGGCGCGCGTCGTGGTGTCGTACAACCATGTCGGTCGTCGCGTGCTCGCGCCCGACGTTGTGAAAGAAGCGATGATGGTGTTCATCCTATACGTGGTGACGTACGCCATCGGTGCGCTCGTGGGTATCGCGCACGGTTACGAAGCGACGCAGGCCATCTTCGAATCGGTGGCCATGGCGAGCAGCGGCGGTTTGTCGTCGGGCCTCATCTCGCCGGGTATGCCCCCCACGCTGGAGCTCTTCTATATTCTGCAGATGTGGGCGGGCCGCCTTGAGTTCGTCACGCTTTTGGCGCTCGTCGTGGAGATCGTCGTCTCGCTCAACCCGCGAAGGCTGGTGCAGCGCTCATGAGGGCGGCGTATTCGACAAAGCTGCGCACATCGCGTCGCATCGCATGCGCGTTGGTGGCGCTCGCCGCGGCGCTGTGGGCGTGTGCGCCCGCGCTCGCTTTTGCGGACGAGGGTCCCAGCGCGGAGGGCGACGACGGCAACACGGTCAACACCCAGCAGCTTCCCGACAGCTCGTTCATCTACGATACGTCCATCGTCGATCTGGGTACGGCAGATACCTATTACGACAATCAGACCGTACAGGTTGTGGGCGAGGTTGTGGGGGATAGCATTCGCGCCGGTTTGAGCGGCGGCCATCGCTGGATCACGCTTGCGGCGCCCGCAGGAGCCGCGACGCTGTCGGTGTACATGTCGAGCGAATCAGCCGCGAAGATCGACACGTACGGAAAGTACGGCACCACGGGCACAACCCTTCAGGTGCGCGGGACGTTTCATCTCGTGTGTCCCGATCACGACGGAGTGAGCGATCTTCACGCCGAGGTGGTTTCCGTCGTAGAGCCGGGATCGCACCATGAGGACGAGTTCGAGTTCGACCGGTTCATTCCGGGTGCCGTCACGGTTGTCATCGGATTGGCCATGATGGCAGTCTTCTATTGGATACGGGAGCGGAGGCGCTGACGTCCGTGGAAACCGGCCGAAGCGGTGCCCGTGCCCTTGGGCCCGCAGCCGAATCGGCGGAGAAGCAGAAGGAGGACGCTTGCAGAAGGGTCAGGTTGTGAAGCTGGATCGCGGGTATCCGCTCGTGCGCATGGAGGACGGGAGACTCGTCCGATGCGAGCAGGCGGCCTCTCTGTTGAAGGGTTCGCAGGTACGCGCCGTCGTCGGGGATGTTGTCGAGGCCACCGTGCCCGATGGGCACGACAAGGGCATCATCGAATCCATCGCACCCCGTTCGCGCGCATTCGTGCGCAAGGATCCTACCGAGCGGGCGGTTCCCCAGGTGCTGGCTGCGAACTTCGATCGCGTGATCGTGGCTCAGCCGCTGGCCGACGTGAACGTCAGGCGGCTTGAGCGCGAGCTCGTGCTGGCATACGAGACGGGGGCGACGGTTACCGTGGTGCTCACGAAAGCCGACCTCGCCGAAAGCGAGGAGCATGTGGCCGAAGTGCGCGAGCGCGTGAGCGCTCTCGTGGGGTCCGACGTGCAGACCCTCGTCGTCTCCGAAAACGACTTGTCGAGCGTGGAGGCCGTCCGTGCGCTCGTGCCGCCGAACACGACGGCGGTCCTCATCGGCAAGAGCGGGGTGGGCAAGTCGAGTATGGTGAACATGCTGGTGGGCGAAGATATACAGGATACCACGCCTGTCCGCAATCGCGACGGCAAGGGCCGCCATACCACCGTGAGCCGCGAGATGGTCGCTATCCCGCAGGGCGGTTGGATTGTCGACATGCCGGGCGTGCGCGGTCTGGGGATGTGGGAGGCCGATGCGGGCATCGGCGCAGCGTTCGCCGATGTGGAGGCTTTGGCCGAGCGCTGCCGCTTCCGGGACTGTCGGCACGAGAACGAGCCGGGCTGCGCCGTGCGGGCTGCGGTCGAGGCGGGAAGCATTGCGCCCGAGCGGATCGCTTCGTACCGCGTTCTTAAACAGGAGACGGAGGAAGTGCGCGAACGCCGCGAGGAGGCGCGTCGGATGCGCGGCGAGAAGGCGAGCGACGTCCGTAAGAAGCCCATCCGCAAGGGCAAGCCCCGTCGGAAACGGTGATGCGGAAACGTCGTCGTCCCGGACGCGTATCTGCTATACTTGCGAGCGGCTTCGATCTTGTTCCGACGAGCGAAGCTTCGCGTTTGCACCGTTGGGCCCTGCATACGCGACATAATCGTTGCCCATAGCCCGCGGTGAAGCCGCGTGGACGCACGGCGGTATCGCAAAAATCCGGCGCACTTGGCGTTCGGGTTTGCGTGGCTACGGAAAGCCGCGCCGCTAATCCGCCCTCCGTCTCCGCCCTTCGGCTGCGTGGAGACAAGGAGCTCTGTATGAACGCGCACACGAACAAGAAGACGGCTTATGTCGCCCAAGCGGGCATGATCGCCGCGGTGTATGCGGCTGCGACCCTCGTGACGTTGCTGTTGCTGCAAGGGCTGGCCTGGGGCCCTGTGCAGTTCCGCTTATCCGAGGCCGTGTGCGTTCTGGCCGTACTCACGCCGGCTGCCGTTCCCGGTCTCACCATCGGGTGCGCCATTGCGAACCTGATCGCGCTCGCCATCAACGGTACCGGCGCACTCGGCTTGCTCGACGTGGCGTTTGGCAGCTTGGCGACGTTTCTCGGCGCGCTGTGGTGCTGGAAGCTGCGCGACCGTCCGAAGCTCGCGCTGCTCGGGCCGGTGATCGCCAATGCGCTCATCGTGCCCGCCTACCTTCCCCTCCTTCTGCAAGGCCTTGGCTACTACACCATTCCGTTCACATCTGTTGCGCTCGATGGGCTGTACCTGCCCATGTACCTGTTTGGCGTCGTGTCCACAGGCATCGGGGAAGCGCTCGTCATGTACGCGCTCGGGCTGCCCTTGCTTTCGGCGCTCAGACGCTCGGGGGTTGTCCAGCAAGCAGCCGCATAACCGCGCGTCGGTGCGGCGCAGGGCCATCGATAGCGCGTGGATCAACCTGGCGTTAAGGATGCATGCCGCGCGTTGCCGTCACTTCACTGTTTCGGTGAAGCGTATGCTCCCCGTTTGACAAACCGCTACAATGCTTAAGTTAGCCTTAACAGCGCCTTGCGGGAATGTGCAGGGCGTCTGAACTGGGCGCGGATCTATTGGCCGACACGAAGGACGGGCATGAACCCAGTTATCGTCGTTCCGACGTTCGTTTCCTCTCGCCGCCGCAAGGACGGCGGCGGCGTGACCACCACCTACGACCACATGACGCCGATTTCGCAGTCCGGGGAGCTTTCCCGCTTATTCACGTCGTTACAGAAGGTGCGCGGTATCGGACAGATCATCGTGCTCGTGGTCAGCGAGCCCTCTATCGAGGTGCAGGCGGCCGAGAAGATCCAGTCCATCGCTTCGGGTTACCCGTCGCTCAATATCGCCGTCATCGGCGCGCCGGAGTTCGCGCTCGTCCAGCAGCGCATGGAGCAGCTGGGGCTTGGCAAGCTGTCGAAGGAAATCGGTCTGTCCGGCTATGGTGCCGTGCGCAATCTCGGCCTCGTCATGGCCGACGTGCTCGGCTTCGACTCCGTGGTGTTTCTGGACGACGACGAGGTGGTCGATGACGCCGACTTCCTACAGAAGGCCATGTACGGTCTGGGCAAGCTTACGAAGAAGGGTATCCCCATTCTGGCCAAGACGGGCTTCTACTTCAACTCCGATGGCACGTACCTTTCGAAAAGCCAGGACAAGTGGTACAACCATTTCTGGCAGCAGGGCAAGGCATTCAACAAGATGATGGCGAGGGCCATGCACGGTCCTCGCCTGTCCCGCTCGAACCACGTGTGCGGAGGTTGCCTGGCACTGCATAAGGAGGCGTTCAAGCGCCTATCGTTCGACCCGTGGATCGCGCGCGGCGAGGATCTCGACTACATGCTTGACTTACGCATGTACGGCTCGGATATCTGGCTGGACAACCAATGGAGCTTGCGGCATCTGCCTCCGGAAACGGAAAGCGAGGGCACGCGGTTCCGTCAAGACATTTTCCGTTGGCTCTACGAGTTTCGCAAGATGGAGTACAGTCGCACGCAGATAGATCTTATGCAGGTGAAGCCGTCCTCGCTCGAGCCGTATCCGGGGCCGTTTTTGGAGCCGGGTATCACAAGGCGTATCAGGCTGACGGCGTTTTTGCGCAGCCTCGCGCGCCCCGACAAGCGGGCGTACCGCAAAGCGGCGAAGGCCGCGACCGGCGAGGCGACCACATATGCGCAGCGAAACTGCTCGAAGTACTTCGAGTTCCAGTTCGTGTGGCCTGAACTTATGGCGCGCATGGAGAACGACCAGATTCTGCGCACGGCGCTCATCCAGTCTGCTGCACAGCGGCAGGTTAACATCGATCCGGGCCGTGCGGTCCCGCCGCAACCGGCGAGGCCGGCGGGTATCGATCCCGGCGTGACAAGCGAAATCCGCCTGAATATCGCCGAGTAATGCGAGTATGAGGACGTGGCCGCTGGGCACCTCCCTGCGTCGTGCTGCCGCATGATAACGCGTGCGTGACGCTTCCGGGTTGAACCAGCGTCATGCGGCTGACGGCTTCGGTTTTCGCTACACTGGGTCCGCTGAGAACAGCGCCCACGGTTCGCCTCGGGAGGAGCAGACTTCGACATGGAACCTATCGTGCAGTTCGTCATACCGGCACTCGTTGGCCTTTTCATCGGTGTGTTGTCCGGGCTGCTCGGCATCGGCGGAGGTACGGTCATGGTTCCGGTGTTTCGCCTCCTGTTCGATATGAGCGCTATCATGTCCACAGCCACGTCTCTGTTCGCCATCATTCCCACCTCCATTTCAGGTGCGCTATCGCACGTAAGGCACAAGACGTGCATACCGTCGCTTGGCATTGCCGCCGGCATCGGCGGCGCGCTTACGTCCCCGGTGGGTGTGTGGCTGGCAACGCTTTCGCCAGCGTGGCTAATCATGGTGGTTGCTGCGCTCATCATCGGATGGTCTGCCGTGAAGATGCTCAGCAAGGCTATCAAGATGAAACCGGCGCAACCAGAGCCGGCGACTTCCTTCGCGCAGGCTGCAGGCGCGACGTCAGGAGGGGCCCCCTCTGCTGATTCGCGATTGCATGAGACCAGCCGGACATCAGGCGCTGCATCGGCTTCGAACATGGAGCTCCCCTCAGGGAAACTCACGCGGAACCAGCTGCTCATCGGCGTCGCTATCGGGCTGGGCGCGGGCGTGGCATCGGGCTACGTCGGCGTGGGCGGCGGGTTCATCATGGTGCCGCTCATGCTGTCGCTTGTGGGCATATCGATGCGGCAGGCTTCCGGCACGTCGCTCATCGCCGTGATGATCCTCGCTATTCCAGGCGTCATCGAGCAGGCCCTGCTGGGCAATATCAATTACCTGGCCGGCATCGCGATCTCCATCGGATCGATCCCCGGCGCAATTATCGGCGCGCGCCTTGTGCATCGCGTACCCGAGCGCACGCTGCGCTTCATTTTCGGAGGCTTCCTGATTGTGGCCGCCGCCCTCCTCGTACTCAACGAATTCGGTATACTGGGCTAGACGCGCATACATCACGCGGCCCTTTACGGTTGCGTGGGGATGTTCTGCGCGTGCCCAGAGGAATCGCGTCGCCTGCGTCGTGCGCGGGGCGGCGGTGTATCGCAGGAGGAAGCATGGAGGAGGAGAACGAAAAGGAGCATCCCTCGCGTCTGTTCACGCTCGAGATGCTCATGTTCACCATCGCAGTGATCTCGGGCATGGTGCTGCTATACAGCCTTGTCACGCGGGAGATCAACATCTTCGTACTGTTTGCAGCTGGGTTGTCGTTCACGCTGTCCATCGTCATGGTCATTCGTCTGCTCATGGATCCCGACTCCGTGCGAGCTCGTCAGTCCGATGCGATGCTCAAGCTTGCCAGTCAAACCCTTGCGTACATGAGCGACGGTTTGGATCGTGAAGCCGCCCAGAAGATTTGCGGCTTGCTGCTCCCCTCAACGGCCGCCATTGCTGTGGCCATCACCGATAAGGAGCAGATACTCGCATATTCTGGATACGAGGCGGCGGCGAATCCCTCCGGCAGCATGATTCGAACGCTCGCCACCCATGCGACGCTGAATGACGGGATGATGCGCATCCTGTTCACGCCTGAGGAAATCGGGTTTTCCGACGATACGACCAACATTCGGGCGGCCATGATTGTGCCGCTCAAAATTGGGAAGAACGTCGAAGGCACGCTCAAGTTTTACTACCGCCGCGCAAAGCATATCAGCGAAACGCAGAAGTCCATTGCCGAGGGCTTCGGCAAGCTGCTGTCCACCCAGATGGCCGCCGCGGCGCTCGAAGAGCAGACGAAGCTGGCCACCAGTATGGAACTCAAGATGCTTCAGAGTCAGATCAATCCGCATTTCCTGTTCAACACCATCAACACCATAGCCTCGCTGATCCGCACCGATCCCGAAACAGCGCGCACGTTGCTGCGAGAATTTGCCGTGTTCTACCGACGGACTCTCGAGGATTCGGCCGACCTTATCGTCTTTGCGCGTGAAATCGAGCAGACGCAGCGCTACTTCACGTTCGAAGTCGCGCGTTTCGGGGCGGAACGGGTCGCCATGCAGGTGGATATCGACGCAGAAGTAGAGGATATGCTCGTGCCGCCGTTTCTTATCCAGCCGCTTGTCGAGAATGCTGTGCGGCATGCCATGCCTTCCGAAGGGCGACTCACCGTTACCGTGACAGGGCGCATCGAAGGGAACGATGTGGTGGTGAGCGTGGCTGACGACGGCGTGGGGATGACGGAGGAAGCTCGGCAGAACATCCTGCACCCCGAGTCCTCCACCGGCCTGGGCATCGCGGTCAAGAACGTGCACGACCGCATCCACGGCTACTTCGGATCGAGCGCTCATATGGACGTCGAAAGCGAGTTGGGACGAGGAACCTGCGTCAGACTCGTGCTCACAGGCGGCGCTGTGAATCCGACCGAGGAGCCTGCGAACCATTGATCGGCTGCCAGCGCGCACGTTGCACACTGGGCGCTTTCCGCATCGCAAGGCTTACCGGTTTCTGTGCCGCATCGAGCGCCCGCCCTGCGTTCCGAAGGTGCAAAGATGTACAGGCAGAACAGGTCGCCGGCTGCGAAACCAACCGACGGCCTGCAATGTCCGACGGTGCCCTACGACATGGAACGATGTCACGGAAGAGCTTTCCGGGTGTACGATCTCCTGTGAGTAGGTGAAATAATTAATATGATCAGGCAAGATGCAGCAAATGCTGCTGAGGTTGGACTGCCGTAGAGAACTTGAGCGTAGACGGATGAGAGTCTGCGAGGGTCGATTGAATAACTGAGTGGCAAGAGGTTGCAACCATTTCGCCGTGTCGATGCCGACGAAGCTGTCAGAAGGGCGATGCTGGTGGAGGATCGGTGCGCCGCTCGCCCCGAGCAGAGATGCCGACGCTATCGAATAAAAAAGTCCTTGGATAGATTGAGCTCAGTGACAAGTTGATTATTTGCGTCCGCAAATAAGGATTTGGTTTTATGGTAGTCGCTGAATTTCATCTTAAACCATTCCTCTGGGTTTACTGTTTCGCCCGTGACATCCATTCGAAGCTGCGAGGCTAGCAACACGTAATAGCAGATCAGCCTGTGTGCATTTACTGACACGATGCTATTCATATTGGCTTGATAGTTTTCGCTTTGCATGGAAGACAGGATATGAAGTGAAGAGGGTGAGCCATATGCGTAGACCTTGAAATAAAGGTTATTCTGTTTTTCAAGGAGCTTCGTATCGGGAAAGCTGTGCTTCTTATTCTTCCCAGAGTCAATCATATCCTGCATCAGTACCAGTGCATCGTAAGGAGCGCTAGCCATTAGTTCTAGCCGCTTGTCGCTGCGCTGCTTTAATAGCTCGTTTTGAAATTCCTTTTCAGTTAGAGCTAGTCCGTCTTTGAGGTTCTTTCTCGACATAAAATAGGTCACTAAAAAACCGACTATGCTGACGAGCGAAGGTACGACTATTCCTGCCCATTCCTGCATGCCCATCTTTGAAACCTACTTTCTTCAACATGTTTTATCAACGCTTGTTACTTTTCGCTTTGAAGTTAGCAATTTTTGATTTTCCTTCCCCATGCTCGGACGATTGGGCGCGATCCTTCCGCAAACAGCACACTATCCGCTCACTGTGGGATAGACCCCTCACCCTGCGCTACAATGGGCGCGGTGCTTCGCCGCATCCTGCCGGACGGCATCTCCGAGAGGGGGTGTTTGCCATGGACAGTCAAACCGTGATCGCCGTGTGCGCATTGCTGGCTTTGATGGTTGCCATCGCCGACCTGGCGAGGAAGGAGTAGGGCGAACGGTGTTGGGCATGAAGAAGGCCGGGTTACCCTGAACAAGTCCCCGGCCTAGCTGAGTAACCGATGCCGCCCGGCCAGGCGGGGCACCACCGATTGGCTTGATTGTAGCACATCCGCATCAGTAGTGCTGGGCATCCTTGCGCCCGCTGCGACATTCCACGGGATTCCCAAGCTCAACAAAACCCAACAGGTGCGATAGAAATCCCTCATCCTCGCGGTGAGGGTCGGGCTTGTCACGGGCATGCGCTTAGGCGAAGTGGTGGGGCTATGTTGGAGGAGTGTTGACCTGAACCAGCCGTGTATCCACGCCGTTCAGCAGCGCAGCACTTACGGCGAGATAAAGCCGCCGAAGGGCCGTTGTAAGAAGCGCACCGTGTTCATCGATGCGGCCATCGCCACGTATCATAGAGGTGAAAACAGCCTAGTCTTTGTCCGTTGTGCCCCGGTTGTGTCCTAGAGGTGGTTTTGGCGCGCATATAAAGAAACAGGCCAGCTAAGTTTCCCTAGCTGGCCTGCACTTTTTCTGGAGCCAACGAGCGGATTCGAACCGCTGACCTACGCATTACGAGTGCGTTGCTCTACCAGCTGAGCCACGTTGGCATACGGCTTCAATGCGAAGCGCAAGAATGAAGTATACCTAAACCATGTTTTGCCTGCAAGGGGTTTTGAACGAAACGAACGAAACGCATCGGATTGAGGTCGATTGGTCGATGGCCGACCACACGCAGGCCGGGCGTTTGGCCAGGCCTGCGTGTGGTCGGCGGTCCGATTGAGAAGCTCGGTTTCGCTACATCGGCGGGAACCTGAGAATCAGGTACAGCCCGGCGATGACCACGGTCAGCATCATGATGGGGAAGCCGACTTTGAGGAAGCTGATAAATGTGATCTCGTGGCCGTTTTTCTTGCTGATGTCGCTCAGCACCACGTTCGCGCTCGCACCAATGATCGTGCCGTTGCCACCCAAGCATGCGCCAAGCGAAACAGCCCACCACAGAGGCGTGACGTCCATGCCGGTGGACTCCATGGCCAGCAGGATGGGAATCATCGTGGCCACGAAGGGGATGTTGTCCAGGAAGCTCGATATCACGGCCGAGCCCACCAGAAGTACGAGCATCGTGATGAACACGTTGCCGCCGGTCACGTCGATGAGCGCATAGGCCAGCATCTCGATCACACCGGTTTCAGAGAGCGCGCCCACGATGATGAACAGGCCGGCGAAGAAGGCGAGCGTGGTCCACTCGACCTGCGAAAGTGCATGTTCGATCTTCTCGCCCGAGATGAGCAGGAGAATGCCCGCAGCGCCCAGGGCGATAACGCTCGACTCGAGTCCGAGTGCTCCATGCGCCATAAAGCCAATCACGACAAGCCCCACCATAACAACGCTCTGTTTGAGCAGACGATGATTCTTGATCTGCGCATGTTCGTCCAGCTCCATGACGCGTTTCTTGTGCTCGTCGTTCACGTTCAATTTGCGCCCATACAAGAAGTAGAACACGACGAGGATCGCGGCGAGGATGATGACGACTGCTGGTGCGTCGTACATGATGAAGTCGAGGAACGTGAATCCGGCAGCCGAGCCGATCATGATGTTCGGCGGATCGCCGATGAGCGTCGCCGTGCCGCCGATGTTCGATGCCAAGATCTCGGTCATGAAGAACGGGATGGGATTGATGTCGAGCATCTTGCAGACGGTGATCGTCATTGGCCCGATGAGCAGCACGGTGGTCACGTTGTCGAGAAACGCCGATAGGACTGCCGTGAGCAGAACGAACAGCATCATGATCTTCCACGGGTCGCCCTTTGCAAGTCGAGCGCACTTGACGGCGAGAAACTCGAAGACGCCCGACAACTTCACGACGGAGACGAACAGCATCATGCCGAACAGCACACCGAGCGTATTGAAGTCGATATGCTCCATGGCCTGATCGAACGACAGGATATGAAGCGCCAGCAAAAGGAAGGCTCCGACGATCGCGGCGAGTGCGCGATGGAGCTTCTCCGTCATAATGGCCGCGAAGGTGATAACGAATATGCCTATTGAAATGATTTGGCTAGCATCCACTGCTGATCACCTTCTGCGAGCCCGATTGCATGCTCATTGTTGCAGTCCCCCTGCCTCGGTTTCTCAAATGGTTTCTCGGTGACCTTATTGTAGGTTTCTGATCAACTACGTGCCGGAGGAATCATTCGATCTTCCATCGTTAGTTTCTATGGATCGATAGATTCAGAAAATAGAACGACCCGCAGAATCGATCGTTCTGCGGGTCGTCGCGGTATCAGGTAAGAGCGGCCACGGCGGCAGACGCGGCTAGGCCAGCGGATACTCCATAAGCTCGTCGATGGTAATGAACCGGTACCCCTTCTCCTTGAGATAGGGCAGGGCCTGCCGTAGCGCTTCCACGGTCTGGGAGCGGTTGCCGCCTCCGTCGTGCATCAGAAGGATGGCTCCGGGCCGGGCGCTCTTCATTTGCTCGGCGATGGCATCCGCTCCGGGTCGTTTCCAGTCGGTAGTATCGATGTTCCACCCTATTTCGGCGCTGATGTAAGGTTTCAAATTGCGAATGACCTCGGTGCCGAAGTTCCCGCCGGGCGTGCGGATGACAGTGCTCGCTTTTGCGCCCGTCGCCTCTTCGATGGCGGCGTAGCCTTTCTCGATCTCGGCCACCTGCTCTTCGGGCGTCATGAATCCAAGGTTGACGCCCTGGCCGCTTCCGTCTGCGTGGTCGAAGCTGTGCGTGCACACCTGGTGCCCTTCGGCCACGGCGCGTTTGACGTGGTCTACGCCGGCGCCGGCGATGCGGTCGCCAACGGTGAAGAACGTCGCCTTGGCCCCATTCTCTTTGAGAATGTCGAGAATCTGCTCGGTATACTCCTCCCAGGGACCGTCGTCGAATGTGAGCGCAATGACCTTGTCGTCGCCGACATCGGGTTCCACCTTGCGGCAGACGATGTCCGAAGGCTCCTTGGTGATCTGCTCGGCTACGAGACCCGATAGTTTCCCGGTTTTTGTCGCCTTTACGCCATCGGTCCCGTCGCCTTCGATGATGTGGATGGCGCCCGTCCCCTCTTCGCGCACTTCAAAGGGCACGGCCTCCTCGACGGCGTCCGAGGGCTCTTCGATCGGGTTGCCGTTGCCGATCTCGACAACGTCGCCGGCGGAGAGTTTGGCTGCGGAGTCGGTGGTCGCTTCGCCGTTGATGGTCGCATGGAACGGTTCGCCCTGGCCGGCCTCCAACACGCTGCCGTCAACAGCCACCAAATCGCCGGCGAGGGGCCGTATGCCGCTCTTGCGTAGAACGTCGGCGATGGTCTTGTCGCCATCGACTTCGAATTCGTTGCCGTTAAGCGTGATGGCGATGGGCAGGTTCTGCACGTACAGGAAGCCTCCGACCGCGATGACCGCGACTACGCCCAGCGCGAGCGCGATCCCTGCGATGCGACGACCCACCGGGACCTTCGGTTTCTGGGCGATGCGCTTGTAGCGCTCGTGATCCTGGTAAGGCGACCGCTGCCCGGGATTCGTCGCACTGCGTTGATGGGTTTGGCGGTACCGCTCGTTTGCGATTTGCTGCTGATAGGCAGCATTCTGAACATGGGCGACGCGCGGCGTTGACCCTGTGGCCGGACGCGCAGCCGGATGAGCAGGTACGTTTCGTCCAGGAATGGTTCCAGGATGCGGCTGCGCAGAAGATCCTACGTGGTTGCGGTTTGCATTTGGACTTGCCTGCGGCACCGGATCGGATCCTTCGGTTCGGCCGGATCTCGGGTCGCCACCTTCCAGCGGCGAGGGAATGCCGCCCAGTCTGGTATCTGTCATGTTCTCCCCATTGCTGCGTCGTACATCGCGTTGCGCGCGATCGTGGTGTGTTTCGTGAGATAACTCGAATATAGTATCACTATACGGGCATCTTATCGGCAGGGGGTGGGCGAACGATGCACTTCCACTGAAATTTGTATGGAGGCTCGCTCTGGCGTAGGGCAGTGGGGCCCGAAGCGGGAAGTCGAACGGTTTATACTGGACGAAACGAGCCGAAAGGATGTCCTCATGAGTTTGCAGTTCGCCGCTGCACGCGCGATCAGCAGCGTTTCCACCTGGGGTTTGAAAAACGTATTCCATCGACCCGCTGCATACTTCCCCGGTAAGGCGGCCCTGCGCGTCGACCCGCAGGTCATCGCGCACGCATCGAGCAGGCTGACGAAGGGCTCGGTCATGGTGGTCGGCACGAACGGTAAGACGACGGTGACGAATCTGCTGGCCGACGTGCTTGAAGGCGAAGGCGCTCTCGTTGCCTGCAATCGGACGGGTGCGAATCTGGGATCCGGCGTGGCGGCTGCGCTGCTTCATGCGAAGTCTGCAGACTGGGGGGTTTTCGAAATCGACGAGCTGTGGTTGGCTAAGACGCTGCCCCAGCTGCAAGCGACGTATGTCGTACTGCTCAACCTGTTTCGCGATCAGCTCGATCGGATGGGCGAGATCAGCCGCATCCAGGACAGCATCGTCGGCGCACTGACCAGCTCGCCCGCGACGACGCTTATATACAACGCGGACGATCCGTTATGCGCCGCCATTGCCGATCGCATTGCCAACCCCACGATCGGGTTCGGTATCGGGGAGGATTTGGGACTCCCGCAGAACTCGGTGGCCGACGCGCTGATGTGCCAGAAGTGCTCGGGTATGTTGGAGTATGCCTACCGTCAGTATGGCCAGCTAGGTGACTACAGTTGCCCGACCTGCGGTTTCTCGCGCCCAGCGCTTGCGTATGCCGCGCGGAATGTAGAACTGAGCGCAGCTGGGCTGTCGTTCTCGCTTGAGGCTCCGCCGCGACAGGACGGTACTTCTGACAAGCTCTCAGTTCGCGCTCCTTTCAATGGTGCATACATGGTGTACAACCTCGCAGCGGTTGCGGCAGTGGCCGACACGCTTGGCTGTACGAATGAGGCCATTCAGCGCGCTATCGACGCGTTCGACCCTCAAAACGGACGCTTACAGGCGTTCGACCTTGAAGGGCGTCGGGTGCTGCTCAACCTCGCGAAGAATCCGACGGGCTTTAATCAGAACCTTAAGATCGTCGTTCAGGATCCGGCTCGCAAGGCCGTCGCCTTCTTCGTCAATGACAAAGAAGGCGACGGCCGCGACGTCTCATGGCTGTGGGATATCGACTTCGAGGAATTGGGCGCCCATGACGGACTCGTGGTTCTTGCGGGGGGCGCGCGCGGCCGGGACATGCAGGTACGACTGAAGTACGCCGGCATAAACGCCGATGTTGTCGAGAACGCCGATGACGCGCTCGAACGTGTCTATCAGCTGCCGAAGGATGCGAATGCCTACCTTATCGCCAATTATACGGCGCTCCCGATCGTGCAGGATGCGCTCAACCGGCGCGTGGAGGCGGGGCGTGCCGCGCACGTGGCCGCGGCAGCTTCGAGTTCTCCTAGCGCTGGAGATTCTGAACCGGTGAGCTCAGCCGCGGCCGCTTCGGCTGCGGCTGAGCGGCTGCGAGCGTCGACTGCGCCCGCGCCGGTCGGCAAAGCGCACAGCACGGCGTCTGCCGCAAACGCATCGCCGCAGGGGGCAGATGCGGCCGCTGATCCTCTGCAGATGGAGGGTGTTTCCGCAGGTTCTTCGCTTGTGATAGCGCACCTGTTCCCCGACCTGCTCAACCTGTATGGGGATGGCGGTAACGTGCGCATTCTCGAACAGAGACTGGCATGGCGCGGTATTCCTGTCCAGGTCGAGCGTGTGCGCCACGGCCAGTCGGTGGACTTGTCGAGCGTCGATCTCGTCGTGCTCGGCGGCGGCCCCGATCGTGAGCAGCGTCTAGCTTCCGTCGAGCTTATGCGCATGCGCGACGATCTGAAAGCCTACGTCGAGGATGATGGCGTTCTGTTGGCCGTATGCGGCGGGTATCAGATACTTGGTTATGAATGGCTGCTCGGCGACGAGGTGGTGAAAGGCCTCGGCATTGTCGACATGACCACCGAGCGACCGGGCACTTCGGCCGATCGCCTTATCGACAACATCGTCCTGCGCTCCCCTTTGCTTGCGCAGCCTATTGTGGGCTACGAGAACCATGCAGGTCGCACGCATCTCGGCACGGGCGTCGAGGCGTTCGGCGACGTGGTGTCTGCAGGTGGGCACGGCAACAACGATGACGACCGCCGCGACGGCGTGCGCTATAAGAATGTGATCGGCACGTACCTGCACGGTCCTCTGCTGGCAAAGAATCCCCACGTGGCCGACGATCTGCTGGCGCGCGCTCTCGATCGTCATGTAAAGCGCACGGGGAAGGGCGCCGGACGTGCGGCTCTCGTGCCGCTCGACGATGCCGTTGAGCTGGCTGCCAATGAGGAGCTGTGCAAGCGCTTCGGCGTCGCGTAGGGCCTGACTGCCCGTTCGCCGCGCTTGCAGCGGGTCTTGTGCATCCTTCAACATCTTCGGGATAGCTGTTGCGATGCTTGGATCGTGCGCATGAGTCTTCGCGTGCCTGTGACGTTTTCGGAGAGAAGGTTGCGCCGCGCTTGCATTGCCGCATCGACCCAGCCACAATGACGGTATGACTAGCCAACGCAGCAACTCTTGGCGCGCTCGTCGCGCGTCCGTCGACTCGAACCGCACCGTGCGTGCTTCGGAGGTAAGCCGCGATTCCCGAAGGTATCAACGTCACGACTCCTTTGATGCATCCGCATACTCCCGCAACAGCGCGTACGGCTCGGATCAGGCCGACCGTCAGCGTTCGACCGCCGCGCGCATGACGCAGCGCGATTATACGCGCGAGCGCAAGCGCCGCAAGCGCAAAAAGATCGCCATGATCGCGATTGGGGCGGTTGTCGTGCTATGCCTCGGTGGCGCCGGAGCCGCGTTCGCCTTCTACCAGAACATCAGCGACAAGCTGCATGCAGGCGTCGATCCGGCTCTGCGCGACGCGCTTGTTGCTACCGATATGGCGGGCGAGCCGTTCTACGTACTGCTCATGGGCGTGGACGGGTCGAGCGAGCGCGAGGCGTCCAGCGAGTACGCAGGAGACCAGTTCCGCAGCGACAGTATTATGCTTACGCGCATCGATCCGCAGAAAAAGCAAGTCACGCTCGTTTCCATCCACCGTGACACGCTCGTTGACATGGGCGAGTACGGCCAGAACAAGATCAACGCAGCCCATGCCATCGGCGGGCCGTCCTTTGCGGTCGAGACTATTTCCGATTTCGCCGGCGTTGACATATCCCATTACGCCGAGATCAACTTCGACGGGTTCAAGGAGATCGTCGATGCGCTTGGCGGCGTGGAGGTGAATGTCCCCATGGAGATCGACGACGACATGGCGGGCGGCCACCTTGACGCGGGTCTCCAGACGCTCGACGGCGACCAAGCGCTCGTTTTGTGCCGTTCGCGCCACGCATACGACGATTACGGCGATGGTGACTCCTATCGCGCCGCCAATCAGCGTCTTGTGCTGGCGGCTATCGCGAAGAAGCTGCTGTCCTCCGACGTGGCCACCATGGCGAACACCATCACGTCGCTCAGCGGGTACGTGACCACGGATCTGGGGATCACGGACATCATCGGCATCGCCCAGACCATGCAGGGCCTCGATCCCGACAACGATATCTACTCCGCCATGGAACCCACAACGTCGGAGTACATCGGCGACGTATGGTACGAAATTACCGATGTCGAAGCTTGGAAAGAGATGATGAACCGCGTGGACCAGGGTCTGCCCCCCACTGAGGAAGATGTTGTCGACGAGGCTTCGGGAACGGTGCTTGCCTCCACCGGCAGCGGCCCGAAGGGCCCGAGTTCGAGCGCAGGGTCGGGGAGTTCGTCGACGAAAAAGTCGGGCTCGGTGGCCGTGCGCAACGGCAACGGCATTGCCGGCGCCGGCGCCGAGGCGGCCGAACGCCTCGAGGCGCTGGGCTACCACAACGTGGATGCGGGCAACGCCGAGAACTTCAATTACGCGAAGACCGTCGTGGTGTACCGTGAAGAAGGGCAGGCTGACGAGGCGCAGGAAATCGCCGACGCGCTGGGTGCAAGCGTTGTCAAGCACAATGACGGCACGTACGTGTTCGACACGGGCTTTTTGGTGGTGCTCGGAGCCGATTGGAAGTAGCGTCGCGCGTTCGCGTGGCGAGTAGAGGCAAGGAGAAAGGCGTGCCCGGAACCTGCGATCGTGCGGTTTCCGGGCACGATGCTAAAATCCGAGCATCCAGTCGCCGAACATCAGTCCTTTGGCAAGACCGAGCACAAAGATGTGCGCAGGGTAATACGCGTAAAAGAAGTATTTGAGGGGGCGTCCGCGCCGCCCGTTGTAGGACAGCAAAAGCGGAATCGCCCCGGTGCAGCCGACGAAAGCATAGAGCATGAACGGCAGATGCACGAGATCGAGCGAGGACATGAGCGCCGACAAGCGCGGAAGGCCGAGAGACGCGATGGGTACGAGGACAGGGTAGACAACGCGCTGCCGTCGGTCGGGCATGATGCGAATCATCAGGATCATGACCACGCCGAGAATTCCCCAGTCGCACAGCGAGCTCGCCGCGACGATGACGGTGAAGATCAACCAAAACGCTGCGCGCTGCTCCACATGGTCGTACAAGTAAAGCGCTGCCAGCCCCAGCAGCAGCGTGAACAGCACGTTGCCTTCGTGCGAGAGGAACAGCCAGTACGGCACCTCGGACACGAGCGCGAACACGAGTAGCCTTCCTGCGTATTTTCGCATATTCGATGTGTATCGATATCCTTCCACCAGCAGAAACGCCATGACGGGAAACGTGACGCCGCCCACGGCAAGCATGACGCATTGAGCTTCGAACGGCAGATAGGGATAGAAGATATAGGCTGCGTGGTTCAGGGTCATGCCCACGATTGCGACGATCTTGAGCGCGAACGATGACAGGCCGATGCGGTCGGCACCGCAGTCGCCGGCGGGGTCGGAGAGATTGTGATGAGATGCGGGGCTGGTGGGCATCGGTGTTCCTGTCGGGTTCGGGTGTGTCGGCCGATTGCCGGGCTCGTTCGGGTCGTCGGGCGATTGCTGGGCGGTGTCCAGTATACTGCTGAAAAGGACGGCTTCGGAGCGAAAGGCAGGGGGTGGCGCGTGGGCTTGCGGCATCCTAGCGAACCCGGTTCCGGCGCGAGCCTGCGCGCCGGAACGGCACGCTTCGTCCGTGCCGTTCGTGCGCATCGACTTGCGCTGTTCGCGACGACGCTTGTCCTCTGCGCGCTTTGCTTCCAGATGATTCCTGGCAACACGCTCGCATCGTCGGTCGCGCAGTCGGTCGTGCTGGCCGCCGTGGCCATGATCGCGGTTGCGCTCGGGCATCGAACGGCGCTCTGCTTGCCGGCGGTGGGCGGCGCGGCGCACGGGTGCGGCACGGACGCGGGCTCGAATGCGGTTGGCGAGTGGAGCGAGAACACCTGTCGAAGCGCGCGCGACGCGCGCGGAGGCAGAGACCGCGCGCGTTGGGGAGGGCTCGGTCGGTGGACGGTCGCGGTG
>NZ_PPEK01000017.1 GCF_002899715.1 Enteroscipio rubneri | reverse complement strand
TCGCAGTCCTGCGGCAGCTTCTCCTACGGCTGCGGCTGCACGCTCACAAGGTCGTGCAAGATGTTCGAGCGTCCCGCTTGCGCCGAGCTGTTCGGGGACGAATACGGGGATATTCCCATGGAGCGATCCTTAGCCCGTTAGAGCCGCCATCTTGCTTTTGGACGGCTCCCGAGTGCGTCCGAAGCGCCAGCGGGCGCGAGAGGGGCGTTGCAGCGCGTATCCGGGCGATTACGCGCTCGCCCATGGGGCTGGAAGATGCCCGAAGCGGAAAACGGCTCGGCCGCGCGCATCCAAGCCGTTGGGTTCCGGCGCGCGCCTGTTGACTTTTGTTGAACTTGGGAATCACGTGAAATGTTGCAGCGGGGCGCTGGGATGCCCTGCACCATCGATGCGGATGTGGTATAATTCATGACGAACGGTGCCCCGCACACCCGGGCAGCACTTGTTCAGTTATCGCAAGCCGGGATGCTCGCTAAAGTATATCCCGGCTGCTTTTCTTTCCAAGGCCGTTCGTCACTCCCTTCTGGCCAAACTCACGATTCCGATTACCACCGTAAGAAGCGCGCATACCGCAATGATCGTTTGTGTGTCCATAGGCTTCTCCGATCTCTCGAAGCCGCCGCGGGCGACGAAGCACCGCGCCCATTGTAGCGCAATGTGGAGCCATGAAGAGAGCGTGCTCGCCGCCCGAGCGCCCCGGTCTGACCGCCGGGAAGCGCCGCGAATCGCGTTGTGCCCCAGGACACAATCAGGACACAATGCACTTAAAACTACCTCGTTTTACCTATAGCCACCTATAGCCATGACACAAGCAAATCACTCTAAAAATGCCTTTTGACCTGGGTATTTGCCTCCCTTACAAGGACAAGGTCACAGGTTCAAATCCTGTACCGGCCACCATGCCAGATACGGGCCATCGAGCTTCCTCGCCGATGGCCCGCTCGTTTTCACCTGAAAAAGAAGCGTCTTTGCGAGCCGAGCTTTTACGAACGCCCCTCCTGCTTCGGCTTGGTCTTCGGAGCCCAGTCGCGCAGGCCCGACACCGCGCCGCCGGCAATCTCCCACAGATACAAGCTGGCCACAGTGCCGTAGGGCGAGTAGCGACGGCGATACTTCGCGAACAGCTCGGGCGTGATGCGCCGATGATGATGAAGCATGCGCAGGCCGCGCTGGATGGCCAAGTCGCCAAAGCTCATGATGTCGGGACGTTGCAGGGAGAACGTCATGAGCATCTCGGCCGTCCATGCTCCGATTCCCGGCAAACCCGAGAGCTCGCGGCGCACCTCGTCGTCGGGCAGCGCGGCGATCGCATCCAGGTCGAGCTCCCCTGCAAGCACGCGCTTTGCTGCACCCTTGATATAGCTCACCTTGCGAAACGATAGACCGAACGCCTGCAGCTCATCGTTGGAAAGCGCATCGATGCACTCGGGCGTCACGTCGCCGAGCGAGTCCGTCATGCGCTTCCAGATGGTGGCTTGCGCCTTCGTGGATATCTGCTGCCCCATGATGGCATTGACGAGCGCAGCGAACAGATCCGGGTGCACCTCTCGGCGAATAAACCCCACCGCCTCGATGGCCTCAGCCATCCGAGGATCGCGAGCGGCCAAGTATGACGTCTCCTCGTCTCCATACTCGAAATAGCGCAGCTCTCGCCCCATCTCGCCTCCATCTTCGCATCAATTCCGTCAGTATAGCGGAAGCTCGACGTATCGCGGCGCCGGGAAAAGCGCTATCATCGACAACGTCGTCCCATGAGAGAGGAAGCGCCATGCCGCCGATCGTTCGCGCCGTATATTTCAGCCCTACGCATACCACTGAGACCATCGTATCAGATGTGGCGAACGAGCTGGCCACCGCGCTCTCCGCGGAAACTGCAACCGTGAGCCTCACGCTGCCCAACGAGCGCCCCGCCAGCGTATCATGCGACGCCGGCGACGTGCTCGTGCTCGGGTTCCCGGTGTACGCGGGACGCGTGCCGGAGCTTGTGACCAGCGAAATTGCTCGGATGTCGAGCGGCGGCGCGCAAGCCGTCATCATAGGCATGTACGGCAACCGCCATTACGACGATGCCCTGCAGGAAGCCGCCGACGCGCTCGAAGAACGGGGCTTCCGCATTGTGGCGGCGGGGACGTTTATAGGCGAGCACTCCATGACCGCGCACGTGGCTGCGGGACGTCCCGATGCGTCCGATCAGAAGCCGCGCGCAGCTTCGGACGCAGCATAGCCCTCGTTATAGCGTCAGGCACCGCAGAAGCGCCGGCCATCGCAGGCAACCGCCCCTACAAGAAGCGCCCCGAACCCGCCGATATCCGTCCTTTGACTACGGACGACTGCACGTCGTGCGGGATATGCGCAACCGTGTGCCCGATGGGCATCATCGACCATGAAGATCCCAGGCTTGTACAAGCCGGATGCCTGCGCTGCAACGCGTGCGTCAAGCGCTGCCCCGAGAACGCCAAACACTTCGAGAGCGAGCTGACCGACAAGATCGTCGCTATGCTTGAAACCACATGCCGGGAGCCTCGGAAGCCGGAGCTGTTTCTCTGATCCTGCGGCGCCTCGTCCCGTCAGTCGAGCAGCGCTTCGCCGAGAACTGAATCGAACCGTACCGAGGTACCGTCGGCGTATGCGATGTTCCACACGCGGTAGTCCAAGCTGTCGGGCACATCCTCGTCGGATAGCGCACACGCTTCCTCAGCCGCGTCAAGATCGCGCGCCTCGTCCCTCGGCGAAAGCTCGGCGGTGGATGCAGCATCGTCCTGCCCCAGATCCACCTCAACAACCTGCATCATCGGCTCGTTTCCGGCGTCGGCGGGATCATCGCCCCGTCGGAGGGCTGCTTCAGCCTCGGCGACTGCCGCCTCTATATCGGCCCGTGTCGGCTCGTCGCGCTGTACCGAAGAGGAAGCCCAGGCGTTCTGAGCATCGGGATCGGCAGCCGCCCATCCGCGCGAGTCGTCGCTGAAGCCCGCGGCTTCGTTCACGGCCTCGATAATGTCGGACGCCGAAGTCGACGAACGCTCTTCCCGTCCGATGTCCTTGAGCGCCTCAGCAGGGACTCCTTTTGCTGGAACGACATCGGATTCGCGCGGATCGTCTTCGGCCTCGCGGATGATATCCGCCGCCTCCGACTCCGCACGCTGCACCTCAATGGCGGCGCACGCCGGGATACGAATGGACGAGACAGGATCGGCCCCGAAGGCCCCTTGCACGAGCAGCGTCCGGGCACGCGCCACATAGCCTGCCGCCTCTGCCGGAATCGCCGAGCCTTTCATGCGAATGGCGATGACGGGGCCCATGCCGAACTTCACTTCGGCCCATTGAAACGGCACCGTCTGCTGCCCGTTATTGCGTCTCGCATCGTTCTCGCGCGCCACGAGCGCCGTCGTTTCATCGAACTCCTCGTCCAGCCAGGCGGTGAGCGCATCGCGCCAAACCGAGTCGTCGCCGGCCCGCTCGACGGCTGCATCGTCGCTCAGATCGAACCGCAGCACATTCGAACGTTGCGAGCCCTTGCTGGCGCGCACGACCTCCGTCGGCGCCACGGCGGCGAAGCGGCGCGCCATCTCGACGCTGTCGCCCCCCTCGTAGCTTTCCTCGTCGAGCACAATATGAAGCTGTACGGCAGGATGAATCGAAGCAGGCATAAGGCGGATCCTTTCGACGCGAGCCGCACGCACTGCGCTGCGGCAAGAATTGCTCGGTGCGCCCATTGTCCCCTCGTCCGCCTCTTTCAGGCGGCAGCGTTCAAGAGCGTTGCATGGCCGTTGCGCCGCCATTACGAAAAGGAGAGCCTGCCACGTCAGGGCCGCATGATCGCGACACTAGTCGAAAAGGACTATATCTGCAGGCTAGAAATAGCTACTTGGAGGATGGCAACCTCGCCCCCGGCGTCTAGTATGCGATCGACCGGTGCAGCGGCATCGAAAAACGAGAGGGGCTTGTATGACCGAACTGCGAACACCATCCGCCATCACGCTCGACCGCCGAAGCTTCATCGCGCTCAGCGCGGCTGCCACATCAGCACTCTGCGCCGCGGGCCTTGCAGGATGCGAGAACGACCTTGCCGAAGCGCCTGCGGAAAACGGGACCGCATCCCAAGATGAAACTTGGCTGCCGGTCGTCTGCTGGGCACACTGCGGAGGCAAGTGCGGACTGAAAGCGCTTGTGAAGGACGGAGCCGTCATCCGGCTGAAAACGGATGATACTCACGAAGACAACCAGGACTACCCTCAGCACCGCGCGTGCCTGCGCGGACGTGCTCGTCGAATGGACGTCTTCTCTGCCGACCGCATCAAATACCCCATGAAGCGCAAGCATTGGCAGCCGGGTGGTGGCGAGAATTCCCACGGCGATATGCGCGGCGTTGACGAGTGGGAGCGCATCGGCTGGGACGAGGCGCTCGACTACGTTGCCGACGAGATCGCCCGCATCAAAGAGGCCTATGGGAATCGCAGCATCCTGGGTAGCGGCTTCAATCCGACAGACGCAAGTCTCTTGGAGGCGAAAGAGCTGCCCGACTTCGCCGAATACTTTATCAAGGGACTCGATTTCGGCAACGTGTTGAACGCCTTTGGTGGACAGGTGTACCATTACGGCACCGCTTCAGCCGGCTCGTACCAATGCGTTCCGCAGATGTTCGGCTACGGCACCGGATCGAACAGCGGCGGTAAAGACTTCATGAACGACCGCATGGACGCCCGCACGTGCGAGTACGCCATCATGCTGGGCGTAAACCCCGCTTGGAGCGCTGACGGCACGACGTTCTGGGCGAACTACCTGCCCATGAAGGAATCCGGCTGTACGTTCATCAGCATCGACCCGTTCTACACGGACAGCGCCGAGGTGCTGGGGGCTGAATGGATACCCATCAGACCCGGAACCGACACCGCCTTCTTGCTGGCATGCGCCTACGTCATGATTATGGAAGACGATCCCGAAACTAATCCGCTCATCGATTGGGACGTGGTCGATCGCTGCACCATCGGGTTCGACGCCGGCCGCATGCCCAAAGGCAGCGATCCTCAGCAGAATTTTAAGGATCATGTGCTGGGCACCTACAGCGGCGTTCCCGCATCTCCCGAATGGGCAGCGGACATTTGCGGCATCGCGCCCGAAGATATCGAGCGCATCGCTCGCATTCTCGGCAAGGACAACAAGGTGGCTTTACTGTCCAGCTGGGCACCTGCGCGCGGAAACAACGCCGACAGCCTGCCCCAGATATTCATGGCCCTGGCAGCACTCGGCGGGCACTTCGGCAAATCAGGGCATATGACCGGCTGCTCCATACGCGACACCGGCGTCAACGGCGGCGATTTCCTCATCACCCCAGGCATGCGCAAGCTCCCCTACATTCCCAACCCTGTAGACGATTGCATCTACGACCCCATCATCTGGCCAGCGGTACTGAACAAGCACTACACCTACAACGGCATGGCGCAGTTCTTGCAAGCCGAAGAACGGGACTTGGACATTCACTGCATATACAATTATTCCCTCAACATGATGCACCGCCACGAAGGCCTCATGCAGGCGATCGAAGCCTACCGCAGCGTCGATTTCGTCGTCACGCAGGCTATCAATTTTAACGTGAATGCACAGTACTCAGACATCGTGCTTCCCCTTGCCACGCCATGGGAGTCGCCTATGCAGTTCGCCATGTTCACCGGACGCGAATCGGCTTTTATTGGCAACCAGGTGTGCGAACCTCTATGGGAGACAAAGCGCGCAAGCTGGATCGGACGCGAGCTGCTCACGCGCTGGGGCCTCGATCCGGACACCGTGTACCCGTACTCCGACGAGCAGCAGTCGTTCTTCCAGATGTCGAGCGCGATGGTGGCTACCGAGGACGGCTCCGGCTACGAGCCGCTCATCTCCTTCACCCAGCAGGATATCGACGAGCTCGGCGTGGAGGGGCAGCCGCAGGAGGGCCGCATTGCGTTTTCCGAGATGAGAATGCAAGGCGTATTCGCCGTCCCCCGCAAAGAGGGAGACCCGTACGGGCATATCGCCTACCGCGAGTTCCACGACGACCCGGAAGGGCATCCCATGAACTCCGAGAGCGGTAAGATGGAACTCTACTGCCGGCGCGTCAACGAGGTATCGCGGCGAATGGGCTTTAGCGAAGTTCCTCCCCTGCCCACTTACACGCCTCCAATCGGCGGATACGGGGACACGTTCAGCGACGTCGCCTCAAAGACAAAAGGCGCGTATCCCTTCCAAGTGTACAACCCTCATTATCCGCGCACCTCGCATTCCCACTTCGACGATGTCGCACAGCTCCGCGAGGCATGGAAGCGTCCCCTGTACATCAATGCGCGCGATGCGGCAGCCCTCGGCATCGAAGAGGGCGACACAGTGCAGGCTTCCAACGACTACGGCACCGTGGTCAGGCAGGCGTGCGTCACGAACCGCATCTGCGAAGGCGTGGTGGCGCTGCCGCACGGCGGTTGGGTGGAGATAGATCCTGAAACAGGGTTCGATCTCGGAGGCTCGGGCAACACCCTGTGCGCGCCCATCGCCACCGGATGCGGGACCTCGGGCTATAACACGCAGGTCTGCTCCATCGCCAAGGTCGACGCCAAGCCCGTCGACTGGGAGAGGCCCCTCGTCATGCCCGCATGCCAAGCCGAGGATCAGGAGGACTAGCCATGGGAAAACTCGGTTTTTACTTCGATAGCACGCTCTGCATCGGATGCAGAACCTGCCAGGTGGCCTGCAAGGACAAGAACGGCCTTCCTGCGGGCATCAGCTACCGCGTCGTGCGTTCGTTCGAAACGGGCGACTACCCCCGCCCCGGATTCTATCACTACTCAGGTGCATGCAACCACTGCTTCAGTCCGGCCTGCGTAGCCAGCTGCCCCGTCGGTGCGATGCACATCGACGAGGACGACGGCACCGTGCAATACGACGAGGAGACGTGCATCGGTTGCAAGGCATGCGTCGCTGCATGCCCCTACGGGGAGCCGCAGTACTTCGAGGAAGAGAACGTCGTCAGGAAGTGCGACGCATGCAAAGACGTGCGCGATCAGGGAGGCAACCCGGTATGCGTGGACGCCTGCCTCATGCGCTGTCTTGAGTTCGGCGATGTCGACGAACTGCAGAAGATTCACGGGGACAGCGTGGTCGACGAGTTGCCCATCCTGCCTTCAGCCGATCAGACGGCGCCCTCCCTGCGCATCAACCCCCGGCCCGCCGCGCTCGAGAGCGCATTCGCCGAGAAGTTCGTTTAAGACCCCTCCTTCCTCCCTGCGCGCCGCCCCGCATTCAAGGGCGGCGCGCCCTCACGATCGGAGCCATCATGCATACGACCAGCACGCATTGTACCTGCACGCCTTCCGATCTTGCGGAACGGCTTTCCGCCCAGGCGGTGCTCGCGAGGACCTTCCAAAGTGTGTTCGGCGTCGAACCGACGGCCGCTCAACTCGCGGCGCTGCACAGTCCCGCCGTCGAGGCCGCCTTCCGCATGATGTCGCTGGACGAAGGCGATACCACGGCCGACGCCCACGCGTTTCTCGCACGCACCGCCGACCGCAGAGACGAAGCCGTCGAGCGCCTGAAGATGGAGTACACGCGCCTGTTCATAGGCCCCGCGCGTCTACCGGCCCCGCCATGGGAGTCGGTCTATCGGGGGGAGGACCGCCTGCTTTTGCAGAACTCGACCCTTGAGGTGCGCGCGCTGTATCGCTCGCAGGGCGCGCTGCCGGCGCGCTATCCCGCCGTGGCGGACGATCACGTGGCCTTAGAGCTCGCCTTCCTCTATCTTGTTTCGAGTCGGGCGCAAGAAACCATTGCGAACGGCGCTCGTGCAGATTACCCCGCCCTGTCGTCTCTTGCAATAGGCATGGATCGAATCGTCAACGAGCATCTTCTGACATGGCTCCCCCGTTTTTCGCGCGCGCTCAGCTGCGACGCCCCGCAGGGGTACTATGCTGTATGCGCACGGTTGCTCGTCCGGTTCGCGCGGGCCTGCGGCAGCTTGGCGAAGGAGATCCGGCCTCTATGGGAGGGCAGGGCCCGAGAGATGGCGAAGCCCTGACGAGGGAGGTTTCGCAGCACGTGGAAGGGGCGTTCCGCATGCGGAAGAGCGTATTCGCAGAGGTGGGGAAACGGTGGCCGAATCTGCAGCTTCTCAGTTTCACGTTCTTGCTGGCCTGGGTATATTTGGCTTTCTACGGAAACCCCTGGATAGACTGGAGCCTTGCAAGCGAGCGAGCGCCTCTGCTTATATTCGTGGTGCCCAACAGCGTATCGGTAGCAGCGTTCCTGCTGTGCTTTCTCTTTCAAAAGCACGTCTGCGCGATGCTCTATCGCCGATGGACTATTCCACTAGCCGGATGCATCGCCGCCTTGGGCGATCTTCTGATGGTTCTCTCCACGCAAGGTGCTGGAAGCGAGCAGCTCCTCATCGCAGGATGCCTGGCTGCCGGAGCAGGCACTTCGCTTCTCACCTTGAGGCTCGCCTATCTGCTGAGCGAGCAGGGAGCACGACGCACGCTGCTCTACGTCGCGGTTTCGAGCTCTCTTGCCCTTCTTGTCTGGTTCCTCGGTATCGGCGTGCCGTTCGGCTACTCCGTCGTCCTGTTCGTTGCCGTGCCGCTGCTGCTGAGCGCCCTTCTTCTCACCGGATCGGGATCCTCTCTCAGGAAATACTGCCAAAAGCTGCAAAACGATCCGCCAGAAGCCGTGCCGCATGACTTCTGGCGCTTCTCCATCGTGTTCTGCTTATTCGCCCTCATCACCGGCATCACGAAAACGATGTTCAGCGAGTCGACGGGGTTTGACTATCCTCAGATCACGCTGTTCTGGGCGCTCATAGGCTGCATGGTTCTGACATGCGTCGCCGCATTGGGCCTGTCCTACCGCTTGGTGGAGCGCATGTACTACCTGCTCACGTTCTGCGTGGTCATCGCGGTGCTGGTCTCGCTCGTCATCGGGGCCGATTCGCCGCTCCTGTTCATCCCGGTGAATATGCTGTACATCGTCTTCGACATCATATCATGGTGCCTCATCGCGGCCGCCGCGTATCAGCACCGGGGCATTCGCATGAAGATCATGGCATTCGGGCGCTTCTCGTTCATCGGAGGGACCGTGCTGGGCTACGCCATCGGGTATAGCTTCCTTCCCTCCCTATACGATAACGGCATCTTTCTCATCTGCATCATCGTAGCAGTGATGCTGCTGGTCGCGGGAATCACCCTCGTCTTCTCGAACCGCAGCCTCGCGAACCTCGTCGAATCAGCTGTGAACGATTCGCCCGAAGCGTACGAACATGAAGGGATCGACTTCGAGAAAGCGCGCCAGGAGCACCTGCGCAACCTGTGTGAACGCATGGCCGCCGAATACAGCCTCTCGAACCGCGAGCTGACCGTGCTCATCATGCTCGCACGTGGGCGCAGCAATAGGGACATACGCGACGAGCTACTCATCAGCATCAACACTGTGCGCGCTCACGTCCAGAGCATCTACGGGAAGCTGGGCGTGCACAGCCGAAGCGAACTCGCGGCGTTTTTGGAGAACAGCTGAACGCCGGATAATCGGTGCCGGAACGACGCCGCCGGAACACCTTTGCCAAAACCTGCAATGCAAAGCCGCAGAGCGTGCGGCCCGATAAAACGGGCCTTACGCTATTTCACCGTGAGCACCGGCATATCCGCGTTTCGAAGCACCGCGTAGCTGACGCTACCGAGCATGCCCCGCAATGCTCCCAGGCCCCGCCGGCCCATAACGATAAGATCGCAGGTATGATCTTCGGCGTATTCGGTGATGCCGTCGGCTGGCGAGGCGGATACCACGGCCTCTACCGTAACCGAGCAGGATACCTCATCGAGCGCATCGCCGATGCTATCGAGCAGCTCTTCCTTCGCATTGCTCAAGATGCTGCCCATCACGTTTTCGTACACATCGTAGTTCGCGAACCTGAGCGCCGATCGCGCGAGCGGATTCCCCGAAGCGTCATAGGTCGCGGCCAGCGTTGCCGTCGGCAGCACGGTTATCACGTGCAATTCAGCAGACGCCTCGTCCCCGACAAGGTCGAGCGCAATGCGCAGAGCGCTTTGGGCATGCTCGGAATTGTCGAAGGGAACCAGGATGTTGGCGAACTTCATGACGTCTCCTTCCCGCCGCATCACACATCCAGTATCGCACATTCGCGGCGCTGCGTGCACGGCGATCCTCGTGCACTATCGCAGGCGCGTTCAACCTCGCCGACGCGTGCCGCATGCGAAGCTTTTTGCGATTGGCAGGCACAACCGAGCAGCAAGGCCCTACAATATGGACAAGATCGAGAAAAGGAGCGCGCATGCCGGCCGACGCAAACCGACAAGCACCGCAGCCGGGCCACACCTACGTCATTGACCGATCCTACCGGGTCGTCTATATGGATCGAGCCTCGCGACGGGTATTTCCCGGAGGGCGCATCGGAGCGCTCTGCTACGAATGCTTCCGAGGCGCATCCGAGCCCTGCCACGACTGCCCTTGGCAGGCCGACACGCACGCGAGTGTGAATCAGACCGTCATTTACAGCGAGCGGCTCGATCAATGGTACGAGATCACGTGCGTCGAATTGGAATGGCTTGACGAGGGGCCCTGCGTGCTATTCTCGGGTCGGTCGGTCGACGATAGCAGCCGCAGCCTGTTCGCAACGCTCAGCGAGCCTTCGTCATATGACGAGCTGTTCGAGATCAATGTCACCGGCAACGCGTACAAAGTGCTCTACAGCGAACCCGACAAGTACGTCATGCCGCCGTCCGCCGGCGCGCTCGATGTCATGTTCGCTGACGTGCTCGAGCACATGATCCACCCCGAAGACCGTGCCCGATTCATCGAGTTCTGGAATTTCGAGACCCTGCTCGAACGGATCGAGCAGTCGGGCGGCGCGCTACGTGCAGAGTTCCGCAAGCTGCTCACCGCAGGCGGATGGGGTTGGGCGGCGCAGACCATCGTGTCCGTGAAGCGCGGCGAAGGCGGCGAGACGGTGGTCATGTGCTTCATATCGGATATCGACGACGAAGTCCGCGAACGAGAAGCGCGCGCCCAGGATGCGCAGATGCTGCTTCTCAAAGAACGCGATCCTCTGACAGGACTGTACAACGCAAGCACGTTCTTCAGTAAAGCTCACGAATTCGTGGCGGACAACCCTTCGAAGCGCTACGAGGCGGTTTACCTCGATATCGAGCACTTTAAGCTCTTCAACGAATGGTACGGGCGCGAGGCTGGCGACGAGGCGCTGCAATCTGTCGCGGAAAGCATAGCGCGGCTGACGCGCGAGGGCGGTGTCGCCGGCTATTTGGGCGGCGACGACTTTGCCCTGATCCTCCCACAAGGAACGGCCACGCAAGACCTTATCGACGAGGATCTGCGAAGAAAGCCTCTCGCCTCCGAAGACGCCCTCGGTTTCCAGCCGTTGGCGGGCGTATGCCCGGTTGAGGGCAACGGAGATGCCATCGTCACCGCCTGCGACCATGCCATGATCGCCATGAACTCGGTGAAGAGCGTGTACGGCAAGCGCATTGCCTGGTACGAGCCGTCTATGTCAGAGGAGATGGAAGACGAGACGAAGACCCTGCTTGAAGTCAGGCAGGCTCTCAAGAACCGCGAGTTCGTGTTGCACTGGCAACCGCAATGCAGCACGCGCACGAGCCGCATCGTGGGCCTGGAGGCGCTTGTGCGCTGGAACCATCCCGAGCGCGGCCTTGTCATGCCCGGTGCGTTCATCCCCATCCTCGAACGCACCGGATTCATCGCCAACCTCGACCGGTACGTCTGGGAGGAAGCGTGCCGCCACATCCGGTCGTGGCTCGATCGCGGTGGCACGCCGCTTCCCGTATCGGTCAACATTTCCCGTGCCGACCTTTACGCCATCGATGTCGTCGACACCATCGAAAGCCTCGTGAATCTCTACGGCATCGAACGCGGGCTGCTTGAGCTGGAGATCACCGAGAGCGCCTATGCCGAGGACGAGCGGATGACGCAGGCAGTCAACGAACTGAAGGAGCTGGGGTTCACCATTCTCATGGACGACTTCGGCAGCGGCTATTCGTCGCTCAACATGCTGAAGGACATCACCGTCGACGTCATCAAGATCGATATGAACTTCCTGAACCGCCAGCACAATATCCAGCGTGGCGAAGGCATTCTCGAAACCATCGTGTCTATGGCCCGCCTCATGGACCTCCGCATCATCGCGGAGGGTGCGGAAACGGCCGATCAGGTGGAATTCCTGAAGAGCATCGGATGCGACTACGCGCAGGGCTACTACTTCTACCGACCGATGAGCACCGAATCGCTCGAAGAACTCATACAGGATCAGGATGTCGTCGACTACCGAGGCGTGCTGAGTCCTATGGTCGATACCATCGATGTGGACGCGCTCGTTCACGAAGACGCCATGAGCCGCACCATCGTGGACAATCTCATCGGAGGCATGGCCGTGTACGCGGTGTACGACGACCGGTACGAGCTCATGCAGGTTAACAACGAATACTACCACGTCACAGGATGCAACCCGGTAGATCTGAAAGAGCGGCAGACCTGCATCTGGCAGCAGACGCATCCCGAGGACCGCGATGCCATGCTGTCTCTGTTCGATGCGGCCGAACAGCATCCGATATCGGGAGCCGAAGGCACCATCAGGCGCTACCGCCTGAACGGCGAGCTCATGTGGTTAAAGTTGAGGGTGTTCTTCCTGAGCCGCCAGGAAGATCGGCGACTGTTCTACGCGGCCGTGGAAGACGTCACGGAGCAACGGCAGCGCGAGCTCTCGATCATCGGGTCCGTCAACAGCGACGCACGTTTATTCGAACTGCTCAACGCGCAATCGGCCCATCATTGGTGCTTCAACGTGACGCGCGGAAGCTTTCTGAACGCCTTCGATCGGGAGCTGCTCGGCGCAAAGCTAGATATGCGGTTCGTGGATTGGTTGGACTACGACCTGAGAGCGACCATCGGAGCCGGCGTACGACCAGCCGGCGGATATGAAGCCGTCGCGGAGTTCCTGAATCTCGACGATATGCTCGCCCGCTTCGCTCAAGGGTTTTCCTCGCACGTTATGGAGTACCGACGGCTTTCCGACCCGGCAGAGCGCCCGGATGCGCCCTCATCGGATGCCTGCCCTCCGCAGAACACCGCAGGAGCACGCGAAGGCGCTGCGCCGCAGGAGCGCTGGGCGGAGCTCCGCTACCATCTCATGCGTTTTGACGAAAGCGACGACGTGTACGCCTATCTCTACGTCATCGACATCGACGAGCGTAAACGCCGCGAGTTGCGGCTTGCCGACCAGGCTCAACGCGATTCCCTTACCGGGCTGCTCAACCGCCAGACCGCATCGGCCCGCATACCTGACGCATTCGCCGCCACCATCAACGACGGGAAGACCGGAGCATTCGTCATTGTCGACCTCGACGACTTCAAAAACGTCAACGACGGCTACGGCCATCTCATGGGCGACCGGGTGCTCTCCGGTATCGGGCAGCACCTGAAGGCCGCTTTCCGCAAGCAAGATTTGATCTGCCGCTGGGGCGGCGACGAGTTCATCGTCTACTGCAACGACATCGGCTACGATGACATCGAGCGACGTGTGCGCGGGCTCTGCACGGAAACCTGGGAGACCGAGGCGGGTCCCGGCGCAACCGTCGCGCTGACCGTATCGGCCGGCGTCGCAATGGTACCCGAGCACGGCACGCGGTTTACCACGGTCTACGAGCGGGCCGATGCGGCTCTCTATCAGGCAAAATCGGAGGGTAAAGCACAGTTCCGTTTGTACGAGACCGGTATGCAGCCCCACATAACCGCACATGATCGCGACGAGGGCGAAACGAGCCGCAAGAACGCTTCCGCGTAATGTCCCGCAACGAAGAGCCGCGGCCGGGCATGCCCTCAGAAAAGGACGCGACCGCGCTGCGCCATGCGCATGGCCTCGCAACAGCGCTCAAATGCCAAGGCCGACCGTCATGTGCATCAGGTAGAACGCGAACCGCATGACGAAGATGCCAGCCAGCACGAGGGCGCTGGCCCACGCGGAGCGCACCGTCAAGCGAAGGGCATCACGCCGACTGTCTGGGAAACCGCGCACGTCGCCATCCTCCCGCGACGCAGACGGGTCGCCGTCTCGCAGCGTACGCGCCACGAGCGCTATCCCCGCACCGCCCAGCACGCCGAACGCCGCGATCATACCCCCGTAGCAGGGCACGAGTTCGGCCGCCGTCGTAAACGAGTTCTCCAGATAGGGCAGCTGGAAAGCCTGCATCGCATAGACCATCATGTTCGCCGCAAGCGAGGCAACCGAGCAGAGCACCAGCATGCGACCGCACCGTCCCTCCGCCGACGCGCATCCCGCCGCCCGCAGACCGAGCATCGCCAGCACCGGACCCCCTGTCAGCGCATTAAGCCAGAGGCCCAACGGAACATAGACGGTGTACCACGACACAATGGTCTCGGCGTTGTACGCGAACGCAACAGAGGTCACGAACACGATTCCGGCCACAATCGAAAGCGCCATCCAAACCCGCTGCACCGCACGGTGCGGCCGTTCGGCAAATGAATACAGCCAGTACACGCCGGCCAGCAGCAGAAACACGACAGCGCAGAACACCTCATTCGAAAGCGGGCTCCGCCCCACGCCCATGAACACGAAAAGCGCGTTTGCCGGATTCCCGAGATGCGTCGCCGAAGCAACCAGCCCCACCATGGAAACGACGAGAGGGATGGCGAGGAACAGATCAATGCGACGGTGGGCTTCGTCTGACAGGCCGCCTCGCACGATGAATAGCCCCATGATGGCGAACGCGACAACGCCCGAAGGGGCCAGCGTCGTGAACAACACGAGCGTGATCTCACCGAGCGCCGTGTCGATACCCGAGACCATGCCAGCCTACCGGAAAAACCTCGAGTAGACGACATCGATGCCCAACTCGTCGCGAATGCCCTCGAGGCTTGCCTTGGTCAAGCGCGCGAGTCCTTCGTAGAACGGGTGCTCTGATGCGGCGGCTAACGCGTCGAGAAAGTGCGATGACCAGGTAAGCAGATGCTCGCGCAGATATTCGTCGAGCACCTCGGGCCGATTGCGCGCAATCCATGCCATCAGAGCGAGCATGAGGCCGATATGATCCTCCGGCGTGCGATCGTCGGTCGTGCGCTCGATGCCCTGATCGCGCATCCACTGGCGCAAAGCGAGAGTACTCGCGCCGAACACCACGCACTCCCGATCGGTGTAGACCGAACCCCATGGAGGAGCCGGCTTCGCCGCCGGCCCGACGAATAGGCGGCGATACTCCCAGACAAGGGCGTCATCATCGACGCCTGCGGAAAGACCTTCGACCATGAGGCAGAGCGTATCGCGCGCCACCACCTCGTCGACGAACGGCCATTCGGCTGCCGCGATGGGCGCATCGAGAGCAGACAGCACCTGGAAGGAAGGACCCGCATCACCCGTGCGCGGATCCTGGAGGAAGAACGGGGCGAGCGTCTCCCCGACGAAGGCCACGGCTTCCATCATGGTATCGTTGTCGTTCATCGAACCCCCCTTGTGGTCGTGCACGGTGCACGCAATCGGTAAGAAGACAGGATGCGCCCCCATTGTAGCGCACCCTGCCTTCCGCTTCGAAAACAGCCTCGAACGCCTAGGCCAGCCCCACCGACAGCTGCAAGCCATAGAACACGAGACGCGCAACGAACACACCCACGACGACCAGCGTCGAGGCCGAGACCGCTGCAACGACGGCACTGCGCCCGCGAAGCGCAACGACCGTCGCAGCGCATCCGAGGACGAGGCAGACGACGGCGCCTGCAAGCCACGGCATGGCCGCAGCCACGAGATCGGCGCCCGCCACGTGCGGGTTGGCCAGACTGCCCACGAGCGCAGCCTGGCCGCACAATCCGACGAGAGCAAGCACGGCGCCTGCAACCACCACGATCAGGGCCGCCTGCCTATACGCTCCCTGAAGCGCAGTCGGCAACGCTCCGGAAAGCGCCAGGACGAGCGTGCCGAGCGCGATGCCACCTGCAAGGGCGAAACCGACTATCTGGACGGGAGAAAGCGGACTGTTCCACGACGCGATGGTCTCCATCACATAGGCAAGCCCCGTGAAGCAGGCGAACACGAGTGCCGACGCCGCCACGACGACCACGAGCACCTTCCGCGCTCCGCCTGAGAGCCTGCCGGTCAGCGCGCAGACGACGTAGACGACAGCGAGCACCGTGAAAATCGCTCCGACGAGGATCTCGTTCGACAACGGCGAACCCCCTACACCCGCAAACACACCGGGAGCATGGAGCGGCGATGCAAGATGGAAGAACGACGCCGCGAAGCCCATGATCACCACTACGAGCGGGATGAGCGTCATTCGATCGATGCGCTTGAGCTGCTCGTCGCTGAACGGCGTCGTGAGCAAGGCGATCGCAAGCGCGACGAACGCGCCGGCGCCGATCGGGGCCAGGGTCGTGAACAGCGCCAAAGGCAGTTCTGCGAAAGCGGCCTCCATGCTACATCACCTCCAGGGGATTAACGACCTTGCCGTCGGCGCTGCCTGCGGGCAGGGCGTCAACGGAAGGCTTGACGTACAGGTTCGGATTCGTGTACGACGGCTCGGGAAGCGGCGCGATGGCAGCCCGCTCGCCCTTCGCAGCCATGTCCTCCGCGATGCCGAAATCGAGCGCGCGGGCCGGGCAGGCCTCGACGCATACCGGCTTGCGGCCAGCAGCCACACGCTCGGCGCAGCCGTCGCACTTCACGGAGTGCCCCTTCTCGCGGTCGACCTTCGGCGCATTGTAGGGGCAGGCCATATGGCAGTACCCGCAGCCGACGCACTTCTCTGCGTCCACGGACACGAGTCCCGTTTCGGCGTCCTTGTGCATGGCCCCGGTCGGGCACACGTGCGTGCACGCTGGATCGTCGCAGTGGTTGCACGCCAGAGAAAGCGGATAGCTCGTGCACGAGGTGGCGAAGCAGCCGTTGCTGTCCTTGGTTGTCTCCCCGTACGTCACCTCGTACACCTTGCGATACGCGAAACCCACCTGCAAGTCGCGAAAGTCCTTGCAAGCGAACTCGCACGTCTTGCAACCGGTGCAGCGCGTGCCGTCGAAATGGAATGCGTACTGGCTCATCGTCGATCATCTCCTTTCTTGGCGCGCTTAGGCTTTCGATACGTTGCAGATGTTGCTATGCTGGGGATTGCCCTTCGCCAGAGGCGAGGGGCGCTGGGTCGTGAGCGTGTTGATGCAGCCTCCGCGGTCGATGCGATCGCCCTGCATGTCGGCGTCGTGCCAGGCTCCCTGCGCCATCGCCACGGTCCCGGGAACGATGCGCGGCGTCACCTTTGCAAGCAGCTGCGTTTCGCCAAACTCGTTTTTCACGGACACCCGATCACCCTGCTTGATGCCACGCGACTCGGCGTCAACCGGATTGATCCAAAGCTCCTGGGGGTTGGCCTCCTTGAGCAGTTCGATGCTCCCCCACGAGGAATGCACGCGTCCGCGATAGTGGAAACCGGAGAGGGCGAGCGGGAATTCGTCGGTCGTGGTCTCGACGCCGTGCCATTCGGGAACGTAGGCGGGGACGGGGTACACCGTCTCATCTTCGGCGAACTCCCACTCCTCCATGGCCTTCGCTATCTTCTGCGAGAAGATCTCGATCTTCCCCGAAGGCGTGGCGAGCGCGTTCTCCACCGGATCGGCGACGAACTTGTCGAGCGCGATATTGCCGGGACGCTCCCGCTTGTACACCCCCATCTCGACGAGCTCGGCATAGCTGGGAAGCTCGGGGTCCTCCTCGCGGTCGGCCTCGTAGAGTTCCTCGATCCACTCTGCCTGCGTCTTGCCTTCGGTGAACTCGTCGCGCACGCCCAGCTTCTCGGCCAGCATCTCGCACATCTCATAGGCCGTCTTGCGCTCGAACTTCGGCGACGTACACGGCTGGGCCGTCACGATGTAGGCCGTATTGCTGCCGGTGCTGGCCAGCGACACCTGCTCCGAGCGGAAGAGGTCGGGCAGCAGGATGTCGGCGTACTTCGCGGAGTCGCACATGACCGTGTCGACGGCCAGGATGAACTCACATTTCGACTCGTCGGCCAGGATGTCGTGGGCCTTGTTGATGTCGGAGTGCTGATTCGTCAGGCAGTTGCCTGCGTAGTTGATGAGGAATTTGATGTTGTTGGACAGACGATCCGCACCGCGCACGCCGTCCTTCGTCTTGGTCATCTCCGTGCCGTGGTCGATGGCGTCTGTGAACAGGAAGCACGAGATGGACGCCTCAACGGGATTCTCGCCCGAGGGGAAGTCGGTCAGAGGAATGATGAAGCGACTCTCACGATTGCCGTTGTTCGTACCCGGCTTGCCCGCTTGGCCCACGAGCAGGGGAAGCAGGCAGATGGACCAGAAATTCCACTCTCCGTTGCTGCGCCGCTGAGGACCCCAGCCCTGTGTGACGAACAACGGAGATGCCTCGGCTATCTCGGCAGCAAGCGCGCGAATGGCGTCCGCGTCGATGCCGGTGATGGGAGCGGCCCATTCGGGCGACTTCTCCACCTTGTCGTAGCCTTCGCCCAACACGTAGTCTTTGTAGCTGAGATGCTTGCCGCGCGCGGCTTCGGGCATGGACTCCTCGTCGAAGCCAGAGCAGTATGTATGCAAGAAGTCCACATCGATGCGATCTGCGGCGATAAGCTCGTACGCGATCGCCGCAACAAGCGCTGCGTCCGTTCCCGGGTTGATGGGCAGCCACTGATCCGAATGACCTGAAAGCGAATCGTTGAAGCGGGGATCGATGACGATGATCTTCCCTTTTGTCTTCTCGCGAAGGGCCACGTAATCGTAGTGGGTGTGCAGACCTCCCTGCCGCGTTTCGATCGGGCTGCTGCCAAATACGAGAACGAGTTCGGCGTCCTCAGCCGTTTTGAGCGCGCTGCCTCCGCCGGATGCGCCGAACACCGTCGCCTGCATGTACGCCAGCTGCGCCGCGCTGTAGCTGCCATAGTAATCGAGGTAGCCGCCGCACAGGTTGAGCAGGCGCTGGAACGGCTGGCCCGTGGTTACGCCCTCGACTCCGGTCGCATAGTCGATGTACACCGCATCGTTGCCGTACGACTCGATCACGCGAGTCAACTCGCCGGCGATGGTGTCGATCGCCTCTTCCCAGCTGATGCGCTCGAACTTGCCCTCGCCGCGAGCGCCGACGCGCTTGAGCGGGTAGCTCAGACGATCTGGGCTGTTCATCCAACGCCGATAGGAGCGTCCGCGCAAACAGGCGCGCGCTTGGCGGTCTTCGAACGCAGCGTCGGACGATGTGTCGGCCTCCACCCAAACGATCTCGTCATCCTTCACGTGAAACTTGAGCGGACAACGGCTCGGGCAGTTGATGGCGCAGTGACCCCACACCACCTCGTCCGGCGCGTCGGCGTCGGCATGCGCGGCTCCGACGCCGAACAGAGAACCCGTCGCCGTCGCAGCACCACCCGCCGCCGCCAGCGCTCCGAGCGCACCCGTCGTTTTCACGAAGGAGCGTCGGCTTATGCGCGGCATCGATTCTTGCATAGGTGTTCCCCCTTTTCCATGCGATCCGCGCGTCACGTTAGATTATCGGACGCGCTGCGGAACCGCTCGGCATCCTCACGGTGCCGATACCGGTCTGAAACCGGGGAAACCATACTCGCACTCGTGCAAGAGCTTGTCACATAAAACGTGGGAATTTCTTGAAAGACCTGATCAGAAATATGTTTCAACATGTCATGGTATCAGATCGGACCGCATTCGCGCTCCCCCACGCGAAAGGACCCGCATCGCTGCGGGCCCCGGAATCAATCGGTTGCTCCTCTACACTTGCAACGCGTAGAACAGCATGCGGGCCACGAAAATGGCCGCGAGCACCGCCACGTTGCTCACAAGCAGCAGCGGCACGGCAGCGCGCACGCCCACCGGCTCGGACTCTTCCACCATTCCGTATGGCATGGCTGCAGCCGCCCCCGCCGTCCTGCCAACCGGCGCAGCCGAGCGTCCGTTCGGGCGCAATGTCGCGCGCAGGCTTGCGAGCATAACGATGAAGCCGATCACGGAAAGAGCCACGTACACCCACGCGCCCGGCACCGCGTCCACGCCGGGAAGCGCAGAGGAGAAGATGGATTGAGCGAACAGCAGTTGGGCCGCAATGGCGAATACGGCCACCACCGCGCCCACAAGCGCGATCGCAAAGGCTGCAGTGGAGAACGCGGTTGTGCGAGCAGCGGGCAAGCCGCCGGCGAGCGCAACGACGAGCACCCCAAGCGGCACGCCTCCCGCCACGCAGAAGCCCATCATGCCGATAGGCACGAGCACTGAGTTCCAGGTAGGCACCGAGGAACCCACGTAGATGGCGCCGATGGCAAGCGAATAGACGAGCGCAGAGGCGCCGAGCACAGCAGCGAACACCATGCGCGGCCGATACGACAGCATGCCCGCTCCCGCGATCACCCAGTACACTACGCTCAAAAAGCCCAGAAGCGATCCGATGATGGACAGCACGATCATGGAGCCCGCATCGATGCCCTGGAACACGGTGACGGCACTGCGCGGATCCGCCAGGAAAGCCACGCCGGCGATGAAGCCCACGACCGTGATGCCGATCGGCAGCAGCGTCCAGAGATCAATGCGCTTGAGGCATGCATCAGAGAAATGCGTTGTGAAAAACATGATGGCGAGGCCGATGAACGCCCCCGACGCCATAGGCACGAGCGTCGTGAAGAGCACCATGGGTAGTTGTAGTGTGGCTAGTTCCATGAGCATGCACCTCCTGGGATCTGCGAGATCCCTTTGCAGTAATCGTCTGCCACCATGCTAAAGTGCGCGCGCCCTCCCTGCCCGCACCGTCGAAAAGTTCAGGAAGGCGTTGACGCGGCGTGCGCACCGCGTCAAGCGACAAGTCGGGTATACTTGCCGCACGCACGGGCGAACGCTCGCGCGAAGACGCCCGCGCGCATCATGCGCATCGGATTCTCAAGGAGCCGCCGTGGCAGTCAGCACCCTCGCACGTATGCTTAAGCCAAATGTCACGTCACTTGGCTACGCGCTCTTCTTGGCCATCAATGCCGCCGGTGTCTGGGGAGGCGTGTTCCCGTTCCTGCCGCTCGAGTTCCAGACTCAGGAAATCGTGTTCTGGTTCTTTCTCGCCCAGGCGCTTGTCTTCTCCGCAAGCTATTTCGCCAGCGCGCTGGGCGTATACTTCCTGCCAGGGCCGACGCGCTCCTTCCTCGTGCGGCTGGCGACGATCCCCTACCTGTCTGGCTGGGGATGCCTCATCGCCGCCATCTACCTTGAAGAATACGCGCTTGCTCTCGTGATCGCAGGCGGCGCGCAGCTGGGATTGGGATCAGCGGGATTCTACATGCTATGGCAGCGTCTGTTCGCAAGCCAGGATTCCGATGCCGGCAATCGCGACCTCATCGTGGGAACGGCGTATGCGTCCGTGCTGTATTTCTCGCTGTACCTTATTCCCGTGGCTGTGACGGCATTCCTCATCCCACTCGTGTTCCTTCCGCTGTTCGGCCTCACCATTGTGCTGAAAAGTCGACAGATCGACCGGGATCAGGCCATGTTCCAGGACGTGCCGCGCGAGCATCCAAACGTCTACCGACGCGTCCTGCACGACTATTGGCGCAGTGCGCTGTGCGTGGGGGCGCTCGGATTCTGCACGGGCATCATGCGTTCGCTGGCAATCGGCGAGCCGCAGGTCGGCTCACTCGTGAATGCGCTTTCAATGGGCGGGTCACTTGTTGTCGCCGTCGTCGTGCTCGCACTATGGCGATTCAAGAACCTGCGCCTCAACGTGGTGGGCGCCTACCGCATCGTCTTCCCGTTCGTGATCACGTCGTTTCTGCTGCTGCCGTTTTTGCCCCTGCCCTACGCTCGCTGGCTGGCCGCCATCTTATACGCCGTCTACAGCGCAGCCATCATGCTCATGATGATCCAGTGCGCCCAAGCGTCGCGCGACCGCGGCATCAACCCCATCTTCATCTACGGGTTTTTCGGAGGCATCGTGTACACGCTCCACGATGCCGGGCTCTTGGGCGGCACGTTCGCGGAGCAGATCACCATCATGGGCATCGCCCCTCTTGCAGTCGTTGCGCTTGTTGCCTTGTACCTTCTAGGACTCATGTACTTCGTCGGTCAGGGCGGATTTCGCAAGGTCCTCGGACGCGAGAACGACGCAGCCAGCATCGAGCTCGTCGCATTACGACCGCCGGAAGCGCTCGACGACTCGCGCAAACGTCACGATGCCGACATGAAAGCGCGCGGATTTCGAGGAGAGCGCGCCCGCACGACGCCGTCCACGACACCCGATGTCCCACGAAAGCGCGGCCTGGGAGAGCCGACGTACCAGGACCGCATTTCGAAGCAGGCTGCCCTCCTTCAGCGGCATTACCGTCTGAGCGCCCGCGAGACTGAGGTCATGGAGCTCATCGCACGCGGAAACACGGTTGCACGCATCGCCGAGGACCTCGTCGTGTCGGAGAATACCATTCGTACGCATTCGAAGCGCATCTACGCAAAGCTCGCCATCCACAAGAAACAGGAGTTGCTCGATCTCGTGGATTCCTTCGACCCGCGCGATCTGACGGATTGCATGCGGCCAAAGCCGCCTTCCGCTTCCTGAATACAAAGCGCCCCTCCCGATGGGCTATCTTCCGGGAGGGGCCGAGAGCATATAGCGATACCGCGCTTAGAACTGCAGGGCGTAGAACAGCACGCGAGCCGCGACAAGGGCTGCGAGCACGACGACATTGGCGATTACCAGCATCGGCACAGCCGACACCGCATCGGCGTCAACGTCCGCACGTGCGCGCTCGGCGCCAACCACGCGGAAGCCGGCATCATCGCGACGTGAAATCGGATCGTCGTCCAGCGCATCGACGGAATCCCATGGCATGGCGGCAGCGCCGGCGGTACTGCCGAGAGGAGCGGCGGAACGTTCCACGCGCGGACCGTTCAGAGAGCCGCGCATCAGCGCCAGCGTCGCGACGAAGCCCGCGATGGATACGATGAGCCACACCCACGAGCCCGGCACGGCGTCGGCGCCCGGGAAGAATGCAGCTATCGTGGCCTGCGCATTGAGGAGCTGCACCGTCACTGCAAAGATGGCCGCCACGGTGCCCACGAGCGCAACAACCAGAGCGGTTGCACCGAACCGGGTCGCCCGCGCCTCGGGAAGCGCCTTCGCCAGCGCCAGCACGAGCATGCCCAGCGGGACGCCGCTTGCCAGGCTGAAGCCGGCGAACCCGATGGGCACGATGATGGATGCCCACAGCGGCACAGCCGACATCATGTAGGCCACGCCGATGGAAACCGCATACACGACGGCCGATACGGCCGCAACCGTGGCAAACGCTTTACGCGCTCCATATGACAGGCGTCCGATCATCGCAACGATCCAGTACACCAGAGCCACGACGGCGAATGCGACCGCCATGAACGCCGCAAACCCGAACGCTCCGGGATCGATCCCCTGGATAACCAGAAGCTCGCTTTGCGGAGAAGCGAGGAATACGACAGCGGCAACGACCCCGACGGCGAGGATAGCCAGAGGCAGAAGCGTCCAGCGGTCGATACGCCTCAGCGTGTCGACCGAAAAACGCGTTGTGAGAAACGCACAGGCCAAACCGATGAATGCGCCCGATGCCATGGGCGCGGCCGCCGTGAAGAACACGAGCGGTAGTTGCATGTACACCAAATCCATTGGGCATCAACCTCCTCAGAGCCGAACGCTCTTAGGTCGCAGGAACAGTGCGGCCATCGTAGGCACTCGAGAAGATGCTGTCGCGGCGCTCGTCTCGATTCCTCTCAGATGTTTCCGCTTCGAAGCGAATCCGCGATGAGCGTACGATGCCTGTGCCGGTGAATTCGGTTGTAAAAAGTGCGCGATCTGCGGGCGTTCGCAGTAACCTTGACGCTCGCAGCCTACCCCTCCTCGCCGAACAACACGTCGAACAGGTAGCGCGTGATGGTGGCGCGGCGCACCACGCCGATGAGCCTGCCGTCCTCGTCGATGACCGGCACCTTCTTGAACTTCTTCTTCGCCAGCACGTCGGCGATCTCGCCCACGGTCTGGTCGGCCGTGGCACACAGCACCTTCTGCACGGCCAGCTCCATGACGTTGCGATGCTTGAGCGCGCGAGCCTTCTCCTCGAAGGACTCGTTGTCGTACAGCACCATGTTGGCGTAGCCGCCGCCGAAGATGGAGCGCGTCTTCTGCGCGGCCACCGCCTTCATGATGTCGCCGTCGCTGATGAACCCCACCACGTGGAGCTCTTCGTCCACCACGGCGAGGCCGCTCGTGCCCAGCTCGTTGAACAGGGCCACCACCTCGCCGAGGGTCTGGTCGTAGCGGCACGTGAACGCGTCCCGCTCCATGATGTCGCCGATCGTCTGGCTCATCGTCCAGCTCCTTCCGTCGCTTCCTCCATGCATGCGGTCGACGATGCGACCGCCACAGTCCCCGTCGCGCCTTCGTCCGGTCGGGCAGACGGCGCCTTCGCCCCTGCCTGCACAAGCGGCTTCTTAGGATTGCGCACCTTCAAGATGGCGATGATCAGCGCGACCGCCGCCACCGCCGCAGAGATGCCGTACGCCACGTCGATGCCCGCCGCCGTGGACAGCACAGGACCAGCCTCGGCGTTCGCCGCAGTCACCATGGTCATCACCGTCACGATGAGCGCCGTGCTCACCGCGCCGCCCACCTGGCGACCCGTGTTGCTGATGGCGTTACCGTGCGCGATCATGTCGTTCGACAGCGCATTGATGCCCCAGGTGGTCACCGGCATGTTCGCCAGCGTCAGCCCCGAGGATTGGATGACGTAGAACACCACGAGGTACGCGACCATCGTCTTGTCGTCGACGAAGGACAGCGCCGCCAGCGAGGCGGTGAGCCCCGTCAGTCCCACGATGGCGATGACGCGCGGGCCGAACTTGTCGAACAGCATGCCGCTGATAGGGCTGAGGAAAATGGTGGCCACGGCGCCGGGCGTCATGAGGATGCCGGTTTCGAACGCCGTCAGTCCCAAAACGTTCTGCAGGTAGATGGGCAGGATGACGCTGCCCACGGCCAGCGCCGAGTTGACCACCGTCACGATGACGGCCGAGTACGCGAACGTGGGCGTCTTGAGGGCGCGCAGCTGCAGCAGCGGTTCGTCGATGTACAGCTGGCGATGGATGAACCACGCGAGCGCGACCACGCCTACCACGATGCTGCCGATGACCACGGCATGGCCCCAACCCAGCGTGCTGGCGCTGGAGAAGCCATACAGCAGACCGCCGAACGCGAACGTGGACAGGATGATGGACGGCACGTCGAGGTGCGGGCGCTTGAGCTCGCCCACGTTCGTGAGCAGGAAGAAGCTCACCACCAGCACGAGGATGGCCAGCGGGATCATCGCCCAGAACATCATGCGCCAGCCCCACGCGTCGATGATGCCGCCGGCCAGCACGGGGCCGGCCGCCGGCGCGCAGCTCATCACGATGCCGGCCATGCCCATGGCCGTGCCGCGCTTCTCGGGCGGGAAGATGAGCATGGGCACCACGCCCACGAGCGGCAGCTGCACGCCTGCGCCGGCCGCCTGCAGCACACGGCCCACGATGAGGAGCTCGAATGAGGGGGCCGCCGCGCACAGCGCCGTGCCCACGATGAACGAGACGAGCGAGACGAAGAACAGCTTGCGCGTGGAGAAACGGTCGATGAGGAACCCGGTGATAGGCACCATGATGCCGTTGACCAGCATGTAGATGGACGTCACCCACTGCGCAGTGCCGGCCGAGATGGAAAACGCGTCCATCAGCTTCGGCAACGCGGGCGACAGGACGGTCTGGTTCAGGATGGCGAGGAACGCACCGGCCAGCACGATGCCGATGACGGTGATCTCCTTGCGGGTTACCTTGTGCTGTTGGGCTATCAATTGTTGCTCGTTCAAAATGACATCATCTTCCTAATCGCACGTCGACAGGCCTGACGGCGTACGCAGCCAAGCGTACAGACGGAACGCAGCCGAGACGCTATCGCGAGGCCGTCGACAGGGTATGTACCGTATGGAACGTTGGAGATGGAAATTCGCACGCGGTCGCAGCGAAGCTCTCGAAAGGCCGAACGGCCCGAGGGCCTACGCTCTCATGCTGAAAAGCTGCGTATCGAGCGGCGCGATGAAACGTGCGTGCGCGCTCACAAGCTGCCTTTCCACACGCCCGGGCCTACCTCGCCCGCCAAACGGAACGCGCCCGAACAGGCGCGCCGACGGCGGCCGGCAGCCAAGGAATATGCGAAGGAAGTCGATTGCATGACGGGCAAGTATAGCGGAGCCGCAACCCCCCGTGGTTCCGAGAAAGTGCACCGCTTCAAGCGAATTTCACAATCCCGCTCATGCAGTCGAGCGCGATACTCCAACCGGCAGGGCGGTCGGACCAACGTGCTAGTCTGTGACGTCGCCCGACTGGTGCAGGCTGATAGAGTCGCCGACGAACGTCGAGGGCGTCTGCGCGATCACATAAAAGAAGTCTTTGGTGCGAGCGGGGATCTCGCGCAGATCGTACCACGTCTGACCGCTGTATGAACGGGAGTCGCTCGCCACCCCCACGGCTTCCATGCCCAGCCCGTTGGCGTCGTAGATTGCGCGGTACAGATGGTAGGTCTGCGTCGCAATGATGATGCGCTCGGCTCCGAATACATGCTTGGCACGATACATGGTCTCGTATGTGGAGAACCCGGCATGGTCGCAGAACACGTCCTCGCTCGGCACGCCTTGCGAGATAGCGTAGTTCTTCATGCCTCTGACCTCGTTGTATGACACCGTGCTGTTGTCGCCGCTCATGATGAGCTTGGGCGCTGCTCCAGCAAGATACAGCTCGATGGCCACATCGAGACGATCCTGCAGGATGCGAGACGGCGTGCCGTCGGAGAGCACTGAAGCGCCCAGCACCACGATGGCGTCGGCATCGTAGGCGGTCGTCTCCTCGATACTGACGATGGCGGGCTTCGAGGTCGCGATCACTGCGGCGTTCGTGCACGCAACGACAAGGGCAGCCGCAACCGCGCCGACAAGCAGCACGCCAGCCGCACGCTTCAACCACCGTTTGTTTCCATGAGCGCTCATAGATCCCGATGATAGCAAAGACGCTGCACGCCCGAACGGAGCAAGCCGCCTCGCCATCGAAACTCGAAGCCGAATCCACGCAAATTGCGGGGCGAAGACGGTGCCTGCGTGCAAAGATCTTGCCCCCGAAGCGCAAGTGCCGAATGGGCCGAGCATACGGAGACGGAGTATGCTGGCCGCCGTTGACGAGAATAAGCCTTCGGTCCTCTGCCTTTCGACGGCCTTTGCGCGCCGGCATCCATCTTCCCCGCTCAAATGCAGGCATGCAGCATAGTCCGCCGACAAGCAAACTCTCGGATCGCTCGATCCGGTATCGCATCGGCATGGGCATAGGAACGTGCAACTTGCCGTCATATCCCGACGCATGCTACACTGGACGGCATCATCACCCCGCAGCCGCCCCAATGCCAAGCGGCCGCTTCTGCAAGGAGAGCGATACATGAAGTTGTAGCGATGCCCCCATCTCGACGTATCCCTTGGCGTTGCATGGCGCCGGGCTTGCGCGGATCCGCATCGCAGCTTCATAGGCATCCCGCCCTCTCCCTCACGCGCTTCGCACGCATGCCGCCCGCGAGCATCCGCACAGGCCCCTTCACGAAGGAGGCCTCCATGGTTCTCACTTTGCACGACATCCGCTACACCTACCCCGGCTCGCCTGCACCGGCGCTTGACCTCGTATCCGCCACGTTTGCGGAAGGCTGGTGCGGCATCGTAGGCGACAACGGCTGCGGCAAGAGCACGCTCGCGCGCATCGCCTGCGGTCTGCTCGCACCCGATTCCGGTTCGACGTTCCCGCGCCTGTCGGCCGCGTACTGCCCTCAGGACGCGTCCACCCCGCCTGAGATGCTGGAAGACTTTGCCTGCGACTTCTCCCGCGAAGCCCAGCGCCTGCGCGAGAGCCTTGGCATCGAGGACGACATGCCCTGGCGATTCGGCGCCTTGAGCTACGGAGAGCAAAAGAAGCTCCAGGTGGCGTGTGCGCTCTGGCAGAATCCCACCGTGCTGGCGCTCGACGAGCCTACGAACCATGTCGACGCGCCCTGCCGCGATGCCCTCGCGGACGCGCTCGAAGGCTTTCGCGGCATCGGCCTGCTCATCTCGCACGATCGCGCCTTGTTGAATCGGCTGGCGGATCGTTGCCTCATGCACGAAGCAGGCAGTTGGACCATGCGCCCCGGCGGCTATGACCGGGCGCATGGCGAGCAGGAGCGCGAGCGTGTCGAGGCATCGGCTTGCAAAGAGGCCGCCAAGCGCGAGGCCGCGCGCCTCGCGTCGGAAGCCGACGCCCGAGCGCACCTGGCAGCGCGCACGGCCAGCCGCCTGAGCGCGCGGCATCTGGACAGGCACGACCGTGACGGACGGGTGCGTAGGCAACTGGCCGTGTACTCTGGAAAAGACGGCCAGGCCGGCGTGCTCGCCTCGCGCATGGACGCCCGCGCTGCCCGGGCGAGCGAAAAGGCCGCCGCCATCCGCATCGCGAAACGCTACGATGGATCGCTCTGGATGGATGCGCGTCCCCATCCACGCGCGACGCTCCTATTCATGGACGAGCACGACATCGCCTGCGGCCAAGGAAGCCTGCAGCTGCCGAAGCTAACGCTGGGTCACACCGACCACGTGGGCGTGAGCGGGCCGAACGGCGGCGGCAAATCCACTCTCGTGCGGCATGTGCTCGAGCAGCTTCCCGCCGACGTGCCCACGCTTGTCATTCCCCAGGAGGTGGAACGGGACGAGGCCGGCCGCGTTCTCGCACGCCTGCATGACGCCGATGAGATGCGACGCGGCAGGCTGCTCTCCTTTGTCACGCAGCTCAATTCGAGCGCCGAGCGCATCCTGGCCGGCCGCGACGTCAGCCCCGGCGAGATGCGCAAGCTCATGTTGGCCGAGGGGGTTCTCGACGGCCCGTCTCTCATTGTGATGGACGAACCCACGAACCACCTGGACCTCCATTCAGCAGAAGCGCTTGAGCGAGCTCTTGCCGCGTACCCCGGCGCGCTCATCGTCGTCTCGCACGACGAGGCTTTCCTGGACGCCTGCACGAGCATCCGCTGGACCGTCGAAGAAGGGCGTGTGAACGCGAGATGATCCGACAACTGGAGTGCGCGTTGCCGCGCCCCTACTTCGCGACGATGTTCACCAGGCGGCCAGGGACGACGACGACCTTCTTCACGTCCTTGCCCCCGAGCGCCGCCTCGACGGCGGAGAGGGCGGCGGCGCGCACGTCGTCCTCGGGGGCGTCGGCGGCCACCGTGATCTTGGCCTTCACCTTGCCGTTCACCTGCACGGCCAGCTCCACCTCGTCGGCCTTGGCCTGCTCGGGGTCGAACTCCGGCCACGGCTGCTCGTAGGCCGAGCCCTCACGGCCCAGCACGCTGCGCCACAGCTCCTCGGCCCAGTGCGGGGCCATGGGGGCCATGAGCTTCACGATGACCTCGGCGGCCTCGTGGTCGAACGTGCGCGAGAACGCGCAGGCGGCGCGCTGATCCGCCGAGCACTTGCGCAGATAGTCGCCCGCGGCGTTGCACAGCTCCATGATGGCGGCGATGGCGGTGTTGAAGTTGTTGCGGTCGAAGTCGTCCGCCACCTTGCCCACCACGCGGTGGCGTTCGCGCACGAACTTCTCGAGCGCCTTCTCGCCCTCTTCCCGCGAGGCGCCCTCCTGGTAGAACGTCTCGTCGCCCGCCTGGCCCACCAGGTCGTTCACGATGCGCCACGCGCGGTTCATGAACTTGTAGATGCCCGCCAGGCCGTCCTCGTTCCACTGGAGCTCCTTGTCGGGCGGCGCCATGAACAGGATGTACGTGCGCACGGCATCGGCACCGTAGCCGGCGATCATCTCTTCGGGCGAGATGACGTTGCCCTTGGACTTGCTCATGACCTCGCCGTGCTCGTCCAGCACCATACCCTGCGTGAGCAGGTTCGCGAACGGCTCGTCGAAGTCCACGAGCCCCAGGTCGCGCAGCACCTTCGTGTAGAAGCGGCTGTACAGCAGGTGCAGGATGGCGTGCTCGATGCCGCCGATGTACTGGTCCACCGGCAGCCAGCGGTTCGCCTTCTCGGGCGCGAACGGCAGCTCCTCGTTATGCGGGTCGGTGTAGCGCATGTAGTACCAGCTGGAGCACGTGAACGTGTCCATGGTGTCCGTCTCGCGCTTGGCCGGGCCGCCGCACACGGGGCAGGTGGTGTTCACGAACGCCTCGTGCGTGGCCAGCGTCTCGCCGGCGGCCAGGTCGATGTCCTTGGGCAGGCGCACCGGCAGGTCGCGCTCGGGCACGGGCACCAGGCCGCACTCCGGGCAGTAGACGGCCGGGATGGGATTGCCCCAGTAGCGCTGGCGGCTGATGAGCCAGTCGCGCAGGCGGAACTCCACCTTGCGTCGCCCGCGGCCGGCCGCCTCGAGGTCGGCGATGATGGCGTCCACGGCCGGGCTGTGCTTGCCGCCCACCATGCCGGTGTACGTGCCGGACTGCACGAGAATGCCCTCGGCGTCGTAGGCATGGTCCCAGTCCACCGACGTCACGCGGCGCTCCTGCACACCGTTGAGCTGGGGATACAGCGGGTCGTCCTCGCCCAGGATAATGGGGATGATGGGCAGGTCGTACTTGCGCGCGAACTCGAAGTCGCGCTGGTCGCCGCAGGGCACAGCCATGACCGCGCCGGTGCCGTAGTCGCTGACGATGTAGTCGGCCACCCATACGGGCACCTTCTCGCCGTTGATGGGGTTCACCATGTAGCGCCCGGTGAACGCGCCGTGCTTCTCGCGGTCACCCTGGGCGCGCTCCACAGCGCTCACCTTGGCGGCCTGCTCCACCACCTCGCGCACGCCGGCCTCGTACTCGGTGCCGGCCACGAGGTCCATGAGGCCCTTGTACTCGGGCGCCAACAGGAAGAACGAGCAGCCGAACAGCGTGTCGGGACGCGTGGTGAACACGGTGATGAGGTCGTCCTCGGTCGGTTCGGCGGGCGCCTCGCCGTCGGGCCCGCACAGCGTGAACGTGACCTCGGCGCCCTCGGAGCGGCCGATCCAGTTGGCCTGCATCTGCTTGACGCGCTCGGGCCAGCCGTCCAGCTGGTCCAGGTCGTCCAGCAGCTCCTGGGCGTAGTCGGTGATCTTGAGGTACCACTGCGTGAGGTCGCGCTTCTCCACCGCGCCGTGGCAGCGCCAGCACTCGCCTTCGGTAACCTGCTCGTTCGCGAGCACCGTCTCGCAGTTCGGACACCAGTTCACCGGGCTGTTGCGGCGCTCCACCAAGCCCTTCTCCCACATCTTGAGGAAGATCCACTGGCCCCAGCGGTAGTACTCGGGGTCGCACGCCACCACGGTGCGGTCCCAGTCGTAGCTGAAGCCCATGCGCTTGAACGACGCCTTCTGCGTGTCGATGTTCTGGTAGGTCCACTTCGCCGGATGGCTGTGGTGCTTGATGGCCGCGTTCTCCGCCGGCAGACCGAACGCGTCCCAGCCCATGGGGTGCAGCACGTCGAAGCCGCGCATCTTGGAGTAGCGCGCGATGACGTCGCCGATGGTGTAGTTGCGCACATGCCCCATGTGGATGTCGCCCGAGGGGTACGGAAACATCTCCAGCACGTAGCGCTTCGGCTTGGAGGCATCCTCGGTCACTTTGTACAGGTCGGCGTCGGCCCACGCCTTCTGCCAGCGGGGCTCGATCTCATGCGGGTTGTACTGTTTCATGGCGGTGTCTTTCCTTGGACGAGCGGGGCGAATCGTAATTGCCTATTGTAGCAGGTGTGGCAAGCGCGCAGGAAGTTATTCGCTTACGTTGCCGGTCAAGCGGCATACACGGATGAAGCGCTTCGCACCCACTGAAAGCAAAGCGATCAACAGCTTATCTCTTTTCAAACGCATCAACGAGGTCGATGACCTCCTGTTTGCTATGCACACCCAGCTTCACGTAGATGTTCTTCATGTGCGTTCGCACGGTGTTCTTGGACACCACCAGCTTATCGGCGATGTAGGGCAGATCACGCCCTTTCACGATGAGGCCGAACACTTCCGTCTCGCGCGCCGACAGACCCGCATCGCGCGCAATGGCGCCGCATACATCCCGTGCACCCTCGACTTCGCCATCCACCGCACCCGCCGGTTTCGACTCCCTCCAGCGGAACTTGATCGCGAAGAATACGGCTGAGAGGCCGTACACCAACACGAGCGCCAAAACCAGCAGGTGGGCAAAACCGAAGTCGCTGCCGCCTTGCAGCGCGTGGCCCACCACGAATCCGGCCGTCATCGAAGAGTACACGAATCCCGCAAACACGCCCACAACAATAATGGGGTCGACGTGCAGGCTCTCCGATTTTTGCAGACAGGCGAGCTGCATGAGGATGGACATGACGCCGAACGCAAACAGCGAAAACGATATGAAAGCCACCCGATAGCTGTATCCGAAAAAGGGCATCAGCAGAAACCCCGTCGCCATAATGGGGAACAGAAGCTGAAATACCAGCTCAATATGCACGTATTCGTGAAACCGATACCAAGCAATGCCGAGAGCGAGCGAGGCAAGCAGCTGGGAAAACACAAACGAGCTCTGCAGGACAGCAGAGAGCGACGGATTGCTCAAACCGAGCGCATACACGATCTGCCACACGAACCCGAACGCCGAGACACACAGTACAGGCTTCCAAAGGTCCCGAAAGGGCGTCTTACGCGCCCATCCGAGCATCGCAGGATACACATCTGATGGAGCGTCTTTTCCCACCGCCCATAGGATGCCAGCCGACACCAGGGCTGCGCACACGCTCATCGTAATCGGATAACCGAAAAAGCCGACGAGCGAAACCGCCAAGAACAGCAGGACCCCTAAGGCACTTGCAATCATAAGGCAGTAGCCAGCAACGAAGATTCCACGCAGGGAGAACGCCTTTTGCCACAGCATAAAGAGCACGGCGCTCCCAATCCCTATGAAGCCTGCCCCCAGCATGGCCATCCAAACAGACACGAGACTCGCCGCCAGAACCGACAGGCCCCCGAGAGCGATAAGGCCAGCGGCGACGCAGAGGACGCGCCCGAATCGATACGACCCGCGTCGCTTCCAAGCGCAGTACGCGCCGAGGAAGAAGCCACCTGAAAAGAACAGGAGGCGCACAAGCCCGAACGTGAACGCGGCCTCTCCTGAAAGCAGGCTCGATTCCGGCGTGCGAGAGCCGTCCCATACGAGGATGGTAACGGACAGCAGGTAAAAGGCCCACCCCAAACACGGCGCGACATGCCGGCGCATCGAAACCCCCTCCAGAAACGCGCGCGCCTCCGATGCGTCCCCTTTTAAAAACCCGCCGCATGAAGCCTGCACGCTTATCCGTTTCCCAACCCCATTATAAGCCCCGAAGGTTTCCCGCCTCCCGTTCGTTCACCTCCGTCATATATGCAATGCTGGAATTCACATCTGGGATGTGAGGCCCCGTAGCGCTTTTCCCGCACGGGGGAGGAAGCCCGCTGCGCCCCACAACCCTACGATGCATGCATCGGCGAAAAAGCCGGCCGCATGAAACAAGGAGGGAGCTATGAGCATGGATCGTCGTTCTTTCATTAAGGGTATGGCAGTATCGGGAGTCGCCGCGACCGCAGCAGGCCTCGCCGGATGCGCGGCCGCCCCGAACAAGGGCGGAGCTGCGTCAGGGTCTGGGAATGCATCGGCGTCCGCCGAGGCGGGCGCGAAGCGCTATTCGTTCGAAACGCCGCCCAAGTCTATCGAGGAATCCCAGATCGCAGAGACGTATGAAGCGGACATCGTCGTGGTCGGCGCCGGCGTGTCCGGTATGGTGTGCGCCGCGTCCGCAGCGCAGGAGGGGGCGGACGTGATTCTGTTCGCCGCCAGCACGGCACCGGTGTTCAGGGGCGGCTCGAACCATGGCATCGGGACCAAAGCCCAGAAGCGTTACGGCATCGACTACAACGCGAACAACCTGTCGCCCATGATCAAGAAGCAGATGGCCGACGCGGGGTATCTGATCGATCAAAAGAAATGGTGGAAATGGATCAACCACAGCTCCGAATCGATGGATTGGCTCATTGACGTCATGGAAGAAGCCGGCTGGGAAACCACGATCGAAGTCGGTTACGACGACCCTGACGGCGTGTTCAGCTTCCAGCCGTCAGCCCACAACTGGATCAGCGACGAGGTGACCAACGGATCCGCGAACGGCCAAGGGCTGGTCGTCTCCGAACTGGAGAGGATCATCCTCGAAAACGGCTGCCGGATTGACTACCGGACCGTGGCGCAGCACCTGGTTCGCGATGACGATAACACCGGCCGCGTCAGCGCGGTCGTTGCGCAGAACGAGGCGGGCGACTACGTCAAGTACATCGGCCGAAAAGCCGTCGTCTTGGCGACAGGCGATTTCTCCGGCGACCGGGAGATGATGGAGAAGTACTGCCCGTGGGCGATGGACTTGCTCGATGAGAACTGGAGCCTTGACTACGATGCGGGATTTCAATTCGGGGGCCTCTATCCCGGCGACGGCCAGAAGATGGGGCTGTGGGTAGGGGCAGGCTGGCAGAAGGTGTATCCAAACGCCCCCATGATTCTGGGCATGATAGCCGCCCAGCTGCCGTCCCAGATCGGCGTGCAAAACTACACCGGGCCAAACCTCAACATGAACGGCGAGCGCTACATGAACGAAGACACCACGGCAACCTACTCGGTCATGAGCGTCATGAACCAGCCGGAGCGCACAGCCTACTTCATCTGGGAAGCCGCTTACGCATACCGCTATGACACCTGGTGCGTTGGCGGAACCACCATCGACCAGGACAACGGCCCCAAGCCGAAGACGTCGGAGGAGATTTTGGCTGAATGGGAGGCTGCAGCGGAAAATCGGGCGTACGTGAAGGCCGATACGATCGAAGAGCTGCTCTCACAGCTTGACGGCATAGATGCCGAGCAGGCGAAAGCCACGCTCGAGCGGTACAACATGTACTGCGAAAACGGCGTGGACGAGGACTTCCACAAGGATCCGCGCTACTTGGCACCCGTGAAAACGGGGCCGTTCTTCGGATTCAAGTACCAGGTTGATCCCTCTGCGTTCCTGTGCGTCACCGGCGGCCTCCGCACCAATGAGAACATGCAGGTCTGCGACGAGAACGACGTCCCCATCGACGGCCTGTACAACCTGGGCGTTATGGTGGGCGATTCGTACGGCACCCTCTACAACTTCGGCGTGGAAGGCCACAACCTAGGCATGAACTGCATCACGTTCGGCTATCTGGTTGGCAGGGATCTCGCGCGCGCTTAACGGGGCTCCCCTGTTACCCCTCTGGCGGCATCGCGTCCCAGCATGTTCAGGACGCGATGCCGCTTTCGAAAGCGCAGTTGCTGCGCGAGAAGCTCCAGCGGCATTCCTGCAGCATACCGAAAGCCAATTGCAGGTCCGCCGCCGAAACAGACTTTCACCCACCGATTTAGGTATCCGCCTACCCTTGCCACTCCCTCTGCATGACCTCCCATTTCGCATCGCGGGCGGCTTCGACGACGGCGATATCCTCGTCGGTGAGCGCCTTGAAGCGGCCTTGGCTTCTCAGGTACGCCTCGACGCTGCCGAACTCCTTCGGGTTGCGGCTCAGATGGAAGCGCCCACCCGGCTGGCCGCTCAGCTGCTCGCCCTCGTACTCGGCCAGATACCACAGCCCGCAGTCCACGATATCCTTCGCCATGTCCACCATCTCGTCCTCGGCGCGGCCCCAGCCGGTCGGGCACGGGGCGATCACGTGGATGTAGCGCGTGCCTTCGATATCCCGTGCCCGCTCCACTTTGCGGATGAAATCGTTGAGATACCCCACGCTCGCGGTAGCGGCATAGGGAATGCCATGAGCAGCCACGATCTCGAACAGGTTCTTCTTCTGCGTCAGGCAGCCGCGTGCGTTCGCTCCGACTGGCGTGGTGGTGGTCTTGGCCCCGAACGGCGTGAGCGAGCTCTTCTGGATGCCCGTGTTCATATATGCTTCGTTGTCGTAGCAGATGTACAGCACGTCGTCGTTGCGGTCGATGGCGCCCGAGAGCGCCTGGATGCCGATATCAGCCGTACCGCCGTCGCCCGCGAAACCCACCACGGTGCAATCGTCGGGCTTTTTGCCCTGCGCGCGCAGCCCCACCTCGATGCCGGTCAGCACGCTGGCCGTGGCGGCGAAGGGCGTGATCATGGCGTTATTCGCGAATGAGAGCTGCGGGAAGTTGAACCCGACGGCGCTCATGCAGCCGGCCGGCAGAGCGGCCACGGCGTTCGGCCCGAGCACCTTAAGTGCTGCGCGCACGGCGAGCGACCCGCCGCAGCCGGCGCACGCCTTGTGCCCGAAGAAGAACTCGTCGTCGGCGATGGTTCTCGCGTTCACGGCCATGGCTATCGGCCCCCTTCCGCACCGAGCACATCCGCCGGCGAATCAATTCCCAGAAATGAAACGCGGGGCACGTCCGCGCCCTCGGCCGCCTGCTGCAGTACGCGGAAGATACCGGCCACTTGTGCCTCTGATATGTCGTCGCCGCCCAGACCGCCCACGAAATTGTACGTAGGCATCATAACGCCCGCCTGATGCAGGGCAGCATCCACGTTTGTACACACCGTGCCCTCTGCCCCGAACGAAATGTCCTGCTCGAGCACGCCAACGGCCTTCGCACCGCGCAGCGCCTCCACGACGAGGGCACTTGGCATCGGGCGCAGATATCGGATGCGCACGAGCCCCACGCGCACGCCCTCTGCGCGCAGCTGCTCGATCACTGAACGTACGAGTCCCGCCGTCGATCCCAGCGTCACAATAATGAAATCCGCATCGTCGCAGGCCACTGTCTCGATCATACCGGAATAGCGCCTGCCGAACACAGCGGCGAAACGTGCTTCCACGCGCTCGATGACCGCCGGGGCGTTCATCATGTCGCGATGTTCCCAGTACTTGTAGTAGCGGTTGTACTCGGGGCCGGCCGAATAGCCGATGTTCGTCGGGTGATCGAAGTCGAAGCGGTTGCCAACGCCGTCGTAGGGCGGCAGGAACGCGTCGGCCTGCTCGGGCGCAGGCACGTCCACCGTCTCGTAGGTGTGCGTGAGCGCGAAGCCGTCCAGGTTCACCATCACGGGCGTGCGCACGGCCGGGTCCTCGGCTACCGCATAGGCCATGAGGGCCAGGTCGAGCGCCTCCTGGTTGTTCTCGGCGTACACCTGGATCCAGCCGTGGTCGAGCAGCGCAAGTGAATCGCGCTGGTCGCCGTAGATGTTCCACGGCAGCGCCGTCGCACGGTTCGCGTTCATCATGACGATGGGGAACCTGCCGCCCGACGCGTAGGTCAGGCACTCAGCCATGTACAGCAGGCCCTGGCTCGACGTGGCCGTGAACGTGCGCGCGCCCGTGGCCGACGCGCCGATGGCGCACGAGAGCGCCGAGTGCTCGCTTTCCACGTGCACGTACTCGGCGGCCAGCGAGCCGTCCTCCACCATCTCGCTCAGGCGCTCCACCACCACCGTCTGCGGCGTGATGGGATACGCGCTGATCACCTGCGGGCGCGCCAGCCGCACGCCTTCGGCGAGGGCCTCGTCGCCGGAAAGGAACCGCTTCATCGGGCATCCGCCCCCTTCGCTTGCTCGCTTGCGTTCGATGCAAACGCGATTCCCGCAGTCGCGGCAGAGCCTTCGACAGCAGTCGGCGCATCAGCTGTGCGCTCAGAGGCAAGCGCCTCTCGCTCGGATACCATGGCGATCGCCTCGAAACGGCATACCTTCGCACACACGCCGCATCCTTTGCAGAAATCGTAGTCCACCGCCACAAGCGCCGGCCGTCGCCGTTTCGGTTTCGCACCGTCCACCTCGGTTGCATCTGCGCCTGTGCTCGCTCCAACGGCATCGTCGAAGTCCGCATCAACCTTGTAAATCGTTCCATCCGGGCAGTGCATATAGCACTCCAAACAACCGGTGCACGCAACGCGATCCACCACGGGGCGGACGTTGCGCCACCCGGCGTTCTTCGCAACGAGGAAGCCTGCTTCATAGCATGTCGAGCGCGCATACTTCTCAGGTTGCAGCTCATCGCAGCGCAGCGTAGGAATGGCGCAACCGTCCGGTCGCGGCGGCTGCGGAGCACCCGCGAGAGCGACGAAGCGGTCGATGGTTCGATCAACGGATTCCGCAGCTGCACTTTCCGAGCGCTCGGAATCGGCCGCTCCTGCATGCGGCGCGCCATCCGCCTCGGAGCACGCGCTGCCGAACGCGCCGTCGCAGCTGAGCCGCTCCACCAGTTCGCGCGCCGCATCCACGAGGGATATGTTCTTCGCATGCAGCTTGGGTGGCATGTACTGACGTATGGCCTCCTTCACATCCTCGGCTCTCACGTGCTCGCACAAGGCCGAAATCGCCCCCAGGAACACCGTGTTGGGAATGGGCCGCCCGAGGACGGCGGCGGACATGCCGTCGGCATCGATAGACAGGATGCGAGGGTCGTGAAAAGCGAGCACGCTGTTCACAAGCACGAGACCGCCGGGTTTAAGCTCGTCGGCCCACTCATCACCGAGCAGGGTATCGTCCAGATACACCACGTAGTCAGCCCGCGCAACAGCGCTCCGATCGCCAATGGGCTCATCGGCCAACTTCGTGAATGCGCGCATGGGCGCGCCGCGTCGCTCGGGTCCGAACGAAGGAAACGCGAGCGCGTGCCTCCCATCTATCAACGATGCCGCCGCGCCGAGCAGGCGCGCTGCCGTAAACGCGCCCTGCCCCCCTCGGCCATGCCAGAGTACTTCGATCATGAGCTTCTCCCGTACGCCCTTGATAATATCCCTGCAAGTATAGCGCTCCGGCGCAGAATAGCCTCGCGAAGCCTGGCGCGAAGCTCGCAGAACCCTGCCGACGGCAAGCGGTCTGGATCGCACAGGCATTCGAGCGCCAAGAGACCTGAGCGCGAGCCGATGCGAGCAAATTCGAGCGCGTTTCTACTCCCTTTGGCGCGCAAGTCTTCCACCATGGCAATGCACACGAATCAACCTGCCAATCAGCTTCGAGGAGCGCGTCGAAAACCGCGTTTGATGCTGCTGTGGATATCGGGAATAGCGCGGACGATGAACTATAATTCGGAGCTATGAGACGTCTTGAGAAGGATCCAGCCACCAAACCCCGCAGTCATGCGCGCGAGAACGGACGAGCCGAGATGCGCGACCCGCGCCCGGCCGATCGCGGCCTCTCCGCGCGCCATGTCCGCACGTCCGAGGACGATGCGCAGTCCGCGCGCGGACACGGCGCCCACGCATCCGCCTCCCCTTCGGACACCACGCCCTTCCTCGGCGCATCCGCGCGCGCCCGCCAGGACGAGGCCACCAAGAAACCCCGCAAGCCCAACTTCATCACTCGACAGGTAAACCACTGGTGCAACCGCCTGCTCGGCGCCGTGTCGGAGCGATCACTGGCCGCCCAGGAGGAGCAGTACGCCGCGCATCGCACCACGCGCGACTACGTGTGGAACTCCATCGGCATCGGGGCCTGGGGCATGGTGTTTCCCATCCTCACCGTCGTGGTCACGCAGCTGGTGGGCGTTGAGCAGGCCGGTATGTTCTCCATGGCGTTCGTCACCGGCATGCTGCTCATGTACCTGGCGAACTACGGCGTGCGAACCTACCAGGTGTCGGATTTGGACGAGCGGCATTCGTTCTCCGACTACCAGCTGAATCGCTGGATCACCTGCGCCATCATGGTAGCAGTCGGTTTCGCGTATTGTTCGATCCGCGGATATGCCAGCGACATGTTCACCATCAGTCTGGGCGTGTACATGTACAAGATGGTCGATGGACTGGCCGACGTGTACGAAGGCCGCCTGCAGCAGGTGGACAAGCTGTACCTCGCCGGCATTTCGCAGGCGTTCCGCTCTATCGTGGTGCTCGTGGTGTTCTCGCTCGCCCTGCTCGTCACGCACAATCTCGCCGTAGCCTGCATCGTCATGGCCGTGGCGGCAATCGTCACATTCGTGGTGCTCACCTTCCCGCTTGCGCTGTTCGAAACGCCGAAATCTCGCCGCGTGAGCCCCTCGAGCGTGACCATGCTGTTTAAAAACTGCTTTCCGCTGTTCTTGGCACTGTTCCTGTACGCGCTCATCGACAACATGCCGAAGTTCGTCATGGAGGGCGTGCTCAGCTACGACAACCAGCTGTACTTCAACGCGCTGTACTTCCCCGCGCAGGGCATCCTGCTCACCATCGGGCTCATCTACAAGCCGCTTCTGGTGCGCATGGCCGAAGCGTGGAACGACCCCGCCAAACGGGGGAAGTTCGACCTCATCATCGTTGCCATCATGGGCGTGATCGTAGCGTACACGGGCGCGACGGCGCTCGTCATGGGTTGGATCGGCATTCCCATCATGAGCTTCCTGTACGGACTGGACTTCGAGCAGTTCCGTGGCCTCCTGTTCATCATGATTGCCGCGGGCGGCGTAACGGCGGCCATCGACTTTTTGTACCAGGTCATCACCGTGCTGCGGCGGCAGCGGGCCGTGACGAGGCTTTACATCATCACGTTCGGGTTCTCGCTGTTCGTGCCGCTTCTGCTGGTGAACTTCACGGGGCTGCCGGGCGCGGTCATCGGCTACCTCATTGTCATGTGCATCCTGCTGGTGCTGCTGGTGAGCGAGTACATCGGCATCCGACTCGGGTTCTCGAAGGAGACCGAAGACGCGGCGGCGGGAGTCAGCAGCCCGATCGGCGTCCGTGGTTCCGGCGCGACGGCAGCGGCGCGCGCCGCTGCCCACGAGAAGGTGCGCGTCCGCGCGATCAAGGCCGAGCTGGAGGTCGAAGACGCAGCAACGACGCGCTCCATGTCCCCCGCCCGCGCAGCCGCCCATGCCAAGGCCCGTGCCCGCTCCGAAGAGCCTTTCAGCGCCCTGAGCGCCCCCGACGACGAGAACCCGCAGCCGCAGTAAGTTGCGGGATCGACCGAGAAGGCGTCCCGATTGGCGTAGTAAGTCAGCGAGGCCGGCCGCAGCGTCGGCTTCATTCCGGTGGTCGGCCGATCGCCGGAACCCCTAGAACCGCGCGTACCTCACGAGGTTCTTCTTGAGGGTGTCGACGAAGCGTTGGCCGATGTCGCTGAGCGCTTCGCCCTTGCGCACCACGTAGCCGAGATGCAGCTTCACGTCGGTGTCGAGCGGCACGGTGTTGAGGCCCGCGCCGTCGGAGATGCCCACGAGGATGCCGCTGGTCACCGTGTAGCCGTTGAGCGCCACGATAAGCTCGGACAGCGACGCACGGTCAGTGCACGCGATGCTCTTGGCGCGCGGCACGCTGGCGAGCGCCTCCTCGGCAAAGGCGACCGGCGAGTCCTCGTCCTGCTCGAAGTAGAGGTACGGGAAATCCTCCATGTCCTCCAGCGTCAAGCTAGCGGCGTTCACCATCGGGTGGCTCTTCGGCAGCGCGACGCGCGGAGCCGACTGGATGAGCTCAACGAACTCGAGACCCGCCGCGTCGAGCGCGGCGTTCACCTCGTCGGCCGTGGCCGACGTCTCGAACAACACGCCCAGCTCGCTCTTCCCGCTCACGACGTCGTCAATGACGCCCTGCGTCGTGCGGTCGCGCAAGGCATAGCGAAAGGAATCGCCACCGAGGGCAAGCACCGTGTGCGCGAATGTCTGCACGTTGAACAGATAATGCTGGCCAGAAACGGCGAAGGTAGTTTCAGTGGTCATAGGAGGTCCCTTCTTGTAATCCTATAGGTCCAAACAAGTCAGCGAGGGTTCGCGTGGTGCCCGAGATCCGTGCGATGGCGAAGGCGAAGCGTACTTCGGTACGCGAGTCTTCGTCAGCGTGCGGAGATCGAGCGTCACGCGAAGCCGCAGCGTCGAGCCGTTCCGCCGTTCGGCAGAACGGCGGAACCTACTGACAGCGCTCGTCGATGAAGCGCGATGCCTTGTGTTCGGACGACGTGCCCAGCTTACCTGCATCATACACGATGACCTTGGCCGGGCGCACGCCCGTGTGCGCCTTGAGCGCAGCTTCGGTGCGGCTCGCCACCTCGTCGTAGGGCTCGTCGCTGCCGAGCGAACGCTCGACGGACACCTCGTACTTGCAGGTGAAGTTCTTCTCGTACACGCGGATGGAGTACTCGCCTGTGAGGCCGTCCAGGCCGCGCACCACGTACTCGATGTCGCTGGGAAACACGTTGACGGCGCCCACGATGAACATCTCGTCCTTGCGGCCTGTCACGTGGATACGGGCCAGCGTGCGGCCGCATTCGCAGGTGTCGGTGCTCACGTAGCCGATGTCGCCCGTACGGAAGCGGATCATCGGGCGGGCCTTCTTGCACAGCGTCGTGTACACGAGCTCGCCCGTCTCGCCCGGCGCCAGCACCTTGCCGGTCGTCGGATCCACCGTTTCCACGAGGATCTGGTCCTCCACGATGTGCAGGCCGTCGTGCGCCTCGCAGGCGGCCGCACACGCGCCGTAGATGTCGGACAGGCCGTAGAAGTCAACGACCTTCGCGCCCCACAGGTTCTCGATGGCCTCGCGTGTGGACGTGATGGAACCGCCCGCCTCGCCGGCCACGATGATGGTGTGGATGTTGAAGTCCGCCTTCGGATCGAAACCCTTCTGCTTCGCAATCTCGCCGAGGTGCCACGCGTAGGACGGCGACGTCCAGATGACCGTGGGCTGGTACTGCTGGAGCACGAACAGCAGGCGGTCGGACGGCACGGCCCCCGCCCAGATGGCCAGCGCGCCCAGGCGCTGCGCGCCGATGACGTCGGGGCCGCCCACGTACAGGGCGAAGTTCAGGCCGTGCACGTAGCGGTCGTTCGGGCGCATGCCCGCCTGCCAGAACAGGCGCGCCTCGGTATCCTGCCACAGGTCGAAGTCCTCCTGCGTGAAGGGGCTGACCGTAGGGACGCCCGTCGAGCCTGATGAGGTGGCCATGAAGATGACCTCCTCTTCGGGCACGCTGCACATCTCGCCGAAGAAGCTTCCCACATGCTGCGTCTCGCGCTCCGTCTTCTTATCACAGAAGGGGAACTTCGCGATGTCGTCGAGCGTCTGGATGTCGGCGGGCTTCACGCCGGCCTCGTCGAACGCGCGCTGGTAGTACACCGTGTTGTCGTATGCATAGGCCACCATATCCTTCAGGCGTTGCAGTTGCAGCGCCTGAAGTTCCGGCCGCGGCATGCATTCGATCTCCGGATCGTAGTACTTCTGATCGTAGGGGATGTTTTTCGCCATGGTTGCTCCTTGTTCGTCATGCTTTTTCGTCGCCGTTTTCGCACTCCACGTTGGCCGGCGGCCGTCGCCTCTTGCATCGCCCTGCATTCGCCAGCCTTGTTCGTCAAGCTCGTTCTTTGTCCGGATGCCGCTGCTGAAACGCCGGAGCATTTCAGTCTTCGGATATTCACTGTGGAACGTTTGCTTATCCCAGGCGCATCTGCCCGCCCTCCGGAACATGCAGCGTATTGCATGAAACCACGAACGCGTGCTGAACACAACCGCTCAGGTCATTCGATGTTTTGATGCGCCGCTATCGTTCTTTACTATAACCCGGTACAATGACAGGAAGAAGGCCGCAAGCTAAGGGTACTCGGATCGGCCGCTCGAGAGTATCGATCCGCTGCGGTCGCTCGGACGACAGGACGGAAGACATCATGACCTTGCAGCAGTTGCGCTACCTCATCGCCATAGCCGAGTACGGCTCCATCAACGCCGCAGCTCAGAACCTGTACGCTTCGCAATCGAATCTTTCCACCGCCATCAAAGAGCTCGAACGAGAACTGGGAATCGGCATTTTCACCCGAAGCAATCGAGGCGTCACGCTCACGAACGACGGAACCGAGCTTCTCGGTTACGCCCGCCAGGTCATCGAGCAGGCCGACATGCTGGAAAGCCGCTATGCGGACAAGAACGCCGCGCACCTTCGACTCGCCGTTTCCACACAGCACTACGCATTCAGCGTGCAAGCCTTCGTCAACGTGGTAGAGGCATGCGAGAACGACGACTACGAATTCATCCTGCGCGAGAGCACGACGGCCTCAATTATCGATGACGTGCGGTCGTTTCGCAGCGAGGTAGGCATCCTCTACACCGACGACTTCAACCGTCGCGTGCTGTACAAGGCATTCGCGGACGCAAACGTAGCCTACAATCCTCTGTTCGACGCGCGGGCCCATGTGTTCGTCGGCGAGCAGCACCCTCTCGCGCAAGCCAAGCTGTTGCGTCCTGAAGACTTGGAACGCTATCCACGCTACTCGTTCGAGCAGGGCACCGCCAACTCGTTCTATTATTCGGAAGAGCCGCTCAGCTACCTGCCGCACAAAGGAAACATCCGCATTTCAGACCGAGGCACGCTTACCAACCTGCTGACCAGCCATAATGGCTATACCCTATCCACCGGCGTGCTTTCAGCCGAAATGCAGTCGGGAATCGCGAGCATCCCGCTCGACGTCGACGAGACCATGCAAGTAGGCTATATCATGCATAACGAACGTCGTCCGAGTCCACTTCTCCTGCGCTACATCGACGAGCTGCACGCCATCATCAAGCAGAACCCGACCGTCGCCGCGCGCGAGGATGGCGAGCCTCATTCCACATCGAGCGCAACCCGGGCGCGTCATCCGCAGGACGAACCTCGGCGCAGCCGATGATTAGCCAACCGGCCTTCGAACCCAGGCGCCGAGAACGAAGGGCAGCCGCAGGATGCAGAGCACGTACAGAACGCAGAAGTAGCCGCAGAACGTGGTCGGGATGCTTTAGCATGCTAAAGCATCGTCCTTCGGACTGCCAGAAAACAGGCCGGTTTGGCACGTACGATGCGCGTCGCAGAGCATTGAGCGTACCTATTTCGTACGTACAATGCTCTTTGGTACCGTCAAGAATCTTGCGCACTTTTCCGACAGCCTCATAAGCCCGCCGTCCGGTGCGGCTACCCCTCCAGCAGAGTCACGTCCAGATAGCGCCTCGAGCCCCACTCGCTCTCGGCCACGTACTT
>NZ_PPEK01000016.1 GCF_002899715.1 Enteroscipio rubneri | reverse complement strand
GCGGGCACGGGGCCGCCAAGCGACTGGGCGTCGGCCAGGGCCCGCGAGGCGGAGGCCAGGGCGACCTGCGCGAGGGCTTCCATGTCCGGGGTGGAGGCGGCCTCGGCGCGCGCGGCAGCGTCGGCAAGGGCCAGGGCGGCGCGGGCGGCGTCGAGCGTTGCGGGTGCCTGCGGCAGGCCGCCTTGGCTCGCCGCCTCGGCGGCCTCGACGGCGGCAAGCGCGATGCGCCGTGCCATGGCGGCACGGCCGGAAGAGGCGGGAGCCGGGAGGGGAGCCGTGTGCACGTCGCGAACGGATGTTTCACGTGAAACATCCTCGGGCGCCGGGGCGGGCGCGGGGATCGGGGCGACGGCCTGCACGGGAGTCGGGGCGAACTCAGGAGCGGACTCGGCCGCACTCGCGGCTGCACATGCAGGTTCGGCCACGCTCGCGGCTGCACTCGCAGGTTCGGCCACGCTCAGCGGCTCGGACGGCTGCGCGTCGGCGGCGGCCTTGAGGGCCTCGGTGCGCTTAAGTACGGCCTTCGCCCGCTTGAATGCGCTGCGCACGAGCTCCTCGTCGCGGGGGCGCGAGTCGGCCGCCTGCACGGCGCCGAGCGCCTCCAGTGCACAGCGCAGCGCGTCGGTGGCCTCCTCGACTCCCGAGCCGGACTCGAGCGCGCGGCGTTGGAGGGCGTCGGCCGCCTCGAACGCGGCCAGCGCCATGCGGTTAGCCGCGACGAGCTTCGCCTCCATGTCCATGCCCTTCTTCTTGTCCTTCTTCTTTCCCATGCGATCCTTGCCTCAGTCGGATTCCCAGGAGGGGGGCTACCCCCCTCCTGGGCCGTGCTCTACGGGGTGGTGCTTGCCGCGTTGGCGGACACGTCGTCGGCAGACAGCGCCAGGTCGTATGCCACCTTGTAGGCGAACGTCCCGCCGTCGACCGACTCGCTGACGTACGTGCCGGTGTAGTCCATGAAGTACCGCCAGGTGAGCGGTGTCGCAGTGCCGGTCGCGGCAGCGAGCTGGAACGAAAGCGGAATAGTACCAGCCGTCCCGATGCCGGGGACGAAGTACACGCTGCCCAGCGATCCGGCGCTCACACCCTTCAGCCCCAGCTGCACCATGCCGCCTTCATCGCGTGCGATGGAGTCGTTGGAATCTGCAAGCGTCACACTCTCAGCCGCGGGAGCCAGGACGTCGGTGATCTTCACCGTATCCTGCGTGCCGTTGCCGTCGAAGTCGCCAACAATCTCATCGTCCTTCGCCACCGGCGCAACCGACGCGATGGAGCCGGTCACCGGTGCCGCGCCGGTGTTGGTCATGGCGCTTTCCGCGGCCGCATCGGCGTGCTTCACCGTGCCGTCGGGCTCCAGCTCGAACAGCTGGGCGTCCACGGGCACGTCGACCTGGTAGGTTTTGCTGGCAGGAGGCTCGACGGTAATCTGCACCTCGTAGCGCTTGCCGCTGTCAGCCACATCCAACAGGAAGTAACGCGCGGAGGCGGTGTTGTAGGCAGCGGCCGCGTACAGATCCACCGTGGAAACCGCAGAACCGAGCGATGTGGAAGGCGCGTTCGACGAAGCCGTCGCGACGGACAGGTCAACACGTGCGTCGCCGGTGCCCGTACCGGCACCCACCTTCGCGTTAGCGTTCGTGGTACCAAACGTGCTGAAGCCGCTCTCCACGTCGGTTACCGCCGTCACTTCGACCGTGCTATCGTCGGCCGGCGTGAACGACGTATCAGCCTCGCCGAAGGAGCGCAAGCGCGGATTGACAAGCACCGGGGTCGCACCCGGGGTCACGGCCGTGAACGGCTGGCTGGCTTGCTTGGCCTCGGTCGGGCTTGCGGGAAGCTTCACCGATGCTGCCAGCATGGTAGGTGCGTCGAAGGTGGGATAGCCCTCCGTGGCCTCGGTATCGAGTGCGGTGTACCACACACGCGCCGAACCCGTGCGGCCGGAGCCGTTGAGCGCATCGGCCGTGGAGCGAGCCTTCATGGCGGCCGTAGCCAGGCCGGTGGAGCCGTCGGTGACCGTGCCGGCACCGAAGATCGTGCTGTCGTAGAAGCAGTTGGCCGTGGAGCTTGACGAGCCCGCGTTCTTCGACATGATAGGCTCCACTGCATCAGCACCTGCAACCGCGCCGGCGTTGTAGCATCCCGAAAGAGCACCACTCGCGTTGTACGAGTAGCAGATACCCGCCGCGCGGCTCACGCCACCGCTCCCCGATGCAGACCCGCCACCGGTGATGGCACCCAGGTTGTAGCAGTCGCTTATATGGTTGGTGCCCTCGTCGCGCACCCACCCCGCGATACCGGCAGCCGACTGCCCCGTGCCACCAGTGATGGCGCCCACGTTGCCGCAGCATTCGATGGTAGCTGTGCCCAGCACATCGGCAACGATGCCAACCGCCGAAGCGTTCGACTTGACAGGAGCCGTGTTCACGCAATCGCGGATAGCGGCCGAGCCTTCTATCCACGCGGCAAAGGCGCCCGTAGTGTCCATTGCGTCAACCAGCGAGTTCGTACCAATAGTGAGCTCGGAGATGGAACCCGCGCCATTCAACGTGCTGAACAGGCCTTTGTCGTGGTATACATACAAACCATCAACGGTGTTGCCGCCGCCGGAGAAGGTTCCGCTGAACGTGCCAACAGACTTCCACGGCAGCGCGTTGGTAGCGACAAGCGACGAGCCAGCCGTCACATAGTCTTTCGCGGCGCCGCTTTCAAGGGTGCCAAGCAGGCTGATGTCGCGTACGAGCACGACATTCGCATTGCCAGCGCCCTGCGAGCCGCTACCGTCCAAACCAGCTATGGTGCCGCCGTTCGTTACCTGGAAAGCAAACCAGGCGAACGCTTCGGGCGTTGCCACACGCAGCTGGTCATTCGCGCCGGTGCCGCCGCCTGCAAGAGCCGGGGTGTCGCCCGACGCAGTAAGCGCAGCGGCATCGGAATACACCGTCTGTGCACCCGAGCTGCTCACACCCGTGAGGCGCAAGCGAGCTTCGGTTTGTATCTTGGCCACGTCGGCCCAGCTTAAGAACTCACGTACTTGCGTGTAAGGATAGCCGCCGTTTGTGCTGTCGGCACGCACCCAAGCGTAGTCGGCCAGCTTGATACCGTCGACCTCGGTAGTGCTGGTGGCCAGCACCTCGTTCAGCAGATCGGCGAAGACGTCAGTCTTCATCTCGACCGTGGTCTTACCCGTTACGCCCGAATCGACGCCCGGCTCGGCAGTGCCGGGGTCGGAGTTGTAGTAAGAGGATTCGACGGTGAAGTTGCTCCCGTACGCTATCTGATAGGCTGATTTACTAGCGTCGGCCACCGTGACGGTACCGGAGTTGTAGCTGTTCTTAACCGACGATGTGTCCTGAGTATGGAACAACCCTTTAGCTCCGCTCTCCCCGGCAACGATGCCGGTGTTGAAGCATGCCTCCGCTTGTATCTTGCTAATCGCGCTGCCAATGCCGGCGGCATGACCGTACATCACGTCGGAGTTGTCGACAGTACCCTCGTTCGAGCAGCGATAGAACGAGACCATGCACCCATTGCCCGAGCCGTAGCCCGTGATGCCACCGACATTCCCCGCCGCGCTCACTGGTGCCCGGTTCGTGCATCCCACAAACACAGGGTAGTAGCACGACTCGCCTACGATGCCTCCCGCAAAGCCGCGACCGTCCGAGCCGCCGGAGCCGCGCACTGCCACGCTCTCATTCACGAGGTTCGCGAAAATAGGAGATCTGTACGACAGAGTGGTGGACGCGAACGCGCCTGCGCGCGCCCAAACCTCTTGCCCGGCTGCATCCACCAAACCTGCAGCAAGCGTGAGGTTACGCATGGCTTCCGGATCCTTCAACAAGCCGTTGGTGGCGTAGAGGTGCTCGATGGTGAAACCGCCGCCGTCGAGGAGGGTACCCGTGGTGGTGTTCGGCCACACAAGGGCCATCGCAATGTTGTCGGGGATGCCGTCGGCACCGGTGGCGCCGTCAAGGTCGTTGGCGTCCGCGCCGACCGTAACGCCGGTGTAGGCAGTGCCGAACAGGTCGATGTTTTCGGTGATGAGGGCATACTTGCCGGTGGTCTTGTACGCCCACCAGGCCAGCGCCTCGGGTGAGTCGATGCGGATTGCCTTATCAGCCGTTGAGCCGTCGTTCATGGAAGTATCGGGCTTGAAGGTACCCATGTCTTTGTCGGTGTCGTTCATCAGCTTGACCGTTTTGCCTTCGTCCACCGCCGTGGCCAACTCCTGCCAGCTGCTGAACACAGCGCCGTTCTTCACGGTTATGGCCAGGTCGGTCGTGCGGCCGGCGACCACCGTGTAAGGGCTCTTGATAGCTGTTTCAACGGCTGGATCGGTGCCGGACTCGTTGCCGGTCAGCACGTAGCGGTGCTTCTTGGACGTATCGGTCGGCACGGCCAGCTTCACCTTCGAGCCGGCGTTTGCGTAGAACGTTTGGGTTGGCTCGGTCGTGTCGTCGCCAAACACCGCATCTTCGAAGTTCTGCGCCAGCGCAAGTACGCGCGGGTGCGCATTGGATACGCCGGGTGCCGGGCAGGCGTCGCCCGTGGAATCGAGCTCGCCGGTGGTCGCATTGCGGCCAACCTTCTGACCCCACACGTCGCGATGGACGTTGCCCGTGCTCGAACCGTCGGCCAACGCCGTGTCGAGCGCCCACGCCACCTGGCCGGAGGCCAGCTGGTCGGGAGTTACCGGCGTGATGGAACCCAGCATACCCTCTTCCCCAGCGGCGGGCGTGAAAGTGATAGTTACGTTGTTGTAATAGCAGTTCGTAACGGAAGCGAAGCTGGAATCAGCGTTCAGCGCATAGGTGCTGTCGCCGCTTACCGGGCCAGCGCTTAAGCAGTTGGACATGCTCCTGGTGCCCGAGCCGGCCGAACCTCCGTGGATGCCCGATGCAATTCCGCTTGGTGCAGACACCGCTCCCTTATTCAAACAGTCGGTTATTGTTATGTAGTTGCCTAGGGAGCCATAGCCGACAAGGCCAGCCGCACGCGGGGCGTAGGTGCTATCCCCCACCGCCGTAACGGATGCATAGTTGGTGCAGCCCGCCATCGATCCGGCGAACAATCCAGCTACGCCGCCCGCCGTAGCGGTAGCGGATACCTCTGCCTTGTTCCAGCATCCCTCAACAGTGACGCCCGTTTCGCCGGCGCCAACCAGCGCACCGGCAGTCTCGCTCCCGGAAATGGTGCCGTTCTGGCCGATGCCCAGGTTCTTGAGAGAACCCGAAAGGTAGCCAAACAAGCCTTGGACAAGGCCTGCCCCGTCAAGGGTTCCGTCAAGATGCAGGTAATCTACCTCGAAGCCCTGGCCATCGACGGAGCCGGTAAAGATAGAGGCGCTCTTATTCGCGATAGGAATCCATGGCAGGGCGGTATCGGGCGCCGTCACATAATCGTACATTGCACCGGAAGCCTTCGTACCCTGCAGGCTGATGTTGGCCGCCAGCTTCATGTGCGCATCGCGTGCCTTTTGCCTGATCCAACCGGTTTCACCTCGAATAGTATCGTCTTTGTTGACAGCGGACATAAACCACGCCAAGGCCTCGGGCGAAGCAATGGTAAGCGCCGCGAGGCTGGTGGTGCCGTCGCCCGTGAGGGCAACAAGCGCGTCCGCCGGCACACTGGCTGCATCTGCAGCCTTCTTCCAGGTGCTGGAGGCGTCGTCCCAGTAGGTGAGGCGCAGTGCTTCCTCGGTTTGGTCGGCGCCCACTTCAGCCCAGGTGGCATAGGCGGCCGGCGTGGCGTACACGGACAGGTCGGCCGTACCCAGCGTAATGGGCGAAGTCAGCTTGTTGGCATCGCTCACGTCAGTGGACGTGGAGCCCTTGTAGTACTTCATGAGTGCGCCCGTGGAAGGAGTAGGCAGCTTTGCCTTGTCGTTGGCGTTGCCGAAGACGGCAGCGGCAGGCTCGCTCGGAAGCGCTGCGGAGTCGAACACCGTATTCGCGCAGAACACAGCCGGGTGCGCAGAAGCATTAAGGAACGTCGGGAGCGCATCGCCCAGCGTGGCGTCAACCTCGCCGTCGTTGGTGCGGCCGACGTTCTGGCCCCAGGTGCCGCGGTGAGCGCCGCCCACGTTGGCGCCTGCGGCGTCAGCCGTGTCAAGCTCCCAGGCCACTTGGCCCGCGGCGAACTGGTCAGCCGTGCGAGCCGCCTTGCCGTCTGCCAGGTCGGTAGCGGTGTCGGCCAGGTAGTAGCAGTTGGCCACGACACCAGTACGGGCGCCGACGGGATCCGCCGTAGTGCCGCTGACGGTGCCCGTGTTATAGCAGTTCATAATGCCATCACCGTACAACGACCTGGCGACGATGCCGCTGGCAATGCTGGTGCCTCCATCATCGGAGCCGGCAACACCAGCTGTGACGGCGCCGGTGTTGAAGCAGTTCGTGATCTTGTTCTTGAAGCCGTCCCCGACGATGCCGCCGGCATTGCTGTAGCCCTCGGCGGTTACGGTACCCGTGTTGGAGCAGCCGGAGATGTTGCCCTCGTGGAGATAGCCGGCAATGCCGCCAGCGGCACTTGCATCATGGGGTCGTCCGGGCTCAGTAGAGATCTCGGCCGCGTTCGAGCAGTTGGTGAAGTTGACATAGGCCACGCTCCCGGCGAGCCCGCCCGCGACCGTCTTGGAACGCACGTAGCTCTGGCTGCCGATGGAGACGTTCTGTATGAAGTTGTCCTGAGCCGAACTGTCCGTCATGCCGAACAGACCTTGCTGGCTCTTCTCCGGCGCGTTGATGTAGAGGTGGTCGATCGTGTGGCCCTTGCCGTCGAAGTGGGGAGCGTATTGGTTCATGGCAACCCAGTCGAGCACGTTTGCGTACTTGTCGGCGGCGGTGGCTTTGGACTCGTCGGCCGAGCCGCCGTAGTTCTTGCCCTCAAGGTCGATGTCAGCGCCAAGCTTGGTGTAGGCGTTCTTGTAGGTGGTGCTTCCAGAGATCACCTCAGCGGGCGTGTTATTGGTCTTGTAGGCGAACCACGCCAGCGCCTCGGGGCTGGGAAGCTCGATGGCCAAGTCGGCCGTGGTGCCGTTGTTGGTGGCGAGGTTGGGCTTGTAGCCTAAGAGCTCGCCTGCCGTGGCGCCGGGCACCCGCTGGTCAATCTTCTCGTCGACGGTGAGGAACGTATCAATCCATGCGCCCACCTGAGACCAGTCGGTGGCCTTCTGCAGGGAGGCTGCCGCGTTGCCGGAGGCGTCGGTGCCGTCGAGCGCGACGAGCACCGGGTAGCCGTTGTTCTCCAGCGTGCCCGCTGCTTCGTCGCCCGTGGCCTGGCGCCACGTGGTCATGTTCGCGAGGTCGGTCACCGAGGCGTAGTCGAACGTGCCGCTCGCGTTGGGCGTGGCGGACACGCGGTTCAGCTGGTAGGCAGCGCCCCAGCTCTTGAGAGCCGCGGTGGAGACACCCTCGATCTTGCCGGGGATGTCCGCATCGCCGTATTTCCCGGCGCCGGCATTGGAGGTTTCCTTGTCATAGAAGCAGTTGTAGCAGTCGTTAGCGGGTTCGCCCTCGTGGGGTTTGCCACCTCGTACGACGGCGTTCCCGCCACCGGTGCCACTGATGCCGTCGACACGCCCCGCATTGTAGCAGCTCACGACTGTACTGCCATACGTATTGGCAATGCCGGCGACATTGCTATTTACCCCTCCGTAGACGGTGCCGATGTTGGAGCAGTACGCGAAATCGCCGTGCCCTTGGCCCACGATGCCGCCGGCTGTGGACGAGCCGGTGACGCCACCCATGTTGGAGCAGCCGATGGTGCGGCCGCTTTCGATGTAGCCCGCGACGCCGCCGGCCGTGTCGCCCGAGACCTCGGCCGCGTTCGAGCAGTTGACGAGTTCGATGATCTTCGCCCATCCGACGAGGGTGCCCGTGCTGTAGCTGTTGCCGCGCACGTAGCCCTCGGCACCCACAGACGTGTTCCGTATGAAGGAGGCGTCTGCTGCTTCGGCCTCGGTCTTGCCGAACAGGCCCACGCGCTCTGCCGAGCTGTTGATGTACAGGTGGTTGATCGTGTGGCCCTGGCCGTCGAAATGCGGGGCCTTCTGGTCCATGGGCACCCAGTCGAGTACGTTTGCGTACTTGTCGGCCGAGGTGGCACCGGCGTCGTTCACCTTGCCGCCGTAGGCCGCGCCCAGAAGATCGATGTCGGCACCCAACTGCACGTAGGCGTAGTCGTAGGTGAGACCCGGGGTGGTGCCGTCGGAATTGGTGATGTCCGTAGTGCTGTGCTGATTCACCTGGTAGGCGTACCAGGCAAGAGCCTCAGGCGTGGATACCACGTAGGGGCTCGCTTCGGAACCCGCACCCGAAAGCGCTTTGAGGCCGGTTGAGCCCGGCACGTCCGTGGCGCGCAGATCGGCTTCGACCTGTTCGGCACCCACAGCCGCCCAGTTGTCGCGGAGGCGGCTGGCGATGTAGGGATAACCCTTGTTCGTACCGTCGGTGCGTACCCACTTGTAGTCTTTGAGATTGATGTCCCCTGCCACGGTGTCGCTGATGGAAAGCGGCCCGTCAAGGGTCGAGGCGAACCCGGCCGTCTTCATATCGGCGGCCGACTTGCCCTCCGCCGTGCCGGTGCCCGCACCGGCAGCGAGACTGGAATTGTAGTAGGTGGACTCACCGGTGAAGGTAGATGCTATCTGGTAGGCGGTTCCGCCGCTGCCGGCAGCCGAAACGGCACCGGAGTTGTAACTGTCTTTGACGACAGCGGAGGCCTGGAAGGAGAACAGCCCGGCAGCGCTTACGTCCGCGCTCACAGAACCAGTGTTGTAGCATGCTTCCGCAGTTGCATTATTGGCATAGCCGATGCCGTTGGCCATGGAGGGGTTCAGGCCGGGTGCGGCACTGATGGAACCGTCGTTCGCGCAGAGGTAGAACGTGGCCGAATCGCTCGGGTTTATGCCCACGATGCCGCCTACGATAGACGCCGCGCTCACCGGTGCCCGGTTCGCGCATCCCACGAACACGGATGTGCGTCCGTTCAAGCCCACGATGCCGCTGGCCACGCTGCCCGCATCGCCCGAACCGCGCACGGCGACACTCTGGTTCACGAGGTTCCAGAATTCCACGCTGCCCGCTGTTGCGCTGGTCGAAGCGAACGCTCCCGCATACGCCGAAGCTTGTCCGGAGGCATCCACAAGGCCCTCGGCCAGTATGAGGTCGCGCATCTCCTGCGCACCCTCCAGCAGACCGTTGGTCGCATGCATATGCTTAACGGTGTTGCCACCACCGTTCAAGCTCGCCCCTGTATTGGCGGTGCCTGTCCACAAAAGGCCGTCTTCGATGTTGCTGGGCGCACCCCAGTCGGTGCTCACCACGAGGTTGGCGTCGACGCCCGTGTAGGGAGTACCGAACAGGTCGATATCCGCCGTGATGATGGCGCTCCAGCCGCTCGATTTATACACCCACCAGGCAAGCGCCTCGGGCGTGGAAAGCTCGATGGCCTTAGCGTCTGTGGAACCGTCGTTCACGGAGGTGTCGGGCTTGTAGTTCAAGAGCTCGCCCGGCGTGGCGCCGGGCACCCGCTGGTCGATCTTCTCGTCGGTCATGATGAACGCGTCAACCCAGCCGCCCACGTCGGACCAGTCGGCGGCGGCTTGCAGGGAGGCTGCCGCATTGCCGTCGGCGTCGGTTGCGTCGAGCGCGACGAGCACCGGGTAGCCCTTGTTCTCGAGCGTCGCATCGACACCCGTGGCCTGGCGCCACGTGGTCATGTCGGCCGCGTTCTCCACGGAGGCGTAGTCGAGTCCGCTGCCGGCATTGGGCGTAGACGACATGCGGTTCAGCTGGTAGGCCGCGCCCCAGCTCTTGAGATCGGCGCTGGAGACACCGTCAATCTTGCCGGGAGTTTCTGAGTACTCGCCGACTCCGATGACGGCGGGTTTGCCCGCCGGTGTGGAAGCATCCTTGTCGTAGAGACAGTTGGAGAACATGTAGCCCGAAGAAGCCGTAATGGCGCCTGCCGTAACAGCACTTACCGGCCCTGCGTTGTAGCAACTCGTGGTGTAGTTGGACGCGGCTTCGGAGGTTCCCATGATGCCGCCGGCCTTGCCGTTCGCCGCAGTGGCCGTAACGGCTCCGACGTTGGAGCAATCCGCGAGGGAGGGGTTTCCGTTGCCGACGATGCCGCCGACGTTGGTTGAGCCAACAACCACGCCCACGTTGGAGCAGCCGCTGGTATAGCCGCGGGTTCCGCCGTTGGAACCCTCTATGCCGCCAACACAGCTCGCGCCCTCGACTTCAGCCGCATTCGAGCAGTTGACAATGCTGACACTGTTTGCCCCTCCGATGAAGGCGCCAACGTAATTGTTGCCGCGCACGTAGCTGTTTGCGCCGATGAAGGTGTTTGCTATGCGAGAGTCGATCTTCTCGTAGGAAGCATCTCCACGACCGAACAGGCCCTGGTAGTCCGCCGTGTCATCGGCTGCCGTGGCGTTGATGTAGAGATGGTCGATCGTATGACCCAAGCCATCGAGGTTGGGGGTGTGCTGCTGGATGGGCACCCATTCGAGCACGTTCGCGTACTTTTCGGCAGCGGCGCCTTTGCTGAGATCTTCCGATCCACCGTAGGCCGCGCCTAACAGATCGATGTCGGCACCCAGTTGCACATAGCTGTAGGTGTAGGTGAGATCGTACGTCGTACCGTGACTGTCAAACGTGGGCGAAACCTCGAACATCGGATCGTTCACGCCGACGCCCGGCGTGTTGACGACGACTTTTGTTCCGTTTGTGTTCACCTGGTAGGCGTACCAGGCCAGCGCCTCGGGGCTGGAAATGACGTAGGGCTTCTCCTGCGTGCCGGAGCCCGAAAGCGCCTTAAGGCCGCTTGAGCCCGCAACGTCCGTGGAGCGCAGCGTGGACTCCACCTGCAGGGCACCCACGGCGGACCAGTTGAGGTTCTCGCGGTTGGCCATGAGGAAGGGATAGCCCGAGTTCGTGCCATCGATGCGCATCCACTTGTAATCATTGAGGTTGATGCCCGCTGCCGCGGTGGTGCTCGCAGCCAGTGGCGTGTCGAGGGTGCTCGCAAATTCGGACGTCTTCATCGCGTCAGCGGCCATAGGCGTTGCCGCGCCGGTACCTGATCCCGCGGTGACGTCCGAGTTGTAGAACACGTCCGTACCGGTGAAGGAGGGCGCTATCTGGCAGACGGCCCCACCGCTATTGGTGGCCGTAACGGCACCAGCGTTATAGCTGTCTTTGACGGTGACAGACTCGCCCATACCGGAGTTGATGTAGAACAGCCCGCCGGCGTCTCCCTTTCCCGTTACAGAACCGGTGTTGTAGCATGCCTCCGCAACCACTTTACCACCAGCGCTCATGCCACCGGCATGGTAGGCACCCGAACCGTCGATAGTACCCTCGTTCGAGCAGAGATAGAACGATACTGCACCGCTCCCAGAAGAGCCCACGATGCCGCCGATATAGTTCTGTGCGTTGCTTACCGGTGCCCGGTTCACGCATCCTACAAACACACTTCCACTGCTGGTGCCGCCCACGATGCCGCCGGCACGGTCTCCCGAGCCACCCGAGCCGCGCACGGCCACGCTTTCGTTCACGAGATTTACGAAGATCGTGTTATTCACGCCGCTCGAAGCGAACGAGCCAACTACGCCCCCGAATCCGCCGGTTGCATCCACAAGTCCCTCGGCCATCGTGAGGTCGCGCATCTCCAGCACGTTATACAAGAGGCCGTCATAGGCATGCATATGCGTGATGGTGTTGCCGCCGCCGTCGAGGTGCTGATTCGTCGTCGAGGGAGTCGTCCACAAAAGACCCTTATCGATGTTTGCGGGTGCGCCCCAGTCGGTGGTTGTCGCCAGATCGGCGGCAACACCCATGTAGGGGGTACCGAACAGGTCGATATCCGCCGCGATGGTGGCGTACTTGCCAGTCGATTTGTATGCCCACCAGGCAAGTGCCTCAGGCGTGGAAAGCTCGATGGCCTTATCGGTTGCGGAGCCGTCGTTCGCGGAGGTGTCGGGCTTGTAGTTCAGGTCCGCACCCGCCGTGGCGCCGGGCACCCGCTGGTCGACCTTTTCGCCAGTGGCGACGAACGTATTCACCCACGCGCCCACCTTGGACCAGTTGGTCGCCTTCTGCAGGTGGTCGGCCACGTTGCCGTCGGCGTCGGTGCCGTCGAGCGCGACGAGCACCGGATAGCCATTGTTCTCGAGCGTGGAGCCTGAACCCGTGGCCTGGCGCCACGCGGTCATGTCGGCCACGTTGTCCGCGGAGGCGTAGCTGATAGAACCGTTGTCGTTGAGCGTTGCCGCAACCCGGTTCAGCTGGTAGGCCGCGCCCCAGCTCTTGAGGTCGGCAGTGGTGACACCGTCCACCTTGCCGGGGGTGTCTGCGCCGCTTCCCACTCCAATGATGGCGGGTTTGCCCGCCGGCGTGGAAGTTTCCTTGTCATAGAGGCAGTTAGAGCACCCTTCGGCCGAGCCGCTCGTAATGGCGCCTGCCGCCGTGGTGGCACTGACGCTTCCCACGTTGTAGCAGTTCGTGATCTTACCGGGATAATACCCTCGATCAGAAACGATGCCGCCAGCCTGTCCGTTCGTTGCGGTGATGCTGCCCGCGTTGAAGCAGTTGGTGAACGTGCCGTAGTTGCTGGTGCCCGCCAAGCCACCAACAAGCTTCTCGCCCGAAACCTCGGCCGCGCTCGAGCAGTTGATGAAATTGATACTCTCCGCAAATCCGGCGAAAGCGCCCACGTAGTCGTAACCGTGCACGTAGCTCTCTGCGCCGATTGACGTGTTCTTTATGGAAGAAGGAATGTCGTCTGAGGCTTCCGTAAAGCTGAACAAGCCCTGGTTCCTCGCCGTAACGTCACCTGCGGTAGCATTGATATAGAGGTGGTCGATCGTATGACCCCGACCGTCGAAGTTGGGGACTCTCTGGTTCATGGGCTTCCAGTCGAGCACGTTCGCATACTTCTCGGCCGACGTTTTGCCGGGAGTCTCGTCCACGCTGCCGCCGTAGGTTGTACCCAGCAGGTCAATGTCGGCACCCAGCTGCACGTACGCGTACCCATAGGGAAGGAAGGCTTCCGTGTTGTAATTGTTTATGTAGGTGGGAGAGGCTTCGAATGTCGGGTCGTTCACACCGACGCCGGGCGTATTTGCTACGCGGTTGCCATTCCTAGAGTTCACCTTGTTGGCGAACCAGGCCAGCGCCTCGGGGGTGGACACGACGTACGGGTTCGCCTGAGAACCCGCGCCCGAAAGCGCGTAGCCGTTGTCAGAACCGGTCACAACTTGGGCGCGCAGGGTTGCCTCATCCTGCATAACACCCACGCCAACCCAGGATTCAATGTCGCCGGCGTGCACGTCGAAATCGCCGTAGTTAGCGTCGGAGACATCGGAGGGAACGGTGTAGGGGCTGGTTATCGCTGCCCCGAAGGCGGATCCCAAGTGATAGCTGGAGTAGCCTGCGGGCAGTTCCAGCTTTGAGCCCACGTTCGCGTAAGCGCACGTGTTGCCCAACGTTGGTGTGTTGGACATGAACGTTGCACGCACCAATTTTGGCGCGGTTATCGACGCACCCAACAGCGGGTTCTTGTCGCTCGTTGATTGCGGCTTGCCATCCGGAATACGGTTGATAGCCTGGTGCCACGCATTGCGGTCGGCGGAGTTGTTGGCCTCATCCACCACACCGGTGGTCGCATTGGCGTGGTTGAGCCTCCACGTTACCTCGCCCGAGGCGAACTCGGCGGCGGTCTTGCCAATAAGGCCCGGCGCAGTGTCTGCCGGAGCAACAGCGGGGTTGTAGTAGATATTGGCACTCAAAGGCGTGGTTGCGTCAGCGTAGGTGCTTATGCCGAATGCTGCGTGGGCGTTTCCACCCTCGTCGGCAACCGAACCTATGTTGTAGCAGTTGACGAAGACGGGCTGTCCGCTTGCCGAACTTGCTACGACCGCATCGATGGAGCCCGCCAAGCCGCCAGCACCATTGCCGGCATGCACACTGCCGGTGCTGTAACAGTCGGAAACGCGCATCTTCGCTGCCGCGCACTGCCCCACCAGACCACCAGCGCTCGCACCGGTCGCGTTGACCGCGCCGGTGTTGCTGCAGCCAGTCAGGTAGAGAGCCGTGCTTTCCGTGGTGCCCACCAGGCCACCGGCATTCGCGCCGCTGGCGCTGACGTCGGCTGCGTTGGAGCAGCCATTCAGCGTGAGCACTCCGCCCGGCACGGCAGAACCTACGAGGGCACCCACGTTGTCGAATGCCGCCGCAGAGGAATCGTTGGAGCCAACGAAACCACTGGTGATGGCCACATCTTTAAGCGTAGCTTTACCCACGTAGCCAAACAGGCCAGAATTGTTCAGTACGCCATCGACGCGCTTGGTCTGGACGTACAGATGATCAATCGTGGCTCCCGTGCCAGCGAACCTCCCAATGAAGGGATGGTCACTGCTCGCTCCGATAGATGTCCACGCAAGGGCGCTTTGGTGCTTCGCCTGCTGGGTATCGGCCGTTGCGAGCGAGCCACCGTAGGGGGCGCCCGTCAGGTTGATGTTTGCGGTCAGCTTCACGAACGCCTCGGCGTACGTGGTGGCAGCGGCACCGGTGATGGCATCGGTGGGCGTCGTGTTTGCCTTGTAGGCATACCACGCGAAGGCCTCTGGGGTAGCCAGCTGGATGGACAGGTCGGCATCGGAACCGTTATTGGTTGAGAGGTTGGGCTTGTAGTTGAGAGGCGTGGCCGCTGTCGAATCGGCACCGGGCACGCGCAGGGTGTTGGTCTCGTCGGCGGTGAGGAACGTGTCCACCCACGCGCCTACCTGCGACCAGTCGGCGGCCTTCTGCATGTGGTCGGCCACAGCGTCGTTCGCGTCGATCGAGTCGATCCCGGTGAGCACCGGGTAGCCGTTGTTCTCGAGCGTGGCACCCTCGCCCGTGGCCTGGCGCCAGGTAGTCATGTTCGCGAAGTCGGTTACCGCGGCGTATTCCAGCGAGTTGTACGAGTTGATTGAAGCCGCAACCCGGTTCATCTGGTAAGCGCCGCCCCAGCTCTTGAGAGCCTCGGCCGTAACGCCCTCCACCTTGCCGTGGGCGTCATTTTTGTCGTAGATTCCGGCGGTAGCCGGTTTGGAAGCCTCGGTGACGTAGAGACAGTTGTAGCAGGGAGTGCCAGAGGAAGGGGGATAAACCACGATAGCAGCCGCTTTGTCGCCGGCGACGGGACCCGCGTTGTAGCAGTTCACGATTTTCTCGAACGTTCCTGCAGCGACGCCTCCGGCATACCCGGCAGTTGCGGTAACGGCGCCAGTGTTGAAGCAGTTCACCATATTGAAATACCCATAGCTAGCGATGCCACCGACGCAGGTTGTACCCGTGACGGCGCCCGTGTTGGAGCACCCGAGAATCTTGCCGTTCGCCCAGCCGCCCACAATGCCGCTGACGTACTGACCTTCGCCCACGACCTCGGCCGCATTCGAGCAGTTGGTGAAAGCGGCTTTGTCCGTGATTCCGGCGAGGGCACCAACGTTTTCTTTGCCGTGCACGTAGCTCTTGCTGCCGATGGACACGTTCTGTATGTACAAGCCGCTATCCATACCCTGCGCTTGGCCGAACAGACCCTGGTTGTCCTTGTCGGGAGCATTGATGTACAGGTGGTCGATCGTGTGGCCCAAACCGTCGAAGTGAGGATCGCGCTGCTCTATGGGCACCCATTCAAGCACGTTGGCGTATCGCTCGGCGGCGGTGGAAAGGGTCTCGTCGGCCGAGCCACCATAGGCCGCACCCAGAAGATCGATGTCGGCACCCAACTGCACGTAAGCCTTGCCATAGGTGAGACCCGGGGTGGTGCCGTCGGAGTTGGTAATGCTCGAGTTGCCGTACTTGTTCACTTTGTTGGCAAACCACGCGAGAGCCTCAGGCGTGGAAACAACGTAGGGGCTCGCCTGAGAACCCTCGCCCGAAAGCGCCTTGAGGCCGGTTGCACCCGGCACGTCTGTGGTGCGCAGCGTAGCTTCGTCCTGCTTGGCACCAACAATCGCCCAATCGGAGTGGTTGCGACTGGCAAGGAAGGGGAACCCGCCGTTCGTGCCGTCGGCACGCACCCACTTGTAGTCTTTGAGGTTGACGCCCGCTGCCGCGGTGGCACTGGTGGCCAGCGGCGTGTCGAGCGTTCTCATGAACGCGTCAACCTTCATGTCGACAGCGGCCATGGGTGTTGCTGTACCGGTGCCCGACCCTGCGGTGAGGCCGGAGTTGTAGAACACGTCCGTGCCGGTGAAGGTGGGCGATATCTGGCAAGCGGTGGGAGCCGTAACGGCACCGGTGTTGTAGCTGTTTTTGACAACGGTGCCGGAGCTGCCGGGGAAGAACAATCCCGCAGCGTTGCTTCCTGCGGTCGCGGAACCCGTGTTATAGCACGCCTCCGCATTCACGCTGGGAGCGCAGCCGATGCCGGCAACCGTGGTGGAGCCTTCACCGGCAATGCCGATGGCCCCTTCGTTGGCGCAGAGGTAGAACGAGGCTTCGGAAGCCACGTTGAAGCCGAGGATGCCGCCTGCGATGGACGCATTGCTCACCGGCGCACGGTTCACACACATCACAAACACCGGCGTGCTGCCCATGCCGTAACCCGCAATGCCACCCGTGTAGATGCCACTGCCAGCCGTATTGCCCGCACCGCGCACAGCAACGCTCTCGTTCACCAGGTTCACGAAGGTCGCACCGCTTGCCATGGTGGACGCGAACGCACCTGCGCCGCCCAGCGACGTTTGCCCGCTTGCATCTACGAGGCCCTCGGCCAGCGTAAGGTCACGCATTTCTGCTACGTTCTTCAGCAGACCGTTGGTTGCATGCAGGTGCTTGACGGTGTTGCCGCCGCCGTTCAGGTGCTGCGAACCTGCGGTGTTGTCTGTCCACAGAAGGCCGTCTTCGATGTTTGCAGGTGCACCGTAGGAAGTGGTTGCTACCAGGTTGGCAGCAACGCCCGTATAGGGGGTACCAAACAGGTTAATGTTGGTTGTGATGGTGGCGTACTTGCTACCCATTTTGTAGGCCCACCAGGCAAGTGCTTCCGGCGTGGAAAGCTCGATAGCCTTATCGGTTGCAGAGCCGTCGTTGGTGGTGAGGTCGGGCTTGTAGCCCAAAGGCTCGCCCGCTGTGGCGCCGGGCACGCGCTGGTCGATCTTCTCGTCGGCCATGATGAACGCGTCAACCCAGCCGCCCACCTGAGACCAGTCGGTCGCCTTCTGCAGGGAGGCTGCCGCGTTGCCGGAGGCGTCGGTGCCGTCGAGCGCGACGAGCACCGGGTAGCCGTTGTTCTCGAGCGTGCCCGCTGCTTCGTCGCCCGTGGCCTGGCGCCACGTGGTCATGTTCGCGAGGTCGGTCACCGAGGCGTAGTCGAACGCGCCGCTGTCGTTGGGCGTGGCGGACACGCGGTTCAGCTGGTAGGCAGCGCCCCAGCTCTTGAGTTCCGCAGCCGTAACGCCTTGCGCCTGGTCGGCAGTGGCGCCGTCTTGCTTGGAGACATCTTTGTCGTAGAGGCAGTTATGGAGATAGGCGCCGTAGGGAACGCCTGCAATGGCGTACACGCTGTCTGTTGTTGACGTTATGCGGCCAACGTTGTAGCAGTTCGTTACCGGGCCGGTGGTGTACGCGACGATGCCGGCGGCAGATCGGTAGTCCCACGTGGTTTCGACGGCGCCAGCGTTGTAGCAGTTCGCGAACTCTTCGCTGACCTGGCCGGTCCTGCCGCAGATACCGCCGGTGTTGCCGCTTTTGCCTTTGATGTTGCCCGTGTTGGCGCAGCCGAGAAAGAGACTGCTGGTGTTATTGCCTGCGATGCCGCCGAGGTCGAAGGATCCTTCGACCTCAGCCGCGTTCGAGCAGTTGATGAGGTCGGTATCCTTCGCGTGCCCGACGATGGCGCCCACGGTGCCGTTGCCGCACACATAGCCCTCGGCGCCGATGGACGTGTTCTGTATGAAGGCGCCGTCTGCAGCTTCGGCCTCCGTGGTGCCGAACAGACCCTGGTTGTCCCCCGAGACATTGATGTACAGGTGGTTGATCGTGTGACCCTGACCGTCAAAGTGCGGGGCCTTCTGATCCATGGGCACCCAGTCGAGTACGTTTGCGTACTTGTCGGCCGAGGTGGCACCGGCGTCGTTCACCTTGCCGCCGTAGGCCGCGCCCAACAGATCGATGTCGGCACCCAACTGCACGTAGGCATAGTCGTAGGTGAGACCCGGGGTGGAGCCGTCGGAGTTAGTAATGTTCGTGGTGCTGTGCTGATTCACCTGGTAGGCGTACCATGCGAGCGCCTCGGGGGTGGAAACCACGTAGGGGCTCGCTTCGGAACCCGCACCCGAAAGCGCCTTGAGGCCGGTTGAGCCCGGCACGTCCGTGGCGCGCAGATCGGCTTCGACCTGTTCGGCACCCACAGCCGCCCAGTTGTCGCGGAGGCGGCTGGCGATGTAGGGATAACCCTTGTTCGTACCGTCGGTGCGTACCCACTTGTAGTCTTTGAGATTGATGTCCCCTGCCACGGTGTCGCTGATGGAAAGCGGCCCGTCAAGGGTCGAGGCGAACCCGGCCGTCTTCATATCGGCGGCCGACTTGCCCTCCGCCGTGCCGGTGCCCGCACCGGCAGCGAGACTGGAATTGTAGTAGGTGGACTCACCGGTGAAGGTAGATGCTATCTGGTAGGCGGTTCCGCCGCTGCCGGCAGCCGAAACGGCACCGGAGTTGTAACTGTCTTTGACGACAGCGGAGGCCTGGAAGGAGAACAGCCCGGCAGCGCTTACGTCCGCGCTCACAGAACCAGTGTTGTAGCATGCTTCCGCAGTTGCATTATTGGCATAGCCGATGCCGTTGGCCATGGTGGGGTTCAGGCCGGGTGCGGCACTGATGGAACCGTCGTTCGCGCAGAGGTAGAACGTGGCCGAATCGCTCGGGTTTATGCCCACGATGCCGCCTACGATAGACGCCGCGCTCACCGGTGCCCGGTTCGCGCATCCCACGAACACGGATGTGCGTCCGTTCAAGCCCACGATGCCGCTGGCCACGCTGCCCGCATCGCCCGAACCGCGCACGGCGACACTCTGGTTCACGAGGTTCCAGAATTCCACGCTGCCCGCTGTTGCGCTGGTCGAAGCGAACGCTCCCGCATACGCCGAAGCTTGTCCGGAGGCATCCACAAGGCCCTCGGCCAGTATGAGGTCGCGCATCTCCTGCGCACCCTCCAGCAGACCGTTGGTCGCATGCATATGCTTAACGGTGTTGCCACCACCGTTCAAGCTCGCCCCTGTATTGGCGGTGCCTGTCCACAAAAGGCCGTCTTCGATGTTGCTGGGCGCACCCCAGTCGGTGCTCACCACGAGGTTGGCGTCGACGCCCGTGTAGGGAGTACCGAACAGGTCGATATCCGCCGTGATGATGGCGCTCCAGCCGCTCGATTTATACACCCACCAGGCAAGCGCCTCGGGCGTGGAAAGCTCGATGGCCTTAGCGTCTGTGGAACCGTCGTTCACGGAGGTGTCGGGCTTGTAGTTCAAGAGCTCGCCCGGCGTGGCGCCGGGCACCCGCTGGTCGATCTTCTCGTCGGTCATGATGAACGCGTCAACCCAGCCGCCCACGTCGGACCAGTCGGCGGCGGCTTGCAGGGAGGCTGCCGCATTGCCGTCGGCGTCGGTTGCGTCGAGCGCGACGAGCACCGGGTAGCCCTTGTTCTCGAGCGTCGCATCGACACCCGTGGCCTGGCGCCACGTGGTCATGTCGGCCGCGTTCTCCACGGAGGCGTAGTCGAGTCCGCTGCCGGCATTGGGCGTAGACGACATGCGGTTCAGCTGGTAGGCCGCGCCCCAGCTCTTGAGATCGGCGCTGGAGACACCGTCAATCTTGCCGGGAGTTTCTGAGTACTCGCCGACTCCGATGACGGCGGGTTTGCCCGCCGGTGTGGAAGCATCCTTGTCGTAGAGACAGTTGGAGAACATGTAGCCCGAAGAAGCCGTAATGGCGCCTGCCGTAACAGCACTTACCGGCCCTGCGTTGTAGCAACTCGTGGTGTAGTTGGACGCGGCTTCGGAGGTTCCCATGATGCCGCCGGCCTTGCCGTTCGCCGCAGTGGCCGTAACGGCTCCGACGTTGGAGCAATCCGCGAGGGAGGGGTTTCCGTTGCCGACGATGCCGCCGACGTTGGTTGAGCCAACAACCACGCCCACGTTGGAGCAGCCGCTGGTATAGCCGCGGGTTCCGCCGTTGGAACCCTCTATGCCGCCAACACAGCTCGCGCCCTCGACTTCAGCCGCATTCGAGCAGTTGACAATGCTGACACTGTTTGCCCCTCCGATGAAGGCGCCAACGTAATTGTTGCCGCGCACGTAGCTGTTTGCGCCGATGAAGGTGTTTGCTATGCGAGAGTCGATCTTCTCGTAGGAAGCATCTCCACGACCGAACAGGCCCTGGTAGTCCGCCGTGTCATCGGCTGCCGTGGCGTTGATGTAGAGATGGTCGATCGTATGACCCAAGCCATCGAGGTTGGGGGTGTGCTGCTGGATGGGCACCCATTCGAGCACGTTCGCGTACTTTTCGGCAGCGGCGCCTTTGCTGAGATCTTCCGATCCACCGTAGGCCGCGCCTAACAGATCGATGTCGGCACCCAGTTGCACATAGCTGTAGGTGTAGGTGAGATCGTACGTCGTACCGTGACTGTCAAACGTGGGCGAAACCTCGAACATCGGATCGTTCACGCCGACGCCCGGCGTGTTGACGACGACTTTTGTTCCGTTTGTGTTCACCTGGTAGGCGTACCAGGCCAGCGCCTCGGGGCTGGAAATGACGTAGGGCTTCTCCTGCGTGCCGGAGCCCGAAAGCGCCTTAAGGCCGCTTGAGCCCGCAACGTCCGTGGAGCGCAGCGTGGACTCCACCTGCAGGGCACCCACGGCGGACCAGTTGAGGTTCTCGCGGTTGGCCATGAGGAAGGGATAGCCCGAGTTCGTGCCATCGATGCGCATCCACTTGTAATCATTGAGGTTGATGCCCGCTGCCGCGGTGGTGCTCGCAGCCAGTGGCGTGTCGAGGGTGCTCGCAAATTCGGACGTCTTCATCGCGTCAGCGGCCATAGGCGTTGCCGCGCCGGTACCTGATCCCGCGGTGACGTCCGAGTTGTAGAACACGTCCGTACCGGTGAAGGAGGGCGCTATCTGGCAGACGGCCCCACCGCTATTGGTGGCCGTAACGGCACCAGCGTTATAGCTGTCTTTGACGGTGACAGACTCGCCCATACCGGAGTTGATGTAGAACAGCCCGCCGGCGTCTCCCTTTCCCGTTACAGAACCGGTGTTGTAGCATGCCTCCGCAACCACTTTACCACCAGCGCTCATGCCACCGGCATGGTAGGCACCCGAACCGTCGATAGTACCCTCGTTCGAGCAGAGATAGAACGATACTGCACCGCTCCCAGAAGAGCCCACGATGCCGCCGATATAGTTCTGTGCGTTGCTTACCGGTGCCCGGTTCACGCATCCTACAAACACACTTCCACTGCTGGTGCCGCCCACGATGCCGCCGGCACGGTCTCCCGAGCCACCCGAGCCGCGCACGGCCACGCTTTCGTTCACGAGATTTACGAAGATCGTGTTATTCACGCCGCTCGAAGCGAACGAGCCAACTACGCCCCCGAATCCGCCGGTTGCATCCACAAGTCCCTCGGCCATCGTGAGGTCGCGCATCTCCAGCACGTTATACAAGAGGCCGTCATAGGCATGCATATGCGTGATGGTGTTGCCGCCGCCGTCGAGGTGCTGATTCGTCGTCGAGGGAGTCGTCCACAAAAGACCCTTATCGATGTTTGCGGGTGCGCCCCAGTCGGTGGTTGTCGCCAGATCGGCGGCAACACCCATGTAGGGGGTACCGAACAGGTCGATATCCGCCGCGATGGTGGCGTACTTGCCAGTCGATTTGTATGCCCACCAGGCAAGTGCCTCAGGCGTGGAAAGCTCGATGGCCTTATCGGTTGCGGAGCCGTCGTTCGCGGAGGTGTCGGGCTTGTAGTTCAGGTCCGCACCCGCCGTGGCGCCGGGCACCCGCTGGTCGACCTTTTCGCCAGTGGCGACGAACGTATTCACCCACGCGCCCACCTTGGACCAGTTGGTCGCCTTCTGCAGGTGGTCGGCCACGTTGCCGTCGGCGTCGGTGCCGTCGAGCGCGACGAGCACCGGATAGCCATTGTTCTCGAGCGTGGAGCCTGAACCCGTGGCCTGGCGCCACGCGGTCATGTCGGCCACGTTGTCCGCGGAGGCGTAGCTGATAGAACCGTTGTCGTTGAGCGTTGCCGCAACCCGGTTCAGCTGGTAGGCCGCGCCCCAGCTCTTGAGGTCGGCAGTGGTGACACCGTCCACCTTGCCGGGGGTGTCTGCGCCGCTTCCCACTCCAATGATGGCGGGTTTGCCCGCCGGCGTGGAAGTTTCCTTGTCATAGAGGCAGTTAGAGCACCCTTCGGCCGAGCCGCTCGTAATGGCGCCTGCCGCCGTGGTGGCACTGACGCTTCCCACGTTGTAGCAGTTCGTGATCTTACCGGGATAATACCCTCGATCAGAAACGATGCCGCCAGCCTGTCCGTTCGTTGCGGTGATGCTGCCCGCGTTGAAGCAGTTGGTGAACGTGCCGTAGTTGCTGGTGCCCGCCAAGCCACCAACAAGCTTCTCGCCCGAAACCTCGGCCGCGCTCGAGCAGTTGATGAAATTGATACTCTCCGCAAATCCGGCGAAAGCGCCCACGTAGTCGTAACCGTGCACGTAGCTCTCTGCGCCGATTGACGTGTTCTTTATGGAAGAAGGAATGTCGTCTGAGGCTTCCGTAAAGCTGAACAAGCCCTGGTTCCTCGCCGTAACGTCACCTGCGGTAGCATTGATATAGAGGTGGTCGATCGTATGACCCCGACCGTCGAAGTTGGGGACTCTCTGGTTCATGGGCTTCCAGTCGAGCACGTTCGCATACTTCTCGGCCGACGTTTTGCCGGGAGTCTCGTCCACGCTGCCGCCGTAGGTTGTACCCAGCAGGTCAATGTCGGCACCCAGCTGCACGTACGCGTACCCATAGGGAAGGAAGGCTTCCGTGTTGTAATTGTTTATGTAGGTGGGAGAGGCTTCGAATGTCGGGTCGTTCACACCGACGCCGGGCGTATTTGCTACGCGGTTGCCATTCCTAGAGTTCACCTTGTTGGCGAACCAGGCCAGCGCCTCGGGGGTGGACACGACGTACGGGTTCGCCTGAGAACCCGCGCCCGAAAGCGCGTAGCCGTTGTCAGAACCGGTCACAACTTGGGCGCGCAGGGTTGCCTCATCCTGCATAACACCCACGCCAACCCAGGATTCAATGTCGCCGGCGTGCACGTCGAAATCGCCGTAGTTAGCGTCGGAGACATCGGAGGGAACGGTGTAGGGGCTGGTTATCGCTGCCCCGAAGGCGGATCCCAAGTGATAGCTGGAGTAGCCTGCGGGCAGTTCCAGCTTTGAGCCCACGTTCGCGTAAGCGCACGTGTTGCCCAACGTTGGTGTGTTGGACATGAACGTTGCACGCACCAATTTTGGCGCGGTTATCGACGCACCCAACAGCGGGTTCTTGTCGCTCGTTGATTGCGGCTTGCCATCCGGAATACGGTTGATAGCCTGGTGCCACGCATTGCGGTCGGCGGAGTTGTTGGCCTCATCCACCACACCGGTGGTCGCATTGGCGTGGTTGAGCCTCCACGTTACCTCGCCCGAGGCGAACTCGGCGGCGGTCTTGCCAATAAGGCCCGGCGCAGTGTCTGCCGGAGCAACAGCGGGGTTGTAGTAGATATTGGCACTCAAAGGCGTGGTTGCGTCAGCGTAGGTGCTTATGCCGAATGCTGCGTGGGCGTTTCCACCCTCGTCGGCAACCGAACCTATGTTGTAGCAGTTGACGAAGACGGGCTGTCCGCTTGCCGAACTTGCTACGACCGCATCGATGGAGCCCGCCAAGCCGCCAGCACCATTGCCGGCATGCACACTGCCGGTGCTGTAACAGTCGGAAACGCGCATCTTCGCTGCCGCGCACTGCCCCACCAGACCACCAGCGCTCGCACCGGTCGCGTTGACCGCGCCGGTGTTGCTGCAGCCAGTCAGGTAGAGAGCCGTGCTTTCCGTGGTGCCCACCAGGCCACCGGCATTCGCGCCGCTGGCGCTGACGTCGGCTGCGTTGGAGCAGCCATTCAGCGTGAGCACTCCGCCCGGCACGGCAGAACCTACGAGGGCACCCACGTTGTCGAATGCCGCCGCAGAGGAATCGTTGGAGCCAACGAAACCACTGGTGATGGCCACATCTTTAAGCGTAGCTTTACCCACGTAGCCAAACAGGCCAGAATTGTTCAGTACGCCATCGACGCGCTTGGTCTGGACGTACAGATGATCAATCGTGGCTCCCGTGCCAGCGAACCTCCCAATGAAGGGATGGTCACTGCTCGCTCCGATAGATGTCCACGCAAGGGCGCTTTGGTGCTTCGCCTGCTGGGTATCGGCCGTTGCGAGCGAGCCACCGTAGGGGGCGCCCGTCAGGTTGATGTTTGCGGTCAGCTTCACGAACGCCTCGGCGTACGTGGTGGCAGCGGCACCGGTGATGGCATCGGTGGGCGTCGTGTTTGCCTTGTAGGCATACCACGCGAAGGCCTCTGGGGTAGCCAGCTGGATGGACAGGTCGGCATCGGAACCGTTATTGGTTGAGAGGTTGGGCTTGTAGTTGAGAGGCGTGGCCGCTGTCGAATCGGCACCGGGCACGCGCAGGGTGTTGGTCTCGTCGGCGGTGAGGAACGTGTCCACCCACGCGCCTACCTGCGACCAGTCGGCGGCCTTCTGCATGTGGTCGGCCACAGCGTCGTTCGCGTCGATCGAGTCGATCCCGGTGAGCACCGGGTAGCCGTTGTTCTCGAGCGTGGCACCCTCGCCCGTGGCCTGGCGCCAGGTAGTCATGTTCGCGAAGTCGGTTACCGCGGCGTATTCCAGCGAGTTGTACGAGTTGATTGAAGCCGCAACCCGGTTCATCTGGTAAGCGCCGCCCCAGCTCTTGAGAGCCTCGGCCGTAACGCCCTCCACCTTGCCGTGGGCGTCATTTTTGTCGTAGATTCCGGCGGTAGCCGGTTTGGAAGCCTCGGTGACGTAGAGACAGTTGTAGCAGGGAGTGCCAGAGGAAGGGGGATAAACCACGATAGCAGCCGCTTTGTCGCCGGCGACGGGACCCGCGTTGTAGCAGTTCACGATTTTCTCGAACGTTCCTGCAGCGACGCCTCCGGCATACCCGGCAGTTGCGGTAACGGCGCCAGTGTTGAAGCAGTTCACCATATTGAAATACCCATAGCTAGCGATGCCACCGACGCAGGTTGTACCCGTGACGGCGCCCGTGTTGGAGCACCCGAGAATCTTGCCGTTCGCCCAGCCGCCCACAATGCCGCTGACGTACTGACCTTCGCCCACGACCTCGGCCGCATTCGAGCAGTTGGTGAAAGCGGCTTTGTCCGTGATTCCGGCGAGGGCACCAACGTTTTCTTTGCCGTGCACGTAGCTCTTGCTGCCGATGGACACGTTCTGTATGTACAAGCCGCTATCCATACCCTGCGCTTGGCCGAACAGACCCTGGTTGTCCTTGTCGGGAGCATTGATGTACAGGTGGTCGATCGTGTGGCCCAAACCGTCGAAGTGAGGATCGCGCTGCTCTATGGGCACCCATTCAAGCACGTTGGCGTATCGCTCGGCGGCGGTGGAAAGGGTCTCGTCGGCCGAGCCACCATAGGCCGCACCCAGAAGATCGATGTCGGCACCCAACTGCACGTAAGCCTTGCCATAGGTGAGACCCGGGGTGGTGCCGTCGGAGTTGGTAATGCTCGAGTTGCCGTACTTGTTCACTTTGTTGGCAAACCACGCGAGAGCCTCAGGCGTGGAAACAACGTAGGGGCTCGCCTGAGAACCCTCGCCCGAAAGCGCCTTGAGGCCGGTTGCACCCGGCACGTCTGTGGTGCGCAGCGTAGCTTCGTCCTGCTTGGCACCAACAATCGCCCAATCGGAGTGGTTGCGACTGGCAAGGAAGGGGAACCCGCCGTTCGTGCCGTCGGCACGCACCCACTTGTAGTCTTTGAGGTTGACGCCCGCTGCCGCGGTGGCACTGGTGGCCAGCGGCGTGTCGAGCGTTCTCATGAACGCGTCAACCTTCATGTCGACAGCGGCCATGGGTGTTGCTGTACCGGTGCCCGACCCTGCGGTGAGGCCGGAGTTGTAGAACACGTCCGTGCCGGTGAAGGTGGGCGATATCTGGCAAGCGGTGGGAGCCGTAACGGCACCGGTGTTGTAGCTGTTTTTGACAACGGTGCCGGAGCTGCCGGGGAAGAACAATCCCGCAGCGTTGCTTCCTGCGGTCGCGGAACCCGTGTTATAGCACGCCTCCGCATTCACGCTGGGAGCGCAGCCGATGCCGGCAACCGTGGTGGAGCCTTCACCGGCAATGCCGATGGCCCCTTCGTTGGCGCAGAGGTAGAACGAGGCTTCGGAAGCCACGTTGAAGCCGAGGATGCCGCCTGCGATGGACGCATTGCTCACCGGCGCACGGTTCACACACATCACAAACACCGGCGTGCTGCCCATGCCGTAACCCGCAATGCCACCCGTGTAGATGCCACTGCCAGCCGTATTGCCCGCACCGCGCACAGCAACGCTCTCGTTCACCAGGTTCACGAAGGTCGCACCGCTTGCCATGGTGGACGCGAACGCACCTGCGCCGCCCAGCGACGTTTGCCCGCTTGCATCTACGAGGCCCTCGGCCAGCGTAAGGTCACGCATTTCTGCTACGTTCTTCAGCAGACCGTTGGTTGCATGCAGGTGCTTGACGGTGTTGCCGCCGCCGTTCAGGTGCTGCGAACCTGCGGTGTTGTCTGTCCACAGAAGGCCGTCTTCGATGTTTGCAGGTGCACCGTAGGAAGTGGTTGCTACCAGGTTGGCAGCAACGCCCGTATAGGGGGTACCAAACAGGTTAATGTTGGTTGTGATGGTGGCGTACTTGCTACCCATTTTGTAGGCCCACCAGGCAAGTGCTTCCGGCGTGGAAAGCTCGATAGCCTTATCGGTTGCAGAGCCGTCGTTGGTGGTGAGGTCGGGCTTGTAGCCCAAAGGCTCGCCCGCTGTGGCGCCGGGCACGCGCTGGTCGATCTTCTCGTCGGCCATGATGAACGCGTCAACCCAGCCGCCCACCTGAGACCAGTCGGTCGCCTTCTGCAGGGAGGCTGCCGCGTTGCCGGAGGCGTCGGTGCCGTCGAGCGCGACGAGCACCGGGTAGCCGTTGTTCTCGAGCGTGCCCGCTGCTTCGTCGCCCGTGGCCTGGCGCCACGTGGTCATGTTCGCGAGGTCGGTCACCGAGGCGTAGTCGAACGCGCCGCTGTCGTTGGGCGTGGCGGACACGCGGTTCAGCTGGTAGGCAGCGCCCCAGCTCTTGAGTTCCGCAGCCGTAACGCCTTGCGCCTGGTCGGCAGTGGCGCCGTCTTGCTTGGAGACATCTTTGTCGTAGAGGCAGTTATGGAGATAGGCGCCGTAGGGAACGCCTGCAATGGCGTACACGCTGTCTGTTGTTGACGTTATGCGGCCAACGTTGTAGCAGTTCGTTACCGGGCCGGTGGTGTACGCGACGATGCCGGCGGCAGATCGGTAGTCCCACGTGGTTTCGACGGCGCCAGCGTTGTAGCAGTTCGCGAACTCTTCGCTGACCTGGCCGGTCCTGCCGCAGATACCGCCGGTGTTGCCGCTTTTGCCTTTGATGTTGCCCGTGTTGGCGCAGCCGAGAAAGAGACTGCTGGTGTTATTGCCTGCGATGCCGCCGAGGTCGAAGGATCCTTCGACCTCAGCCGCGTTCGAGCAGTTGATGAGGTCGGTATCCTTCGCGTGCCCGACGATGGCGCCCACGGTGCCGTTGCCGCACACATAGCCCTCGGCGCCGATGGACGTGTTCTGTATGAAGGCGCCGTCTGCAGCTTCGGCCTCCGTGGTGCCGAACAGACCCTGGTTGTCCCCCGAGACATTGATGTACAGGTGGTTGATCGTGTGACCCTGACCGTCAAAGTGCGGGGCCTTCTGATCCATGGGCACCCAGTCGAGTACGTTTGCGTACTTGTCGGCCGAGGTGGCACCGGCGTCGTTCACCTTGCCGCCGTAGGCCGCGCCCAACAGATCGATGTCGGCACCCAACTGCACGTAGGCATAGTCGTAGGTGAGACCCGGGGTGGAGCCGTCGGAGTTAGTAATGTTCGTGGTGCTGTGCTGATTCACCTGGTAGGCGTACCATGCGAGCGCCTCGGGGGTGGAAACCACGTAGGGGCTCGCTTCGGAACCCGCACCCGAAAGCGCCTTGAGGCCGGTTGCGCCCGGCACATCGGTGGCTCGCAACGCAGCTTCATCCTGTTCGGCACCCACAGCCGCCCAGTTGTCGCGTGCGCGGCTGGCAAGGTAGGGATAACCCTTGTTCGTGCCGTCGGCGCGCACCCAACCAAAGTCGCTCAGGTTGATGCCAGCCGCCGTGGTGGCACTGGCGGCCAGCGGCGTGTCAAGGGTGGAGACGAACCCGGTCGTCTTCATGTCGTCGGCCGACTTACCCTCCGCCGTGCCGGTGCCCGCACTAGCAGCGAGGCTGGAATTGTAGTAGGTGTCGGTACCGGTGAAGGTTTTCGCTATCTGGAAAGCGGTGGGAGCCGTCACGGCACCAGCGTTGTAGCTGGCCGCAACCACAGCGGCGTTGCTGCCACTGACACCGAACAGACCCGTGGCACTCGCACTTGAGACCACGGAGCCGGTGTTGTAGCACGCTTCCGCAGTAACTCCTGCATCGCCGTGACCAATACCGCTGGCAGTGGAGGCGTTCGTGCCGTCAACGGTGCCTTCGTTCGCGCAGAGATAGAACGAGGGCGTACCGCTGTAGTTCCTGCCCACAATGCCGCCGGTATAGTACTCCGCGTTGCTCACCGGCGCCTGGTTCACGCATCCTACGAACACGCTGCTGCCTTTGCTCTGACCCACAATGCCAGCGGCGCAGTCGCCCGAACCGCCCGAACCGCGCACGGCAACGCTCTGGTTCACCAGGTTGGTGAAGGTTGCATCCTGCGCACTTTCTGACGAGAACGCACCAACATACGTCCCGAATCCTCCGGTTGCGTCCACCAAACCCTCGACCATCGTAAGGTCATGCACTTCCAGCGCCTGATACAGAAGGCCGCTGAACGCATGCATATGCTTGATGGTATTGCCACGGCCGTCAACGTGCGCCTTGGTCGTGTCGGGAGACTTCCACAGAAGGCCGTCTTCGATATTGCTGGGCGCACCCCAGTCGGTGCTTGTCACCAGGTTGGCGGCAACACCTGTGTAGGGAGTACCGAACAGGTCCATGTCAGTCGTCATGGCAACGTATTTGCCGGTCGCTCTGTTCACGAGCGCCCACCAGGCAAGCGCTTCCGGCGTGGAAAGCTCGATGGCCTTATCGGCCGCGGAGCCATCATTCACCGAGGTGTCGGGCTTGTAGTTCAAGAGCTCGCCCGGCGGGTTGGCGCCGGGACCACTTGCATACTCCAAGGGCTTGCGGCTGTTCTCTCGCTCGCCGACGGTGATGAACGCATCCACCCACTCGCCCACTGCCCTCCAGTCGGCAGCGGCTTGCATGGTCTCTCCCGGAGCGCAGGGCACCGGGTAGCCGTTGTTCTCCAGCGTGCCCGCGGCTTCGTCGCCTGTGGCCTGACGCCACGCGGTCATGTTCGCCACGTTGTTCTCATTGGCGTATTTCACGTGGTAGAAATTATCCTCGAGCACACAAGAGACACGGTTCAGCTGGTAGGCAGCGCCCCAGCTCTTTAGCTCATCGGTTGTGAGACCCTCGACCTGACAGGGAACGTCACCGCCGCTACCAAGCCCGGTAACAGTGGCTGCGCCTGCCGGTGTGGAAGTTTCTGTATTGTAGAAGCAGTTGTAGATACTGCCATTCGAGGTGCTTGTGATGGCACCCCCTGTGGCGGCGCTGACAGGCCCCACATTGTAGCAGTTCACAAGTTCATGATCCACGCCTGGCGAGCGGCTTGAAATAATACCGCCAGCCTGGCCGTCCACTGCCGTGGCCGAAACGGCTCCTGCATTGAAGCAGTTCGCAATGTTGGAGTTTTCGGAACCGACAATGCCGCCAGCGAAGGTGGTGGAGGTAATCGTGCCCGTATTGGAGCAGCCGATGGTTATACCGCCGCGTAGGCTACCATTGTTGATGCCCGCAATGCCACCGACCTTGCTCTCGCCCTCGACAGTACCCGCGTTGGAGCAGTTGACGATGTAGACATCATCCGCAGATCCAACAAGGGAACCTACGTTGTTGTTGCCGTGTACGTAACTGTTCGCACCGATAGACGTGTTTGTTATGGAACATTTAATTTCGTAGGAGGCATCCAGGTAACCGCCATACAACCCCTGATTGTTCGCCGAGCTGTTGATGTAGAGGTGGTCGATCGTATGGCCTTTACCATCGAGGTTGGGGGTTCTCTGCTGGATGGGCACCCAGTCAAGAACGCCTGCGTACTTTTCGGCAGCGGTGCCTTTGCTGAGATCTTCCGATCCGCCGTAAGGCTCGCCCAGCAGGTCGATGTCGGCACCCAGTTGCACACAACTGTGTTTATAGTCAAGATTTTCCCGCGAACCGAAGCTGCCCCAATACGTGGGACTGATCTCGAACATCGGGTCGTTCACGCCGACGCCCGGCGTGTTGACGACGACCGTTGTTTTCTTAGTGTTCACCTGGTAGGCATACCAGGCCAGCGCCTCGGGGCTGGAAATGACGTAGGGCTTCTCCAGTGTGCCGGAGCCGGAAAGCGCGTAGCCGTTGTCCGACCCGGTCACAACCTGGGCGCGCAGCATGGCCTCGTTCTGCACAGCACCCACGTCCTCCCAGCTGGAGTACTGGCGTGCGGCAGTCAGGTAGGGGTAGTCGCCGTTCGTGCCGGCGGTGCGCTTCCACGAATAGTCGTGCAGGTTGATACCCGCCAGCTGAGCATTGTTGACCGACAGCGTGGAGTCAAGCGCCTCGGCGAAGGCGTCGGCCTTCATGTCGGCGTCGTCTTTGTGCACGGCGCCCGTAGCGTCGGCAAGCGTGGAGTTGTGGTACGTGTTTGTGGCAGTAGCCTTGTTGGCCACAGGGAATGCGTTTGTGGCCGCAACGGCGCCAGCGTTGTAGCTGCCCGTGAGGGGAACGCGGTTGCCAACAAAGCTCAACCCGGCCGCGTTGTTCTTCGCAGCCACCGATCCGGTGTTGAAACACGCCTCCATATTCAGGTAGTTGGCGGAGCCGATGCCGGCAGCAGTGGAGCCGTCTACGCCGGAAACATCAATGGCACCCGTGTTGGAGCTGAGACCGAACGACGAGGCAGTGGCTGAGCTGCCGCTGCTGAAGCCCACGATGCCGCCGGCCCGCTCGGCTGCGCTCACACCCGCCTGGTTCGCGCACAGCACGTATGCGGAATCGTCGCCGCCCAAGCCCACGATGCCGCCAGCATAGCTGCCCGCATCGCCCGAGCCGCACACGGCCACGTTCTTGTTCGTCAGGTTCACGAAGGTGGCGCCCGACGCGCCGGTGGAAGCGAACGCGCCCGCGGCTGCCGCGGACTGCCCAGAGGCGTCCACCAGGCCGTCGGCCAGCGTGAGGTCGCGTAGAGAGAATGCATTAGTCAACAGGCCGTTGGTGGCATTCATGTGCGTGACAGTGTGCTTGCCGCCATCGAGGTTTGTGCCCGTGGTGTCGTTTGTCCACGAAAGCGCATCGCCAATGTTGTTAGCACCAGCGGCAACACCCGTGTACGGGGTGCCGAACAGGTCGATGTCGCCTGCGAGGCTGGCGTAGCCAGTAGAGCTGTACGCCCACCAGGCCAGCTGCTCGGGGTTGGAAAGCTGGATGGCCTTGTCGGCCGCCGAGCCGTCGCTTGTGGCGGACATTTCGGGCTTGTAGCCCAGCAGCGTACCGTCGGCCGGGTCGGCGTAGGGCACGCGAGCGTTGTCCAGCTCGTCGGCGGTGAGGAACGCGTCCACCCAGTGGCCCACCTGGGACCAGGAAGAGGCGGTCTGCATACGATCCCCCGCCGTGCCATCGGCGGCGGCCGAGTCGAGCGCGATAAGCACCGGGTAGCCGTTGTTCTCTAGCGTGCCCGCGGCTTGGTCGCCCGTAGCCTGGCGCCACGTGGTCATGTTCGCAAGGTTGGTTTCGGGAGTATAGTCGCCCGCGTCGGTAACCGCAAGGCGGTTCAGCTGGTACGCCGCGCCCCAACTCTTCATCGCCTCGGTGGAGACGCCCTCCACACGGCCGTGCGCGTCGGCGAACCCGGTGGCACCCGCAACGGGTGCAGTGGCGCCTGCCGGCGTGGAGGCGTCCTTGTCGTAGAAGCAGTTGTAGCAGTAGTTCTCATTCATGTCCGCAACGATGGCGGCCGCTTGGTTGGCTTTGATGGGACCTGCGTTATAGCAGTTCACCACATCGCCCGCCCCGAACGTTTGCATGCCGGCGGCCATGCCGTCTGCATCGGTTGCCGTCACGGCACCCGTATTGAAGTTGTTGCGGAACGAGGTGTCGCCCCGACCCACAATGCCGCTGACGTATGTCTCGCCGGTCACATTGCCCGTGTTGGAGCAGTTCACAACGTCATAGTCGTTGCCGCCTGCAACGCCGCCGACGCTCGTTGTGCCGGTGATAGTGCCCGTGTTGGAGCAGTTGGTGATGTTGTCGCTTGCACTGCCTGCGACACCACCGACGTTATAGTCCTTGCCGGTAATATTACCCGCGTTTGAGCAGTTCGTGATGGTACCGCTGATGATGCCCGCAACACCACCGACGCTTCTACCCTCGCCCGCAACCTCCGCTGCGTTGGAGCAGTTGGACATGGTGCCGCCGCTCAAATGGTACCCAACGAGGGCACCCACGTTGTTGTTGCCGTGCACGTAGCCCTCGGAGCCGATGGACGTGTTGCGTATGGTGCCGCCGTCCGTTTTGCCGATCAGACCCTGGAAGTCCTTCGTTGGGGCGTTGATGTACAGGTGACTTACCGTGTGGCCCTGGCCGTCGAAGTCGGGGGTATTCTGGTTGATGGGCGACCAATCGAGTGCGCCCGCGTACTTGGCCGCAGCGCTGGTTTCAGTGCTGTCGACAGAGCCGCCGTACGTGTCGCCCAGAAGGTCGATGTCGTTGCCAAGCTTCACAGGCACGTCGGAGTAGTGCTTGGTGCTGCCGGCGGATATGGTCTCGCTCGCAGGCGCGATGCTCGCCTTGTAGGCGAACCACGCCAAGCCCTCGGGGGTGGTTATGGTGAACGTGTCGGCCAAAGGCGCGGGCTTGATCTTGGTCACGGTGCCGCTGTCACTGTAGGCCGGCGTCGTCGGGTCGAACGTTTCAACCCACGCGCCCACCTGCGTCCAGTCGGTCGCCTTCTGCATGGTGGTTGTAGGCGTGGTGCCGTCCTGCTCGAAGCCTTCGCCGTCAACCGCAATGAGCACCGGATAGCCGTTGTTCTCCGGGTTGCCCGTGCCATCGTCGGCCTTGGCCATGCGCCATACGTTCATGTTCGCGAGGTCGGCCACGGCGGCGTGGTTGCTGCCGTCCATAGGATCGTAGGTGACGGCAATCCGGCTCAGCTGATAGGCCGCACCCCAGCTCTTAAGGACATCGGCCGAGACGGCTTCCACCTCACCGGAAGCGTCGGGGTCAGAACCGGCGCCGGTAAGGTACGGAGCGGTGCCGCCGGGCGTGGAGGCGACCGGGTCGTAGAAGCAGTTGGTGCAGTAGTTGCTGTCGCCCGAGATAGCGCCCGCATTGGCGGCGCTCACGGATCCTGCATTGTAGCAGTTCCAGGCGCTGCCGGTTAGCATTCCCATAATACCGCCAGCTTCGCCGTTCGTAGCTGTGGCTGTAACAACACCCGTGTTGTAGCAGTTCGCGGTCGTACATTCCGCGTAACCCATGACGCCGCCGACAGACGTATTGCCGGTGATTTTGCCCGTATTGGAGCAGCTGATAACGTTGGAGTCGCCGCTTCCTCCGGTGATACCGCCAATGCGTTCGCCGGCACCCACGACCTCCGCCGCGTTCGAGCAGTTTTCGATGAAAAGATCACTCGGGTTGCCCGCAATGGCACCCACCTGGCTTCCACCCTGCACGTAGCTCTTGCTGCCGATGAGCGTGTTTTTGATGGTGCCATTTACTCCGTAGCCGTTTGCTCCGTCGCCAAACAGGCCTTGGTTGTTTGCCGTGCTGTTGATGTAGAGGTGGTCGATGGTGTAGCCCTGGCCATCGAAGTTGGCGTTGCTCTGGTTGATGGGCACCCAGTCCAGCACGTCTGCGTACTTCTCGGCCGCGGTGGTTTTGGACTCGTCCGCCGCGCCGCCGTAGGCTGCGCCCAGAAGGTCGATATCCGCGCCCAGGCTGGCGCAGGCTTCGCCGTAGGTGATAGGCACTACAGTGCCGTCCCATTCGGTGTTCGTGCCCGCGGTCGCCTCGAACGTCGGGTCGTCTACGCCGGGAGCCGGCGTGTTGGAAATGCCGTTGCCACCCTGAGTGTTCACCTGGTTGGCGAACCAGGCAAGAGCCTCGGGGGTGGACAGGACGTAGGGGTTCGCTTCGGAGCCTGCGCCTGAAAGCGCCTTGAGCCCGCTTACGCCCGGCACGTCCGTGGCGCGGAGCGTGGCCTCGTTCTGCGCGGCACCTACCGCCGCCCAGGAGTCGATGGCGCCGTCGCCCAAGTACACCTTGAAGTCGTAGGCGCTGCCGTCATTCGGCACCGTGTAGGGGCTGGTTATCGAGGTGCCGGTAGCGGTATCCAGATGGTAGGACGAGTAGCCGGCGGGCAGCGCCAGCTTCGAGTCGTCGTTCACGTAGGCATACGTATCGGCCAGAGGAGACGGAGCCACGAATGTTGCGCGGCCAACCGTTGTGGTGCCGTCCTCGGGTCTGCCGTACAGCGGCAGCGGATCGCCGGTGGTTTGCAACTCGCCGGTGGACGCGTCGCGGGCGATGTGCTGGCGCCACGTACCGCTGTCCTCCAGGTTATCAGGATCGAACACGCCACTGTAAGAGGCGACGGCGTTGAGCATCCAGGCCACCTCGCCCGAGGCGAACTGGGCAGTGCTCTTGGCCACAGTGCCCACCGTAGCGTCGGCGGGGGCGACGGTGGAGTCGTAGAAGATATTGCCGCACCGAGCGCTTGCGGGGCACGGGGTTCCGAAGGCTCCCGCAGCCTTCCCGTCGTCGGCTGCAACCGAACCGGTGTTGAAGCAGTTGGCGAAGGCGGCTTGTGCGCTTCCGCCCACGCTTGCCACGCCGTCGCGCACGGCGCCCACCAGGCCGCCAGCAGACGACGCCGCCTGCACGCTGCCCGTGTTGAAGCACTCGTTCACCGTAACCGTGGTAGATCCGCACAGGCCAATCAGAGCGCCCGCGTTTGCGCCATTCGCGCTCACATCCGCCGCGTTGGAGCAGCCCCGCAGAATGAGCGAGCCGGGCACGCTCTCGCCCACGAGGGCGCCCACGTTGCCGATCGCGGTCGTTGAACCGCTGTCAGCGCCCACGTAGCCGCTGGTTATGTTTACGTACGTGAGCGAGGCGTTGCCCACGTAGCCGAACAGGCCGGCGTTGTTCACGGTGCCGTCTGCGCGATCAGTCCGAACGCGCAGGTGATCGATCGCAACATACCCCATGACATCGCCGGTAAAGGGATGATCCCGATCGGCGCCGATGGACGACCACGCGAGGGCGTTTTGGTGCTGCACCTGCTGGGTGGCGCCAGGCGTCGCATCCAGCGAGCCGCCGTAGGGTGCGCCCGTCAGGTCGAGAGCGGTAGTGCTTCCCACCGTTCCCAGCGCAATGTACGCGCCGGCGTACGGGGTGGAGGTGGTGGGGATGTTCTCGGTCGGCGCGGTGTTCGCCTTATAGGCGAACCACGCGAAGGCCTCGGGGGTGGTAAACTTGAGGGCTTTGGCACTCGCAGAACCGGCACCGGTGGAGGTGTCGGGCTTGAAGTTCAGCGGCGTGCCGTCCGCTGGGTCGGCATAGGGCATGAGCGCGTTGTCCAGCTCGCCAGCAACGATGAACGTATCCACCCACGCGCCCACGTCAGCCCAGGTGTCGGCAGCCTGCAGGGAGGCCGCCGCGTTGCCGGAGGCATCGGTCGCATCGATGGCGCAGAGCACCGGGTAGCCGTTGTTCTCGAGCGTACCCGCAGACGCGTCGCCGGTGGCTTGGCGCCAGACGGTCATGTTTGCGACATTGGTCTCGATGGTTTCGTTGATCATGCCATCGTTGTTGGTCGCTGTTTTCAGCCGGTTCAGCTGGTAAGCCGCGCCCCAGCTCTTGAGCGTCTCGGTCGAGACACCCTCCGCACGGCCGTGGGCGTCGGCGTCCTCTCTGCCCCCGGTGACGGGTGCAGCCGCACCGGCGGGCGTGGAGGCGTCCTTGTCGTAGAGGCAGTTGTAGCTTGCACTGACGTAGCTTGCGATGGCGGATGGTTTGGCGGCCTTGATGGGACCCGCGTTGTAACAGCTCTCGAAATAGCCGCTCGGGCCGACCGCAATGCCGGAGGCGAAGCCGTCTGCGGCGGTTGCCGTGATAGCACCGGTGTTGGAGGAGCTGTAGACAGCGCAGTCTCCCGTAGCGACAATACCTGCGGCATAATCGTTACTCGTAACGTTACCCGTGTTTGTGCAGCCAGAAGGGTCACCGCTGTCGCTGAACCCCGCGATACCGGCGGCACCTTGGCCTTCAGCCACGATTTCGCCCGCATTGGAGCAGTTGACAGCATCGGTGTTATACGTGTATCCCATAATGGCGCCCACGTTGTTGTTGCCGTGTACGTAGCTCGCGCTGCCGACAGACGTGTTTCGTACGAACGAGTAGTCGCCGGAAACGGGATCCGAGTAACCGAATAGACCCTGGTTGTCTTTCGTAGGAGCATTGATGTACAGGTGGTCGATTGTGTGACCCAAGCCATCGAAGTGGGGGGTTTCCTGTTCGATGGGCGTCCAGTCCAGCACGTTCGCGTACTTGTCGACCGACGTGGCGCCGGCCGCGTTCACGCTGCCGCCATAGGCCGCACCCGTCAGGTCGATATTGGCGCCCAGGTTGGCATAGGCGGAGTCGTAGGTGATACCGGCGGGCGCCGCGACGAACGTCGGGTCTTCCACGCCCTTCGTGTTGGTGATGGCGGCGGCGTGCAGGGTGTTCGCCTTGTTGGCAAACCACGCCAGCGCCTCGGGGCTTGAAAGGACGTAGGGGTATTCCTTGGAGCCGGAGCCTGAGAGCGCCTTGAGGCCGGTCGCCTCATCCACCACCCTTGAGCGCAGCGCAGCCTCGTCTTGCGCGGCACCCACGTCTGTCCAGGAGGTAATGCTCAGTGTGGCATACACGGACAGGTCTTCCGTAGCCAGCGTGACGGGAGAGGTGAGCTTGTTGGCATCAACCGCATCGGCCGACGAAGTGCCCTTGTAGTAGTTCGGGATGGTACCCGTTGAAATAACAGGAAGCTTCAGCGTGGTGTTGGTGTTGCTGTACGTAGTAATGCCGGTAGCACCAGGGAACGCGGTGGTGTCGAACACCACATTCATGCGGTACACCGTCGGATGCAGCGTGGCATCGCGCAGCACCGGCAGCGGATCGCTCAGCGGCGCAGGTTCCGGTTCGTTGGTAATTGCATTGCGCGTTATTTTCTGACCCCAGGCGTTGCTGTGCGAGCCGTCCGCATTGGCGCCCGTGTCCAGCTCCCAGGTCACCTGGCCGGAAGCGAACTGGTCGGCCGTGCGCGCCGCCTTGCCGTCTACCAGGTCGGTAGCAGTGTCGGCCAGGTAGTAGTTGTTGCGAGACGAGCTGCTCACACCGATGCCGCTCGCGTTGACCCCGCTGACGGAACCCACGTTGTAGCAGCTCTCGATAGAGCCGGCACTGTTTTGCCACATGCCGACTATGCCGCCGACGGCACTGTCGGGCGCCGTGCTAGTGGCCGTGATGGAGCCAGTGTTAAAGCAGTTCGAGAAATTCCCGGGGCCTCCGCCGGCAATGCCGCCAGCGGACATTGCGCAGGTAACAGTGCCGGTGTTGGAGCAACCGGTCGTGACGCTGCTGCGGATGCTCGCACCGAAAATGCCGCCGGCGTATACGGAACCGCTCTTGACCTCGGCTGCATTCGAGCAGTTAACGAAGCTGGTGATGCCCGTTCGCCCGACGAGACCCCCCACGTAGCCGTTGCCGTACACGTAGCTCTTGCTGCCGATGGATGCGTTCTCCAGTTTGCCGTCGTTCACAACCCCGAACAGACCCTGGTTGCTCTTCTCAGGTGCGTTGATGTAGAGGTGGTCGATCACGAAGTTCGCGCCGTTGAAATTCGGGGTATTCTGCTTGATGGGCACCCAGTCCAGCACGTTTGCGTACTTTTCAGCCGCGGTGGCATTGGACTCGTCCGCCGCGCCGCCGTAGTTCTTGCCCTCAAGGTCGATGTTTGCACCGAGCTTGGTGTAGGCATTCTTGTAAGCGGCGGTGCTTCCAGAGATAACCTCGTCGGGCGTGTTATTGGCCATGTAGGCGAACCACGCCAGCGCCTCGGGGCTGGAAAGCTCGATGGCAAGATCGGCCGTGGTGCCGTTGTTGGTGGCGAGGTTGGGCTTGAACTTATCCGAGCTGCCGGCTTGCGTGGGGTCGAAGTTCTCAACCCAGGCGCCCACGTCGAACCAGTCGGTGGCCTTCTGCATGGAGGCTGCCGCGTTGCCGTCAGCATCGGTTAGGTTGAAACCGATGGGCACCGGGTAGCCCTTGTTTTCCAGCGTGCCTGCGGCTTCGTCGCCCGTGGCCTGGCGCCATGCGGTCATGCCGGCCACGTTGCCGTTTTGCGAGCCGCCCGCAGCGCCGCCGTTTAGCTGGTAGGCCGCGCCCCAGGTTTTCAACGCCGCGGTAGAGACAGCCTGCGCCACGCCATACGCGTCAGATTTGCCGTAAGCTGCAACAGTGACTGGCTTGGAAGCTTCTTTGTCGTAGAAACAGTTGGTGAGGACGAAGCTTCCCTGCGACGCAATAGCACCCGCCCTCGCGGCACTGACCGATCCTGCGTTGAGGCAGTTCTTGACAGCTGGTGAAGTAATCCCTCGTCCAATGATGCCACCTGCAAAGTACGTACTCGACGTAACGGTACCGATATTGGAGCAATTCGAAATTGACGCACCAGAACAGGTACCAACGATACCACCGGCGAAACCCCTCATAGTAGTAGCAACCGTCTTCGAAACGGTGCCCGTATTGGAACAGCCGGCGATACTACCCGGAGCATAGATTTGTCCCGCGATTCCACCGACACCACCCATGGACGAGCTATCGGAGTTCACAACTTCGGCCGCATTGGTGCAATTGGTAATGGTGAGCGAACCACCGCTGCCCACGAGGGCACCGACAAAGCTTATACCTTGCACGTAGCTCGCACTGCCGATGGACGTGTTCCGAATGAACGAGACCTCGGTGTCAGTTTTGCGCGCACTGCCGAACAGACCCTGGTTTTCTGCATTGCTGTTCATGTAAAGATGGTCGACAGTGTGACCCTTACCATCAAAGCGGGGGTAATACTGGTCAATAGGTATCCACTTGAGCACGTTCGCGTACTTGTCGGCCGCGGTGGTTTGGGTCTCGTCGGCCAATCCGCCGTAGGGCTTGCCCTCCAGGTCGATATTCGCACCCAGCTGCACATAGGCATAGTCGTACGTGAGACCAGGAAGCGTGCCATCGGAGTTGACGATGTTGGTTCTGCTGTGCTGGTTCACCTTGTAGGCGTACCATGCAAGCGCTTCGGGGGTGGAAATGACATACGGGTCCGCCTCGGAGCCGGAACCCGACAGCGCATAGCCGTTGTTGGAACCGACAACCGCCGTGGTACGCAGCGTGGCTTCATCCTGTCCGGCACCCACAGCCTCCCAGGTACCGATACCTTCCATGTACACACTGAAGTCGCCGGTGCCAGCAGCAATTGCATAGGGGTTGGTTATGGTGGTGCCCGTGGAGGAATTCAGATGGTAGGCCGTATAGCCTCTCGGCAGCGCTATCCTTGTGCCCTCATTCGCGTAGGCATACGTGTTGTCGAAAGGTGCAGGAATCATGAACGCCGCGCGCACGAGCTTCCCCGTGCGATCGGACTCATCCAGCACCGGGTTCGGTTCGCCGCCCTGGAATTCGCCGGTAGACGGGGTGCGTACGAGATACTGATTCCACAAAGCGCGGTCGGCAGAGGCATTCACATCGAGCACGCCTTCGGTGTTGGCGGCGTTGAGCAGCCACGCCACCTCGCCCGAGCCGAACTCGTCGGAGGTTTTTGCGATAGCCCCATCGTCTTTCGCACCATTTGTGGTGGGCGTTGTGGTGGAGCTGTAGTAGCAGTTGGACACGGTAAGATCGTTGGTTCCCGAGCGTCCTACTATGCCGTGAACATCGTTTGTGGAGGTGCTTGTTATCGCGCCCGTGCTGTAGCAGTTGGCAATCAAGAACGAGCCGGTAACGTCTTCCTCAATTGATCCCAGCACACCACCGGCACGCGCTTCGGCTGTCACATATCCGGTACTATAGCTGTCGACGATGCGAAGCGAGTTGCCCCCCATGTAGCCCAGCAGACCACCAGCAGCGCGGTTTTCAGCAGTAATGGTGCCATACTTATTGCTGCACCGTTCCATGACGATACCTGCCGTGTCGCCCTCCACGTTCGCTACCAAGCCGCCGGCAAAGAAGCCCGCCGAGCTGATATCGGCACTGTTGTTGCAATCGGTTATTGTGAGCGTGGAGCCATCCAGAACCTGTCCCACGAAGGAGGCTGCTCCGCTATTCGTTTCCGTGGTAGCCACGAAACCGCTTTCCACCGACAAACCCGAAAACTTCGCATTCCCCACAACGCTGAACAGAGCTGCATTTTCGGCAGCTTGGGAAATGGTCAGGTGGCTGATGGAGGTTCTTGCTGTACGCGTACCGGTACCTGCGAACGTGCCGGTGAAGGGGTTGGCGGCGCTGCCCATAGGCACCCATTTGAGGGCGTTTTGGTGCTTCTCCTCTGGGGTGATGCCCGTCGTCGTGTCCAGCGAGCCGCCGTAGGACACGCCCGTCAGGTCGATGTTCGCCGTCAGCTTCACGTTCGCGTTGGCGTATGTGGTGGAACCGGAAATGGTTTCACTTGGCGTGGTATTCAGTTTGTAGGCGTACCACGCGAAAGCCTCGGGGTTGGTCAGTTGGATGGCCAAGTCCTCGGTCGTGCCGTTGTTGGTGGCGAGGTTGGGCTTGTAGCCCAAAGGCTCGCCCGCCGTGGCGCCGGGTACGCGCTGGTCGGCCTTTTCGTCGACGGTGACGAACACGTCAACCCAGTTGCCCACCTGAGACCAGTCGGCCGCCTTCTGCAGGGAGGCTGCCGCGTTGCCGGAGGCGTCGGTGCCGTCGAGCGCGACGAGCACCGGGTAGCCGCTGTTTTCCAGTGTGCCCGCGCCCGCGTCGCCCGTGGCCTGGCGCCACGTGGTCATGTTCGCGAGGTCGGTCACGGAAGCATAGTCGAGCGTGCCGCTGTCGTTGAGCGTTGTCGCAACCCGGCTGAGCTGGTAGGCCGCACCCCAGCTCTTGAGCACGTCGGTGGTAACGCTCTCCACCTTGCCGGGGGCGTCGGAATTAGCGCCGAACCCGACGGTGGCCGGCTTGGAGACTTCCCCATCGTAGAGGCAGTTATAGCATTGCGCACCGCCGCGGGTGACGACGGCGCCCGAATTAGCGTCGCCGCTGACAGATCCCGCGTTGTAGCAGCTTACGAGTTTCCCGTACGTTCCGCCGGCGACGCCACCGGCGTTGCCGGCACTCGCGGTGACGGTGCCGATGTTGGAGCAGTTCGACAAGTGGGCATAGCCGACGCCGTAGACGCCGCCGACGCTCGTAACGGCGCTGATGGCACCCGAGTTGGAGCAGCCGATGATTTTGCTTTCGTTGGTCCAGCCCACGATGCCGCCGACCGTGCCGACCGAGCTCTCACCCTTGACCTCGGCCGCGTTGGCGCAGTTGATGAAGTTGGTGTTGCCCGTACTCGTAGATCCAGCGATGGCGCCGGTGCCCTGGCCGCCGCACACGTAGCTCTTGCTTCCGACAGACACGTTCTGCACGTACGTGTTCTGACCCGCGGCGTACACTTTGCCGAACAGACCCTGATTATCCTTGTCGGGAGCATTGATGTACAGGTGGTCGATCGTGTGGCCTAAGCCGTCGAAGTGGGGGGCGTTCTGATCCATGGGCACCCAGTCGAGCACGTTCGCGTACTTGTCGGCCGACGTGGCACCGGCGTCGTTCACCGTGCCGCCGTACGCCTCACCCAGCAGGTCGATGTCGGCGCCAAGCTCTGCGTACGCAGACGAATAGGTAAGGGCTTCTGCGGCACCGGTCGTGTCTACCTGCGTCGGCGCGGCAACAAAAGTCGGGTCGTCCACGCCGGAAGCTGCCGCGTTGTTGATGGCGAGCAGGCTTTGGGTGTTCACCTTGTTAGCGAACCATGCCAGCGCCTCGGGGGTGGATATGACGTAGGGGTGTTCCTTGGAGCCGGAGCCGGAGAGCGCCTTGAGGCCGGTTGCGCCCGGCACGTCAGTGGCGCGCAGCGTGGCTTCGTCCTGCAGGGAGCCGATGCCTGCCCAAGAATCGGTTTCGCCGGTGTACACTTCGAAATCGCCCGTACCAACAGCAATGGTGTAGGGGCTGGTTATTGTGGTGCCACCCGTGGATCCCAGGTGGTAAACCGAGTAGCCGGCCGGCAGCGCCATTTTCGAGTTCTCGTTCGCATAGGCGTACGTGGTAGTGGCCAGCGGCGCGGGTGACACAAACGTTGCCCGTACCAGTTTGGGAACGGTTACCGACGCGCCCAACAGCGGTGCCGGATCGCCGTAGGGTTGCAGCAGACCCGTTGTCGCATGGCGCGTGACACTCTGGTGCCACGCGGTGCGGTTGGCAGAGGTGGCGGGATTAAGCACACCGTCTGCGTTTGCGGCGTTCAGCTTCCAGGTTACCTCGCCAGAGAGGAACTCAGCGGCGGTTTTGGGTATGGCCGAACCGGCGTCGCCCACCGCGCCGGGAGTGGCGGTGGAGCTGTAGTAGCAGTTGCTTATTTTAAGAACGCCATCGGATGCCGTGTTGAGTCCCACAATACCGCCGATCTCGGCTGTGTTTGTGGATGTGATCGCGACCGCGCCAGTGCTGTAGCAGTTGGCGATGAGCAGCGAATCGCCTGCGGAATAGTTATCCGGCACTTGTCCCAACACACCGCCGCTGCCGAAGTCGCACGTCACGCTTCCTGTATTGAAGCAGTCGGCGATACGCAGAGAACCGCCCCCGAAATAGCCCAGCAAGCCACCGGCATTGTAACTCGAAGCTATGTTGCCCGTGTTGCCGCAGCGTTCCATGACGAGTCCGCTGTTCCGGTCGTCATCCACCCACGCGACCAGGCCGCCGGCATTCTCATCACCGGTGACGACATCGGCTGCGTTGCGACAATCGGTCATCGTGAGCGTGTATCCACTTGGAACCTGCCCCACGAGGGCGGCTGCATTGTAACCCGATCCTGTAGTGGCCACGAAGCCGCTGCCGATGGAAATACCCGTAAGATGCGCATTCCCGACTGAGCAGAACAATCCCGCGCCGCTAAGACTCTGCAAAATGGAGAGGTGCTCGATCGTGGTCCCCGTAGCCGTGAACGTGCCGAAGAAGTAATTGCCGGGTGCATTTATAGGCACCCACTTCAGCACGTCTCGGTGCTGCTCCTCTTGGGTGGCGGCACCGGTGTTGAGCGAGCCTCCGTAGAGTTCGCCCGTGAGGTCGATGGTGCCCGACGGCGCGTCCAGCTTCACGTATGCATTGGCGTACGTGGTGGAGCCGGAGGTGATTTCCGTTGGATTCGTATTGAGCTTATAGCCGTACCATGCCAGCGCCTCGGGGGTGGTCAGCGTGATAGGAGTGGCAGCCGCAGTGCCGTTGTTGGTGGACAGGTTGGGCTTGAGTTTGGTGGAGCCGTCGGCGGCCGTGGGGTCGAACAGCGCTACCCACTCGCCCACCTGACTCCAATTGGTTGCTTTCTGCATGGTGGTGGTCGGTGTGGTGCCGTCCTGTTCGACGCCCGCACCGCTCGCCGAGATAAGCACCGGGTAACCGTCGTTTTCGCCAGCTGAGGCCATGCGCCAGGTGGTCATGCCCGACACGTCGCCCTTTTTGGACGAGTCGCCGCCTGTGGCGCCGCCATTCAGCTGGTAGGGTACAGACCAACCCTTCATCTGGTCGGCGGTGAGAGCAACTTCGCCCGCATGCGGCGTCAAGCCTTCGATGTTGACATACGCGCTATCGGTCACGGTGATCCACGAGGCATCACCATTTGCGACACCGCTGCGCAGCGCGATTCCCGACGCGGCGGTCAAGGTGCCCGTGCTGTAGCACCTGTTGATTTTCACGACGTGACCACTGTTGCCGTTGTTGCCACGGGCGAATATGCCGCCAGCTCCACCACCCTCAGAGGTGCTGGTGGCACCACCCTTGCCGCTCATGTTGCCGCGGTTGTAGCAATCATTGATAGTAAGCGTGCCGTTGCTGTGCGCACTTGCCACGATGCCGCCAGCCTCGACCGAGCCAGTTGTGGCCGTTGAAAAGGCTGTAGCGTCACCATAGTTGGCGCACCGCTCAATCGTCAGGTTGCCTGTACTGGCCTCGCCGACGAAGCCACCCACGTAGCGATCGCCCGAAAGGGTCACGTTGGACGTGCAATCCTGGATGGTGGCGGTAGCCGTGGCACTACTTGCTTCAACGAAGCCAACGATGGAGCCGACGTAGGATTGAGCGCTGATACATCCGCTATCCATGTTCAGGTTCTTCACCGTGGAAGCGTTCAAGCTTTCGAACAGACCTTGCTTGTTGGTCGTGTTGGAAATGTAGAGGTTCGATATCGCGTGACCCTGGCCGTCGAAGGTGCCGGCGGCGTAGTTCTTGATGGGCGTCCATTGCAAGCAGTTCGCGAACTGCTCGGCCGGCGTGGCGGCCGATGGGTTCACGCTGCCGCCGTACGTGGTGCCCGTGAGGTCGAGGTCGGCAGTCAGCTTGAGGGACACGTTCTTCCACGTGGCGGCGTTGGCCGCCAACGCAGCCTGGAACCAGGCCAGCTGCTCGGGCGTGGAGATGAGCAACGTGTTGGACGAATCTTTCTGTACCTTGGGAACCGTGATGGTGGATGAGCCGGTTGCCAGGGGGTTGGCGAGACCGGTGTCGATGGTGGCCGATGCGGCGGTTAGGTCGGCCTGTTTCGCGTAAATGGCCGCGCCCACTGCGCCCCAGTTGGCGTACGCCGAGCTTGAGCTGGCCGCTTTAATGCGCGGTATGGGATAGCCGTTGTGGCCGGCCGGGTCGCTCTTCCATTCGTAGACATCGGAGATCATCTGACCATTGGGAACTTCGTAATGGCTCGAATATATGTCCTCTTTATTGAGGCGGCAGAGTTCACCAATCTGCGCGTTCGCGTTGGTGGCAAGCGTAGTCGACTTCATATCCGTCGCCGACAGCGGAACCATGAAGCCCCCGGTCTGATTGCCATTTATGACTTCCTGAGGATTCGGAAGCACTTCCTGGTCATAGTAACTCAGTATGTTGTCGTTCGCGCTTCCATCGTTATCGATGCACGAGTCGTCATTCGTCGAAAACGCGTACGGCTGCGCATCATATCCACCGGAGCACAAACCCACCCGGCCGCCGCTGTAGGAGGCCGTAAAGAAACCAGTGCCGCCCTGATTGCCGCCCATTATGCCCGCGACAGAATCCGCGCCGTCCACGGCGATGGATCCGACGTTGGCACAGGCGGCCAACCGGTACGTCTCACGGTCGACGACGTCTTCGTACACGTATCCCACGATACCGCCGGCGGACGAGCCGTCCGCAACGGTGCCCGCGGCGAACGCTACATCGCCGAAGTTGGCATTCATGTAGGACTGTCCGGCTCCGGCGTCGGCACCGATGATGCCGCCGATAGAAGAGATTTTTCCGGTGCCTGGCTGGTTCGCCGTCACGTTCGCGTCGTTGATGCACCCGAGGCTCATGGTGAAATAGGTGTAGCCTGCGATGCCGCCGGCGATGGCGTTCTGGGCGGCGCCGTTGCGCACCACCACGTCCACACCCGCGTTTTTGCAGTTAGCGATGGTTGCGTCCATGCCGAGAACGCCGGCGAAGGCACCCGCGTAGATATCGCCTTGCGGGCTCTCAGCCAGCACGACTCCCGACTCCAGCGTGAGGTCGCGCAGGTACGAATCGTGTGCGAGGCAGCCGAACAGGCCGGCAGCCCAGGGAAGATTGCCGGTAACCGCGTTGTCAACGTTGTTGACCAGCGCCGTTGCTTTCATGTTGCGAATGCTGTTGCCCTGGCCCGTGAAGGTACCGATGTATCCCTTATTTTCAGGGATTTCCGGTGCGGCTGCACCATAGTATTTGCCAATAGGCACCCAGGTGAGAGCATTTTGATAGCGCTCTTCGGAGGTCGACGCGCCCGCGGCAACCTGGCCGCCATAGCGAGTGCCGGCCAGGTCGATGCTGCTTGTGAGCTTGGCGGACGCCCGCTGCTCTTTCACGTTCGTGATGTAGCCAATCCACGCAAGCGCCTCGGGGGAATCTACGAGGTAGGGGTTCGCATCGGTGCCGTCGCCCGTGGGTTTTATAGGTTGGCCACTGGCGGTGTTGGGATTGAAGGATTCCACCCATTCGCCCACGTCTTGCCAGTCGGTTGCTTTGGTCATGGTTTCGCCTGCGGTGCAGAGCACGGGGTAGCCGTTGTTTGTGGGAGCGGTTGCGTCATCCATGCGCCAGGTGGTCATGCTGGTTATGGCGCCGTCGCCTGACGTGCCGCCGGTGAGACCGCCGTTCATCTGGTAGGCCGCGCCCCAGGTTTTCAACTGGTCGGAGGTGAGGGAGGTGCCTTTGTCGTCGGTCGCCGTGCTGGAATAGTAGCAGTTGATGAACGTAGAGGAGGAAGAGGGCTTGTTGATGATCGCCTTGGTGGCGCTGCCAACGAAGTAGCAGTTTTCCATTGCCACCGTGTTGTTCGCGCGACCTACGAGCCCGCCGGTACCAGCATCGGTTCCCCCTGACGTAATAGTTGCGTTCGCGAAGGAGTTCTTGATGGTGCCGCCTCCGGCGTGGATATCGCCCACAAGGCCACCTGTCATGCCGTGGGTGCCGGCATCAACGATATGGATTGTCGCCGACACCACGCCGCACGATTCCACGGTGGCGCCAAGCAGCTGGCTGGCAACGGCACCGACGGTGCCGTACATCTCGCTGCCGGTGGCGAAGGTGGAGTTGATGTCCACGTTACTGAGCAGCACGTTTTTCACCACGCCGCCCGTGCCCACGAAGCCGAACAGGCCAATGCCTGCTCCGAAGACGAAATTCTGGTGCATGGTCATGTTGTCGATAGTGTAGCTCTTGCCGTCGAAGGTGCCCGAATAGTCTTCGGCAGCAGCACCGTGACCCATGGACACGATGGGTGTCCAGTTGAGCGGCGCGGCATCGGTGCCGCCCCAGTCGGTGCCGGTGAGGTCGATGTCTGCGGTGAGGACTGCCGAGAGCTGGCGGTTCTGCTTGGAGGCATCGATGGAGGACGTCTGCATCTTGCGAGACGTGCCCTCGTTCAGATAGGTGAACAGCGCCAACTGTTCGGCCGTGCCAATTTGCAGGCCGCCTGCGCTGGCGTCGTAGGTGGGAAGAACGACGTCCTTGGCCGTGCCGTCTGCCTTGATGACGGAGACGGTTTCGCCGGAGGCCAAGCCCTTGCCAGCCGCGGTGGCGGCGTTGGCGATAGCCTCGCCCACATCTCCCCAGTCGGCATAGGTGGGGTTGGCCAGTGGTGCCGCCTCGCCGGACGCGATGCGGATGGACAGCGGCATAGCGCCCTCGGCCAGCTCGTAGCCTTGCGGGAGCTTCGCGGTGAAGGTGGCACCTTCTGTTGCGACGGTTTGCTGATCGTAGTCGGCGCTTTCCCAGGAGACGTCGAGCGTCATGGCAGTGCCTTCGAGGGTGAGCGGGCCCGCCGACAGGGCGCGCCCCGTGTCCAGGATGGAGCGCTCGGGGGTGGTGTCGACGGCGTCGCCGGAGAGGGAGGGCTCGGGGGACGCGGCACCCTCGTCGGGGGACGCGGCGTTGGCGGCGGCCTCGTCGGAGGATGCGCTCTCGTCGGCTCCGCCTTGGGCGGCACCGTTGGCCGGCTCGGCGGCCAGCGTGACCACGACCTGCTTGGGCAGCAGGGCAGCTGCGGCCTCTTCGGCGCTCATGTCCGCAAGCGGCGCGAGGCTTGCCAGCGCGAGCTGTCTTCCGGAGCCGTCTGCGGCGTCGGTCACGTAGAGGGAGTAGTCGTAGGACTCCTGGCCGGGCACGTCCCATGAGGACACCTGCTTGGCGGGGGCCGTATCTGAGGGGGTGGGCTCGGCGTCGGGG
>NZ_PPEK01000015.1 GCF_002899715.1 Enteroscipio rubneri | reverse complement strand
CGGGCATGGCTCTCCTCCAATATGCTTCTTGTCTCGACAACTCGAATCATACCGGGGCGGGCCGTGCCCTCCTTCCTATCTGGACGCTATCCTGCTGTCAAAGTGCGCAAAAAATTGTACGTTACCCGGCCGCCCATCATTTCGACGAAGCGCTTCACAATGGCCAGACCCAGTCCCGTGCCACCGTGCTTGCGCGCGGTATCGGGGTCGCCCTGCTCGAACGACGAGAAGATAGTCTCGAAATGCTCGGGTCTGATACCGCACCCCGTGTCGCTAACTTCGAAGCGCATCCACACCTCGCAGGTCTCGGATCCCGCTTCGTCGCCAACCGTGGTCCTAGGCACGTTGGAACGCTCCAGTCGCTCGACGCTCAACGTGACGGATCCGCCCTTCGGGGTGAACTTAAACGCATTGCCCACCAGGTTGTAGAGGATCTGGTTCAGATGCAGCGCGTCTCCCAGAAGACAATCGGGCAGCGCGCCCTTCTCGACGGTCTCGTAGCGGATGCCCAGCTCAGACGCCTGCGCACCGAACACGGCAGAGAACGCGCCGACGAAGGTGCGCACGTCGAAGCCATCCCGCTTGATCTCCACCTTGCCGCTCTCGATCTTGCTCATGTCGAGGACGTCGTTGATGAGCGCCATGAGATGGCTGGAGGCCACCGTTACCTTCTCGAGGCAGGAGCGGACTTTCTCCCGGTCGTCGATGTTCTCGAGCGCGATGGCCGTCATGCCCATGATACCGTTCATAGGAGTTCTGATCTCGTGCGACATACGCGAAAGAAACTCGCTTTTCGCCAGGCTTGCATGCTCGGCGCGCTCGCACGCAGCCTCCGCGCGGCTCTTCTCCTCGGCAAGCAGCTTCGTATTGCGCTGCACAAGCCGATAGTACAGCACGAAGAACACCACGGCGACGAGCAAGAGTACGCCGCCCACGATGAACGCGTTGCGCGCCAACGTCCCCGAAAGCCCCGCGATGTCTCCGTCCACCACGCCGTAGGGCATAGCCGTGCACAAGAACCACGAACCGTCGAGCATCGGCCTGAAATAGAGGAACTCCGACTCGCCGCCGCACGTGAACGGAACGAGTGCGGATTCACCGGCCTCGAGGCGAGATCGGACTTCGTCGACAGAGCGCCCGTCGTCGAGCACGGCTGCTGCATCGAGCTTCTCGAGTATGTTGCCGCCCGAGCTGCCCTCGTCGTAACTGCCGGCCAAGCAGTTGCCCGAACGGTCGACCATAATCGAACGGGAGCCGCCAATTAAGCCCAGATCAAGCTGATCCGACATCTCATCCAGATCGTAGCCCGCCACCACCGCGACGAACGACACCGATCCGCACGCCACGGGCTCGATCGGATCGACGAGCGCGATCTTGCCGTCGTAGATCGCGATATCACGCCCCTGCGCATCGCGATACACCACGTCAGGCGACTGGTTCTCTGAGGCATCCTTTTCAAGGTAAGCGGTCGTGCCTCGCGCGGTATAGTACCGGCCATCGTCGCCGAGGAGCGCAAGATAGGCGTACTCGTCGTTGCGCTCTTGAGCCTCCAGCAGCCGCTCCACCTCCTCGATGGTGCGCGGCGCGTCGAAGACAAGAGAGGTTCCGACGGTTTCCACCTGGCAGAACTTGTTCTCGACGCCGGTATTGAAATGAGCGATCACCTGATCGCTCAACTCCTGCAGATACACTTGACTCACCGATTCGATGGCCGCGCCCGTCGCCGATCGGGACGAAACCGCCGTATAGGCGAGCGTTGAGAGAAGGATAAGGACGAGCAGCGATGCGACGAGCGCGGCGCGTCTGCGCTCGCGCGAGTGTTTCAGTAGATTCATGGGGGAACTTCACCATCCTGGACATCGAAGCCTTCGACATTTTAGCATGCCGCTAACATGTCCCAGCTTACCGGCCCTCAACGCCTTCGCTACCGCGTTTCATCTGGAAAATGACAGGGCGTCTGGCACAAAGCCAGGCTTTCGGATACGATGTTTGTCATCGAAGAAGAGGAGCTTTCCGTGGAACAAGCAGCCGCAGCATCGAGCACGCCGACCGTGGCGGTGCTCGTCCCCTGTTACAACGAGGCCCTGACGATCGCGAAAGTCGTGGACGATTTTCGTCGGGTCCTGCCTGAAGCAACGGTGTACGTCTACGACAACAACTCATCCGATGACACCGCCGCCATCGCTCGTGCGCACGGAGCGGTCGTGCGCACGGAGCGCCGCCAGGGCAAGGGCAACGTCGTACGGCAGATGATGCGCGACATCGACGCCGACTACTACGTCATGGTGGACGGCGACGACACCTACCCCGCCGAAGCCGCACCGGCACTTCTCGCCCCGCTCATGGCTGACGAAGCAGATATGACGGTGGGCGACCGTCTTTCCAACGGTACATACGGCAAGGAGAACGATCGTGCGTTCCATGGGTTCGGCAACAACCTCGTGCGCTTTCTCATCAAGCTCATCTACGGATTCGAGTTCTCAGACGTCATGACCGGCTACCGCGCCTATAACGCCGTGTTCGCCAAGACCATGCCAGTGCTCTCGCCCGGCTTCGAAATAGAAACGGAACTGTCCATTCATGCGGTGGACAAGCGCTGGCGCATCCAGGAGATCCCGATCGACTATCGCGATCGGCCGGAAGGCTCGGAAAGCAAGCTCGATACGTTCTCGGACGGCATGAAGGTGCTGCTCATGATTTTGTCCCTGTTCAAAGACTATCGTCCGCTTGCGCTGTTCAGCTGGATGTCGCTGGTCTTCTTCCTGCTGGGGCTTGTCGCAGGCGTACCCGTTATCGTGGAGTTCCTGCAGACCGGCCTTGTGCCGAAACTGCCCTCTGCACTGCTGGCGGTCGCACTTGTGGTGGTGGGAATGCTGTCCTTCACGAGCGGTCTCATCTTGGACACCGTGGTCAAAGGCGCGCGCAAGCAGTACGAACTGGACGTGACGAGAGCCTACGAGCGCTACGGGCGCACGATCTGAGCATTCGCCGAACCCGAACGACGCATCTATGCAGACGGGGCGCGTTGCAGTGGGATCGTTGCATCCTCCATGTCGGTTTGCGCCCCGCCTTATTGGTATATTACCAAAACGATCATCAAATTATCAGTCGTGTCTTTGCGCGAATTGTTTGTAAAAATATAAGTTTTTACCTCTGTGAATGCGGTTCGAATAACGGCTTCGTGAGCGAACGTAATCTATAGGTTACATCGTAACGCGCGTGCTGCGCGGATGCAATCCTCAAGCTTGCCCACGTCATCCGCATGGAACCGATAGCGCGCTTCCTGCAGGCCGCCCTCGCCGTTATCGTGCTCCACACGCTCAAAGCGCAGATCAACTGAGGAGAATCCCTGCGAGAGCAGCGCGTAGGCGTAGCACTGCGCCTGGAGGAGGTGCTTTCCTTTTATCTGCGCAGGGGTTTCGTCTTCACCGCCCCCCGTCTTGTAATCTACAACGAGCGCCGATGAATCGTCGGGACGGGTGCAGAGCAGATCGATCTCGCCTTCCATGAGAGCCTCGTCCACGCGCACGAAGAACGGCGCTTCGGCGCGGCGATGCGGCCACGAAAGAACCTCGGCGAACGTGCGACTGGCAAACCAGCGAGCACAGGCTCGTTCAAGGCGGCTGCATTGGTCGGAGGATAGCCCGAAAGCGCGGCTAAGCGCAACGATGCGCGCAGCACCGGGCAGGCGCCCCGTCTCGACCGCGAACTGGGCGGCGCGGTGGAAGGCATTGCCCAGCGCAACAGCGCGATCGCCCTCCGGCTTTCGATCCTGCATGCCGCACGCGTCGTCAGGAGAGGGGGTCGCGCGGTGAGCACCATCGGAAACGAGAGGGCCAGACGCGGGATCGGGCGCGATGGACGAGTACGAAAACACATGCTCCCGCCCGGCACGCCCCGGCTCGCAAGCGGGCGCGGGCATAGGAAGCGCCGGAACGGTGAAGCGCGTTGACTCCGCGGGTGCAGTCTGCGCAGCAGAGCCGTCATCGACGCCTTCCTCTCCCTCTGGCTCCACTCGAACGCGCTCGAAACGAGCCGGCTCAGTGCCGCCGAAGTCGACGTCGCAGACATCCTCGGGGAAGTCCCCGTCGCCAAAAAGCGCGCCGCGAACGTCATCGACAAGCTCGGGATAGGCACCGCCTTGCGCCGGCTCCTTCGCATCCATGACCACCACGAGCGCTTCGCTCGCACGCGTGAGCCCCACGTAGAGCTTACGGCGCGCCTCGGCCAGCTCCTCGCGCGCCGCCCGTTCTTTGAGCGCCTCACGGTAGGCGGCCGTCGAGCAAGAAGCGGCGGCATCGCCTTCGACGAAGCGCGCGGCCGCAGCCGCATCATGCGCGTCCATTTCCTTCCGCGCCTTGCAGGCTTCTTCGTACTTCTTCGCCGCCTTGGCCAGACCCGGCAACGCCTCAAGCGAGCGGCCGGGCCCGAGCGAAGCACGGGCGAGCGATCCGCACGTCTCCACCACAAGCCTGCTCTCTCGCCCCGTCCCCGCGAATTCCGCCAAACCGACGATAGGGAACTCAAGACCCTTCGAAGCATGAACGGTCATGATCTTCACCACGCTGCCGTCCGCGCCGGAAAGCGCTCCCGGCGCTTCTTTGGCGGCTTCCAGTTCGCGTGCGAACGCCTGCGCCGCAGAGGCGAAGCCGAGGTGACGCTCACGCTCCATCGACTCCACCATGCGCACGGCCTTGAGCACGTTCGCCGCAGTAGCAAGCCCGCAGGCCCCCTCGCCCTCAAGCCGCGCCATCCATCCCGACCGCACAATCGCGTTCATCGCCACCTTCGACGCAGGGAGCGTGCGCGCCTCTCGGCGGGCGTCGGTTATAAGGCGTACGGCATGCGCAAGGCGCGGCGGCAACTCGTTCGTTTTCTCGGCAAGGCGCGCAAACCCACGGTCGAGATCGCGACGGCGGGCGCGACCCGATTCCGGATCCTCCTCCGTCGAGAGCTCCAGAAAATCGTCGGCTGACAGGCGCACCATGTCGCTCGTGAGCACCTCGAAGAGCGCGGCAGTGTTCGCCGGATTAGCCACAGCCTGCAGAAGGCGCCCAACCACGCGCACCTCCGGCACCGACGAGAACAGCGAACCGCCCGCGATCACGCACTCGAACCCTTCGGAGCGCAGCGCATCGGCGTACAGGTCCGCCCGCGTCATAGCACCCAGAAGCACCACCATGTCGCCCGGTGCGTGACCGTCCGCCCTCAGCGCAGCGAAGCGTCGAGCCAGCTCGCGTGCTGATGCGCGCTTGGCGTCGCCGGTATGTACGCCCGTGTTCTTGCCGGAGGGCAGCGAGGCCAGCACGACGTCGATGCGCGGAACGCTCCCCTGCCAGCTGCTCGGCCGCTCCTCATGCGGGTCAAGCGACATGAACGCCTTGCCGAACACATGGGGCTGTTCGAACACGCGGTCCACGAACGACAGCACGTCGCGATGGCTGCGGAAGTTCTTCGAGAGCTCCACGTAGCGAGCGCCCGCTTCGGGCTCGCGCATGGCGCGCTTGTGCTCGTCGTACACGTTCACGTCCGCGCCGCGAAAGCGGTAGATGGATTGTTGCGCGTCGCCCACGGTACACAGATGCGCACAGCCCTCCCCCGCCAAGCGGGCAATCATATCGATCTGCAGCTGACTCGTATCCTGGAACTCGTCCACCATCACCAATTTGAAACGGCGTTCGTAACGGCGCGCGATGTCCGGGCGCGCTTCGAACGCCTCGAACGTCTTGATCAGCAAATCGTCGTTGTCCAGCTTGCATAGCGCGCGTTTGGCGTCTTCGTAGCTCCGCGCAACGCGCCGCGCAAGCTCCATGAGCTCCTCGGCCGCCGGCAAGGCGAGCGCGAGAGCCGTCTGCTGGGCCGCATGCCCATGCATCCCCTGGCAGGCCCTCACGCCGGCCTTGACCTCGGCTCCGCCGAACGTCGCAGGCAAGAACGCGCAGCGGTCAAGCGTCCGGGCGAAGGCTCTCCAATCGGCCGGACTCGCTTCCCGCCCCTCCGCGCCGCCATGCTCGTCAATGAACGCTGCGAGCGCGCAGACGGCTTCACCTGCAGCAAGCGCCGCTTTCTGAGATGCGGCGCTCGGCTTCGCCTGGGCGATGGCCGCAGTCGCGTCCTCGTAAGCAAGCAGGAGTTTGCGCGCGAGCGCGGACGGGCGCTCGGGCGCAGGGCCGAAGTCGACCGCATCAAGACCGCCGCGCAAGTTTGCGGCCTTGGACAAAAGCTCGTTGAGCATGCCGGCCACCGACGAAGCGCGAGGGCCTGTCGAACGTGCCGCGAACTCGGCGAAAAGCGCCTCGCCGAACCCGCGCGGGGCAAGGTCGTCGTCCTGGCCAAGCGCCTCATCGATAGCAGCCGCCACAAGATCGGCCCGCTCCGCCTCGCCAAGGATGCCGAACGCCGGATCGATTCCAAGGTCGAGCGCATGCGCGCGCAAGATGCGCGCGCACATGCCGTGGATTGTGGATATCCACGCGCCATCAACCTTAAGAGCCTCCTCGGCGAGCCGTCCGCCTTCGGCGCGCAACGCGCGCTTCACACGGGCCTTGATCTCGGCAGCTGCTTTCTCCGTGAACGTGATGGCCAAGACCTCGTCAATGCTCGAGACTGCGGGGCCGCTCTCGGCCGTAAGCGCGTAGGCGATGCGCTGGGTGAGCGTGAAGGTTTTCCCCGACCCGGCGCCAGCCGACACAAGCAACGGGCGATCCACGCATGAAACGATGTCGCGCTGTTCGGGCGTACAGGCGTTCAGATTCATCGCTACTCGCTCCTTTTCTCGCAGGCGAGCACCGGGCAGTAACCGCACGGATTGCCGCCGCGCGGTTCAGGAGCGATATGCCCCTCCAGAAGACTGCGCGCCGCCAAGGCCACGCGCTCCTCCACAAGATCGATGAGACCGCCAAAGCTCTCGGCACCCAAGGCGTCGGCCGCAGGCCCCGGCACGCCGCAAGCCTCGATGGAAATTCCAGGCACGGCATGCTCCCCGAGCGCCGTTCGGTCAACAGCTCCGGCGGCCTTGGGCTTTGCGTAGGACACGTACAGCGCGCCAACGACATCGAGCCCCAACAGTCGCCGCGCCACCTGAGCGTACATGAGCGCCTGCACCTTGTGCGGTAAAACGGCGCCCGCTGCCTGCACAGCCGGCGAAGACGAGGAGAGGGCGTAGTCGGACGAGAGCGAGCCCTTGTAGTCGATGACGACAGCTTGACCGCAACCGTTCACATCGATGCGATCGATGCTGCCGCGCAGAAGACAGTCGGCATACTCGAAGGGTTCGTATGCGCCGAAGTCGAACTCGAAATGCGCCGGCTCAAAGCCTGGCAGCAAGAGCGGCTCGCGTTCGATGAACGCGGCGAGTTTACGGCGCAAATCGTCCAGCTCGGCCTCTTCGAGCTTGGTGCGGGCGATGAGCGGATTGTCCTTGGGCCTGAGTGAACGCTGAGCTGCCAGGCGCTCGTCAAAAACCTCGCCGAACACCGCGCGCGCCCGCTCGAGGTTGTCCGGGCCCACCTTCGCGAAGCCCTCTTCGCCGAAGCGCTCAAAGACGCGTTTGAGCACCGCATGCGAGAAGCTGCCTTTCTCCTTCGGGCCGAATGCAGCGTCGGGCTCGGACGTACGCAGGCGCCTGAGCGCAAACCATTTGTAAGGGCATTCAAGATACGATTCGACCGCCGAGGGCGACAGCGTAGGTGCTGCATCGGCAGCCGCATTCGGCGGCGGCAGCACGATGCGCGCTCTGCTTGCCGCATCCACTGCACCCGATACGGGTACGTCCCAGGTGAGCGATTCGCCGTGCACAGGGGCAAGAACGAGATTCGCATGGAGCGTCTCCTCGCCGGCGGTTTGAGCGAACGAGGCGAGCGGTTCGGGCAGCCCCGTCGCACGGTCGACGCGCGCATCCGCATCCATCTCGCCGCCGGCCGAACGGTAGCAGTCGAGCAGCTCTTCGAGCATGACCGCCGGGTAGGCCTCGTCGGCATCGGAAGTGTTCAGCGCACGCTCGCACACCACGCATGCGCGCGGCGCCGACAGCGCGCGGAAAAACCGCCGACGGCTCTCAGCGAGCGCATCGACAGGACAGCGGAGGCCGAGCTTTTCCATGAGTAGCGTAGCGCCGTCTTCGGCTGCACGCACCGGATACGAGCTAGCCTCGAGGTCGCACACGACCAGGGTCGAGCACGAACACGCCGGAAGCTCGGCAGCATCGTCGAGCGTCATGAAGCGCACTGCAGGAGCCTCCTCGCATCCCCCCTCTGCGCTGGTGCACGCATGCGCAGGAACCGATGCGCGCTCCAGGTGCGAAAGCGCTTCGAGCGGAGCCACGCCCGCGCCGGCGCTTGCCGCCGCGAACCTGCGCGCAGCTCCCATGGCCGCCAGCTGCTCGGAGCGGAACGCCGGATCGCGGCCATCGAGGCGGGCGGCCGACCGCTCGAAAGCGGCCACAGCGGCCTCAAAGTCGTCGATGTCCAATGCCGCAAATGCGTCCGCAGCTGCCTCGCTCGCCGCCGTTAGGTCTCGTCGGATGGTCGCGGCGTCCGCCAACCGATCGCCCCGCCACGTTGCATCGAGATCGCTCGCCGAACGCAGCGACAAGCCAGAAAACGGGCTGAGGGCAAAGTCCGCCGCCCGCGATGCAGCATGCGCATTGTCAGAACCGACCGCAAGCAATGCGAGGAAAGCGCGGCCGAACGCGGTGTCGGCAAACGCTCGGCGGGCGGCTACGGCCGATGTCATCCCGCGCGCGAGCAGAGCAGGCGCAATCTCGTCGAAGAGCGCGCGCGGGTCGCGCGCCGCAACAACCACGGACAGCGGGGATCGGCCTTCCTCGAGTGCCTCCTCACGCTCGCGCGCGACGGCGACCTCGAGCGCGCCCAGCACGAGCGCAGGTGCCGCATAGCGGCCCGCAGGCAGCAAGAAGCGAACGGCGCCGGTCGGTTCGACGGGCGCTCCGGGCGCATACAGCCTTTCGAGCAGAGACCGGAGTTCGGAAGCGCGAGGCGCCGATCGCGGGGGGAAGCGGCAGGCGTCATCGAAGCGCTCCGCGGGCGTGCGGTCAGACAGCGTCTCGACCAGCTGCTCAATCGCACACGGCACCCCATCGAACCCGAGCATGAGCAAGAACGGCACGTCCTCCATGAGCTCCGGCAGCGATGCGGCTGCTTGCGCGGCCTCGGCCATCCCTCGTTCAGCAAGCAACGTAGCGTAGCGGCCGAGGGCGTTGAGCATGGCGCTCTCGGCTTCGCTCAATCCGGAAGGAGTATCGTCTGCGCGGACGGTGGCGAGCAGCTGCGGCAGCGCATCGCGGGCGAGCGTCGATGCAAGCTCAACGATACCAGGAGAAGGAACGATCGCGCCGCCGCCCGAGGCCTCCTCGTACAGCGCGCGCTGTACGAGCAGATTTCGCTCGGCGGACGTCACCAGGCGACGCCCGTCGCCAAGAAGCTCCCAACGGTCGGCAATCCACGTATCGGGCGTTTCCACACGCACCCCGAGCCCGCAGGGCCCGCCAGCGAGCGCTTCGCGAACGCGCAAGACAGCAGCAGACGAGGGGACCAGAAGCACTGGCGATCCGCCCGCAGCAAGACTCTCGGCGAGCACCTCCTGTGCGGCATCAAGCGCCGCATCCGCGTTGTCGAATATGCGCTGTCCTATGGGCATGGCGCCATTGTACCCGGCCTCGGCATGCCCGGCCGGCCAAGGCGAACGGCAGAACGGAAAAACCACTTGCAAAGGCGCAGACGCTTTGCAATAATAGACGGGCTGCTTTTCACGGAGAAGCGCACCCGTCCCCATAGTCTAGAGGTTAGGACGCGGCCCTTTCAAGGCTGAGACACGAGTTCGATTCTCGTTGGGGGCACCAACATGCTAAGGCCAGGAGCTGGAAGAGTTCCTGGCTTTTCTTTTCGAACCCCGTTTGCCCGCATCGAAGCCCAGCGCATGCGAACCCCGAGAAATCCCGGATGCATGGAATACGCACGGCTCTTTCTGAACGGGCTCCCTTTACGGTATGATACCGCTTATGGATATTGACGCATCTGCCTTGCCGCAGCACCCACACAGCGCACGTGCCGACTCCGACGGCATTTCATCCGCCCCCGAGGCCGGCTCGCCACGCAGCAGCGAAGATTCTCCGACGTCCCCAGACAGGCACCCCGAGTCCGTCGAGCCCGGTGTGCTGCTTGGCGCGGACGCTCCCAGCCCTCTCATCATCGTCATGCATGCCTCGGTGGGATCAGGGCATCGCAGCGCGGCAAACGCCGTCGCGCAGGCGTTCGAGCTGTTGCGCGACGGAAGCGACGAGACGCTCGACAGCTCTCTAGCAGCGACGGGAATCGACAGAGCAGCCGCATCCGACCCAGCGTGCGCATCAGCCCTGTCGTCGCATGCGCCCGAAAACGAGGCGCGCGAAACGATGGGAAGCGCATGCACGCCGCACGACTTCGACGTTGAGGTCATCGATGTGCTCGACTTCGGTCGCATTGTGTTCGATGGGAACAAGGCAGCTTCCCTGTTCACCGGTGCAACCCGTCCCATCTACGACCTCACCTGGCGCTTCTCTCTCACCGGCCGCCTTTTATGGGGCGGCGGGACCGCGTGGAACCGCATCATGTACCCCGCCTTCACCGACTATGTGCGCGAAAAGCGACCTGCAGCGATCGTATGCACCCACATCACGGCCGCCAACGTGGCCACGGCGGCGCGCATGCTCACCGGGCAGCGCTTCCCCATCGTCTGCGTGCCCACCGACTACGAAACGGAGGGGCTCTGGCCCCATCGTTCGGCAGATCTGTTCTGCGTCGCAAACGAATCCATGGCGGAAACGCTGCGCCCGCGGCGTGTTCCCGAGGAGCGCATCCTCATCACCGGCATCCCCACCCGAGACGATTTCAGGCGCAGCTACAACAAGCGAGCCACGCGCGAGAAAATGAACCTGCCGCAGAACAAGCGCGTCGTGCTCGCACTGGCGGGGGCCTACCTGCCAAGGCCCTACGTGCATTTCCGCGAGGCGATCGACAGAACCCTTCCCTACCTCCACAGCCTCGATGATTCCACGCACGTGGTCATCGTGGCCGGCAGCGATGCCGAATATGCACGTCACCTGCGCCAAGCATGCGCAGAGCTGGGTGTTGGAAACGCTACCGTGCTCGACTATGTGGACGAGATGGCTGCGCTTATGGCAGCAAGCGACCTGGTCATATGCAAATCGGGAGGCCTCACCGTGACGGAGTGCCTCTGCGCGCAAGTGCCGATGATCCTTTTGGGGAAAGCCTATGGCCAAGAGAAGGTCAATGTGCGCATGCTCACATCGGTGGGCGCCGCGATGCACGTGACCACGGCGCGCGAGCTGGTGGATGCTCTGCGCCATATCGCCGCAAATCCCGAGAGCGTCCATGCCATGCTCGTCAACGGAAGCTTTCTGCGCCGCCCCGACGCAGCCCTCGATATCGCGCGCGCCACGCTATGCCTAGCCCGCACGCCCATGGCCGACGATGCTCACTACAGGAAGCACTTCCTGCAGTTCTATTGGGGCCGCAAGCCCGCCCATATACGCTGACGCGAGCACAGGGCGGACCGAGCTGCCAGTTCTGCTCATTCTGCGAGAAGTCCGGAGAACCCCGACCACGAAGCCTATAATGAACGTCCGGCGCTCCTCCGAAGTCGGTTCGGAGCGCCTTCGATCTTCCGATACACGGCGGCGGATCGAACCCGCCCTGCAATCTGCGGCCAAACGCCGCACCCGAACAGAAACCAGAGAATACTAACATGAAACAATTCAGCGAACTCGGCCTGTCCGACGAGGCCCTGCAAGCCGTCGCACGTTTGGGCTACGAAGCGCCCACACCCGTCCAGGAACAGGCCATCCCCCTTGCGCTCGAAGGGCGCGATCTCATCGCCGCCGCAAAGACGGGCACCGGCAAGACCGCCGCCTTCTCGCTGCCTTCGCTCGATCGGCTCGACCATGCCAAAGGCGGCCAGGGACCCCTTATGCTCGTGGTAACACCCACGCGCGAACTCGCCCAGCAGATCGGCGAGGTATGCACGACCATCGCCGCATCCACACACCACCGCATCCTCACCGTAGTCGGCGGGCTGTCCTACGAACCGCAAATCAAGAAGCTCAAGCACGGCGTGGACATCCTCATCGCCACGCCGGGACGCCTCGTTGACCTCATGGAACAAAAAGCGGTGAGATTGGGGGACGTGGAGGTGCTCGTCCTCGACGAGGCCGACCGCATGCTCGATATGGGGTTCTGGCCGGCTATGAGAAAGATTATCGGCGCCACCCCCGACTCGCGCCAGACGCTCTTGTTCTCGGCCACCATCGACTCATCCATCAAGAACAGCGTCGGGCGGCTCCTACACGATCCGGCCTTCGTGGAGATCGCACACAAAGGCGAAACGGCAGACACCGTAGAGCAGCATATCGTTCGCGTCCCGCAGACGCTCAAGCCCGACCTTCTCAAGGCGCTGCTCGCCGAGAAGGGCGCCGAACGCGTTATCGTGTTCGCACGCACGCGAAGCCGCGCCGACTCCACCTGCCGTCGCCTCAAACGTGCGGGGTACTCTGCAGAGGCCATCCATTCTGATCGCAGCCAGAACCAGCGTCGCCGCGCACTCGATAACTTCGCAAGCGGCCAAACCGGCATCCTGGTGGCTACCGACGTGCTCGCACGAGGTATTGACGTCGAAGAGGTGGACTATGTCGTGAACTACGATCTGCCCACCCAGCCGGAGGACTACATCCACCGTATCGGCCGTACGGGACGCGCCGGCGCAGCAGGGTTCGCCGTCTCGTTCGTGAGCCCGGAGACCGAGGATGCGCTGCGGGATATCGAAAAGCTTATCAAGCGGCCCATCCCCGAAATGGACGTCGCCTCCTTCGACCTCGAACAGGCCGCATCCGAGCAGGCGGCGCGCCAAGCGCGCTCCGAGGCGCGACGCGACCCCGAAATAAAGCAGGCGGCGAAGGAACTGGCTGCTCGCGAGCGTAAAAAGGCGAAAGCGCGCGAAGCTGCGACGGAACAGCCTGCAGCCAAGGGCGGAGCCGCGCCGAAGCGGAAGGCGCCGAAGAAGCCCGCCGGAGCGAAGGGCGCGCAGCCAAACCGGCCGCGTCCCGCCCAGCAGGCGCGCAAACAAGGGTCGAGCGGAGCCGCCCCGCGCGCCACCTCCAAGCCGCACGGCGGCTCCGATCTGCGCCCCGGACGAGCGCACCGCGCCGCCCTCGCTCAGCAGCGCTCCAAGGGCAAGCGACGCTAGGAAGCCCGGTGAAACGACACGCCGCCGGGCTCGTCCAAAGAGCCCGGCGGCGTGCATGAGATCGATGTCCGCGCACGCCGTTAGAAGCGGCTTACGCGGACCCGCAGAACGAAGGACTCTCACGAACAGGCGAAATGCCTGCTTTGCAGGCGAAATCTTATGTTAGTCGCAAGAACCAGCACGCGCACGTCAATCCCATGCACTCGCGTCCGAACCAAGCCGCGGATCCCCCAAGCTCGAATGCCGAGCCGCCTACCCCAAAGGGTTCTTGTTCTGGTTCGCAGCAACCCGCATGAAGCGCTTGGCAAGCACATACAAACCCGCCAGCACCACGAACGCGCTGCCGGCCAGCATCCACTCGCCCTGCAGCAACTCGGCGATCAGGAAGAATAGAGCGGCCGACGCGGCGAACAACAACGCCACGGCGGCAATGGCCACCCCTGCCGTCACGGCGAGGCGAGTGCCGCGGCCCTCCTCTTGCGTATCCTCGACGTACTCGACCATGACGGTTCTACCCTTCTCTTGCACGGACGCCCGCGACCGCGGTGTGTGGTTACTCCGCCGTCCCGACGCATACAACATAAAACGTGTTCCAAGACTTCAGAATACGCTTTTCGTAGCAACGACGTCCACACCAGTCCCGCATACGTCGCCGAGCAGCCGCTGTCCGGCATGCACGGGCGCTTCCAGCCGAAGCCCTGCGATCGCGCGCAGCACATCGCGGACGAGAACCTTGGGAACAGCGCCGGCCGTCTTCACGCTGACAGGTTCAAGACAGCCCGCCACGGGCAAGACCGCCGTGATCGTCCGCTCTGGGCGGACAGCCTCGTTCGCTGCATATTTCGCGCCCCGTTTGCAGGAATGACCGGCGATGTCGGCCACCCCGCCTTGCTCGTCGAACGATACCTCGACTTCGCACCCAAGCGGGCAGCAGATGCAGGTAAACGATGCAATGTCGGTTGCGATCTGCATTATGCGCCTCCTTCCCGCGGAGGCGCAGCCCGCGGAACGCGTGCATTCGATTCCATTTCGCCGCTCTCCACCCGCACGCGAACGGAGACGCTTCCGGCCGCGTCGGACGCACTCAGGCCGATCTGCACCATTTCGGCCGGCACGGCAACCATCGTCTTCGCACGCTTGATCGTTCGGCACCGGCCCACCTGGTCGATGGCTTCCACGACAAATCGGGGCTCGCGCACCGCTTGGGCAACGCGCAGCGACAGCGCAAGAGACTCGCCCCGGCCGGAAGCGACATCGATCTCCTGCGGCACGACGTAGCGCACGCCGGCGCCAGCTTCGACGGGCACGGTCGCGCTCCGCTGCGCATCCTTTTCGCCAAGCGCGAACGCGGCAGCGAAGCTGCCGGCACGCTCTCCCTCGGCCGAAGCGTGGTCCACCAAATCGTGCACGTGCAATGCGTTGCCGCAAGCGAACACCCCGGGCACATCGGTGGAGAGCCGGCTGTCCACACGCGCACCGCCCGTCACGCCGTCGAGCGTCACGCCCGCCGTCTTCGCTACCTCGTTCTCAGGCAGAAGCCCTATGGACACGAGCAGCGTATCGCACGCGACGCGCTCTTCCGTGCCGGGCACAGGCTGCAGCGTTTCGGGATCCACCTGCGCGATGCATACGGCCGAGAGCCGGCCTTCGCCTTCCAAGCGCACGACCGTGCGGTTGAGATGCAGCGGGATGTCGAAGTCTTCGAGGCACTGCACGACATTGCGGCGCAAGCCTGACGGACGGGACATAAGCTCGTAAACGCCTACGACTTCGGCGCCCTGCGACACCATCCGGCGTGCCATGATGAGGCCGATATCCCCCGATCCAAGCACGACAGCCCGCCGCCCGGGCAGGCAGCCCTGCAGGTTCATGAAATTCTGCGCACTGCCTGCTGAAAATACGCCGGAGGGACGGGAACCGGCCACGTTCAAAGCGCCGAGGCCTCGCTCGCGCGATCCTGTCGCCAATACCGCCGCACGCGCCGCGATTGCACGCGCACCGCAGCCATCGACCACATGGACGAGCAGCGGATCGGAGAGATCGCATCGCGAGACATCGAGCGCTGTGACCGTTGCGTCCCGTAGCACCTCGACGTCGGAGGCCGCAAGCGCATCCGCTTCACGACTCGCGTACTCGGGACCAGTGAGTTCGACACCGAAGCGATGGAGGCCGAAACCGTCGTGCACGCATTGTTTGAGGATGCCGCCGAGACGTGTCTCGCGGTCGATGAGCACCGTGCGCGCGCCGTGCTCCGCTGCAGCACGCGCTGCGGCGATCCCCGCGGCCCCACCGCCTACGACCGCAACGTCGAAGGGCGCGTTGCATGGAGCATTGCGGGCGGAACGGTCGAGGTACGCTCGCGCCTCGACGCGCGCGAGCCGGGGATAATCGAAACGAGATGACGCGACCATTGGCGAACCAGGCAGACGCTTGTCGATACGCTCGGGAGTCGTGTCCAGCTCGCGCGCGACGATTTTCACTATCTCCGGCGAACAGAAACCTGCATGGCAGCGGCCCATCATGGCGCGGGTGCGCCACTTGAGCGCATCGAGCGAATGTACCGGCAGCGGACCGTGAAGCGCTTCGACGATCTCAGCCTCCGTCACCTCGCAGCAGCGGCACACAATCCGCCCCCATCGCGCATCGTGTGCGATACGCGATGCGCGCTCAGACTCGCCGATCTCCGAGAACGGAACAATCCGCATCATGCAGGGGTCGAACGCTCGGTTCTCCTGCGCATTGAGCCTCTCCGCGATAGCGGACGCGACGAAACGCGCTACCGCCGGCGTCGACGAGAGCCCCGGTGAATCGAAGCAGGCGATGTTGAAGAAGCCGGGGGCATCGCCGGGTTCGCCAATGACGAAGTCGCTTCCGTCGGCATTGGCCGCTCGCAACCCCGCGAAGTTCGCGATTATGCCGGAACCGCCCGCTCCGGGCCAAGTTGCGCGCGCCCGCTCGAGGACATCATGAAGGCCGTCGATGCTGGTGGACAGATCGTCTTTGCTTACCTGCTCCACGGCATTGGGCCCCACAAGGAGATTCCCGTGCACGGTCGGCGTCACGAGCACCCCCTTGCCAGCCACAGATGGCGCCTGGAACATCGTATGCTCGAACATGCCGCCGAAGTCGACGTCGTAGAGGCAGTACTCTCCGCGCCGCGGGACAACATGCAGCTTCTGCTCGCTCACGGCGTTGTTGAGCTCGTCGGCGAAGACGCCCGCCGCATTTACCACGGCCCGCGCCGCGTAGCGCACGCCCGCCGATGTTTCCAGAAGATAGCGCAACGGTCTGCGCCGGCCACCCAGCGGGCCCTGCGGATCCCCGTCCTCGTCGAGGGCGGCAGCGGCGGCCGCATCCAGATGCTGGATTCGTACGACCCGCTCGTTGAAACGGAACGTCGCCCCATGCAGAGACGCCTGCTCGGCCGCACGCAGCGCAACCTCGTACGGATCGCATATCGCTCCCGTTTCGGCCGCCAATGCACCGCTCACCCCCGGTCCCGTCGCAGGCTCGAGACAGCGAACACCGGCTTCGTCCAGCAGGCGAACGCCGCGAATGCCGTTCGCCTGAGCCCGATCAACGAGTCGCCGCACACCGGCAAGCTCGCTTTCAGAGAAAGCGAGGACCATCGAGCCATTCCTGCGATATGAGAATCCCAGCTCGTCAGCCCACCGGGGAAACAATTCGGATCCCTGCGCGTTGAACCGAGCTTTCAGCGACCCGGGAAGCGGATCGTAGCCAGCGTGCACGATCGCCGAGTTTGCGCGCGTAGCCCCGCAAGCAAGATCGTTGCCCGCTTCGAGCACTGTTACAGAAAGCCGCCATCGGGCAAGCTCCCGCGCCGTCGCCGAACCGGCAACGCCCGCACCGACCACGACCACATCTGCTCGCAAAGGAAGTTCGATATCCATGGAGACAGCTTACTATGCGCAAGCGGTAAGCGAAAGGCCTGTCATGCAAACCGCGAATCCCGCTGAAATTCGATCGGACGCATGCAATCCTCGTGCCTCCGCACGACAACGCGATTTCGACTCAAGTACCTCGCGCACCCGTACGACCACTCAGCCACGCAACGGAAGCGCTGCATGCCGGAACGCAGCGAATCCGTGCTTTGTCGTTCGGCTCGTCTTTTATCCCCGCTGGGCGAAAGAGCGTCCATGAACATCGTAGAACAAGGTAAGGTGTGAGTCGATGAACGAAGGAAGGGAGTGCTATGAGAATTGCGGTGGCCAGCGACGGTCTGGATGTATCGCTGCATGGCAACCGATGCGAGAGCTATATGTGCTACACAGTGGAGCGCGGCATCATCAGAGAATGCCAGAACACTCCCAATCCCTGCTTATCCCCTGAACTCACCGCCGAGTTGTTCAAACAGATAGGCGTCAGCGTCTTTATCGTGCATGTGCTTGACCCATCGTTTCGCGAGGCATTTGAATCCGCCGGCATCGAAGTGGTTACCGGCTCATCCGGACCGACCAACCGCGCCGTGGAGAGGTTCCTTGCCACCCTCTTTCTGGGCGCTGATATGCTTGACGACGATCTGTCCCCCAACGACGATCTCGACCTTGCCGAAGCATGACGTTACATTAGGCTGCGCTTCCTGCATATACGAAAGACCCCGCTTTTGCGGGGTCTTTCGTATATGAGGCTGCCGGTTGTTCGCGCCGCTTACAAGAAACTTCCTCGCACCGACTACCAGTCCTTTTCGCAGCGGAGCGCACCACAGGCGAGCAAAAGCGCGCGAAAAGCAGGCCAAGGATCGGTGCAGGGAGGCTTCGAACGCTACCGGCCTCTTCGTGAGCGATAGAGGCTCAAACCTTACAGCGCTTTCTTAGCTACATCCACGACGGCGGCAAACGCCTCGGGATCGTTGATGGCCATATCGGAGAGCACCTTGCGATCAAGCTGCACGCCGGCCTTCTTAAGGCCGTTCATGAATACGGAGTAGCTCAGACCGTTGAGGCGAGCGGCCGCATTGATGCGAGTGATCCACAGGCGGCGGATCTCGCGCTTCTTGTTGCGGCGGTCACGGTACATGTACTGCAGCGAATGCTGCACCTGCTCCTTCGCGGCACGATAGGAACGGGACTTCGCGCCATAGTAACCTTTTGCGCGCTTGAGGACGGTACGACGCTTCTTGTGGGCGCTGACTGCGCGCTTGACACGGGCCATTTCTGATCTCTCCTATCGATTAGCGAAGACCGAGGTTGCGGGCGACGACCTTCTGGTCGGCCTTGGCCACTTCGGTCTCATGGCGGAAATTGCGCTTGCGCTTCTGGCTCTTCTTGGTCATGATGTGGCTTTTGAAAGCCTTCGAGCGCATGATCTTGCCGGAGCCGGTCACGCGGAAGCGCTTGGCGGTTCCGCGATGGGTCTTCATCTTAGGCATCGTCTGTGTTCCCTTCTTCTTTCTTCTCGTTCTCTTTTTTCTTCTTTGCTAAGACCGCCGCAGGCAGCGGGGCGATGAGCATGTGCATGTTGCGACCTTCCATCTTCGGCTGGCTTTCGATAACCGCCGTTTCCTTCAGGTCGTCAGCAAGGCGCTCCAGAATGGTGAGACCCTGCTCGGGATGCGCCATCTCGCGGCCGCGGAACATAATGGTAATCTTTACCTTGTTGCCCGCGTCGAGAAAGCGCATGACGTGCTTCTTCTTGGTCGTGTAGTCCCCCACGTCGATTTTCGGACGGAACTTCATCTCCTTGGTCTCGACCTTGCTCTGGTTCTTGCGAGCCTGCTTGGCTTTGATGGCCTGGTCGTACTTGAACTTGCCGTAGTCCATGATGCGGCATACGGGAGGATCGGCCATGGGCGCGATCTCCACAAGATCAAGCCCCTGGCTGTCCGCCACCCGCTGGGCTTCCGCCGTAACGTAGATGCCCATCTGCTCGCCGTCGAAGCCGATCAAACGACATTCCCGAACCGTAATTTCTTCATTGAGCCGTGGCTCCTGAGCAGCTATCGCGCTCACCTCCCAATCCTTCGCGCCTTGGCGCTTCATGTGAAAAGCCCGCCACTCCGAGAAGCGACGGGCTCACATTCGCATGTCCGGACCGCAGGCGATCCAAGCATTCGAGCGACCCATCAGCAGCCGAAGCGCCGAACCAGGTGGAGGGTCTCCCCTCGCTTGAGTAAACAACTTGCTTATTGTAGCATGGCGTGACGCAGATGCAAGAAAAAACTTGCGCGCTGCTCGAGCGCGCACGCGAATGCTTCAGACATCATTGCTCGGACGTGAGCTTGCATGCTCGCCATCCCAAACATCGTTCCTCTAGCGGGGAACAGCGCTTGAAGGGCGCATCAGCCCTCCATACCAGAAGATTGCGCTTCCTCAGCAACGCTTTGCTCATGAGAGCCTTTTCTTTCCTTCCGACCAATACCTCTTCTCATTGTCATCCTCAACCTCTCCCACGATCTGACAAAGGCAAATGAGCAGACAATGCATACAGCGAATACGGCCAGCCAAAAAACGAGCGTCATCGCCCCGCTTACATCAAAACCGCCTGCTTGAGAGCATACTTGGAATACGGAGAAGATCACGACATTGCTTACGACAAGGTATTGAAGGCTCTTTGATCCAACTGCCTCGATCATCTTTATCAACTTCCAACGCTTCACGTTTCGGCACATCAACCAATAGGCATAGACGAACAGATACCCTCCCATCACCCAAAGCGCTGACGGAGGAAACCGGGTCGGCATACCTCCAGTCCTCCACACATACGCAAGCAGCATCATTGACCCAACGGCTGCAAAAACCAACACGATCCGGTTCAGGGACGTTTTCTTTTTTGATAGATATGCGCCGACAACAAAGTAGCTAAAATAGGAAATGATCGGAAAACAAAAGAAAGCGTTTCCTCCGAAAAATACACCGAGCACAGGCAAAAAATGCGTATCGAATTGCAGATTGCACGATAGCAAACTCAAGACTACAACGATGGCGCATATCACGCCATTCAGCTTTTCAGCAAAAGGCTTCATCACAAAAAGCAGCGGAAAGATGAATGCAAAGCTCAATAAAAACTCCGAATATCCGGGGATATTCTGCAAGGTCAGAATTTCAATGATGCTAGTTGCCGACCACCTCTCAGCGACAAGAATAGTAAAGGCGATTCCAGAAACATAAAACGCGATTATTGTTCGCACGAATCCTTTCAGGAGCTTTTTCGCAAGAAGGGAATACGAAATACGCTTGAACAAATAAGCTATTGAACAGGTGCAGCCGAATACGAACATGAATCCTGAAAAAGTGATCAAGTTAATGTACGCACTAAAACTCTCAGATACGGTTCCACCCGAGGGAAAGAACTGGACAATGTGAGCCGCTACCATCCCTCCAACTAAGACGCCTTTGAAAAGATCGAGCGATGTATCGTGCGAATTGGCCTGTAAAGCAGAAGTATTCTTCAATGTCGGCTGTAAGTCTTGCGACATGACACCTACCACCTTTTTTTGAAAACAGTTCATATGATTGTATAACAAATAATTTGAAGACGACCTTGAGGCATATCGAGGTTGCTTCGAAGGGAGATTTGGAGATTCGCAGGTCTCGTTACAGTTCGCGCCGCCTGCCGTTTTTGCCGCAACACAAGACGGTGGAGGAAATTCCCTTGCCGCATAGCACGACTGGGTTTGCTATACTTTTGCACCGGATAGCTTATCGCCGTTGCGCTCGCCCTCCCGAATGGAAGGACGCACTTGAACCGTTTCGCCCGTCTGCTCATGCTCGTCAGCGCCTGGGCTGCTTGCATTCTCGGCTGCATCGGCGTGTTCGTGCCGGTGCTGCCGACCACCCCACTGCTGCTGCTCGCGACGTTTCTGTTCGCGAAGTCCTCGCCGCGCTGCCATGCTTGGATCGTGTCGACGCGGGTGTACCGCACGTACGTCGCCGCGTTCAAGGAAGCCGGCGGCATCCCGATCGGCACGAAGGCGCGCATCCTGGCCGTGTCGTTCACTGTTATGGGATTGTCCGCATGGTTCGTGCAGAATCCTATCGTGTGGTTCGTGCTGGGAACTGTGTCGGTGTTTCTGCTCTACCTCATGCTCGTGCGCATCCCCACCATCTCGCCCGAGCGCGTGCAGCTAGTCCGTCGCGCCAAAGAGGAAGGCTAGGGAGCACCGCACGAGAGAGCGCTCACATGATGGACGTCTCGCGGAAATGTTGGAAAGTTCTCGCCGTTTTGTGAGCCTTACGGCATCAATATGCCGCCGCTTCGTCATGGCTTCGAGAAAATGCCGGATCAGCGCTTTTCAACGTTGTTTTATAGCTGATCGGGGATAGCGAAAACGGCTCGAACTTGCAGCAATCCGCATGAGACGCTGTATGCGAGCCCTCGACACAATGAAGCGCGCGCCCGGCAATGCCGAGCGCGCGCTTCCACCAGCATCGGACCGCGACGTTAGTTCTTATCCTCGTAGAGTTCGATGACGGCGCCGTCCTTCTCGACAAAGGCGAGGCGCACGCCGGGGCCGGCGTCCATGGGCCCGCAGATGATGCGGTCGGCATCGTCGGCGTACCGGTCGAGGTCGTCCACCGCGTAGGCCACGTGCCAACGGCGGTGCAGCTCCTCGGGGAAGGGCGTGCCCTCCTCGAATTTGAGGTACTCCACCTTGTAATCGTAGTCGTCGACGTTCGACACCCAGAACTTCATGGCCTCGTTGTAAGTCATGTTCGGCTTCTTCTCCGTGATGGGGATGCCAATGTGCATATAGGTTGCGGTCATGCCGATCTCCTCTCGTCTCCAGGTTGGCGTAGTAAGTCAGCGAGGCTGGCCGTGGTGCCCGTTCCGTCGGCCGTCAGGCTGACGGAACCATACTGAACATGTCCATGGCGGCTTCCGCGTCGGCCTGCATGGCGGCGGTCGCCGCGTTGGCCAGCGCGTGGAAGTACTTCGGATGCTCTTGGGCGATGAGCGCCTCGACGGCACGCACGCCCGCGTTGCTCATGTAGCTGAAGTAGTTGATCTTGCGGATGCCGGCGCGGATGGCCGCCCGCGTGTCCTCGCACGTAAGACCGCTGCCGCCGTGCATGACGAGCGGCACGCCGCAACGGATGCGCAGCTCCTCGATCAGCTTGAAATCGAGGTTCGGCGCCGCCTTGTAGAAGCCGTGCACCGTGCCCACGCTGGCCGCGAGCGCGTCGATGCCCGTGTCGGCTACGAAGCGCGCGGCTTCGTCGGGATCGGTGTACACGTTCTCCCGGTCGTCGTCGGCGTTCTCGAGCCCCTCGTGGCCCGTGGTGAAGCCGATTTCGGCCTCCACGTCGGCGCCGTACTCGTGGGCCAGCTCCACCGCTCCCAGCGTCAGCGCCACGTTCTCCTCGTAGGGCAGCTGCGAACCGTCGATCATGACGGCCGAGAACCCTAGCTCGAGGGCGCGGCGCACGTAGCCCACATCCTCGCCGTGGTCGAGCATCACGCACACGGGCACGCGCGAAGCCTCGGCGCGTGCCACCATGATGGGGCCGATCACGTCGATGGACGTCTCCTCTTCGTGCAGCTGCGCATGTTGGATGATGACCGGCTCGTCGCGCTCCTCGGCCGCGCCGATGGCGGCGAGCAACAGCTCGAGGTTCGGCGTGTCGAAGGCGGCGGCCGCGCAACCGTTCTCCTCCGCCCAGGCGAGGACGGTTCTCAAAGATACGAGCATGGGCCTCCCCTACTTCTTCAGGTACGGCGTGGTGCAGGGGGCGTTCCACAGGCGCAGCAGCTCGTCGTCCATGCGCGCCATGAACATCTGGAATCCGGCCTGCTCCTGCACGGTCAGCATCTCGCCCACGAAGTTCGCCACCACTTCGATGTCCTGCTTCGCGAGCTCTTTGACCGCGGCGCGGTACACGATGAGCTGCTCCATGAGCGTGGTGGCGCCCGAGCCGTTGACGATGAGCATGACCTTCTCGCCCGGCTCGATGCCGATGTCCTTCACGAGCGCGTTCACCATGATGGCGGCCGTCTCGTCGGCGGACTTCATCGGCTGGCGGCCGCCGCCCTCCTCGCCGTGCTGTCCCATGCCGATTTCCATCTCGTCGTCGCCGAGCTCGGCCAGCAGCGTGCCCGTCTGCGGGTGCGTGGCGCCGCGCACGGCCACGGCCAGCGTCGCCATGTTGTCGGCGAAGCGCTGCGCGACGGCCGCCACCTCCTCGAGGCTTCTGCCCTCGGCGGCCGCGGCGCCGGCGATCTTGTAGGTGGGGATGCAGCCCACGAGGCCGCGGCGGTCATCGGCGTTCTCGCGCGGGGCGTTCGACACGTCCTCCTGCGTGACCACCTTCACCACATTGAGGCCCTGCTTCTTGCACTGCTTCATGGTCATGTTGCCCGTCAGCATGTCGCCGGCGTGGTTGAGCACGATGTAGAGCACGCCCTTGCCCTTGTCGGCCAGCTTGATGGCGTCGACGCAGGCCGCAGGTCCCGGCGCGGCGAAGATGTCGCCCACCACGTCGATGTCCACCATGCCCTCGCCCACGAAACCCTCGATGGCCGGCTCGTGGCCGCTGCCGCCCTGCGTCACGATGGTCACGCGATCGGCCTCGGCCAGCTTCTTGTTGATGACCATGTTGTCCTCGCCGAGCTCGAGGATGTCGGGGTTCGCCAGGGCCAGGCCCTCGAGCAGCTCCGTCGTGAGGTTGTCGGGGTCGTTGATGAACTTCTTCATCTGCATGGTGCTCCTCCTCAGTCGTTTGACAGCCGGAAAAGAAAGGCCCGCCGCACGCTGCGGCAGGCCGGGTTCCCCTCTAGTGCGCGGCGCCCTGCGCCAGCCCCCGCAAGAACAGCGAGGTGGACACGGCGCCCGCGTCGGGCGTGCCGATGGTCTGATCGCCGTAGCTGCGCGCGCGGCCGAACTTCGACGCGAAGCCCTCGGAGGCCCGCGCTCCCACCTCGGCCGCCTCGGCCGCTGCGGCGAACACGGCCGCCGCATCGTCGTCCGCGGCGGGGCACGTCTGCGCGGCTTCCACGGCGGGGATCAGGGCGTCCATCATGGTCTTGTCGCCCACCTGCGCGTTCGTGATATCCTGCATCTCGGCCAGGCAGCCGGCGAACATGCGGCGCGCGGCGTCGGCGGAAAGCTCGTTCTCGTCGTCGCCGAGCCGGGCGCCCAAGCCGCCGACGAGCGTGCCGTACAGCGGGCCCGCAGAGCCGCCGCGCACGGCCATCACGTCCATGCCTAGATCGTCGAGGAAGTCTTTGACGGAGGCGTCGTCCCACTGCTCGACGCGCTCGTTCACGAGCTTGGCAATCTTCGTGATGGTGATGCCGTGATCGCCGTCGCCGAACTTCGAGTCGATGTCGCTTAAGCGCTCGGCATGCTCCAGCATGAGCCGCGCGCCTTCGCGCAGCATGGCCTTGCACGTGCCCCGATCGATCATGGCATCCCCTTCCTGTCGGTAATCGTCGAGGTCAACTCTACCCGCAACGTTCGGTAAGGTCAATGGGAGAACCGATGCCGCCGCGCTCGGGGAGGCGCGGGAAAGCCATGCGAATCGACGTCGCTCGGCTGCAGGAGCGGCTGTGGTGCCCGTTATCGGGGGAATTGAAGACGGCGCACCTCGATTCACAAGCCCTCCGTCCTGTTGAGAACCAGACATCGCAGACAGCTGCGATGTCGGCATTCTGTCGGATGCCATAGAGATAAAAAGGTTCGTGCCTTGCGGTAACGGATGCTCCTGCCGCCTTATCCGCGCCTTCACGGGTTGTCTGCGCGAATGCCCTTGTCCAGATAGTACCCATCGGACGAGAAGCGCCTGCGATAGGTGAGGTAGACAGCCGCAACGATGGCGATAGTGTTGGCGGCCGAAAGCATGAGCATGACCACGATCTGGTACTTCGCCGCAGCCACCGGGTCAGCCCCCGCAAGCAGCTGTCCGGTCATCATGCCGGGAAAGGTCACGATGCCCGCTGCCGACATGTTCGCCAGAATCGGCGTCATGCCCGCCCCGATGGCTGCCTTGAGCGAAGGGGCGGCCGCTTCGCTCGGCGTCGCCCCCAGCGCCACAAGCGAGAACATCTCGGAGGCGCGGGCGTCCATATCCGCGAACAGCCGGTCGATGGCCACGGCTACGGCCGCCATAGCGTTTCCCATGATCATGCCGACGATAGGCACGAGCTGGCGAGCGCTGTACCATGGCTCGGCATGCACGATGCCCTCCACCACGATGAACCCGACGGCGAAAGACGATACGAAGAGCGACACGAACACGGCGCCCGAGAGTCCGGGGACGCGGTTCTTCACGCGCGCGGTAGCGATCTGCGTGGCGGCGATGACCATGGCTGCCAGCACGAGCAGCACAAGCCACCATGTCTGGAATTCGAACAAGTACGTAAGCAGGAAGCCCGCAGCCAAAAGCTGCACGAAGCAACGCACCGACGACACGACGATGCGCCGTGTCTGCCCCAGCTCCAGCTTCCACGATACAAGACCTGCTACCAACATGAGCGCGCTCGCCGCGAACAGCTCGATGTAGCCGATGTCCACCACGCTTTCGGTCACAGGATCGCCCCGTCCTCAGCCGCGGACGCAAAGGAGAGCACGCCGTCCGAGAGCGCAAACGTGCCGGACGCGAAGCCATCCGAGGCGCGGTGGCGGATGCGCAGGCAGGTCGTGCGCGCATTCATGAAGCTATGCACGAGGCGGCCCACCGCGAGCGCGGAGTCGTCGTCAAGCGCAGCATCCACCTCGTCGAGCAAAAGCACGTGCGGCCGCGTAGCGAAGGCGCGCAGGAGGGCGACACGCGCGGCCTGGCCGCCCGAAAGCCGCGATACGTCGCGCGCGAGCCCCACCTCGGAGAGATCCGCCGCCTCCAGCAGGCACGCGAGCTCGTCATCAGAGGGAGAGCGCATTTCGGCATTCACCTTGAGCTTCCATGGGAGCACCAGATTATCGCGCACCGTGCCCGCCACAAGCGACGCCTGCTGCGGCACGAGGCACACCTCGCGACGCCATGCAGCCGGTTGAAAGCCCGAGGAGGGATGCCCATCGAGGTACAGCTCACCCGTATCGCGCTCCATCATGAGCGCGCATGCGCGCAGAAGCGTCGACTTCCCCACTCCTGAAGGCCCCACCAGATCGTAGACGGACCCGGCCTCGAGCGCGAACGACTCATCGTGCAAAAGCGTCACGGCTTCGCCGCCGCAACGGTAGGACAAGGTGATATGCTCAGCATGGAACAGGCTCATGCGTACATGGTAGCACCGGTCGAGGCAACGTGCTCTCGACCGAGCACTGAAGCCTATGCATTGATGTAGACGTAAATTGTGCGGATCGTGTCGGCAAGATTGCCGGAGGCATTGGCCGTGGTGTAGTCGTAGAGCAATACCGACGACCATTCGTGCGCAGCTCCGTCGATGTCGGCAGTGCCATTGAACGAGCATGACTCTTTCACCAATGTCGTGCCATCGGAGGCATACGTGGAGTACCCGGAGCGATCCTCGGGAAGCTCGACTGTGTTTTCAGACACGGCGATGCCGGCTTCCTGCAACGTCTTTTCGATGATGCGATCATTTTCTACCGCGTCAACAAAGCTGAGAGATCCGTAGCCGAGCGATGCCGTGGCGGCCGAGTAACCTGCTTGCACGATCGCGCCATCCTCTCCCAGGCCGAGGTAAACCGTCGGCGTTCCCGAACGCGTGTCGGATGGCTCGCCTGATAGCGCCACCGTCACACTCGTCTTGATGGGATTGCCCTCCTCGTTGACCTCGCGTGTGCTCGTGACCGTGGCGCCGCGCTGCAGAGCCGCAACCGCCTCCTCCTGCGTCCTGCCCAGCAGTGCGACCAGATCGGGTACGTCGGTCGTTTTCGTTGTGGCGGTGTCCGCGTCAGACGTGCCGTCTTTCGCCAGCGCATCGACATCCTGAACGCTCTTCTGCTCCTGCGCCTGCTGCGCTGCGACAAGTTGGCTCTGATTGAACCATTGCCAGGCAAAAAAGCCGAGCGCGCCCAAAAGCAGGACCAACAATACGATTACAGCAATGAGTATCCTGCGCATACGGCGGGACTTACGCTGATAAGGCGGCACGTTGTCCTTGCGCTGCCTGCCGTGCTTGCCAGCAGGCTCATCCGGCACCACTGGCTCGGAGCCATCGAACACCACGGCGGGAGGATCCTGCGGCTCGAGACTGTCAAGCGCATCGGGGTATTCATCGTCGCTGTCGCCGCGGTAGCTGAACCCGCCCGCATGCGAAGCGTCGCTGTCGGACACAGGCGCGAATGCCTCGGTCAGACCGATACGCTCATCGGCTTCGCTCGCGCCGGAAAGATCGGCGGGGGTTTCATCAGATGCATGTTTGATGTGCTTGGCCATCGTTGTACCTTCCTGACATGGGCGGTGCTAGCGCATGAGCGCGATATACACGACGATTGCAACCACAGCGAGGCCCGCAAGAATAATGATGATCTTCTGCATGAGCGACATGGGCGCCAGCTCGAGGTCGTCTGCGATCGTCTTATGAGAGCTCGCATCAGACCCGACAAACTCGGTTTTGCGCACGGGGCGATCCGAAGACGAGTCGTGCTCCTTCGGCGCATCCGCGGCAACCGTCCGTTTCGTCTGCTCCTCGGCAGCCGGAACGTCAGAAGACATGTCGCCTCCTGCCATATCGCCGCCGATCGCTTCGCCGCAGCGCGCATCATCGTCCTCCGTTGCCGGCAGCGTCGATTCGGCGCGCGCGCCCGCATGGATGACAACATCGTCGTCTTCGTCGCTCGTCACGGTTATACGGGAGAACCTGGTTCGATCAAGACTCACGGGATCGTCCTTTCGCATCATCAGCGATTATACGGGACTGCACTGGTGCAGGCGCCTTCGTCCAGATAATATCCATTGCAGAATGCAGGCATCCTGCCTGGGCGCTCATCTGCACTCGACCGGCGCCTGCCCCGTTCAGCCGCGCCTCTCAACGACGTTGGACCCATTCGAGCAGAGGAGCCCCCGGCATCCCGAGAGCTCCTCGCGGTATCGAAGTCGAGCGCCGATTTTTTCGGAGGCATCCGATCAGAGCTCAGTGCCTCTTGTTCCACCACCATGCGCCGATCAGCAGCGCGCAGAACACGACATCGGCGAAAAGAGCGGTGCTGCCAGCGGCCATGATCGTCGCCTTTCTCGTTCGGGGCGGAATCTGCGCACAGTATAGGCGCGCGCAAGCCGAATGACAACCCGAGCGGCTCCTCGTCTCAGAACCGTATCGGGCCGGTTCCCGTTCGAAGGGATGAGCAGCAAGCCTCTTCGGACTACTTCTTCAGGTCGTCCAGACTCGCCGATTTGCCCGGATACAGTCCCAGCGGCTCGAAGTGGATGGCGCCGGCCGACACGAGCGTGGTGCCGTTCTCGGCGTTGTAGTCCTCCAGGTACGTGATGTGTTGGAAGTAGTTCGCGTCCAACTCGCCGTCGTCGAGCGCGACGTTCGGTTGGATGTAGTCAGAGTACTCGACGACTTCGAGCGTATAGCCATGCTCGGCAAGGATATCCTTCGCCTGGGCGAGAATCTCAGCGTGCGGAGCCGGAGACGCACCCACCTTGATGACCGTGTCGCCGTCCGTCGCGTCCGGAATCTCGACGTCCGACGCGCTTCCCACTGGCACAACCGAACCACCGTAGGTAGCGTCGATGAAGTCGCGCACCTCAGTGCTCTGCAGCGCGGCAATGAGAGCCTTGATCTTGGCGCTATCCTCGTCGCCGTCGCGCACGGCCACCACGTTGGCGTACTTGTCGGCCGCTTCGGAGTCGGTGGCCTCTTTGGCGAGCGCCGTCGAAGTGTCGATGCCTGCGCCGATGGCATAGTTGCCGTTAACCACGCCCATGTTCACATCGGAGAGCGTGCGCGGCACAGATGCCGCTTCGGTCTCGACGATGTCGATGTTGTAGGGATTCTCCTCGATGTCGTTCTTCGTGGCCGACAGTCCCGTGCCGTCCTTCAGCGTGATAAGCCCCTGATCCTGAAGGAGCAGCAGGGCACGTGCTTCATTCGTAGGATCCGACGGGACGGCGATCTGCTTGGCAGCCGATCCCGACGAGCCGCAGCCCGCCAGCGCAACCGCCACCGCACTTGCGACCGCCGCAGCAGCGACCGCCCTGATCAGTTTCGATGCCTTCATATTGTTCCCTTCCTTTTTCTCTTCGTCTCTTGTCTCGCATCAAAGCGCTATGAGTCGCGTTCCCTCGTTTCAGCGAGCAGCAGCCTCCCGCTCCCGTCGCGCGGCGCATGCTCTCGCTGGACGCAAAACGCAGCATGGGCGCAAGGCGCTCTTTCGAGTTAGCGCTTGTCCACTTTTCGGGCGGCGATGTCGCCCGCACTCTGAAATACCTGCACGAGCACGATGCATAAAATGACCGCTGCTATCATGACGTCGTCCTGGTAGCGCTGGTACCCATAACGGATGGCAATATCGCCCAGTCCGCCCGCACCCACCGTGCCCGCCATGGCCGAGTAGCCGAACAGCGTAATAAACGTGATGGATACGCCACGGATGAGCGACGGCAAACTCTCCTTGAGAAACACCTTCGTCACGATCTGCCAGACACTCGCGCCGAAACTCTGCGCTGCCTCCACCAGCCCGCCATCGACCTCCGCCAAGCTCTGCTCCACCATGCGTCCCACGAACGGGGCGGACGCCACCACGAGCGGCACGATAGCCCCCGGTACGCCGAGCGACGTGCCCACGATCCAACGTGTAAACGGGATGAGCGCCACAAGCAGGATGATGAAGGGGATGGAGCGTCCAATGTTCACGATCCAGCCGAGCACCGCGTTGAGCACGCGATGAGGCTTCAAACCGTTCGGGCCCGTCACGATGAGCGCCACGCCGAGCGGAACGCCGATAACGTAGGCGAACAGCGTGGACACACCCGTCATGACGATGGTGTCCCACGTGCCCTGCGCAAGCAGCAGGCCATACGCGTCGAAGAACTGCATCAGGAAATCCATGCTACCTCCCCTGCCGATCGAGGCGAACCGCAGGGTTCCCAGGCGCGTCGACAAGCTCCAGAGAACCCGTAGCAGGATCATCCAGCCGGTTCCCTTCGGACGGCTCAGGCTCCTTCCACGCCGCTAGATCGCCCGACAGGCTATCGTTCTCGATCAGCTCACGGGTCACCGGACTCTGCGGGTTTGCGAACACCTCCGCCGTAAGCCCTTCCTCCACGATGCGCCCGCCGTCGATAACCGCGATGCGGTTGCACACCTTCTGCGCCACAGCCAGCGAATGTGTGATGACCACCATCGTGACGCCGAGGTCGCGGTTGATGTCGGCGAGCAGCTTCAGAATAGAGACCGTCGAGCGCGTGTCGAGCGCGCTCGTAGCCTCGTCGCACAACATGATGGCGGGATTGTTGGCAAGCGCTCGAGCAATGGCGACGCGCTGCTGCTGGCCGCCGGAGAGCTGACTGGGATAGCGGTCGGCCAGATCGCCCAGCCCCACGAGCTCGAGCAGTTCGCGCGCTCGTTTCTCACGCGGCTCCTTCTTCTCGTGGCGAAGCTCCAGCGGGAATGTCACGTTGCGCAGCACGGTGCGCTGCTGAAACAGGCTGAAGTTCTGGAAGATCATGCCGATGGAGGAGCGCAGCTCCAAAAGCTGCTTGCCGGACAGATCCGTCACGTCTCGGCCGTCGATGAGGATACGGCCTCCGGTCGGACGTTCGAGCAGGTTGATGCACCGCACAAGCGTAGACTTGCCCGCGCCCGAGGCGCCGATGATGCCGAACACGTCGCCGTCGGCGATTGCGAGGTCGACATCGCGCAGGGCATGATGGGCCGTCTCGGCGCTGCCTTCGTAGGTCTTGCTCAGATGCTGTAACTGGATCATGGTGGTCTCGATCGGTCGTCGTTTCGTCCTTGTTGCGGAAATGCGGCCATTTATTATAGACGAAGGCCGCACGGAAGCTAGGCCTGGGCCTCAGCGAATGCGCCGAGAGGCCCAGGCTTGGGCATGCACATGGCCACGGTATGCGCGAAACGCGAACTCATAGTTGGGTATCTTACGGGAAACGAACGCTGAGTCAATGGTCGATCCGGGGAAACGCTATGCGAATCCCCAAACATCAGATATCTATAATACAGATAGCCTTGCTGACTGTTCGCACAATTGCCATGTACCGAGCAGGAGACCCCGAAGACGCGAAACGGCGTTCCGGTCGGAAACACGCCCAAACGGGCCGCGGCATTAAAATTCAACAAATCTATGACAATTCGCACTCCGCCTCGACGCTCGCAGCGTGTGAGCTCTATACTCCGCCCCTGTCGCGCAGAGGCGGATCGCGCGCAGGGCAACCGTAATACGGAAGGATGACCATGAGCGAGGATCTACTGGCCGCAAACGGAGTGGATTATGACGAGGCCATTGAGCGCTTCGGCGGCAACAAGGAGCTCTACAAGCGGATAGCTGTCAAATTCGGCGACGATCCCCACTTCGCCGCTTTGAACGACGCGATCGACCGCAACGACGTCGAAGGGGCGTACCACCATGCGCATGCGCTCAAGGGAGTAGCCGGCAACCTCTCGCTGGGAAACCTCTACCGCGCGGCCAGCGATATGACCGAAGCACTGCGCTGCGGCGATATGACCACGGCACATTCCCTGATGGGCCTGGTGCGCGAGACGCACGCCTCGGCGCTCATCGGGGTGGAGCAACTGAAGCGCATGTAGAGAGCCAAAGCCGTCTTCGAGCGAGACTTACGAGCGGGGCGTTCCGCTCCCAGCACCTTCGTTTTCGTCGCGCCCAGATCCTCCTTCAGAGTCCGATCCCCCGGCCTCCTCGTCCGTACGGCCATCCCCATCGGCGCGCCCGCGCTTCGTTTTTTTTCGGGGATGGTAGTGGTGGAGCAAGACGGGATCGAGCAGATGCAACTTGAGCACTCCATACGCCGTGACGCCCGCAGCGATGCAGAATACGACGATACGCCCCATGCCGCTCAGTCGCGTGATGAGCACGCCGCACAGCGCGAGCACCGCCGTCCAACCCCACATGATGAGCGTCGTAGCACGCTGAGAAAAGCCCGTCTCCATAAGCCGATGATGAATGTGCCCGCTGTCTGCCTGGTCGATGGGCTTATGCGCACGCGTGCGGCGCACAATAGCAAGCGCCGTGTCAATGATGGGTACACCCGCGGCCAGAAGCGGCACGAGCAGCGACACGAACGCCGCCGAACGCGCCACCGCAAACAGCGACACGATGCCAAGCGAGAACCCGAGGAGCAGCGCACCGGAATCGCCCATGAAGATGGATGCAGGGTGGAAATTGTACCTGAGAAATCCGACGCAGACGCCGGCGAGCGCAATGGACATGATAGCTGCATCGGGACGGAACGTGAGCACGGCAAACGCGAAGAGCGTGAACGCCGAGATGGCCGTGATCCCGGCGGCGAGCCCATCGAGCCCATCGATGAGGTTGATGACGTTCGCGAATGCGACAAGGTAGAACACGGTGAGCGGATACGAGAACCAGCCAAATTCCAAGAAGCCCGCACCGAACGGATTGCGCACGCTCGAGAGCAACAGCCCCGAGGCCACGACGATGCATGCGGCCGCCACCTGCCCCGCCAGCTTCGTCTTCGGCTTCAAATCGACCACGTCGTCGACCACGCCCACAGCGAACATGAATAGCACACCCGCTCCGACGCCGATATAATTCACCTTGAGAGACGGGTGCGGTACGAAAGGATCGGCCCAGCCGAGTACGCACATGCCTACAAAGACCGCGAGCAGGGCGACGAGAAGGCCGCCGAGCATGGCCACGCCGCCCATGCGGGGAACGGGCTCTTTGTTCACACGGCGTGCGCTGGGATAGTCGATGGCATCGAACCTGACGGCCAAACGCTTCGCCGCGGGGACGAGGAGCATGGTCGCGAGTGCGGCGAGCACGAAGAGCGCGAGGCACTCGACCAGGTTCATGCACCACACTCCTTGTCTCGGCAATCTCTGCCATTTTTTCGAATTGACGCCGCACCGAAGGAATATTATAACGTTTCGTTTAGAATTGACTATAGGCATGTTCGCTTGCACGCTTTTGGAAAGGCCGTCCGTGGCGCACCGCCCTGTTATCAGCATCATCATTCCCGCCTACAACGTCGAGGCGTGGCTTCACCGCGCCGTGCAATCGCTGCAACGGCAAACGCTGGAGGATTTCGAGCTGCTGATCGTCGACGACGGCAGCACCGACGCGACGGGGGCGATCTGCGACGAGCTGGCTGCCGAGGACGGGCGCGTCAAGGCGATCCACCAGCGGAACGGGGGCGCGGCGCGCGCCCGGAACACCGCCATCGCCCAGGCGACGGGCGAGTTCCTCTACTTCATGGACGGCGACGACTGGTGCGAGCCGACCATGCTCGAGGACATGCACCGGCTCGCGGCCGAGCATGCGCTCGATTTGGTGGTGGCAGGCTTCTACATCGACACCTACTACGGCGACGACAAGTTCTACCGCGAACTGCGCACTGCTCCGGACGCGGTGTACGGGACGCAGCAGCAATTTCGCGAGCACGCACACCGGCTATTCGACGCGCAGCTTTTGTACGCGCCGTGGAACAAGCTCTACCGCCGCTCCTATCTGTACGAGCACGGCATCGTGTTTCCCGAGACGTTCTGGGACGACCTCCCCTTCAATCTGGACGTCATCCGCGATATCGAGCATGTGGGCTGCATTCCCGAGCGCTACTACCACTTCCTCCGCGCGCGGGCCGAAAGCGAGAACACAAAGTACCGCAGCGACATGTACGGCAAGCGCGAGGAGGAGCATCGGTGGCTCTGCGAGCTGTACGGCCAATGGGGGCTCGACTCGGACGAGATCCGGGAGTTTCTGGCGCGGCGCTATGCCGAGCGCCTTGTGGGATGCGTCGAGAACGTCACCAACAAGAGCTGCACGCTGCCCAAAGCCGAGAAGCGAGCCGAGATCGAGCGCATGATCTCCACCCCGCACGCGAAAGACGCGCTCGCGAAGGCGCAGCCCCGCTCGACCATGATGAAGCTCATGCTCGCACCGCTGCGCCGAGGCGACGCGCGCCTGACCATGTGGGAGGGCGCGTTCATCTCGTGGGTGCGCCGCCACAGCACGAATCTGTTCGCGCGCCTGAAGGCGAATAGGTAGGGGCGCGCGCTCCATGCCGACAGGAACCATGCAACGAGCACCCCACCCCGTTTTGCAACGAAAGGCGGAGACGCAATGAGCCGTATCGCGGCAGTGGTCGTGACGTACAACCGGAAAGAACTGCTGCTGCAGTGCCTCCAGCGCCTTCAGGCGCAGAATCATCGGGCAGAGTTCCCCGAAGCCGAACTCGAGGTCATCGTGGTGGACAACGCGAGCACCGACGGCACCCGCGAGGCGCTCGACGAGCTCATACAAGAGGGCGGCATCTGGTATTCCAACACGGGATCCAACCTGGGCGGCGCCGGCGGCTTCAACTGCGGAATGCGCAAAGCGGTCGAGCTGGGCTGCGACTACGTCTGGATCATGGACGACGACTGCATGCCCCACGAGGACACGCTGCTGGAGCTCCTGCGCGCAGACGCCCGGCTCGGAGGAGACTACGGCTACCTCTCGAGCGTGGTCCGCTGGACGGACGGCGGCATCTGCACGATGAACGTGCAGCGCCACCCTCTGACGCGCAGCATCGTCGACTTCGCACCCAAGCTGCAGCCCGCGACGCTCGCTTCGTTCGTGTCGCTGTTCGTGCCCGCGGCGATCATCAAAGAGCTGGGCCTGCCCATCAAGGACTTCTTCATCTGGAGCGACGACTGGGAGTTCACGCGGCGAATCTCGCGCGCGCACCCCTGCTACGTGGTCGGCAAGAGCGTCGTGACCCATGCGTCCAAGAGCAACGGCGTGGGAAACATCGCGTTGGACTCCGAGGAGAAGATCGCGCGCTACAAGCTGGCGTACCGCAACGACGTGGTACTGTACCGGCGCGAGGGCCTCAAGGGCTACGCGTATATCGTCGTCAGGGGCTTGTACCATACCGTTCTCGTGCTGACCAAGGCGAAGTCGAAGAAGCTCGAGCGCTGGCGCACCATTCTGCAGGGCAACCTGGAAGGCTTCGGGTTCCACCCCGAGATCGAGTACGTGGATGCAGGTACGGAGGAGAGCCTGCCGTCCCACGACGTGCAATAGGGGCACTTGGCAATTCGTTGTCGGATATCGAAGGCCATCGCAGAGCGAATGGCATCTTCCGTCTTCGACTATCCTCTTGGATTCAAGTCCGTTCCTAAATACTCGTTCCAGAACTCCCACGAGACGAGATAGGGCTTCGCCGCCTTATAGGACGCGCGCACCTTGTCGCCACGCGCGCGATAGTCCTTTTTCAGATCGGACCAGCGACGCTTCAGGCCCCTCCAGCGATCCTTGTCCATATGGCGCACGCAACCGTTCTTGCCGCCCAGATCGAGCGCAACGAGCGTCTTCGCGCCCATCGTATAGGCGCCGAGCGTCGAGAGGCCGCTGTAGAACACCGCTTCGGGGCGATCGCGCAGGAAGGCATCGGGGAGGTAGTGGCGATCGTAGGGTAGCGTGCGCCACAATTTTAGCAAGCTGTCCTTGCGCACGCCGCCGTCCAAGTTGCCTGGAACGATTTTCAGCGATGCTATCGTGTCTTGGTCGAGCTCCCCCACCGGCACAAGCTTCTCGTTCTTCGCCCCGTTCGTCTTCATCAGCTTCTCGCCGCTCACATGCGCCAGATAGTCCGGCCCCTTGAGGTAGTCCTCGAAGCCGTCCAGGAACAGCTCCACCGTGTCGTAGGACATCGTGCGAAGATGCAGGCGGATGTTGCGCCCGAGGCGCGTGACGAACAGCTTTTCGGAAGCGCAGTCGTCCATCGCGATCATGATGAGGAAGTTGCGCACGTACTGGTAGCAGTCGACCGAAGGGCGGAACCGGCCCTCGAACCCTTCATGCCACACGCAGATGCCGTTCATGGTCATGTAGACGGGCTCGGCACGCATGCCGTACTCGACGTCGTCGCAGCGGACGAATAACGGCAACGGCAGACCCTTCTCGCGCACGACAGACAACGGGATGCAGCTGTACCACCAGGCGCCGTATGCCTTCGGCACCTCGACGCTGATGGCCTCGTTGTCTGCGATATCCTGCGCGCGATCGATGTGCAGGTCTTCTTTAATGCGAGCGTACGCTCCAGTGTCGCGGACGAACGACACGTCCTCGAATTGCAGGTTCGGCTCCTCGACAGCCAGCATGGCGCCGTTAATGAACGCGCTGCGGTACCTTCCCTTCGCGAGCGCGAGCAGGTTGAACGTGCGCTTCAGGCTCTCCGGCGATACGATGACGTCGTCGTCCATGAGTAGCACGTGCGTGAAGCCCTCCTCGGATGCCAGCGCCTCCATCATGCCGCGCGCGAATCCGCCGGCTCCTCCGACGTTGGGGTTTGGCAGAACCGTCACGCCGTCGTCGCTGAGTTCCTCGGCATCGAGCGTGCGCCCATTATCGACGACGAACATATGGAATGCTTCAGCTATCGGATCGTCGGAACCCAGAACCTCGCGCTTGACGAGGCCGATGTTCGGAACGATATACTGCTCTTTTTTGAACGTGGTCGTGGCCAAGGCAAGCCGAACGGGATTGATGTCCGCGTCGTCCACGTCAGCATGATAGTAGGCTTCGTGCAGCTTCGTCGCTCCACTCGATTCGAGCTCGAATGCGACGATATCCTTGTCGCTTTCGGGCAAAGACACGTCGAAGATGAAGCGATCGCCTTCCGCACGAACGCAGCACGCTTCATCCCCTTTCAAGATCAAGTCTTCCCCAAGCGATGTCGGCTCGTCATCGCCGCTCGCAATCCCGCGAAAACGCAGCATGCACCGATCGCCCGACAAAACGAGACGCAGCCGAACCGACTCGATTTCCGCATAGGTACGCCATTTTTTGACGGAGCAGGCGTTGAAGTAGGCCAGGAAGTCAACCGTTCCTGAGAACGCAAGCGCCCCCGCATCGAACGTTGCCGAGCCTTCCGCCCGATAGTACGCCTGCGGGTATGCGGACATATGGTCGTCCACCTTCAACATGACGTTCGAAAGCTTATGGCTCGTCATCGCTGCCTCCATTGGGCCGGCCGCATAATCCGTCGGCTCGCGCACGGTGTCGGAAAAGAATACCTCCACCCTACCGTATAGCGTGGAAATCGGCAGCTACCTCCAGGCCAAACCGCAAGACAGTTCCATATAATCGTTATATGCTTTCGCTTTCGGCATCGGCAAGTAGGCTATACTTGCACTCTACGATGTACGGGGATTCCGCTCAGCGAATCAACACGGGAAGGCATTTGCTTTGCGCAGCATATCGAAACCTGAAATGCGCCGGAATTGGTTCATTCTCACCTCGTTGGTGTCGAAGGACTTCAAGCTGAAATATCGCCGCAGCGCTTTGGGTGTGGTGTGGTCGGTGCTCAATCCGTTCCTCATGATGTGCGTGCTTTCGGCCGTGTTCAGCACATTTTTCCGGTTCGACATCGAGAACTTCCCCTTGTATCTGATTCTGGGCAGCACGCTTTTCACGCTCATGGCCGATTCCACCACCACCGCCATGAACTCGATCATCGATTCGTCGTCGCTTATCAAGAAGATCCGCATCGAGAAGATCCTGTTTCCTCTCGAAAAGGTGCTGTTCCAACTGGTGAACTACTGCCTCTCGCTTATCGCGGTCGCCGTTGTTATGATCTACTTCCAGGTGGCGCCCACCGTCAACCTGCTGTTCCTCCCCCTGCTGCTGCTGTACGTCCTTCTGTTCAGTGCAGGGCTGGGATTCCTTCTCTCTGCGCTCGTCGTGTTCTTCCGTGACATCGGTCATTTGTGGAGCGTAGTGATAACCGCCTGGACGTACGCAACGCCGCTGTTCTATCCCGTGAGCATTCTTCCGGACTGGATGGTGCCGGTCATGAACTTCAACCCCATGTACCACTACGTCACCTACTTGCGCGAGATCGCCCTGTGGGGCCAGACGCCAGGACTCACGGAGAACCTGATCTGCCTCGGAATGGGCGTGGCTGCGCTGCTCATCGGCTACTTCACATTCCGCAAGCTCGAGAAGAAATTCATCCTTTACGTATAGGTGGTCAGCATGCCCGAAGTCGTCAATACTTCGTTTCTCGGTTCGAGCATCGAGGAAGTGGAAAGTTCAAGCGAAGAAGTCATGGTAAAGGTCGACCATGTCTCGATGGTATTCAACATGGCCAATGAGACGATGAACAACCTCAAGGAGTATGCGATCGCCCTGGCCAGGCGGGAGCTGCGCTTCAAGGAATTCCGCGCGCTCGACGACATCTCCCTCGAGGTGTGCAAAGGAGACGTATTCGGCATCCTCGGCACCAACGGATCCGGCAAATCGACTTTGCTCAAGATCATCGCCGGCGTCCTCGAGCCCTCCGAAGGCACGTGCACCATCAACGGCAACATCGCACCGCTCATCGAGCTGGGTGCCGGGTTCGACATGGAGTTGACGGCGCGTGAGAACATCTATCTGAACGGCGCCCTGCTCGGCTATTCGAAGAGCTTTATCGAAGACCATTTCGACGAAATCGTCGAATTCGCGGAAATCGAGAAATTCCTCGATATGCCCCTGAAGAATTATTCGTCCGGCATGGTAGCGCGCATTGCGTTCGCCATCGCCACCGTCATCGTTCCCGACATCCTCATTGTGGACGAGGTGCTCTCCGTCGGCGACTTCATGTTCCAGCAGAAATGCGAACGGCGAATACAGACGCTTATCAAAGAACATCAGGTGACGGTTCTTATCGTCTCTCATGACAACAACCAGGTAGAACGCTTGTGCAATAAGGCAGTATGGATTGAGAAGGGCCATGTGCGCATCGATGGCACCGCGCAGGATGTCTGCCAGGTGTATCGCGTCCTCGGGGGACATATCGGATCGGCTGAATCGGAAGAGCGCATATTCGAACTGCTGCGCGATCCCTCAATACCTTGCGACGAGCTTGTAGAAACGTTCGCCGGCGAAACCCGCTACGCTACGCCCGTGAACCTCCTCGAAAGCCTCGAAGGGGGCGAACGATCAGGCTCGATCATTCTCGCGCCTGGTGAAAACCATGCCGTCTGCATGCTTGCCAATGCCTATTCCAGCTTGAACGAAATGCCTGTTTTGCTCACGCGACCCGACCGTCTTCCAGATATTGTGGATCAGAAAATCCGCCAGATGCAGATATCCAGCATCACGGTGCTGGGAGGAAGCGACTTGATTTCGGATGCCGTTGTGAAACGGCTTGAAGTCATCTCCCCCGCTGCAACTATCACACGCATCGATCAGAATTCGGAAGAGCGCTTGGCTTACGCCCTTTTCAAGCACGGCGAGAGCGAGTGGTGGGGACGCAAAGCCATCCTTACCTATCAGGAGGGCATCGGCGACATCCTGTGCTTCATGCCATACAGCTACCGCAATCGCATGCCCTTGTTTTTCAGCGTTTCACGCGGCGTGATTGGGGAAGACGTCCTCAAATCTCTCGTCTCGGGCTCGTTCGACGAAGTGCTCCTCCTCGGAGGAGAAGACGTGTTCCCAGCGGAGTGCCTGGCGCCCTTCGAAAAGGCCGGCATCCCGATCACGCGCTTCTGCGGCAAAGACCCCTTCGATGCCAACAACATCATTACGTCATGGGTAGAAGCACGAGACAATACGACCGACCAGAGTTTCGAGGCCTTTTTCGTGTCTATCTGGAATCCGTCCGACGCCCTTGCCATGGGCCCTTTGACGAAACAGCGTAATGCCACCGTGCTGGTAGAAGATGCCCAGAACCTCGACAGCATCACCAACAACTTCAGCTACATCGAAGCAAAGAAAGATACGCTTTCAAAAGTGGTCTTTTTCGGCGACTCCACGCAGTTCAGCGATTTGGACAAGATGCTGCTGCTGAAGGATCTGCAAAGGTCTCTCAGAAGCTAGGGATCACTCTGCATCCCCATAAGACGACACGATTAAATACTAGTTCACCGGAAGAATTTCATACAAGCGCATGTCGCCTTCAGCAAGCAACGTTTTAAGTCCAGGCGTTTCATCATCGATATTGTTAATGCCCGTCCATTTACTCGGCGTATAGTAGCCATAGAAACAACGCTCGTCGGTTATCTCGCCACCTAAGTCAAGAATCAAAATGTACCTAATATTAGCATCCTTGATCACCTTTTGCACTTCGTCATCAGAGGCGAGATCATCAATCCGATTTCTCAGGAGTTCGCTCTGGACAGACTCGCCTCCATCAAGAAGTTGGGCTGCCGATCTGCGATAGCACAGATTGAGGCCTTCGAAAGCATAGGCGAATGGGCTACCGTCATCGGCATTGTTGTAAATGCAGTATGCAGGATCAACGACATCCTTCACCTTTCCCGCAAACGCAGCTTCTTCCCGATCATACAGATTGTCGCGATCTTGCAAGTTTGCAAGAATGTTGCACGTCTCATAATCGCCGAACGCGGTTACAACATTTCCGCGCCCAGGAAGCGTGTAACTTGGATAGTAGTTCACAGCAATAAATCCGATAACGAGCGCGACCGAAAGAATAGTTATCAGACTCTTGCTCTTCTCGGGCGCCACCATCCTTGTCGAAATTTTTTTCACCGCCTGGAGCAAAATATAGAGGCCCAGGGTGGCAAGCGGAATGCCAATTAAGGCTGCCATCGCCGCGAGCCGATAAGGATCGGTATACCAGAAGCCCGTAAGAAAGCTCTTGAGCGCACCGTCAGTCGTTGCTCCAACAAAGCAGAATGCACATATGACAGCATAAGAAACCGTTAACCACAGATATCGTCTTTCGTATAGCGTATACAAGACGCCAATAAAAACCAGTATCGCGAGCGATATTTGCGCAGCAGGAACCCGAAAGCCCAGTGTGACTATATTGACCAGTTCTTGACGAATGCTTGCATACGATGCCCAGTTGTAGTGCACTGTACTCTGAAGATACGGCGTGGTATACAGCAAATACCATATCACTGCTACACCAACCAAAAATGCGAGGCATCCAGCAACGGCATACCAGGGTTTAATCGAAGATCGTAAGCCGCTATTCATGATGCGAAGGAAAATCTGATAGACGCAGAAAGGGATAAGGATAAGCGCAGTGGTAAACGCTGCATTAGCATGCAGCACGACCAAAGCCATTAGACCGAATACCAGCAGAATCGCAAGCATTGCCATTCGGCGTCGCGAGCCCCCCCTACACAACCGTATAAAGAACGTGCAGCACAGCGGCACGAGCGAGAAGCCTGCGAGGTTGGGAAATAGAGGACCAGAAACAGAGAGCAACATGCCCCATGGGAACGCAACGAATCCCAAGCATATGATGGAACCAAGACATACAAGCAACCAGCTGTGCTTCTCGAATAAAGTCCGCAAAAACAAGAACATGCTCGACGGAAATACCAGAATTATAAATAGGCAATTCACCGCATTCGCTGCAAGAGAAACAGGCACCTGCAAAGCCATCACATCGAGAGCAGCTAAAATATGCCATGCGGCTGGATAGAACGAACCAGTAACCGGAACGAGCGTCGTCAGCCCTAAACCTTCCAGATCATGGTACAGCGTGGCGTCGAGCATCGAAGCGTTTCCCGATTGACTGAAGGACTGAATAAGGGCAAGATGCCAGCTATTGTCGCTATCTTGCGCAAATGACCAGGCTCCATCAAGCGTTTGCACATAATAGAAGAACGCAAGAATAGCGGCAACGAGAACGTAGCAGAACAGACCAAACCATGCTGAGCGAGTGATTGGCCTTCTCTGCTGCCCAGCTCGGAGCGATGCGGCAAACCTTACTGTTCCGCGCGCGAGAGAGCAGCCGAATATGACAACCTCCAGCACCACGAGAGGAACGACGAGAGTCGCCATAGAAGCAGCGACACCTATCTGCGCGTACACCACACCCAGCATGCTGTAAACCGGTATTGTGAATACCGGAGCACACACGATACTCGTCAACCAATCCGAACGGAACGACTTCAAGAACAAGCAACCCGGTACATATACAATTCCGGCTAATACTATACATGCCAACAAAAATTCAACCCACATTGCTACTACTTCCGAAACTTTCGAATCATTTTGCTGGCAATCCTTCTTCTCTTACTGCCTTCGGGAAACAGCAACCTTTTTGCGGACGGCGCATCGGGCTCCAACTCCTCAGCCAACAGCACCTCATATACCGTTGTATCCCGCGCCGCAATCCAGAATGCCCCGCCGAAGCGATGACTGCCGCTTAGCAAGGGAGGTTTTCCGTATTCAGGATACACTATCGTCGGATGCCGCGCAGCCTTCCATGCCCGAGCGGTGTCTTCGTTCGCCCAAGTCATAGTATCTGGTAAGTCGATGCACGTCGACACGTTCTCAAATGGCAGCGGCATAGCTCCTATAACCGAAAGGAGTTGTGCACGGAAAGCCTGGTTACCCAAAAGGTACGCCGAAGGGACTTCGGTCCTTTTCCGCACCTCCGGCTTATACTCAGGCCTCTTGGGCTGGGTATAGCGGTATTCCCCTCTTAATTTTTGCAACTCATTAACGATCAATGCGGGATCGACCGCTTCTCGCGCTATTTTCGAATTGATCGCCATCACCGTTGTATCAAGAATCTCATCGACTCTCGTATCCAATCCATACTCGCTTAAGAAATAGCGCGTCGTCGGCTTATTCAACTCACGCTGCAAAAGAATGTTTTGCATGCAAACGAACGCCGAATCACCGTCTACGGCATTCAACATCTGAGCCGGATCATCCTGAAAGAGTGCGAGCCCATCGATCCAGAGAACATTTTCATATCCCGAGCTCAACCAGGGCAACAACAAGGGCTGTGCAATATCAAAATCGTCAAGCGATAAGGTTGCGACCTCCTGGGGACAATCGAAAACCGACCATTGCGAATGCTTGATTATGAGATTGTCGGGGATGGCTTTGAGCGCATTGAGCACCGTGTCGAAAACGAAATCCACTTCATGAAGCACTTCCACCTCGTAACTTCGAGTCGGATCAAGGGTACGAATCAGGCTCTCCAGACATACAACGAACGCGCTTGTCGGCCGATCACGATACCGCCAGACAATCCTCGCCAGATCGGCTCCGGTCGAATCTTCCTTCGAAGGAGCGCATGATACGGACGTGTCGAGGAAGAAAACGAGCGGGTATCGATCGATTCGCAGCTCTTCTTCTTCAATACGACGCACGAACACGCTATACAGTATCTCACCCAAATAGCCGCAAATACGTTTTCTCGTCGTCGTCAAACCCTCATAGTTGAATCGCTTGTCAAACTCAAGCAACACATCGAACTCGAATTCGCAAAACCGCTGGAACAGATCCTTTCGCATGATGTAACAACTGTAGCCAAGATATTTACTGCCACTTAGGTACGCATCAAGATCGTTTGCGTATTCCGGCTGTCGTTCTTGAACGATCTCTCGAAGTAAAGCAATATCGTCCTCGAGAAACAGTCCGTAAGCGACCATATGCTCCTGTATGGTCCGCTTCACCCCATCCGGGGTTTCGGCCTTGGATATGTCCCAATAGGGAGGGGCCACCATATCGCACTCCGAAACACATCGCTCGATCAGATCTGCATCGTCTAGCCGGTAATCGCGCAGAGAGAACGACGACAGAGAGTCCTCTTCAATTTGAAGGTGATCGTTCGCGGAATGCTCGAGGCCATCAAAGCAGAAGTATCGCCGGTAATGGCAGAGGCCGTAGTAGTCGGCATCGAGGTTCTTCCAAGCCCAGTACTGGGCGGTTAGCTCGCAGAATGTGAAATTCCGATCTGATATGTTCTCCCCTTCGTCATCGGGCTGCATACCCTCGAAGCGCCGCGATGTATTTGCCGCACCAACCTGCACAGGAAGAAACAAGTCCGATTGCGGACGGGGAACCTCTTTGTGACACGAAATCAGTATCTTGATGTTCGGGTTTTCCGTACCGGCCACGCTACTCATCCTCCTTGACGCACGGCAGGACGAACCGGTCTTCATGCTCGGCGTAATACTCCATCATGCCTTTGGTCTGGGGTCCATAGCCAAGGTGCCCTGCTATCACGTTTTCGCTCACGACCATAGCCCGGCCCGTGAAGCACGCGTAATGGCAGATATGCTCTTCGTCATCGCCCAAACCAAAGTCGCTTCCGACAAACGTGAGCGGGAATTTGCCGAATTCCTCCCACGCATCGCGAGTAAAAAGGATCGCCCCGATGCTGTATCTGGTCGAGCAGATAGTGTATGAAAGATCGTCCATCATAAAGCGCTTCGTCAACTCGTCGACATCACGCAGTACAGGCTGCGTCTCGCCCCAGAGGTAACGAGCGACTGTTGCGTCTTCAAGTACGCGCTTGTTATGGTGGATGCCGTCCGTTATCTTCACGTCGCTTAGCTCAGTGGATCGGAAATCATCAATGAGTCCGCATTTCTCAAGCAACCTGATATGCCCATAGCAGCTGACGTTGATAAGTGGAGAGACGAATGCGGGCTGATAATAGCTGTCGCGTTCGACCAACCCGTAAGTTTCAATAAGCGGCTCGAAGAACGTCTTTGGCAGAAACATATCCTCGTCGAGCTTGAATATCCATTGAGCCGACGGATGGAGCTCGATGGCGAGGTTCTGTATGAGCGAGAGGTGATTGACCTCCGTTGACAAATACGACCAGCCGTTCTCTTCCGCAATGCGCGCGAGCTGCTCATTTTCCAAACCGCTCGTCATAATGCAGATGTCCATATCCTCGGGAGCGGCATAGGCAAGGCGTGAGAACACGTTGTCCCACAGAGGTTCCTTGTACCCCGCAAGCACGATGCAAAGTCTCTCGCTGCCCGTGCTCCTATCGACGAAACGGTGCTCCGAAGAAAGCACCGTTTCTACCTTTTGCCTATGTCGGCGAATTCGCCTCGCTTCAAGCAACGCACTGCCGAAGCCGTTACTGTTCATGAATCTATACAGCGATTCTTTCAAACTCATTCGACTCTCCCAGACGGTATAGAACACTCCAGAATATAGATTTCAACTTGAGGGATACATAATACTTCAAGTGGGGTAAAGCTGCAGAAAATGCATCAGCGAGCCATAAGCCTCAACTCTACCCGCCATCTAGCATTCGCAAGGGGAAAGGAACTCTAAAGTTTCATCTGTGCAAGCTAAATCATCTAACGGCAGCAATGCTTCCAAGGAGGCTATCCTTCTCGCTCAAGATGATCTTCGAAGGATTGAATACGTCGTCCCCCTGCAAAGCAGGCCAGTCAATGCCGATTGCCGGATCATCCCACCGGATCCCGCCCTCATCGTTGGGATGGTAGACATCGTCGCACTTATAGCAAAACTCGGCCGTTTCGGAAAGCACAAGAAAGCCATGCGCGAAGCCCCTCGGAATGAAGAACTGCCGACGGTTTTCGTCCGACAGAATCGCCCCTTCCCACGCGCCGTAGGTGGGACTCCCCTTCCTCAAGTCGACCGCAACGTCGAACACCTCGCCTTTCGTGACGCGAACGAGTTTCGCCTGAGGGTGGTTGATTTGGAAATGAAGCCCTCGTAATACGCCCTTCGTCGATGAAGACTGATTGTCCTGCACGAACTCGCAGTCGATACCGCCAACGGCGAAATCGGTCCGCTTGTACGTTTCCATAAAGTAGCCGCGCTCGTCACCATAGGCTTTAACGTCGATGATCTTCACGCCTTCGATAGACGTATCCGAAAACGTGAAGTTACCTGATGTTACGGTTGTCACGCCAATCTCCCTACTTACCCTCGTACATAGCACGGTAATAATCCTGATAAGTGCCGCTCGTCACATGCTCAACCCATTCGGGGTTGTTCAGATACCAGCGAATAGTCTTGACGATGCCGACTTCGAATGCCGTTTCGGGATACCAGCCCAAATCCGCCTTTATTTTATCCGGGGCGATACCGTACCTGCGATCATGGCCCTTGCGATCTTCAACGTAGGCAATCAGCTGATCGGTTATCTCCGCATCGTCCGCCGCCTTCGAGCACTCCTCGATAATCTTTTTCACAATGAAGATGTTTGGACGCTCGTTATGGCCGCCGACATTGTACACCTCCCCGACCGTACCGTTTGAAACGACCATGTCGATGGCCTTGCAATGGTCCTCCACGTAAAGCCAGTCACGCACGTTCAGGCCGTCGCCGTACACGGGCAGGCTCTTGTGCTGCAGCGCGTTATTGATCATGAGGGGTATGAGTTTCTCAGGGAACTGGAAGGGGCCGTAGTTGTTCGAGCAGCGGGTGATGTTCACCGGGAACCCGTAGGTGTCGCCGTATGCCTTGACGAAGAGATCAGCTGCCGCCTTCGATGCAGAATACGGACTGTGGGGGTTGATCGGCGTATCCTCACGGAAGAACACTTCAGGATCGTCGAGCGGCAGCGAACCATACACCTCATCGGTGCCCACCTGAACGAACTTGTGGACGCCATAGCGGCCATCCGCCTGCCCCCAGGCCGCCCTCGCCACGTTGAGCAGGGTGACCGTGCCCATGACGTTCGTGTCGGCGAATACCTCAGGATTCCTGATCGACCGATCAACGTGAGACTCTGCGGCGAAGTTCACCACAAAGTCCGGCTGATATTCCGCAAACGCCCTTTCCATGGCACTCTTGTCGCGGATGTCAGCCTGGATAAAGACGTGACGCTCGTCGCCCTCGATGGACTTCAGGTTCTCCAGGTTACCTGCGTACGTGAGCGCATCGACGTTCACCACGCGAATGTCGTCATGCTTGTTCAGCAGGTGCAATACGAAATTCGAGCCGATGAACCCGGCTCCTCCGGTCACAAGATAGGTCTTCACTCGGTGCCTCCCCGTTCGGCCAGGTTGTTCAGGTAGCTGGCAAGGGCCTTTTGCCAGGGGCGCATCTCGTCGCCCAGCGTCGCTTCGAGGCGCTTGTTGCACAGACTCGAATACTGCGGACGATCTGCCGATTGCGGGAAACGTCGCTTGTACTCCTGAGAACTCAAAGGCTCTTTCTCGCATGGCACGCCGGCCCCGTCAACGATGGCCGAAGCGAAATCGAACCAGCTGCAGGTTCCGTTGTTTGTACAGTGGTATGTCCCGTACTCATCCGTAAGCGCGATCTTGAGCATCTCGTAGGCAAGGTCGTTGGCGCTAGTGGGGTTGCCCATCTGATCGGCCACTACCGATATCTTGCCACTCTCGCGCACAAGACGAAGCATCGTTTTAACGAAGTTCTTCCCGACGTAGCCGTAAAGCCATGCGGTGCGCACGATAAATACACGATCACAGGCAGCCTGGGCAAGTACTTCTCCTGCCCACTTTGTACGGCCGTATGCCGACACGGGACAGACGGGATCGTCCTCAGTACGAGACTCCGGCACATCTCCGGGGAACACGTAATCCGTCGACACATGGACGAGTTTGGCACCGCACGATGCCGCCGCCAATGCAAGGTTCTCCGCACCTGCCGCGTTCACGTGATACGCGCGGGCCTCATCGGCTTCACATCCATCGACGTTCGTCGCCGCAGCGCAATTGAACACAATATCGTACGGACCGTGTTCGTCGAACCATATCTCGACTGCAGGAGCGTTTGATATATCGAGCACATCGAAGTCAACATAATCCACCTGTGCACCTTCGTATGCAGCAGGAATGGCGCCAATTTCAGCATATCCTGTTTCCAGAAGTCGCCTGAGCTCGTTTCCAAGTTGCCCACGAGCCCCTGTAATGAGGATATTCAATTAGCCACGCTCCTTGGCCGGAATGATCTTGCCCTCAGCGACCTTCAAGAGGTGCTGGCCATAGACTGATTTCCCATACTTTTGCGCCGCCTCAATAAGACGACTTTTACCTATCCAGCCATTCTGATAGGCAATTTCCTCAATAACCGAAACCGACAGCCCCTGACTACGCTCGACGGCGCGCACGAACTCGCTCGCCTCGAAGAGCGATTCCATGGTGCCCGTGTCGAGCCACGCATATCCTCGACCAAGCGTAACGACATTGAGCGACCCTTCTTGCAGATACATCTGGTTGAGCGTTGTTATCTCAAGCTCACCTCGTTCAGAAGGCTTAACCTGCTTTGCGAAATCGCATACACGGGAATCGTAGAAGTAGAGCCCTGTAACGGCATAATTTGATTTGGGATGCTGAGGCTTCTCCTCAATCGAGACAGCATTGAAATCTTCGTCGAACTCCACCACACCGAAGCGCTCAGGATCATCCACATGGTAGCCGAACACCGTGGCGCCGCCCGTGCTCTCAGCATTCTCCACCGCCTGACACAGGTGGCGCTCAAGACCATTGCCGTAGAAGATGTTATCACCCAGCACGAGCGCACAGGAATCGCCGTCGATAAACTCTTCGCCGATAATGAACGCCTGAGCAAGCCCATCCGGCGACGGCTGTTCGGCGTACGACAGCCTGATGCCGTAATCGGAGCCATCCTTAAGCAACTGCTTGAAATTGGGGAGGTCGCACGGGGTAGAAATTATGAGGATGTCCTTGATGCTCGCCATCATGAGAACCGATAGCGGGTAGTAGATCATCGGCTTGTCGTACACGGGAAGCAGTTGCTTGCTGGTCACCGTGGTGAGCGGGTACAAGCGCGTCCCCGAGCCGCCTGCTAGTATGATGCCTTTCATGAAACCTCCGATAAATCGTCCGACCGAACCGGAAACATCTTACGGTTTTCCAGCATCGTCCACATCGGTGCCGGTTGCAGACACGGCGCGTTCCCTATCGTTCTGATAGCGTTCGAACTTCTCTATTGCTAACTGCTGCGTCAGCTCCTTGAGCTTCGTATCCACCTGCGATATACGCATGTTCAACGTGAAACACTGGATGAGTAAAATGAAGATGAAAAAGAGGAACACGAAGTTGACCGTCGAATACGTGCCGGCCACATCGGACAGGAAAAAAAAGATGCCGGGAAAGATACTGACCAGAAGCAGCAGGCCCGCAATGCAGAACCAGAAGATGGAGTCTTCGAGGCGCACCTTCGCATCCCGCACCTTGCGGGTGATGAACACGAGAGTGAGCAGCGACACGACGAGCAGCGTGATCCTCAGCTCCAGCGTCATTTCGCACCACCCCCGATGCGCTTGCGGAAGAACTGGATAAATAGAATCGATATCGCCATGCGCAGCATGTACATGGCCGATGACCACGGATTCAAGTAGCTCTCCCCCGCCGCACGTTCTCCCATTTCCACCGGCACCTCGACTACTTTCGCATCGGCTCGTTTAATCAGGTAGGAAACAGTATCGGGTTCAGGCCCGAAATTCAGTCCGTGGGCCATCTGTTCGATCATGCGCGCGTTGAACGCACGCATTCCTGACGTGGGATCGGTGAGCTTCTCGCCCGTAGTGAGCCTGATGGCGAGTTGAATCAGCGTGCTGCCCACCATGCGCATGCTCATCGGTTTCTTCGAACCTAGGAACCGCGATCCTATTACGATGTCGTAGGTTTCCACGGCCTTCGCCAACGGCTCGATGTATTCAGGCAGATGCTGCCCGTCGGCATCGAATTGGATAGCGCAGTCGTACCCATGGCGGTATGCGTACTTCATTCCCGCTTGGAAGGCTCCGGCCAGTCCAAGATTCGTCGAGAGATCAAGGAAAGGGTATCTGTTCTCGCGGCACACACGTACGGTGCCGTCGCGAGAACCATCGTTCACGATAAGCAGGTCAACTTGCGAGACTGTTTTTCGCAGTGAATCGATAGTCGTTTTCAACGACTCTTCTTCATTATACGCAGGTATGATCAGTAGGGTTTTCAGCAAACTTATCTCTTTCGCTCATGAAGCACTTCCGTTAATTATATCGCTGGGCACCGGAATACGCACGGTTGATCATGCGGGCGAAAGGCGCCGGCCAGAATCTCTTCAACATCGCCAGATCCTCCTTTGTCCTTACATCATCCATTATGCAAGCCGACGTCTCCGATCCCTCGTGGACCCTGTGATACATTCCAACCCAATCGTCGAACACAAACGAACCGTCACGCTGGGAGAAACGGTACCATGCATCCCAGTCCAAATTGCTTTTAAACCCCGAGCGGAACAAAGGCTGTTCCAAGTTGTCGAGCACGTACGTTACCGCTGGACAGCATATTGGATTACCCAACGACAAGACACGGCGTTTGATGAAGGGGGAACTCTGCAACGCCCGAATTTTGCATGGATTCAGTAATAGACGCTTCATCCCCGAAAGCTCAGAAGAATCGACTTCGACGCCGTCTCGCAACTCACCATAATCTGAAAAATATATTAATGGGCGAACCGCTTCGTTCACCCTTTCCATCATTCGCTCAGCATAGCATTCGCAGTACACATCATCTTGGTGGGCTATAGTAACCAGAGGAGTCTCCGCACACGAAATGGCGAAGTTCCAATCACCGGCGATACCGGCCTCTCCCTTGTTCACCGTAACAGGAACGCCGCATCGCGCCGCCTGCTTTTCGATAAGCGCGTTAGGTGTCGAGGTGGCGAACCGTATATTCGTTGCAATCGACTGCCTCGTGAGTGAGTTTACGCATGTTTCTAGATATTCGCTTTCTTGATAAGCGCACACCACAAACGTATGGTCTTGAGGGGTATACATGCCAACACCTTAAGTTGAAAGCCAAAGCGGCACGAGCTTTGAAGTATCTATGCGTCAATGCCTTCGCATTTGAGCCGAGCATACTCCTGGAGTTTCAGTCATGCCACAGGATCCGCCATAACAATCCGCATCTTCTCCTATACTATAATGATAAATGAAAAAGCAAAGCCTATTTAATTGAAAGCAACTGCAATTAACCTCGACAGACAAACAACAGTTTTACATGGAGCGCTCGCATGGTAAAGATAAGCGTCGTGGTTCCCGTCTATAACACAGCCTCCACACTGCCCCGTTGCCTGGATAGCATCCTTGGACAAACGTTCACGGATTTCGAAATTATCATCGTCAACGATGGTAGTACGGACGAGTCGCACGCGGTCATAGCTTCCTATGCGGCTACTCACCCCGAGATCGTTGTGGTCACTCAGGAAAACCAAGGGCTGGGTGCTGCGAGGAATGCAGGGATCCGAGCAGCACGCGGTACTTACATAGCATGTGTTGATAGCGATGACCTCATTGACTCAACTATGCTTGAAAAAATGCTGCGTGCCGTGGAAGCCCATGAAGCAGATGTAGCGATATGCCAAGCTGATAATGTCCTGTATTCCGATGGAGAAAGAATTAAATCCCTCGGCATTTACACAATACCGGGAAAGGCCGAAACCATAAATGGTAAAGAAGCGCTTACGCTTCAAATCAACTATATTGTGCCCATTCTCTTCAACAGCGTTTGCTTCAAGCTTGTTCGAAAATCCCTTTTCTTCGACCACGGAGTCTGGTTCCCTGAACAATTTCGCTACGCCGAAGATACCCCGACAAGCGTCGGCATCTTTCTTTATGCAGACACCGTCGCCCTTGTTCGTGAAACCCTATATGATTACGTGAGGGAAAACGAATCGCTCACCAGTTCATACTCGTTGAAGAAAGCACACGACATCTATCTTGACGTCGTCGATATCTGCTCCTATATTCAAAAGGTCGATCCGAGCATCTCAGTCGATAACTTTGTGCTCGGAATGCTTTTTTCAATGGAGAAGCAGATCATTTGGTCGGAGAGGGGCGACAAGGACACCGAGCATGAGCTTATGACGATCATCTCCAATTTGCGCGCCACGCATAAACCGAACTTTCACTCATTTGATATTCCTTTAGCACAAAAGCTCAAAATCCTGTGCGCGTATAACGGTTATACTCCAGCAATTTGCAAGCTTATATCAATGTTTAAGTGGATACCTTTCGTTAAGTACATGCTTTAGACGTTTAATCAAGCCTCGGAGGCCCGAACGCCCTTATTGCTCACTGTTCAGGCATGCCCTCTGAAAGCAAGGATCTGAGCGGCTTCAAAAGGATCGGCGAAACATGCAATGCCATGGCCGCATCACACAGTAAGACACTCACCTTCCTCCCTACCGGCACTCCGGGCAAAAGAAGAAGGGTTGACCCGGGATAAGCTTTCCAAGCAGATCTGATGCTTCTGAGCGACGCATTGTCTTCATGAACATAATAATAGCGGACGAGACCGGCAACGCATTGCGCCGCTCTCCCCCGAGCCAGTCTTTCTTGACGTGGATAATGGATCCGAACATACTTGTGCACCCGTCTGCGCATACATAACTCTTGTCGACTACGGTCTTCGTTGAGCCCCGACGACAGGCTTCCCTGTCGTCGACGATAAACATAAAAAGATTCGTTCAGAATGAAAGCTCTCTCGCATCGGCAGCTTGCATTTATCCAAAACCATTCATCTTCCAGAATGGAGACCCGTTCATCGAACATAATCGAAGGGCCAGCTAGCAGAATGCTTCTACGGATCACCTTTCCGGGCGCATAGCCTTGGAACGGACTTTGAAATCCCAGAATCGCAGCCGCAACATCATCAGGACCGCCCTTAACGCCTTCAATCGAACGGGATTCCGCACAAGGCTCGTCGCCTGGAGCCCCGGATTCACGCAGCCCGAAGAATACACAATCATACTGCAGGGATCTTAAAATGGGCAGGAGGTTCTCAGCCGCATCCGCGCATAGCCAGTCATCCCCATCTACAAACATAACATAATGACCACTCGCACGCCGGATGCCGGCGTTTCGAGCCGCGCTCACACCTTGATTTTCCTGCGTTTCCACAATCAAAGAAGCATATTGGCCGACATAGGTTGCAAGGATCACTCCCGACCGGTCTTCCGAGCCATCATTAACACAGACGATCTCAACTTCTGCAGCATCGAATTGGCATATCAAACTATCAAGACATTTGCCGATGAAACGGTCGGCGTTATATACAGGGATGATTATGGATAATAGAGGAGCGCGCATATTAGACATTCTTTCGAAAATATATACGTTGACGCCGGCAGCGCATTCGGAATACCAGCGTCAGCACCGACTTCGAATATAAATGCGATAGTTTGTCTTTCATTGCTATAATCACGGAGTATGTTTTACCATATCTCGTTGCAGCAATACGAGAAGTACTTGAATTGAGCAAACATGACAAACTGGCTTTATTTCGCAGATACTCCTCTCCAGCTCTACAACTCGTATCTCTTAGCTTCGAGCAAAGCGAACAAGGACGACGCTTCTGATGTCATAATTTACAGCCAATTCAGCGGTGCCGCAGAATTAGGCGAGGTGTATCGTCAAACCAACCGCTTTCGTTTTGTATACCTCTGCACAGAACACTATTGTGCGAACTTCAAACAACGCTTTTTGTGGCAACTTTACGCATGCTTAGGCGGAAGCCGCCTTAATTTATCGCACCTCAAAAACATCCATTACGATTATTTTGCCTTTGCCTGCCCTACCCCAGCAGCCCTTGATGTTCTTCAAACTTTACGGAAAATAAATCCTGACGTTAAAACGGTACTATTCGAGGACGGGACGGGTATTTACAATGGTAATGTTTTTCTTCAGCCCTTCTACTTTGACAAACCTCCCGACACATCCCTCTGCGGCTTCCCCTATGTACGAGCCATACAGTCCACACTCACAAAACTGCATGCAAAAAAAATGCTTTACAATCCATGCAGGCTATATGCCAAAAAACCCGAACTACTGCAATATAGTCCGAATATCCCTTGCGAGGCAATAGAAGTGGCCCCGCATGTTCTCGAACCCTTGGCTTGCCTCGCACCCCAAAACGAAAAGCTGCTCCGCAATGAAAAAAAGACCATCATCCTTGATGTCCCCCGAACAAAACAGGAGAACGAAGGGTCGCAGCTCATTGATCAAATGGTTCAAGCAGCTCAAATATTTGACAGCCCTTGCTATGTGCGAGCGCATCCAAGATCTACTCTTGCAACGGCTTTCGGTGAAAGCTGCATAGACTTTTCCGAGGGATCGTGGGAGTTACTGTGCCAGACACCGTGCTTCGATGACTCCATTCTAATAAGCTTAGGGTCTTCGGCTCAGCTTGCGCCTTTTATAGAATCTGGCAAGAAGCCTTTTCTTATCTTTTTGTACAAACTTGCTTTTGAACAAGGGAATCGCAGTTACGAAGCCTACGATCAGATTGCAAGCATCGCAGCACAGGGATACGGCATCGACGCCAATCGCATCGCGGTTCCCGTGTCAATCGATGATGCCGTGTTGGCCATCTCTAAGTTCATGGACGAATAAAAAGCGTGCATTCAATGCATAAGGAAACCGAATTCATTCAGCATCCGTCTTGCGCCAGCGCCATCAATACATGAAGTCATTCTCTTCGATAAATATCGGAGCATTCGCGAATCTCGAACCAACGTATCAAGGTCGCTGGCGACAGCAGCCGAAGCCCAATTGAGTTCGGCTACGCCGAGACCAAGCCCCAAGGAGTCAAAACCTCGGATATTTCCCATCTGGTTCTCGGCGATCGGAACGGCGATGGTCGGAACGCCAACACATGCGAGTTCATACAAAGTCGATCCCGCAGCAGATATGGCTATATCGGCCCGCTTCATAATCGGAGCGAGGTTAGAAACCCCGCGATGAATTGTGGCGTCCAATCCATCTAGTACATGATCGTCGAAGTCCGCCTGCCCTCCGACGATCACATCCAGGGCAGCGTCGACCGACGCGAGCCGACAACCTTCCACCATACGTTCAAGCGTTCGATTCGGATTGGTTGACCCACTCGTGATCAGAATACGCCCGACATCGTTTCTGACGATATACCCTGCATTATGAAACTCTTTTCGCACCGGTGCGTATCGCGGCCCGATGCACAATCGGACATTTGGGCCGTACAAGTTTCGGTACTGGTCTTCAGAAAAGATGAAGCCGTAGTTGATCACCACATCGAGGCTCCAAGGGATCGGATCGGGTACGAAGCCCTCGGAAAACGTGTATACATCATCAATATACACGAGCTGACTTCCAGAATCGTGGCAGCGCCGATGGAGTCTATCCATGAAAGAATGTGATACGGCATAGGAATCAACCAAAACGGAGACAGCTTGCACGCGTTGCGCAAAATCAGCAACGGTATGAGCATCGCGCTCATTGAAAGAACGTGGGTCACCACCCACAATCACGGCCGTTTCTCCTCGACCCTCCACAACCTCCTGAGACTTTTTATCGGAAACCGCAAAGAGTACTTGCAGGCCTCGCAAACGCGCCTCACGCGCGATAGACACGCAGCGAACGACATGTCCCGAGCCTATGGAAGGATTAGCGTCAGTTCGAATGACAAGCGATCCGTCCATCAAAAGCATCCACCACCCGCGTCATCCGCTCGCTCAATGCGAAACACATGTTCAACTTCTGCGTAACCGCATCCCTCAACCACTTTTTCTGATGCGTGATTTCCTGGAAGAATGCGCGCATCCACATACCTCACACCGAACTCCGAAAACGCAAGTTGCGTAGCGGCTCGCACCGCCTCTTTCGCATACCCCTTGCCACGAGCCGTCTTTGCTCCGATCATATAGCTGATCTCGCATGCATCAGTCGATATCCCGGACAAACCGACGGTTCCGATGGGCGCGCCCGTTTCATCTATGACCATGAAGTCGTAGCGAGTCATATCGTCAAGGTAGTTCGTAAACCACGCCAAATGCTCTTCCAGCGTAATCGGGCGCCGATTAAAAAAGGTTTTGTAATTATCAGGATCACTACGCCAGCCGACGATGATCTCGGCATCTTCTTTTGTTATACCCCGATAGGAAAGCCGCTCTGATCGGAACGCGAAGTTTTTGTCCACCATAGCTTCATTCACCCCACACAATCGGATCACCGAAGGCATAGGTACGATCTGAAGGCCTTCCGATCATCTGATGGTAGTATTTGGGTTTTGCGCCATAGCTGGGACGAACCACACGGATATTTCTCTCGGAAAATGGTTCCCCCTTGGCAATATCGGCGGCCGCGAAAATCGAACGCCTAAAAACAAGACTCGTCGCTTCTTTTTCGGAGGGGGTGTAGCAAGGCCCCCCGACAGCATCGACCGCAGCATTCACCGCATCCACCATGGCACGATACTCGGAAGGCGTCATCGAGAACTCGGAATCCGCCGTCTCTATATCCCGCCCTAAACAGAAGTGCTTTTCAATGATGCGAGCACCCAAAACCGCCGCAGCGACATCAGCAAGGTGCCCCATTGAGTGGTCGGAGAATCCCACATGACAACCAAACCGATTGGCCATATCGGGTATGCTGGCCAAATTCATATCGGCGGGATCGGCGGGGTATTCGCTGCAACAGCGTAAGAGGCATATATCCTGATTGCCTGCGCCCCGAATCGCAGCCACCGCCTCTTCTATGTCCTCAACAGAAGCCATACCGGTTGAAACGATCATCGTCTTGCCCTTGGAAGCAGCATATTCCAATAACGGAATGTCCACCAACTCGAAGGAGGCGATCTTGAACGCGTCTACACCCAATTCACACAAGAAGTCGACAGCTCCAGCATCGAACGGCGTGGACAGAAAGTCCAAACCCCATTCCTCACACCGGGCTTTTACCGGCTCATGCCACTCCCAAGGAAAGGATGCGTCGGAGTAGAGATCGTACAGACGTCTACCGTCCCACAGCCCCCCTTTAATGGTGAAATACTCGTTATCGCAATCAAGCGTTAATGTGTCCGCCGTATATGTTTGCACTTTCAAGCAGTCTGCGCCAGCCTCCGCTGCGGCATCTACGATGCGCAGCGCAATCGCAAGATCGTTTCCATGGTTGGCGCTCATCTCGGCGATATAATACGGACGGTTCGAAGCTAATGCATCCTTCAGCCTACTCATGAGCGAGCATCCTCTCGAATTTCATCTCGGCGATCTTCCAATCGCTCGGTGTATCGATATCCTGCGCCTCATCTTCAGCCACTTCGTATGGCTGCGAATACGGGCCTATGAGCGACCGTTCTTCAATGATAACTTTCGAGCGAACAAAGTAAAACTGTCCGGCATCGTGGTAAATAGGCTCAAGATCCTGGCTTCGCATATTGGAACATTCAGGAAACCACCAGGAAAGACGACCCTCGCAAACGACAAACCCTCGCTGCGGCGGAAACGAGAACCGAACGGCACTGAGAACCGAATCGCAGCCGCGATCAAAAAGCCGCTTAGCCTCGTTAAGCTTCTGCGGTGTCACAAAAGGCGCCGTTGGGTATATGCAGCAAACTTCATCGAAAGCCATTCCGCCTCTAGCGTATACCTCTAAAACCTCCGCCAGCACATCAGCCGTCGTTGCAAAATCGTTGCTTGTTTCTGTACTTCGCATGAACGGCACTCGCGCTCCGTATTGTCGAGAGATATCCGCAATTTCCACGTCATCGGTGGACACCATCACCTCATCAAATAGACTACTCCTCAAAGCAGCATCAATGGAGTATGCAATAATAGGTTTACCGCAAAAGCTCTTCACATTCTTATGAGGTATCCTTTTGGAGCCTCCTCGAGCTGTTATGACAGCTACGATACTCATCGGCTGACCGCTCGGCAATAATCTATGATTTTTCGCACCGCGTCTACCACATGCTGAGCCTCCTCGTCCGCTAAGCCAAAATGAAGCGGCAGCGTTATCGCCTCCTCATAAAAGCAATTGGCTTGCGGGCAGCAATCTGCCGGGTACCCCTTGTCCTGATAGTACGGCAGTCGATAGACGGGGAGATAATGCACATTTACCCCAATGCCCTCGGCGCGCAATGCGTCGTAGATAAATCTGCGAGATGTTTTCAATGTTTCAACATCGAAACGCAGCACATAGAGATGACGAGTCGTCTCACCTGGCGAAACATCTTTCTGGAAAGAGACCTCTGGAATATCTGAGAACTCGCGATTATAAAACGCAACGAGCTCTCGCCTGCGAGCAGAGAACTCGCCCAACCTTGTTAGCTGACTCGAACCGAGGGCTGCTTGGATATCGCTCATGCGATAGTTATAGCCGAGTTCTAACTGCTCGTAATACCAGCCGCCTTCATCAGGATTGCGCAAAAGATTCACATCACGCGTGATACCGTGCTTTGCAAATAGAGCAATGCGCTCGGCTAAGGCGGGATCGTTGGTTGTCACTGCACCACCCTCGCCCGTAGTCACAGTTTTGACCGGATGGAAGCTGAACGTGGTGATGTCCGCCAAAGAACCGACCGCAGCGCCGTTATGGCTCGTTCCTATCGCATGTGCGGCATCCTCAATAAATACGAGGTTATGCTCTTCGCAAATAGCACGAATGGCATCCGAATCAACATGCACACCACCAAAGTCAACAGCGATCACCGCTTTGGTTTTCGACGTGATTCGGCTCCGTATGGCATCGGGCGAAATATTCCAAGTATCGGGGTCGATGTCGGCGAAGACGGGTGTTCCCCCGCAGTACAGCACGCAATTGGCAGAGGCTGCGAAGGTTATGGAGGATACGACTACCTCATCGCCAAATCCAATGCCCGCCGCAAGGCAGGCAACGTGCAACGCCGCCGTTCCATTGGCAACTGCTGTAACAAAGGAGGTGCCGGTTACCTCCTTGAGATCTTCCTCGAACGCCTCTGTAGCTGGTCCGCACGTGAGGAAGTCGCCGTGCAGCACGTCGACAATCGCCCTCACATCCTCTTCCGATATGCTTTGATGCCCATACCCGATCATGTGATCGCTAGTCGGCTTTCCGCCCTCGATGGCAAGTGTTTGCACAGTAACCCCTAGTACTTAATGGTCATTTCTGAAAGAAGCTTGCGCAGTTCATCCACAGAAAGCCACTCGGTATTCGTACCTGAATCATATACGAATCCTGACTCGACTTTCTTTCCGTCGCGCAAGTCGATCTTCGAAAGATCGCACCACTCCATATGCGGGTAGATAATGAAATTATTCTCATACTCGTAAGTCGTCAAACTGTCGGCTGCGGGAACCATGCATTCATGCAATTTCTCCCCTTCCCGGATACCGACTTCGATCTGTTTGGCTTCAGGGGCCATGGCCGTAGCAAGATCAGTCACCTTGAACGAGGGAATCTTCGATATGAACGTCTCGCCACCTTCTGCCTCGTTGAGCGCCTTAATGACCAACTGAATACCTTCGTCTAGCGATATCCAAAAGCGCGTCATGCGGAAATCGGTGATGGGCAACTCTGCCGCACCGCTTTTTATCAGATTATCGAAAAACGGGATGACGGAACCGCGTGAGCCCGCAACATTGCCATACCGAACCACCGAAAACGTGGTGCCCGATTGCCCTCTATAAGCATTTGCCGCGATGAAGAGCTTGTCCGACACGAGCTTCGTGCCGCCATACAAGTTAACGGGGTTGACCGCTTTATCGGTGGAAAGGGCAACGACCTTCTCCACGCCTGAATCAAGAGAAGCATTCACGAGGTTCATGGCGCCATCGATGTTGGTTTTGACGGCTTCCATGGGATTGTACTCGCAAGCGGGAACTTGTTTGAGCGCTGCCGCATGAACAACGTAATCGACATCGCGCAGAGCACGATGGAGGCGTTCCGAGTCGCGAACATCCCCAATGAAGTACCGAAGCTTCGAATCGAACTCCATGAACTTGTTGCGCATTATAAACTGCTTATACTCGTCCCGCGAGTAGATGATGATCTTCTTCGGGTCGTAGTTTTCCAACACATAGCGCGTAAACGCATTGCCGAACGAGCCGGTGCCACCGGTGACCAGTATCGTCTTGTTATCGAGCATCTCTTATCTCCCGCGTCTCTAGATTCAGCACAGCGTCAATGATTATAATGCGGATATCTCCGAACGCCTTACACAATGGCTTTGATACACATTAATATGATCATTCGTTTGGGCTTATGAGCGGCAACCCACCGCAAGAAAGACTCGGCGAACCCCTTTGGGTCGCACATGTAATGATCGAGGATCGCTTTGGCTTCTACCGATATCAATACTCCTTCCGATTTTTCCATCTTGCGCCAATCCCGCCTCACGTCCCCCGAGGTGAGTGTTATTGTCCCCATCTACAACAAAGCCCATGACCACCTGCTTTCACGGTGTTTGGAGTCCCTGATAGACCAGAGCATCGCTGCTCTTGAGATTATCTGCGTCGATGATCACTCCGATGACGAGTCTCTTGCCATGGCTCTCTCCTATGCTGAAAAGGTAGATAACATAACCGTTGTCTCCATGGATAGGAACAGAAAGCAAGGCACTGCCCGAAACAGGGGAATAGCGCTTTCCCGTGGTCGGTATATTGGCTTTGTCGACGCAGATGACTCCGTGTCGCCCCTTGCCTTTTCAACACTGCATGACTCAATCACTACAAGCGGAGCTGATGCGGTCGTCGCGCCGTATCAGCTTGTCGATCTACACGATAAAATCATTGAACCCCAGAAAAGGAACACCCCGTTGAGCTGCGACGGGCCTATTGGTATCGACGAACGCAAAACGCTCGTCCTCTGCCATGATCCCATTTGGGCCCATCTTTTCAAGGCTTCGCTGATCAAGCGGCAGGACATGCTGTTTCCAGAAGACATGCTCTACGAAGACACGCCGACTTTGCTGCGTTGGCTCTACGGCATTCACACTATGAGCGTCATAGAAGGCGAGTCTTTTTATAACTACCGCCAATACGGCAGCTCCACTGTATCCACAACGGTAAAGAGCAGCCAAGCGCTACACGATAGGATCGCGTCCTCTGACATGATCCTCAATGACGCGCGCTCTCTCGGAATGTACAACATCTACGAGGATGAACTGAGCTGCTACTTCATGGATATATGCTATTTCAATACAGTCGCCATGCTCACAGGATCCGAACTGCCCTCATCGAAAGCCTTCATCCGATCGCTAGCGCAGCATGTGATCGAACAGGTTCCCGACTACTTGTCTAATCCCTATTATGCACGCCGGCCCCTGCTCGAACGAACGGTTAAGCGTATTACTCTACTCCATCCGATTGCAGCTTACCGTGCCAGGCGGAGCCTCAACAAACTATTCCGAACGGTTCGCAGCTTTCGGAATCACGCATGAGCACTCCCCTCGAAAGCGCTGAGAAGCGAAACGCCCGACGCATGTCGGGCGTGGTTCTCTCATACGCCTACACGCTTGCTCAAGCCATTGTGGGGATCATCTACGTTCCCTTGCTTATAAATGGACTAGGAACCAACGAGTACGGCCTCTACCAGCTTATCGGCTCCGTCATGGCAAACATGGCCATACTTAATTCGACGTTCGCTGGAGGTGTCACAAGATTTTACTGCAAATACTTCTCTTCGAGAGACATTAATGGCATGGAAAACACCCTTGCGATTAGCAGGAACATATATAGGGTGGTTTCCCTAGCCGCCATTCTCATCGGCGGCGTAGTCGTGCTGTTGTTCGGATCGGCATATGCAGCCTCTTTGTCGGAAAACCAGCTGCTTGAAGGCTCGGTTATGATAGCCGTCTTGGTCGTGAACCTTATCGTAACCATGAACAACACCATCAACGTCGCCGTGATCAACGCGCACGAACGGTTTGCCTTTCTGAAAAGCACCCAACTTGCCTCCGTTCTCATTCAGCCGATAGCGGTTGTGCTTTTGCTGAGCGTTTTCCCCTATGCGTTGACCGCATGCCTCGTACAACTCGCCCTTAACGTGCTATGCGCTCTTGCGCAGCGCCTATTTGCCCGTCGGCATCTTGGAGCAAAAGTCAGAAAGCACGCAGATACCGATCATTTGCTAAAAAGCCTGCTCTTCTTTTCATCCGGCATGCTGTTGGTTCAGATTGCCGACCAGGTATTCTGGAGCTCGAATCAGCTTATACTGGGCTATATCTATGGCACATCCACGGTGGCTCTTTACTCGATCGCATCGCAGATATGCATGTGCTACATGCCTATAGGAACGGCTATATCATCGGTATTTATGCCAAAAGTGTCTGAGATGTATTTCTCAGATCGCGACACCAAGGGAATTTCCGACCTGTTTACCAGAGTTGGTCGGATCGCCTTGTACCCCCTGCTGCTGATCCTCTTCGGCTTCATTGTCTTCGGCAAAGACTTTATCCGGCTATGGGTTGGTTCGGAGTTCTCCGATGCATACTATCTCGCTGCCGTACTCATGGTTCCGTTCACCATCGATCTCATTCAAAATCTTGCCTTGGTTATCTTGCAAGTGATGAATAAATATTATTTTCGCGGTAAGGTATATCTTGGAATGGCCATAGCCAACATCCTTCTTGTCATTTTGATAGCGCCCGTTTACGGGGCAATGGGCGCAGCTATAGTGACGGGTCTATCGATGTTGATCGGGAACGGCGTCATCATGAACGTGTATTACTATCGAACCGCGCATTTGGACGTGCGCGATTACTGGAAGAACACCGCCCGCGTGGCACTTCCCCTAGCCGCTTACAGCACAGCTGGTTTCTTCATCGTGTATCATTTTCAAGGATCACTTGGCTCTTGGGTTTTGCTGGCATTGGGAATTGCGATTTTTACCATAGGATATTGCTTTGTCGCCTATTGTTGCTCCATGAATAAAGAAGAGCGGGAGCTTGTTGGAAAAATGATCGGCAGAATTACGCGTAAAAGCCGCAGCAAATAACGAGATATGCTAATTACAGGCAATGGACTTAAAGGAAAGGCAGCTTCCCTTGGTAGAAGCAGTTTCTCGGCCGAAAGGCACTTATCTTTGGATAGCGTTCTTCTTCCCTAGCCTATCACGCAGGCAAAACCGCATTGCTGCGGTCATTTCCTTGGCCGTGTTGTTCGGAACTAACCTCAATATAGGCCCGCTCGATGCTGTGGGAAGCGCGAACCGTTTTATTGCCGCAATCGCAGTTCCGCCCTCGGAAAGCCTTGTTCTTTTTCTTGAACTGGCTTTCATACTATTAATTGCCCGATGTCTCATCGGAGCTCTGTCGAAAAAGCAATCGTTAGACTTACCCTGCCTCTTCCTTTCGGTTTTCTTCGCTTTCGCTATGGTTTTCGGAAAAGCATGCGAGTCATTCGGAGATCCGTGGGCTGTCTTCGATGGATTTCTCGGCACGGCAGTTACGGTTATCTCTGCCGTTTCCTTCGCATGCTTGGGGTATATGGGTTTCGCCTTTCTCTTTTCCCTTGCTGACAAGACCGCCTCGAACGTCGGTAGCCGAGAAGCTATCGATACGGGACGGACGCGCAACCGAATCCTATTTCTCTTCGAATCGCATCCCGTTCTCGCACCGAGCTGCGTGCTGGGCGTAGCTTGGCTTCCCCTGCTTATCGCCTTTTTCCCAGGGCTGTTCGCCCCGGGCGACACCCTCAATCAAATCTCTCAGCTCTTCGGGCTTCCCGAAGCCACCTCAGCATCCATTGTTCTCATTGATCAAAACGTTACGCTTAACGCCCACCATCCTGTCGTCCATACCCTCCTCATGGGAGGAAGCGTTTTGCTTGGTCAGAACGTATTTGGCTCATGTAGCATTGGCTACTTTCTGTATATCGTCGGGCAGTACCTGGCCACTATCGCCACAATCGGCTATGGTATCAATTTTCTGAAGCAGTGCCATGTGCCACGAAGGATCCGCATTGGGCTGTTACTGTTCGTGGCTCTCTTTCCCTGGTTTCCCGAATACGCCCTCCTAGGAACCAAAGATACGTTGTTCGCCTGCTCTTTGCTACTGCTTTCAATTTCACTTTTCAGAATCGGATCGAAAACATACGAGATGACGAAGAAGAATTGGGCAATTTTAGTTATCAGTCTTTTGGGATTTTGCTTGCTCAAAAAGGGTTACGTCGTTTTTGCGCTCATTATCATGGTGCTCGCATTTTTAAAAACATCTTCGATGAGCAGGAGGGCTGTCATCTGCACATTTATGGGACCGATTGCTATAAGCATCTTGCTGTCCAACGTACTATTCCCGGCTCTAAGCATCACTTCCGGAAGCTCCCGCGAAATGATCTCGATTCCAGCCCAGCAAGTCGCGCGTTGCGTGAACACCTTTGGCGACGAAATCACATTGGCGCAAAGAGATGCAATCGATAAAGTGTTTGATTACGAAACAATGCAGGATAAGTACAACCCCTTGTTGTCTGATCCTGTGAAAAACACCTTCAATAAATTTGCCACCCCAGACGACATCAAAACCTTTTTTTCCGTTTGGAGGCAACTGCTGGCAGAGCATACGGGAACCTGTCTTGCTGCGACGATGATGAATTACTATGGATATTTTTATCCCACTGAAGCCAATCCCTACAACTACAACTTGGAAACCAGCCGCGAATCCATAGAGAACGTTTCATCCATTGCTCCCTTTTATGATTTCCAACACACCGACAGCATCTTCACTGCTATCGCGAGCAAATCGTTCGCCCTATACCAAGCCCTATGGGACAATGCCCCTCTCCTCTCTTTGTTCACTCAGGGATCAACCTACATATGGGCTCTTCTACTCCTTGTCGGCTATCATGCTCGCAAGAAGCACCGCAGCGGAGTCTTACTCGCCCTGCTGCCCACGCTTCTCGTGCTCTGCATAACGCTGATCGGCCCATGCAACTTCATCGTTCGCTATACTTTCCCCATTGCCTTCGTTGTCCCTTTCTTTGCTGCTCTTTTGTGGAGAAGAGATGACAGAAGCACAACCGTCAACACACGCAGGTAAGGTTCGATTCTGTCCTGTGCTGCTGCACAAAGTACTTATTGAGACCATTTTCTAAAAGGAAAGCATTAGTGCGACAAAAGTAGCGAAAGAAACGAGACTGGCAACTCGCCACACCATAGGCACAGAATAATACACCTGCACGGTTCCTTCGAAATGCGGGGGAATCACTAATTCAGTTCTATTATTATCGCCAACTTGCATTTCGCAGCTTTCGGAAGACTCTTCGCTCGTCAGAACATAATTTCTGTAGTAAAGAAGCGGTAGAAGAATAGTCTGCTGCTCATCACTGTGCGAATGTATTGAAAGCGAAACGGAAGTTCCCTTCCGCTCGTATGTAAGCACCTCGACCTCGCCCGTTATATCCGACGGGGCTGCATCCGAATTTAGCAAGCTTTCCAGATTAGTGCCTTGGGGAAGGTACTCTCCGCCAGCAACGCCATCTGCTACAGGGTCAATGTCGACGGTAAATTCAGACAATGGTTCGTTATTTTGCAAAAAGCTGTCAATCGCATATCCCGCAGGAAGTAAGCAGAAAGCAAAAAGACCCCAATGATTAAATTAAGCCATTCTTTCATTGACAGAACCGCATGCACTACAAGACACGAAACCACCACCAAAAGAAAACTTGTAAGACCTAATAATCTCCATGGGAATTGAATCGACGCTAAAAAGCCAATTGCTTTATTCAGGACGCCTAGTTGCGCGTTCCAAGGGAACACCGTTGTTGCAGCAAATCCTATTAAAAAAGCAGATACCAGGATAGTGGTGCCCATTTTTCTTGCAACGCCATTGATAAGTTTATGCTCTGAATCATAGGCAAGGAGTACCGACCAGAGAACATCCCCGGATATTAGCAACCATCCGAGTGCATAGGACATTTCACCACCTATGCCCAGATAAGGGATTGCTGCCGTTTGATAATTCTAGGGAAAGGGTGAGAAGCTGAGAAATCTGTGCAGCATGATTAGCAGCGCGTTCCCGTACAGAACTTTCTGCGAGCCATGAGGCGGCTAAGTTTGCATTAAAGTAATAATCGAGAAAAGGAACGATGAACGCCAGTGACAGCAAAAGAGCTAACACGAGTGCGAGCAGTAGCCTTTTTATTGCTTCTCTGGAGTGATTATAGGATAAACCAATAACTATCACCGGTAAAGATACGAGTAGGAGCAGTTCGGTACTTAATACATGGGAAAAATAACTCCACAAGCACCCATGCTGCAAAGAACCCAACCATAGTGGGAAGGCTTTATGTCTTTGGAAAAAATATATACTATTCCAAGTGCCACAAGGGGAAGAAAAGAGAGGGCTGAGTATTCGCCAACGGCCGCTCTAAGGTAAATGCACTCCAAACGATAAAGCGAAAGGGTCCAAAGTAGGCTAGCTATCACACCTATGCTTTTATTTGCAAAAATGCGCGAAAATGCATAATACGCAGTAGACGCAGTAAAAACATTAACGAGCAGAACAAATACTTTATATGAAGCTGTTACAGAGAGTCCGCAGAGATGCAAAATTGCAGGAAAATAGAGGAAAGCGTCTCCGTACATTACTGAAACAGAATACCCGAAGCCCCCTATCTGAGAGGTTTGGAGGTATACAGGGAACTGTCCATTCTCGAGTCCTTGGGCAATTTACTCTATCCGATAAAGGTGAAAAATAAGGTCATGTCGAGGAGCCCGGGAAGATACGTAGTAAAGAGCGGTACACTGCCAATAATCGCAATGATTGCAATTAAAACCCAATTAACTGGTATGGCTCGTTTCATAAATAGCTCTTTCTAATAATGCTCTGATTATTGTTCGCTATCCGTTACTCTTCTTTGCAGTCCCTAAGACAAATTGGAGGCACTGCGTTCACGTATGACCGTCATTGATGCGATAGATAGTGGCATTGTTGAAAAGCCAATAATCCCATCAAAAGCATAAAGCAGCAACGAAAAGAAATTCCAATTTGTAGTTCCGGCTACGCGTTCTACGTTTTCGAAAGGTATCCACTCCGTTTTGAACCCAACCCAGCAAAAAATACCCTTGGAAAAGCGATTATACTGGTACCGTCAAGAATCTTGCGCACTTTTCCGACAGCCTCATAAGCCCGCCGTCCGGTGCGGCTACCCCTCCAGCAGAGTCACGTCCAGATAGCGCCTCGAGCCCCACTCGCTCTCGGCCACGTACT
>NZ_PPEK01000014.1 GCF_002899715.1 Enteroscipio rubneri | reverse complement strand
GGCGCGGGGCGGGAAGGGGCGACCCTCCCCGCGCCCGGCAAGCCCTGCAGGCCCTAGGCGCCCTCGGCCGCAGCCTCGGCCTCGGCCGCCGCCTCCGCGGCGAGCTGGGCGTCGTCTTTGTACCAGGCCCTTCGGCGCGCCTTGTCCCCCGCCTTCCAGGTGTAGAGCAAAAGCCCGAAGGTCACCGTGAGCACGATCAGCCCTCCGATGAAGAAGCCGTGCCAGCCGAAGCCCTCGGCCACGAGCGCCCAGCCGGTGGCCCCGAGCGCCCCGATGCCGTTGAAGACGGTGATCATCCACGAGTAGATCTTGTCGAAGTCCCGCCCGCCGAACACCTCGCGCACGAGGAAGGGCAGCATCGCAGTCGAGCAGGCGTAGGCCAGGCCGTAGAACAGTCCGCTGCAGAACATGGGCCAGATGCCCGCCTCGCCCATGAGTTGGGGCAGCCACCACATGAGCACAAGCCCGATCACGCCGCCGATGTAGCCGATAGCCTGGGCGGCCACGATGGAGCGCGACTCGACAAACCCGATGAGCACCTTGCCGCCGCCCTGCCCGGCGCTCGCGAAGGCCTCAAGAGTGCCCGAGAGCAAAAGCAGTGCCACGAGCGCCTGTCCGCCCCAGCCGTCGTGGCCAAGGAACTGCACGTAGGTGGCAAAGAGCTGCGACATGGTGGTGATGGTGTTCAGAAGGCCCGCGCCCAGAAGCAGCGTCCAGAAGAAGGGCATCTTGAGGACCTCCTTGGCGCGGAACCCCGGCTCCTCGGCGGCCTGCTCGCCCGCCGCCTCGAGCTCGGCGGCCTGCGCCGCGGCGTCGAGCGGCATGCCATAGGGCAGCGTTCCGCACTCCTGCGGGGTGCGCTTGACGAAGATCGCGATGAACGGCACGGTGCCGATCGCCATCGCCACGCCGAAGATGAGGTAGAGCGTGTGCCAGCCCGCAAGCTCCGGGCCGAGCACGAACTGCCCGACGATGTTCCAGACGACCCCGCCCACGCCCGTCATCGCGAACACGATGCCGGTGACGGTGCCGTAGTTGGTGTGGAACCACCGGGAGAGGATGCCGGCGGTCATCGTGAACTCGATGCACACCAGTCCCAGCCCGATGACGAAACCCGCCACCCAGTAGCACCAGATGGCCGGGTAGAATGCGAAGCCCATGTAGGGCACGACGACCATGAGGGCCGCCGCGACGCACACCGACTTGGCGCTGAACCTGTCGAACAGGTAGCCCATGGGCGCCGCGCCCGCCATCTGGCCGAGGTAGACGAACGTGATGTAGAGCGAGACCTGCGAGACCGGTACGCCGAAGTGCTCGGAGACCGGCCGGTAGCACAGGCCCGCCGCCGTGAAGATGATGCCCACGGCGGTCAGGAGCGTGAGCGCCATGGTGACCACGACGCCGATGTGGCGGGCGGTGAGGCCCTGCCTGGCTATTTTCTCAGCTGACATGACTCCTCCTTATCGTGTTGCGGTTGCGAAGATCGCCGCATCCCCTCTGCTTAACAGCCCCATTTCTCGGCGATGCGCGCGATCGGCGTAGCATCTCTCGCTACCGATCTTTGGAGCGGGGACCAAAGCTTGGCTCGAGTGCCGACGCGGGTAGCTCGGGGCCGTCGTAGCAGATCACGGCGCTTCCGTCGAGGCGCTCGATATCCTCGTCGGTATAGCCGTACGCTCGCATGATGCGGGCCGTATCGTAGCCGATCGGTCGGCTCTTGCGCAGAACGGGGTCTCCCAGGCTGTCGAAGCGGATGGGGGAGGTGGGCAGCACCTTTGTGCCGAATGCATCGTATTCCAAAGGACGGAGGATGTCATTGGCGTAGGCCTCCTCGTCTTTGAGCACGTCCTCGGGCCGGAACAGACGTTGATAAGGGATTTCCTTCTCCTTGAACACCGGCTCCCAATACTCCCAGTCCCGGGTGAGAAACTGCTCCTCCATGATCCTGACCACCTCGGCGTTGCGACCGCTCCCATCGTTGATGGCCTCTGCGGTATCGTAGCGTTTATCGCCCACCATACGATCGAGCCCGATGGCTCGCATCGTGTGCTCGTAGAACAGGTCGTAGCTGCCGAAGCAGATGAGAAACCAGATCCCATCCTTGGAGCAGTAGGTGTTGTTCGTCGGGCACGTGGCGTCGTAACGGGACTTGGGCCATGTATCGCCGAACTGTGTGCCGCCAAGCATCATCTGCAGCGACCAGAGCGCGCAATGGTACAGGTTAACCGTCACTTTGTCGCCGACGCCCGTCCGGTCTTTGCGCACGAGCGCGCCCAGAAGACCAGCGGTGATAGCCAACGACGTGTTCCAGTCGCCCATCGCCGCGGGCCAATTGATAGGCTGATCGCCGGCTTGCGACAAGCTGGCCAGGTAGCCGCCGCGCGCGCCGTAGGCGGTCGCGTCGAATCCCTTCGTATCCTTTTCGGGTCCGTATTCGCCGTAGCCGCGTACCTGCCCCCATACGAGATGGGGGTGGCGTGCATGAACGCTCTCCCAGTCGAGGTGGAGCTTCTTGAGCGCCTTGTCGCGGAAGCTCGTGAGCATGATGTCGGCGTCGGCCAAAAGGGTGTGCAGAAACGCCATGCCCTCCTCGGTTTTCAGGTTGACGCTCAGGAAGTTCTTGTTCAGCGAGGCAAAGTCGAACGCCGGATCGTCGATGTCGGTTTTTTGCATTCCGAAGGCAGGGCCGTTCGTCCGGTACTCGTCGCCCGAGGCCGGCTCGATCTTGTAGACGGTCGCCCCCATCTCGCCGAGTATTCGCGGGCACGCCGGCGCGGCGACGTATCCGGTGAGTTCGACCACTTTGATTCCTTCCAGCCCTCGCATAAGCTCATCCCTCTCTTTTCCGAAGCTCGTCTTTCATGTCGAGAAAACTGCGCGCCATGGACTTGTCAGCGCCCTTTCCAAGCGGGTGGGCGCTTTTCCATGAACGCCGAGGTGCCCTCATGCGCATCTTCGGAGTTTTTCGCCTGCTCGTTCAGCTCCTCCATCATGCGCCATCCGTCTGATTCAGAAATGAAGCTCTTGTCCATGCAGTCGTAGACGGCGCGCTTGGTCATGCGCACCGCCAAAGGTCCGTTCGCCATGATGGCCCGAGCCAGGTCGAGGGCTGTATCCATGAGCTTGTCTTCCGGTACGGCGCGGTTTGCAAGACCCCACTGCACCGCCGTTTGCGCGTCGATGGGACGTCCAGTCAACAGCAGCTCTACGGCGTGCTTAAGGTGGATTGAGCGGCCGATCCTGAGCGGCGCGCCTCCTCCTCCGGGAAAAAGTGCATTTTTGACCTCTGGAAACGATATCGTCGCGTCATCGCTGATGACGGCGAGGTCGCTTGCAAGCAGCATCTCGGCGCCGCCTCCGACCACTTTGCCGTTTGCAGCGATGATGATGGGCTTGCTCCAGTAGCGCCGCGTCATGCCTCCTGTTCCCCAGGTTTCGCGCCCTGCGGGCGGAGCGAGCGTTTTGGCATTGTATTCCTTGAGGTCCGCGCCGGCGCAAAACACCTTTCCCGTGTTCGTCAGCACGGCCACCGCCAAATCGGCGGAGCGGTCGAAGTAGGCGAACGCATCGCAGAGTTCCGCCCACATCGCGGAGTTGATGGCGTTGCGCGCTTCCGGGCGATCCAGGGTGATGACGTACACTCCATCGTCCTCGGTTGTCTTGATGTTGTCGAAGTCGAATTCGGGTCCTGCCATGCTTCCTCCTTCTTCCGCCGTGCCCCCGTTTTCTTGACGGGGGGTGGTATCATGCCCCTAACGATAAGGGGGTGTTATGAACCTCGATCATCTTTACTACTTCAAGTCGCTCGTCGAAACGGGGAGCCGAAACGACACGGCCCGCATCATGTCAATCACCCAGCCGACACTCTCTCTTGCCATCAGTAAGCTTGAGAAAGAGCTCGGCGTGTCGCTATTTGAGAAAAAGAAAGGCGCGGTCGAGCTGACCAAGGACGGGCGCGCATTCTACGAGTACGTCGCCACGTCGCTGCACTTCCTCGACAACGGCGTGGCCCTTCTGCGCGAGAAGCAGGGCAAATTCAATCGAACCGAAATCAACATCGGTGCCATTTACTCCGTGCAGGATGAGGACTGGTCGCGGATCATCTACGAATTTCGCCAGCGGACGCATGGCGCTATCCGTATCAACGTAAAGCAGTCAACTACGCCTGCTCTGCTTAAGAACCTCAAAAACGGTGTGGTGGATGTCGCCTTCGCCGGAACGATGGGACCCGATCCCGAGATCAGGTTCGATCCGTGCTGGACTCAGGAGGCTGCGCTGGTGGTCAACCGCCTTCATCCCTTCAGCTCGCGTTCGAAGGTTTCCCTTGAAGAGCTGCGCGATCACTATCTAATATCGTATAACCTCAAAGGACCTATCGGCCCCGAGCTCGTCAAGCTCGTCGAAGGGCACGACCTTTCGATCGACTATCTGTACGCCGACGAGATAACGCTCACGTCCATCGTGGCGGGAAACCCCGACATCATGGCGATCGCGTGCCGATCGTGGCTGCTCGATTCGTACTGCAACGAAGTCAACCTCGTGCAGATAGCCGAGGCGCCCAAAGCGTTCAGACAGCTCTATATCTGCTCCAAAACGAACATCGTGCGGCCTCTCGTCGTCGATACGTTCATCGATCTCGCGGTTGCATACTGTGCAGGCGAACTGTGAACCTGCATGTTCTGTCTCTTTCGCGTTGTCAAAGAGCGACTGCGGGTTCGCGGCTGATCGGGCTTTGGGATACCCGCTTCCAGACAAGGTAAACCCATTCAAAGCGGAAGAACATCGATTCTTTTTAACAATGGGATGCATTATTTGAAAACGTAAAATTTAGCGTTTTCACCTTGATGAAAACTACTCAAATTTAGGGTTTTAACGGTCGTCCGTAACCGCGATAGGGAACATCGGAAGCGCATCCTTCGGCGCCTTTGGCCAAAGCGGCTTCTGATTATGCGCGGACTCGGTCGGCGTTCGCTCGGATGACCGCGACGCATGGGCGCGCCACGGCTTCGTGACAGCTCTGCTAACCGCTGCAACCAACCGACGCTCGGCTGTTCCGTCTCCGACCGGTGTGCGTAGGATGGAGGCCACCCGATGAAAGGAGGCTACCATGCCCATTCCTGACCCGCGTGCGAACGAGAAGAAAGAGACGTACATTTCGAGATGCATGGAGCACATTACCCGTTACGAGAAGGATGAGTATCCCGACCAGAAGCAACGGGCTGCCATCTGCTACTCCACCTGGGATCGCTGGCAGAACGAGCACGGCCATCCCGAGAAGGCGGAACACTAGACAGGTGCTGACGACGCGGTGGCCTGATCCGTCCGCCGCGTCACCTCCTTTTCCCGACAGCGAATTGCCTGTATCGGCCGTTTTGCCTGCACGCTGTCGAAACGTCGCGGTCCTCGGGCGCGCCTTGCCGTATAATCTGCCCGTTGCGGTCGACATGTCCGAGGAGAGGGGAAGGAACCGCCCATGGTTTCCAATGATTTCTGGGTCGTTTTCGCGATGCTCATCTATTTTATCGTGGTGGTGGTCATCGGCTTCATCTACGCGAAGCGATCGAACTCGTCGAGCGAGGAGTACTTTCTCGGCGGACGCGGCTTGGGACCGTGGCTTACCGCGCTCTCGGCGGAAGCGTCGGACATGTCGGGATGGCTGCTCATGGGCTTGCCGGGCGTCGCGTATTTCACCGGCGCATCGGATGCCATGTGGACGGCTATCGGTTTGGCCATCGGTACGTACCTGAACTGGAAATTCGTGGCCAAGCGCCTGCGCAAGTACTCCGAGAAGGCGAACAACTCCATCACGGTGCCGGACTTCTTCTCAAATCGCTTTCACGATGACAAGCATATCCTCATGACCATTGCCGCCATCATCATCCTCTTGTTCTTCAGTATTTATACCGGTTCGTGCTTTGTCACCTGCGGAAAACTGTTCTCCACGCTCTTCGGCTGGGATTACGCGACCATGATGGTTATCGGCGCGCTCATCGTATTTTTGTACACGTTCATGGGCGGGTACCTTTCGGTGTGCACGACCGACCTCATTCAGGGAACGCTCATGTTCTTCGCGCTGGTGACCGTGTTCATCGGCTCGGTGGCCGCGGCGGGCGGCGTCGACAACACCGTGGCGTTTTTGCAGGCCATCCCCGGCTTCCTGTCGGGCACCGAAATAGCCACGCCCGTTTTGGACGAGGCCGGCAATCAGATCGTGGAGAACGGAGCTCCGTTGTTCGCCGACGCCGGCACCTATGGCGTTATCACCATCGTGTCGGGATTGGCCTGGGGCCTTGGTTACTTCGGCATGCCGCAGGTGCTCGTGCGCTTCATGAGCGTGCGCCATTCGAATGAGATCAAGAAGTCTCGTATGATCGCCATGATCTGGCTCGTGGTTTCGCTCGCGTCGGCCGTGTGTATCGGCCTCATCGGCCGCGCGGTCATCCCGACGGAGTTCCTTACTCAGTCGGCTGCCGAAAGCGTGTTCATCGTGCTCTCCCACATGCTGCTGCCCTCGTTCTTCTGCGGATTGGTCGTGTCGGGCATCTTCGCGGCCGCTATGAGTTCGTCCTCGTCGTACCTTCTCATCTCCGGCTCGGCCGTGGCGACGAATATCTTCAAGGGGCTCATCAAGCGCGACGCAACCGATCGCCAGGTCATGATCGTGGCGCGCTTGACGTTGGTGGCTGTGCTCCTTTTCGGCATCTTCATCTCGCTCGATCAGAATTCGTCCATCTTCACCATCGTGTCCTATGCCTGGGCCGGCTTCGGTGCTTCGTTCGGACCGCTCATGCTGCTGTCGCTCTATTGGCGGCGCACGACGCTTCCCGGTGCGATTGCCGGCATGGTGTCCGGTGCTGCTACGGTCATCGTCTGGAACAACTTCGTGAGCCCGCTCGGCGGTTGGTTTGGCGTGTACGAGCTGCTCCCGGGCTTTTTGGTGGCGCTTGTCGTCATCGTCGTGGTGTCTCTGCTCACAAAGGAGCCCTCCAAGGAGGTCCAAGAGGAGTTCGACACGTATATGGAACTCGACGTGTAACATTCTCGGTTTCCGACGTTGCGTGCGTTGGGCGACCTGCGCACAACGCGCTCCGTCCCCCTACGGGCGGAGCGCGTTCTGTAGAGGACGGTACGCCTCGACAAGGTCGGCCAGGCGCATGCGGGCGTTCGCGGGACTTGTCGACGGCAGAGCGATATGCGGTAGCTGTTCGAGCAGCGGGGCGTTGAACCTGCGGTAGAGCGCCGACGCCTTTGCGCCGGTGGTGAATACGGTCCTTACGGGCGCAGCGTTGATGATGACGGACAGATCGTTGGGCACCGGGTTGGCGATGCTCGCGTCCGAGGCGCCTTCGATGGTGCACGAGGAAAGAACATCCCAGAGCGCAATGCCGTGCGTCACAAGAAACGCCGTGCGCTCCTCGATCGTGCGAGGCTCCGGCTCGGCGAACAGGGCTGCGAGCACCTTCCAAAAGCGATTCTGCGGATGCCCGTAGTAGAAGCCGGCCGTTCGCGAGGCGGGGGAGGGTATGGTCCCCAAGACGAGCGCTCGCGAACGCTCGTCGAAGATAGGTTTGAGCGGGTGCGTGATGCGATTCGGTCCGCCCATGGAGGCTTCCTTTCGGTCGGTGAGCCGTGTGCCCAAAGGGCGATGGCGATAAGCGAAGCACGATCGTAACAGATGCATGCCGGCATGTTTCGCGCTCACGGTTCGCCTATACTATATATACGCGTCTTGAAGACGCTCGCAGAGATGCGGTGTCGGCGGTCGAGCCTGGCCGCCGGCGGTCGAGCCTGGCGAACGTGCGCGCCGCCCTCTACGGCTTTGCATATGGGCTTTTCGGAAAGGGGATCGCAATGCGCATATCGGTTGATCTTGAGAACGGGCTCCTGCCCGACCGTTACGGCAAGTACGCGCCGATCGAATACCAACTGGAAGGCCATCCCATCCGCTCGTTTCCCATTGGTATCGAGGGCGTGCCTGCCGGCGCACGGTCTCTCGCGCTCACGTTCTTGGATTGGGACGCTATCCCGGTCGGCGGCTTCTGCTGGATACACTGGATTGCATGCAATTTCCCGCCCGAGACGAAGCTCATTCCTGAGAACGCGAGCGCTGCGGGTGCCATTCCGTGCGTGCAGGGCTCGAACAGCGATTTCTCGCCGTTCGCAGGAGGCCACACCAATCCTGTCCTTATCCATCGCTACGTGGGCCCGCAGCCGCCCGACAAGACGCATGATTACACGCTCACCCTGTATGCGCTCGACTGCAAACTCGACCTTGCGGACGGGTATTACCTGAACGAGTTTCGCCGGGCGATTCGCGGTCACGTGCTGGCTGAAGCATCTCTCGATCTGCCGAGCCGCGCGTGAGCGGAAGACGCTCGGTTCTCTGGGCTGCGAGGTCGAGAAAAGGAGTAATAGTGGAGAGACGCCCGGGGGCGTGTAAGCGGTTGACACGCCGAAGATCGTAGCGTATCATTCTCCTGCTCGCGTGTTCGGAAAGCATTTCGACGCGCGGCAGGCAGCTTGAAAATACACATGAATTGAAGCAGCGAAACAGGGGCGTGTGCCCGAGTGGCTAAAGGGGACGGGCTGTAAACCCGTTGGCTATGCCTACCTAGGTTCGAATCCTAGCGCGCCCACCATTTTCGCCTGTGTAGCTCAGTCGGTAGAGCACTTCCTTGGTAAGGAAGAGGTCGTCGGTTCAAGTCCGATCGCAGGCTCCACGTTTACCTGGCGGTGTAGCTCAGTTGGTCAGAGCACACGGTTCATACCCGTGGCGTCACTGGTTCAAATCCAGTCACCGCTACCATTGTATTCATCGCGTCCGCTTGTGCGGGCGCGTCGCTATTTTTTGTTTTTCTTTCACGAGAGCAAATCCCTATAAGGAGGATGACACATGGCTAAGGAGAAGTTCGAGCGTTCCAAGCCGCATGTTAACATCGGCACCATCGGCCACGTCGACCATGGCAAGACGACCCTGACGGCCGCCATTTCCAAGACGCTGTCCGAGAACGACGGCAGCCACGGCTCCGCGCATGCCGACTTCACGGCCTTCGAGAACATCGACAAGGCTCCCGAAGAGCGTGAGCGCGGCATCACGATCTCCATCGCCCACATCGAGTACGAGACGGACACGCGCCACTACGCGCACGTCGACTGCCCCGGCCACGCCGACTACGTGAAGAACATGATCACGGGCGCGGCTCAGATGGACGGCGCCATCCTCGTTATCGCCGCCACCGACGGCCCGATGGCTCAGACCCGCGAGCACATCCTGCTCGCCCGTCAGGTCGGCGTCCCCTACATCGTGGTCTTCCTCAACAAGTGCGACATGGTCGACGACGAAGAGCTCCTCGAGCTCGTCGAGATGGAAGTTCGCGAGCTGCTCGACAGCTACGAGTTCCCGGGCGACGACACCCCGATCATCCGCGGCTCCGCTCTGAAGGCCCTCGAGGGCGACAAAGCGTGGCAGGAGAAGGTTTGGGAGCTCATGGCGGCTGTCGACTCCTACATCCCGACGCCGGAGCGCATGATCGACAAGCCGTTCCTGATGGCCGTCGAGGACACCATGACCATCACCGGCCGCGGCACCGTTGCCACCGGTCGTGTGGAGCGCGGCACGCTGCACGTGAACGACCCGCTGGAGATCATCGGCATCAAGGAGACCCAGAACACGGTCTGCACCGGCATCGAGATGTTCCGCAAGCTGCTCGACGAAGCCCAGGCCGGCGACAACATCGGCTGCCTGCTCCGCGGCATCAAGCGCGAAGAGATTGTGCGCGGCCAGGTGCTCTGCAAGCCCGGTAGCGTGACCCCGCACACCGAGTTCGAGGGCCAGGTCTACATCCTGACGAAGGAAGAGGGCGGCCGCCACACGCCGTTCTTCGACGGCTACCGTCCGCAGTTCTACTTCCGCACGACGGACGTGACGGGCGTTGCCCACCTTCCCGAGGGCACCGAGATGGTCATGCCGGGCGACAACGTGGAGATCAAGGGCGAGCTCATTCACCCGATCGCCATGGAAGAGGGCCTGCGCTTCGCTATCCGCGAGGGCGGCCGTACGGTCGGCTCCGGTCGCGTGACGAAGATCATCAAGTAACACGGTTCGGCATTCTGCGGGGCCCGCTTGCGCGGGCCCCGCTCATGAGATTCATGTGTATGCGATCGAGCTCGTTTTCGAGACAAGGCAGAAGGAGAATTCATGCGTACGTTGGTCACCTTGGCGTGTACGGAGTGCAAGCGCCGTAATTACACGACCAAGAAGAACAAGCAGAACAATCCTGATCGCCTCGAGTTGAAGAAATACTGCAAGTGGTGCCGGTGCCATACCGTGCACAAAGAGACTCGATAGCGCATCAGAGGTTTGCACGAGCAATAGGCCAGTAGCTCCAATTGGTAGAGCGGCGGTCTCCAAAACCGCATGTTGGGGGTTCGAGTCCCTCCTGGCCTGCCAGCTCGATTGCTATGAGCAGCTTGCGTTCAGGTTGCTTCGATGAGCAGCTTGAAAACAGGCTGCTTGTTTGGCGTTTAGACGGATACACAATCCCCCGGTTAAGGAAGCAGATGGCGAAGAAATCAAAGACACAGCGAGCGAAGGCATCCGCTGCCCGTGCTGCCCGCAAGGAGCAAGCGCGCGCCGCAGAAGTCGCCGCTGCCGAGGCGAAGAAGGACGCCGAGGCCCGTGCCGCCGCAACCGAGGCGCCCAAGAAGCGGCTTTTTAAGAAGTCGGAAAAGAGCGCGGAATCCGCAGCAGACGGCAACAAGCAGGAGAAGGCCCCGAGCAAGAGCGTCGAAAAAAAGAGCGAAAAGAAGCCGGCTCCGAAAAAGCGGCGTTTCGGGTTCCTTAAAGATGTGCGTGCTGAACTGAAGCGCGTGACGTGGCCGACAAAACAGGATGTTTTGCGCTGGAGCATCGTCGTGACCGTCGCCCTCGTGTTCTTCGGAGTGTTCACGTACGCGTTCGACAACATCTCCACGCTCATCCTCATGGGCATTTCCGCCATACCGTCGCCGTTCTAAGGATGTGACGCGCAGTGTCTAAAAAATGGTACGTTCTGCATACGTACTCGGGATACGAGAACAAGGTCAAGAAAAACCTTGAGACGCGTATCGAAACGATGGGCCTCGAGAACAACGTCTTCGGCATCGAGATCCCGACGGAGATGGTCACCGAGATCAAAGAGGGTGGCCGTCGCGTCGAGAGCGAGAAGAAGGTGTTTCCGGGCTACGTGCTCGTCCGCATGGAGCTGGACGACCGCAGCTGGGCTGCGGTTCGCAACACTCCCGGCGTGACCGGGTTCGTGGGGGCCGACGGCAATCCCGCGCCGCTCACGCGCGACGAGTACAACAAGATCATGAAGCGCACGGATGTCAAGAAGAAGCCGGCTGTGTCTTCGAGCCTCGAAGTGGGCCAGTCCGTGAAGGTGGTTTCCGGGCCGCTTGCCGAGTTCGACGGGGTGGTGTCCGAGGTGTCTCCCGACGCCGGCAAAGTGCGCGTCATGGTTTCCATCTTCGGACGCGAAACGCCCGTCGAACTTTCGTTCGATCAGGTGGCCAAGATCTAGCGCGAACACAAGCGGTGTCGCGTGCCCGCGTGGACCGGGGCTTCTCATTCGACAGCATCCGCTTTGTTGATATAGGTTTGAGAATTGTGCTCAGCTGAAAGGATAGTTCAATGGCTGAAAAGAAAGCAACCGGCTTTATCAAGCTGCAGATTCCGGCCGGTGCCGCAAACCCGGCTCCTCCGGTCGGCCCTGCGCTTGGCGCCCAGGGCGTCAACATTATGCAGTTCTGCCAGGCGTTCAACGCCCAGACGCAAGATCAGTCCGGCACTATCATCCCGGTCGAGATCACGGTGTATGAGGATAAGTCGTTCACCTTCATCTGCAAGACCCCTCCGGCGGCAGTGCTTATCAAGGAAAAGCTCGGCATCCAGAGCGGATCGGGCCTTCCGCAGCTACAGCCCGTGGGAACCCTCACCGAGGATCAGCTTCGCGAGATTGCCGAGCTCAAGCTTCCCGATCTCAACGCCAACACCGTTGAAGCCGCCATGGAGATCATCGCCGGCACTGCGCGCAGCATGGGAGTGCGCATCGAAGGCCGTGAGATGAAGAAGAAGTACGTGCCGTCCAAAAAGGTGGCGGCAATGCTCCAGGGCAAGACGCTCGACGAAGACTAGTTACGCAGGTTGTAAAAGGGTTTCGACCCTGAACGTACAAGTGGAAGGGCGCTTGCGCGTCCGCTACGAACCACGAAAGGAAGCATCATGACCAAGTTGTCCAAGAACTATCGCGCCGCCGTCGAGAAGGTTGCGGACACCCCGTATGCGCCTCTTGAGGCCATGAAGCTCGTGAAGGAGATCGCTACGGCGAAATTCGACGAGACCGTTTCCGCCGACTTCCGCCTGGGTATTGACACGCGTCAGGCTGACCAGCAGCTCCGTGGTACGGTGAGTCTGCCGAACGGCTCGGGCAAGACCGTGCGCGTGGCCGTGTTCGCCGAGGGCGAGGCTGCCCGTGCCGCCGAGGAAGCCGGCGCCGACATCGTGGGTACCGACGAGCTTGTGCAGCAGATTCAGGCCGGCGAATTCAACTTCGACGCCGCCGTTGCCACGCCCGACCAGATGGGCAAGGTCGGCCGTCTTGGCAAGATTCTCGGCCCCCGCGGCCTTATGCCGAACCCCAAGCTCGGCACCGTTACGAACGACGTGGCGAAGGCTATCAACGAGCTCAAGGGCGGCCGCGTGGAATATCGCGCCGACCGCTACGGCATCGCGCATGTGATTCTCGGCAAGGCGAGCTTCACTGCCGAGCAGCTGGCAGAGAACTACGGCGCCGTGTACGATGAGATTCTGCGCATGAAGCCGGCCGCTGCCAAGGGTAAGTACGTGAAATCCGTCACGGTTTCCTCCACGATGAGCCCCGGCGTGAAGGTGGACTCCGGCGTGACCCGCGGCTACACGGAAGCGGCCGCTGAATAGCGTTTTGGCTGATACGCACAAAAAGAGAGGAGCCTCCGGGCTCCTCTCTTTTTGTGCGAGCAGTAGAACAAATGTTTCACGTGAAACATTTGTGATGGGCACGAGGCGCTCTGCGCAGGTGAGCGTTGGGCACCACCGTTGACGCGCGCACTGCAAGGAAGCGTCGGCCGCGCTGAAGGAGGGGCTGGTCGAGCCGTCTGCGAAGAACATGGTGGACTGGACAACGACCACAAGGCCGCCATGGTGCCGAATCTCAAGAGTGCTGTGCGACGAATCCGATGCTCGGTCCGTGCTGAACATGGGCACGCCGTGCCAGGAGGGAAGGGCGGACGCTCCGCGCGTTTGCTTGGGCTCGAAGAAGAACAATAAAAGCGCCCGCGGATCCCGCGGGCGCTTGGGCGTTCGGGCCGAATGAGCCGGCAGCGCATGCATGCCGAGTGCGTATTAAGCGAGCACAGCTTCGCGCTCTTCTTTAGCCTGCTGTTCGACCTCGTGGGCCTTTTTCCCGTAGCCCTGCACGCGAGCGAGCTTTGTATCGTCCTGCTTTCGGTTGCGCAGCTCGGGGATGGGGCTCTCGGCGTCCTCGGAACGATAGTCCTCGCCATCCTTCTCGATGAGCTGGCGGATGGCTTTGTGGCTCGGGACGTCCTGGGTACGGCCGTTCACCGCGTCGTTCCATTCGAAGTAGCGGAAGTCGCTCGGGACGTCGTCAATGTCCGCGAACTCTTCGTCCTGAGCCGTGAGCGTGACCTGTTCGGCCAGCACTTGACGCACGTAGTCCTTCGTGGGATGGAAGTCCAGAAGTTCGGGGAACTCGCCGTCGGGGATGATCTGCTGATACTCGGTGCCGTCGTACTTCTGCAGAAGGTCACTTACCATGGCAAGATGCATGCATTCCTGCTCGAAGTGCATCTCCCACATCTTCTTGACGTAGTTGTCCACTTCGGTCTCGTAGAACGAGTAGTACAGGTAGCATTCCTGATACTCATGCCACAGCATCATCTCGAGCCACGTCATGGACGGATCGATGAGCGAGCCGTAGTGTGTCACGTGCTGTTCTTCGACCATGCCGATCTCCTGGTACAGGTCGCGGCCGGGGCCTTCTGGCACGGTGTTGCCCAGATTCATATAGAAGTTCATCGTCTGCTGTTCGCCGGCGGTCAAGATGAGCGCTCCAAGCGTCGTGCGCATGTCGCCTGTCTTGGAGTTGCGGGGCATGCGGACGGAGTCTGCCGGATGGCGGTGATGCGCAATGGTTGGGCGGCCCGGCGTGATCTCCACGTAGTCGCGCACAAGCTTGTGCGCTGGGATATCCTCGTCGAACTTGAGCTGATCAGCATAGCGGTACAGGTGGTCGAAGTCCTCGAGTAGCGCGAAGTCCATGCAGGCCTTGGCGTACTCGTCGGGTTCGTGCATGGCAAGCCACGCCGTGAGGTCGACGGCGAGGTGCTCGTAGCCGATGGTGAGCTCGAGCGTAGACTCGTCCGAGGGGCTCATCCAGTTGATGCGCTTCTGCTGCTCCTGCTCCATGCGGCGGCACAAGGCAAGATCGCGGCGTAGGTCATTGTTTTCGCAGTGGCGCTGGAAGTTATGCCCGAACAGCGCGGCCTCGACCTCGATGCCGTTCATGAGGATGATACGGGCCTTCGTATAAGGGTCGGCTTCGAGCTTGTTGTAGGGTTTGACGGCGAGTTGCTTCCAGGTGGGAATCATCTCCATCAACGACTTCTTGGGCTTCTGCTCAAACGGGTTCATAGAGCCTCCTTCTTTGCTCAGTGCGTGTGCTCCGGCTCTTTGGCGCGGACGCGGATTCTGCTTCATCCTAGAGACGCACACATGGAATGCAGGGGGCGTGCGAACGGGCGTTTCCGGAGCGTTCGCGGGACGTTACGGTATGGATTCGGCCCCTTCGGGCTCGGCGTGGTGCCATGTCTCGGCATGGCATTCGGCGCGACGGGGCGCTATACTGGGCGGCGGCAAACGAACAGAGCATGTGGGAAGGTGTTGGCAGGCATGATCATCAGGAAGACACCGGCCGAGATCGAGGCCATGAAGGAAGCGGGACGCGTGTCGGCTCGGGTTCTTCGCGAAGTAGGCGCGCATGTGCGGCCGGGCGTGTCGACGCTCGAGCTGGATGAGCTGGCCGAGACTCTCATTCGAGCGGAGGGCGGCATCCCTGCGTTCAAGGGCTACGGTGGCTTTCCCGGCTCCATTTGCGCCTCGGTGAATGAGCAAATTGTGCACGGTATCCCATCGGCAAACGTCGTGCTCAAGGAGGGCGATATCATCTCTATCGACACGGGCGCCATCGTGGACGGATGGGTGGGTGACAACGCCTGGACGTATGCGGTGGGGAAGGTTTCGCCGGAGAAAAAGCGCCTTTTGGAGGTGACAGAGCAGTGCATGTGGGCGGGTCTCGACGCCGCGAGGCCCGGCAATCGGTTGGGCGACATCGGACATGCCGTGCAATCTATCGCTGAAGCGGAAGGCTTCGGCGTCGTGCGCGAGTACGTGGGTCATGGTATCGGCCGCGATATGCACGAAGACCCCAACGTTCCCAATTACGGTCATAAGCATACCGGGATAAAGCTTGAGCCGGGCATGGTGCTGGCGATCGAGCCCATGATCAATCTGGGCACGCACAAGACGCGTTCGATGCCTGACGGCTGGCTTGTGTGCACGCGCGACGGGCTTCCTTCGGCCCACTTCGAGAAGACGGTGGCTGTCACTGAGCATGGCCCGATGATACTGACAACTGAGGAGGGGTATCGTCGTCCGCTCTAGGCGCTCGTTGCCCTGAGTCGCCGCGCTGTAGGCTGGCGTTTCAGTATACAGCGCGGCGATGAGCCGGTTCGAGGGGGTTCGAATCCAGCCGCGTTCCTACCGGTTTCGCGGCTTTGCATCCGCCGCGCGCAGCCAATCGAGTGCAGGGAGATTACTTCTTGGCGTGCCGTGCACGCTTCATGATGGCGCCGGTCGCATCAGGTGGAAGCGGTTCGGGGCCAGAGGCTGGGGCAGCCGCATGTTGAGCGTGTTTTTCCGCAGGCGAGAGCCGTACCTCGGCCGTCTCGGCTAATCCGATGCTTTCGAGCGTCCCATCATCGGCGTCGTCCCCGGCTCCGAGCGCGTGATCAGGGCGCGCGTGCTTGCCGCGCGGCAGCGCCGGGTGCTCGTGTCGGTAATCGGCCGCTCCTGCGCGCCCGCGCCGATGCTCCCGAGTCTGGGCGGCCTCGCGGGCCTGCGCTTCTGCGGGCTTGCCGCCCGCGGGAGCAGTTCTGCGCTGTTTGCGCAAGCGGCTGCCGACTTTGTGCAGCAGGTCGGTGACGACGCTCATTTCAGGAACGCGGAGGAGCGCGCACAGCCCGAACACGGTTACGAGGCCGATGCTGCCGCAGACGACAAGGTGCAGAAGGCCCAAGGCCATGCCGGAGCCGGCGGGAAGGAGCATCGAAATGCCGAGCGTTACGACGACGCCGATACCGGCAGCGACGAGCACTCGGGCACTTGACCAGAGGATCGATCCCATTCCAAATGACCCAATGCGGCGGTACAGGATTGCGAGCATGATGATGCAGCATCCTGCGTAGTACGCGAGATCTGCGATGGGGACGCCTGCCAGGCCGAGGATTTCAGGCGAGCAGAGCAGCGCGTACAAGGCGCATTGTACGACGATCATGAGCAGGTTCACCACGGTGTATGCCACGAATTTGCGCATGCTCGCGAACACGTTATAGAGGTACTTGAGCACTGAATAGAAGGGCAGGGAAAGCACCCAGAGCGCGAGAATGGAGGCAACGTGGGCCGCATCCTCGGCTCCGAAGGCGCCCGCTTGGAACAGCTGCATGAGCGGGGTGGCCAACGCGGCCATGAGTCCTGCGAGCGGGATAATGAGCAAGAGGGTGCCGGAAATCCCCGTTCCTACGTGCCGGCGCAGGCCCTTCCAGTCCTCGCGCGCCACAGCCTCGCTCATCTCGGTGAACATGGTGCGCGATAGCGATACAGCCAGCACTCCATAGGGAAGCTGGTACCAGATCCATGCGTAGGCGAGGGTGGCCGGGCCATCCGCGCCCGCCTGAAGCGAGAAGGCGTTGCGAAATGAGAACGACACGAGGGTGCCTACGACGTAGATGAACGTGGGGCCCGCAATCTTGAGGGCGTCGACGAGCGCCGGATCCCGCAAATCGATGCGGAGCGAAAACCTGAATCCGGTCTTCAGAAGCGCCGGTATCTGTATGACGAACTGGACCACAACGCCAAGCGTCGTTCCGACGGCGAGCACGATGATGGCGAGCATGGGATCGAAGGAGGACAGGGGCACGTAGGCGAACAGCGACACGATGACCGCAATGTTGTTGAGCGCCGGCGCAAGCGCAGGCAAAAAGTAGATGCGATTAGCGTTGAGCACGCCGCTCACCACGCCGCCGATGCCGTAGAACACGATCTGCGCGGCGAAGATTTGGAAGAACAGCACAGCGTACTCGGTGACTTCCGCCTCGCTGCCCACGGTAAACGTCTGCGTTGCGACCACCTGGGGCGCGAAGACGGTGGCGAGGATAGAGAGGAGTCCCATCACGACAATGGTCAGGTTGAGGATATTGCCGGCGAAGCGGTTGCCGCCTTCCTGGCCAAACTTCTCCTTCTGCAAAAGGAACACCGGGATGAACGCGGCGCCCAGCAGGCCGCCGGCGACAAGGTCATAGATGGCGTTGGGCAGCGTATTTGCTATCTGATAGGCCGAGGTTACGAACGTGTTGCCGAGGGCAAAGGCCATCGCCCACGTACGCACGAGCCCGGTGACGCGCGATCCGAGCGTCGCTATGGACATGAGCGCGGTGGAGCGCGCCACGGAGGCGTGCGGAGCCTCTGCTTCGGAAGATGCCGACGTGGACTCGGCAGACGAGCCGGTTGGGCTCCGCATGCCGTCCATGCGCATGTGGCCGTTCCGTGCGCTCATCGAACCCCTTCCTGTGCTTGTGCTCAACCCGAGCGTGACGACCCGTGAAGCTTTGGCGAACATGAGAGGAGCGCCCTAAGCCGGTTAGGCCAACGTGCCTATAATGAGAGAATCGGACTTTCCGATGATCGAAATTCATGTAAAGAACGAAAACGAATCCGCGCGAAGCGCCGACGGGCGATTCGTGCGCGTCGCGACGAGGAGGCAGGCATGAGGGTGCTCGTGGTAGTGAACAAGGCGAACGCGAACACGCTCGATGCGTCGCTGCTGTTGTCGACCTACCTGTCATCGCAAGGCATCGATTGTTTGATGCTGGATTCCATGGAGCTGCCTGCCTACGCCAGTCTCGATGGCGGCGCGCCGCTCGACGAGCGTCTGGCGAACCCGATCGATCTGGCTATCGTGCTGGGCGGCGACGGCACCATTCTCAGGACGGCTCGTTTCGTGTCGGGCATCGACGTGCCGATCATGGGCATCAACTTCGGACATCTGGGTTTTCTTGCCAACTCGAGCGAGCCGGGTGTGATTGCGGTGGTTGCGGCGGCGCTTTCCGGCGACGTGGTTGCCGAGCGTCGTGCGAATCTGCGTATCGATGTGGTGTGCGAAGGGGACGAGGAGGAAAACTTGCTCGACGGGGATAGGCTGGCGCAACCCGTGGACGGCGAGTTTCGATCCTACTTCGCACTCAACGAGCTCGCTGTCGCTCGGGGGGCGTCCGGACGCATCGTCGACTTCTCAGTCGAGCTGTCGGGCGATCATGTGGCGTCCATGCGCGGCGATGGCGTGGTGGTGTCGACGGCTACGGGATCGACGGCCTATGCGCTCTCGGCAGGGGGGCCTTTGGTGGCTCCGGGATATCGCGGTCTCGTGGTGGTTCCGCTCGCACCTCACACATTGCGTTCTCGCGCGATCGTAACCGAACAGCACGACGTCGTCGAGATCGTGCTGGCAGGCGAGGCGAGTCGGTGCGAGGCTGCGCTGTTCGCAGACGGCGAAGCGCTCGCATTCGACCGGCCTGTTGCACGCGTGATTGTGCGCAAGGGCGATCGACCCACTACGCTTCTACGCTATCAACAGGAAAGTTTCTACGCCCAGGCATCGCGGGTGTTCTTCTAGGAAAGACCGCGCTCGGTGGCGACCGGCACTCGCTCTCCCGCGCCCGTGCGGGAAGTCCGCAGGTGCGAAAGACGCCGGCGGTTCCGATCGAGGGCAGAGACGCGCTCATCGGCCCGTCCGTATGGGCTGATGAGCGCTAGACCGCGCCGCCGCGCGCGGCGGCGCCGATGAGCGCGCGAAGCTCGTCGATGCCGTCGCCCTTTTCCGACGAGCACACGACAAGCGGCACGTCTTCGTCGAGCGCGAGCTGCCGCTTGAGCGCGGCCTTCTGCTTTATCTGCTGCTGGCGGCTCAGCTTGTCGGCTTTCGTGAGCGCTACGGCGTAAGGCAGCTGCGCGTCCTGAAGGAAGGCGATCATGTTCTCGTCAAGGTCCGATGCGGCGTGACGAATATCCACGAGCGATACGACTAGGGCCAGGTTGCGCTCCTGGTTGAAGTACCCCTCGATGAGTTCTGCCCAACGGCCCTTTTCCGCCTTCGATACCTTGGCGTAGCCGTATCCGGGCAGGTCGACGAAGCGCACGCCATCGCAGGAGAAGAAGTTGATGGTGGCGGTCTTGCCTGGGGTCTGGGACACCTTCGCCAGGCTCTTGCGGTTGAACAGCTTGTTCAGCAGCGATGACTTGCCCACGTTCGAGCGCCCCGCGAACGCGATTTCAGGCAAAGAGGAAGGCGGCAGCTGCGACGAGATACCGAACGACCGCTCGAAGGCGACGTTGTTGATGTTCATGGCAAAGCTCCTTAGCGGGGCGGGTCTATGCAAAACCCATGGTACCTGAAAAGCCCTGCATCACGGAGGAGAACCTTCCAGCGCATTCGGTCGCCTTCTCGCGCATTCGGCAAGGACCGTCGCATCGCATAGTCCGCGAGTTCTGCATCTCTGCGCTGCGAAACGGCGGTGAATTTGCAGTGTCGCCGAGTTTTGCGTTGCCGGGAGCTCCAGGATCCCGCCTTGCTCCTCTGTGGGATATTCACGAACCCCTTGTAATTCTCCAGCGCTGTGGTAAGATTTTACAGTTTCTTATTACACATGCTCGTGCGACCCGCTCCGCCAGTGGCCAACCGAAAAAGGCTGCGGATGCTGGGGATGACCGCGAGCAGAGGACTAACGAATGGAGAGAGTCATGACGAAAGTCGGCATTAAGACGCTGCTCGATGCGGGCAGCCACTTCGGCCATCAGACGCGCCGTTGGAATCCCAAGATGAAGCCGTACATCTTCGGTAGTCGCGGGGATATCTACATCATCGATCTCAAGCAGACGCTCGTGGGCCTGGATCAGGCGTACACCTTTGTGTCCGAGCTTGCCAAGAAGGGCGGCACCGTACTGTTCGTCGGCACGAAGAAGCAGGCTCAGGAAGCCGTCGCCGACGCTGCGAACCGCTGCGGCATGCCCTACGTGAACGCTCGCTGGATCGGCGGTATGCTGACGAACTTTGTCACCATCCGTTCGCGCGTGACCCGCATGGAGGAGCTGGAGGCCATGGAGGCCGACGGCCGCATGGCCGTGCTGCCCAAGAAGGAGCAGATCCTGCTGCGCAAGGAGCTGTCCAAGCTGCAGACCAACCTCAACGGTATCCGCAACATGAAGCGAGCCCCTGAGGCCGTGTTCGTCATTGACACGAACCGTGAGGCTATCGCCATCCACGAGGCGCGCCGCCTCGACATCCCCGTGGTGGGCACGCTCGACACGAACTGCGATCCGGACGATGTGGATTACGGCATTCCCGCCAACGACGATGCCATCCGTTCGGTGCGCCTGCTGGCCGACTTCATCGCCGATGCGGTGATCGCCGGGGTGGGTGCGCCCGTGACGGTGGCTGAGATGGCCGGTGCCGCCGAGGCCGCGCCGGAAGGCTCCGCTGCCCCCGAGGCCGCGCCCGCGTCGCCTGTTGTTGCTGAGACTCCTGCCGCTGAGGCCGCTGCTGCTCCTGCCGAAGAGGCCGCTGCTCCGGCCGCCGAATAGCAGCAGTCCGCACCGATGCATTGAATGCGCCGTCTTGCCGATGCGCGAGACGGCGCTCGAACCCCCCCCTGCGCCACGCCGAAAGGCTGTGGCTTTGAGAGAGAAAGGAACAACGTGGCAGACATCACCGCTTCCATGGTCAAAGAGCTTCGCGAGATGACCGGCGCTGGTATGATGGAGTGCAAGAAGGCCCTCGTCGAGGCCGAGGGTAACGTGGATGCCGCCGTCGACGTGCTGCGTACGCGTGGTCTCGCCGCCGTCGCCAAGAAGGCCGGCCGCGCCACCAACGAGGGCACCGTCATGGCCGTCGTTTCCGACGACGCTCGATCCGGTGCCGTCGTCGAGCTCAACTGCGAGACCGACTTTGTGGGCATGAACGACAAGTTCAAAGCCTACGCCGACAAGATCGCTCGCGCCGCGCTTGCCGCCAAGCCGGCCGACCTTGACGCGCTCAAGGCTGCCGACGCCGACGCCGACGGCGAGACGGTCGAGGCCGTCGTGACCGACGCCATCCACACGCTTGGCGAGAACATTCAGCTCGCCCGCTTCGCAGTGGTGGAGGGCGGCGCCGTATCGTCCTACATCCACGGCGGCGGCAAGATCGGCGTGCTCGTGCAGTTCGACGTCGATGGCATCGATCCCTCCTCCGACGGCTTCAAGCAGTTCGGCCGCGACGTGGCCATGCAGGTTGCCGCTGCGGCTCCGGTCGCCGCGACGCGCGAGGCCGTCGACCCGGCCATTGTCGAGCATGAGAAGGCCATCTACATGGCGCAGGCTGCCGAGTCGGGCAAGCCCGAGGCCATCCAGGAGAAGATGGCAACCGGCCGCCTGGAGAAGTTCTTCAAGGAGAGCACGCTGACCGAGCAGGCCTTCGTCAAGAATCCCGACCAGTCCGTGAGCGAGTACACGGCTGAGGTCGCGAAGAATCTGGGTGGCGAGATTGCGATCGTCGACTTCAAGCGCTTCGTGCTCGGGGAAGAGGCGTAAGGATCAAACCCCCGCCTGCTCTTCTGCTTTCGCTGTGGAGGCCCGCTTCGTGCGGGCCTCCACTTTCTATAATGGCAAGGTGCGAAGCAGCGCGTCTGAATCGGCGCGCGAACGATAGACGAGCGACAGCCCGGACCGGCCCGGGCGTGAAGGGCTTGCTTTCATGGCTGAAGAAATCATCATTGTGCAAGGAAACAACACGCTGAGTGGCGACGTCTCGGTGTCGGGGGCCAAGAACTCGGCGCTCAAGCTCATGGCTGCGTCGCTACTTGGTAAAGGCGCCTCGGTTATCCGCAACGTTCCGCTCATTTCAGACATCGACATTATGTCCGAGGTCATGCGTCGTCTTGGAGCGACGGTGGAGCGCAGGGGGCACACCCTCGTGGTGGACACGACCTCGGTTGACGAGTGTGAAACGCCCTACGAGCTGGTGTCAAAGATGCGCGCGAGCATCTCGGTGCTCGGGCCGCTCATCGCGCGTTTCGGACGCGCTCGCGTGGCCATGCCAGGCGGGTGCCAGATCGGGGCGCGCAAGATTGATATTCACCTGGTGGGGCTTGAGGCTCTCGGAGTGAAGTTGGGCATCGACCATGGCTTTCTGGAAGCTTCGACGCCCAACGGGCTGGTCGGCACGCACGTCGTGCTCGATTTTCCGAGCGTGGGCGCGACGGAGAACCTGCTCATGGCTTCCATCGTGGCCGAGGGCACAACCGTGATCGAGAACGCGGCTTGCGAGCCGGAGATCGTCGATCTGGTGAGCATGCTGGTTGCCATGGGAGCGCGGGTGAGCGGCGCAGGTTCGGCTATCATCGAGGTCGAGGGCGTCTCGCTGGACGACCTACACCCCTGCGAGCATACGACGGTGGGCGACCGTATCGAGGCCGGCACCTTCCTGGCCGGCGGGGCGCTCACGGGAGGACCGTTGACGGTGCATGGGGTTGACCCGTCATATTTGCGGGTGGCGCTCATGAAGCTCAGCGCGATGGGCTGCGATGTGGAGACGGGCGCCGACTGGATCACCGTGCGTCGCACGCAGCCGCTTGAGCCCATCGACATCCAAACGTTACCTCATCCTGGCTTCCCAACCGATCTGCAAGCGCAGTTCATGCTGCTCGCAGCGCGCGCCGAAGGCATGTCGGTCGTGACTGAGAATGTGTTCGAGAACCGCTTCATGTTCGCTGCCGAACTCATGCGCATGGGCGCCGATATCGCCATCGAAGATCATCATGCGCTTATCAAGGGGGTCGAGGTACTGCAGGGTGCTGATGTGTCGGCAACTGATCTGCGCGCGGGCGCCGCCCTTGTCCTTGCGGGCATCGCTGCGGAAGGCGAGACGCGCGTTCACGATATTCGCCATATCGATCGCGGCTACGAGGACTATGTCGGCAAGCTCGCCTCGCTGGGCGCCGACATCGTGCGCATGGCGGTCGATGGCTCGTCCGAGCTTCGCTAACGGACGGTTGCATGGTCAACAAGCGCAAAAAGGGGATCACGGCATCCCGCTCAAAATCGACGTCGCGTCGTCTGCGCACGGCGACTATCGGCACGCACGCAGCGGGCGGGCGTCCCTCGCGTCGCATGAACGGCGACTCCGTAAGCTTTTCGAGCGCACGAAAGCAGCGCCGCGCGACGAGGGGCTATGTGGAAACCATCATCCCGGAGACCGCGTCGCGCGAAAGCGGCTCGCAGTACGCAAAGCGGGTGAGCCGACGCGAGTTCGCTCAAGAGATCCAACGCCGCGCGCGCATTCGTCGCATCGCCATCGCGCTTGTCTGCTGCTTCGTGGTGGTTGGTGTGGCGGCTGGCGTAGGCGTTGCGACGTTCTTCGGTTCGATAGACGCGAAGCTGGCTTTGAAGGGCTCCGATGTCACCTCGGCGTTGGCAGCTCCGGATGAATCGGGAGCGTTCTATGCCGTTGTCGCCGCCGATCTGGATGCTGCTGGTTCGCCGGGAGCCCTAGAAGGACCCGATGCGGTTGCGCTTGTACGCATCGATGCGAGTACGAAGTCGGCGACTCTTGTGTCGGTGCCTGCGAACACGCAGATCACGCTCAAAGATGGCAAGACCCATCAACTTCGCGATGCGGCATCAGTCGGCGACGGCGCGCTGGTGGACGCAGTCGCGAAACTGACAGGCGTGCGGGTGTCTCACTATGTCAAGATCGATGCGGCGGGCATCGTCGGGTTGGTCGACGCGCTTGGCGGCATCGAAGTAAACGTGGGCGAAGAAGTGGATGATCCGACGGCCGGAGACGTGTATTTGCGGCCGGGGACCCAGACGCTCGACGGTCAGGCAGCGCTGACGTTCTTGCGCGCCAACAACTTTACCGACGGCCTCAAGGCTCAGACGGCGAACCAGCGCATGTTCTTGGCAGCGCTCTCGTTGCGGCTTCTCGACGAAGGGACGTTCGGGTTCCTTGAGCTGCTCGACGCGGCAGACGAGACGTTCCAGACGGATATGAGCGCCGCCGATGCGCTCTCCCTAGCGGATACGCTGCGCGGTATGCAGAAGGAGGCGGTGTTTGGAGCGCTTCTGCCGGGCTACGAGCTGGAGCGCGACGAAGCAACCTATTATGCAGTCGGATCGGAAGACCGCGATGCCATGATGGAGATCGTTTCGGCGGGGGAAGACCCTGCTGCGCATGAGGCTGTCGCCCAGGTTGATCCTGCTAGTTTCACGATCACCGTGCGCAACGGCTCGGGCGTCACCGGAGGTGCCTCGCAGATTGCGAACGTGCTGGCCGAGAAGGGGTTCAACGTGGTCGAAACGGGCAATACTGATTCGTTCGCCTACCATGAGACGCTCATCGTGTACAAGGACGAGACGTTTCTTCCGGCAGCGCAGACGATCATCACGGCGCTCTCCGCAGGGCGAGCTGTGAACGGAGGCGACTTCTACACGTTCGATACCGATGTGCTCGTGGTGCTCGGTGAAGACTGGAGGCCTGCCGCGTAGCGGTCGGTGTCTGCCGCGCGCCGCTCGCTGCGCGCACCCTCCGTCCTTGGCGCGCTGTGGTAGAATCGGCACCTACCGTAAGCGTGAGACGAAGGAGCTTTCCCATGGTTGACAAGAACGATGTTGCGGCCGTCCTCGAGCTGATCCGCCCGAGCCTGCAGGCCGACGGCGGCGACGTGAAGCTCGTCGATGTCGATGCGGACGGCGTGGTGTCGGTGGAGCTGCAAGGCGCCTGCAAGGGCTGCCCGATGTCGCAGATGACGCTGGCCAACGGCGTTGAGCGCATCCTCAAGGAGCGCGTGCCAGGCGTGACCAAGGTCATCCCTGCGCAAGGCGTCTAAATCGCGTCTGACGTACAGAAAGGAGGCGGATATGGCGCACTGCTGGGAGCGGCGCGGCTGCGACGATGAGATGATGTCGCGCTGTCCGCACAACACGCCCGGCGAGCCCTGTCCCGCCGATTGCCATTTTGCTGCATGCATGCGCTCGACGCATGTCGTGACCGGCGATTTCGATCTGCTGCTGAACCCTGATCGGGACTACGGCGCCGCCGTGAAAGACGTATGCCGGTTCTGCGAGCACTTCTTGAAGGAAGGCCCCCGTGTGGGGGAGCGTGATGATGACGGTTCAAGGCCGGGCAATCCGAACAGGTTCTTGCTGTAGCCTATAATGCTGGACGGGCGGCTTCCCCGAGGGGAGCCGCCCGTTTCGTTCTGCTACAATGAAGGACGAAGAAAGATCGACGGTGGGAGAGGAGCGTGGAGAGATGAGTCGGAACATGATCTGCCCTGCCTGCAAAGCGGCCGACTTGGATCTGTGCTGCTACGAGGCCATGATGGTCGTTCGTGAAGACCTCGCCCTGTTCACCCTGCGCTGCCCCCACTGCGGAGCTGCGGTATCGGATATTCGGCCCATACCGCAGCAGTTGTGCGACGAGGTGCGTTTTGCCGCCATCGAGGTGGGCGCCGGAATGGGCAGGGACTGACCACGTCGTACCGTCGACCGTAATGGAGCCGACGAGCGGCAAGATGAAGGATTCTCATGCTCAATGACATCTATCAGAACATCGACCCCGTTCTGTTTTCGGCGGGTCCGTTTACCGTGCGCTGGTACGGATTGGCCTACGTGCTGGGATTCGTCTGCGCAGCGCTCGTCATCTGGCGCGTAGCGCGTCGCTGGCGTGTGCGCGTAGATGTAGATTCGCTGCTCACCATCATGTTCTGCGTCATTATCGGCGTGATCGTGGGCGGGCGGTTGGGATACGTGCTGTTCTACGGCAACGGCATGTACCTTCAAAACCCGCTTGAGATTCTCGCGTTCAACCACGGGGGCATGAGCTTTCACGGCGGGCTCGTCGGCGCGCTTCTGGCCGGCATCGTGGCGGCGAAATTGACAGGCATCCCGTATCTGACGCTGGCGGATCTGGGCTGTATCGGTGCGCCGCTCGGCTTGTTGTTCGGACGCTGCGCGAACTTCATCAATGGAGAGCTGTGGGGCGCGCCTACTGACGCACCTTGGGGAGTGGTGTTCGGCGGTGCGGCCGGCATGATGCCACGCCATCCTTCGCAGCTCTACGAGGCGTTCCTCGAGGGCATCGTCTTGTTCGCGGTGCTCTACCTGCTCTCCCGCGCCCGACCGCCACGGTCGCGCGGTACGTTCCTCGGCTTGTTCCTCATCATGTACGGATGCTTCCGCTTTATCATGGAGTTCGTGCGCGAACCCGACGTCCAGCTGGGCTACTTGTGGGGGGACTGGCTCACCATGGGGCAGCTGCTATCGGTTCCGCTTATACTCGTGGGCATAGGCGTACTTGTTTATGCGCTTGTAATGAAGAAGCCGCAGCAGGGTCTATCCGATATGGTACATACAGAGTAACATATAAGGTATACGATCACGAACGATGAAGGGGGATCTCCCATGGACGTCCGATTCTACCGCTGCAGCCATTGCGGCAACGTTGCTGTCAAGCCCTACGATGCCGGCGTGCCGCTCGTGTGCTGTGGCGAAACGATGGCGGAGCTTCAAGCGAATACCGTCGATGCCGCAACCGAGAAGCATGTGCCCGCCGTTACCGTGAACGGTGCGGATGTGCATGTGCAAGTGGGCGAGGTTGAGCACCCGATGCTGCCGGAGCATCACATCGCTTTCGTGTGCCTGGTCACGGAGAAGGGATACCAGACGGCCCAGCTGGCTGTCGATGGAGCTCCCGTCGCGGATTTCCGCGTGGCCGAGGGCGATGCGCCGGTCAAGGTGTACGAGTACTGCAACCTGCATGGACTGTGGTCAGTACGGCTCTAGGAAACCGCACTCCCGTGGTATGATGGATGTCCGTCCGAAGCGCTTCGGACGGACATCGTTTTTTACGAGGTCAGGAGCTTGAATGGGATTTTTCGACAACGCTCAGGAAGTGCTGGATAAGGGCGTCTCGGTGGCGAAAGGTGCTGTGTCGGGCGTGGCTGTGGAGCAGCAGGCGTTCGCAAAGGCGTTCGTCCGCCTTTGCAGCGATGGCTGGCTTCAGGGGTGGCATGAGCGCAACGGCGGGAATCTATCGTATCGTCTGGCCCCCGAGGATCTGGCATCGTGCCGATCGTTTTTCTACGACAATCCCAGCTCGTGGGTTCCCATCGGCATTCGATGCGAGAATCTGGGCGGCGAGTTTTTCATGGTGACGGCGGCTGGTGCGCATGTGCGCAACGTGCCGCTCGATCCGGACGCGACGACGGGTATTGTGGAGATCAACGCCGTAGGCGACGCTTGGCGCATCGTATGGGGCTTCAAGGACGGGGCTGTGCCCACGAGCGAGTTTCCAAGCCACTTTTCCATCCAGTCCGTCCGCATGTCGGCCACGAACGGTGCGAGTAGGGCGCTCTACCATGCCCATCCTACGAACATTGTTGCGCTCACGCAGGTGCTGCCTCTCGATGACCGCACGTTCACGCGGGCGCTGTGGACGTCGTTCTCCGAAAGCATGGTTGCGTTTCCACAGGGTATCGGCGTGGTGCCGTGGACGGTACCGGGAGGGGCCGACGTTGCTCGCGCCGCTGCCGACCGGATGAGCCGGTACGAGGCATGCGTGTGGGCTCATCACGGTGTCTTCGCGTCGGGGGCGAGCTTTGATGCTGCGTTCGGTCTCATGCATGCCATCGAGAAAGCGGCGGGCATATACGCGGGCGCCCGTGCCATGAATGGCGGTAACGGCGCATTTCCGAACGCCATACCCGATGGCGGGCTGCGTGCCATCGCTGAGGCCTATGGACTGCCGGTGAACGAGGCGTTTCTGGATTAGGGCCCACTGTCGGAGTCCGGAGACGCCGAGCCCACGGAGCCTGCCGGGGGGGGGGCGTTGGCGCCGCCCGAGCGCTTCGCGTGCGTTTTTCAAAATTCCCGATCAACTACTTTGTGCGTATGCTATCATGTGAAAGCTTGTCTTCGCCTTGGTCGGAAACCAAGGCTCGAAAAGGAGAACTACATCATGAAACAGGGAATTCATCCGGAGTACATGGAATGCACGGTGAAGTGCAGCTGCGGCAACACCTTCACCACCAAGTCGACGAAGCCCGAGCTGAAGATCGACATCTGCAACGTGTGCCATCCGTTCTACACGGGCCAGCAGCGTTTCGTCGACACCGGTGGACGCGTCCAGCGCTTCGCTGACAAGTTCGGCAGCGCGAAGGAGACGGTGGCCGAGCGCGAGGCGGCGAAGAAGGCTGCGAAGGCCGCCGCGGTCGCCGAGGCCGAGGCGAAGCGCAAGGCCGAGCGCGAGGCGAAGGCCGCTGAGAAGGCCAAGCGCGCCGAGGAGTTTGCCAAGAAGGCTGAAGCCGAGGCCAAGAAGGCGGCCGAGCGCAAGGCTGCTGCCGAAGAGGCTGGCACCGAGGCGTCTGCCGAGGATGTGGCTGCCGTCGACGCTCTCGTCGAGGAGACTCCGTCTGCCGAAGCTCCTGCTGAGGAGCAGGCTGCCGAGTAGTCCACACGATACTTCGCTGCAAAAAACGCCCGGCTGTCGCGCCGGGCGTTTTTTGTGCGCAAATGCGGCGCACGCTTTGCATCACCCGGAGGGCGATTCTTGCCCCGGTGCGTCGTTTTGGCGAGTTGCGCGCAAGCTGGTGCCGTTCGACCGGTGATGTCCGAATTGCCGTGACGCCCGATCATGCGCGAGCGGTTGCTTCCATTCGGCCGGCGATTCGCAGGTTTGTGGGCGGTTCCGCTCTACCAGGTGATTTGTGCAGATGCTTGCTTTCCTTATTGATAATGATTATCATTATTTTGGAGAAGACGAGACGAGGAAAGGCGCCGCCATGATCGATCAGACCGCGTTCCACAGTTTGAGCTACGGACTCTATATTATCGCCTCGAGGGCGGGCGAGACGCGAGCGGCATGCGTGGCGAACACATTTCAGCAGGTGACATCGTCGCCGTTGCAGGTGAGCGTGACGTTGAACAAGGAGAACGCCACGACTCGTGTCGTGCAGGAAGCCGGTCGTTTCACGGCTTCATGCCTTTCGCAGGACGCCGCAATGGAGCTCATCGGAACGTTCGGATTCCATTGTAGCGATGATCGTGACAAGTTCGCCGAGTGGGAGGCTGCTGAGGACGCAGCGGGTGTGCCCTATGTCGCCGAACAGTGCGTCGCCCGATTCTCGGCGCGCGTGGTGCAGACGCTCGATGTGGGGACGCACATCATGTTCGTCGGCGAAGTGGAGGAAGCCGAGCGGACATGTTCGGGCGATCCCATGACCTACGCCTACTACCATCAGGTTAAAGGCGGCAAGACCCCGCCGAAGGCTTCGAGCTTTTTGCCCGACGACTTACAGACGGCGTCCGCATCGAAGGGCGGGCCGGAGGTCGCAACTCCGAAGTTCGCGTGGCGTTGCACGGTATGCGGTCATATCGAGTACGTCGACGAGCTGCCCGACGACTTCGTCTGTCCGGTGTGCGGCGTGGGCAAGGACATGTTCGAGAAGATCGAACTCTCCTGACACGTCGAAATACGCCGGTCACTTGAAGCGCCGCGTGTCGATGCATGATCTCCTTGGTGTAAGCCGAGCGCGGCTGCATGGTGGGTGGAATGTCGACACAGGGCGCTTCTTGCTGACCCGATTCTTTTCTGCTATGCGTTCCAGGCGAGAAATGCCCAGGTGAAAGTGCGCGTTTCGCGCAGACGCAAGCGTTTCTCGGGCACGCCCTTCTTATCGGGCTCGCCGGCGCGCTCGTTTTCGACGAGGTTTGCGTCCAGCCATGCGCGCAGGCGTGCGAGCGCCGTACGGCGCTCCTCGGCCGTTGCATTCGTGGCGTCGTTGGCCATGCGCGCGAGGGCTTCGAACGCCTCATCGAAATTATCGAAGGTGTCTTTTTTCTCGCTGTCGATGTAGGCCACCTCGGGGCGGAACCCTTCGCCAGACAGGATATTGAACGCGAAGACGTGATCGTTGCCAAGAAAAGGACGAAGCCCGATGGCGTGCAGGATGCGCTCATCGGTACGTGGCGAGGAGCCGGTGGACAGCGTGATGCATACGCGTCTGCGGGCTATTTTGGTAAGCCGCAGGAGTGCCTCGCGCAGATCATCGACGGCAAGGGAGCGCGAAGCGATAGCGACATCGACGGAATCTTCAGGGATGCCGGCCGCCGCCCAATCGTCGCCCCAGCTGAGAAGCTTGGGCTCGACGGAGTCTATGCCGCGCGCGGCAAGTTCGCCGGTCATGACGTCGAGCATTCCCTGCGAGAAGTCCGCCGCCATCACTCGGCAGCCGGCCTCGCCGAGCGGGACGGCGAGCGCTCCGGTGCCGCAGCCCATGTCGAGCACCGTCTCGCCGGGGCGGATGGCTGCCAGCTCCAGGAACCGCTTGACATAGGTGTTCGGCGCGTCCTTCGTGGAGAATGTACGTGCTCGCTTGTCCCAATACGCGGCATCGTCGGGGCGCCGACGATGCTGTTGGAGCCGCTTCCATTCCTCGTTCCAGTCGCGTTCGGCCGATTGCGGCGCAGCGTTCTCGGGCATGGCATGCCTTTCGCGTGAAGGGTCGTTGAGGGTCGGCCGCTCGCGTGCTTTCCAACCCTCGGTTTCGGGTACCATAGTAACCGACGACGGCGCGGCGTGCACCGAGAGAGGACTCCGCGCGATAGTATCGATAGAGGAGCATCGGATTCCATGCAAGTCGAACTGCTGTACCACACACCTGATCCTGAGCGCGCCATCGCTACGGCGGCGCGTTTGTGCTATGCGCCCGTGGGAGCCTCCGAGCTGATGGAGACCATGTCCGAGCAACGGGTGAGAAGCGTGCTCTCGACCATCATGGGCAGCGGGCATTTCTCGACGCTCGAGCATGCTAGCTACACCTTCGCGGTCGACGGGGTGTCGCGTGCGCTGACGCACCAGCTCGTGCGCCATCGCATCGCCAGCTTCAACCAGCAAAGCCAGCGCTACGTGAAATTCGCGGATGGCCTGGCTACGGTAAAGCCTGCAAGCATTGCAGCAAACGAGGAGACCGGCGCGGTGTTCGATGAGGCTATCGCAGTCGCTATCGAGGCGTATGAGAAGCTGTTGGCCGCCGGGGTTCCCGCCGAGGATGCGCGTTATCTGTTGCCGAACGCGGCAGAGACGAAGATCGTCATCACGATGAACGTACGCGAGCTTCTGCACTTCTTCTCCCTGCGCTGCTGCAACCGCGCGCAATGGGAGATTCGCGATATGGCTCATCGCATGCTTGAATTGGCGAAGCCGACGGCGCCGTACATCTTCATGGATGCGGGCGCGCCATGTGTCGGCAGTACGTGCCCCGAGGGCTCGATGACATGCGGAAACCCGTATCCACGCGTGATAAGGGAGAAGGCATGAGCGGCTGGGGATCGGCTTCTACCGCTGCTGCAACTCGCGAGACGACGGAGGCGGTACAAGCGGAGGTGTCCTGCGACAAGGGAACGCCGTCTGTCGCAGCTGCGACGGCCCAAGCCTCCGGTTGCTCTCAGGTTGACGCGGCGTCTTCATCGGGCGAGCAGCAGAAAAGCGATCTCGCCCGCGCGTTTTCCGAAGACGGCGCGCTCAAGACCCACGTAGGCGGTCAAGCGCTCATCGAGGGCATCATGATGCGCGGCACCTACAATTGGTCGGTGGCGGTGCGCGAACCGTCAGGATCTGTGTATGTGGAAGAGCATGATCTGGCTTCGGGACGTAAGAAGAATACGTGGATGTACTGGCCGGGAGTGCGAGGCTGCCGGGCTCTCGTAGAGTCGCTCGTGCTGGGCTTCAAAGCGCTGGAGATTGCGGCCGAGCATGCGTTTGCGGAAGAGTCGGACGACGCCGACGCGTCTGCGATCGGCGAGTCCGCTGAGGGGGCAGGTATCGACCAGCCATTCGAACAGCCTCGCTCGCACGAAGAGGTTCGCGCCGAGGGGCGTGTGAGCGGCTCTCTTGCCGAAGAGGGGAAGGGCTTTTCGTGGAAGGATGACTTCGGGCGACCGGATACCATGATCGATGCACTCGGGGCACAGCGGACGCTTGAGGTGGTGGAGGATCCCGAGCCCGCTAAGAAGTCGTTCCTCGACGAAGAGGTCGAATTCGGGAGAGGCGCCATGGTGGCGTCCATGGTGATGGGGCTTGTGCTGGGCGTCGTGTTGTTCATCGTGGCGCCGGCGTTCCTCACGAACCTCGTCGTGGGCGAATACGATTCGAATACGGTGCTCTGGAATATCGTCGACGGTTTGTTGCGCGTAGCCGTGTTCGTGCTCTATCTTTGGCTCATCGGGCGCATGGCGGATATCAAGCGAATGTTCGGCTACCACGGAGCGGAGCATAAGGCCATCCATTGCTACGAGCACGGTCTCCCGCTTACGCCCGAGAACGCGCGCAGCTTCCCGCGGCTGCACGTGCGCTGTGGAACGGCGTTTCTCATCATGGTCATGATCATCGCGATCTTCGTATACACGGTGACGCCGTTGAACGCCCTTATCGAAGCGTGGGGCGTGCCGGACGGCGCACCGAAGCTCGCGCTCGTTATCGTCGTGCGCATTCTGCTCATGCCGGTTATCGCAGGCGTCTCCTACGAGATAACCGTGAAGTGGGCTGGCAGCCATCCGGACAATCCGCTTGTGAAGGTGGTGCTATGGCCGGGCATGCAGATGCAGTACCTGACCACCAACGAACCCGACGACGGCATGATCGAATGCGCCATCGCGGCTATGCAGCGCGTGCTCGCCCGTGAGGAGGCCGAGGCGACGGTATCCTCCGGCGCATCCGACGAATCCGAAGAGGCTGCGCCGGCGACGGCCTAACCGGGCGAGGAGCGCGCGCTCCTCGGCGGTATTCGTGCTTACGGCCCATGGGGTCAATCGAGAGAGGCGGGCATATGGAGCCAGCTATTTCCGTGAGAGAGCTGCGCAAGACGTTCAAGCTCTCGGCGAAACAGCGAAAGATTGAGCGAGCTGATGTACGGGTGAAGACCGCAGTCGACGGGCTTTCGTTCGACGTGGCGCCCGGAGAGATATTTGGCTTGCTTGGACCGAATGGCGCCGGGAAAACGACGACCTTGCGCATGCTAGCAGCCCTCATTAAGCCCGATGAAGGCGACGCGTTCGTGGGGGGTGCGTCCATCGTGTCCGATCCTGCGTCCGTGCGCGCACGCATTGGCTTTCTGACAAGCGAGCTCAAGCTGGAGGATGTGTTCTCACCCGACTATCTCTTCGATTTCTTCTCCGAGCTGCATCATATCGAGCCCACTGTTCGCGACGAGCGCAAGCGTGTGCTGTTCGAGCGTTTCGGCATCGACCGCTTCGCCCAGACGAAGGTGGCCGATCTGTCCACCGGCATGAAGCAGAAAACGTCGTTGGCCGTGTCGGTGGCGCATGATCCGCGCGTCATCATATTCGATGAGCCTACGAATGGCCTCGACGTGCTCACGGCGAGGACCGTGACCGATTTTCTGCTCGAGCTTGCGGCGGAGGGCAGAACGGTGCTGCTGTCCACCCATATCTTCAGCCTGGTTGAGAAAGTGTGCGATCGAGTGGGCGTTGTCATTGACGGACGTATGGTTGCTTGCGGCACGCTTTCCGAAGTGGCAGGGGAGCGTTCGCTCGAGGATGCATTCTTCGACTTGTATGCGCAGACGGTGGGTGAGGCCTCATGAAGGGCAATGTTATAACGATTACGCGCAAGGAGCTTGCGCGATTCTTCAGCAACAAGACGTCGGCGTTTGTGTCCATCGCGCTGCCGGGCCTGCTGATCTTCTTCATGTGGACGTTCATGGGCGACGCGATGGGCAGTATGTTCGCACCCGATATGGGCAAGACGCCCGTGGTGGCTACAGTGAACGCGCCCGCGAGCGTGAAAGCGATTGCATCGGATTCGGTCGTCAAGGTGGAAGATGAGGCGTCGCTGCCGAGCGAAGACGAGATGCGCGAGCGTATTGATCGGGGGGACGTGCAGGCGTACGCCGTGTTCCCCGAGGACTTCGACGAGGCGGTGGCGGCCTACGATCCGGCCTCGGGCGCGGCGGCTCCTCAGGTGGAGATTTACTTCAACTCCGCCAATCCCGATTCGAGCCAAGCGTTCGCAATGCTCTCCTCGTTGCTGGACTCATACGAGTCGTCGCTGTCGAATCGCTTCGACGTGAACGCAGGCGCAGGCGAATACGATATTGCTGAGGAACGCGATATCGCCGGCACGTTCGTCGTCTCCATCGTACCTCTTCTGCTGCTTATTCTCGTGTTCACAAGCGTTATGTCCATCGCGGCTGAATCGGTCGCGGGCGAGAAGGAGCGCGGAACCATGGCGACGCTTCTGGCCACCCCTATCAAGCGCCGAGATATCGCATTGGGCAAAGTGCTGGCCATCACCGTTATCGGCTTGCTGATCGCGCTCTCGAGCATGCTTGGCATCTTCGCGGGACTGCCGAGCATCATGCAGGGCGCGGTCGATATGAACGTGTACGGCCCGACCGATTATCTGCTGATCGCGCTCGTCATTTTTTCGACGACGCTGCTCATGGTCATGTTGATTACGGTCGTGTCCACGCTGGCGAAATCGGTGAAAGAAGCCACCATGTTCTTGACGCCGCTCATGATTGTGGTCATGATCGTGGGCATTCTGGGCATGTTCGGCGAAGCGGAAGAAGGGATCGCCTTCTACGCCATACCTCTGTACAACTCGGTGCAGAGCATGATCGGCATCTTCTCATTCGATTTCCAACCGGCTAACGTGGCTGTCTGCGTGGCGAGCAACATCGCATACACTGCCGTGGGCGTTGCCTTGTTGCAGCGCATGTTCGATAGCGAGCGTCTGATGTTCTCGCGGTAGGATCTCCTCGGCCGCTTTCGCTTCCTACATGGCCGCTTTCGCTATCGTCAAGCTTCCGTAACCCCCCTGCCATCTGGTTCTACGAGGTGCGTGCTAGACTGGCCGATGCACTTCGTCATCGAAGAACGGGAGGGTTGCGGCGTGGCAGACGCGATCACGGTTACTGACATCTACAAGAACTTCGGCGCCGTTGAGGCGCTCAAGGGCGTGTCGCTCAAGGTGGAAGAGGGCGAGAAGGTGGTCGTCATCGGCCCTTCGGGCTCGGGCAAAAGCGTGCTCATCCGCTGCGTTAACGGACTCGAGACGCCGGATCGGGGAACCGTCGTGGTTGACGGCATGGACTTGTCCGATCGCAAGGTGAACGCCCGCGCACTCGCGCGCGACGTGGCTATGGTATTCCAAAGCTACAACCTCTACCCGCACAAGACCGTGCTGGAGAACGTGACGCTTGCGCCCATAAAAGTGCTCAAGGTGCCTCATGAGCAGGCAGAGCGCGATGGACGCGCCTATCTCGAGCGCGTGGGGCTTTCCGACAAGGTGGACAAGTACCCCGATCAGCTCTCCGGCGGCCAGCAGCAGCGCGTGGCCATCGCCCGCGCCCTCAACATGCATCCCAAGATCATGCTGCTCGACGAGCCGACGAGCGCGCTCGATCCCGAAATGGTGCAGGAAGTGCTCGATGTCATCAAGTCGCTGGCCGAAACGAACATGACCATCGTCATGGTCACCCATGAGATGGGCCTGGCTCGCGAGGCGGCAGACAAGGTCGTATTCATGGAGAACGGCTTGGTGGTCGATCAGGGCACTCCGCACTACCTGTTCGACGAAACCGACAACGCTCGCGTCAAGAGCTTCCTGTCGAAGATACTGTGAGGCGACGCATGATCACGAGAAGGACGTTTATCCGCACGTCGACGCTGGCCGCGGCGACGCTTGCGATCGGCGGGGCGACGGGCGCCCTCGCCGGTTGCACCGCCGACACAGACGTGCTGCGTGTCGGGACGAAGATCGACGTGCCCGGTTTCGGCTTCCAGAATCCCGAAACGGGCAACATCGAGGGCATGGAAGTCGACATTGCGCGCGAGCTGGCGAAGCGCATCAAGGGCAGCCCCGACGCGCTGCAGGTGACCGGCGTGAACGTCACCACGCGCGGCGCGATGCTCGACAACGGCACGCTCGACGCGACGCTGGCCACGTTCACCATCACCGAGGCGCGCAAGAAGAGCTACAACTTCTCGCGCCCGTACTATACCGACCACATCGGCGTGCTCGTGAAGAAGTCCTCCGGTATCACCGATTTGCGCGACCTCGACGGCAAGACGGTGGGCGTGGCGCTCTCGGCAACAACGCGCGAGAAGCTGGCCGCTGCAGGCGATGAGCTCGGCATCCATATGAATTTCGCCGAATACTCAACGTATCCCGAGATCAAGATCGCGCTCGTCACCGGTCGTGTGGATGCATTCTCGGTGGATCGCTCGATCCTGAACGGGTACGTGGACGGCTCGACCATGCTGTTGGACACGCAGTTCGCACCGCAGGAATACGGCGTGGCCACGAAAAAGTCGAACACCGCGTTGGCCGATCAGATAGACGCCGCCATCGCTGCCATGCAGGACGATGGCACGCTGCGCGGATTCGAGGAGCGCTGGGGCCTTGTGGACGACGCTCCCGCAGGCGATTCCGCCTCGACCGAGCATGCGGTTTCAGGTGGCGCGGCATCGCAGGAAGGCGGGTCGCAGCATGCTTGACATCTTCGCTCCCTACAAGTGGGAGGCGCTCTTTCAGCGTTGGCCCGACATCTTGGCGGCGTTCGGCACGACGGTAGGTATCTCGGTGCTCGCGCTGGTCATTGCCCTTGCGCTCGGCGTCGTGTTCGGCGTGCTGAGCGTGTCGCGAATCCCCGTGTTGCGCGGCATCACCCGGGTGTATGTGGAAGTGGTGCAGAATGTGCCGTTGCTTCTGCAGGTGTTCGTGTTCTACGCCATCTTCCCGCTGCTCGGCTTGTCCATCGCGGCGTTTTGGATCGGCGTGTTCGCCATCGGGATCTATCACGGCGGCTATATCTCCGAGGTCGTGCGAAGTGGCATAGGCTCCATCCATCGGGGGCAGTTCGAGGCTGCCAAGAGCCAGGGCTTCAGCTACTGGCAGTCGATGTTCCTGATCATTCTGCCTCAGGCTGTTCGCATTATCATGCCCCCTCTGGCCGTGCAGGCCGCGAACCTGGTGAAGAACACCTCGGTGCTCGCGCTCATCGCGGGCGGCGAGCTTATGTACTTCTCGAACTCCTTCGCAGGATCGACCAGCTATTACGGACCGGTGTACGTGGTGGCTGCGCTGCTGTACTTCATCATGTGCTTTCCACTGTCGCGCCTTGCGCTCTACCTGGAGCAGCGCACGCGCTCGCATCGCCATCTGGCCACGGGCGATGCCACCGAAGAGCTGGGCGAGGATGCTCTGGAAGTGACGCCGGGCACGCATGATATCACCGGACGAGCCGCGGCCGATACCCTGGCAGGCGGTGTGAACACCATGCTGGAGACGGTGGATATAGCCCCGGCTCGCGTGGCGCCTTCGCCACGACATCCGCTGCACGTACTGGGCGAGGACGCCGAAGCCGCAGGCGGGCGCGGGCCGATGGAACAGGCGTTCACCGGTCGTCAGGCGGCTGAGATAGCTGACGAGATAGGCCGCGAGATAGCCCAGGAGATCGCCGATGATTGCGGCGATGATCCTGCGTGCGCTACGCGGATTATGCACACGAAGTCGGGACGCGTGAAGGCACATCGCCGGCTTGAGCGCCGCGCTGCGGCACGGCGAGGATTGGAAGGCGACGCGCGGGATGCGGCAGAAGACGGCGCTGCGCAACCGGCGACGCGCCATGCCGCAGCTGAAGGCGTGCGCGATTTGGACGCGAAGCGCACGCCGGAAGCGGACGAGGCCCTGGCTTCGCGCGCTGAGACCGCGACGAGCGATCGTATTACCGCGAAGACGCGCCGTCGCGCCGACGAGGCGGCCCGAGATGATGCGGCCCGGAAGGCCGTGGATGCCGGTCGCAACCATGGGCGCTCGCCGGAAGCGGATGATCGCCGAACCGAGGCCCGGGCGGAGGCGTTGTTGGACGAAGAAGCGTTCCTTGATAACGACTACGTTCCCGGAGAATTGGACGCGCCGGCCGAGCGTATCGCGCATGAGCGCGCCGCGCACGACGAGGGCGATTTCGACGCCGAGTCCGAGAGCGAGGTACGCCGCGCCGATCTCCGCGAGAAGCTGCAGGCCGACCGCCTTGAGGATGTCGGTGGACCTCGACCTGAGCCGAGCGAGGAAGAGGTTCTGGAAGACGAGGCCGATACGGCGAAGCGAATTGCCGATGAAACCGCGCATGGGCATCTCGATGGAAAGGAGGAGGGCCGATGAACGGGATACTCGAGCTTTTCACCTGGGTGAACATCCGCTTTCTTCTGCAGGGCCTAGGAATGACCCTGTTCATTTCTGCCCTTGCCATCGTGTGCTCGATCGTATTGGGTACCGTCATCTCCATCATGCGCACGTCGAACAGCCGCGTGCTGCGTGGCGTGGCCACGGTCTACATCGAGATATTCAAGAACACCCCGCTGCTCCTGTGGATCATGTTCACGTTCTTCGTGGCGCAGCTGCCGCCGATCGGTGCGGCCGTGTTGGCGTTTACGCTGTTCACCAGCGCGAGCGTGGCCGAGATCGTGCGCGGCGGCCTGGCGAGCGTGCCGTTCGGCCAGTACGAGGCTGCGAAGTCGCAGGGATTCTCCACCGTGCAGACGTACCTGCTGATCATCTTGCCCCAGGCGCTGCGCAACATGGTACCCGCGCTGCTTTCCCAGTTCGTCACCACCATCAAGGACACGAGCTATCTCTGGGGCGCCATGGCGCTGCAGGAGCTCATGGGACGCGGCATGATACTCATGAACAGCTACAACTCGACTGCGCAGATCTTCGCCATCTTCGGAATCATGGCGCTGATCTATTTCGTCGTGTGCTTCGCTCTCTCGCAGGTTGTGCGTGCCTACCAGCGTCGGCTCAAGGAGGCTCACGGCGCGTAGGCGTGTTCGACCGGTTTTAAAACCACGGGACGTGAGCGGCGAACGGGGTTTACTGCGAGGCGAGAAGCGAAAGATACTCCTGGGCGCTTGCTGGCACTTCGAGCGTGACGTTCTGCCCGTAGGCCTCGACGGTCACGTAACCAGGGTCTTCGTAGGTCGTGATGGCTCCATCGACGCCGGCGGCGGAGCCATCGAAGGTTCCGGTCGCAATGGCACCGGCGGGCAGTGCGATAGCCGTCCAGTCGTCGATGGCGAGGTTGTCGATCGCCGACTCTACCTGAGACGAGGAGAGCCCGGTGGCGGCTGCGATGTCGTCGACACGCGAGGAAAGCGCGTCATTCACCTTGCCTTTCAGTCCGGCCGCATCGATTGCTGCGTTTGCGGCAGCGGCTTTCGCTTCGGATGCCGCGCCGTTCAAGGGGCTCGACTCGTCGCTTGCCGTCGCGAACACGATGATGGCGCCGATCGCTGCAACGGCTACAAGTCCGACAAGTGTGAAAAGGACCTTCTTCATAGGCGTCTATCCTTTTGAATCAATTCCTTCGCAGGGCGCCGCCGGTGGTGCGTTGATGAAACGGTTTGAAGACGACTGTTCGACGGTTCGGCGGCCGGCCCGTGCAAAACAGCCTACCCGAGAATCCTACGATTCACGAAACGCCCGTGCCATCTTCAAAGAGCGAGGACGAAATCCCCATCCGATCTTCTGAACTCCTGCGCCCTCCGCTTTGTGCCGCCGCTGGGCGCTCGCCGCCGCCTTGGCGTGGCATTCCGCATGCGACGTGGGCCTTTCTCGTGCGATTCGCAGCTTGCCGCGGCGCTTGCTCGATGCGTACCACCGCCGCTAGCGGTTGCGTGCCTATTGGGTTCGGCGATGCGGCCCTATTCGCATCAACATGTACCAACAGCCATAAACTTTGCCGCTTCCATGCAAAATCGTGTATGCTAGCGTCTGCTGTGCCCGTAGGCGGGTGCGCGGCCATTCGTGGTCCGCATTCGCGAAAGGCGATAATCCCCGCACACGTTAATAAACGAATGGGGCATCGTGTGAACGAGCGAGGCCGCTGGAGGCGGCCCTTGAGATGAGGAGGAACCGCGTGAAGCTGGTGGTAACCGAAAAGAACGACGCGGCTCAGAAGATCGCCGACTTGCTCGGCGTTAAGAAACCCAAGGCGGACAAGGTGTACTCGACGCCGGTGTACCGCTTCGACGTCGACGGGGAGGAATGGGTGACCATCGGCCTGCGCGGCCACATCCTCGAACCCGACTTCGCGCCGACGATGGTGTACAAGAAGCGCGGCGGATGGCAGGGCGTCACCGAGGAGGGCGAGACGCTCCCGGCGCAGCTGCCCGCGACGCTGCCGAAGCCCCCGTTCAAAAAGAAGAAGCCCTTCACCGAGGACGGCGTGGAGCTCAAGTCCTGGAAGATGGACGCGCTGCCGTACCTCGTGTACGCCCCCATCAACAAGCTGCCCAAGGAGAAGGAGATCATCCGCTCGCTGAAGAACCTTGCGAAGAAGGCCGACTCGGTCATCATCGCGACCGACTTCGACCGCGAGGGCGAGCTCATCGGAAGCGACGCGCTCAGCTGCATCCAGGAAGTGAATCCCACGGCCCCCGTGTCGCGCGCCCGCTACTCGGCGTTCACGAAAGAGGAGATCACGCACGCGTTCGACAACCTGGTGGAGCTGGACGTGAACCTGGCGTCCGCCGGCGCGTCGCGCCAGGACATCGACCTCATCTGGGGCGCGGTGCTCACGCGCTACCTGACGCTCGTGAAGTTCGCCGGCTACGGCAACGTGCGCTCGTCGGGCCGCGTGCAGACGCCCACGCTCGCCCTCATCGTTGCGAAGGAGCGCGAGCGCCTGGCGTTCGTGCCCGAGGACTACTGGGTGATCCGCGGCGCGTTCGGCGCCGACCCCGACGCGTTTGAGGCCCCGCACGCCACGGCTCGCTTCAAGGTGGAGGCCGAGGCGAGCGCCGTCATGGCGCACGTGGAGGGCGCGACCACCGCCCGCGTGTCGGGCGTCGAGAAGAAGAAGCGCACGGTCCAGCCGCCCGCGCCGTTCAACACCACGTCGCTCATGGCCGCCGCGTCCGCCGAGGGCCTCTCGCCCGCGCGCACCATGCGCATCGCCGAGAGCCTGTACATGGACGGCTACATCTCGTATCCCCGCGTGGACAACACCGTGTACCCGAGCTCGCTCGACCTCGCCGACACGGTGAAGGCCATCTCCGGCAACCCCGCCTATGCGCCGTACTGCAAGGAGCTGCTGGCGAAGGGCAAGCTCACGGCCACGCGCGGCAAGAAGGAGACGACGGACCACCCGCCCATCTACCCGACGGCCAAGGCCACGCCCGACGACCTGGCGCCCGCCGACTACAAGCTGTACAACCTCATCGCGCGCCGCTTCCTGGCGACGCTGTCCGAGGCGGCCGTCATCGAGGGCACGAAGGTCACCCTCGACGTGAACGCAGAGCCGTTCGTGGCGAAGGGCGACGTGCTGGTGAAGCCGGGCTACCGCGCTATCTACCCCTACGGCCTCAAGAAGGACGAGCAGCTGCCCGCGCTGTCCGAAGGCGATACGATCACGTTCGGCGGCGCTACCTGCACGAAGAAGCAGACCGAGCCGCCCGCGCGCTACAGCCAGGGCAAGCTCATCCAGGAGATGGAAAAGCTGGGCCTCGGCACGAAGTCCACGCGCCACTCCATCATCGAGCGCCTGTACACGGTGAAGTACATCGTGAACGACCCCATCGAGCCCAGCCAGCTGGGCATGGCCGTGTGCGACGCGCTCGACAAGTTCGCGCCGCACATCACCCACCCCGAGATGACGGCCGAGCTGGAAGAGGAGATGGACAACATAGCCGAGGGCCGCACCACGAAGGCCCAAGTGGTCGACACATCCCGCAACCTCCTGTCCGAGCAGCTGGCGAGCCTCCTGCCGCATTCCGAGGAGGTGAAGGACGCGCTCGCCGACGCCGTGGCGGCCGACGCCTACGTGGGCCCGTGCCCCAAGTGCGGCAAGGACTTGCAGCTGCGCGCGAGCCAGAAGACGCGCGGCATGTTCATCGGCTGCGCCGGCTGGCCCGACTGCGACGTCACCTACCCGCTGCCCAAGGGCAAGGTGGAGGCCGTGCCCGAGCCGTGCCCCACCTGCGGCATGCCCCAGGTGAAGGTGACGGCGTTTAGGAGCAAGCCGCGCACCATCTGCATCGACCCGAACTGCGCCACCAACCAGGAGCCCGACGTGGAGGTGGGCGAGTGCGCCGCCTGCAAGGCCAACGGCAAGACGGCCAAGCTCATCGCGCAGAAGAACCCGCGTACCCTGAAGCGCTTCATCCGCTGCGAGAACTACGACGAATGCGGCACGGGCTACCCGCTGCCCCAGTACGGTGCGCTGGCGGCCACAGGCGAGGTGTGTGAGCACTGCGGCGCGCCCCTGGTGGTCGTGACCACCGCGCGCGGTCCGTGGAAGCTCTGCCCCAACTTCGACTGCCCCGGCAAGGAACAGGACGAGGACAAGGACGCCAAGGGCGGGAAGGCTGCCGCACGGAAACCGGCCGCCAAGAAGCCCGCGGCGAAAAAGGTCCCCGCGAAGAAGCCGGCCTCCAAGAAGGCCCCCGTAAAGAAGCCCGCGGCGAAGAAAGTCTAGCGTCGCGCTCATGCGTTTCGCTTTCGACGGCGCAGCCCTGCGGCTGCGCCGTTTCTTCATGTGCGTAGCCTGCCATGACGTGCCGTTTCGCTGGAGATGCGCGGCTTCCGGCTGCCGATGGAAACGCGGGGCGCTACAATGCGGTTCGCAGAACCTGACTTCGAAGGAGAACTATCACATGCCCAAGGTAACCATCGTCGGCGCCGGCAACGTCGGTGCCACCGCCGCCCACATCATCGCGTCCAAGAACCTGGCTGACGTCGTGCTCATCGACGTGGCCGAGGGCCTGCCCCAGGGTAAGGCGCTCGACATGATGCACATGCTCAGCGTCGAGCAGTTCACGGTGCACGTGACCGGCACCAACGACTACGCCGACACGCGCGACTCCGACGTGGTGGTTATCACCGCCGGCATCGCCCGTAAGCCCGGCATGACCCGCGAGGACCTGCTCGGCGTGAATGCCGGCATCATGAAGTCGGTGATCGGAGCCGCCATGGAGGCGTCCCCGAACGCCGTGTTCATCTGCGTGACGAACCCGCTCGACGTCATGACCACGCTGGCGTACCGGCAGTCGGGCCTGCCGGCGGAGCGCCTCATGGGCATGGGCGGCGTGCTCGATTCCTCGCGCCTCGCGTTCGCGGTGTGCGAAGAGCTGGGCTGCGCGCCGGCGTCCGTGACGGCCTGGGCCGTGGGCGCGCACGGCGAGGGCATGGTGTGCTGGCCGCGCTTCACCACGGTGGACGGCACGCCCATCACCGAGCTCATGGACGAGGCGGCGGTGGCCAGCGTGGTGCAGCGCTGCGTGAAGGGCGGCGCCGAAGTGGTGGCCTTCCTCAAGACCGGCAGCGCCTACTACGCTCCCGGCGCGTCCATCGCGAAGATGGTGGAAGCCATCCTCACCGACTCGCACGAGGTCATGAGCGTATGCGCGCACATCGACGGCCAGTACGGCATCGACGACCTCTACATGAACGTGCCCGTGCGCTTGGGCCGCGGCGGCGTCGAGGAGGTCGTGGAGTTCGACCTCGACGACGAGGAGCTCGCGGCGCTGCGCGCCAGCGCCGACAGCGTCCGCGCGGGGCTCGCGAACCTGCCGGAGTAAACGCTTTTCTTCAGATGGAAATGCAGTGGGCGATCTTCGGATTACCCACTGCAGATGTGCTTCCTACTGGGCCGTCCCGCCGTGATGTACTCCCGAACGGCTCTGCGCCTCCCCGGCGATTGTGCGGTGAAGCAAGGAACGCTTCCCTACTCATGATCGTTTCGGGCGGAGATGGTATGGTTGCCGAAGTAGGGAGAATTCTTCGGCCTGCTTTGCTTGCTCAAGACGATGCCTTGCATGGCAATCGTGCCAGCCCTTGTCGCTATTCCACCTTCAGCACGATCTTGCCCTTGGCGCGGCCGGACTGCGAGTAGTCGAGCGCTGCTTGCGCCTCGGCCAGGGGGAACACCTTGTCCACGACGGGCACGAGGCGCCCCTCCTCGTAGAGTCCCGCCAGGATGGCGAGCTGGCGGGCGTCAGGCCGCACGAAGATCATGTTGTACGTCACGTCGTAGCGCTTCTCGCGCAGGGTGAGGGGAAGCGACGCCACGCGCAGGGCCTCGGTCTTCCAGAAGCCCAGGCGCTGCGTCTTGCCGAAGCGTGCGTTGGGCGTGCCGTTCAGCGACACGACGCGCCCGCCGCGCCGCAGGATTTTGAACCCCTCGTCCAGGCTCTTGCCGCCGAACACGTCGTAAAGGCAGTCGTAACCGTGGAGCACCTTCCAGAAGTCGGTGGTCCGGTAGTCGATGACCTCGTCTGCACCTAGCCGCTCCACCAGCGCCCGGCCCTTCTCGCTCGCCGTGGTTGCCACGTAGGCGCCCATGATCTTGGCCAGCTGGATGGCGAAGGTGCCGATGCCGCCCGCGCCTGCCTGGATGAGGATGCTCTCGCCGGATCGCAGGCCCATGAGCTCGTTGAACGCCTGGTAGGTGGTCAGGCCCACGAGCGGGACGGAGGCCGCCTGCTCGAAATCGAGGTTCTTCGGCTTGAGCGCGATGTCGGCGGCCTTCACGGCGAAGAACTGGGCGAACGTGCCCACCATGGTGCGGCGCGGCAGGCCGTATACCTCATCGCCCACCTTGAACCGCGTCACCTGCGAGCCTGCCTTCGCAACCGTCCCTGCGAAGTCGAAGCCCAGTACGAGCGGCATGCGGTAGTTAATAAGCAGCTTGAGCACGCCGTCGCGGATTTTGTAGTCCACGGGGTTCACGCTGGCGGCATGCACCTTCACCAGCACCTCGTCGGGCGCAATGGCGGGGATGGGCAGCATGAACTCCTCCAGCTGCTTCTGGTGGTAACGGGATATGCCCATTGCCTTCATCATGGTGGTCATGGGGTCCTCCTCGCTCGATTCAGATGCTTGCCAGGATCATGGTAGGGAGCAAGAGGACGGGTCGTGCGCGGTGAGTTTACTCTGTTTTGAGAGAGTCAGGTGTTCGTATGGGTGCGGCAACGACGCGTTCTTATGCAGCCCTTGCGCTCGCACAGGCGGGTTTTGCGACGTCGCGGAAAAGCGTGGCGGAAGTGTTGTGAGTTTTGGGTTTCGGCGGGCTCGGCGCGGTTGCTTTTCAGCTTGACCCTGCTGGTGCGGTTGGAGCAAATCCTTGTTGCCCCATTACAGGAAACACATTTTGCTGGGGACTGCGGTCGATCCCCAGGCAGTAAAAAAGCGCGCGAACCCCGAGAAATCCGCGCGCTTTCCAGGGAGGGAGGGTAACGGGGTGCGCTAGTTGGTCACGCCGCAGACGCGTTTGGCGGCTACGCGGCCACTCAGGTAGGCACGGCCGACACCCATGCCTGCCGAAATAAGCATGAAGCTTTTAGTCATCGTCTTATGATAGTATCCATCCTCAAGCATCTCGGATAAGCCATGCTCGCTTTGGGTATGGTGAGTTCGCTTATCTTCTCGGTGCCTATATATTTGTTGATTCCGATCCATTCTCCATAGACGGCTGCAATGTGTGTCGCGCGGCTCGGCAATGCGCCTCTCGTCAAGCCATGCATCCTGCTATCCCGCTTCGAAGGCGTCAACAACCATTACATTCTCCTTTGAGATGAAATAAGCGCCCGTGTGTTTTCGCGTGGGGCGGTGGCGACGAAAGACCGTCTATAGTTAAGGGCAAAACTGCGCCTACACGCCTGCATGTATACGGAGCGAATAGCGGGCGACGAGAAGGGTGCGCGAGATCGAAGGGGGCTCTATGGACTGCCGGACGACAGGCGGACTTGAGCGCAACGGTGCGACGGTCGACGCAGCGGCCGGCCCAGGTGGGGCGCCGACCCAAGCGTTCCTGGAACCTCCAGTGCTTCGCGTGGAGAAGCTCTCGTTTTGCTATGCGCGCGCTGATGTGTGGAGCGACGTTTCGTTCTCGATCGATTCTGGGAAAGTTGCGTTTCTTACGGGACCGAACGGCTCGGGGAAGTCGACGCTGTTCCGCTGCCTGGCCGGATGGGCCGCGCCGAGCCAAGGAACGGTCGAACTGTTCGGCAAGCCCTTCGATGGTTCGGATCGCATGGTGCGTCGGCAGATGGCCTTTGTGCCCGATGTGCCCTCCTTCTATGACTATCTGACCGCCGTCGAGCACATCCGATTCGTATTGGCGGCCAACCGCGTGCCCGCCGGCGAAGACGAGGCGCTGCGCCTGTTCGACAGGCTTGGCTTGGCGGCGCATGGTGACCAGTATCCTTCGTCGTATTCACGCGGTATGCGTCTGAAGCTGGCTCTCGTGCTGGCGCTCATGGCGAAGCCCCGCCTGCTGCTTCTCGACGAGCCATACGGCCCGCTTGATCGGGAGGCGGCGGCTGCGTTGAGCTCGCTGCTGGCCGACGCGCGCGACGACGGTGCTGCCGTACTCATGAGCTGCCACCACGATGTGCCCGATTTGGAGCCCGATGTGCAGCTGCGTCTGGACGGAGGCCGCCTGGTGCCTGAACGCTCGACACCCGATGGCGCGACACCTGGCGGCGCGCTTGCGCAGCCGGAGCGCTGATCGCATGATGCGCGATTTCCAGTTGCTGGTGCGCTTGCGAGTGCGTCATGCGCGCACGTTCTTGCTGCGCCTGGCGTATCTTGCAGGAACCGATCCGTCGGTGGATCGCGACGCGAGCGACCGGGTATACCAGCTCTACGTCGCGGGGGCGCTGCTCATATGCGCGGCGCTGTTATGGTTCGCGCTTCTGGATGTCGTGGAGAAAACGTTTGTCGCCGTAGGTTCGCTGCTGGGTATCGTGGCGGTTTCGGCGCTCCTTGCCATGGCGGTTGCGGTGTTCGTGCACTGGTCGGTGCGCGCCCTGCGCAGCGCGCCTTTGCGTCTTTCGCATCCCGACATCGCCTATGTGGCTTCGAGCCCAATTTCGGCGCGCTCTCTCGTGATGGAAGCCGCGGGCGCGTCGCTGCTTGCCGCCGCCGTCATTGGGGCCCTGGCCGGCTATCTGCTGGGCTTCGGCCTTGAGGCTGCGCTCGGCGGCGCGGGGTGGGATTGGTTCGCTGCATCGGGGACTGCAGCAGCGGGCTTTGGAGCCGCCGTGCCGGATCCGGCTGCTGCTGCAGCTGGTCCGCCGGGCTCGTCGCCTCTTGCGAGCTTCGCGTTCGAGCTCGGCGAGGTATCGCCTGCGATGGCGGCGTTAGCCTGTTCCGCGCTGTTCGCAGCCGTGGCGGGCGGATCGTGGGCGATCAGCGTCGTGCGACTCGCCTCGCGGCGTCGCTCGCAGCGCGCGGAGAAGATAGTCGGGATCGTCGTGGCATGCGCGCTCGGCCTAGCCGGAACGGCGGGCGCGTTCGTATGTGGGCCCATTCTTGCCGCCGCCGGCTCGGCAGGCTTTGCGATTCTCGGTGCGGCGGCACTCGCGTGCCTGGTTGTTGAGGCGGCGGTCCTTGTCGTGCTCTCGCCTCGGGTTGATATGGTAGCCGTCGTACAGGAAAGTGCGCTGGCTGTCGAGCTCGATCCCTTCGGTGTCTTCTCTGCGCTCGATCCCGACGTGCAGAGCGATTATCGTCGTCGCATCAAGGTGGCGCGCCGCGGTCCGGTATTCCGATTGCCCGCAGCGCAAGGCCGATTCGTCTTCATCGCTCGTTCTGCTCTCTCGCTCGTCCGCCAGTTCGAAGGACTCGCAGGACTTGTCGTGCTGGGGGCGGCAACGACGCCGCTTGGCGTGGCGGCGCTGTTCGGGGCAGGTGCTCCTGTGACGTTTCTGTTCTGGCTCATGCTGCTCGTGCTCGTGCGGCCGTCGGGCCCTCGCGAGGCTTCGCGCGCCTTTCGCGACGACATGCGCGTGAGGCTTGTGCGTGACCAGCTTCCTTTCAGCGTGTTCGAACTGCTCGTGTTGGATTCGTTGCCCGCATTCGCGCTGGTCGCCGTGCTCACCTGTGCGGTCGTTCCGTTCGCGGTGCCCCCGGGCGTCCCGCTTGCGGCGGCGCTCGCCCTCGGCGTGGTGACGAATGCGGCCACGCTGCTCTGCGCTGGCTTGGACGCCGTGCGCATGTCCTCAAAGGGGTTGCGCCCTTGGAGCGAGGGCGGTCTTGCAATGCTTGTGGCGGCGACGGCCATCGCATCGACTTTTGAATTGCCGTGGCTCACGGTTGCTGCGGCCGTCGCCGTCTGCGTCGGGGTCGCGCTCATCGTACTGCGCGGAGCGGAACGTGCGCGTTAGGAGCCCTTGCGCCGAAGCTCGGGCCGCTCCGCTTGCGGCGCTTGCCGCATTCGCCATCAGCCCTGCGCCGCTTGCGCTATAATCGTTTCCTATGGAAACCATCATTTCGAAATCACAGGTCGCGCGGGCCGTCTACACGGCTATTCCGAAGCTCGCATGCGATCTCCCGGCAGATATCAAGGCGGGTCTGATCGCGGCGCTCGAGCGCGAGGACAATCCGCGTGGACGCGCCGTGTTGGAGCAACTGGTGGAGAACGCGCGCATCGCGCACGAGGATCACGTGCCCATCTGCCAGGACACCGGCACCGTATGGGTGAGCCTCGAGGTGGGTTCTGGCGTGCTCGTGCCGGCAGACGTGTTCGCTGATGTGGACGATGCGGTTGCGCGCGCCTACAATGAAGCACGGCTGCGCAAGTCGGTCGTGCACGACGCCATCCTCGACCGCGTGAACTCCGGTGACAACACACCTGCGTTCTGCGACATCCACCCCGTTGACAAATTGGGCGTTGCGCGCCTGCACGTCATGCTTAAAGGCGGCGGCTCGGACAACGCGAGTCGCGTGGCCATGCTCGTGCCGGGCGCGGGCATGCAGGGTATTGTCGACGAGCTTGTTCGCTGCGTGTGCGAGAAGGGCGCGAACGCCTGTCCGCCGCTCGTGGTGGGTGTCGGCATTGGGAGCACGTTTGACAAGGTGGCCGGCCTCGCGAAGCGGGCGCTCATGCGCCCTGTGGATGAACCTGCGGCCGATCCGCGCGTGCGTGCGGTGGAGGAGGAGTTGCTCGAAGCCGTGAACGCAACGGGCGTGGGACCGGGTGGGCTCGGCGGCCGCACGACGGCGCTCGCCGTGCGCGTGGCAACGGCGCCATGTCATATCGCCGCGCTGCCGCTCGCCATCAATATGGGGTGCTCTGCAATGCGTCGCATGACGATCCCGCTGGCCGGGTATGCGGAGGGGCATCGTGCGATAGAGGGGGACGCTCGATGAATGCGATCGACAGCGGTGCGATTCGTCTTGCGCTCCCGCTTGAGCGCGCGGCGCTCGCCGGTCTGCACGCTGGCGATACGTGCCTGCTCACCGGGCCGCTCTACACGCTGCGCGATGCGGGACACGTGCGTCTTATGACCGAGCTTGAGGCCGCGGACGGCACGCTGCCCTACGGCCTAGACGGCCAGGCCATCTTCTACGCGGGCCCCACCCCCTCGGCGGCTGGCCGTCCGTTCGGTGCGGTAGGGCCCACCACGGCCAGCCGCATGGACTTTGCTGCGCCCACGCTGCATCGTGCAGGGGTGGTCGCCACCGTCGGCAAAGGCCGCCGCAACCCAGAGGTGCGCGCCGCCTGCATCGAAACCGGTTCCGTTTATTTCGTGGCGTGCGGCGGCGCTGCGGCCTATCTGGCGAAATGCGTGGCATCATCGGAGACGGTGGCGTACGGGGATTTGGGGACCGAGGCGCTGCGCCGCATCGAGGTCGTCGACTTCCCCGTGTTCGTGGGCATCGATGTCCGCGGCAACGACGTGTACGATCTTATCTGAGCGCGAGTGAGCGTTCGGGATTGAATAGGAACCATGGCCGAGAACACATCTGCAACACAACGCGCGAGACGTGGAGCGGACGTCCGTCGCAAGACGACTGAAGCTCGCGAGAACGGCGAAGCCTGGCGCGCATCGGAACCCGGCGGAGAAGCCCGACGCGGTGCCTTCATCACGTTCGAGGGCGGCGAGGGTGCCGGCAAATCAACCCATATCCGCTTTTTGGCCGAGTCCTTGCGCGACCGAGATCGCGAGGTGCTGTGTCTGCGCGAACCGGGCGGCACGGGCATCGGCGAGCAATTGCGCGCCATAGTGCTCGATCCGGCCAACGACGACATGTCCGATGAGACGGAGCTGCTCGTCTACGAAGCCGCTCGTGCCCAAATCGTGGCACAGGTCATCAAGCCTGCGCTCGAGCGCGGGGCGGTGGTGCTGTGCGACCGCTTCACGGATTCCACGGTGGCGTATCAGGCTGCTGGCCGCGGGTTATCACGCGAGTTCGTGGATCGTGCGAACAGCTTTGCCTGCCAGGGCGTGCGTCCCGACCGTACCATCCTGCTTGTAACGGGCGGTTCGGCCGGCACGGGGCTCGCGCGCGCCACGCGGCGCACGGGCGCGGATAGGCTCGAGCGCGCCGGCGAGGATTTTCACGCCCGTGTTAACAAGGCGTTCCTGGAGATCGCCCACGATGAACCCGCGCGCGTGCGCGTAGTGGAGTCGGGCGGAAAGAAGTCGTCTACGGCTGCGGCCGTATTCGCCGAACTCGCCGATCTGTTCCCGTGGATGGCCGAGAGCGAAGCGCGCGATCCCTCGTTTTTCGAACGGCTCGACGTCCATCGCTCTCGTGTGGGGCGGTCGGATGCGCGCGCACAACGCGGCGGCTCGCAGGCGGGATAAACGTGGCCGACGCGTTCGAGAACATACTCGGCCAACCCCAGGTGCGCGAGTTCCTGCGCGCCACGGTGGCCCAAGACCGGGTGAGCCACGCGTATCTGTTCACAGGCCCTGCCGGTTCGAACAAGACGCTCGCGGCCTATGCGCTTGCGCAGGCGATCATGTGTCCGAAAGGCGCCAACGGCCCGCGGGGAGGGAATTGCGGTGCCTGCGACTGCTGCCGGCGCATCATGCGCAGAAAACACCCCGACGTGCGCTATTTTGCGCCTGAGGGCGCAGGCGGCTACCTGGTCGATCAGATTCGCGATATCGTGGCCGACACGGCGCTCGCCCCCATTCAGGGCGCTCGCAAGGTCTACATCCTCGATCGCGTGGACTTGCTCGGGGTGCAAGCGGCCAATGCTTTTCTCAAAACGCTCGAGGAGCCGCCGGCCGATGTCGTGCTCGTCCTTTTGGGGCGCACGCGCGAGAGCGTTCTGCCCACCATCGTCTCGAGGTGCCAGGTAGTGCCGTTTCGCTCCATCCCGGCGAGCGAGGCCGCGGGCATCATCGTGCAGAACACGGGGGCGGCCCATGACCAGGCGCGCATGGCGCTCGAGGCATGCGGGGGCTCCATCACTCGTGCCGTTGATTTTTTAAAGTCAAACGAGCGCCTGGCGTTCCGCACGCGCGTGCTCGAGGTGCTGGGGCGCATGCGCGAGGCGGATGATTGGGATCTTCTTGGCTATGCCGCCGATCTGGTTGTGCAGGCGAAGGCGCCGCTCGACGTCGTGCGTGCCGAACTGGAGCAGGATCTTGCCCAAAACGCCGACTTTCTGGCGAAGTCGGCTATCCGCCAAATCGAGGCGCGCAACAAGCGCGCACTCACCGCGAAGAGCTTCGAGTCGCTGCGTCAGCTCACCTCCATCGTGCGCTCATGGCTGCGCGACGTGCTGATGGTCTGCTCCGGAGCGTCCGAACTGGTGATCAACGTGGACGTGCGCGGCTCGCTCTCCGAAGCCGCCGAGCGCACCGACGAAGCCCGCGTAGCTGTTGCGCTTGAGGCCGTGCTACGCTGTGACGAGGCAATCTCGTATAATGTATCCCCTGAGACATGCATCGACGCGTTGTTGTTCGAAGTGAAGTACGCGCTGTTCGGCGAGCGCTCCGCGCGCATCGAGCGAACCGCGAGACGATAAAGAGAGGTGCCCTATGGTCCGGATTGCACCAGTCAATCTGTATTTCAACCCGAAGACGCTCTGGTTCGACGCCGGCGAGTTTGAGGTGCGTGCCGGCGATGGTGTGATTGTATCGACCGCGCGGGGCGTTGAGTTCGGCCGCGCCGCGGATGACGCATTCGAAGCCGAAGCCTCGCAGGTCAAGAAGCTCAAGACTCCGCTCAAGCCCGTGATGCGCATTGCCACGGAGGAAGACGAGGCTCAGGCCGCCGAAATGGAGCGTCTGTCCGCTGAGGCGCTGCCGTTATTCAAGCAGATGGCCGCAGAAGCCGATGCGGACATGCACCCGGTGTCCGTCGAGTACCTGTTCGACGGTGACAAGGCTGTCTTTTACTTCGAGGCCGAGGAGCGCGTCGACTTCCGCGATCTTGTGCGCAAGCTGGCGTCGAAGTTCCGCGTGCGTGTGGATATGCGCCAGATCGGCGTGCGCGACGAGGCGCGCATGGTGGGCGGTTTGGGACATTGCGGCCAGGAGCTGTGCTGCAAGCGCTTGGGCGGCGAGTTCTGCCCGGTGTCTATCCGCATGGCCAAAGAGCAGGATCTCTCGCTCAACCCGCAGAAGATATCGGGCGTGTGCGGACGACTCATGTGCTGTTTGCGCTACGAGTTCGATGCGTACAAGGACTTCAAGAGCCGCGCTCCGAAACAGAACACTCAGGTGGAAACGCCCGCCGGCACGGCGAAAGTGGTCGATCTGGATGTGCCGCGCGAGATCGTATCGCTCAAGATCGAGGGCGAGAAGCCGGTGAAGGTGCCGCTTGCAGACTTCGATCCGCCCGAGGAGGGCAGCCGGCCGAAACGCGTGGGAGCAGAGGCGTGGGAGGAGGCGAATGCCGCGAACGCGCTTGCTATCGTGGGAGAGGGCGGCACGCTGCTTACCTCGCAGCTGACCGGTCAGGACAAGTTGGCCGATCCGAAGGCCGTGCGCAGGACGGGCAAGAGCGGTCAGAAGCAGGCGCGCGGCGGTACCGGCAACGGCGGCGGTTCCGGTCGCGGCGGGGCTGCGTCCGACAAGGCGGCTGATGCACAGGCGGCAAGCGGTCGCAAGCCGCGGCGCAGGCGCTCCACGAAGGTGGGTGGCGAGGCGGCGCAGGGCGCCGAGGGGCAAAAGCCCAGTCAAAAGCAGAAGAGCACGGCGCGCGCCCAGGGTGCCGCCGGGCAGAAGGGCGGTCAGGGCGGTCAGAAGAAGCGTCCGGGCCAGTCGGCAAAAAAGCAGAGCGCGGCTCCAACCGGCGAGCAGCAGAAGAAACGCCAAGGTCAGAAGCCCTCAGGCTCCTCGAAGCAAGGTCCTCGCCCGGGCCAGCGGTCTTCGGGGCTCAGACAGGTTCAGAAGGCGGCTCCTGCCGGACAGGGCGCGCAGCCTCGTAGTGTCGGCGGGGCAGACGCGGCCCAGACCGAGGGAGCCCGTGCGGAGGGTGGCGGCCATCGTCGGGCTCGGCGGCGCAGTCACAAAGCGGGAGGCGCGGGCGAAAACGGCGGCGCCGGCAAGGGCGGCGCGAAGGAATAAGGCGGCTTCGTGCAAAGAGGAGCGCCAAGGCGACTACGAGAGCTAGCTTAAGGGGAGGCTTGCGAACCATGAAGATTGATTACGAGATGCTCACGGATCTGTACCAGCTCACGATGGCGCAGGGGTACTGGGAGAGCGGGCAGGGCGAGATGCAGGCCTGCTTCCATATGTACTTTCGGGACTATCCGTTCAAAGGGGGCTTCGCTGTGGCGAGCGGCATGGCGCAGCTGGCCGATCTCGTGGACGCGTTCTCCTTCACAGATGACGATGCGAGCTACTTGGCATCGCTCGATGCGCCGGGCGGCGGGAAGCTGTTCAAACCGGAGTTTCTCGAGAGGCTCCGTACGTTCAAGCTGGACGTGGACATCGATGCCGTTGCCGAGGGCACCGTCGTGTTCCCGCATGAACCGCTTGTGCGCGTGACGGGCCCCATTATGGACTGCCAGCTTATTGAGACGGCTCTTCTCAACTGCGTGAACTTCGAGACGCTTGTGGCAACGAAGGCGGCGCGGGTGTGTTTGGCGGCCGAGGCGCCCGTCGCCGAGTTCGGTCTGAGGCGCGCCCAGGGACCGGCCGGCGGGGTGTGGGCCAGCCGCGCGGCGGTGGTGGGTGGCTGCGCCTCCACCTCCAATGTGCTGGCCGGTCAAATGTTCGGCGTGCCGGTTTCGGGAACGCACGCGCATTCGTGGGTGATGTCGTTCTCTGACGAGCTGACGGCGTTCCGCGCCTACGCGGCGGCGTTCCCGAACAACTGCGTGCTGCTCGTGGACACCTATGATGTGGAGCAGGGATTGAGAAATGCCATCACGGTGGGGCTGGAGATGCGCGAGCGCGGGGATCGCCTGTCCGGCGTCCGCATCGATTCGGGCGATCTGTCCTGGCTTGCGAAGATGGCTCGCAGCATGCTCGATGAAGCGGGTCTTGATGACTGCGGCATCGTGCTGTCCAACGATCTGGACGAATATGCCATCCAGTCCATTCGCGACGAAGGAGCCCAGGTTACCTCATGGGGCGTGGGCACGAAGCTGGCTTGCGCCTACGACCAGCCCACGCTGGGCGGTGTGTACAAGCTTTCCGCCACGCGCGCACCGGGCGAGGATGCCTGGTGCGATCGCTTGAAGATATCGGAATCGGTGGCGAAGCTTACCACTCCGGGCGTGCTGGACGTCCGACGCTACTTCCACGACGATGGCCGCTTGGCGGGCGATATGGTGTTCGACATACATGCGGGTGCGGACGAGCGCGAAATTATTGTCGATCCGCTGGACGACCTGCGCCAGAAGCGGCTTGCGGGCAAGCGCTTCGAGACGTTGCTCAAACCTCTTGCGCGTGCCGGCGCTACCGTGCTCGATGTCGATTTGCGCGACGCATTGGCGGCCCGCAACCGTGCTCGGGCGGGTCTTGCCACCCTCGACGAGAGCCAGAAGCGCATGCTCAACCCACATACGTACCCGGTGGGGCTCGAATATGGTCTTTTTGAGCGTCGTCGCGATTTGGTGGCGCGGTTGCGCGGCATCGCGTAGTTTAATAGCGGATACGGCAGTGGGGCCGCATATCGGTGCCGCTGCCGTATTCATGCGAACTTGCCGCCCAAGTGCGGGCTCCGGTTAAGGAAGGACGCCATGATCAAGATAATCACCGACTCGGTTGCCTCCATACCCGCCGACGAGGCACGCGACGCCGGCATCGAGATAGTCACGTTGTACGTGAACCGCGATGGCGTGGAATATGCCGATGCGGCTATGGATCTGGACGCGTTTTATGCGGACATCTATGACATGGTTGACGATATCCCCACGTCAAGCCAACCCTCTCAGCTCGTGCTCGAAGAACTGTTCGAGGATGCAGCCGAGGCGGGCGACGAGGTGCTGGGCATCTTCATCTCCTCGGGGTTGTCGGGCGCCTACGAAGGTGCGGTGCGCGCAGCGCGCGCCGTGAAGGCGCGCAACCTGGACTTCTCCTACGCCATCATCGATTCCTCCTCGTGCGGCTATGACGAGGCATGGCCGGTATTCGATGCTGTTCGTGCGCGTGGTGAAGGGGCTGATCTGGCGGGTTGCACTGCCGCTGCGCTTGAGGGCATGCAGGCCACCCGCTTTTTGTTCACGCCCGAGACACTCACGTTTTTGCAGAAAGGCGGGCGTATCGGCAACGCAGCCGCCCTTTTGGGCAATCTGATCCAACTTGCCCCTGTGCTCACGGTGAGCGATGGAAAGGCGACGACGTTCGCGAAGGTTCGCACACGCAAGAAGGCGCTCGATAAGATTGTCGCGACGTTCAAGAAGGATGTCGAGGAGCACGGCCTCAAGCACGTTGTCGTGCACTATATCGGCGACCGCACCCCGGCGGTTGCATGGGCGCACGAGGTTGTCGAACCGCTCATCGGGCGTTCGGTAGGCGTGTTGCCCGTCAGCCCGGTCATCGGTCTTCACGTAGGGCCGGCTGTGGGGATTGCTTACGAGTGCGCAAGCGCGCTTGCGGGCAAGCTGAACGGTCCCGTCCATGCGCGCGTCAGCGCGTCGTAGGCGACGCGGTGCCGGGGGCGTCGGCGGGCCGGAGACGTCGGCGGAGCCGGGGCGCAGGGGCGCGAGGTAACGCCGGTGGGTGCGCCGGGGTGCCAGGGGCGTTCCGGACGAAAACAAAGCGAAGGAAGGCTCGGACATGCAGCCAGTGTGCAACCTGATCATCGATTCCTGCTGCGATCTGCCTTACGAGGTGATCGACAGGGACGGGGTGGAGCTCATCCGCTACCCCTACATCATGAGCGACGGCGAGCACGCCGACGATCTGTACCGGACCTCGTCGGCGCACGATTTCTACCAGGCCATGCGCAGCGGCGAGGAGCCCACCACCTCCCAGGTGCCCATGCCGGTGTACCGCGAGGCCTTCGAGCGCGCCGTCGCTAGCGGCGTGCCCACGGTGTGCCTGAGCTTCTCGAGCGGGCTGACGGGCAGCTTCGACGCCGCCACGATGGTGCTCGAGCAGGTGAAGGCCGAGCATCCCGAAGCCGAGCTCTACCTGGTGGACACCCGTCTGGCCTCGGTGGCAGAGGCGCTTTTGGTTTACGAGGCGCTCGGGCAGCGCGACAACGGCATGACGGCGTGCGAGCTGGCCCGATGGGCCGAAGAAGCGCGTTTTTTTGTCGATGCCGAGTTTATGGTGGAGGACTTGGAGGCGCTGCGGCGCGGCGGTCGCATTCCCGGCTCAGTTGCCTACGCGGGGTCGAAGTTGGATGTGAAGCCGCTGCTCACCATTACGGTCGAGGGCAAACTGGCCCTAGCGGGCGTGGCGCGTGGACGGAAGAAGGGCATCAAGCAGCTGGCCGAATACTATCGCAAGCGCAAAGCCGATTCGCGTCCTGGGCGGTGCGTGGTGATAGGCAACGCCGATTGTCCGAAGGATGCCCAGCGTCTTAAAGACGAGCTTGAGAAGGACGACGGCAGCATACTGTTTTTGGAGAGCAGCATCGGGCCCGTCATCGGCAGTCACGTGGGCCCCGGCATGATAGCTGTGGTGTTCTGGGGCGGGGACAAGCGCGAGGAGCTGTCCGTGGCAGACCGCATTGCAAAGCGGGTCAAAGGAGAGGACTAGCGGGAGGCGCCTTCGGCTGAGAATGTCGCCCGCCGTCCTACGTTCGAGCGACGGGCGATTCGAGCGCCTGACGGACGAAGCGCGAGCGAGCGGGCTGGAATCGATCGCGCAAGCGGGCGGATACGGGCAGAACACGAGCGGATGAATTCGGGAAAGGTGCTTCAATGAAGAAGGCTTTTGCATACACCGGCAACGAGACGGTGGGCGCTGCGATGGCGCAGCGGCTTGAAGCCGCAGGCTACGTGCGGACCGACGACCCTGTCGAAGCGGGCGTCATCATCACCTACTGCACATCCCAGACCGCGCTCGAGGATGCCTACTTTGACGAAGAGGGCTACATGCAAACGGCTGCCCCGGGCGCCCTCTTGCTTGACCTTTCGCCGACGACGCCCGATTTCGCTCGCGAGTTGAACGCGGTAGCCGTGGTGAGCAGCCTTGTGCTCGTTGAGGCTCCGCTTGTGGTACTGGACGTTGCGCGTCCGGAAGCGTTCGCCGACCGCGACAACCTCGCCTGCTTCGTTGCCGGAGACGAGGACGGCGTGGAGGCCGCGCGCCCGCTGCTGGAGATGCTTGTCGGATCGGTCCAAGACACAGGCGGAGCGGGAACAGCCCAGCTCGGGCGCGCTGCGTACACGCTGCAGACCGTGTCCCAGATCGTGTCGGCCGTGGAGGCGGATGCGCTCTACCGTGCGCATCGCCGTTCGGCTGGGCCTGCTGCGGCCGAAACAGGGCAAGCAGGTGCGACTACTCCGCTTGCCGAGCACGTGCTGGACGCGGTGTCGGCGATGCGCTTCGACGGCGATTATACGGTGGAAATGCTCATGGGCGAGCTTTCGGCCGCGCTCATGGCAGCCGACGATATGGATCTTATTCTGCCCCATGCCGAGGCGAGCCTGCATCTGCTGGAGCTGCTGGCGGTCATCGGCGGGGCCGACAAATCGCCCGCGGCGCTCGCTCTCGTGTATGGCGAGGAAGCCGCCTGTGCAGAGCAGGGGCTCGATTGGACGCGCGCCGAGCAGGCGTATGGCGAGGGGGTCGAAGACTACGATGACGAGGACCTCGATGGCCTTGACGGGTGCGGCGACGACTGCGACCACGATCACGATCATGGCCGTGATCCGTACCAAGGATATCCCGGACCGTTCGGCTCGTTCTCGGCGAATTGATCCGGGACGCTTCGGCGGTGAGCGCGCCTGCGGGCGGTGCCACGATGATGAGCGCGTTTGCCGGCGGCGCTTCGGCGATGAGCGCGCCTGCGGGCGACGCCATGGCGGATGCAGAGGACGCGAGCGGGAAGGGTGCGGCGGCAAGGCTCGCTCGCGAGCGTTCGGTGGATGCACGCTATGGATTCGCGACGATTGCGGGCGACAGGCGCGCGGCGAAAGCGACGTGCGACCGCATGCCTGAGCCGCTTGCGCCGGCGTCGTGCGACCTGTGCCCGCGGGCCTGCGGAGCCGATCGGGCTTCGGGCGCGCGCGGCACGTGCGGCGCGAGCGACGCGCTCGTGGTGGCGCGCGCGGCGCTGCATTTCTGGGAGGAGCCCCCCATCAGCGGAGATGCGGGAAGCGGCACGGTGTTCTTCGCGTACTGCCCGCTCAGGTGCGTCTACTGCCAGAACGCGGTCATCGCCGCCGGCGAGGCCGGCGCGCCTGTGAGCGTGGAGCGGCTGGCCGAGATGTGCCTGGAGCTTGAGGCGCAGGGCGCGCTCAACGTGAACTTTGTGACGCCTACCCACTACGCGCCGCAGGCGCGCGCGGCCGTCGCGATCGCGCGTGGTCGGGGGCTGGCGCTGCCGGTGCTGTGGAACACGTCGGGCTACGAGACGGCTGCGGCCGTGCGGGCGAATGCGGGCACGGTGGACGCCTACCTGACCGATTTCAAGTACGCCGATGCGGCGTTGGCGGCGCGCTATTCGCATGCGTCCGACTATCCGGATGTCGCGCTGGCGGCGCTCGAGGCCATGGTAGCGCAGACGGGTCCGCCTTCGTTCGACGACGTGGACGGTCGGCCTCGACTCGTGCGCGGCACGGTGGTGCGCCACCTCATGCTGCCGGGCGCGTTGGAGGATTCGAAGCGCGTCGTGCGGCTCGTGCACGAGCGGTTCGGCTCGGACGTTCTGCTGTCGCTCATGAACCAGTACACGCCCGTGCTGGCCGATGCCGCCGCTGCGGGGGACGCGCGGGCGGCCGAGGCGCTGCGGCGCTGTCCCGAGTTGGCGCGGCGCGTGCCGGACGAGGAGTACGAGCGCCTGCTCGACTTCGCCGACGAGCTGGGCGTGGAGGACTACTTCTGGCAGGAGGGCGGCGCCGCCGAGGAGAGCTTCATCCCGCCCTTTGATCTCACCGGCGTGTAGGTTCGAGACGAGCACGCTCGGGCGCATGGCCGAGGTTTTTGTCCTGCCTTCGAGTTCGCCGGCGTGTAAGGGGACGGCCGACCGTGCTGCCCGCGTCAGCGCGGGCAAGCGCGCCGTGGCATGAACGAGGAAGCGACCTGCCGTATCGGCATCCAGGATGAAACGACGACTTGCCGCCCGGAACGAAACGTCGACCTGCTGCATTGCCGCCCGGAACGAAACGTCGGCATGGCTCAAAATGGCAGAGATTCCGAGGTATGTGATTTTTTATAGAGCGGGAGCCCGCTCCGGGATGCGTAGAGATTTTCCGACCAGGCAAAACGACGTCGCATTTTTGCGCGCAATCGTTTTCTGCACGTTTCTAAATCACATACCTCGAAATCTCTGCCAGAAAGTCGTCTTGCGCCGTCAAACCGCCATTGACGTGCTCCCGTATCCCTCGCCTGTCGTCCACCTGCTGGTGCATTGAGCGTGCTGTCGGAATGCTGATGTCGGGAGCGTCGCCGCCGGGAATGCCGACGCTGGAATGACGCCGCCTGCTGGTGCCGGAGCGTCGCCGCCTAGCATGCTGGTGCCGGGGCAAGGAGCGACGCCGTTAGCCTTCGGGATGGCGCCTCGGGTGGGAGAGGTCTTTGCCGGGGATGCGCTCGTGCATCTCGATGATGTTCTTCCAGAGGCGCTTGGGCATGAACTGGCGGCGCAGCTCGGGGTTGTAGCGCGCCTCGATGGCCACGGTGTCGTAGAAGCGTTTCCATGCGGCCTGCATGAGCTTCTCGTCGGAGGCCTTGTTGGGCAGGTTCACTTCGTCGGTGCGCACGAGGTACCAATCGCGGCCCTCGTAGACGCCGGCCATGCCGTGATTCTCGTCGAAAATGATGAACGGCTGGGTGTTGAAGCGGCCGCTGAACCAGTCCATGAGCAGGGGCACCACCGCTGCGCTCGGGTTGCAGCGCGCGAACCACACGCCGTTCTCCAGATGCTCGAAGCGCAGGAACTGCAGCATGCGGTGGCGTTCGTTGCCGACGGCGCGCACGAGGCGCATGAGCGGCTCCACCGCGGGATGGGCGAGGTCGTTGAGGACGCTGCCGCGCGCCTTGCCCGAGCAGCCGGCCGCGCCGGTGGGGCCCCCGGAGCCTAGGGGGCCGCCGCACGATCCGCGCTTGCGGCAGCCCGTGCAGTCGTGCGGGCGGTTCGCCGCCATCGCATAGCGGACGAAGCGGTAGACGACGATGCCGGAGCTCGGGTCGTCGGAGAGCGATGCGCGCAGCGCGGCGTCGTAGCAGGCATGCCCGCACGCGCGCCTGATGCCGCGCCGCACGCGCAGAGCAAGCTCCTCGTCCGTCTCGATGGAGCGCACGGCCTGCCCGAGGCGCGGCTGGAACGTGTCATGCACGGCTACGTCCTGAGGGTCCTCGCGATGGGCGTAGGCCATGAACACGGCGGTGAACAGCCCTTCGGGCGTGCCGTCGTAGACGTAGGCCACGTCTTCGAGCGGCTGCTCGGACGTAGGGACGGGGGAGGGCGCGGGCATGGGCTTGGGCGCGGGGGAAGGATCGGGATTGCGGCTCATGCGCACACGGCCTAGGGATGCTCGAGGGCGCGCTGCCAGCCGTAGACGCCGTCGGCTGCGGAGGAACGCTTGCTGTTAGCAACGTCAGCTGCGGAAGGGCGCTTGTCGACAGTCTCACCGGCTGCGGAGGAGCGCTCGCCGTCGGCGGTGTCGGCTGCGCCAGCCCCGCCGGCTGCCGGGCCGCTGTCAAGCGCCCGCGCTCGGGCGGCGCCGTCGGCGATGCGCTTCTTCTCAGGGGTTTCGATGCTATCGAATAGGCTCATCTGCCCTGGTATGGTCTTGTCCGCGCGCCGTCCGTGCTTGCCGCCTTCGATGGGCGCGACCAGCTGCGCCCGCAATCCTTCGCGGGAGAAGTCGGCGCCTTGGCCAGCGTAGCTGCCGTTGCAAGTGATGAAGAACCGCGCGCGCTTGTACGCGATGCCGAGCTTGCGCAACTCCTGCTCGCGCAGGCATGTGGTGCGGCGGGCGCGCACGATGGATCGCGCTCCCTTCACGCCGATGCCGGGCACGCGCAACAGCGCATCGAGCGGGGCCTTGTTCACTTCCACCGGAAAGAAGTCCAAGTGGTTGAGCGCCCAGTTCGCTTTCGGATCCACCTCGGGGTCGAGAAAGGGGTGCTTCTCGTCGATGATCTCGGTGACATCGAAACGATAGAAGCGCAGTAGCCAATCGGCCTGGTACAGGCGGTGCTCGCGGTTGAGCTGGACGCCGTCGGTGCTGGGCAGGCGCGCGTCGTCGTTCACGGGCGTGTAGGCACTGAAGAACACGCGCTTGAGCGAGAGCGTGCGGTAGAGGGCCGCGGAGAGGTTGAGGATCTGGAAGTCGCTTTCGGGAGTGGCGCCCACGATCATCTGCGTGGACTGTCCGGCCGGCACGAATGCGCGCTCCTTCTTCTTCGGCACGACCTGTTTCATGTACGTGGTGCCGCGCCGCACGAGCGCACGCGTGTCCTTGTCCACGGCTATGTTGTCGCGGATCTGCCGCATGGGGGCGATGATCTGCTGCTTGTCCTTCTCGGGGGCGAGCAGTGCGAGGCTCTTCTGCGAGGGCAGCTCCATGTTCACGCTCATGCGGTCGGCGAGGTGCCCCAGCTGCTGCACGAGCTCGAGCGAGGTGCCGGGCACGGCCTTCGCGTGGATGTAGCCGCGGAAGCCGTGCTCTTCACGCAGGAGGGAGAGCGTCTGGATCATGAGCTCGGTGGTGTAGTCGGGGGAACGGATGACGCCGGAGCTGAGGAACAGGCCCTCGATGTAGTTGCGCCGATAGAACGCGATAGTGAGGTCGGCCAGCTCGCGCGGCTTGAACGCCGCGCGCGGAACTTCATTGGACGCGCGGTTCGCGCAGTAGGCGCAGTCGTAGACGCAGACGTTGGTCATGAGCACCTTGAGCAGGGTGATGCAGCGCCCGTCGGCCGCGAAGCTGTGGCAGCATCCGGCCGCCAGGGTGTTGCCGAGCTTGCCCTTTTGCGCGCCGCGGTCGATGCCCGACGAGGTGCAGGCGACGTCGTACTTCGCAGCGTCGGCGAGGATTTCGAGCTTTTCGATCAATTCCATGCGGTCATCCGTTCGCGCGATCAAACGTTCGTGAGAATATCCGTTCGCTCATAATACGCGAACGCGTGTGCGCTGTCAATCGGGTAGCAAGCCATAGGAGGAAGAAGAGAGCATTGTCGAGGCGCATGTAGGTTGATTGCAGCGTGGGGCTGAGACAAACCGAAACGGAAAGCAGTTGTAGCGGTGTGCTGCGTTGCTAAGCGAACATGAGCCGCTTCTTGAATGAAATGCAGCCGAAGCGACTTCAAGGTGCAAAGATGTATATATTCGACATTTGGGCGTGTAGCTTGGGTTTGTTTGCTATAGTAGGCGGTTGGTGGCGCCCGATGGCGCGGTTGGATAAGCGGGCCTCGGAACGGTCGGCAGCACAGCAACGCGCCGAACGGCGCGGTCGTGAGAAAGCTAGAGAATGTTGCAGCACGACGACGATTCGTTGTCTTTGGAGGGCCTGTTCGCGTTCGTGGACGGGCTTGCCGAGCATCCGCATGAGGCGGCTGCTGGCGAAGCATCGGAAAGCGCGGGGGATCGTTCTGCTCCTGCGTCGAAGGCCGTCGATGCGAAGGCGGAAACCGCCGACTCGCCGCCGGCTGCTATGGAGGGGCGACCTGCCGCCTCTGAAGCGCAGTCCTGCGCCGCAGACGCGGCAGCAGCGCCTGCGGCGCAGGCGATAGCCGATGCCGAAGCGGTGGCCGGCTCGCCTTTGGATGCGGGCGAGGCGAACCTGCGGCTTCTGGAAATGATCGCCCGGACCCCGCTCGGCTTCTCGATGCCGTCCGTTCCGCAGGTGCACGAGCTCGAAGCCGCGCCTGCTCCCGCATCCGGGGCGGCGTCGGGGCCCGCACCGGAAGGCGCAGCCGCAGCGCTCTCCGATGCCGCTACGGGATCTTTCTTCCCGTACACCCTCGAACCTTCGGCCCGTTCTGGGCCGGAGCCTGCGCCCCGCTCGATCCAAACGGTCGCATCCGCGCCGCCTGAGCCGATCGCGCCGTCGTTCGAAGCGTCGGAGGAACCCGCATCGGAACCGGCCGCATCCCTCGCTGCCGCATCCCTCGCTGCCGCATCGGAAGCCGGGGCGGAACCGGCCGCGCACCTTGCTGCCGGGGCGGACAAGGGCGCGACTCCCATGTCGCCCGTCCTGGATCACGCGCCTGCGGCTGATCGGCCGTGCTCGTCGCCGCCTGCGAACGCCTCCGAGCCGTCGGTGCCCGTCCAGCCGCGCGCACCGGAGGCGCAGCGCCCGCCTGAGGCCTCGGCACCGCCTGCGGTTGCCCCTCCGGTGGCGCGCGCGTTCGGATCGGCTCATGGCCGTGCTGCCGAAGCACCCGCTACAGAGCCTGCGTTGCCCGATAGGCCCCTCGCGGAGCAGGCCGATGCGTCCTCGCAAATAATCGGGCTTCGGGGCAAGCACGCGATGGAGGGCCAAAGCGCCCGCCCGCGTCGCGCCGCCGCCAGTCGTCAGGCGTCTGCAGCCGCGTTCCCCGCTGCAAACCGGCGCCCGCCCGCGCCCTCACCCGCGTCCACTGCCGCGGGTCGCGTCGTGCCCGCGGCCTCGGCAGGAGAGCGTAAGCCGGAGGCTCTCGTCGCGCGCGTGGTCCCGCGCGACGAGGACGCCGCGGCGAAGCAGCCCGACAAGCACTCGACCATAGACCGGCAGCTCGAGATGCTCGTGCAGAAGCGCCTGCGAGAGCTGAGGGACGCCGGCGTTATCGCGGACGCCTCCCCGCGGCGCGCCCTCGAAGAGCGTCCGCCGGATCGGCACGAGTCGGATGCGGGCTGTCCGCCTGCCGCGCATACCGCCGCGCCGACCCCTGGCGCGACCGCGTGCGAAGCGTGCAGCGAGATCCCCGACCGCCCATCGGCTTCAGCCGGCGACGCGAGTATCCATCGCCCGACAGCATCGACCAGCGCCTTGGCCCCTGACCGCCCGTCGCCCTCCGCAGATGGCGGCCCGGCCGAGCTCTCCAGCATCATGTTCGACGAGCTGCCGTCCAGTATCGCGGAGGGCATGCGCGAGGCGGACGAGCTGCACCGTCGCAGCTTCGCCCTCAAGGCGGGCGCTACCGCGGTGGGCTGCGCGCTGCTCGCGACCCTGCTGGGCTTCGGGGCGTTTCAGCTCTCGCACCTCGACGAAGGGTCGAGCGAAGGGCCCTCCGACCAGGCGACGCAGGTCGACTCGGGCCAACGGCAGCAGCAGCGCTTCGGTGACGATCCTGCGGATGTGCCGGCCGAGGAGGACCGTGACCGGTCGGGCACCGTCGTCTATCGCTACACGATGGGCGGCGAGGGCGACGAGCGCTCGGTCACCGAGACGGTGGCTTTCGGACGCGACGGACTGTGCGAAACGTCCAGCCTCGAGATGCAATTCGCCGACGCGCAGGCCGCGCAGGCGTTTCTGGCGGATCTGAAGCAGGACTACGGGTCCAGCCTCAAAGAAGGTGAGGCGTCGGGCGCGAGCGCCTTCGCCGTCGTGGACGTCTCGGCGAACAGGCTCGACCGCGAGCAGTACGAAGACGAGCTGCGCGTAAGCGTGGAAGACCTCGCCATCGTCAGAAAGACGTGACCGCGACCGCGGCTTCCGGTTTGGACGCCGCGGCCAGCCCTTGCGCGGCCTCCAGCAGAAAACCCTTCCTCGGCTCGTCGAGCTGGTTGAACAGCCTGACGATTTCCATCTGATCCCTGTCGGCATCGGCCGAACCCGGGCGAGCGCGCTCGCTCTTCGGCGGCGCGGCGGGGGACGCGTTGCGCCTCGAATCCTGGGCTGCTGCGGAGGGGCGCCGGTCGGCAGGTTCCGCGCGCCCGGCCAGCTCGTCGAGCGAGCAGCCGAGCACGTCGGCTATGCGCTGGGCATCGCCGAGCGTCAGCTTCACCTCCCCGCGCTCCCACGACGCATACGTGCGGGGATTCACTCCGAGCGTCTGGGCCAAATCAGCCTGCGTATTGAATCCCGCCCGCTTGCGGAGCGATTTCAGCTGCAGATTATGCTGCATAGGGGGCCTCCTCCTTTCGAAGCCATGGTACATAAATTATGAGGAGACCGCAAATATGTAAAGGATAGTTGACCTACAATATAGCTGTGCTATCATATAAGAAACTACATGATTAATGTAGATAATACACAAGAGTTCGGTTTAGGGGGCTGAGCTATGGAGAAGCGTTGCGCGCGCAGGCTGGTCCGCGCGAACGTGCTGCTGACGGCCGGCCGCGTGCTGCTGGCATTGCGGGGCCTGCGCGAGGGGGTCGCGTGCGTGGAGCAGGCGCTTGACGAGTACCAGCAGGCGCTGGACGAAGTCCTGGCTCGCATCGAGCCTTCGACGGATTCGGCCGGCATTGGGCCTGCCGATCCTTCGGCGGGCCCGCGCGATCTCGAACGCGCCGGCCCTTCGGCGGGTGCGAGCGATCTCGAACGCAAGTGCGCCGACCCTTCGGCGGGTGCGAGCGATCTCGAACGCGCCGAGGACTCAGTGCGGAGCTCTTCCAAGTGCGCCGAAGACCCGAACCGGCGCTTTCGCAGGCGCGTCGAGGAAGCGCTATCCGAAGAAGACTGGCTCATGCTGGACAGCTGCCGCGCGCGCATCGACGCCACGGTGGAGACGTGCCGCAACCTGGGATACCGCGCCGGGCGAGGATCGGACGGCGCGTGGCGCGTTCGCTTCGGCCTCTAGCGAGGATGGGGAGAGGGCAGTACGGCGTGTCGCTGCCCTTGCGCAATATCAACGGGTTTTAACATGGAGACGCGGTTTCGCCAGCGGGTTTCGCCGGCATCCACGCGCCCCTCTTCCCAAAAACGCCGAAGCCACTATACTGGTGAATATATCCCGAAAGGTGAATATATTCAACAAAACCTGTCCCCAGCGGTTTACAAACTCCCCTCCTATGTCTAATATGTCGAATATATTACTCTTTATGAGTGTGAACAGGCGTATTCGCATACATCCAGAGGGGCTTCTGGATGCCGACGCCGACATTAGCTCGACGTCAACGCGAACGGATCGAAAAGGGACAGAGAAATGGGACAGAGAAACGTTCGCTCGCGGACGGGCGCAGCCGCGCTCGCCCTCGTCTTGTCGCTCGCTCTCGTCGCCGGCACTCCTCTGGATGCCGCGCGCGCGTATGCGGCCGAACCGTTGCCCGCAGCGACGGCCGAATCCGAGGGGGCGTCGCAGCCCGACACGAATGCGAACGGCGCCGGCGAGTCCGCGAAGGACCCGGCGGGCGACGGGGGTTCCTCCTCGGGCCAGCTGAGCGAGGACGTGCCGCTGGATGCGCCCGCCGGCGCGCCGCAGGACGGCTCCCAGGCGCCCGCCGGCGCCGATGCCGCCCCTTCGGCCCCGATCGACCAAAGCCCCGCGTCCGGCCAGGCCACCGCGGCCGTACCGCTGGTGCCCGAAGCGCCCAAGGCAGTCGTCGGCGAGGTCGTGCAGGACGGCCTTGTGTACCGCATCCTGGACGATGGCGAATCCGTCGCGCTCGTGGGATGGCGCGGCGCGTCTCTTGCGGGCGACGTGGCCGTGCCCTACCTGGTGATGAGCGGCGAGGACGCCTACGCCGTCACCGTCATCGGCGATCCCGACATCGACTACACCGCCGCCGACGGGTCCGCGTCCGGCGTGCTGGCCGGAAGCGGGGCGACCTCCCTCTCGCTTCCGGCCTCCGTGGAAACGGTGGCCGACGGGGCGCTCTCGGGCTGCCCGTTGCTCGAAAGCGTGTTCGCGAGCCCGCAGAACCAGAAGTACGCTTCGTCCGACGGCATGCTGTTCTCGAAGGATCTGAGCGCGCTTCTGTTTGTGCCCGAAGGCAAGCGCGGCACGGCGCGAATCCCCGACGAAACGTCCTCGGCGCCGGCCTCGGCGTTTTCGAGCGTTTCGGGCCTGTCGGCCGTGCACGCGGGGGAGGGCAGCGCCGCCTTCTCCGCGCGCGAGGGCGTGCTCTACAGCAAGGATGGCGCGAGCCTTCTGTACTTCCCGGCCGCCGCGGGCAATGCGGTCGTGCTGCCCGCCGAGACGGAGTCCATCGGCGAAGGGGCCTTCGCGCAAGCGGAGGGCCTCGCGTCCATCGTGGCGCTGGGGTATGTGCGCGACATCCACGAGACCGCCTTCGCGGAGGCGGCGAAGCGGGACGCGCAGGTGGCGCTTCCCGCCGGCGAGAACTACGACACGCGCAAGGTCGTGTGGGAGGCCGCGGGCTTCCAGAGCTTCGTCGAACCGGCGGCGCCGGGCGATGCGGTGGGGCCGACCGATCCCGAAGGCCAGCCCGCCTCGGGCTTCGTCTTCACGCTGCTGGACGACTACACGCTTGCCGTTTCATGGGTAGGCGAAAGCGATCCCGAGGCCGACCTGGTCATTCCCGCCACCGCGAAGCTGAACGACGTGGAATATCGCGTGTCGGCCATAGCGCCGGCCGGTTTCCAGGGCCGGCAGTCGCTGTCGTCCGTGCAAATCCGCGCGCCGATAACGGTGATCGGCGACGATGCCTTCACCGGCTGCACCGGCCTGGCGTCCGTCGAGCTTTCGGAAGGCGTGTCGGCCATCGGTGCCGGCGCGTTCTCGGGCACGGCCGTGCAGCGCGTCGTGATCCCGGCCAGCGTCACCTCAGTGGGCTCGCGCGCGTTCGCCGATTGCCCCGATCTCTCCCGAATCGTCACCTTTTCAAACGCCCCATCCGTCGACGCCGACGCGATTGCGGGCTGCACGGGCGTCGCGATTTACGCCCCTTACGACGAAGCGGGCGAATACCCCTGGAATCCCGGCCTCGTGGCCAGCGGAAACCATATCCTGCCGTACGGCATTTCCCTCGCGAGCGATCCGCTTGCGCTCGAAGTCGGCGAAACCGCCGACCTGTTCGAGGGCGGCGTGTGCGAAGTCCCTGACGGCTGCGAGCTGACGTACTCGTATGCCGCCACGCCCATCTCGGTCGAAGCCGGCCAAGTGACCGGCAAGAAGATCGGCGTGTCCGAGGTGACGGCCGTGCTGTCGCTGGACGGCATCGAGCTGGCGAGGATCATGCGCGTGGTGGAGGTGGTGGCGGGGAAGCCGACGCCATACATCTTTGATGCTGATGGTACGTACACGTTCCGTTTTGATTCTCTAGGCGGAACGTCTGTTCCCGATCAGAAGATATACATGACTGGAATCGCAAGCGGTGGCCCGACGTCTTCATCTCATTATAATATGACCCCAAATATAACTAAGCCTCAAGACCCTTCGAAACCCGGTTATACGTTTGTTGGCTGGTCTATTCGTTCTCATCCTGAAGAGCTCTATAATTTCGGTGCTGGTAGTGCCGAATTTGACTCGGGGGACTTTGTTTCCGGCATCGTGACGTTCTATGCGAAGTGGAAGCGCGTCGTACCACAGGGTGCCACTACGGGAACCATCGGCGATGGCGTTACCTGGTACATCACCTCGACAAACGAACTTATTATAACTCCTACCAATGGTATCAGCGGAACGCTGCCCGCGTCTTACGCTGAAAGCTACATTCCGTGGGCAAACAATAGTACGATTAAAGTTGCTACGATTGATAGCGGAGTGAAAGCAAACGAATCGCTCGGATATCTATTCTATGGGAACTCCGCTCTTACCGAAATCAAAGGTTTGGACAGCCTGATCACGTCGGGTGTTAAAAAGGTAGCACATATGCTTCATGGTTGTTCCAGCCTATCCTTTCTCGATGTCTCCAAATGGGATACTTCAAGTATTTCAGATATGACCTGCTTGTTTTACGGTTGTTCCAGCCTATCCTTTCTCGATGTCTCCAAATGGGATACTTCGAACCTCTTTGTTGCTTATTCTTTGTTCGCCAACTGCTCTCGTCTTTCTTCTATCGACGTGTCTGGCTGGAACACTCCGAAACTCACACAGACGACATGGATGTTCTCCGGCTGCACTAGCCTTACTTCTCTCGACTTTTCCAGCTGGGATACCTCGAAAGTTAGTGCAATGGGACGCATGTTTAATGATTGTACTAACTTGACCTCTCTTGATCTTTTAGGGTTTGATACTTCAGTCGTAACAATTAATGAAGGCATGTTCGCCAACTGCTCTAGTCTTTCTTCGCTTGATCTTTCGACTTGGAGTCTTCCTGTCAATACAAATATGGATGAATTATTTGCTGATTGTTCAAAGCTAACGTTTCTTGATATCTCCAGCTTAGATACTTCAAAACTTCCGGGAAGCGCAGTTGGTGTATTTAGAAACTGCCCCAGTCTTTCCGAAGTCAAAGTAGGTTCGAATTACACACTCAAGGTTCTTTCTAAGCCGATGATGAACGGTTATACCGGAAACTGGATTAATAGTAGTGGCAAATCGTTTGCATACAATGCAATCCCATCGGGAGTGGCAGACACCTATAGAGCGCAGACTTCCTACAACATCGCCTTCAATGGTAACGGAAGCACGGGAGGCTCTATGGCGGTTCAGACCGTACCCCATGGGATGTCGGTGAACCTCACCTCGAACGGCTTCACCAAGACCGGCCACACGTTCGCCGGCTGGGCCGAATCCGCCACGGGCGCCGTCAAGTACGCCAACGGCGCCTCCGTGAAGGACCTCACGTCGACGCCGAACGGCACGGTCACCCTCTACGCCAAGTGGACCCCCAACCCCTACTCCATCATCTTCAACGGCAACGGGAACACGGGCGGCTCCATGTCGAACCAGTCCATGACCTACGGGACGGCCAAGAACCTCACCTCGAACGGCTTCACCAAGACCGGCCACACGTTCGCCGGCTGGGCCGAATCCGCCACGGGCGCCGTCAAGTACGCCAACGGCGCCTCCGTGAAGGACCTCACGTCGACGCCGAACGGC
>NZ_PPEK01000013.1 GCF_002899715.1 Enteroscipio rubneri | reverse complement strand
AAGTACGTGGCCGAGAGCGAGTGGGGCTCGAGGCGCTATCTGGACGTGACTCTGCTGGAGGGGTAGCCGCACCGGACGGCGGGCTTATGAGGCTGTCGGAAAAGTGCGCAAGATTCTTGACGGTACCCAAAAATGCATTCGCGAAAGATTGCTGACTTGTACTACCCGCGAGACGAATTATTCCCTGCATATAACGAATTACCGTCAATTCCTAATATGCGATGGAGCGAAGAACTGCTTGTTGCTGTATTTTCGAGAAGTCCTCGGTTTAAGCTTTTTGGCGAGGGTAATAAATGTCTGGTTGACAGGCAGGAAAACCCAGATGTGTTTAATGCCGAAACTTTCTACCATACTTTGCTAGAAAATGAATTCTATGGATGGTCGACATTCGGATCGTTTGTTGATTACTGCAACAGTCGATCCATCAGGATGGATCTGGAGCCTGAATTCTTTGACGCATTCGACACGATACAAGCCGACGAATACTCTATTGAAGCTCTATAGGCTCCGTAGCGAAGGAGGCTATAGCGTCGCCTTCGCTACAGTGAGCGCTCCATGATGCAGCCATAATATCGGCTTAATATTTATTTATTCTCGTTTCATCCCTGTAATTTCTGATTCCTCTGCATCAAGCTGCGATCGGGGAATCTTCGCTCCCAAGTCTTGAAGCATGTTAGCAAGTACCTCTATTTTCTCAGTAAGGGCTTCGCTCATGTCGCCTGCACGCCTGATGCGCGAAAGTTCCACGTAGACCTTTGCTATTGCATCCTTGAGAGCCTTGAAAGTGCGTGTGCTGGGTTGAACGACGATGGTGGTATCTGTAAGTTTGGACATGATATATTCCTGCTTGGTCATGTTTGCCGTTTTGGCAAGCAAGTTCACCAGATCGTTCTCCTCGGGTGTGACCCTGAAAGCGATGGTCATGTTCCTCTTTCGTCTCTCGTTGGGGCAGGGCATCAGAAAACATCTCCCTTCGACACTTCTAGCGCGTTCGCCATTTCTTCTTGCACGTTAGGGAAGAGGTGTGCGTATCGGAACGTGATGTCCGTTGCCTCGTGGCCTAACCTCTCGGCAATCGCGAGGGCCGAGAATCCCATGTCGATGAGCAGGCTTACATGGCTATGCCTTAAATCATGGATTCTGATTCGTTTCACACCGGTCTGGGCGCACCCTCGCTTCATCTCATGGGCGAGGTAGTGCTTGGTCGTCTTGAACATGCGTTCGTCTTTCTCGATGTTCGGGATGCCCTCCAGGTACTCTTCGACCTCCTCTTTGAGGAATTCGGGAATCTTTATCGTCCGCACTGACTTGGGGGTCTTAGGATCGGTTATGACATCCCTGCCGTGCAGGCGCTGGTACGAGGAGTCGATGCGCATCTCTAGTCGCGATAAATCAAACGAGCTCGGTGTGAGTGCGAGCAGCTCTCCTTCGCGCACGCCCGTCCAATATAGAATCTCGAACATGATGTAAGACATTGGCTTTTCCAGCATCGCCTCGGAGAATCTGAGGTACTCGTCCTTCGTCCAGAACAGCATCTCTCCGGCTTCCTTCGCTCCGATCTTCATAGTCTTGATTGCCGGGTTGGGGTAGAGGCCGTAGTATCTGGCCGCGTGGTTGAAGATCGCGGTCACCTGATTGTTGATGGTGCGCAGGTAGGTGGGAGAGTACGCCTCGCCGTTCGCGCGCTTTGCATCCATGAGCCTGTTCTGCCAATGGATGATGTCGATGCTGCGGATGTCTTCCATCCTCATGCGACCGAAGAACGGCTCTATCTTCGTCCGGATAATGTGTCTCTTAGTCGCCCACGTTGTCTCGCGGATGCGGGGCTTCATGTCGTCCTCGTAGATAGTAAGGAAATCCGAGAACTTCATGGCCATCGACTGCCCGCGCGTCGCCTTGTAATCGTTCTCCCAGTCCTCTGCCTCGGACTTGCTCGCGAAACCTCGCTTGAACTTGTGGACGTCTCGTCCTTCCTTGTCCTTGCAGCGGAACTGCACGGTGAACGTGCCGTTTGGCATTCTCCTAACGGACATCGGTGACCTCACCTTCTTTGCTTCTATCGCCGAAGTACACAGCTTCGAAATACTCGTTGCTCACGCGGCCGGGGATCACCTTGCAACCGCGATGTGCCATTTCTTCGTTGAGCTCCCGGATAACGGTGTAGGCAGTCGTCCGAGAAACCCCGAGACGGTCCGCCACCTCTTTGGCGGTGAGCATCCTTCGCAATGCTTCCATTCTGTCCTCCTAAACAGTTCAAAAACGAACGGTATAAGAAGATACTATACGTTCAATAACGAACGGTCAATACGTACCGTTCGTTTTCGTGCTATTCTTTCCAGATAAGCTTACAACCCGGCGTTGCAGAAGAGGCGTTCATGAAAACAGGCGAACTGATACGCAGATACCGCAAGATGCGCAAAATGACTCAGGCGGACCTCGCCGAGGCCTGCGGGCTTTCTGATTCCGCCATCAGGAACTACGAGCTGGGCAATAGAAAGCCAAGCGAGGCGCACGTGAAAAGCATCGCCCAGGCCCTGGAAGTAGCTCAGGAGGCGCTTTTGGATGTCGACGTTGACTCGGTCCGCAAGGCCCTCGAATACCTTTTCAGAATCGACGAGGGGACCGGGTTGAAACCAGCAAGGGGTGCGGAGGGCGATGTCTTCCTGACAGTCGATCGCAACTCCCCGAAGGCGCCCAAGCTATCCACTGCGTTGGAGGCATGGATGCGGCAGCGTGAGCGACTAGATGCTGGGGAAATCTCCCAGGAGGAATACGACGCTTGGAAGGCCAGCTTCGGAATGTCCGATTTGTAATCACCTCGGCATGTTTCGCCTTTTCCGGAAAAGCCTTGTAATCACCCCTCAGATATCTCTATTTGCAAGCCCCTCCGGGAGTAATCGGAGGCCGTTTTCGGCGTCTCAAGCCATCTAAACCGACCTTAGAATGCATCGATCCTCCGATTTTTCGCGAAAAAATATCCCCCTATTTTGACCTGGGATTCTTGTCTTTCAAGTTCTCGAAAGGGCGGGGTGATTACAAAGTGATTACAAATCGTTGTTTCGCGGCGGGAATGCCTGAAAGAATAAAATCAGGTGGTTTGCAAGCGTGCCTTTAGGTGTACATGGTTGAACATGGCTGTCAAGCAGTACCTAACAGCGTCCACCTTTTTGGGATAATTTGAATCATTCGAGCAGATGAAAGGCTAAAAATTTACCCCTAGAAAAGACTATTTTCCAGGGGCAGTAGAGTTGGATTATTCTCGAGATTCGCTGGTGGTTATATTGATTCTTGCGTACCGTGGTGTACTAATGTTCACTGGAATAACTCCAGGTGGATTGCACTTTTTAGGGCTCAGGCCTACTCCCACTCGATCGTCGCGGGGGGTTTGCTCGTGATGTCGTACACAACCCGGTTGACCCCCGCCACCTCGTTCACGATCCTGCTCGAGATCACGTCCAGCACCACATGCGGCAGCTTCGCCCAGTCGGCGGTCATCGCGTCGCTCGACTCGACGGCTCGCAGGATGATGGGGTAGGCGTACGTGCGCTCGTCGCCCATGACGCCGACGCTCTTCACGTCGGGCAGCACGGCGAAGTACTGCCACACGCTGCGCTCGGAATTGCGGTCGCCGGTCTCCTCGAACACGCGCACGTTGTAGGCGTCCAGCTCCTCGCGGACGATGGCGTCGGCGTTCTTCAGAATCTCCAGCTTCTCGCGCGTCACCGTGCCGATGATGCGGATGGCCAGGCCCGGCCCCGGGAAGGGCTGGCGATGCACGATGTGGTCGGGCAGCCCGAGCGCCGTGCCGAGTGCGCGCACCTCGTCCTTGAAAAAGTGATCCAGCGGCTCGATCAGGTCGAACGACACGCCGTCGGGGAACGGGATGAGGTTGTGATGGCTCTTGATGGTGGACGCCTTGCCGCCGGTCTTGCGGGCGCCACTCTCGATGATATCGGGGTAGATGGTACCCTGGGCCAGGTACTTCACCGGCCGGCCGCCCTCGGCGAGGTCCTCCGCCACGGCGAAGAACTCCTTCCAGAACTGCGAGCCGATGATGCGGCGCTTCTGCTCGGGCTCGACGACGTCGGCCAGCAGCGCAGCGTAGCGGTCCTCGGCGTGCACGTGCACGAAGTCCACGTCGAACTGCTTCGTGAACACCTCTTCCACCTCTTCGGGCTCGTTCTTGCGCAGCAGGCCATGGTTGATGAACACGCAGGTCAGCTGCTTGCCGATGGCCTTCGCGCACAGCGCTGCCACCACCGACGAGTCCACGCCGCCCGACAGGCCCAGGATCACGCGGTCGCCGCCCACCTGCGCGCGGATGGCTTCGACGGCGTCGTCGATGATGGAGTCCATCGTCCAGGAGGGCTCGAGGCCGCAGATGCCGAACAGGAAGTTCTTCAACAGCTCGTCGCCGTGCGGTGTGTGACGCACCTCGGGGTGGAACTGCGTCGCGTACAAACGCCGCTCGGCGCACTCCATCGAGGCCACGGGGCACGTGGCGGTCGACGCCGTCACCGCGAAGCCCTCGGGCACCTCGGCCACGGCGTCGCGGTGGCTCATCCACACCGTCTGCTCGACGGGCGTCTCGCCGTACAGCAGGGACGCGCCCTCGTCGCAACGCCTCAAAGCAGCGGCCCCGTACTCGCCGGCGTCGGTATGGCCGACCGTGCCGCCCAGCGTCACGGCCATGATCTGCTGCCCGTAGCAGAAGCCGAGCACGGGGATGCTCAGCTCGAAGATGCCCGGGTCGATGGACGGCGCATCCTCGGCGTACACGCTCGCGGGCCCGCCCGACAGGATGATGGCCGCCGGCGCCATCGCGCGCACTTCCTCGGCGCTCACGTCGCACGGGACGATCTCCGAGTACACATGCACATCGCGCACGCGGCGGGCGATCAGCTGACCGTACTGCGCTCCGAAATCGACGACGATGACCAGCTGATCGGTTGGGGTGACGGTCATGGCTGCTCCTTTGATAAAAGCCGGAGCCTCGCGTTATACGGCACAGGCCCGGTGATCCTGGACGAGAAAACGAATTCTAACCGAATAGTACACGAACGTGCGCCGGCCTCGGTTGATTCGAACCGGATGCGCACGCCTTTTGCAAGAAACGCCAACCCTTTCGCGCATGGCAGTGCGCTTGCCACCGCGATGGATGCCAGCCCGTCTCCAAAGGCCTGCCTCTGCAAGTGGGCGATGCTATAGTACCCTATGGCACGAGCGATTCCGTGCAACGACGATGGTCATCGGTAGTCGCAGCTGAGCCCGGCGCCCAGTGGTCGAGGTTCGATTGATCCCCACCGTCATGATGACCATACTCGAATCCGAGCGAGGAGCGAACATGGGAAAGCAGGTCGTTTTCACCAGTAAGACCACGGCGTTGATGTTTCTCGCGGTGGCGGGTTTCGGCTTACTCCAAGGCTCACGCTTGCTTGACCAGGGGTCGGGGCCGTACTCCTCGCAGCCCTTTGTGATCGCGGGCATTGTTGCGGGCGGAGCGTGCTGCATTCTCGTTGCGTTGCTTTCATATTTTGCGAACCTCAACGACGTGCGGCCCGTGTTTGCCGCAAGCCTCGTGCTCATGGCTGTGCGCGTCGCGGTTTCCTTTCTCTCCGACGCTTCGCTTGCCCTCACACTGGTGTCCCAGGTCTCGGCGGGAATCGGATGGATGCTCATCCTGCTGTGCTGGATGCAGGTGTTCGTGAGCTACCGCCCTGTCTACGCCGTTCCCATGATCGCGGTCGGTTACATCCTCGATCTTGCCATCGTCCCGCTGGTGAACGCCTTCTTCCCAGAAGGCCGTCACGCTGCGTTTCTAATTGCGCTCGGTATCTCCGTGGTTGCGCTCGGCGTCTGCCTGGCATGCAACCGTTCGATCGCCGACGACATGCTTGACGACGCGCCGCCCCACGCATCCATGCGGGAACTTGCGGTCCGCGCGGGGCTCATCTTGTATGCGATTTTCATCGTTGCGGCACCGTGCGGTTTCATCATCCAGTCGGACATACTCGGGGGGCTGCAATATGTCCAGGCTGATCTCACGGCTTTCATGGGGATTGCCGTCTCGTTCGTCTTGCTTGTGCTTTTGGTCGTGTTCAGACCGCAGAAGCGCACTATCGACCTGGCGTATCCCATCTCCATCATCTGCCTGATTTTCGTCCTGCTCTATCGCGTGTTTGCTGCGGGCGACGGCTACGTATCGGGGTCGATGATGGCCGCTTTCCTCATGACCTTTTTCGGCGTATTCTGGATCACTTTCGTGCGCGAGGCCCATGAGCGTCGGTTGCCGGCATTCTTCCTTCTTGGCCTAGCTGTGGGCACGGCCCAGCTCTCGCTGGCTGCAGGGCGCATAACCGCTCTCGCTTTGCACAACCTTGCAGCGGTGCAAAGCGAGCAAGCCGTTGCGATATGCGCGCTCGCCTTCTTGGCTATCGGGATTTGCGCGGCGGTGACATGGGGCGTGCATCGTTTGGAGCGGGTTGTCCTTGTGCCAACCGAGCGCCTTGAAGGCGGAGTGCCTGCCGCGGGGGAGTACCCCGTTGCTCGGGAGAGCATCCGTGCCGATGGCGGCGTCGAGCAGGTCGGACGGTCCGAAGCGGAGCAGCTGGCGGATACGCTCGGCGCGAGCGGCGCTCTGCCGACGGTCGTCAGCATTGCCGCGCTCGACCTGCTGAAGGAGACGTACGGCCTTTCGAGGCGCGAATTTGAGGTGGTCGCGGAATTCTCCACGGGTCGCAGCGCGCGCTACATCGCCGATGCGCTCATGTTGTCGGAACATACCATCAAGTCGCATCTGCGACGCGCGTACGCGAAGATGGACGTCCACTCGCGCCAGGAGCTTCTGAGCCTCGTCGATCAGATGGAGGCCCGCATCCACGCGCGCGGCTGATCGTCGCGGTCGTCTTGTCGTGCATGCAGCGAGCCGCCAGCATGGACGCGGGCGGCTCGCAAGGGGAGGGGGAGGATAGGCGGGGGAAAGGTCTGAGCCGGCAACCTTAGGCCGTCTCGGCAACTGCGTTCCGGCCCGCAATCCGGCCGAACACGACGGAGCTTATCTGCCAGTCGCCCGAGACGGTATCCTGGCCGAACTGGCCGCCGGTGCACATGCCGGCCGCGTACAGGCCGGGAATGACGTTGCCGTCGACGTCCTTGACGCGTGCATTCTCGTCGGCATCGAGGCCGCCGTGAGTGTAGAGCATGATGCACGTTTCGACGGGGCCTGCGTAGAACGGCGGCGTATCGATGGGTGAAAGGAAGTGAGGGTCTTTGCCGAATTCGTCTGCGCCGGCAGCGCATCCTGCGTTGTAGCGCTTGATGGTCTCGACCAGCGTCGCCTGCGGGATGCCGAACGTCTGCTCGGCGTTCGCAGCCATCTCCTCGACGGTGTCCCCCTTCACGACGAAGCCGCCTTCGATCCACTTGTCGAGCACTTCAGGAGCAGGATTCACCTGATCGGGAACGATGTGCCCGTCGAGGATCGGGTAGAACACGTTGTCCGGCAGTGCCAGCACATCGTTGGCGACTGCGCCGCGCGCAGCACCCTCGTCGGTGAAACGCGCGCCTTCGGAGCTTACGAGCACCTGGTTGACGGTGCGCGTGATGCCCGCCACGGCCACGCCTTGTTCCATGAGCTCGGCGGTGGAGTAGCACGGTTCGGACATGAGGTACTCCATATGACGCACGTTCGCTCCGATCCTCTGCGCCGCACGAACGGCCTCGCCGGTGAAGGGGCCGTAGGGCATCCCCATGCTCGCAAACGTCTCGCCCGCGGCCTTCGGTGTTTCTGGCAGCGGATTCATATGGCGTGGAACCATCGTCTCGTCATTGGACCACGGACCCGTGCACAGGATAACAGCCTTGCGCGCCTTGATGCGCTTCGCATCGTCCCCGTCGCGGTAGACCAAGCCGACAACGCGTCCGCTATCGTCGACGACGAGCTCCTCGAACGCGCACTTGCTGAGCAGCTTCCCCTGCTCCTGCACGATGGGGACGAGCTTCGTTGTGAGCTCGCCTGCGGTTTTTGCGATGTACTTGCCCTGGCCCTGCCGACCTTCGGAGAGCTTGAGCTTCTCCTTGAACTCGCAGCCGTGCTCCACCATCCAGTCGATGGCGTCAGAGGCATTGTCGCACCAGATGCGGACGAGTGCCGGATCTGCGGTGTTACCCGAAACGTTCATCGCGTGCTCGAACATGAGATCGGCGCTGTCCTCCACGTCGGGGAAGTTCTGAGCGATGCCGAGCGATGAGCCGGGGGCGCAGTACTGCACGGTGGCGCTCGTCGCCCCGCCGATCATTTCCTCTTTTTCGAGCATGATGACCTCGGCACCCGATTCCAGGGCGGTGACGGCTGCGGCAACGCCGGCAGCGCCCGAGCCCACGACGACCACATCGGTTTCCTGATCCCAAGTATTGCCTCCTGCAGAGCTTTCCGACGTCGGCGCGCATGCGCTCAGTGCGCCCGCTCCCAAGATGCCAGCCGTGCCAAGGCCTGCTGCCGCGATGAACGACCTGCGGGACAATCCCTTTCCACTGTGCTGTGCGACCATTGCTCCTCACTCCTTCGAACGAACCGTCATGCGGGCGTGAGCCCCGCCATAACCCGTATATCGTCGTGCCGGCCCGTGCCGGCGATGTGCACGATATGCCCCGACGGCCCTCCCGTATCGCACGAAAGGGCCAATCCCTGTAGCCCGAAAGGGATGAACGCGTGGAAACCTCCACGTCAGCACTTTGCTACCGCACGGAAATGGCCTTGTTTCCAAAGCAGGGCGCGCAGCGATGATCGATGCAAATATGTTCATTTCTCGAACACGGGCTCGTCGAGGAGGTTTGCGCCGACTGCATGAGGTGTGCTCGTGTACAATTCCCGGCATGGAGAACGCACGAGACAACATAGCGCCCGCCGAGCAGCCGATGCCTGGCGTGGCCAAGGCGTGCGAGATTGCTTGGAAGCCTGCCGGCGGAGGCGAAGCGCGCGAGGATGGAGCGACGGTTGCGGATAGCGTCCGTTCCGACGGTGCGAAACTGGACGCGCCCGAAGCTCAGCCTGAGTATCGCGAGCTTCTCTCTGACGAACGTCGACGCGAGATGCACGCCTCCTTCAACAATCGCATCTCCTACCTGTGCAAGCTCGCGGCCCTTGTCATCGCTATCGTCGCATTTGCGACCATTGCGCTTGGGCAGGAGCTGCTCGAGTTCGTGCTCATGGGGCTGTGCCTGTCGGTGGCGCTGCTCGCCCTTGCCATGCTGCAAGACCATCATCAGCGCAGGCGCTAGCCGCCGGCTCCGCCTGCCTCACTGTCCGATCCGACCAACCGAGGTACTACGTTTATGATCTTCGAAGCTTTGAAAGCGTTTCTCATCGGCATCGTCGAGGGCATCACCGAATGGCTGCCCATCTCGTCCACCGGCCACATGATCCTCGTGGACGAATTCGTGAAGCTGCAGGTGTCCGACCAGTTCCTCGCGCTGTTCCTCGTGGTCATCCAGCTGGGCGCCATCATGGCGGTGCTCATCCTGTACTTCCACAAGCTCAATCCCTTCTCACCGAAGAAGACGAGCGTCGAGAAGCGGAGCACGTGGCGCCTCTGGGGCATGGTGGCCATCGGCTGCATCCCCGCGGCCATCATTGGGCTCTTGTTCGACGACTGGGTGAACGAGCACTTCTACAACAAGGTGACCGTCGCGGCCATGCTCATCCTCTACGGCGTCGTGTTCATCGTGCTCGAACGCCGCAACCGCCGCCGTCTGCGCGAGGCCGAGGCCGCGCTCGAAGCGCCGCGCGGGCGGCACGCGCGCCAGTCGTACGGCGACGCCGCCGACGAGGCCGAGGCGCAGCTGTTCAAGATCACCGACGTGGACGAGATCGACTGGAAGACCTCCCTCAAGATCGGCTGCTTCCAGGTGCTCGCCATCATCCCGGGCACGAGCCGCTCCGGCGCCACCATCATCGGCGGCATGCTGGCGGGCTGCTCGCGCACCGCGGCGGCCGAGTTCACGTTCTTCCTGGCCATCCCCATCATGTTCGGCTGGGGCCTCGTGAAGTGCATCAAGTTCTTCGCGGCCGGCATTGCGATGACCTCCACCGAGATCGTCGTGCTCGCAGTGGGCATCGTCACGGCGTTCGTCATGTCGGTGGTGGCCATCAAGTTCCTCATGGGCTACATCAAGAAGAACGACTTCACGGCGTTCGGCTGGTACCGCATCGTCGTGGGCGTGCTGGTGCTCGGCTACTTCGCCTTCGAATCGATGGGCATGTTGCCGTAGGCGAGTCGGCGTTGTTCGCCGTCGTGAACTTCCTGCCGAATCTGAGCGGCGCGCATTCCCAGCGCGTCGCTTTTGCTATCATGATGTGCACACGAGGGCCGGAGGCGTCCATCGGACGTGCAGGCCAGGCTCGTTAACGTGCGAATCAAGAGAGGAAAAACGATGTCTGAAGAGAACAGCTCCTTTGCGGAGATCCAGGAACATCGTGCCAAGATCGACGAGATCGATCGTCAGCTGGTTGCGCTGCTCAACAAGCGCGCGGGGCATTCGCTGGTCATCCGCGGTCTGAAGCCCGACGCTCACATGGGCCTGTACGACCCGAAGCGCGAAGAGGAGATCTTCGCCAAGGTGAACAGCTATAACGAAGGCCCTCTGTACAATGAGAACCTCCGTGAGATCTATGCCAGCATTCTGAAAGTCATGAAGGAGACTCCGTCGGTATGAGCGAGCAGATAGCATCCAAACTTCCCGATTACGGCACCATCACCGACGAGATCACCATCTTCGCCGGACCCTGCTCTGTCGAAAGCGAAGAGCAGTTCGACGAGGTGGCAGCGTGCATCGCGGGTCTTGGCCTGCGCTGGATTCGCGGTGGAGCGTTCAAGCCGCGCACGAATCCGCACTCGTTCCAGGGATTGGGCGAGGATGCCCTCAAGATCATGAAGGGCGCTGGTGACAAGTACGGTCTCATGACGCTTACCGAGGTCATGGACTCGGCGCACTGCGCAATGGTCCACTCCTATGTGGACGGCCTGCAGGTGGGCGCGCGCAACTTCCAGAACTTCAGCCTATTGAAGAACATCGGTCAGGTGACGAAGGACTCGCACAAGATGGTGCTGTTCAAGCGTGGGTTCGCCGGCACCATCTCCGAGTGGCTCTCGGCCACCGACTACATCACCATGGAGGGAAACGACAACGTCGTGCTGTGCGAGCGAGGCCTGCGCACGTTCGAGACGGCCACGCGCTTCACGCTGGACATCTCTGCTGTTCCCGTCGTCCATAAACAGAGCCTGTATCCCGTCTGCGTGGACGTGTCGCATCCGGCGGGCGTGCGCGACCTCGTCCCCGCGCTTGCGCGGGCTGCAGTGGCCGTCGGCGCCGACTCTCTCATGATCGAGGTGCATCCCAACCCGCCGGCCGCCCTGTCCGACGGCCCGCAGCAACTGACGCCTGCCCAGTTCGAGGACCTCGTGGCCGAGCTGCGCGAGATCGCCGCTGTTTTCGGTAAGAAGATCGTGTGATGTTTCGGTGGCCTGGCGGCCGCCGAAACTACTCGACGCTGCGGGGGCCTTCGGCACTCCGCTTCGGCGCTCCAAGCCCTCGTCGCGTACAAAGTACGCTTCCTCGGGCTTTCACGCCGAATCGAAGCACCGAAGGCCTCCTCGCTGACTGACTGCGCCGACCTGGGCGGCGGACATCCAACCTGCGAGCGTTCGACCTGCTGCTTCGCCCTGCCCCTACGCGAACAGCTCGTCGATCTTCGGCATCCATTCGCCGACGGGGATCTTCTGCGGGCAGCGCTCCTCGCATTCCCCGCAGCCGATGCACGCGCCCGCCGTCGCGCCGTTCAGGGGGATGGTGGTGGCATACTCCCACTTCGCGCGCTCGATATCGCCGCTCAGGACGTACTGGTTGTACGTCTGGAGGTTGTAGGGGATGGTGACGCCCTGGGGGCAGCCGGCACAGTAGTTGCAGCCGGTGCAGGGGATGGTGGGGTAGGCGGCGAACTGGCGCTCGACCGCATCAAACACCGCATGCTCCTCGGGCGAGAGCATGCCCGCCCGCGCACGGTCGGCGTACGCGCAATCGATGTCGACCTCCTCCGGCGAGCCCATGCCCGAGAGCACGAGCGACACCTCGGGAAGATCCCAGAGGAAGTCGAACGCCCACTCGACGGGGGACCGGTCGGGGTCGGCGGTGCGGAAGGTCTCCCGCACGTCGGCGGGAACGTTCACCAGATGCCCGCCGCGTAGCGGTTCCATCACCATGACGCCGATGCCCTTATCCGCTGCGAGCCGCGCGGCCTCGAGTCCGCCCTGGAAGCCGCGGTCGAGGTAGTTCAGCTGCAGCTGGCACACGTCCCAGTCGGCGTAGTCGATCACTTCCCGGAACAGGTCCATGCGGTCGTGGAACGAGAAGCCGATGTGCTTGACCAGGCCGGCCTCTTTCGCGGCGAGCAGGCTCTCGACCACGCGGTGGGGGAGGACGCGGTTGCGCCAGTCCTTCTCCATGACGCTGTGCAGCAGGTAGACGTCGATGTAGTCGGTCTGGAGCCGATCGAGCTGCTTGCGCAGCAGGCGGTCGAAGTCGTCTTCGCCCTCGATCATCCAGATGGGCGACTTCGTGGCGATAAGGGCTCGCTCGCGGTATCCGTCTTGGAGGGCCTTCCCGATGATCTTCTCGCTTTCGCCGTGAAGGTAGTTGAAAGCGGTGTCGAAGTAGGTGATCCCCGAATCGATGGCATGGCGAATGAGCTCGACGGAGCGCTCCACATCAGCTCCTCGACTGCTCGTGTAGCCCTGGCCGCCCTCCCGAAGGGGCAGGCGCATCGTCCCCATCCCCAGTGCTGAAACCTCCATACCGGTCGAACCCATTGCGCGGTACTGCATGCGGCCCCCTTTCAGCTCGCGCTCCGCGTGGTTGACGGCGCGCGCGTCGTTGCAGGCCCGTCTCGCAGGGCGCTGCCCTCCGCCCAGAATACCGCATCGCCGATGCGCGGGCGAGCGGCCAATATCTCGAATATGGCGAAGCGCCGCAACGGATTCGACTCTGCATTTCTTGCATCGCTTTGTCGCGCTGCGGCGGGAAGCGCTACAATGCTGCCTCACGAAGAATCGACGAGAATCGTCTTTCGCGCGGCCACCGCGTCGCGCGCGCATCGAAGGAACCGACACATGCCAATCGACATCGATACCCTGAACGGGCCGCAGCGCGAGGCGGTCATGACTACGGACGGCCCGCTGCTTGTGCTCGCGGGCGCCGGCTCGGGCAAGACGCGCGTGCTCACGTACCGCATCGCCCACCTCGTCGAGGACCTCGGCGTGGCGCCGTGGGAGATACTCGCCATCACCTTCACGAACAAGGCGGCGAGCGAGATGCGCGAGCGTCTTGGCGCGCTCGTCGGGCCGTCCAGCCGCGGTATGTGGGTGTCCACGTTCCACAGCATGTGCGTGCGCATGCTGCGTGCCGACGCCGAGCGCCTGGGCTTCACGCGCAACTTCACCATCTACGACACCGACGATCAGAAGCGCCTGTACAAGGAGATCATGGCCGAGCTCGATATCGACCCGAAGCGCTTTCCTGTGAACGCTCTCATGAACCGCATTTCCGCAGCGAAAAACGAGCTGGTGGTGCCCGGCGACTTCGAAAAGGAGGCGTCCGATCCGGTGGGGAAGGTTGCTGCGCGTGTCTACATCCGCCTGCAGGAACGTCTGAAGGCCGCGAACGCCTTCGACTTCGACGACCTCTTGCTGTACGCCTACCTGCTGCTCAAGAACCACGAGGACGTGCGCACGGCCTACCAGCAGCGCTTCCGCTACCTCATGGTGGACGAGTACCAGGACACGAACCACGCCCAGTACGCCATCACCAAGCTCCTTGCCGAGGCGCACGAGAACATCATGGTGGTGGGCGACGACGACCAGTCCATCTACTCGTGGCGCGGCGCAGACATCCGAAACATCCTCGAGTTCGAGCAGGACTATCCTCGCGCGCACACGGTGAAACTCGAGCAAAACTACCGGAGCGTGGGCAACGTGCTGGCCGCAGCGAACGCCGTCATCGCGAACAACCAGCACCGCAAGGCCAAGAAGCTGTTCACCGCCGCCGAGGACGGCGACAAGATCAATGTGTTCATGGCCGCCGATGAACGCGACGAGGGCCGCTGGATTGCCGGCGAGATCGAGAAGCAGCGCGCAGCGGGGCTGTCGTACAACCAAACGGCCGTGTTCTACCGCACGAACGCGCAAAGCCGCATGCTTGAAGATATGCTGCTGCGCGCCGGCGTGCCCTACCGTATCGTGGGCGGCACACGCTTCTTTGACCGCGCCGAGATCCGCGACGTCATGGCCTACCTCACGCTCGTGGTGAACCCGGCCGATGACATCGCCGCCAAGCGCGTGATCAACGTGCCGCGTCGCGGCATCGGCAAGACTACCGTCGAGCGCATCGAGCAGTTCGCCCGCGAGATGGACATGACGTTCATGGAGGGCGCCGAGCTGGCCATCGTCGATCCCGAGCTGCGCGCATCCGCACGTCAGTCTGTTGCCGAATTCGTGGGCCTGGTCAACGAGGCGCGTGCGTACGGCGGTGATCTGCGCAAGGTCATCGAGGCTATCATCGACAAAAGCGGCCTCATCGATGCGTTGCAGAACGAAAACACCGACGAAGCGCGCGGGCGCATCGAGAACATCCAGGAGTTCCTGGGCGTCGTCGACGAATTCGCGGAGACCCACGACGAGGACGAGGCTGACTACGCTGCTCCGACGGTCGACAGCGACGCGACTTCCGACGCCGCCCCCGTGCGCGTGCTGCGCGGCGATTCGCTCGCGGACTTCATCGAATGGGTGCGCTTGCGCACCGATCTCGATACGGTGTCCGAAGACGGGCGCGCTGTCACGCTCATGACGGTACACTCGTCCAAGGGCCTCGAATTCGACTGCGTGTTCGTTGCCGGCATGGAGGAGACGTTGTTCCCCCATATGAACAGCGTGGCCGATGCGACCGGTATCGAGGAGGAGCGGCGGCTCGCTTACGTGGCTATCACGCGAGCGCGCAAACGCCTCTACCTCACCTGCGCATCGCAGCGCCAGATATTCGGCCAGACGTCGGCCAATCCGGTTTCGCGCTTCATCCAGGAGATCCCCAGCGAGCTGCGGCAGACTTCCGGTGTGGGTTCGGCCGGGTTCAGCGGAACCGGATGGGAGAAGCGGGGCAGCCGCCGCGGCATCGCGGGCTCCGGTGCCGAGGCGGGGGAGGGCCGCGTGTTCGGACGCTCAAGCGCGTCGGGGCCAAGCGGGCATTCCGAGCGTCGCAGCTCCAGCTTCGCGCGCCCGGAGGCGGGCAAGAAGGCCGCCGCCAAGATGACGTTTGCTGCCGGAGACGCCGTGGACCACAAGACGTTCGGCCGCGGCAAGGTGACGAAGGTGGACGGAGATACGCTCTACGTGAAGTTCGCGAAAAACGGTCAGACGAAGAAGCTGCTGAAAGATTACGCGCCTATCGTGAAGATAAACGGGTAGCGCTGTCCCTTTCGGAATGCAGCCTCTGTTCGTGCGGCGGAGGGGTGTCGGTCGGCGCCTGCCTGCAGCCCCCTTTTCTTCGGGGCTGCAGGCGCATGGCGCCGCCGCTGCGGCTTGACTCTGGTTTTTCGACTGCTTCCTTGCATGTTGCGGGCTCATGCCGCATGATAAGAGGGTGGCAATGCTGTCGGGTCGGCCCAAGGTGCAAGCCGACGATGCGAGTCGAGCTCGACCTGCAGCCCGGGCTCTTCGTTTTCCGGAGGCGAGAGAAAGAGGCTCCTATGAAGATCGTCGCCGATTCTTCCCTCATGTTCTCCGTCGAGGAGGGCGTTCGGCGCGGGATGATCGTTCTGCCGCTCGTCGTAAGCGTGGACGGCGAGACGTGGCTCGAGTACGAGGATATATCCGCCGAAGAGTTCCTCGCGCTGGTGCGCACGGGTTCGCTGCCGCAGAGCGCTTCGCCGCCTCCCGCGCTCACGCTCGCGGTGTACGACACCGACGAGGAGGTTGTCCATCTGGCCATGGCCGACGGGCTCTCGGGCGCGTACGAACTCGCTTGCGGCTTGCGCGCGCAGGCGCGGCATCCCGAGCGCGTGCACGTTGTGAATTCGGAAACGCTGTGCGTCCCGCATCGGGCACTGGCGTGTGCTGCCGTTCGCATGGCCGGTCAGGGCCTCGATGCGGCTGCCGTCGTCGATGCGCTCGGTCCGATGATAGCCTCCGCGCAGTCCTACCTCGTTCCCGAGGATTTCGACTATTTGCGTCGCGGCGGACGTCTCACGCCGCTTGCAGCCACGTTTGCGCATCTGGTCAAAGCGTTTCCGGTGATGCGGCAGACCGACGATGGCATGCGCCTCGAGAAGCTGAAAGTGGCGCGCTCGTTTGCCAAAGCGATTGCTGCCATCGGCGACGATCTGGAGGATCGCGGCGCAGGGGAGGGCTGTTTCATCGGCGTGAGCCATGCGGATAACCTCATCCAGGCGCAGGAGGCCTCCCGGCTGCTCGCATCCCGCTTCCCCGCATGCCGGCACGGTGTGTTCGAGCTGGGTCCTGCGTTCATCACTCAGGGCGGCCCCGGCTGCATCGCTGTGCAGTCCGTTGACTTGGGAGAGTTCTCCGACCTCGAGCTTGCGTAGCGCAGGTTGGGAGCGCACCAGGGAAGCGGCTGCCTGCAGCGCTTCGAGCGGGCTTGCTCTCGCAGTGCGGCCGTTCGGTTGCCGGTTTCAGCCCATCAGCCGGCGCATCCGGCGCACCAGGAGCACGCGCTTGGCGCGGCGGCGATGCCTCCGAGAGCGCTCTCGCGCAATTCGAAGGGGAGCGAACGACCCACCTTGTACATGGCCTCGACGGTCTCATCGAATCCGACGAGGTTGCTCACGCCTGCAAGCGCGATCTGCGCACTGGCGAGCGCGACGGCTGCGCCGGCGGCGTTGCGCTTTTGGCAAGGTATTTCCACGAGGCCGCCCACAGGGTCGCAGACGAGCCCCATGAGGTTCGCGATCGCGTTGCCGGCTGCGTCGAGGCATTGCTGCGGCGAGCCTCCCATGAGCTCGGTTGCTGCGGCCGCTGCCATAGCGGCGGCGGATCCGACTTCTGCCTGGCAGCCGCCTTCAGCGCCCGATACCGTGGCGTTGCGCGTGACGAGGTGGCCCACAGCCGCCGCCGTCTCCAGGCCGCGCGTCAAATCCGCATCCGACAGCCCCCGTGCTTCCTGCAGCGCCAGCAGCACGCCGGGCACAACACCGGCCGATCCAGCCGTGGGCGCAGCCACGATGCGGCCCATCGACGCATTCGTTTCCAGCACGCCCATCGCGAAGACGCAGGCCCGCGCAAGCACCCCGTCCGCAGCGCCGCCCGCTCCCAGTTGCGCGAGCTTCGCCGCCTCGCCCCCGATGAGCCCGCCCATCGACGCGATCGGCTTCTCGAGGGGGCCGTTAGCGGCGTCCCTCATCGTGTCGAGCACCTGTTCAAGGTAGGCGCGAGCGTCGTCTGCGCGGCCGACGCTCGCGGCAAGGGCGCGCTCGCGTTCGAGAAACGCCATGGAAATCGGCCAGCCGTGTTCGTCGCAAAGTTCGAGCAGCGCCGCTCCGCTCGGGAAATCGAGCTTTCGGAACCGCTCGGTTGCAGCATGGTCGACGTCTCCGCGCGTCCGCATCCGCGCGGCGCCGGGCACGATGCGCACGTCGAGGATGGCGGGATGCGCCTCGATGGCCGCCTTCGCCCGAGCTCCTACCTCCTGGTCCGTCTCGAGCACCGTATAGGCAACTTTGCCCTTGCCCTCGCGGTAGAGGCGTGCCGTTGCGATGTTCGCGCCGTGCGCGCTGAGGCTCTGCGCGATGTGCGCGAGTGCCCCGCGCTCGTCGTGCTGCCTCACGACGACGCTCGTGCTCTCCCCGGTGACGCGCACGTCGATACCGTCGATGCGACGAATCACCGCCGCTCCGCCGCCGATGCTCTCGCCGCGGACGCACATCTCGACGCCATCGGCATCGACGACGAGGATATCGATGGTGTTGGGATGATCGTAGTCGTCGGCTTCCGGTTGCGGCTCGAACGAAAAGGAGAGCCCCCTCTCTTCAGCCAGTCGAAACGAATCGCGAACGCGGGCGTCGTCCGCGGTGAGCCCCAGCATGCCCGCAACGAGGGCTTTGTCCGTGCCGTGCCCCGAGAGGGTATGGGCGAACGATCCGAGGAGCGCAAACGAAGCCGATACCGGTTCTGCTAAGCATAAGCTGCGCGCCATGGAGGCGATGCGCAGCGCCCCTGCGGTATGAGAACTGGAGGGCCCCACCATGATGGGGCCAATGATATCGGTCAATCCGAGGGTCGCCATGCGCCATCCTTTCCCATGATCGTATGCGAGGCCATCGTAGCGCAACCTGCGCTCGTTCGCCTGATCTTTTCATGACGTTCCCCCTGCAAGGGCGTGTGCGACGGGCTTCGGCGTGCGTATGCCGCTATACTGGGCTGCCGAAGCCAGGTCGCGCGCCCGGACGGATCGGGTGCAGGGCTGCGCGCCCGGCCCATCAAGCCGCTAGGGAATAGTTGGAAGACTCGCATCGCACTGGGTTTTCCGTCGAAGCAAAGGAGCGAGTAATGCCGGCACCGATCATCGTCGTGGGCCATAAGAATCCTGATAACGATGCCATCTGCTCGGCGGTCGGGTACGCCTATCTTAAAAACGAGCTCGTCCGCCGGGCAGCGGGCGGACGCGATCCCGATCAGGTGTATAAGCCGGCGCGCTTGGGCCCGCTCCCTCCCGAGAGCGCCTGGGTGCTCGAGGCGAACGGCCTGCCGGCACCCGATGCTATCGGGCATGTGCACGCGCGCGTTGCCGACGTCATGACGCCCGATCCCATCTCGATTGGACGCGAGGCCACGCTGCTCGAGGCGGGACAGCTCTTGCGCCAGCACAACGTGCGCGCGCTCGTTGTCGTCAACGATGACGGCACCTATCACGGTCTCATCACTACGCGCATGATCGCCGAGCGCTACGTGGCGGCCACCGACGCGCTCACGCAGGGTGCTGCCAACGAAATGGCCGTGGCGAGCGACCTCATCGCTTCGCTCGGGCAGAAAGTCCAGGATATCACCGAAACCGATGTGCTTGTGCTCGACAAGGACGGCCTGCTCAAGGACGCGGTCGATGACCTAATGGCAAGCGCCCTGCGCGAAGCGGTCGTACTCGACGACGACGGGATGGCCATCGGCATCGTCACGCGTTCCGACGTTGCCGTGCGACCGCGCCGCAAGGTGGTGCTTGTCGACCACAACGAGAAGCGTCAGGCGGTCAACGGCATCGAGGAGGCTGATGTCGTCGAGATTGTTGACCACCATCGCATCGCCGATGTCATGACGGCCGATCCCATCATGTTCCTGAACCTGCCCGTGGGCTCGACGGCTACTATCGTCGCCATGGAGTTCCGAAGGCACGGCATCGAAGTGCCGATTGCCATCGCGCGCGTGCTCCTTTCAGCCGTCATGACCGACACCGTCATCCTCAAATCGCCTACGACCACCCAGGCGGACCGGGATATAGCTGCCGACCTCGCCTCCCTTGCGGGGGTTGACCCGGTAGAGTTCGGACTGTCTATTTTCAAGTGCCGAGGAGGCGATGCCGATCTCTCCGTGGAGAAGCTCGTGGGCGCGGACTCCAAGGAGTTTCAGATCGGCGACGCCACCGTGCTCATCGCGCAGCACGAGACGGTGGACCTGCCGTCCGTCATGGAGCGCGAAAAGGAGATCCGCGAGCATATGCGCCGTCTGAAGGACGATCGCGGCTACGAGTTCGTGCTGTTCATGGTCACGGATATCATGGCCGAGGGCAGCCAGTTCCTCTGCGAGGGCAATCGTCGCATCGTGAACCGTGTGTTTGGCATCAAGTGCACCGGGGAGGGCGGCACGTGGATGCCCGGCGTGCTCAGCCGCAAAAAGCAGGTGGCTGCGCGCATTCTGGGGGCGTAGCCGGGCGCCGGCTCGCTACGAAGAGTCGCAGGGCGCTGCATGATCTGAGGAGATGACGCTGTATATGGCGGAAGTGCTGGAGGCGACGATGCTCGTCTGCTTCGGGCTCTCGTGGCCCATCAACGCGTACAAGAATTATAGGGCGGGTACGGCCGCAGGATCCAGCTGGCAGTTCATCGCGCTTATCACGGCGGGATACCTGGCCGGCATTGCCGCGAAATTCGTGGCGGGATCGGTGAACTGGGTGCTCGCGGTCTACGTGATCAATCTTGCGTGCTTGGGCGTGAACTGGGGCGTGTACGCGCGCAATCGCCGGCTCGATGCCGCACGTGAAGACCGCGCCGTTGCGGCTTGAGCGGCCGGCGTCGACCGAGCCGCAACGGCGCAGGACGGCGCTTTTTACAGCAGCACGTCGGCAAGTGTCCGCTTCGGCACGTGATGGACTCCGGCCTCATCGCGCCAATACTCGGTCGATCCGCCTTTCGGCACGTCGACGATGCGCACGACCTCGACGGGCTTGCCGAGTGCGAGCACGAGATCGGGCTGGAAGGTGTCCGTGTCGATTTCGACGGCTTCGCAGAGGCTGCGACGCTTGAACGAGCCGACGATGCAGCCGCCGAAACCCGCTTCCGCGGCTTGCAGCATGATCGTCTGCGCGGCGATGCCCTCGTCCCATGCGGTGAACGTGTCCGTGAGCGCGCGATCCAAATCGCGGCATACCACGATGTAAGCGCTCGGATGCTCGCCCGGTTCGGGCCCGTCCCAGTCGGCGAGGGCCTTCGCCCAGGTACAGCAGGCGAATACGCGCTCGCAGCCTGCCTCGTCGTCGATGATGGCATAGCGCAGAGGCTGTGCGTTGCCGCTCGATGCCACGAGGCGCGCGGCGTCTACCCATGAGACGAGCAACGCGTGGTCTATGCGCTCGCGTTCGTCGAACCGACGATAGCTCCGGCAGGCCTTAACGATGTCGTGCAGCATAGATCCTCCTTTGATCGTTCGAACTCGGCGGCTCGTCTTGTCCGTCGGATCGATTGCGCCGCCGCTCTCCATCGCGCGCGGCGTGTGAGCCGAGACTGCCGTTCGCGATCCTGTTCGTGCGCAAGCCGGGATCCCGCATCGGTTCGTGCTCCCGCATGTTCGCTCGGTCGTGCGCACAGGGTGGCGCGGCCGGGCAATCGGATTATACTGTATGAGCTAAGGCGGCGGCTCCGCATCGGCTCGGTTTCGTGCAGGAGAGCGCCGTTCCGCGTCGATCGGAAGGAAAGCCGTATGAACCCGAACCGGCTGCTCGGTCTGTTCCTTGAACTCGTGCGTATCGAAAGTCCTTCGCGCCGCGAAGCGGCGATGGCTGCACGCTGCAAGCGTGAACTCGCCGATCTCGGATTCGAGGTGCGCTTCGACGATTCGGGCACGCGAACGGGTTCGGATTCGGGCAACCTGATCGCGCGCCTGCCAGGAACCGTTGCGGGGAGCATCGTGCTTTCGGCTCATATGGATACGGTCGAGCCGTGCGAGGGCATCGTCCCCGTTGTAAAGGGCGACGTTGTCCGCTCCGCCGGCGCCACCGTCCTGTCTGCCGACGACAAGGCGGGCGTCGCAGCCATCTTCGAAGCGGTGCGTTCGATCGTCGAGGACGGTTCGCCCCGTCCCGACATCGTTGTGCTGCTCACCACCTGCGAGGAACTGAGCTTGCTCGGCGCGAGCGCGTTCGACGCCGGCGAATTGCCCGCGGGAGCGCCATGCTACGTGTTCGATGCTGACGGCGCGCCCGGTACCATTATCCTCGGGGCACCCTGTCACTACACGCTGCGGGCCGAATATATAGGCCGTGCCGCGCATGCCGGCGTCGAGCCCGAAGCGGGTGTGTCCGCCATTCGTATGGCTGCCGCGGCTATCGATCGCATGGAGATCGGGCGGCTCGACGAGGCCACCACGGCGAACATCGGACTCATCGAAGGCGGTCGCGAGGTAAACGTCGTTGCCGACCGCTGTGTTTTGGCGGGGGAGTGTCGCTCGTTGCGCACAGAGCGCGCCGACGAGGTGCGCGATGCGATGACGGCTGCTCTCGAACAGGCGGCGGAACGCTTCGGAGGAGCCGTTCATGTCGAATGGTGCGTCGATTACGGCGCCGTGCTCTACGACGAGGACGATCCGCTCGTGCAAGATGTCGTGCGAGCTGCGCACGCGGCCGGTTTGGAGCCGCGTGTCGGGTACTCGGGAGGCGGCGCCGATGCGAATGCGCTCGCCTCGCGCGGAGTGCGCGCGGTCACGCTGGGGATCGGCATGGCAAGCTTCCATTCGATCGACGAGCATATTGCCATTGCCGATCTCGAGGGCACGGCGCGTCTGGCCGAGGAGCTTGTCCGGCAGGCGACTGGCAGATAAGCTCGATCGACGGCAGAGCGCGCCGAAAAAATAGCGGTTACACCCTCGTCAGTCTTCGTGCGACTCGTTTCCGGCTCCTCATCTGCGGATATGTGGATGCACAAGTATAGATACTCCCGGATGCGTGGCGTTTGACAAGCTGCGGAGGCGATGATAAAGTTCTCGGTCGCGTCCCGTATGGGGCGTATGTTTTCCTGTGCGTACCAGCTGAACGCACAAGGAAGCGGCGTCGCTCGTAGGATTGAGTCGACGATGGTAGCAACAGGGTTTCTCCGGCGAGCCGGGTCGGCGTGAAAGGACGGTTCTTTCGAGCGGGCGGCCTGTGCCGCAAGCGCGGAAAGGCTCGTCTTTGAACGCCACGTTGGCTGCCGGGGAAAGCCGTCAGGAAGAAAAAGGAGTAAGAGACTTGCCTACTATCAATCAGTTGGTCCGCAAGGGCCGCAAGAAGTCGGTCGAGAAGAAGAAGACGCCGGCCCTCAAAGGCAACCCGCAGAAGCGCGGCGTGTGCACACGCGTGTTCACGACTACGCCCAAGAAGCCGAACTCGGCTCTGCGCAAGGTGTGCCGCGTGCGCCTCGTCAATGGCATGGAGGTTACGGCCTACATCCCGGGTATCGGCCACAACCTCCAGGAGCACTCCATGGTGCTCTTGCGCGGCGGCCGCGTGAGGGACCTCCCGGGTGTGCGCTACAAGGTTATCCGCGCCGCGCTCGACTGCGCCGCCGTCGACAACCGCAAGCAGGCCCGCAGCCGTTACGGCGCCAAGCGCCCCAAGTAAGCAACCGATAAGACGCGCGGGCCGCGAAACCGCTTTCGCCCAAGAGGGGCGCGTGCGGGGCCTAATGGACGGAACGAAAGCCGTCTCGAAGCGCGCAGGAATAAGAAGGAGAACACATGCCGCGTCGTGCAGCAGCCATCCGCCGCGAAGTGCAGCCGGATGCAAAGTACAACAACCGTCTTGTCACGCAGCTGATCAACAAGATCCTGCTTGACGGCAAGAAGTCCCTTGCCGAGGGCATCGTCTACGGTGCATTCGACATCATCGAGGCGAAGACGACTCAGGATCCCCTGTCCGTCTTCAAGAAGGCCATGGACAACGTTCGCCCCACGCTCGAGGTCAAGCCCAAGCGCGTCGGTGGCGCCACCTACCAGGTGCCGATGGAGGTCAACTCCCGCCGCGCCACCACGCTCGCCATCCGCTGGATCGTCGACTTCTCGCGCAAGCGCAAGGAGCACACGATGAAGGAGCGCCTCGCCGCCGAGATCATGGATGCTGCCGAGAACACGGGCGCATCGGTGAAGAAGCGCGAGGATCTGTACAAGATGGCCGAGTCGAACCGTGCGTTCTCGCACTACCGCTTCTAAGGAGGATTCGACTCATGGCAAAACTGGAACTGAAGGATACGCGCAACATCGGCATCATGGCCCACATCGACGCGGGCAAGACGACGACGACCGAGCGCATCCTGTATTACACCGGCAAGACGCACAAGATTGGCGAGGTGCACGACGGTGCCGCGACGATGGACTGGATGGTGCAGGAGCAGGAGCGCGGCGTGACCATCACCGCTGCCGCCACCACATGCTTCTGGAAGTACCCCGGCGGAGCCGAGGACGGCAAGGAGTACCGTTTTCAGATCATCGACACCCCGGGCCACGTGGACTTCACGGCCGAGGTGGAGCGCTCTCTGCGCGTGCTCGACGGTGCTGTCGCCGTATTCGACGCCGTGGCCGGCGTGCAGCCGCAGTCCGAGACCGTGTGGCGCCAGGCGAGCAAGTACGGTGTCCCCCGCATCGCCTATATCAACAAGTACGACCGCGTGGGCGCTGACTTCTTCCACGCCATCGATACCATGAAGGAGCGCCTGGGCGCGCCGGCTGTCGCCGCGCAGATGCCCATGGGGGCCGAGGACAACTTCTGGGGCGTCATCGATCTCGTCACCATGACCGCGTGGGACTTCAAGGCCGACGACAAGGGCATGACCTACCCCGAGCCCATGGACGCCATCCCCGCCGAGTTCGCCGAGGAGGCCGAGCTGCGCCATCAGGAGCTGCTCGAGGCTGCCGCCGACTGCGACGACGCCCTCATGGAGAAAGTGCTCATGGAGGAAGAGGTGACGGTCGACGAGCTGAAGGCCGCCATCCGCAAAGGCACCATCGCCTGCCAGATCCATCCCGTATTCGTGGGCTCGTCCTACAAGAATAAGGGCGTGCAGGAACTGCTCGACGCCGTGGTCGACTACATGCCGTCGCCGATCGACATCCCCGCCATCAAGGGCTCGAATCCCGACACGGGAGAGGACGACGAGCGCCGCGCCGACTTCAAGGAGCCGTTCAGCGCGCTGGCCTTCAAGATCATGACCGACCCGTTCGTGGGTAAGCTCACCTATCTGCGCGTGTACTCGGGCCAGCTCGACTCCGGCTCGTACGTCATGAACGCGTCAAAGGACAAGAAGGAGCGCATCGGCCGCCTGTTGCAGATGCACTCGAACCAGCGCGTCGACATCGACGGCTGCGCGGCCGGCGATATCGTTGCCGTCGTGGGCTTGAAGGATACGTCCACGGGCGACACGCTGTGCGACGCCGACAAGCCGATCATCCTCGAGTCCATGGAATTCGCCGAGCCGGTCATCGACATCGCCGTCGAGCCCAAGACGAAGGCCGAGCAGGACAAGATGGGCGTTGCGCTGCAGAAGCTGGCCGAGGAGGATCCGACGTTCCGCGTGTCCACCAACCAGGAGACCGGCCAGACCATCATCGCCGGCATGGGCGAGCTGCACCTCGAGATCATCGTCGACCGTCTGCTGCGCGAGTTCAAAGTCGAGGCGAACGTCGGCAAGCCGCAGGTTGCCTACCGTGAGACGGCGACGAAGGAAGTTGACAACGTCGAAGGTAAGTTCGTGCGCCAGTCTGGCGGTCGTGGTCAGTACGGCCATGCGGTCATCAACCTCGTTCCGCAGGAGCCGGGCAAGGGCTACGAGTTCGAGAACAAGATCGTCGGCGGCGTTGTGCCCAAGGAGTACATCACACCCATCGACAAGGGCATCCAGGAGGCGTTGAACTCCGGTGTGCTCGCCGGCTATCCGGTCGTCGACATCAAGGTCGAGCTCGTCGATGGCTCCTATCATGAGGTCGACTCGTCAGAGGCTGCGTTCAAGGTGGCCGGTTCTATGGCTGTCAAGAACGCGCTCAAGAAGGCGACGCCGGTCATTCTCGAGCCGATGATGGCCGTTGAGGTTGAGACGCCCGAGGAATACATGGGCGACGTCATGGGCAACCTCTCAAGCCGTCGCGGCCAGATCCAGGGCATGGGCGATCGCGGCAACGCCAAGACCATCAAGGCGAAGGTTCCGCTGTCCGAGATGTTCGGCTACGCCACCGACCTGCGTTCGACAACGCAGGGCCGCGCTTCGTACACGATGCAGTTCGACTCGTACGAGGCTGTGCCGAAGAACGTGGCAGAGGAAATTATCAGCAAGGCCGGCGGCAACGCCTAGGCGTGCGCGCGAGATATTCGGAGGAAACGAAAGTGGCTAATCAAAAGATTCGCATCCGCTTGAAGGGGTACGATCATGAGATCGTGGACCAGTCCACGAAACTCATCGTCGATACCGCGCAGAAGACGGGTGCCAAAGTGTCCGGTCCCATTCCGCTGCCGACGGAGCGCAACCTGTACTGCGTCGTCAAGGGGCCGCACGTCGACAAGGATTCGCGCGAGCAGTTCGAGATGCGCACACACAAGCGCCTCATCGACATTCTCGAGCCCACCCCGAACACGGTGGACTCTCTGATGCGCCTCGATCTCCCTGCCGGCGTCGACATCGAGATCAAGCTGTAAAGGGGGATGTGCGACATGATCAACGCCATCTATGGTAAAAAAATCGGTATGACCCAGATCTTCAGCGAGGACGATCGCGCCATTCCCGTGACGGTGATCCAGGCCGAGCCGAACAAGGTCTGCCAGGTCAAGACGAAGGATAGCGACGGTTACGAGGCTGTGCAGCTGGGCTTCGGCACTATCAAAGAGAAGAAGGTCAATAAGCCCATGAAGGGCCACTTCGAGAAGCAGGGCACGTCTCCCACGCGCTATCTGCGCGAGGTGCGCGTCGAGAACGCCGGCGAGTACCACGTGGGCGATGAGCAGACGGTGGCCGCCTTCGCCGAGACGAAGAAAGTCGATGTCACGGGTACGTCGAAGGGCAAGGGTTTTGCCGGCGTCATGAAGCGCTACGGCTTCCGCGGCGGCCCGGGCGGCCATGGCTCTCATTTCCATCGCGCGCCGGGTTCGGTCGGCCAGTGCGCCACGCCTTCCCGCGTGTTCAAGGGGCTCAAGCTCCCGGGTCATATGGGATGCGACACCGTGACCGTGAAGAACCTCGAGGTCGTGCGCATCGACGAGGATCAGAACCTCATTCTCGTCAAGGGCGCCGTCCCTGGTGCTAAGAACGGCGTCGTCCGCGTCCGCATGGCGTAACACCTGAACCGTAAAAGGAGCTTTTTCATCATGACGACTATCGATATCAAAAACGCGAGCGGGAAGAAGGCCGGCACGGCCGAGCTTGCCCCCTCCGTGTTCGGCATCGAACCGAACATGCACGTCATGCACCAGGTGGTGCGCTCGCAGCGCGCCGCGTGGCGGCAGGGCACGAGCAACACGCTCACGCGCGGCCAGGTGAGGGGCGGCGGCAAGAAGCCGTGGCGCCAGAAGGGCACCGGTCGCGCCCGTCAGGGCACTATTCGCGCGCCCCAGTGGGCCGGCGGCGGCACCGTGTTCGGCCCGCATCCGCGTTCCTACGCGTTCCATGTGAACAAGAAAGAGGTCAAGCTGGCCATGCGCTCCGCGCTGTCCGCCAAGCTGGCCGACGGCGAGCTCTACGTAGTGGAGAACTTCAGCTTCGAGAAGCCGCGCACGAAAGATGCCGTCGCCGTGCTGAAGGCGCTCGAGCTGGAGGGCCGCACGACCATCGTCATACCTGACGACGATGTGAACGCTTACCTGTCGTTCCGCAACATCCCGAAGGTGAATGTCATTCCCGTGTCGGAGTCGAACACCTACGAATTCATCGATAACAAGGCGCTCGTCTTCACCGCCGACGCCCTCAAGCGCATCGAGGAGGTGCTCGCATAATGAAGGATCCCCGCGAGGTCATCATCCGTCCCATCATCACGGAGCATAGCTACGACATGATGGAGGACAACACCTACACCTTCGAGGTTGCCAAGGACTCCAACAAGGTTGAGATTCGCCAGGCCGTCGAAGCCATCTTCGATGTAACCGTGGTGAAGGTGAACACGCTCAACGTGAAGCCGAAGCCCAAGCGCGTTCGCTACAATCTGGGTAAGACCCGCACTTGGAAGAAGGCCATGGTCACGCTGAAAGAAGGCGATACGATCGAGCTCTTCGCTTCGTAGAGCAGGCTACATCAACGAAAGTGCTTCAAGGCCCTCGCCATGCGCGAGGGCCTTTTTCGTATGCTCCTTTTTCATACCACCCAAAGGGGTGATATTCGATTTGACCCGTTTGGGGAATGGTGTTCGCTTGCGCTTCGCATATATCGTGAGCAAAGGCCGGAAGAGGCTGGAACGAACGAAGAAGAGGGGAGCGGAAACCATGTACGTTGATCCAAGTAAAGGAATTCGATCCGCATCAGTCGGCGGAGTGACGCGGCGGAGCTTCTTGACAGGGGCGGCGCTGGCGGGTGCAGGGCTGGCAGCCGGTTTGACCGGATGCGCACCAGCGCAATCTGCGACCGGTGCAGACGGAACAGATGCGAGTGCATCGACCGACGCGATGAATGCCGATGCGTACTTCGGAAAATGGGGCTTTGAAATTCCTGACGAGCCCATTGCCGAGGCGGACATCGCCGAGACCATCGAGGCGGAGATCGTCGTGGTGGGCGCAGGCACCGGCGGACTTGCTGCGGCCAACGCCGCCGTCGAGGAGGGTGCGAACGTCGTGCTTCTCAGCGCCAGCAGCAAGCCTATCAGCCGTGGCGGCTCAAACCATGCCGCATACTCGAAGGCGATGGAGGCTGCGGGCATTCCGCGCAATGACCCTGCGTTTTATGAAAAAGAGCTTCAGGCCAACGGTGCGCGTGTCGATGCCCGCAAGTGGTACAAGTTCTTCAATCATTCCGAAGAGGTGATGAACTGGCTCATCGACATTATGGAGGGGCGCGGCTACACCACGGGCATCGAAAGCTCTATCCCAACACTCGATAACGAGAGCGGCTCGATATTCTATCTGCCCGGCGCGCACGGTTGGTACGACGATGAGCACCCCGGCATGGGCATGAACCAAACGCTCGTTGTGAACGAACTTGCCCGTCGCTTCGAAGAGCTGTCCGGCTCCTCCATCTACTACAAAAACATCGCGCGCCAGCTTGTGCGCGGCGGGGAGCCCAATGGTGCCGAAGGCCGTGTAAATGCCGTCATCGCCGAGCGTGAAGACGGCACCTTCGCTCGGTTTACAGCAAGCAAAGCAGTGGTTCTGGCAACGGGCGACTTCTCCACCAACCGCGATATGATGGCCAAGTACGCACCGCAGGCTTTGCGGTATATCACGCCCGAGGAGTTCGAGAGCGTCGATTACGATAAGGAGCTATTCTATGGTGGGCTGTATCCCGGCGACGGCCAGAAAATGGGGTTGTGGGTAGGCGCGGCGTGGCAGAAGGCTTGGCCGTGCTGCCCGAATGGCGGCGGCGTGAAGGCTGGGCCGATGGATGGCGTTCTGCCCTTCACCGGGCTTACCGTCAACCGCGACGGTAAACGCTACTGCAACGAGTACGGCATGCTCGGCACGCTCCCCTTCACCACCGAAATGGGATGTCCGGGTGGTGTATCCTACGCCATTTGGGACATGAATTACGCTGAACAGTATCCGCTGCCTTGGATCAACGGAAGTCTTCCCTATGGGACGCCGAACGAACTGAGCATCGAGGAGACGGTCGCCTCGTGGGAGGCGATGGTCGAGAGCAAGGCTTTTGTGAAGGCCGATACGCTCGAGGAACTGATCGAGCTCATGGAATTGCCCGCCTCGACGCTCGACACCGTCAAGGCGTACAACGCCGACTGCAAAGCAGGTACAGATCTCGCATTCCATAAGGATCCTTCGCTCATGATTCCCGTCGAGAAGGGTCCGTTTTACGGCTCGGTCAGCGACACAAGCTTCTTCCTCACGGTGCTCGGCGGTCTGCGCACCGACGATGAGATGCGCGTGTGCGACGAGGACGACAACCCGATCGAAGGCCTCTACAACGTGGGCAGCATGGCGGGCGACATGTTCTATGCGCAGTACACTTACATGATCCCCGGTTTCACCTACGGCAGCAACCTTACGTTAAGCTATCTGGCAGGCAAGTTCATCGTGGAGAACGAATAGCCTGTACTCGCCCGGGTGCAGTCGCTCCTCCCTCCGGCGACCGCACCCGCGGCGGCAAATGTCCGATCGGGTATACTGGGCGGTACGGAGGAGGGATGATGCAGAACAGCGAAGGGCCGCTCGCGGCTCCGTTTAAACTGAGCTCGTTCGAACAATTTCGCGCGATGCTGTCAAGCCATCGCAGCCTTGCCGCCTCGCTCTCTTTGTTCAACGCATGGATTTTCGCGATGAGCTGGAGCGGGGTACTTGACGCGCCTTTTGGCCCCCTTGCGAACGGCCTGGCGGTGAACGGCTTTTGGCTTATATCGCTTATCGTATGCACGCTTGTGCTCGCGGCGTTCTTCCTCGTTTCGCGCCTTCGACGCGGGCCGGGCCGCGGTGGGCTGATTGCAAGTGCTTGCTGCATGACAGCGAGCGTCGTGCTCATCGGCGTCGCAGGGCTCTCCCCGGAGGCTGCGCCGGTCTTGCCGCTTGTCGGCGCGATTTCCTCGGGGGTCGGCACAGGGATGATGACCGCGTTCTGGGGGTCGCTCATCACTCGCTACGATTCCGGCGTCGTTCTGCACTTTGTTGCGTTCTCGCTGCTCGCGAGCGCTCTGACGACTGCGCTCATAGCACTCGCACCGCCGCCTGCGGCGCTTGCGTGCATGATGGCCATTCCGTTCGCGGCGGCGTTCTCGTTTTATCGGGCGCTGTACCAGGATGGCGAAGGGTTGCAGGGCGCTTCCGAAGAGACGCCTTACGCGCCGTCGGACGATCCGGCTTCGGTGGGCGCGTCCAGCAGTGAGCGCGAGCGGCGCGTCTCGCCGCTCGCCGTATTCATGGGACTCGTCGTGGTGCTCGGAGCCTCGGCGGGGTTGCTCCGCAGCCTCATGGGCGCAGATGCGTTGGCGGCGCAGAGCGCGGGGGTGTTCGGCATCGCCACCGCCTGCGCCGCGGCCATGCTGCTTCTATCCAAAGTGCCGGGCGACGGAGAGTCGTTCGCGCTGTTCTATCGTGCGATTGGGTTCATCGCTGCGGCTTTTGTCGTGATGGCGCTCGCCGTCCAGCAGACACCGTGGCGAGCGACGTTCGCGCTCGCCATCCATACTATGGGGTTCATGTACTTCTTCGGTCTGCTGTGGGTGTTCTGCGTCATCTACACGCGACGCTGTAACGACGTTGCCCGCGTGTTCATCGGCGGTTTTCTGGCCAGCCAGGCAGGCCAGATCTTCGGAGCTGCAGCGGGCAACTGGTTCCATGCGGCTCTTGATCCGCAGTCTATTGTGGCATCGGCGTCGAATGCGATGATCTACCTGCTGCTGTTCGCCAGTATCGTGCTCATGGCGCGCTTGAGCACGGAATCGAGGCCCCGTCAAACCATGACGAACGACGGCTCCATGGCGAGAGCCTGCACGCTGGCTTCGGCACGCTTTGCCCTCACGCCGCGCGAGTCCGAGATCCTCGTCTACCTCGTCAAAGGATACGATCGCGGCTTCATTGCCCAGAGCCTTTCGGTATCCACCGAAACGGTAAAGTCACACACACGCCACATCTATGAAAAGCTGGACGCGCATACCCGCTTGGAGCTGTTCAACACTGTTGCACGCTGTCTTGAGGAATAGCCGCCGCTTTTGCAGACCGCGAACAGGTATGATTCCGTTACTGGTGCTTGCGGGATTGTTCGTGTATCGTAAGGTCATCGGGATTGTCGTCTGAAAGGAAGGAGGCGGCTCGTGGCGTTCGTGGAGTTTCGCGACGTGCGCAAGGTGTACCGCATGGGCGAGGTCGAGGTGGCCGCCGTCGACGGCATGACGTTTGACATCGAGCGCGGCGAGCTCGTCGTGGTCGTCGGGCCGTCGGGCGCTGGCAAGACGACACTCTTGAACATGCTCGGCGGCATGGACTCCTGCTCGTCGGGCTCCATCGTGCTCGACGGCCGCAACGTCAGCGCGTTCGGCAGCAAAGAACTCACCTTCTATCGCCGCTACGACATCGGTTTTGTCTTCCAATTCTACAACCTCGTGCAGAACCTCACGGCGCTCGAGAACGTGGAGCTTGCCAGCCAGATCTGCAAGGACCCGCTCGATGCGGCATCCGTGCTGCGGCAGGTGGGCCTGGGGCATCGCCTCGGCAACTTCCCGGCGCAGCTCTCCGGCGGCGAGCAGCAGCGGGTGGCCATCGCGCGAGCGCTGGCGAAGAACCCGAAGCTCCTTTTGTGCGACGAGCCCACCGGCGCGCTCGACTACCAGACGGGCAAGGCCATACTCAAGCTTTTACAGGACACGTGCTACGACACCGGCAAGACGGTGGTGCTCATCACGCACAATGCCGCATTCACGGCCATTGCCGACCGCGTCATCCACATCCGTGAAGGGCGCGTGGCGAGCGTCGACGTGAACGACGCGCCTGCTTCCGCCGAAACGCTCGAGTGGTGACAGAGGGTCTGTGAGCGGCGCGTTCAACAAAGAGCTTCTCCGTTCGATCACCCATTCGCTCGGGCGCTTTTTAGCTATCGCGGCCATCGTCGCGCTCGGCACCGGGTTCTACGCCGGTCTGCGCATGACCGCTCCCGACATGAAAACCGCGGCCGACGAATTCTACGATGGCACCGCGCTCATGGACGTACGGGTGCTCTCGACGCTCGGTCTCACCGAGGACGACATCGCGGCGCTGCGCGATGTCGAGGGCGTTCAGGCCGTCATGCCCGCCTACGAGACCGATGTCATGGCCACCATTGGGGGCGAGCAGTACGCAACGCGCGTGCACTCGTTGCCCGACGCAGCGCGCTCGTCTGACGCTTCCGACGGTGTCCATGCGCGCTCGGATGATCCCGAGTACCTGAATCGCCCCATTCTCATGGAGGGGTCATGGCCCCGACGAACGGGGGAGTGCGTGCTCTCGGCCGACCTCGTGGCGGCGCAGAATGCACGCGTAGGCGACGTCGTGCGTATCTCTCAGGAAGCCGAGGGCATGGAGAACGCCCTGGTGGTGGACGAGTACACAGTCGTAGGCTTCGTGAGCGCGCCGTACTACGCCACGTCCTCGAGCCTGGGATCAACCTCGCTCGGCAGCGGATCAATCACGCAATACATGTATGTGCCTGAAAGCGACTTCTCATCGGATCTGCCGTTCACCGAGGCGTTTCTCACCGTAGTGGGCGCCGCGGACGAAAGTTCCGGCAGCGCAGCTTACGACGAGCGGGTGACGCAGGTGACCGATCGCATCGAGGCCATTGCGCCCGAGCGCGAAAAGGACCGCGCAGAAGGTCTGCGGGCCGACGCCCAAACCGAACTGGATGATGCGCGCGCCGACTACGAACGGCAGAGGGCCGACGCCGAAACGCAGTTGGCCGAGGCGAAACGGCAGCTTGACGACGCAAAGGCTCGGCTCGACGGTGCGGCAGGCGTCATAGCCGAGAACGAACGAACGCTCTCCGAAGCGCAGGCGCGCTATGACGACGGAAAAGCCGAGCTTGAGCGCCAGCGCGCGAGTGCCGACGAGCAGCTTGCAGACGCGGCAGCACGGCTGGCGGCCAGCCGGGCCGAACTCGACGCGAACCGTGCCACCATCGAGGCGCTCGAGCAGGCGCTTCCCGGCATGCAGTCCCAATGGCAGCAGGGAAGCGATGATCTGGCTCGAAAAACAGCCGCATGGCGGCAGGGCTCGGATGCGGTAGATGCGGGCATCGCGCAGGCGCGTCAGGGAATTGAGCAGATCGACGCGGGCATCGCCGAAGCGCAGGCCAATCTCGATGCGCTGCCAGCGCAGATAGACGCCGTGCAAGAGCAGATTGCGACCATGGAGGCGCTGCCGCCCGATCAGCAGGATCCGGATGCTCTCGAGAAGCTCCGCCAACAGCTCGTTGCGCTTCAAACCGCTCAAGGGCAGTTGCCTGCGACCATCGCCGACCTCGAGCAGCAGCGCTCCGAGGCCCAGGCGACGCTCAAGGATTTGAACGCCCAGCGCGAGCAGCTCGATCGGACGTACCGGGAGCAGATCGTCCCGGCCGGGCAGCAGCTTGCAGACGCCCAAGCTCAGATAGAGCAAGCGCAGGATGCTGTTGCTCGCTTCAGGGCCGGGGAGGATCAGACGGCCGAAGGGCAGGCCCAATACGAGGCCAGCAAGCAGGAGGCCGACGCGCAGCTGACAGCCGCTCAGCGACAGCTCGACGATGCGGCTGCGCAGCTGGCGAGCGGGCGCGAGCGGCTAGCGCAGGGCAAGGCCGACTACGAGCGCGGCTTGAATGACTACGAGAGCGGCCTTGCCGAATACGAGGCGCAGAAGAAGGATGCCGAAGAGCGGCTCTCTGATGCGAAGCGCCAGCTTGACGACGCGCAACGCCAAATCGACGACATCGACGATGCCGTCTGGTACGTCATGGACCGCACCGCCAACTACGGCGTGGCCAGCTTCGATGCCGATGCCGACCGCGTGGACAGCATCGCGCAGGTGTTCCCGTTCATCTTCTTCCTTGTGGCGGCGCTCGTAGCACTCACCACTATGACTCGCATGGTTGAGGAGGAGCGCCAGCTCATCGGCACGTTCAAAGCACTCGGCTACAGCCGCTGGCGCATCGCTTCGAAGTATCTCGCCTATGCGGCCGCCGCCAGCGTCGCAGGCAGCATCGTCGGCATCGGCGTTCTCTCGCAGGTGCTGCCCGCCGTCATCATGAAGGCTTACGGCATTATCTACTTCGTGCCCGCCCAGCCGCTGCCGCTGCCCATCGACTGGCCCCTTGCCGCGCTCGCCGGCGGCCTCGGCGTGGGCGTGACGCTCATCGCCACGGCCGCAGCCGCAGCCGCGACGCTGCGCGAGCGTCCTGCTACACTCATGCTGCCGCGTGCGCCGAAGGCAGGCAAACGCATCCTGCTCGAGCGTGTGGGGCCGGTATGGCGGCGCCTTTCGTTTTCATGGAAGGTGACGTTCCGCAATCTGTTCCGCTACAAGAAGCGCTTCGTCATGACCGTCATCGGCATTGCGGGTTGCACGGCGCTCCTGCTCACAGGGCTCGGGCTTTCCGACGCTATCAATGACATTATCGACAACCAGTTTGGCACCATCACGAAGTACAACGCCATGATCTCGGTGGAGGAGGATATTCCACGTGCCTCCCGGGACCAGCTCGACGACCTGCTGGACGATTCGCGCTATGTGAGCTCGCACATGCGGGCTGAGCGTTCGAACATGCTGGCGAGCGGCCCTGACGATGCCGACGTGCCCGTCCAGGTGGTCGTGCCGGAGGAACCCTCGCGCTTGGACGAGTTTGTCCTCATGCGCACGCGCGTGGGCCATGAGCCCCTTGAGCTGGGAAATGCCGGCGTCGTTTTGAGCGAGAAGCTGGCCGATCAGCTGGGCGTCGCGGCGGGCGAAGACGTGCAGCTCACCGAGCAGGACGCCATCGGCAACGCCACGGGGTCGCCACACGCCGTCGAGGCGACCGGCGTCATGGAGAACTACATCTACAACTACGTGTTCGTCGGACCCGACCGCTACGACGAACTCATGGGCGAACGGCCCTCGTTCACGACGATCTTGGCCGTCACCACCACCGATTCCGATGCACGCGCCGAGCTCACCGAGAAGCTCGGCGCCATCGAGGGAGTGAAGACGGTCGCCTACAACGATGAAACAATCGAAGCCTACCGCGACATGCTCTCGAGCGTGAACATGATCGTGGTGGTGCTTGTGGTGGCCGCCGCCTCGCTCGCGTTCATCGTGCTGTACAACCTCACGAACATCAATATCACCGAACGGGTGCGCGAAATCGCCACGCTCAAGGTGCTCGGCTTCACGCCTCGCGAAGTAAACGCCTATATCTACCGCGAGACGTTCCTGCTGGCGGCCATCGGCTGCGCGGTCGGACTTGTGCTGGGCGTGTGGATGGAGAGCTTCGTCGTGGTCACCGCCGAGGTCAACCAGGTGATGTTCGGCCGCGAGATTCATGTTGCAAGCTTCGTGATCGCGTTTGCGCTCACCATGCTGTTCACCGTGCTCGTCATGCTGGCGATGCGGGGCAAGCTGCGCCGTATCGACATGGTGGAGAGCCTCAAGTCGAACGAATAGCTTTTGGCGAAGGGTTCTGGCAGCGGAGGGCGTGATGCATGCAACCATGTTCGCACGACCGGTCCGCTGGGCTGTTCGGCTCGTGTAGGCCCTGCGACGGACCTTCCGCCGTTTCCATGCTCAAGATTGAGCACGCTTGGCGGCATGGGAGAGGATTCGGGTCCTGGCGGGTTATTCGATGGTGCGGAACGACGCGGAGTGCGGCGTGGCTTCGGTGCGCTACAATAGCTCATCGACGATTGGAGACGAGATAGGGGATCTTTCATGAAAGTGACCGAGAAGAAGGTCGACGGCGGGTTCATTCTGCTGGAGGCGATCGCATCGACTGCAGAGGTCGCCCATGCGCTCACGATGGCGCAGTATGGTTTCGCCCAGCAGATGGGGCTGCAGCCTGCTGCTGGCAAGACGGTCGCGCAGCTTGCTGAAGAGCAGCTGGGCATCAAGGATCTTGATGCGCTCGTGCAGCAGCAGGCTGCCGAATATCTCGTACCTTTCGCTATCGACAAGCGCAACATCATCCCGGCCTATCCCCCCAAGCCGCAGGCGCAGACTCCGCTCAAGCGCGGTCAGACATTCTCATTCGAGCTTCGCGTGGCTCCGAAGCCTGATTACGAGCTCACGTCGTACGAGCCTGTGACCGTCACCGTGCCGCCCTTCACGTTGGACGAAGGCGAGGTGGACGCGCAGCTCGAGCAGTTGGCGGACAGCTTTGCGAAGTTCGAAGCCGATGAGCCGCGCCCTGTCGAAGAAGGCGACAGCTTCCTGTTGGCGCTGGAGGCCTTCCAGGATGGCGAGAAGATGGACAACCTGTCCACCGAAGGACGCACCTACATCACGGGCATGAGCTTCATGCCTCCGAGCTTCGAGTCGCAGCTGATCGGAATGAACGTGGGAGAGTCGAAATCGTTTTCCTTCGAGATGCCCGGCGGCGAGAAAGCGCCCGTCATCGATTGTACGGTCACGATCAGGGAGATGCAGAAAAAGGTCGTGCCCGTCATTGACGACGAATGGGTTTCGCAGAACATGCCCATGTATCGCGGTGCCGAGGCGCTGCGCAGCAGCGTAGAGGAGCGTCTCGGCACCGAACGTCGCGCCCAATATGAGAACTACAAGCTGCAGGCTGCCGCCGCTGAGCTGGCAAAGCGGTTCAAGGGTCGCATCGACGACGCGGTGTACGAGTCGACGCAGCAAAACCTCGTGGCAAACATGCGCGCGCAGCTCGCCCAACAGGGCATTCCATTCGAGCAATTCATACAAAGTCAAGGAGGCGAGCAACAGTTCGGCATGCTTATGATGCTGCAGACGCGTGCAACGCTCGCGCAGGGGTACGCCCTTGATGCGCTGTTCCGTCACGAGGGCATGACGCTCGACGATGCGGATCTCGACGAAGCGGCTCGTGCCATGAATCCCCAGAATCCTGCCGCCGCGCGTCGCGAGATGGAGGAGAGCGGGCGCAGCTTCGCGCTGCGGGAGCTCGCGCAGCGCATGAAAGCCAACGCTTGGCTGCTCTCGCATGCTGAGGTGGTCGTCAAGGATCCGGAGGACTCCGCCGTGAACGCGAGTGCGAAGGGGAGAAGGCGCAGGCCGGGAAGGATGATCCGAAGACCGAAGAGCATGCGAAGAAGGTCGATCCGAAAGCCGACGAGAAGGAAGAGAAGGAGAACGCCGAGTAGGCCGGGTACGGTTGCGTCGAAGAGGAGGGCGCGAACGGGGCGTTCTCTTCTCGTGCTCGCTGTTTCTCGGGGCGGAGAGCGTCGTTTTTTGAGGAACGGCGCTCTTCTCGGAGCCGGTAACGGGCTAATTGTTGACAACCGGACGAATCTTGTGCGCGGATTCGAGTTTGATTCGTGATAATAAGATGCAGGGAAGATCGCCGACAAAGCCGCGTGTCGCAGACCGTCGGCTGGTTGAACGACCGAGCCTGATCGGCACGTTCGATCGTGGTTTCGCTCGCGCGACGCGAAGGTCAGGCGAGCCTTGCGTTGTCGAAGAGAGGATATCGTATGGACGGAAGCGATAGGGAAGGCGCTGAGGGAACCGACGAGGTCAGAATGATCGCGGGTGGTCTCGCGTCGGGCGGTTTTGCACGGCTGCCGGCTACGGCCAAGAGCATGCGCACGGACGATGGCCGAGTTCTCGTCTCGCTCAACGATGCGTCTGACATTGTGAACATAGCTCGCTTCTTGCGGGATTACCGCGGTCCGGGTTTGAACGAGGCTTTAGGCGCAGATGCCATGAGGGGCCTTGCGGCACTGCTTGATCCGAACCAGGAGGTTCCGCCCGAGCAGGCCGCTGCCGCGCGCGATATCCTGGGATCCATCGCCGCAGGAACGCTTTCCGGCGCTGCTCCCGGATTGCAGCCCGCCGCCGTCAGCCTTCTAAAACATTTCGCCTGACGCTCATGCTCGTGCCAAGTGCGGGCCTGTTGTCCGCGTCCATGTCGACTGCGCGTCGATAACCTTGACTGCGTCTGCGCTCTCCGTGATCGGGAACCGACCGTGACCGTTGTGCTCAGGTTGTGTCTATGAAAATAGTCCTTGATTACCAGGCGCTTTCTGCGTATAATTCTCGTTTGCGTCTGGTTGTGTATGGACACACCCGGAGGCGTGGATACTCGGAGTCGTGACGTCTCACTCCATTCAAGACGGGGCACGGCGAGCGAGGCCACACAGGTCAGCAGGGTTTTCTGGGGTGCGCAGGGAGTGTGCGTGCGAGCAGAAAACCGAAGAAAGGAAAGACATGGGAGTTAAACAGTACAAGCCGACAAGCCCCGGCCGACGCTTCCAGACGGTCTCGGACTTCGCCGAGATCACGACGGACAAGCCGGAGAAGTCTCTGCTTGCGCCGCTGTCGAACAAGGCCGGCCGCAACAACTACGGCCGCATCACGACGCGCCACCAGGGCGGCGGCAACAAGCGCCGCTATCGCATCATCGACTTCAAGCGCAACAAGGACGGCGTCCCCGCGAAGGTCGCAACCATCGAGTACGACCCGAACCGCTCGGCGCGCATCGCGCTTCTGAACTACGCCGACGGCGAGAAGCGCTACATCCTTCACCCGAAGGGCCTCCGCGTGGGCGACGTTGTCATGAGCGGTCCCGAGGCCGATATCAAGCCGGGCAACGCCATGCAGTTGACGAACATCCCCGTCGGCACGCTCATTCACGCCGTCGAGCTCCAGCCTGGCAAGGGCGCCGCTATCGCCCGCTCCGCCGGTACGAGCATTCAGCTCATGGGCAAGGAAGGCAAGTACGCCATCCTCCGCATGCCGTCCTCCGAGATGCGCCGCGTGCTCGTCACCTGCCGTGCCACCATCGGCGAGGTTGGCAACGCCGAGCATGCCAACATTCGCGTCGGAAAGGCCGGCCGTAATCGCTGGAAGGGCATCCGTCCCACCGTTCGCGGTACGGTCATGAACCCGGTCGATCACCCGCATGGCGGCGGCGAGGGCAAGAACAAGTCCGCCGGTCGCCATCCGGTCACTCCGTGGGGCGTTCCGACGAAGGGCCATCGTACCCGCAATCCGAAGAAGGCTTCGAGCCGCCTGATCATCCGCCGCCGCAAGAAGTAGCGCTAAGCGTTAAGGAGTAATAGTGAGCAGAAGTTTGAAAAAGGGTCCTTTCGTCGAACCGCGCCTTCTTGATCGCATCGAGAAGATGAATGCGGCAGGCGAGAAGAACGTCGTCAAGACCTGGTCGCGCGCAAGCACCATCTTCCCGGAGATGGTGGGCCACACCATCGCCGTCCATGATGGCCGCAAGCACGTGCCGGTATACATTACAGAATCCATGGTCGGCCACAAGCTGGGCGAATTCGCCCCGACCCGCACGTTCAAGGGTCACTCCGCCGACAAGGGCAAGCGATAAGAAGGGGTGAACAATGGAAGCTAAAGCAATAGCACGCTACGTCCGCGTTTCGCCCCGCAAGGCGCGCATCGTGGTCGATCTGATCCGCGGCAAGTCCGTGCCTCAGGCTCGTGAGATCTTGCAGTTCACGAACCGCGGCGCTGCGGAGATCGTGGAGAAGACGCTGAACTCCGCCGTGGCCAACGCTGAGCACCTGCATCACGTGCGCCCGGAGACGCTCGTCGTGAAGACGGCCTTCGCTGATGAAGGCCCCACACTGAAGCGTATCCGTCCGCGCGCCAAGGGTTCCGCGTCGCGCATTCGCAAGCGCACGAGCCACATCACGATCATCGTAGCACCGCGAGAGGAGGCATAAGCGCATGGGTCAGAAGGTTAGCCCTACCGGGTTCCGCCTCGGTATCACCGAGGAATGGCGCAGCCGCTGGTACGCCGATAAGGATTACGCCAAGAACCTGGAAAACGACTTGGCCATCAGGAAGTTTTTGGACAAGCAGCTCGCCCGTGCCGCCGTCTCCAAGGTCGAGATCGAGCGCGCCGGCGACAAGATCAAGATCGTCATCACCACGGCCCGCCCGGGCGTTGTGATCGGCAAGAAGGGCGCTGAGATCGACGCCCTGCGCAAGAAGCTCGACAAGGTGGCCAACGGCCCCGTGTCCATCGAAGTCATCGAGGTCAAGCGCCCCGAACTTGACGCTGCGCTCATCGCTCAGTCCGTTGCGGAACAGCTCGAGGGCCGCGTGGCCTTCCGCCGCGCCATGCGCAAGGCGGTTCAGTCCGCCCGCAAGAGCGGTGCCAAGGGTATCCGCATCCAGTGCTCCGGCCGCTTGGGCGGCGCGGAGATGAGCCGTCGCGAGTGGTACCGCGAGGGCCGCGTGCCGCTGCACACGCTGCGCGCGAAGATTGATTACGGCTTCGCCACCGCCGCCACCACGATGGGTTCCATCGGCGTGCAGGTGTGGGTGTACCACGGCGAGATGCTTCCTGGCCAGAAAGCGCCGCAGCCGGCGCTCGAGGGCAGCTCCCGTCCGAGCCGTTCCCGTCGTAACGACCGCAACGAGAGGGGGCGCAAGTAAATGCTCGTACCTAAGCGCGTCAAGCACCGCAAGGTGCAACGTGGTTCCATGAAGGGCAAGGCCAAAGGCGGAACCCGGCTGAACCACGGCACGTACGGCATCCAGGCCCTTGAGGCACATTGGATCACCAACCGCCAGATCGAGGCGGCCCGTATCGCCATGACCCGTCACATGAAGCGCGGCGGCAAGGTGTGGATCACAATCTTCCCGGATAAGCCGATCACGCAGAAGCCGGCCGAAACCCGCATGGGTTCCGGCAAGGGCAATCCTGAGGCATGGGTCGCGGTCGTCAAGCCCGGCCGCATCATGTTCGAGATCGACGGCGTCGACGAGGAGACCGCCAAGGAGGCCCTGCGTCTCGCCATCAACAAGTTGCCCATCAAGTGCAAGATTGTTTCCAAGGAAACGGAAGGGCAGGAATAAATGAAAGCAGCAGAGATCCGTGAGCTGTCTGCCGACGATTTGCAGGCGAAACTCAAGGAAGCGCGCGCGGAGCTTTTCAACCTGCGCTTCCAGATGGCCACGAGCCAGCTCGACAATACCGCTCGTGTGAAGCAGGTCAAGAAGGACATCGCACGCATCCAGACTGAGATGCGTGCCCGCGAGCTGAGCGCTTAGCTTGACGGTTAGGAAGGTTGAATTTACATGAGTGAAGATCGCAACTCCCGCAAGGTCCGTCAGGGCATCGTCGTGAGCGCTGTCAACGATAAGACCTGCGTCGTGCTCGTCAAGGAGCGCAAGCCGCATCCGGTGTACGGCAAGATGATGACAACGTCCAAGAAGTTCCACGCCCATGACGAGAACAACGAGGCCGGCATCGGCGACACCGTGCAGATCATGGAAACCCGCCCGCTGTCGAAGCTGAAGCGCTGGCGTCTGGTGAAGATCGTCGAGAAGGCCAAGTAGTCCAACGGCAACCCCTTCGGATTACCGAGATGAAAGTTAGGTTGAAGCAATGATTCAGATGCAAACCATGCTCGCAGTGGCCGATAACTCCGGCGCTCGCAAGGTGCAGTGCATCAAGGTCCTGGGCGGCTCCAAGCGCCGCTACGCGGGACTGGGCGATGTCATCATCTGCAGCGTGAAAGAAGCCGCGCCGAACACCAACGTGAAAAAGGGCGATGTCGTCCGTTGCGTGATCGTGCGCGTGAAGAAGGAAGTTCGTCGACCCGACGGCAGCTATATCAAGTTCGATCAGAACGCCTGCGTGCTTATCGACAACTCGGGCGCACCCCGCGGTACGCGTATCTTCGGGCCGGTGGCTCGCGAGCTGCGCGACAAGAAGTACATGAAGATCGTGTCTCTGGCACCGGAAACGCTCTAAGGGGGTGTGCATACATGAATAGCATGAACATCAAGAAGGGCGACAAGGTGAAGGTCCTCTCCGGCAAGGACAAGGGCAAGGAAGGCACGGTTCTGCGCTCGTTCCCGCAGAAGCAGCGCGTTGCGGTCGAGAAGGTCAACATGATTAAGAAGGCTCTGCGTCCGACGCAGCAGAACCCTCAGGGCGGCATCTCCACCATGGAAGCTCCGATCCACGTGTCCAACGTCATGCTCGTGTGCCCCGCGTGCAAGCAGGCCACGCGTGTGAGCAAGCGCGTCAACGACGAAGGCAAGAAAGTTCGCGTCTGCAAGAAGTGCGGAAAAGACATCGATTAGTCCGTTCCGCCGATCTTCGATCGGCGGAACGGATCGACGCTGCGGCGTTTGATCCGCCGGCCTGACGGCCGACGGAACGGGTCGACGCTGCGGCCGGCTGTGGCACCCCGCCTTCGCACGATCACGAAGGCTCGCGTACCGAAGTACGCTTCGTCTTCGCGATCCCGCGAATTCGGGGCACCGCAGCCGCCCTCGCTGACTTTTCGGCGACCAGCGACGGCCAATGCAGTACAATGACCCCTGCTGCTTCGGCGGCGAGGGACGCAGGGTCGGAAATCCTGCGTTTAATTCATCGAAAGGATTGGAAGAACCATGGCTATTCCTCGTTTGAAGGAAATGTACAACACCGAGATCGTGCCGAAGCTCGAGAAGGAGCTGGGTCTCGGCAACGTCAACCAGGTCCCGCGCCTTGAGAAGATTGTTGTGAACATGGGCGTTGGCGCCGCCGCAGCCGATCACAAGCTGCTTGACGCTGCGATGGCGGATATGCGCGTTATCACCGGCCAGCAGCCTTGCATCACGCGCGCTCGCAAGTCGATCGCTGGTTTCCACGTGCGCGAAGGGCAGCCCATCGGCTGCAAGGTCACGCTGCGCGGCGACCGTATGTGGGAGTTCCTCGACCGCTTGCTGGCGACCGCCCTCCCGCGCGTCCGTGACTTCCGCGGTATCTCGCCGAAGAGCTTCGACGGCCGCGGTAACTACACGATGGGCGTGACCGAGCAGCTGATCTTCCCCGAGATCGACTATGATAAGATCGATCGTACGCGCGGCATGGACATCACGTTCGTGACGACGGCGGAAAACAACGATGATGCCTTTGCGCTGCTGGATGCGCTGGGCTTCCCCTTCAAGGACAAGAAGTAAGCGCCGCCTTCGGCGCGGCCTGCGGGTCATCGGTCGACGACCCGCGCTGTGTGCACTCGAGCCCGTGCAAACGAAACGGACGGGTTGGATATGAGAAAGAAGGATTTGCATGGCTAAGAAATCGATGATCGCCAAGGCGAAGCGCGAGCCGAAGTTCTCGACGCGTCAGCACAACCGCTGCACGCGCTGCGGACGTCCTCGCGCCTACTACCGCAAGTTCGGCCTGTGCCGCATCTGCTTGCGCGAGCTGGCCAACAAAGGCGAACTGCCCGGCGTGACCAAGTCTTCGTGGTAAGAACGAACTAGGTACGCCAGGGCGTGCCACGATCCAGGCGGAGGCGTTATGGGCGCCGACGAACCGGATCTGCAGGCTCATCATGGACCAAAGGAGAAAAGAACTATGACCATGACCGACCCCATTGCAGACATGCTTACGCGCGTGCGTAACGCTAACTCTGCCGGCAAGCCGACGGTTGCGATGCCGTCGAGCAAGAAGCTTGTCGAGCTGGCCCGCATCATGCAAGAAGAGGGCTATATCCAGGGATACGACGTCATCGACGGCGAGCCGCGCGCGACGCTCGAGCTCACCCTTAAATACGGTGACAAGAAGGCTAAAACCATCCGCGGCATCAGGCGCATCTCGAAGCCCGGCCTGCGCATCTACGCGGGCAAGGACGAGCTTCCTCGTGTCCTGGGCGGCCTCGGTACCGCCATCATTTCGACGAGCAAAGGCGTCATGACCGACCGCGATGCCCGCAAAATGGGCGTCGGCGGCGAAGTCGTCGCCTACATCTGGTAGGAAAGGGAGGTTTGACATGTCTCGTATCGGCAAGCAGCCCGTCACCGTTCCTGCCGGCGTCGATGTGACTATCGACGGCACCACCGTAACGGTGAAGGGCCCGAAGGGAGAGCTTTCGCGCAGCTTCCCCTCCATCATGATCATCAAGCGCGATGGCGACGACATCATTGTCGAGCGCCCGAATGATTCCCGTGAAGCGAAGGCCTACCACGGTCTCGTGCGCACGCTCGTCTCCAACATGGTCGAGGGCGTCTCCAGCGGTTTCTCCAAGAAGCTGCAGCTCGTCGGCGTTGGCTATCGCGCCGCACTCAAGGGCAAGGACCTGGAGATGCAGCTCGGCTTCTCGCACCCGGTTCTCGTCGAGGCGCCCGAGAACATCACGTTTGAGGTTCCCAGCCAGACCGAGATCATCGTATCCGGCCCGAGCAAGGAGCAGGTCGGCCAGGTGGCCGCCAACATCCGCGCATGGCGCAAGCCCGAGCCGTACAAGGGCAAGGGCATCCGCTATGAGGGCGAGTACGTCCGCCGTAAGCTCGGCAAGGCTGCCAAGTCCGATTAGGCTTGACGACCAGCCTGTAACGGATCGAGATCGAAGGGATTAGCATGAACAAGCTTCAGAAAAAGCAAGCCGGGCTGGCTCGTCGCCACCGCCGCGTGCGCGGCAAGGTATCCGGTACGCCGACGCGTCCCCGCCTCTGCGTGACGCGCAGCAACAATAACGTGTACGTTCAGTTCGTCGACGACGTCGCTGGCAAGACCATTTGTGGCGTGTCGACGCTTGGCCCCGAGTTCAAAGCGACGGGCAAGAGCGGTGCGACTGTCGAGGGTGCTGCCGCGCTCGGCGAGATCGCCGGCAAGAAGGCGCAGGAGTCCGGAGTCACGGAAGTCGTGTTCGACCGTGGCGGCAACCTGTACCACGGACGCGTGAAGGCTCTCGCCGACGCCGCCCGTGAAGCAGGCTTGAAATTCTAGAAGGGGTAAAGGTCTATGGCTCGTAACAACAGACAAGACAACGCCGCGGTCCCCGAGCTTCAGGAGCGCGTCGTCTACATCAACCGCGTTTCGAAGGTTGTCAAGGGCGGCCGCCGCTTTGCGCTCACCGCGCTTGTGGTGGTCGGCGACGGCAACGGCCGTGTTGGTGTCGGCATGGGCAAGTCCCAGGAAGTGCCCATCGCCATCAAAAAGGGCGTCGAGGACGCGAAGAAGAACATGTTCGCCGTGCCCCTGACAGAAGAAAAGACGCTCCCGCATGAGATCATCGGCGAATTCGGCGCCGGTCGCGTGCTTATCAAGCCGGCTCGTCCCGGTACCGGCGTTATCGCCGGCGGTGCGGCTCGTGCAGTCATGGAGCTGGCGGGCGTGAGCGACGTGCTCACCAAGTCGCTTGGCACCGACAATGTGATGAACGTGGTCAAGGCGACCGCCGAGGGTCTCAAAAACATGCAGAGCCCCCAGGACGTTGCCGAGCGTCGCGGGATGACGGTCGATCAGATCTACGGCCGGAAGGAGAAGAAGTAATGGCAGACGCGAAGAATACGCTGCGCATCACCCAGGTGAAGAGCTCCATCGGCCGTAAGGGTGATCAAGGCAAGACGCTGCGCGCGCTCGGCCTCGGCAAGATCGGCCGTACGGTCGATCAGGTGGACAACGAGTCCGTCCGCGGTATGATCTTCAAGGTCAAACATCTCGTCGAGGTCGAGGAGCTGTAGGATCCATCGTTCTGCCGCACCGTCTGAAGGACGACGGCACCCGGCTCCGACTCTTATCGCTCGGCCGTGCGCGCAAAGCCTGTGCGGCTGCGAATCAGGCGGTCTCGGGTGTATCCGTACTTCACGCTCACGTCGGCAGACCAGTACGGTATAATCGACCATCGGCGTGCCTTGCGGCGCGCCGATGGTCGATTCAAGGAAGTTTGCTGGCGGCGAGCTGCCAGCGCTGGGCGGAAAGCCCAGTCAAGCGACAAGGAGAATCATATGGAACTCAAAGATCTCAAGCCGGCCGAAGGATCGCGCAAGAACCGCAAGCGCGTCGGCCGCGGTCCGGCTTCGGGCACTGGCAAGACCTCCGGCCGTGGCATGAATGGACAGAAGTCCCGTGCCGGCGGCGGCAAGGGGCCCGGCTTCGAGGGCGGGCAGACTCCGCTCGCGCGTCGTCTGCCGAAGCTCCCTGGCTTCACGAGCATCAACAGAGTCGAGTATCTTCCCGTCAACGTCAAGCGGCTCGAGGAGCATTTTGAAGCTGGCGACGTTGTCGACGGTGCAAGCTTGAAGGCTAAGGGCATCATCAAGCATGAGGATGCCCTCGTGAAGGTGCTGGGCGACGGCGAGCTGACGAAGGCTCTTACCATCAAGGTCGATAAGGTTTCTGCCTCTGCGAAGGCGAAGATCGAGGCAGCCGGAGGAAAGGTCGAAGAGCCTTGCTAAGCTCCATCATCGATGCGTTCAAGGTTCCGGAGCTGCGTAATAAGATTCTGTTTACGCTGGCGATTTTGGCGCTGTACCGCTTCGGCGCGTACGTTCCGGTGCCTGGCATTCCGTTCAACGAGTTCGCGAACCAGTTCACGGAAAGCGGCGGCGTCTCCATGACGATGCTCGACTTGTTCACAGGCGGTGCGCTGTCGAACTTCTCCGTGTTCTCGCTCGGAATCATGCCCTACATCACGGCGTCTATTATCATGCAGCTCATGCAGGGCGTCATCCCGGCGGTCGGCCGCTGGGCGAAGGAAGGCGAGACCGGGCGTCGTCGGATCACGCAGGTCACCCGCTACCTGACATTGGGCCTGGGTCTTATCAACGCCATCGGCTACCTGCTGCTGTTCAAGTCGCCGGCCTACGGTGTCCAGTTCAGCACGGACGTGCCTCCGATCCTGACCGATATCATGGTGGTGTTCACGCTTGTGGCGGGCACGGCGTTCATCATGTGGATGGGCGAGCTCATCACGCAGCGCGGCGTGGGCAACGGCATGTCGCTTATCATTTTCGTGAGCATCGTGTCACGCGTACCGAGCGCCATCTATTCGTCGATCACTGAGAGCTCTGCCGACATGGGCATGAGCATCGCCATCACGCTGCTCATCGTGCTCGTTGTGCTCGCGTGCATTCCTGCGATCATCTTTGTCGAGCGGGCCCAGCGTCGTATTCCCGTGAACTACGCCAAACGCGTTCAGGGACGCAAGATGATGGGCGGCCAGTCCACCTACATTCCCCTCAAGGTGAATGCGGCGGGTGTCATCCCCATCATCTTCGCGAGCTGCCTGATCTACTTCCCGGCGCAGCTGGCGGCCTTGTTCAACGTGGAGTGGCTGACGTTCGCCGCCGATGCGATATCAACCGGCTGGGTAAACTGGATCCTCACCGCGGTGCTCATCGTGTTCTTCGCGTACTTCTACACCTCCATGGTGTTCAATCCCGATGAGACGGCGGACAATCTGCGCAAACAGGGTGGTTTCATCCCGGGTGTGCGCCCCGGTTCGGCGACGGTTCACTATATCAAGAACGTTCTGCACCGCGTCACGTTGCCCGGCGGCATCTTCATTGCTGTTATTGCCGTGGTGCCGACAATCATCTTCTTCTTTACGGGCAACCAGCTTGTCCAGGCATTCGGCGGCACGTCGATCCTCATCATGATCGGCGTTGCTCTCGACACCATGAACAAAGTGGAGAGCCAGCTGAAGATGCACAACTACGACGGCTTCTTCAAGTAGGGAAGCCTGACGCGTATGCGACGAAGAGGGGCCTGCGGGCCCCTCTTCGCATGCTATGGCCGCCCTTTCGCCATACCGTGGAGAAAACCGCGCCGGTTCGTGGCACCATTTTGATGAATCATGCGAGTTGTCGAATCTTTCTGCGCCACCGGAGAGCGAGCGCGGCAGATTTCTAGAATTCTGCCGAAAAAACGAGGTATGGGAACCCTAAAGCAGGCTGTCGCAGAATGGACAGTCATTGCATATTCACCGATCCGCGCTTTTGGATATAGGGAGGTGCCTGCATCGCGAAAAGAGCTTAAAGCGAATCCTCGAGGACTCCCATACCTCGAATTTCTTGCAGAAACCTCTTTCTGAGCGGCGCAAGATGACAATCCACTTCATCAGCCTCTTCGCCCTTTCAGCCTCTGCATCCTGCTCGGCATCCTCCGGCCTGTCTTTCTGTGAAATATGCGCGGCGAGCTGAGGGCTTTGGTACAATACGGGAACCGATCGGTATGTTGAAAGGAAATCTCATCATGAACATCGTGTTGTTGGGGGCACCAGGCGCCGGTAAAGGAACGCAGGCGGCCAAGCTGGTCGACGAGTTCGGAACGCCGCACATCTCCACGGGCGACATGCTGCGCGCAGCCGTCAAAGAGGGCACGCCGCTCGGCAAGAAGGCTAAGTCGTATATGGATGCGGGCGATCTGGTGCCCGACGATGTGATCATCGGTCTGGTGGAGGAGCGCCTTCAGGATCCCGATACGGAGAAAGGCTTCATCCTCGACGGATTCCCGCGCACATCCGCTCAGGCCGTCGCGCTTGATGCAGAACTCTCGAAGCTGGAGCGCCCGCTTGATGCAGCGCTTCTTATCGACGTCGATCCCGAGGTTATAGTCAAGCGCCTTACGTCGCGGCGTATGTGCAAGGATTGTGGCTACATTGGAACGGCTGCCGATAAAACGTGTCCGAAGTGCGGCGGCGAGATGTACCAGCGCGACGACGACAACGAAGCCACGGTGCGCAACCGTCTCGACGTGTACGAAAAGTCCACGGCGCCGCTCATTGATTACTATCGCGGCTGCGATCTGCTTGTCTCCATCGATGGCGACCGCGATCCGAACGTCGTGTACGAGGACGTGAAGCAGGCCTTGAGCCTGTAGCGCCTCTCTGGTAGAACCAATAATGTCAGCGAGAAGCCTCGAGGTATCCCAGATTGCTCTGTCGCGCGGCCGAGCGAACCGTTCGGTACACGCGAGCAAGCGTACCGGAAACAGGAATGGGTGCTGTGGGGCTTGTTCGCTGTACTGGGCCGTTCTGCCGGCGGCAGAACGATGGAATTCCTGATGCCTACTGTTCGTCAAAACATAGCCTACGCCTACGAAGGCTTCATGCGTTCCCATCGGGCGTCGGTGCTCCATATCGCGAAGAGCGTCGTCGTCATATTGGCCTGTGCGCTTTTGCTCGAGACATTCGTGTTCAACGTGAACTATTTTCTCTCGGCAGGTTACAACACCATCAATCTGGACGATCGACTGAACCTGCAGGAGACGACCGACGGCTCGTATAAACTCACCACGGTGAACCATACGCTTGAGTTCTCCGATCTGAACACCGAGGTGCACAATGTGCGCCTCGATTTCGATTTCGACCAACCAGCCCAAGAGCTGACGGTGCGCATACACTTTACCGATGAGGCGCATCTCACGTATTTCGACTCCACCGAGTATACGGTGGGCGTCCCTGATGTGGACGTGTCCACGTTCGTTGATCAGAGCGAGTACATCAATCTGAATACTACCGGCATTGTCGATAATCTGCGAATCGAAATTGTCGGCGACGATACGAACTATCCGATCAAGCTCAAGAGCATCACCCTGAACGCCCATCATCCGTTCGATTTCAATACGACCCGCTTTCTGGCGACGGCGGGGCTTCTGGGTCTCGTGTTTGCGTTTCGACCGCGCTCAGTCATCTATCGTATCGGCATCGTAGATCAGCCTCGAAAGTCAAAGGCGATCATCATCGCGACCGTCGCCATCGAGGTTTGCCTGTTGAGTTCGTATCTGTTCCTGGGGTCGAATCTTGTGGGCGTGGCAACGAAGGACTACAACAACGGGTCCTGGGATGGTTCGAGCATGGTGAACGCCTTCGAGGTAGGGGGCGACAACGCCCAGCAGTATGCCGAGCTTGCAAAGGCTATGACGAAGGGCCAGCTCTACCTTGAAGAGGAACCTCCGGACTGGTTGCAAGACATGAGCGATCCCTATGATAAGGGTGCGCGCGACGAGGCGCAGAAAGCGACGGGGGAGCCCTATCTCTTCGATGTGGCCTTCCATGACGGGCATTACTACGTGTACTTCGGCGTGGTGCCGGTACTCCTGTTCTATCTGCCGTTCTATGTGCTGACGGGAGCGAATTTCCCCACAGCTATCGGCGTCCTTGTTGCGGTGATCGCCTTCGTGCTGGGGTGTTCTGCCCTGCTCGACCGCTTTGCGCGCTATCACTTCAAACGGGTGAGCCTCGGGCTTTACCTGTTGCTGCAGATACCCCTTGTCATGTGTTGCGGCATTCTATATCTGCTGAAGTTCCCGACGTTCTACTCGCTTCCCATTGCGCTCGGCTTGGCGTTTTCGGTATGGGGTCTCTACTTCTGGATGCGCGGTCGCGCTGCCGGGCGACCTGAAGGTTGGTATCTGGTCGGATCGCTCTGCATGGCTCTCGTCGCCGGCTGCCGCCCGCAGCTACTCGTTCTGTCGCTTTTGGCGTTTCCGCTGTTTTGGCGCGTCTATATCACGAAGCGTCGCCTGTTTACGCCGCGCGGTGCGCGCGAATTTGCCTGCCTTGTCCTGCCGTATCTCGTGGTGGCCGCTGGGCTCATGGGGTACAATTACGCGCGCTTCGGGTCGTTTACGGATTTTGGAGCGAACTACAACCTCACGGTCAATGATATGACGAAACGTGGCTGGAACGTCGGCCGGCTGGCACCTGCATTTTTCGCGTACTTCGTGCAGCCCCCGACGGCAACAGGGGTATTCCCCTTCCTTCAAGCAGCACCGTTCGATACGACCTATATGGGACAGACCATCAAAGAGGCCACGTTCGGCGGCATCCTCGCGTGCCTGCCCGTACTGTGGATCCTTCCGTTTGCCAAGCGTATTCTGCAATTGCGCTTCCGGCAGCGTGCCACGCGCACCATCGCTGGGGTCATCATCGTGCTGTTGATAGGCGGTGTGCTCGTAGCCCTGCTAGATGCGCAGATGGCCGGAATACTGCAGCGGTACTTTGCAGACTTCAGTTTCATGTTCCTGGCCGCCGTCGTGCTGTTGGCGTTCGTGGTGAACGAGAACCTTGCACCGCGAACGACGACACAGAACCTGCTCATGAAGGTGCTGCTCGTTCTCGTGACGTTATCGGTTCTGTACAGCGCGCTTTTGTGCTTTGTCCCGGAGACCGGGTGGTACTCCGATGTGTACCCTTGGGCGTACCAGAATATCATCGAGACCGTGCAATTCTGGACATAGTACCAGGTTAACAAGATGCACGCTCTAACGACAGACGGTGGCACGCCGTGCCGCGGCGTCTGCGGACAAAGGATGCCGAAGGCGGAGTGCGCAGGTGGAAGGGAGCGAGGTGAAGGCGGTGCCGTCGCTTTCACCGGCAAACGACAACGAACAGAGAGGAGCCGAGCATGGAATTCATCATTGCTGACAGCGCGGAGGATATGAGCCGTCAAGCTGCCGATCGCATCGCCTCGTACATCGAGGCCGATCCCGCCTGCGTACTGGGCTTGGCCACGGGCACGACGCCCATCGGCCTGTACGCCTGCCTCGTGGAGGACTGCGCGTCCGGCAAGATCAGCTTCGCCGACGTGACCACGTTCAACCTGGACGAGTACCGTGGACTAGCCCCCGAGCACGACCAAAGCTACCGCTACTTCATGAAGCAGCACCTGTTCGACCACGTGGACATCGATCAGGTGCGCACGCACGTGCCGGAAGGATTCAACCCGGACGCCGATGCCGTGTGCGCGGCCTACGAGCAGGCCATCGAGGAGGCGGGCGGCATCGACCTGCAGCTGCTGGGCCTCGGGCCGAACGGCCACATCGGCTTCAACGAGCCTGAGGACGAGTTCCCGAAGGCCACGCATTGCGTCGATCTCACCGAGAGCACCATCCAGGCGAACAGCCGCCTGTTCGACAGCATCAATGACGTGCCGCGCCAGGCCTACACCATGGGCATCGGCACCATCATGGCCGCGCGCAGCGTGCTCGTGGTGGTGGAGGGCGCCCACAAGGCCGAGATCGTGAAGCAGGCGTTCTTCGGCCCCGTGACGCCCCAGGTGCCGGCCTCCATCCTACAGTTCCACCCCAACGCCACCGTCATCGTCGACCCGGCGGCGGGCGCGCTCTGCCGATAGGAGGGGAGCGTCCATGCTCATAACGAATGGAAACGTGTTCGACGGCCGGGGCTTCGCTACGCGCGACGTGGCGGTGGCCGACGGCCGGTTCGCCGAGGCGGCCGATGTGGGCGACGGTGACGTGCTGGACGCCGCGGGCTGCTACGTGATCCCCGGGCTGGTGGATGTGCACTTCCACGGTTGTTTGGGGGCCGACCTGTGCGACGGCACGGGCGAGGCGCTGTCCACCATTGCGCGTCACGAGGCGAGCCGCGGCGTGACGGCCATCTGCCCGGCAACCATGACGTATCCCGAGGAGAAGCTGGCCGGCATCATGCGGGCTGCGGCCGCGTTCGCCCCGACCGACGACGAAGCGGCGCTTGTGGGCGTGAACATGGAAGGGCCGTTCATTTCGCCCGACAAGATAGGCGCGCAGAACCCGGCCTACGTGCAGGTGCCCGACGCGGCCATGCTGCGCCGCTTGCAGGAGGCGGCGGGCGGCCTAGTGAAGCTGGTGGACATCGCGCCGGAGGAAGAGGGCGCGCTCGCCTTCATCGACGAGATGGCGGACGAGGTGCGCATCTCGCTCGCGCACACCACAGCCGACTACGATTGCACCCGCGCCGCGTTCGAGCACGGCGCGCGCCAGCTCACGCACCTGTACAACGCCATGCCGCCGCTGCACCACCGCAAACCGGGCCCTATTCCCGCGGCGTTCGAGCGCGACGACGTGACAGCCGAGCTTATCGCCGACGGCGTGCATATCCATCCCGCCATGGTGCGGATGGCGTTCAGGCTGTTCGGCGACGATCGCATGGTCCTCATCAGCGATTCCATGCGGGCTACCGGCCTGGAGGACGGCGTGTACGACCTGGGCGGGCAGGACGTCACCGTGCGCGGCAACCTGGCCACGCTGGCTGACGGCACCATTGCCGGATCGGCCACCGACTTGGCCGCCTGCCTGCGCTGGGCTGTGCGCGAGGCTGACATCCCGCTGGAAAGCGCCGTGAAGGCCGCTACCGCGAATCCGGCTCGCGCCATCGGCGTGGACGCCGAGCGCGGCGCCATCGAGCCCGGCAAGGTGGCCGACGCCGTGCTGCTGGACGCTGAAACGTTGGACGTGAGGCACGTGGTGTTGAGGGGGCGACTGCTGGCGTAGAACGGGCCGCAAACGGGACGAAGAACGTTACGCACGTGCCCTTGCCGCCAGGTGGGGAGACAGTCCATGCTCGCCAAGCGGCATGAACGGGGCTATTCTACGAGGCGCGGGCGGCCTTCGCCTCGTACAGCTCCCGGTCGGCCTCGCGGATGAAGTCCTGCAGCGTCTCGATGCCCTCCCGGTAGACCGCGGCGCCCACGCTGACGTGCAGGGCGTAGGGCGCCCCGGCCGCCTCGTCGAGCCGTGCGAGTTCGGCGTTCAGGCGCGCGCCCATCTCCGTCGCGTCGCAGGTCCGTGCGGAATCGCGCACCACGATGAACTCGTCGCCGCCATAGCGCGCGATGAAGGCGGAGCCGCCTGCGCAACAGCGACGCAGAGCGTCGGCGACGCGCACGAGCGCACGGTCTCCCTCCACGTGGCCGTAGATGTCGTTGATGCCCTTGAAACGATCGACATCCACGATGAACAGGCACAGCGTCTGCCCTGCATCGCGATGCCTCATGCGCTGCGCTACGTGCTTCGCCAGTTGGGTGCGATTATTCAGTTGCGTGAGCGGGTCGAGCGAAATCTTCTGCTCCTGCATGTCCAAATACACCCAGAGAAGCGCCACGGTCACGCCCACACAGGTAAGCGGCACATTAGGGGCGAAGGCCTGCAACGTGATGAACGCGAGCGGCAGCACAGCGAAGTACGTGAGCGACAGGTACTGCGACCTGACGGCGAAGTTCTCCTTCTTGAACGCGCCCACAAGCGCATGTGCGGCTGTGACCAGCCCATAACCGTACACTATGAAGAACTGTACGGCATACAGGCTGCCGCGGTGGTAGCCGCCCTCTGCGTCAATGGAAAGCGCCCATCCCGTCCAGTAGGAAGACAGCACGAGCACGAATGAAACCATGAGCGGTGCAGAGCATACGACGATCCGCGCGGGGGAGGCCACGAGGCGCGACGTTTGCACGCGCTCGGAGTAGACGAACCAGCAGAAGCTGCCGAGCGAGGCCATGAGATAGTACGTCGCGTTTATGCCGAAGCTTCCGACGGGGGAGACGCTCATAGAGCCTGTACTCACGAGAATCCACAGCATGTCGAGCGCCGACGCGAGGATGCTTGCCAGCAGCACGCCTGAGAACCAGAACTGCCGGCTGCGCACGTCGTTGCCACGAAGCACCTTCACCAGGACGAGCGCCAAGATGAGCAGGCACAGCAGGTTCACTTCAATGTAGAGCAGTGATTGCACGATCACCTCTTGCCGCCATCCCGCACGGTATTCCGTAAGCGTAAAGATAAAGTATAGCGCTTTCGTTCGGTTTTGGAAGGGGGCTGCGTCTGCGCGTCGGACGTACGGCTTTTCTTGCTGTCCGGCTCGAAAAAAGGCCGCTGCGTATAGCAGCGGCCTTCAGGTTGTGCGATGATGAGCCCTACTTCGTCGCCGGCAGCGAGGCGGCGGCCACGGACTGGCCCACGCGGCGCATCATCTCGTCGGGTAGCGTCACGTTGATCTGCGCGTCCAGCTCGGGGTGCTCCTCGGCCAGCACGCGGTTGCACTCGCTGATCACGAGGTCGCCGCCCACGCCGGAGGCCACGCGGCCCAGCACCAGGAGCGTCTTGATCTCGTAGAACGAGCTGTACAGCACCAGCGTATGCGCCAGGTACACGCCGATGGAGCGGAAGATGTCGAGCGCGCCCTCGTGGCCCTCGTTGGCCAGGCCCTGCACCACCTTGAGCTTCTCGGCGGGGGAGAGCGCGGGGTCCAGCTCGATGCCGGCGACCGGCGCCAGCTTGATGACGGCGTCCTGGCTGAAGTACTTGCAGCCTACGCCGAAGTCGCCGGACCACTCGTCCTGCATGGCCTCGGGCGACAGGTCCACCGGCGCGAACGCCAGCTCGTTAATCCAGCCCAGCACGTTGCCCTCGTCGTTCACGTAGCCCACGGCCTCGGACGTGCCCATGGCTATCCCTAAGATGTCGCCCGAACCCGTGCTCATGAAGCCGGCGAGTGCGGTCACGTCGCCGTCGTTGGCCACCACCAGCGGCACGTCGCCGATCTCCTTGCCGGCCCGGTCGTAGATGCTCTTCACCTCGTCGCGGCGATCGCGCGGCACCTTGATGAACAGGGAGGCCACCATGGGGCTGTTGCCCACGAACGTGCCGGCCGACGACACGCCGATGGCGTCCACGCGCGGCATCTTGGAGGCGGCGGTCTTGAACGCGGTCACGATCTCGTTGAAGTGGTACTCCGGGTCTTCCGTGACCTTCGGGAACCACACGACCTCCTCGGAGTACACCGACTCGCCGTCGATGACGGCCGACACCTTGCGGTCCGACCCGCCGGCGTCGAAGCCGATGCGGCAGCCCTCCATGTGGCCGCCGATCTTCTTCGCGGCCTCGTTGGCGGCGGGGAAGTCGGCCTCCGTGCACGCCACAACCTCGAGCGGCTTCTCGTACACGTCGCCCACGAACCCGTAGTCGAACGCGCGCGCGCCTTCCGGCGAGTACGCCTCGGCCAGCTTCGCCGCGATGTCGTCGCAGCCGCGCAGGTACACCCGGAAGCCGCCGATGCTCCACAGCTCGAACTTCACCAGGCGCTCCACGTAGCGGAAGTCGGCCTCGGCGAACTCGCCGCCGCGGATCGCGCTCTCGCGAACCGAGATGAGCCCGTCCTCGCGCTCCACGGCCACGGCGATGGGCTGGGTGGCGCCCTCGAGGTACGCCTTCATCCACACGCCGAACGGCACGAAGCCCTCGTCCAGCACGGGCATGTTCTTGACGTCGTAATCGATACCCAGGTAGTTCATGCATAACCTTTCTCGCAAGTTGGTAAACAAGTTGGCGAGGCGCTCCGCGGTGCCTCGAATTGCCGTGTTGCGCGGCCGAGCGTGCTTCTGCACGCGAGGGAAAGCGCAGGGTGCTGCGGAGCGCCGCAGCGTCGGGCGGTTCCGTCGGCCGGCAGGCCGACGGAACGTCTAGTCTCCTATCAGTTCGGTCAGCACGCGCTCGGTCATGGACAGCGCGCGGGGCACATGGAAGGGGCCCTTGAACGTGGATCCCTTGGTGGGGGGCATGGTGGGCAGGCCGTCGCGGCGCAGGTAGCCGTACCATTCGCCGTACTCGGGATCGGCGAAATGCTGCTTGCAGTAGTCCATCGTCTTCAAAAGCCAGTCCAGGTAGTACTCGTCGCCGGTGTCGCGGTACGCCTTCGAGGCGGCGATCATGATCTCGTTGTGGGGCCACCACAGCTTCATATCGTGTTCGTAGGCTTCGGTGGGCAGGCCCTTGCAGTCGATGAAGTAGAGCAGGCCGCCGAATTCCTCGTCCCATCCTGCCTCGATGGCCAGGCGGAAAATCTGCTCGGCCGTGCGATGCAGCTCCTCGTCGCCGCGGTAGTTGGCCTCGTCCATCATGAACCAACTGCACTCGATGTCGTGGCCCGGGTTCACCACGCGCCCGGCCGTGTACCACAGCTCCGGCTCGCCGGCGAGGCTGACATTCTCCAGCGTGCAACCGAGTTCCGGCCGATAGTGATCGTTTACGATGCGATCGGTGCACTCGCGTGCGTGGCGATCGTATTCCTCGATGCTCGCGGGATCGACGCGTCGCATGATGCTGATGATATTGAGAAAGATCATCGGATCGCCCAGCGCATGTCCGGAGCGCGTTTCGGGCAGTGTCTTGGGGCCGAGTCCGGTGGGATCGTCTATCAGGCTGTTGTTCAGGTCGTAGATCATATGGTAGGCCCACCGCGCACGCTCGAGGTGCTTTGCTTCGCCAGTGAGTCCGTAGTACTCGGCGTTCGCGATGGCGTAGAAGCCCTCGGAGAAGCAGTAGCGCCGCTGGCGCAGCGGCTTGCCTTCGGCCGTCACCGTGAAGTACAGGCGACCGCCCGCTTCCTGATTGATGCAGTAGTTCTCTAAAAAGTCGAGGCAGCTCTTCGCGGCTTCCATCCACTCCGGCCGTTTGCCATAGAGGTGGCACAGGTACGAGAACATCCAGGCGCAGCGCCCTTGCATCCACACGCTTTTATCGGTGGAGTAGACTTCGCCAATCCGGTCGAGGCAGGTGTACACTCCGCCGTGCTCTCGATCCAGGCCGTGCTCGAGCCAAAATGCGATGCTCTTGTCCAGTTCCTGGCGGCACCAGTCGCGCGCATCCAAAAGCTTCTGGTTGTGTTGGGCGGTCATGGGGCTCTCCTTGTCTCGTCATTCGGTAGGGCAGGCGTTCCAATGCGCGACGCGCGTCGGCGCGTCGGCGTCCATGAGGCCGGCCTTCTTCAGCACGCTCACGATATGCTCCACGTCCTCGCCCTCCAGCGCGCACACGGGCTCGCGCATCTGGTTCGTGTTGAACACGCCCATCTGCCACAGCGCCGTCTTGAACGCGCCCACGCCGGCGCCGAAGCCCACGGTGGCCTTCACTTCGCGCGTGACGAACATGAGGCGGGCGAGGTGGTTCTGGATCTCGCGCACGCGCTCCCAGTCGCCGGCTTGTGCAGCGCGCCACTGCTCCACGTAGCTGGCCGGATCGATGTTCGCGAGGCCCGGCACCGAACCGTCGGCGCCGCCCAGGTACGCGCCGTCGACGACCACCTCGTGGCCGGTCAGCAGCTGCAGCGGGTGGCCGGCGTCCTCGTTCTGCAGGCACAGCCAGCGGAACGACACGTCATCGCCCGAGGAGTCCTTCACGCCCTGTAGCACGCCGTCCTCGCCGAGGCGCACGAGCATCGTGGGATCGAGCTTCGTGTGCACGCAGGCGGGCAGGTCGTAGGCGAACAACGGCAGGTCGGTGTACTCGCGGATAGCGCGGAAGTGGCGCTCCACCTCTTTGGGGCCGCCGAGCGCGTAGAAGGGAGCGGTGGCCACGAGGGCGTCGACGCCGTATCCCGTAGCGCGCTTGGCCTGGTCGACCACGCGCATGGTCTCCATGTCGATGATGCCCGTGAGCACCGGCACGCGGCCGTGCACCATGGCGATGGCCTCTTGCAGCACGTGATAGCGCTGCGCATCGGTGAGGAAGGCCACCTCGCCCGAAGAGCCCAAGAAGAACAGGCCATCGACGCCGGCCTCGATCATGCGGTTGATGGAGCGCTCGAGCGCCTCGAGGTCGAGCTGGCGCTTCTCGGTCAGCGGGATGACGACCGGGGGGATGACGCCGCGAAACGGTGAATCGGTCATAGGGGATAATCCTCTTTTCCAGGTCTCGTTGCAAACGGTAAAAGGGTAAAGGCCACCAAGGGAGAGCGTCAACGTATTCGGTTGTCCATCACATAAAAAGCGCCCCGGCGAACCGGGGCGCTCGGGATCCGACGAACGCGTCTCGCCCAGCATGGCAAGAAGAGCGCGCCAAACCGTCCTTCCTGTATTACTTGCCCAGTTCGGGATGCAGAAGCGAAGGCGCGGCGCCCAGAAGCAGCTTCGTGTAGTCGTCCTTCGGACGCGCGAACACCTCTTCGGACGTACCGCGCTCAACGGCTCGACCGGCGTTCATGACGATGATGCGATCGGAAATGTAGCGCACCGTCTGTATATCGTGGCTGATGAATACCATCGACAGGCCTAAATCGCGCTTCAGGTCCATGAGCAGGTTGAGGATCTGCGCGCGTACCGACACATCGAGGGCGCTCGTGGGCTCGTCGGCGATGATGGCATCGGGTTTGAGCGAGAGCGCACGGGCGATGGCAACGCGCTGGCGCTGACCGCCCGAGAGCTGCCCTGGCAGCGCGTCGAGCACCGACCCCGGCAAACCGACCATCTCGATGAGCTCCTGCACGCGCGCCTCGCGCGAGTCCTTGTCGCCGATCCTGTGTACCTTGAGCGGGTCAAGCAGCTGGTCGTGCACGCTCATACGCGCGTTGAGGGCTGTCGCCGGGTCTTGGAACACCACCGAGATCACGCGCCCGATGACGCGTCGCATCTCGGCCGTGCGCTTCGTCACGTCCTGGCCCTTGAAAAACACCTTACCCGTCGTGGGAGCCTGTAAACCACACATGACGTTCGCCGTCGTCGACTTGCCGCAGCCCGACTCGCCCACGATGCCGAGCGTCTCGCCCGGCATGAGCTTGAGCGTGAGTCCGCGCACGGCCTGCACTTTGTTCGGGTGCAGTATCGATCCGGTGCGCGTCTTGAACGTCACGCTGATGTCGTCGAGAAAGATGATGGGGGCAGGCTCGCTCGTTCCGCCCGCATCGGCGGCTGCAGGAGCGGCAGTGCCGTCGATCACGCGTTGCTGATCGCTCATATGATCGCACCTCCTGGAACGTAGGGCTTGATGCCCAGTCGCTTGAGCTCGCTGTCGGGCAGCTCGGCGAAGTAGTGGTCGGTATCGGGCACACGCTTGAGCACAGGACGCAGCTGCGAGACCTTGTCGGGGTGGCTCGAACGAGGAGTGAAGCGGTCTCCTGTTGGGAAGTCGCGAGGGCTGGGCACGCTGCCCGGCACCTGGTGCAGGCGGTCGCCGCCGGCTTCGATGGACAGCACCGAGCCCAAAAGCCCGCGCGTGTACTCGTGTACCGGGTGGCACAGGATATCCGTGACCGGACCTTGCTCCACCACCTGGCCGGCGTACATGACCGTGATGGAGTTGGCCACCTCGGCCACAAGCGCCAGATCGTGGCTCACGAACACCATCGCGAAGCCCAGTTCCTTCTGCAGCTTGTTGAGGAGCTCGATGACCTGCTTCTGGACGGTCACGTCAAGGGCCGTGGTGGGCTCGTCGGCGATGATGACCTTCGGATCGCGCGTGAGCGCCATGGCGATGAGCACGCGCTGGCGCTGGCCGCCGGAAAGCTCGTGGGGATAGGAATCCAGCGTGCGCTTCGGATCGAGGCCCACCAACTCCAAGAGTTCCTCGGCAGAGCGTGTACCGCCGCGTGAGGTGAGCTGCTTCATCTGCGACTTGATGAGCATGGAGGGGTTCAGCGAAGAAAGGGCGTCCTGGTAGATCATGGCGATCTCGCGGCCGCGGAGGGCGTTCATCTGCTTCGCGTCCATGGCGAGTAGGTTCTGCCCATCGTAGAGCACTTCGCCGGTTATGTGGGCTTTCGGATCGAGCAGCCCCATAATGGCCAGTGACGTGATGGACTTGCCGCAGCCGGATTCGCCTACAAGACCCATGGTCTGGCGTGGACGCACGACGAAGCTCACATGGTCGACCACATTCACATCGCCATGGCGGGGGAACTTGATGCAGAGGTCTTTGACTTCTAGGATCGGCGGCACGTCTGTGCGCGCAGGGAAGCGGTCGTCGCGCGTTTTCTCGACGGCTTGCAGCTCGGCGAGGCGCTGTTCGAGCATTTCGGACTGCGCTGCGTAGGCGAGCGTCGGGTCGGCGACGAGCTTGTCGGCTTCGCGGTTGGCGGCGAGCGCATCGTCGGCGGCTTTGACGGGAGCCTTCGGCGCTGCGGCCATGGCGTCGGTAATGCCCTCGGACAGGATGTTCAGGCACAACACGGTGATCATGATGGCCAGACCGGGGAACAGCGCCTGCCACCACCGACCGGCCAGCACGCCGTTGCGCGCGTCGGCCAAGATGTTGCCCCAGGTGGGTGTAGGTTCGGGGATGCCGGCGGAAATGAAGGCGAGCGACGCTTCGAACACGATGGCGTCGGCTACGAGCACGATGGTGAACACCATGACCGGCGCGAGGCAGTTGCGGATCACGTGCTTGACGAGGATCCACGGAGCGCGTGCGCCCGCTACGACCACAGCGCGCACGTAGTCCTGGTTGTACTCGCTTACCACGTTCGCGCGTACAATGCGGGCGATTTGCGGGATGTAGAGAAAGCCGATGGCGAAGATGAGCGAAGGAACCGAGTTGCCGAACACGATGACAAACGTGGCGGCCAGCGCGATGCCCGGGAACGACATGATGACGTCGAGGCAGCGCATGATGACTTCGGACACCCACTTGCGCGCGACGGCGGCGATGGAGCCGATGATGGATCCGCACACGAGCGCGAAGGCCGTTGCGCCCAGACCGATGACAAGCGAATAGCGCGCGCCGTACATCATGCGGGAGAGCACGTCGCGGCCCTTGTCATCGGTGCCGAACAGAAACTGTGCATCGGGTGCTTGGCGAGCGATGAAGATTTCGAGCGGGTCGTGGGGCGCGATCCATTGGGCGAAGATAGCCGTGAGCGCGATGAGCACGAGCACGATGAGCGAGATGCGCGCTCCCAGCGTCATCGCGCGCCAGTGACGGAAGCGAACGGTGCCCGCGTTAGCTTCCATGGTTGCAGTGAGATTTCCTCTGAGCTTCACCATGCTACACCGTCCTGATTCGGGGGTTGATAAGGATGTACAGCATGTCGACGATGATGTTGATGACGATGAAGGTGATGGCTACGGTCAAGGTAACGCCTTGTACGAGCGCCGGATAGTTGCCCTGCACGCCTTCGATGATGGCCATGCCCATGCCAGGAAGGTTGAAGATGACTTCGATCACCACTGCACCGCCGATCAGATAGCCGATCTTGAGACCGATGACGGTGACGGGCGTGATAAGCGCGTTGCGCAGCACGTTGCGCGCGATGACCGTTCGCCGGGGAATGCCTGCGCCGATGGCGGTGCGCACGTAGTCCTTGTCGAGCTCCTCGACCATGGATGTGCGGATCACGCGCGTGAGTTGGCCTGCGACGGGCACGGCCAAGGCTATGGCAGGCATGGCCATGCGCGCCAGGTATCCGCCCGGATCGCTGGAGAAGCTGGGAAGGGCGCCTGCGGCCGGCAGGATGTGCAGCATCGACGAGAACAGTAGAATCATGAGCACGGCGAGCCAGAACGACGGCGTGGCGATGCAGGCGATGGAAAACACGCGGATGATCTGATCGGGCCATTTGTCGCGGAACACGGCCGAGATCACCCCCAGCAGCACGGCCAGCGCGACAGCGATGATGAGGCCGATGAAAGTGAGTTGCAGCGTGATGGGGAGAGCGGCGGCGATGCGGTCTCCCACGGAGGCTTGGCTAGCGCCGTAGGTGCCCATGTCGCCCTGCACGAGCCCCGCCATGAAGTTCCCGTATTGGACGATCCACGGATCGTTCAAGCCATGATCTTCGCGGTAGGCGCTGATGGCCTCCGGGGATGCGCTTTCTCCCAGGGCCGAGTAGGCTGGATCCACGGGGGAAAACGACATGAGGAAGAAGGTGAGGATTGTGACGCCGAATATCATGATCGGCAGGGCGATCAGTCGGTTGCCGATCAGCCGCAGAAGATTGTTCACCGCATCCTCCTTTCGCGTGTCGGCGGGCTGTGCCCGCATGTCGGGTGGGCATCTGCATAGACCGTGCGCAGACGCTTCCATTATATACAAGTTGGCAGGGTTTCGAAGATCGAATGCGCGCAGGTTAGACCTTGGAAACGCATGGTCGCTTCGGGTGCGGGCGGGCGAAGGTCCGCGTCTCTGCGCAGCACGAAGGCGATCGCTTCGGCGACGTTGAGGCGGCGATCGATCCGAGTTTGCCTGGATGCAGCGGCAGCAGCGGGCATTCGGTTTCCAGGCGAAAAAGAACCGGCCCGCGAAGGGCCGGTTCTCAAGTTCGCGAATTCACCGTATGTGGCAACTTACGCCTTGGGAGCCACGTCGATCATGCTGACCGACGTCGTGCCGATGGCCTTGAAGCCGTCGAGCTGATCGGCCCAGTAGCCAGTGGAAACCGTGCGGTGGAACAGCGGATACAGCGGAACCTGCTCGGCGATGAGGTCGAAGCACTGGTTCCACAGCTCCTGCTGCGCGGAGCCATCTGCGGCCTGAGCAGCCTGGGAAAGCAGATCCTGCAGCTGTGCGAACTCGTCCGATCCCTTCCACTGGGTGCGCTTCTGCGTCCAAGTGTTGTCGCCATACCACCAGTTCATGAGCAGGTCGGGATCGAGGCCGAAGCAGCTCGGATCGCCCGGGGCCAACACCACGTCGAATTGCGGGTCGTCGGTGTCGGTGTAGTTCGGATACATCGTCTTGGACGGCTCGGACTTGATCTCGGTCACCGTCACGCCGATCTCCTTGAGGTCGTTCTGGATCTGCGGTGCGAGTGCCACGATAAAGCCGGTGTCGGTAGTATTGAGTACGATGGACAGATCGCTCACACCGGCCTCGGCGAGCAGGCTCTTGGCCTTCTCGGGGTCGTAGGCGTACACCGTGGATGCCTCGTGGAAGTTCGCGTGGTTCTCGGGCAAGAAGCTTTTGAGCGGTGTGGCCTTGCCGGACAGCGCGTTGTTGATGAGCTTCTCCATGTCGATGGCGTACAGGAACGCCTGGCGTACGCGGTAGTCGTCGAAGGGCTTTTTCTTCGTATTGAACATTATGAAGGCCAAGCCGAAGGACTGCACGTCGTCGACCGTGGCGCCGGCGGCGTTGAGCTGGTCGGCGACATCGGCCGGCACGCTCTCCATGACCTGCACGGTGCCCTCCTGCAAAGCCGTGGTGCGCGCCGTGTCGTCGGCGATGATATCCCAGTGCATGGTGTCGGCCTTAGCCGGGTGCGAACCGTTGTAGTTCGGGTTCGGTGCGAACTCGATTGCCTGCTCCGTCGGGGCAGAGGCGTACATCCAGGGGCCGGTGCCAACCGGCTGGGAGGTCAGCACGTCGTCGGAGGCCGAAGCTGGAGCCACCTTAATGAGCGGCAGACGCTCCTTGAGCAGGCTGAACGGGTAGGCCAGCTTGATGGTGACAGTGGAGTCATCCTTTGCGGAAATGCTGTCGATGAAGTTCAGCATGGACAGGTACAGCGCGCCCTTTTCGCCAATGGTGCGCTCATAAGACTTCACCACATCCTCGGCGGTGACGGGCGTGCCGTCGGAGAATGCGGCGCCGTCGCGCAGCGCCACCTCGTACTCGGTCTCGGACACCTCCACCGGGTCGCCTGCGGCCAGGGCGGCGTAGGGCTTGTAGGTGGCCATGTCGAGCTCGTATAGGCCCTCCATGACATGCCAGTTCGCGCCGAGCGCCAATGCCTTCGAGCAGTTGAACGGCATGTACGTGTCGGTCGTGTTCATGCTGGCGACCGTCAAGGCGCCGCCCGAAGCCGCCGTGCCCGAGTCGGTGGAGCCGGAGCTGGAGCTCGTGTCGTTGCTGCCGCAGCCGCTGAGCGCGAGGCCGGCCGTCGCCGCAGCCACTGCGCTTCCCGCCAGGAACGTGCGGCGAGTCAACGATGCTTTCATATGCTGTTCCATAGGTTTCCCTCCGTTTCGGTGCCGGGACCTGCGGTCCCGGATCGTACATGTGCGCATGCGTTTGAGCACGTGCACAACAGCGGGCCCTATTATCGGCGAAATCGGTAGGAAAAGAAAGTATCTTCATCGCGATTGCGGCGAAGGGCGGTGTCCTCGAACCGGCTCTCGGCGGCGTTTCGATGCGGTTAGGACCTCTTGCGCCTCTCCGAACAGGGTCGATGGGCTTCCGAGCTGCGGCGTTATCGTCGGCTCGCGGAGCCTCCCAGCATGTCGATTTCCCGCAGGTGCGTGGTATCATCGGGGACATGAACGCGATGGGATGGATAGCGTGAGGTGCTGTTGAGGCTGACGAGTTCAAGGCTGCGAACGTACGCGCCGGAAGGGTCGAACGCGAGTGCGTTGCGCCGGGTGGATGGCAAACGTGCCCTCGACCTGCTCGCGTCCGGCAGCCTTGCATCGTTGAGTCGGGCAAGAAGGCAACGCCTTCACGCCCTCATCACATTTGCAGCCGCTTGCCGATTCGACACGCCCCCGTTTGCTCCGCCCGCCGCTTGCCCCTGCGCCATACGAGTGCGTGCTGGTATGATGGGCGGTATGTCCAAGCAGACGAAGAGTTCTGAGCAGGAGGAGCGGCTGCGGTCCGCCGATGCGCTTCGTTCGGGCGCCATGCGCTCGAAGGTGGTCGACCGGTAAACGCGGAACCCCCTTCAAAGGAGAGGAATATGACGAGAGAATTCAAATCGATGGACGGCAATAACGCCGCGGCGTACGTCTCCTATGCGTTCACCGAGGTGGCGGGCATCTACCCCATCACCCCGTCGAGCCCTATGGCCGATCTGGTGGACCAGTGGTCCGCCGCGGGCAAGAAGAACATCTTCGGTACCGAGGTAAAGGTGTGTGAGATGCAGTCCGAAGGCGGTGCTGCGGGAGCCGTGCACGGTTCGCTGGCTGCCGGCGCGCTGACCACTACCTATACCGCGTCACAGGGCCTGCTCCTCATGATCCCCAACATGTACAAGATCGCCGCCGAGCAACTGCCAAGCGTGTTCCACGTGAGCGCCCGCACGGTGGCCACGCAAGCACTTTCCATTTTCGGCGACCATTCCGACGTTATGGCGTGTCGTCAGACGGGCTTCGCGATGCTTGCAGAAGGCAACGTGCAAGAAGTTATGGACCTCTCCGCCGTGGCGCACTTGGCTGCCATCAAGGGCCGCATCCCCTTCATCAACTTTTTCGACGGCTTCCGCACATCGCACGAGGTTCAGAAGATCGCCGTCTGGGATTACGACGATCTCGCCGAGCTCTGCGACATGGACGCCGTGCGCGAATTCCGCGACCATGCGCTCAACCCGGAGCGCCCGGCCATGCGCGGCAGCCACGAAAACGGCGATATCTTCTTCCAGCACCGCGAGGCCTGCAACGGCGCCTACGATGCGCTGCCGGCCATCGTTGAGAGCTACATGCATCAGGTGAACGCAAAGCTCGGCACGAACTACGAGCTGTTCAACTACTACGGCGCGCCCGATGCCGACCGTGTGATCGTGGCCATGGGCTCGTTCTGTGACGTGGTAGAGGAGGTTATCGACTACCTCAACGCACAGGGCGAGAAGGTGGGCCTCGTGAAAGTGCGCCTGTACCGTCCGTTCGTATCCGAGAAGTTCGTGGCGGCGTTGCCGACCACGGTCAAGAAGATCGCCGTCATGGACCGCACGAAGGAGCCGGGTGCGCTCGGCGAGCCTTTGTATATGGATGTCATCAACGCGCTGTCGCACGAAGGACGCTCCGACCTTGTTGTCGTGGGCGGACGCTACGGCCTAGCTTCGAAGGACACGCCGCCCTCGTCGGTGTTTGCCGTCTACAAGGAGCTCGAGAAGGACGCGCCGGCGCGCGAGTTCACCGTGGGCATCGTCGACGACGTGACGAACCTGTCGCTGCCCGAAGATCCGACAAGCCCGAACACCGCGGCTGCAGGCACAATCGAATGCAAGTTCTGGGGCCTGGGCGGCGACGGCACCGTGGGTGCGAACAAGAACTCCATCAAGATCATCGGCGACAACACCGACAAGTATGTGCAGGCCTACTTCCAGTACGACTCCAAGAAGACCGGCGGCGTGACCATCAGCCATCTGCGCTTCGGCGATTCGCCCATCAAGAGCCCCTACTATGTGAACAAGGCCGACTTCGTCGCCTGCCACAATCCCTCCTACGTCACCAAGGGCTTCCGTATGGTAAACGACGTGAAGCCGGGCGGATCGTACCTGATCAACTGCCAGTGGACACCTGAGGAGCTTGAGCATCACCTGAGCGCGGAGGCGAAGCGCTACATCGCGCAGAACGGCATTAAGCTTTACACTATTAACGCCATCGATCTCGCACGTGAAATCGGTATGGGCAAGCGCACGAACACCATCCTGCAGTCGGCGTTCTTCACCTTGGCGAACGTCATGCCGCAGGAAGAGGCCATCCAGTACATGAAGGACGCGGCTACGAAGTCCTATCTGAAAAAAGGCCAGGATGTCGTCGACATGAATCACCGGGCCATCGATGCGGGCGCAACCGCTTTCGTTCAGGTGGATGTTCCGGCCAGCTGGGCCGACGCGGTTGACGAGAGTGAAACTCTTGAGCTCGAGGGTCGCGCGGAGCTGGTGAAGCAGGTCACGAGCATCATGGAGCCGGTTGGCCGCATGGACGGCGACCGCTTGCCGGTGTCCGCGTTTATCGACCACGTGGATGGCCAATTCGAGCAGGGCGCGGCCGCCTACGAGAAGCGCGGTGTGGCCGTAAGCGTGCCGGTGTGGGATGCCGCGAGCTGCATTCAGTGCAATCAGTGTGCGTTTGCATGTCCGCACGCCACCATCCGCCCGTTCGCGCTCACTGAGGCCGAAGCTGCCGATGCGCCCGCTGCTACGGTCATGGTGCCGGCGAAGGGCAAGGCTGCTGCTGGCATGCAGTACACGCTGGCCATCTCGCCGCTCGACTGCATGGGCTGCGGCGTGTGCGTAAACGTGTGCCCGTCCGATTCCCTTGCCATGGTGGACACCGATACGCAGCTCGCACAGCAAGAAGTCTTCGACTGGTGCGTGGACAACGTGGCCGAAAAGCCCGAACTGGCCGACGCGACGGTAAAAGGCAGCCAGTTCAAGCAGCCGTTGCTCGAGTTCTCGGGCGCCTGCGCGGGCTGCGCTGAGACGGCATATGCCAAGCTCGTTACGCAGATGTTCGGCGACCGCATGTTTATCACGAACGCAACCGGCTGCTCCTCTATCTGGGGCGGCCCGGCGGCTACCTCGCCCTATACGGTGAACGAACATGGGCGCGGCCCGGCGTGGTCGAATTCGTTGTTCGAGGATAACGCCGAGCACGGTTTGGGTATGCTGCTTGGTCATGAGGCCGTGCGCGGCCGCCTCGAGGGCATCCTTGAGGAGTGGGCTGCGAATGAAAAGGCTCCGGATCAGGTAAAAGAAGCTATCGCTGCGTACCTAGAGACCAAGGATGACGGCGCAGCCAACACCGTGGCGGCCGAGAAGCTTATCGCCGTGGCCGAGGAGTCGGCGGCCAAGGGGTGCCCTTACGCTATCGACATACTCGAGAACAAGGAGTATCTGTCCAAGAAGTCTGTCTGGATCTTCGGCGGCGACGGCTGGGCCTACGATATCGGGTACGGCGGTCTTGACCACGTATTGGCTTCGGGCGAGGACGTGAACGTGTTCGTATTCGACACCGAGGTGTACTCGAACACCGGTGGCCAGGCTTCGAAGGCGACCAACATTGGTCAGGTGGCCGAGTTCGCCGCTGCGGGCAAAGAGGTCAAAAAGAAGAGTCTCACCGAGATTGCCATGGCCTATGGCTACGTGTACGTGGCGCAGGTCGCCATGGGCGCCAAGCCGGCCCAGACCATCAAGGCCATCGCCGAGGCCGAGGCGTATCACGGACCGTCGCTCATCATCGGCTACTCGCCGTGCGAGATGCACTCCATCAAGGGCGGCATGGCGAACTGCCAGGACGAGATGAAGAAGGCCGTCGACTGCGGCTACTGGAACCTGTTCCGCTTCAACCCCGCTGCTCCGGCCGGCAAGAAGTTCGTACTCGATTCCAAGGAGCCTGCGGGCGGCTATCAGGAGTTCCTCATGAACGAAGCGCGCTACAGCCGCCTGACCCGCGAGTTCCCCGAGCGTGCTACCGAACTGTTCCTGCGCAATGAGAAAGCGGCTATGGAGCGCTACGAGCACCTGCTCAAGCTCAAGGACGTCTACGCGGAAGCGTAGAAGCAGCCTTCATCGGTTTTGGCTTTCATAGGCCTGCTGCACATCAGAGCCCCTGGCAATTCGCCGGGGGCTTTTCAGTGCTGTACAGGACGCGGTTGGAGCCCCCGCAAGAGTCGAGGCTTTAGTGTGCTGGTCATGGTGTGCTTAGGGAGCGTTTGCTCATGGACAAGCGCGCTTGGAACGAAAGGTCGCGCGTGCGTTCCCATCGTGCGGCCGCCATGCGCGCGATGGGCCTCCGATGGCAAAAAACCAATTCGGAAGTATCGCACCCCGAAAAGAAAGAGACCTTTTTCGCGAACTGGCCTTTTACTGCAAGAAGCCGATCGGTCCTGCCTCCAGGCGGTTGAGGTTTCCCTATTCGGTGTTTTATTGCCAAAAAAACGAGGCTTCAGCTGCCGAACCAAAATCGACATCCGACGGCATGTCGATTTTGGTTCGGCAGCTGAAAAGCCAAATTCCGTCAAGAAAACGAGGTATGGGAACCCCGGAGCCGGTTTTCGGGCCCCTTGCGAAGGGGGCGTGCGAGTCCTTAGCCGCGTTTGCGCAGGTCACGCGATGACGGTTTGGATCCGAAGTCTTGCTAGCCTTCCCATACCTCGTTTTTCTCGCAGAATTCGCTAATCCAGCTGCCGAAGCGAGGTAGACATGCCGCAGGTTGTCAGGCTGCTTCTTCGGCGAACTCTTCGAGGATGTGGGTATCGACGGCTACGAATGCGGCGACGGCGGCGCATAGCATCGGATACAGGCAAGCGGAGGGAACGCCCTTCGCGCGCTCTGCGAACTGGGGAAGCCAGTCGAGCATATGGTCTTGCTCGAACGCCTGCTGCACGCGTACGAGGCGCGCGAACTCCTGGCCATCTCCGTCACGAAACGCCGCAATCGTACGCTCAGCGAGACAGACCATGAAATCGAGCTCGAACGCGATGCTGTCTTCCGCTTCGCGCGTTGTCGTGCCGACACGATAGCCTTCGGCTTCGTATCGATTGCGCACATCGGCAGTGCTTTCGAGGAACAGTAGCTCGCGAGGATCAAGATACACGGACTCCCAGAACGGCGCGATAGCCTTCGCCGGCCCTATGAACAGCGCCGTGTATTCCGCCCGGGCTTCATCGAGGAAGCGGGCAGCTTCGCTTGCCTGCGGAAGTTCGCGCATGGTGCTTGCCATGGCCGCTAACCGGGGATCAGCCGCAGCGAACACCTCGATAGCCTCGATGGCGGTTGCGCTTGCCATCGACTCCATGAATGCGGCATCCGGCTCTTCGGCGAATGCTCGACGAAAGAGCAGAAGCGCGAGGTGACGTTGGCGGAGGATCGCTTCGGTTGCATCCCGAGAGTTTTCCATGGCTGATTCCTCTCCGTGTTCCTTACCGGGCGTTAAGCTTCATTACTCAAAAACTATCGCTCTTACCAGGTGAAATGCTTGTTACCTCCCGATTGAGCGGCTATATTATAGCGTGTCGGAACCGATGTTCAAGACCTGGGATCATCGATGTCGAAAGGGGCGCTCGGGGCCGGGCCGAACGGCTGAGCGGCGATATGTGCTGCAGAGCTTCGAACTTCTTCATGCCCCCCACACTCGTACCGCAGGCGCGATCATCGGAAAGCAAGGATCGAGGAGTAGGGGGGAACCCATGGGGAATCTCATTGCGGAGATCTCTGAGCGTGCGCTGAGCCGTCGCCGCTTCGTAGCGGGCAGCGCAGTGCTCGCGGCATCGCTCGCGGCATCTTCGTCGCTCGTCGCCTGCCAGGCTGACGGGCAGGGGCAGCAGGGGGCGTCTACGCCAGCCGCTGACGAGGGCGAGTGGATATCGGCGGCGTGCTGGCACAACTGCGGCGGGCGCTGCGTCAATCGCGTGCTCATGAAGGATGGCGTCGTCGTCCGGCAGGGCAGCGACACGTCCCACGAGGACAGCTTCGAATGGCTGCAGCAGCGCGGATGTCCCCGCGGCCGCTCGCAACAACAGCAGTGCTTTGGTGCCGATCGTCTGAAGTACCCCATGAAGCGGGCGAGCTGGCAGCCGGGCGGCGGCGAAAACGCCCATGGCGAACTGCGCTGCAAAGATGAGTGGGAGCGCATCACCTGGGATGAGGCTATCGGCTATATCGCCGACGAGGTCAAGCGCATCTACGATGCCTACGGTCCGCGTTCGGTGGTGGGCAACGGCGGTCCGGGTATCGAGCAGGTGCTCGCGAAGTTGGGCGGCTATATTCAGGTCACGGACACCAGCTCGTGCGGCACGTATTCGTTCAACGTGTCGAAGCTCGGGCTGCCGGGCGCCGACCTTGGGGAGACGAACGACCGATTCGATTTGAAGAACGCCGAGACCATCGCGCTCATGGGCGGCAACCCGGTGTGGTCATCGGGCGGCACCACGATGAACAACTTCGACCAGGCCATCGCGGCCGGCGTCCAATTCGTGTACGTGGGCCCGTCGTACAATGCTACGGCCGCGTACTTCGATGCGCGTTGGATTCCCATCTATCCAGGCACCGACACGGCGTTTCTGCTGGGCGTAGCCTATGAGATGATCCAGCAGGACGTGGTGGATCGCGACTTCCTGAACACCTACTGTGTGGGCTTCGACGGGGACCACATGCCGTCCGATGCGAAGCTTGACGAGAACTTCCAAGGCTATCTCATGGGCGACTACGACGGCGTCCCCAAGACCGCGGCATGGGCGAGCGCCATCTGCGGAGCGACCGAAGAGGATATCGCGTGGTTTGCGGGCACCATCGGCAAGGATCGCAAAGTCATGCTGCTGCACAACTACGCTCTTGCACGCTGTGCGAGCGCAGACAACGTGCCCCAGCTGTTCATGACAGTGGGCGCCATGGGCGGTCATATGGGCAAATCGGGACATGCATGCGGCGGCGCCTACAAGACGTTCGCCGGTACGCATGGCCCGACGTTGGCCGCGTTCGGCGAAACGGGACTTCCCGTTGTCGAGAACCCCATTACGGAATGCATCTCGGCGCCACTTCTCTGGCAGAGCATGCTCGATGGCTCGTTCAATAGCACCGGTATGGCTTATTCGGATGAGTTCAACGCGCAGGACATCAAGCAGGCAGATATCAGGTATCTGTCGCTTGAGGGCGCAGCGCGCATACAGAACACGCCGTCCGCTGTGAAGGCCGTCGAGGCGATCCGCTCGCTTGAATTCGTCACGTGCTCGTCGCACTTCTTCAACGCGCAGGCGAAGTACGCCGATATCGTGCTGCCCATCACCACCGAATGGGAGCGCGTGGGCGGCTTCCCCGGACACCAGCGCAGTCGCGAGACCGTGATAGTGTACACGCAGGTCACGGAGCCGTTGTTCGAGGCGAAGACCGACCAGGAGATCGGGACGATGCTGGCCGAGAGGCTGGGCATGGATCCGACAGACATCTGGCCCATCAATGAGAAGCAGCAGTTTTTCAATCAGATTCTCGGCTGCACGTTCGTCGACGAGGCGGGCGAGAATAAAACGCTTGTGACGGTGACGCAAGAAGACATTGATGCATGGGGCTGCGACGGCGAGCCGCAGGAAGGCGTCGTAGGTCTTGCCGAGTTCCTGAAGAACGGGTGCTACACCATTAAACGCGCCGAAGGCGACTCGTACGTGCGCATTGGGTACCAGGACTTTATCGAGGATCCCCAGGCGAATCCTCGCCCGAGCGATTCCGGCAAGTTTGAGATCTATTGCCAGTACAAGTCCGATATGCTCAACAGCATGGGATACAGCCCCGATGGCACCTTCAAGCCGTATCCGAACTACGTGCCCGCTCCCGAAGGCCGCGAGGGCACCTTTGCGGACGGAGTGGTCGGCGGCGAGCCGAGCGCGTATCCCTTCGTGGTGTACAACCCGCACTACCTGAGGCGAGCGCATCCGGTGCTCGACAACGCCCCGTGGCTGCGCGAGGCGTGGCCGAATCCGGTGTTCGTCAACGCGTCGGATGCGGCGGCCAAGGGCGTTGCCGACGGCGATACCGTGCGGGTGTTCAATGCGCACGGTGCGACGTTGCGCACAGCCTCGGTGACCGAGATCATTATGCCTGGTTGCGTTGGTCTGCCGCATGGCGCCTGGCTCGACTACGACGAAGAGGCCGGGGTCGATCGCGCGGGTACAGACAACGTTCTGTGCGGATCGGTGACAAGCGGCATGGGAACGTCGGGATACAACAACTACAACTGCGATTTCGAGCGCTACGAGGGCGAGGCGCTGCCCGCCGACTGCACGCTGCCGCAGCGCATCGTCTCGCTGGACTAAAGGGGGATGGCTATGAACCAAGTCGGCTTCTTCTACGATCAGACGAGATGCGCCGGATGCAAGACCTGTCAGGTGGCGTGCAAGGACAAGAACCGCCTCGAAGTAGGCACGGTGCTGCGCGAGGTGCGCACCTACCAGGTCGGAGCATTCCCGAGCGTAAAAATGTACCATTTTGCAGCGACCTGCAACCACTGCCAAGTGCCGGCCTGCAAGGATGTGTGCCCCGTTGGCGCCATCGTCAAAGACGAGAACGACGGCACAGTGACCATCGATCACGAGAAATGCATCGGATGCTCGTCGTGCGAGAATGCGTGCCCGTTCGGCGTGCCTCGCATCGACAAGACATCCGGTCTCGCGTACAAGTGCGACGGGTGCATCGAGCTGCGCGCCCAAGGATATCAGCCGGCATGCGTCGAGGCGTGTCCATACCGCGCCCTCGATTTCGGCGATGTTGAGGAGTTGAAAGAGAAGCACGGCGAAGGCCTGGTTAGTGAGCTTCCGGCTATGGGTGAGGGCAAGACCGGTCCGAACACGCTGATCAAGCCCCGCTCGGTGGCGGCTGAGAGTCTGGGCGAGCCCATCATGATCTAAACCGCCGTTTCGACACGACGATTAGCGCCGCAAGCCGCGAGGAACGGCTTGCGGCGTAATTGCGTTTTGGGTATGGTGCACCATGTGCCGCGCGGTTTTCGCATGGCACATGCAGTCCGTTTGCGCGGCGGTCTGCAAAGGTAGGGGGTGGATGGGGATGAAGCGGGACGAGCGGGCGGCGTCGCGTGGAAGGCGGCCGCTGATTGTGCAGTACGTCGTACTGATGACATGCATCGCGACGGTTCTGGTGGCGACGTACACCGCGTGGTCGTATAGCGAGCAAGCGCGTCAGATGGAGCAGCAGATGCTCTCGGAAGCTCGCGTGTTGGAGAAGTCTGTGAGAGCCACGTGGGATTTCATTGATTATGAGCAGCCGAACATCAACTACGACAGCGACGGCACGTATGACTTCAAAGGATTGTACTGCTCGCTTGTGGGCAAAAGCGTAGGCAAGTTGTTCTCCATGAGCACCGATTACCAGTACACGCTGCGCTACACGCGCATCGATCCGCGCAACGCTCTCGACGAGCCGGACATGTTCGAGCAGGCGGCTTTCGAAAGCTTCTACAACGAAGGTTCCGACGAATACTACGATTTTGTCGACGACGAGCAGGGCGGTAGAAACTTCCGCTACGTGGGCGCGATCTATTTGACCCAGAGCTGCATGGACTGCCACGGAGGTCCGAAGGGCGAACTCGATGTGACCGGCTTCGAGAAGGAAGGCCTTCGGATCGGAGATATCGGCGGAGCGGTGAGTATCACGGCGCCGGCCGAACTGTATCAGGCCGGCATCGATCTCAATACGGGCCGTACGGCCGTGTTTTTCGTGCTGTTCCTCTCGGTGGCGTTCGGTGCGAGCGTGCTCTTCTTCCGGCGCAACGTGACGGCGCCCATCGCGCGCATCGAGGACGCGACGGTGGAGGTGGGACGTGGAAACCTAGAAGTGGATCTCAAGGGTATGGGTCATTCTCGCGAGCTGAACGACCTTGCCACGGGCGTGGAGGCCATGGCGCGGGAGCTCGATGTGCTCTACACCACGCTCGAGGAGAAGGTCGACAGCAGGACGAAGCTCTACCGTGAAGCGAACGCACTGCTGGAGGAGCAACGGGAGCGTATCGCTCGGGCGAACCAGATGCTGGCGGAGACGAACGAGAAGCTCAAGGAGGAGAACGAGTACCGGACAAACATCGTCGCCATCCTGAGCCACGAGTTGCGCACACCGCTCACAGCTATACTGGCCTTCGTTGATTTATGGGAGATTTCGGGCGAAAAGCATAGCGAGGAAAGCCGCGATTGTATCGAGAAGGTGAAGGCGCACAGTTTGACGCTTCTGGAGATGGTCAATAACGCGCTCGACATGGTGCGCGTGGAGTCCGGCGCGCTTGAGATTGCGCGCGAAACCATCGATCTCGTGGATCTGGTGTGCGCTGTGACCGCGCTTGCCGATCCTATCGCACGTGGCAAAGGCATAACCGTGACATCCGAGGTGCCCGGCGATGTTCCGCTCATCAAGGGGGATTGGGTGCAGATCGAGAAGATCCTGGGCAACCTCATGAGCAATGCCGTGAAGTTCACCGGGGAGGGCGGTCACGTACGGTTGCTTACGACGTTCGACGCGCGCAGCGCAACCGTGTCGTTCGCCGTCGAGGACGACGGCATCGGCATCGAGCATGATAGCCTGGAGGGGATTTTCGATCGGTTCGTGCAGGCGGATGCATCGATATCGCGTAAATACCGCGGCAGCGGCCTGGGGCTTTCGCTTGTGAAGAAGACGGTCGAGGTGCTGGGCGGGACGGTGAGCGTCGAAAGCGAGCTGGGGGTGGGAAGCACGTTCACCGTGACGCTTCCCGTCGAAACGGTGGAGGAGGACGAACTGGATGAAGATACTGATCGTCGATGACGAACGCGATCTGTGCGACGCCGTCTGCAAGATCGTCGAGCGGCGCGGGCATACGTGCATCTCGGTGCTCGACGGCGCTCGGGCTGTGGGGATGTTCGAACGAGAACGGCCCGATCTTGTGATCCTCGATGTGATGATGCCGGAGGTGAACGGGTTCGACTTGTGTCGAGATATTCGCGGACTCGATCCGAAGGTGCCCATCATCATGCTTTCGGCGAAGAGCGATATCGTGGACAAAAGCATCGGGTTCGCCGCTGGTTGCGACGATTACGTTGCGAAGCCCTTCAACGGCCAGGAGCTGCTCATGCGTATCGAGGCGGGGCTGCGGCGCGCGAGGCTCAACGAGGACGGCATCCCAAGACGCGGCAGTCGCTCGGTGGTGCGCGTGGGCGACATGGAGATACGTCTCAAGAAAAACGAGGTGCTCGTACACGGCGAGTACGCGAACCTTACTCCCAAGGAGTTCCAGATTATCGCATTTCTTGCAAATCATCTGGGGGAGGTGTTCACGGCGCAGAGCATCATCGAGAACGTCTGGGGGCAGGCTTATATGCCCGAATCGGCCAGCATCGCCGTATTCGTGCGCAAGATTCGCAGCAAGATCGAAGATGATCCGTCCAAGCCCCGCTACTTGCAGACGGTATGGAGGGAGGGGTACCGGCTGGGCGAAGACAGCATGATCGAGCGCTACGACGACGAGGATGTCTGAGCTAAACCGGCAAGAAAGCCGCACGGGGCGGCTTTCTTGCCGCTGCGATGCGCATCTGCGCGCAGTTAGGCCTGGCGACGCGCCAGCAGATGCTCGGCGTAGGCCAGCTTCACACAGCAGGCAAATACGTCCATCGCCTCGTCGAGTTCCTCGAGTGGGGGCAGGGTGGGGGCGATGCGGATGTTCGAGTCGCGCGGATCCTGCTTGAGTGGAAACGTGGCACCCGCGCCGGTCATCGTGACGCCTGCCTCCTTGGCGAGCGCGACGATGCGCTTCGCGGTACTCTCGGGAGCGTCGAACGACACGAAGTAGCCGCCGCGCGGCTTGCTCCACGAGCAACCGCCCACGTCAGCCAGGCTCTCCTCCAGTTTACGGTTCACTAGTTCGAATTTCGGGCGCAGGATGGCTGCGTGCTTTGCCATGTGCGCCGCCAGACCCTCTGCATCCTTCAGGAACCTCACGTGGCGCAGCTGGTTGAGCTTGTCGTGGCCGATGGTCTGCACTCCCATGCGCTTTTTGATCTCAACGACGTTGGCGGGGCTGGCCGCGAGCGCGGAGATGCCGGCGCCCGGGAAGGTCACCTTCGACGTGGAGGCGAACTTGAAATAGCGATCGGGGTTGCCGGCTTCGACGCAGGCGTGGCCGATGTCGAGCAGCTGGTCCTGTTCGGCCGCATCGTCGAAGAGGTGGTGTACGCAATAGGCGTTGTCCCAGAAGATGCGGAAGTCGTCGGCGGCGCAGACCATGGAAGCCAGACGGCGCACCACCTCGTCGGAATAGGTGATGCCGCCGGGGTTCGAGTACTTGGGCACGCACCAGATGCCCTTGACGTTCTCGTCGAACGCCGCGATACTCTCGACCTCGCCCATGTCGGGACCTTCGTCGGTCATGGGAACCGGGATCATCTCAATGCCGAAGGCCTCGGTCACCCCGAAGTGGCGGTCGTAGCCGGGCACGGGGCAGATCCAGCGCACGGTTTCGAGCTTGCTCCACGGGGTGCTGCCGAGCGTTCCGAACGACCAGCAGCGAGCCAGTGCGTCGTACATGATGTTGAGGCTGGCATTGCCGCACACGATGACGTTCTCCGGATCATCGTCGAGCATGGAGGCCATGAGCGCCTTCGCTTCGGGAAGACCGTCCACCACACCGTAGTTGCGGCAGTCGGTGCCGTCGGTCGACACGCAATCTTCGAGCGTGGTTATCGTTTCGAGCAGCGGCATGCTGAGGTCGAGCTGCGCCTTGGCCGGCTTGCCGCGCGCCATGTTGAGGGACAGGCCCCGCGCCTTGATCTCCGCATGCTCGCGCTCCAGTCGATCTTTCAGAGCTGCAAGCTCGTCGTTTCCCAATTCCACATAGGTGGGCATCGTGCTTCCTTCCCTCGTCGCCTCCGCTGCAGGCCGGCCTCATGCGGCCCGTTGTCGAACATACCGTTCCAGTATAGGGATTCGCCCGGCGGGCGTCGATACCGTTTCCGCCGGCGCGCGGGGCGGCAGGGGGCGAGACGGGGC
>NZ_PPEK01000012.1 GCF_002899715.1 Enteroscipio rubneri | reverse complement strand
TCGGGCATGGCTCTCCTCCAATATGCTTCTTGTCTCGACAACTCGAATCATACCGGGGCGGGCCGTGCCCTCCTTCCTATCTGGACGCTATCCTGCTGTCAAAGTGCGCAAAAAATTGTACGTTACCACAAGGCCTTCTGACACGCGTCGCTCCATTTCCTGTTGCGGATATCTCCATCCAGTTGAGGGCATTTTGCAAACCTTGCCTGTCGCCGGATGAATAACGTCATATACGTATTGGCCAGCATTTGCTTATGTGTGATAAAGAAGCAATAGAAGTGCAAAAAATTTTGCCGTTCCTATCCGACACTTGGCCATTGTGTCGGATAGGTCGGGCGGTTATTCGGGCAAGTCAATCTTGCCGACAAAGCTGTAATAAATCTCAATGTCCTGCCTGCGGGTGCCGTTCTCATCATAGCTGCACTCATGCACCACAATTTTCTCGATCATTTCCCGCAAGAGAGTGGGGGTCAGTTCTTCAAAGGCAAGGTGCTTGCGGACAATGCCCATAAATTTCTCGGCGTTGACGGTAGCTGCCTGTGACTTGTCCAGTTCGGCTTGCAGGGCGGCGGCTCTCTTTTTCAGCTCCGCTTGCTCGGCTTCGTAGTCAGCCGACAGTTCCATGAAACGCTCATCGCTGATTTTGCCGTTTACATTGTCCTCATACAGCCGCTTGATAATGCGGCTGATTTCAGAAATGCGTTCCTGCGCCTGTTCAAGCTGCTTGATGGCTGCGGCGGTCTTTCGCTTGCCGCCGATCTCGTTCTGCTGGACAAGTAGTTTCACAAACCGGCTCTCATGCTTGGCTGCGTATTCGGTCACTTGCCGGAGATTTGCCAGGACACCAGCGGTCAACAGATCGGTGCGGATAAAGTGCGCCGTACAGTTGCGGGTGCGCTTCTTGTAGCTGCCGCAGATGTAGCAGTCCTGTTTGCGGTCTTTGTTCTGATACCGCTGCTGATACAGCACATGGCCGCAGTCGGCGCAGAACAAAATCCCGGAGAACAGCCCCACTTCATCGTAGCGGTTCGGGCGTTTGCGCTGTTTGCGTAACTCCTGCACCCGTTCCCATGTTTCCTTGTCGATGATCGGCTCATGGTGGTTCTCGAAAATGGCCTGCTTCTCGACGGGGTTCTCTATGCTGTGCTTGACCTTATAAGAAGGCTTTTCCGTTTTGAAGTTCACCAGACATCCGGTGTACTCTCGGTTTTCGAGGATATGAACGACGGTGTTGGTCGCCCATTGCATTATCCCAAAATTGTGCGTTCTCCTCCCAGATTTTTTTACTTTCCTCTGTTCCCATGTTCTCTCCCACTCCCCAAATTTGCTTTTTTGCTTCCATTAAATCTTCCTTACTATATTCCATTGTTACCCTCCATAACTTCTGATTGTTGCCGTCTTGACGATTATGTATCTTTACATTACCTTCTGAAACATATGGCGCACCTTGTCCAGGCGGCTGTTTGGACGGCGGGGCTGGATGACCGGCTGACCGACAGCGGCCTGATATCCTTTCAGCTCTGTAAGGCATACGCTCCGCCCGTTGGTGTAAAAGGCCAGATCAGTACGGTATGCCTGTATACAGCGGGCGGGAATCTCGCCAGTAAAGACAACTTCATCCTTTTTTACCTGGGCCGTTTCGATGGTGGCACAGTATTTCGGTGCATCATGATAAGCCCTGGAAAGGTATTCCTGGGGCGCATAGAGGATGAAGGAGAGATAAGGTTCCAGCAGCTGCGTCCCCGATTCCTTCAATGCCTGTTCCAATACAATCGGGGCCAATGAGCGGAAGTCCGCCGGCGTGCTGACCGGACTGTAATAAAGCCCGTATTCAAAGCAAATCTTACAGTCCGTTACGTTCCAGCCGAACAAGCCCTGCTCCAGCCCGTAACGGATACCATCCCTGACAGCGTTTTGAAAACTCTGGTTCAAGTATCCCAGCGAAACCCGGCTCTCGTATTGTACACCGGAGCCAAGCGAGAGTGGTGTAACAGACAGTCCTATGGATGCCCAAAACGGGTTGGGCGGCACCTCGATATGGATGGTGTGGCTGGCTGCTTTGAGCGGCCGCTCCATATAAATGACGGAGGGTTCCTTTACCACTGTTTCAAGCTTGTATTTTTCCGACAGCAAAGCGGAAACAACCTCCAACTGCACCCGGCCCAAAAAAGAAAGAATGATCTCATGGGTGATGGAATCCACTTCGCAACGCAAAAGCGGGTCAGTATCCGCAAGTTGCGTAAGAGCGTCCAGCAGCCGTTCTCTTTGCGCTGCCGTTTTCGGCGCAATCGCCGTCCGCAGCATGGGGAGGGGGTCCTCGCGCCACCTTTTACGAGGGAGCCGGGTTTGGTCCCCTAATACATCGTTTAACCTCACGCTGTCGCTGGGAAGGATAACAATTTCACCCTGATAAGCGGTGTCTGTCCGAACAATTTCCCCTTTGGATGGAATACGCATCTCTGTGATTTTCAGCTTTTCTCTCCCGGCCAGGGCCACCGTATCCCGCAGGCGCAGCGTTCCGCTGTATAACCGTAGATAGACACGCCGCTGGCCGCAATCGGTGTACTCAACCTTGAAAACGCTGCCGCATAGGGCGGCGCCCCCCTGTTCCCCAATCGGTTGGAACAGCCCTGTCACCGCATCCATCAACGGTTGAATGCCAAGGCCATTTTTGGCGCTGCCATGATAGACTGGGAACAGGGAGGCGTCTTGAACCCGCTGCTGTTCCTCCCGCGCAAGTTTTTCCCGGCTGATTGGTTCTCCTGCGATATACTTTTCCAATAATTCATCGTTATTTTCGATGACCGCATCCCATGCTTCTATGTCGGTATTTTCCTCCAGGACTATTTCCGGGGACAGCGACACCGTCTGCTTGATGATAATATCGGCGGAGAGCTTATCCCGAACAGACTGAACCACGCTCTGCAAATCAACGCCAGCCTGGTCGATCTTGTTGATAAAGATAACGGTGGGAATGTTCATTTTCCGCAGGGCATGGAACAGAATACGGGTCTGGGCCTGCACGCCATCTTTAGCGGAGATCACCAAGATGGCCCCATCTAAAACAGCCAAAGAGCGGTACACCTCCGCCAAAAAATCCATGTGGCCGGGCGTATCCACAATGTTAACTTTACATCTGTGCCACTGGAAGGAAGTGACTGCCGCTTGAATGGTAATCCCACGCTGCCGCTCCAAAAACATGGTGTCCGTCCTCGTTGTCCCTTTTTCGACGCTCCCCGGTTCTGAAATGGCTCCGCTGGCATATAGCAGGCTCTCCGTCAAGGTCGTCTTTCCAGCGTCTACATGGGCAAGAATTCCAATATTGATTATTTTCATGTGATTGTCCTCCCTTTACAGCCCCAAAGGGCATAAAAATCCCCAGCAGTAAAATACTTTTACCACTGGGGATTATAAGTTGCGGACATACACATATACAGCATACACCTGTTTGTGATTGCTGTTTTTGGGGATATGTCAAAATTGATAAGGCAAAAGTATTCTTAAATTGGGTACAAAAAACTAAGCCCATACAAAAGGAGCTATCATAATCCTTTGTTCCCACTATTTGATTATAGTTTTATTTAAGAATACCTTGCCGCATATTTTTTACTCCTTTTCTGGATTAAATCATTGTATCACATCAGTTTTAGGAAAGCAAGTACCTAAAAGAAATTTTTCTTCCCCTTATATGTAACAATCATACCGGCTTCCTAGCGTTCAGAATGTTTTCTGCTGTCTGCTGTGGTGTTTGGTTGGAATTGTCCAACCAAAAGCCGATCCGTGGTGTTGTCTGCATTTTACTAAATACAAATTCAATGTATACAGAAAGATATAAGGAGTGGGAGGGATTCCGCCGTAGTTGGCATTGTAGGAAAATCCAAAAGTTTAGATTTTCCCACAATGCTTATCTTTTGGTCTTTGGTTCGGAATAGTGTAGTGCTGGCGGTCTATCTCTTGTTTTCGGTTGCTTGCTTCCTTACCGTACATGAGCATTTGGGCCAGAGATGTCAGACGGGAAATAGATTCCATTCTCGTCCATCCATGAATAATGCTTGCTGCCATAAACCGGATTAGACGGAGGAAATTGCTTATACCACTCGAGAGCGGCTTTATGAATAGCCTTCCAATCATTGCCGTATGTATTTTTGAACCCATCAAACGCAGCGTAGATTTCCTCAAGACCTTCTTTTCGCTCTGTCCACTCGCCAGGATTTGCGGTCTTGTCTTTCACGTAAATAAGCATGTACTCGTGTTGCATGGAGACATATGCCTGGTCATTCTTGCTGCTGTTTTTCCAAATTATTTCTCCAGCAAAATTATTTTCACCAAAGATCTCGTTAAGCAGAAGCTGCAAATTCGTTCGTTCGTTCTCATCAATGCTAACAACAATGACACCATCATTAGTCATAAGTTCTCGAGCAAGCTTCAGGCGGGGGTAAAGCATTGAACACCAGTTAGCGTGAAACCTGCCATCAGTCTTCGCATTAGACTGGCCAGACAATCCAGCTTGTTTGCGGTAATCAGAAACAGATGCGCCAAAAGTATCTTTATAGACGAAATCCCCACCGGTGTTATAGGGCGGGTCAATGTAAACCAGTTTTACTTTTCCGTGGTAACCGCGCTGAAGCAACTTCAAAACTTCAAGATTGTCACCTTCGACATAGATGTTTTCCGTCGCATCCCAGTTGATAGACTTCTCTCTGCAGGGACGAAGAGTTGCTGCACTTGTGGTTTGTGCCTGGCGAATCGCTTCCTGCTTTCCGGGCCAAGTGAACGAGTAGCGCTCGTCACTATCCTCGACCTCATCGCCAAGAACAAGACGGAGTTTTTCGAAGTCGATGGAGCCGTCACCCTCGGTGGCGATCTCCGGGAACAGGGCCTTCATCTGCTCGATGCGCTCTGCCACCAAGTCTTTGGACTCAAGGTCCATGGCCTTAATTTCCTCCATCGCAAATCTCCTTAATCTCTTCAGCGATCTTGTCGCTCTTTCTCTTTATCTCCTTGCCGCGCATTCGCAGCTTCGCTTTCTCGTTTAAAGTAGCGTCCTTGTCCTTGCCGGCGATTTGAACATCGTGGAGCTCCTTGCTTAGCCTGCTGCTTTCGCTGATAAACTCGGCAAGCTTGCCCCTGTCGTGTTCGCTGCACATCGGAAAGAATCCCAGCATTGGAACACTTCGTGACAGTTGGATGTTCCATGCAATGTCCTTCACGTAGCAGAGCAGGTCGCGCTGATCTAGCTTGTCGAAGTCCAAGGCTTCAAGGAACGCCGCGTATTGACAGTCACCCATCGCGAATCGACCCGTACTCTGAACATCCTCGACAACGACGGCGCCCTTCTCCGAAAGGCTCTTCCTGGTCACCGATGCGGAAATGCACATATGGCTCTCTCCGTCGAATACGATGACCGTGGGGTTCGGAAAGCATTTGTGAAGAAGCTTGCCGACGTCCGCATAGGCCTCCGAATCGCCAGCCATCTCGCAACGCAGGAAGATGATTCCCTGGATGTCCCTCTCGTCGTTCACACAGGAGGGAATCCTTGTGGTCGACTTCTGGACAGTGGCGAAATGCTCAACACGCTTCACCTTGTCCAGGGTCTTCTGCTCGTGCTTCGTGAGCGCGGCCTGGGAGACGAGCATCGTTTTGGGGATGCGCTTGTCGCCCGCAAGGGCGGCTTCGGGAAGTCTGAATATGTCGTTCAACCGCATCGTCATCTCATCACCACGAAACTGACCAGGGAGTAGTCGTCGAAGCCGAGGCCCGCGCCGTTGCCCACCTCGCCAAGGCTGAACAGGCTTTCCATTCCCTTGCTCTCCTGCACGCCGGTGATCTCGGATACTGCCGCATCCAGGAGGTCGGAATAGTCGCTCATACTTGCACCGTCTCTCGTCTGCACGTTGAATTCTCGGCACAGGTCGTAAAGCGGTTCGGGCCTGCCGGCGCAAACCGCCCGCATGACGTCCAACGCGACCTTCGGATTGGTGTGTTTTGACCTGACGATCCCATCGTCGGTCACATAGACGACGTAGTAAGGGAACGTCGGGTTGGTGTCCTTGGGGTTCCTGCTCTCGTCGTTCTGCTTGAGGCAGAAGATGACGCCGGGCTGCACCTCTGATTTTAGGTCGTCGGGAATGACCGTGACGGCATGGAGGCCCTGAGAGGAACCTTCCAGCAATCCGGGATGCTCCTTGGCGTAGCGCTGCAGCTCGACGCGGAAGTCATCGAAGGCGAAGTCCGTGATAGAGATGCCGCCAGAGATGTCCTCCAAGTCCAGGACCTCCTGCTGGAGCTGCTCGAGCTGTTTGCGTCGATACTGGAGGTCGTTCATCTCGCCGCTACGCTTGGCCTCAAGGACGTTCTCTTCGCCTGTGGCGCTGGCGTCCATGAGGACCATACGCCCCTTCACGCGTCCTTCGAGCTGGATGTACTCGTCGAGTTCGATATCGGGCCAGAAGTTGACCAGCTGGATCTGGGTGTTCTTGGATCCCAAGCGGTCGACACGGCCGAAGCGCTGGATGATGCGCACCGGGTTCCAGTGGATGTCGTAGTTGACCACGCAGTCGCAATCCTGCAGGTTTTGGCCCTCCGAGATGCAATCCGTCGCGAATACGATGTCGATCTCGCCGCGCCTGCGGTCAACCTCGGACAGCTCCTTGGCCACAGGCGCAAAGTGCCCGAGCACGCTCTCGAAAGTAGCGCGCCTAAGCTTAAGCGAATAGGTTCTGCTGCCGTTGCCCGAGACCTCTGCGCATTCCAGGCCGAGCTCCTTCTTCAGTGGCTCGGCAAGCTGGTCGAACAGGTAGTCAGCGGTGTCCGCGAACGCGCTGAACACCAGGACCTTGGAGTTCCCTGGGTTGTAGGGATTGGTGGCCTTGTCAGCGATGAAGGCCTTGAGCTGCTGCAGCTTTGCGTCTCGTTCTGGGGTGACCTGGCGTGCATAGTCGAGTAGCACGTTGAGCTTGGCGATGTCGTAGTCCAGGTCCTCTCCGAGCCTGAGGGCGTCGACGTCGCGCAGGTCTACCTGGACCTTGCCGCCGGAAGCGAATTCCTCGGCGTCGTCATCGTCGTCGAACTCGCCGTCCCACCCGGATGTCTCATAGGATACGGACGAGCCGATGTTGTCCAGCCTGTCGCGCATGGAGGTGCATGCCCCCAGTATGCGCTCAAGGGTGATCCTGAAGCTGTTGACAGAGGACTCCATGCGCTTGAGCACGTTCACGCGCATGAGGTTGGCCACTGCGGCCGTGCGGTGCACTTGGCTCTCGAAGTCCTTGCCCCAGGTGTCGCCGTACTTGTCGGCGTACTTGCCCTTCTTCTCCGGGCGGACGTATCCCAGCAGCTGGTACTGGGCGAAGGTCAGCTGCGCGATCATGTCGTTGAGCTCGGCGATCGGCGGCAGCTCGCCGTCTAGGTCAATCGCCGTCTTGTATGCCAGCGGCGCCCTGCGCTGCGGGAATGTCCCACTTGCGGCACCGTAGTACTTGGCGATGTGCTTGCGGCTGCGGGCGATCGTGAGCACGTCCAGCAGCTTGAAGTAGTCGGCGTTCACCGCGTTCACAAAGCTCTCGGTCGTGCGCTCCTCGTCGGGCAGCTTGCTCCACTCAGAGAAGCGCGCCTGGGCAACCTTCGTGACCTGGGTGATCGAGGCGATGCCGTCGGTATCCGCCAGGTACTCGTCATTGCCCTCGGTGATGAGCTCCACCTGGTTTCGCAGGTCCAGCAGGCGGTTGTTCACAGGGGTAGCGGAAAGCATGAGCACCTTGGTGCGCACTCCGGACTTAATGACGTCCTCGATGAGACGTGTGTAGCGATCCTTCTTCTCGGAGTCCGTGGACTTGTTCCTGAAGTTGTGGGACTCATCGATTACGATGAGGTCGTAGTTGCCCCAACGCAGGTGCTCCAGGTCGATGTCTCCCGACATGCCGTGGTAGCGGGACAGGTCCGTGTGGTTGAGTACGTCATAGGCGAAGCGGTCGTCGGCAAGGGGGTTGCGGTCATCATTGCCGCGGGTCCAGAGCGTCCAGTTCTCGCGCAGGCGCTTCGGGCAGAGGACGAGCACGCGGCCGTTTCTCTCCTCATAGTATTTGATGACGGCCAGGGCTTCGTACGTCTTACCTAAGCCGACGCTGTCGGCGATGATGCAGCCCTTGTACTTCTCGAGCTTGCGGATGGCCCCTACAACGGCGTCCTTCTGGAAATCATAGAGCTTGTTCCAGACGACGGATTCCTCGAACTTCAGGCCTGGCCTGATGGGGTCTTCGGCATCCTCCATGAAGTCACGGAACAGATGGTACAGGGTCAGGAAGTAGACGAACTCGGGCGGGTTCTCGCGATAGAGCGTCTCTATCTGGAGGGCCACCTCATCAGTGACTTCCTCAACCATCGAGGGGTTGTCCCAAATACCGTCGAACATTGCCTTCAAGCCCATGGCTTCCATGGTCGTCTGGAAATGGCTGACTCCAGTGACGACGCCGGGCTTGCGCTCATAGCCGAGACCCTCAAGCGTGAAGGAGTTGGCCTGGGAGCCCATGAATGCATGATCCTCCGAGGCAGGATTGGCTACATGGTACGTTCCACTCGTTGCAATCATGCCAGCTTGCTTCGCAGTCTTGAAGCTCGCCCTCTTGCGAACCCATTGGGCGCACTCTCTTGCGATAGCGCGCTGGTTAAGGTTGTTTTTCAGCGTGAGCTCCAGGCCCGTACCTCCGACGCCCCTCTCACGGGACCTCTTGGAGAGAACGAACTCCATAGGGACCTTGTCGGCCTGCATCTGCTTGATGAACGTGGGCTCGCTAAAAATGAACCTGAGCTCGTCGACCTTCGAGAGCTCTTCCCTCAATTCGCCATATGCGAAAACGGTGAAGAAGGAAGCAATGATTGAGAGCTTCGATCCTGAGTCGATCGACTCCCGGAGAGCATCGCCAAGGCGCTGCCTGCCTGTGTTGTCCAGATACTCCATCTTTAGTCCTCTATCAGTTCCTTCAAATAATTCCTGTATTCCTCAACCAGGCTCTTCGGCCCGGCGATCGTTACCGTCTTGCCCATGCCCGCTATCCATCCGAAGAACTGCTCGCTCTTGCGGATGCGCACGCGGGCACGCGCATATTCGTCATCGATCCGGCTCAGTTCGGCGGCATCGCCGAACCGGTCCATCACTATCTCCACTTTGTCGGCCCGGACCTTCAGCGTAGCTATGACCTCGTCGCCGCCGAACCGGCCGAAGTACTCGTATTTCGCCTCATCGTATACATGATGATTAATCTCATCGTTATGCGAGGCCTTACTATCGGACACCCTCACCTTTCCCATGCGATCCAGGCGGTACTCGGCCATGTTGCCGTGGTCGTCGTCCCAAGCGGTAAGGTAATAGAACCCGTCCGCATAGACGACCTCCACGGGCGTCACGACGTGCGGCCTGCCATCGCGGGTCGCGTAGCGCTTACCGTCGACGTCGCGCCGGTAGTAGGTGAACTCCACCTTTCTGCGGAGCCTCATGGCCTCGTGGATGGCGTCCACGTTGGCGAACACCCCCTCGCTCTTGGTGCGTATCCTGCCCGGGACGTGGATCCTGCGGTCCAGCAGGGCCCTCTGATGGTCGCTCGCCAGCATCTTGATGTTGGTCACCAGCGCGTTCGCCTGCCTGATGGTAAGCGCCCTGCTCGATTGCACCGCGTCGACCATGAGCATGAGCTCGTCGAGCCTGAAGTCGCGCCGGACTATGGCGTACTCCACCGGGTTCCTCTGGAAGGTCCGGATATCGCAGCCGAACTCCATGAGCACCTCGATGTCGCGGTATATGCTCTTGCGCTCGGCCTTGACCCCGAGATGCTCCAGCCTCTCGATGATCTGCCTCATGGACAGGCCGTGCTCGGCATCGGTCTCCTCCTCGAGCATCTGCTTGACGTAGAGGGTCTTAAGCTTGGCCTTGTTGTTGTACGTCACGGGGAAACACCGCCTCCGGCCTTGCGTTTTGTCCGACAAATGCATCCTCACATTCTATCGCAGAACGCGGTTACCGAATAGATGGGTGTCCCATAGTGCCGCCTCCAGGCACCCAGCGGCCACGGCCTCCCGGGTGGCGATTTAGCCCGAGCATCTTCCACACACCCTCCGCCTGCCGTCTCGCCCTGGCTTCCCTTGACCACGCACGCTCGCACGGAACCGAAGGGGCTACAAGGGCCGCGATACTTTTCCGATTTCTTTCGGCGGTGGGAGGGAGGTTTGGATCCCACCGAAACAAACCGCTGCGCTTCGGAAAACTAGCGGCATGGGGATGATCATTCCAAGACATGCCTTCGCTTCCTCCCTTTCCGCTCCCCTCGGACCCGCGCGCTCTCCGTGTCACAAGGCAAGCCACAGGGGCGAGCCGATAAGACTAGGAGGTCACGTTATGAGCAATCTGCACGAGAAGGCAATCGCCGCTTCCGAGAGGTTCCTGGAGCGCAGGGGCTACGAAGTCCTCTCCACCAGCTGGGAGGCACCCGACGGCTTCGGCACCATCGACGTCGTCGCGATGGACGAGGACACCATCGTCTTCGTCACCGTCGAGGCCAAAAACGCCACCGACGGCTTCCCCGAGGAGGACAACGACCGCGTCAAGCGCGAGGCCCTTGCCGCCAAGTGGCTCGCGGAGAACGCCGACCGAGGCGACATCTCGGTCCGATTCGACGCAATCTCGATGATGGTCGTGAGCGAGGACCGAGCCCTCCTGCGCCATCACATCAACCAGCTTTCCACGATGGAGTCCGACGAGGAGTAGCGACCTCCACTCCTCCGAGGAGGAGGCCGGGCGCCCGCAGGGGCGCCCGGCTTTCGTTTGCTCGCACGACGAGCCCATGCCCATGGATCTCCGCGGCACACCTTTCCTTCTTACATCGTACGTTATCGTACGTTTTGTGATATGATGTGTTTGTCGGACAAAAACGTACGATTCCGACGAAATAAGGTTTCGTTGGCGCGGGACTTCCACATCGCCCGCGTCACCGATGCAAGAAGGAAAGGGATTTCCATGCGCACGATTGCCATATCCAACTACAAGGGAGGCGTCGGCAAGACCACCACGGCGGTGAACCTGGCCAGCATCTACGCCTCCCAGGGCAAGAGGGTCCTGTTGATCGACCTCGACCCACAGGCCTCTGCCACGGACTTCTTCGGCCTCTACGAGAGGGCGGCCGCCGAGGACCGCACCTCCATCGAGCTCCTCTACGGAGGACGACCCGTCTCCGAGCTCGCCTACGAGACCGACACCGAGGGGCTCTCCGTGATCCCCTCCACCATCGAGCTGGTGGACCAAAACGAGCTGCTCCTGCGCGAGCAGAGGCTCAAGTTCGCCCTGGACGACGCCTCCGAGGACTACGACGTCTGTCTCATCGACTGCTCCCCGGTCATGAAGCGCCTCGCCTTCAACGCCTACCTCGCCGCTGCCGACAATGGCCTGGTGGTGATTCCCGTGAAGCTTGACTCCACCGTCATGCGCGGCACCGCCCTCACGGTAGAGGCAACCAAGTCGATTGCGGAGGCGCTTAGGATGCCGACGCCGAAGTACCGCATCCTGCGCACCTGCGTCCCAGGACGCATGACCAACGCCGAGTCCACCGGCGCGCAGGTGCTGGACAACTTCTTCCCGCAGTCCCAGTTCGAAACCGTCATCCATGCCAGCTCCAAGGTATGCGAAGGCAGCTGGCAGTGGAAGCCCGTGACGGCCTTCGAGCCCGGCAGCAGACCGGCGCTCGACTACGCGGCGCTCGCCGAGGAGATATCCCATGAGCTCGCCTAGGGACGTGGCCGCAGGCTTCTCCATCACGGGTCTTCTGGACCAATCCTCGAAGACCAGGGAGCGCTACCCCGTCGTAGAGATCGACGTTCGAACCATCGCCGACCACCCCGCTAACGTGACCTACTCCATGGACCGCGAGAGCATCCGCAAGCTCGCCCTCTCCATCGCCGAGAACGGCCTGACGGACATCCCGCTGGTGAGGAAGATGGGCGACGGTTCATGGCAGATGATCTCGGGCCACAGGCGCAAGGCGGCATACGAGCTACTCTCCAGGGAGGACCCCTCGTACGAGAAGATGCCCTGCCGCATCATCGAGGGAATAAGCGACGAGCAGTCCGTGACGCTGCTGCACACGGCGAACTACTTCGTCAGGGCGCTGACCGTTTCGGAGAGGGCCGCCGCGACGAGTGCCCTCGGCATGGAGGTCAGGGCCCTGCGCCAAAGCGACAAGTCCCTCACGGGCATGCGCACCGAGGACGTCAAGGCGAGGATCATCGAGCAGCAGACGGGCCGCAAGGTTTCCGGCAAGACCATCCAGCGCGAGGAGCGCATGGCCCGAAGGATCGCCGAGGACCTCTCCCCGGAATGGGCCGCTGAGGCCGACAGCGGCAACCTCACCGCCGCCGCCGTCGAGGCGCTGAGCAACCTCCCCAAACGCGACCAGTCAGACCTCTACGAGCGCAAGGGACGCGGCTTCGTCAGCAAGAAGCAGCTGTCCGACTACGTGGTCGAGTACGCCGGAAAGAAGCACGTTGCCGACCCGAGGCTCGCGAAGGCCAAGCGCCAGATCGCCGCGTGGCTCGACGAGCCGCACCGCAACGTCACCGACCACGACCTGCGGGCCCTCCGCGAGATAGCGGAGATGACGGCCCGCTTCATGAAGAGATGACCTTCCATGCCGGCCTGGTCCCGTAAGGGGCTCAGGCGGCAAATCCAGCAAGTAGCCCATGGGCGTCAGACAGAAATCTGACAGCCCAAGGCACTTGTTCCGGGCACGTTCGAGCAGCTTTGTCGCGAGCTGTGTGAGGGCTCGCTCCGGAGTACGCCCGGAATAGCAGGCGGCCGCGGTGAAAAGAAAAGCGGCTCACCTGGCGGGGGATCCCCCGCGCCCCTGCTTTAGACAAACCACGACCGCGCGATGCGCGGAGAGCATAGGAGCAAACCATGGCAAAGAAGACCAACAAGGAACAGCGGCTCACCTTCCGCATGGCTCAAGAAGACTACGAGAAGCTGGAGAAGCGCTGCGAGGATGCGGGGCTGACCAAATCCGAGTATCTCCGATACCTCGTGCGAATCCCCCTGGCCACCGAGGAGAACCCCGAGGCGGAGCATGCGATTCTCGTGGACCGAAAGGCGATGAACGCTATGTCCAGGGAGCTGACCAAATGGGGGTACCACTACAACCAGGCAGTCCATGCGATGAACTCCATCAACTACTACGTCGCGCGCGGCACCATCGACCGAGAGTTCATCGGCACCAAGGCGGAGGAGATCGAGGTGGAGCTCGTCACCGTGAACCGCAACGCTGAGCGCCTCGCCTACGAGCTCGGCCAGATGCAGAGCCTTGTTTTGGTGGCTGACAAGTAATGCCAATTCTGAAACCGATATCGGGGCATGGCTCAACCGTCGGAATCAGGCGGTATCTGGAGAAGAAGAACCGCGCGTTAGCAAGGGACTTCTTCAATCTCTCGTGGGACGAACGTAAAGACATCGACACTCCCGAGGACAAGAAAGAGTTTGTGCTCTGGGATGTCGAGATGGATGCGACAAGGGCCGAGTTTGGACATGACGAACCTTGGCATGGAATGAGGGCCAGAACTTTCAAGCACTTCGTCCTCTCCCCGGACCCAGATGACGCCATCGGCCTTGCAGAGCTGCGGGAGCTTTCAGGCGCTTGGGCCCTCAGGTTCTTCCCCGACAACCAAATCGCCATCGTCTACCACGACGACAACGCTCGCGGCATCCCCCATGCCCACATCGTCGTCAATAGTACCAACCTCCTAACTGGCAACAGAATGCACACCGAGCACCCCGAGGACCTTAACCGGGCGCTGCAGGACATGGCGCGGGAGCGAGGACTTTCGGGCCTGTCGAACCAGAGGAAGCCATCTGAGGGCAAGGCTGACGCGGCTGAGAAAAACAAGGTTAACGCGCCCAGGACACGGAGAAACGTCTACCTGGGACGGCAGGAGAGGGAGATCGCCAAGGCGGGCGGATACACCTGGGTCGGCGATATCAGGGCGCGCGTGGCCCTTGCGAAGACCATGGCCACCAGCGAGGCGGAGTTCTTCGCGATCCTGGACGCATTGGACGTGCATGTGGCCGACAACTCTTCGAAGGCGCGCCGGGACGACTGGATCTTCTCGCTTGCGGACTGGCCCTCGAAGAAGGTTTCTGGGGAGCGCCTGGGCTACACCTACGGCAAGCAGATGCTGCAGCGGCGCTTCGACAGGAGCGGGGCATACAGACCCACCGAGAAGTCCGTTGACGAGATCAGGAAGCGCGCCGAAAACGCGATCGAGCTGAACGACCTGGAGGACTTGTCAAAGCTCTCCGCTGCGCTGGAGACTTGCGCGAAGTTCGATGTCGAGTCCCTGGAGGAATTCGATGCTCGCCTCGCTACCCTCTCCCGGCGCGGCCAGATCGGCAGCGAGGGCGCCCAAAGGCTCATGCAGGCAAAGGAGTACATGACCGAGCACAGGCTCATGCCGCAGCAGGTCAGGTACGAACAGAGACAACAGGAGCTTGTCGACAGGCGCAGGTCCAGGGCGAGCCAGAACGAGCAGAGAAGCCTGGCTGCAAGGCAACGCGAGCAACAGCGAAGGAGGAACGAACGATGAACATCAGAATCACCTACCCGGGTGGGCGCATCGATGTGTTTGATACGGGCGCCTATGCCACTTCCGCGCCATTCGACTCGAAGAACATGCTCACGGATTTCGAGATCGGCCTGGGCGACATCGAGGAAGAGGGGCTTTGGCTGGTCGCGAACTACTACGCCGCCAAGCCCGAGTTCCGAAAGGGTGCCGCGGGAATCCCCGTTGCAAGGCGGTCCCGCGGATGGAGATTCCTACTCTCTACCGCGGAGGAGGCAAAGGAGCTATGCGACGTCACCGTCGATGGAGAGATGGTCATCGCGAGGGTCGCCGGTGATGTCTGCAATATGAGGGAGTTCGAGTCAGCCGCGCTCATGCGCATCGGTGCCTCGAACGACGGCGTACTCGAAAGGATAAGGAAGCTGCATGCCTTCATGGTCATAGAAACCGGAGAGGAGAACCCGGCTATCCCCGGAGTGACAAAGACCGCGGTTGAATACGCGTTAGCAGCGATGAAAAAGCAACCGGAGAAGGGCGATGCAAGGGTCGTCTCCGAGGATTGGGGTGATATGGATGAAGCTGATTGGTAAGTGCATCTCAGGATTCATCAGGTGGCTCATCAAAGCCGTATTCAGGTTCATGTAAGACATGGAGAGCAAAGGAGCCTGTCCGTTAGAAAGGACAGGCTCCTTTTATTTGAGCTTTATAATAATTGCGGCCTCATTATTGTCATACACACAATATATTGTGTTTTCATTCTTGCATTATATCTATATGTTGTTTAGTGTGACCATACTGTTATAATGTCCGACGACGGAACATTTGTTTGGAAAGGCGGTTATATGACCAATAACGCAGACTTTGAATCATTCCTGAAGGACATCAACCCGAGCAAGTCCACAATCGACGAAGCAAGCAGGCTTCATCGCAATCTCAGAGAACATCTTAGAACATGCGACAGCTACAAAAATACTCACGTCGACACTTACCTCTCGGGATCCTATGCCAAGCAGACCTTCATTCGCCCAAAGAAGGATTCGGATAGCTGCGATATTGACATCATCGTCGAAACCACCCATTCCATTGACGACTCTCCATACACCGTGCTCTACGAACTCGAAAAGGCGATCAGGGAGCGCAGCTGCTATAAAAGCACCAGGATACAGACCCATTCCGTAGGCGTTGACATGGCGAACTTCCACTTGGATATTGTGCCTTTAGCCAAAGACGAAGATGGCCTGCTGTACATCGGCTCCCGGACAGACGGGACCTGGAAGCGCACCGACCCCAAAGGCCATATCTCCTGGTCCACCGAAGTTAACCAGGGATTCGACAACAACTACAAGCCCCTGGTGAAGATCATGAAATGGTGGCGAAGGGAGCATTGCCCATCATGGGTTAAATTTCCCAAAGGCATCACTCTGGAGAAGATGATTGCCGATAATCTGCCGGAAGCAGGGCTGAATATCGAAGAGCGCGTAATGCAGACGATGGCAAACCTCGCAACTGCATACGTTGACGAGCTTGAATCTCATGGCGTCCCCTTTATCGAGGATCCCGCAATAAGCGGCAACAACCTTGCGGCGAAATACCAGCATTCCGACTTTTCGCAATTCGTGGAGAAGTTGAACCAGCACCTCACGCTTTTGGCCGAGAATGGCACTTCCAACGATACGTGGAAGACCATCCTCGGCGACAACTTCCCTACAGGAGACGCATCCGCCGGCTCCATGTCTCTCGTGAAAGCCATGAGCCAAGACGCCGCGTTGAAAGTGGGCCACAGGCAGAAACTCGCTTATCCCATGCAGGCACCGAAGCCAAACGCGACCATTACGGCAACCGTCACCCTGCCTTCTGGGGAGTCGTTCGATCTTGTCAATGACGGGCCCGCCATACCAAAAGGATCAAAGGTTGTGTACAGGGTGAACTGCGGTCCGGTTAAAGGCGGTTCCGTCAAGTGGCAGGTCACAAACACCGGAGAAGAAGCCCTGCGCGTTTGCCGTAGAGGCGGATTCGAGATACCAAACGAAGGTAAGACTTCAAGACGCGAGGAGACAGCGTACACAGGAAAGCACTATGTGCAGTGTTTCGTGGTGAGGAAAGGCTATTGCGTCCGCTGGAGCAACCCGTTCTTCATCAACGTGGAATAGGAGAACCTATGGATAATCCATCCGCAATCATCGATGCCGCAGTAGCCGTTTTCGGTTATCTCGATCTCGCGATTCGTCTATTCGGCCTCCTAGCTCTTGTCGCCATCGTGCTTGGCGCTTTCGCTGGCGTAACCCAGGCCCTGTGGAGATTCGGACTAGCATTGTTCGGCAAGAAGATTCTGGTCGTAGCAGGGGAAAACGACTATCGCGACATCTGCGAAGACCTCACTGATTCGGGGCTTATAAAGAACAAGAATATCCAGCGTGTCTCCAGCAAGCACGTTGATAAGGCCCATGACGCCCTGCTGCTGATTGTCGTTTATGGTTATCTGGAGCCAGATGATTTCGAGTCGGTTGTCCGCGCCAAGAACTCGCGCTGCGGCCTAATCGTTCACTGTCCACCAGAAAAAGGCCGCATCACAGAGCAGGAGATGAACCTGCTCAGCAGAACCCCGTTCACAGCACTTTGCAATTTCAGGGGAAGAATGGTTAACGATGTTCTTCTCATGATGCTCTCAACATCTTTCAAGAGAAAAGACCTCGGTTAATCCCCAGAGCAAACGAAGGGCGCGGTTCAACCGCGCCCTTGCCATATCTACAGGTCTTCGTCCCGTCCGAGGATCCTCTTAACCTCGGCGAACATGGCGTCGATCTGCTCTCTGTCGTAACGGGCTGACGATGCCCTCGCAGTGTCGTCGTCGAGATCGTTATCCAGCAGCTCAGAGAAAGACGCGCCTCCAAAGCGATTGGTGGCGAGCTCCTCAACGGCCTCGATGAACTCCTCGAGGTCCTCGGCTCGGATCGCAACGCCGCCGAGCACCATTGGATCTCGGTCGGTCTTGTACATGTCAGTGATGATCAGGGTCTTGTTCAGGAGAGAGTAGTCTTTATTGTTCATCGTAACCTCCATTTCGTTTAGGCAATTCTAGCGGTCGTTTCATCGCGCAGTGTCCCATACTCGCCCTTCTCCATTCCTGAAGCATACCCTGCATATTCCCTCCGAGGCTCATGTCGATCCATCATCCGCAGCTAGCCTTCGTATGGCGCGCAGCTCACGAGCAAGGGCGTTGCTCGTCGCCATCAGGTTGATTGTCGAGAAGCCGTCTTGAAAGATGGTCAGGTATCCCAGCTCTTCCATTCGCATCAGCGATGCAGCTGCGGCAGTAATGCTGCGTGAATCATGATTCGGCCTCCATCGCATAGACGACTGTCCTCGAGTTGCTCGTCTCGTACGAGCACGTGACGAAGGCGAATACCTGTCTGCCGGAACGGTATCCGTCAAGCACGACCTCGCTCTCCGCCTCCTCTGCGGCCATGTACTCTTCCAGCTCCTCCTGCTCGCCGAAACTCAGGCGCACGTTCTTCTTGTTGGCGTTGATGACGTTGACGAGCACAGGCTCGAGATGCAGGGTTCGATCAGGCGTGTACAAGATGATCTCAGCATGTTCCTCGGCAAAAGGCCTGCTGCTGTAACCCGCCAGCGGGGCGAACATCGTCCCGTCCGACATGTGGTGCCCGTAGACCATGACTAGGGGGCTTTCCAGACCCTCCTCGCAGCCGTTGGCAACGTAGGGAGTGCCCCATGCGGAATATCTCCCCTCCGCATCGTGGAATAGGTAGAATCCCGGGTCCTCGTCGAATCCCCTGACAACCGGATAGTCGATGGTGGTGCCAGGCACGTAGACCCATGCGATTACGCTGTCCGGGAGCGAACCCCAGTCGATGACTCTGTCCTGGCCCTCCTCATCTTGATCCGTGATTGCACGTTGGTAGGTCGGGGAGGGGTTCTGCTCTACCCCGCCCTGCCCCAACACGAACATGGCGACTCCTGCCACAATCGCCAGGCACGAGAGTGCGACAAGCGCTTTCTTTGTTCCGTTCTTCATATACAGAGAAAAAGGGCTGCGAGGCGCAATGGCCTCGCAGCCCTCCCGTTTACTCGGTCACCTCCTCATCGGGCTCGGATTCGCCAGCATCCCCCTTCTTGCGACGGCCCATGAGCGCAAGTGCCGCTGCGCCCGCACCGGCGAGGACTGCACCTACGAGCGCCAAAATGCCGATGGTGCTGACGGGTGCGGTTGCTCCGGTCTTGTCGTAAGGGGTCTTGGGAACCTCAGGTGTGTCAGGGTTGTCGACGACGACGGTCTGTCCCGCGTCGTCGATATCCTGGTGGGCCGCCGCAAGGTTACCCTCGGCGGTCAGGCACTCCTCGAATGCGACGAGATAGTCGCCTTCGTTGAGCGAAGATGCATCGAACTCGAAGGTCACGTCAACGGTGCCGTTGGCCTTCTCTGCTACGAACTCAGCGGAAGCCACGACGGGGTTCCCTTCTGCGTCGGCGAGCGCCTCTCCGGTGGACTTCACCATGAGGGTGCCGTGGACGGTGTAGGTATCGCCCGCGACGAGGCCCTTGTACTCGACGGTGTCGATGAGCTTCACCTTGCCGGTGACGATGATCTGGTCGCCGTCGGCGGCATCGGTGAGCTTGGTGCCGATCTCGGCCACGGTCACGGTCTGGCCCTCGTCGGAAGGATCCTCGTGGGATGCGAGCTGGACATCTGCCGCGAAAAGCTTCTCGAAGACCACCAGGCTTTTGCCGCCAAGGCCGGTGCCGTCGAAGGCGATCTCCACTGCCTGGGTGCCATCGGCCTCGTCAGGGGTGAAGGTGGCGCTGCCGGTCACCTGCTTTTCCACCAGGCCGTCCTCGACCATGACGGGCTCCCCGGTCTCGGCATCGACCAGGGTCGCCTCAAGCGTGTACTCGGTGCCGGGGACGAGGCCCTCGTAGGCCACCTCGTCGACCACGGTGATCTCGGTGCCGGTCACCAGCTTGTCGCCGTCGGCTTGGTCGGCGGCGGTGGTGCGGATGTCCAGGAAGTGGACGGTCTGGTCCTTGTCGCTGATGTCGGCGTGCACTGCGACCTCGATGCCGTCGGAGACCATGGATTCGAAGGCAACGATGTCCTCGCCCGCGAGCAGGCTGGAGTCGAAGGTGAACTCGAGCTGGACCTCGCCGGCCTTCAGCCTGGGCTTGAAGGTCTTGGTGGCGGTGATGGCGTTGCCGTCCGCGTCGAGCAGGGCCTGTCCGGTGGACTTCACCATGAGGGTTCCGGTTACGGTGTACTCGGTGCCGTCGTTCTTGAGGTTCTCGTACCAGACGGTGTCGACCAGGGTGGTCTCGGCGGAAGCCTGGGCCACGTGGTCGCCGTCGGCCTTGTCGGTCTCCTCGGTCTGGATCTTCGGACCCTCCTTGTCGTCGAGGCTCATCCACACGGGCTTGGCCGCGGTGGAGTCGCGCTCGATCACGAAGGTCTTGGTCACCAGGTCATAGCCCTCGTTGGAGTCGCTGCGGAGCTCTTCCAGGACGTACTTGCCGTAAGGGAGCGCGGAGAGACCGTCATCGACTGCGGCGTTGGAGCCATCCTCGCCAAGGGAGAACCAGATGCCCGCCTTAGAGTCCATGTCAGACGCCTTGATGCTCTCGGAGGAGAGCAGGCCGTCGTTGCCGTTGGTGTTGTCGCTGTGCTTGTTCCAGGATGAGGCCGTGGAGACGTTGCCGTTCTTGTCGGTCACGAGGACGTGGGACTCGCCGGTTGAGACGTTGGTCACCTTGAAGGCCACCTGCAGGGATGCGTTGGTGTCCTCGGCCATCTTCACGATCTCCAGGTCGTTTCGGACCACCTGGTCGAAGAACTCCAGGGGCCTCTCGAGCCTGTCGCCTGCGACCAGCGCGCCCTCTGCCCTCACCTGGAAGGTGCGTGGCCCTCCGTCGGTGAGCAGGTAGGAGTCGTTGGCCTTCGTTTCCTGGATGGTGTAGGTGCCGTAGGGAAGCTCGTCGGCAGCGGTCTGGGCGGTGTATGCCCCCGCTTCGTCGTTCCATGCGGTCGCGATGGTCTCGATGACGTCGCCGGGCTCGAACCACTTGTCGCCAACGAGGACCTTGTGCTCGGATGCGTTGGTGATGGTGAACTCGATGCCGGAGAGGGTGGAGCCGGTGGTCAGGGTGTCATGGGAGTTGCCGCCCAGGGCCTCGGACGCCTGGAGCTCGACGTCGGACTTCGTCACGCACACGCCACCGCGGATCACGTCGTCGTCGCAGGGGCTGCCGGTGAGGTCGACGACCTGTCCGTCAGAATCGATCTCGGCCTTGGCGGACCAGTCGGACACGAGGTAGCCCTCGGGAGCCTCGGACTCGACCACGGTGTACGTGCCGCAAGGCAGCGCGTTGGAGGCAGTCTTGGCGATATACGCGCCGGCGCCGCCGTCCCAGTGTCCGGTAATGGTCTTCACCACCTCGCCGCTTGCGTAGTAACGGCCGTCGACGAGGGCGTACTTGCCGGAGGAGTTGACGATGTCGTACTTGGCGCCGCTAAGCGTGGCGTCGCCCTGGGGCTCGGCCCCTGCCTGGGAGTCAACCTTGGCCACCTTCAGGCCCCCCTTGTCCCAGGTGAAGCTCATGAGCACCTGGGTGGCAGGGCCCGTGTGGATGCAGAAGGCCTCGAAGCCGGTGGACACCTTGCCCTTGCTCGCCTTGATGGACTTCCAGGTTTTGCCGAGCAGCTCGCTGCGTGCCCAGTCCTCGAAGTCGCCGTTGGTGCCGAAGACGGCATCGGCCTTGGAGCCCTGGTAGGCATAGGCCAGGATCACATGGCTTGCGGCCTTGTACTTGTCGGCGCTCCACCCGCTGCCGTCGTACCAGGAGTCGGGGAACATGGATGCGTCGAAGCCGGGCGCGCCGTAGCTGAACCACATGGCCGCGATGAGGTCGGTGTCGCTCACGCCGCTCTTGCTGTAGGTGCCGGGAGCAGGGGTGCTGGCCTGGGGATCCGCGCAGTACGCGACCTCGCCGTCGGCATACATATGGGTCGTGGAATAGCCCGCATACGGGATGTCGTCGCCGATGGTGACGTTGACGCTGCCTGCCGCGAATGCATTCATGGGCGTGGCTACGCACACGCTCAATACGAGGGCCATGCTCATGACGACCCTGATGATCTTGGAGGATACGATTCTCTCCGTGGTCTTCGCTTTCATCATGCGCCTCCTAGAACGGGATGTCTTCTCGGCTCATGGACGAGCGGCCTGCGTTGCCTGCAAGCTCGCGGGAGCCTTCGCGGGCGCCCTTCGCCCTCTCGGAGAGCGATGCGAGGTAACGCTCCCTGCCTGAGTCGAGCGCCTCCTTGAGCTGGCCCGGCATGACCTTCACGGTGTCCTTGACGGGGCGTCCCGACTCGTCGGTCACGGGGTTGCCGTCCGGGTCCATGACGGTGCGCTTGAGCCAGACCTCCTTGTCGGCCAGCAGCGGGATGTCCCTGAAGTCCTCGCCCTTGAAGCGCGACTCGTTCACGAACAGGGGGCTGAACTGGTAGAAGCTCAGATCCATGCCGTCCATCACCGTGTCGCGGGGCAGGGTCACGGAGTTGAACTTGCCCATCTGGCCCGTCTTCTTGTCGAAGTACTCGATTCCCTCCCTCACGAAGCTCTTGTGCACGGTGATGTAAACGTTCTTCTTGTCTTCCATGCGTGTTTCTCCTTTGCTTGTCTATTCGCCGGGCAATGTGGAAGTCCCGGCTCGTCTTCGATCGTCAACCCTTGCCGCATCTCAAGGGCATCACCTCCCTCCGCCTAAGGCCGTGCCTAGAAGCCGCTCACGATGTCTCGGGCCCAGGCTCCGCTTCGGACCAGGGACAGGACCAGCAGCACGCACATGGCCAGGTATTGGAGCGCGTACGTCAGGCCGCTCGCGATGGTGTCCACCGGCGTGCCCGTGCCGGGGTTGACGCTCACGATTCCCCCCAGCACGACTGGGAAGGAGATGAGCAGGACCAGGATGATCAGACCCGCCACGCACACGGCGAGGAAGCTCTTGAGGTAGCCGATGCCGATCTGCCTGGTGTGCTCGAACCCCAGGAAGGCAAGCGGGATCGGGCTGAAGGCCGCCATGATGTAGAGCTGGATGGCTCGCGCCCAGCAGACGACGAGGGCGACGATATAGGCCACCAGCACCACCAGCCAGCTGATGAGGGAGACGACGAGCATTGCCATGAGGGCCGACACGTCGTCCTCGGTGGTGACGATGGAGACCTCGGCGAGGCTCATGGCCCCGCCCGTTCCGAAGAGTCCCTCGACCCTGTCGACCGCAAGTCCGATGACCTCGTAGATCGCGGCCATGATGTCGAAGCTGTTCTGGATGAGGAACAAGAACACGGCGAAGAACACGAGCAGGAACACGACCTCCTTGACGCCCGGCATGCTCTGGTTGCCGTCCATGCGCTGGGAGATCTCGATGAGCTTCAAGGTGAACACCAGTCCGAGGACGCCGCATCCGATGGGGAGTATCGCCACCTGCCAGGTGCCCCTGGCGATGTCGTACATGGAGACGTCGCTTGAGCTCTGGAGCATCGAGGAGAAGGGGGCGTCGAGGATTCCCTCGTATCCGATCGAGCCGAGGACGCTCACCTGCGCGTGGAACATCCAGTTGCTCCATTCGCGGAGGAGGTCGCAGAGCCACGAGTTGATGTCGTCGGCGATCGACGCGTAGGCGTTCTGACATGGCACGAGCGTGAGGACCAGGAAGGCCAGGGCGATGACGAAGGCGAGCTTGAACTCCCTCTGCCCCGTTATGCGCTTGACCGCCGCGATCATAGGGCGCTCAGCTCTTTGGTGGTCTGGTCGTAGCGGAGCTGGACCAGGGTGCTGGCCCCGTCGTTGAGCGTGAACGAGGTCGTCACGGTCTTGCCGTTGCAGTCGATGTAGACCTCGCCGTCCCATGCCGCGGACGTTGCGTAGGGAGAGCGCTTCGACGCCCAGGCCGAAAGCGCGTTGGAGATGCTCTCGTCGTCTGATTCGAGGAGCTCGTTGAGCTTGTCCGAATGCGCAGAGAGGGTGATCTTGGCGTCTGGCGCCGCGTCGAGGGTGTAGGTGGTCGAGAGCGCGAAGGCGTCGCAGGTGATGGAGACCTCCTCGGTCGACGCATCGATCCTCATCACGCCTTGGGCGGGGGCGTCCCTCGGGGTTTTCGTCGTGGTCACGTTGACGGAGATCCCGCCAGCGTCCGATCGCTCGGAGACGACCTCGTAGTAGGTCACCGAGGTGGAGTCGCCCTCGCGTTCGATGACAACCCCGTCGGCGATGGTCATCGTCTTCGAGCCGCCGTCGGCGCTCCAGGCTGTTCCAAGGTAGCTCTTGATGCTGTCGGCATCGGCCTTCTGGGCTGATTCCTTTTCCTGCCCGGTTGCCGGGTCCTCCGAGGGCTGCATGGCGCAGCGGGCAACCCCCGAGCCCGCGAGCAGCACCAGCGCTCCGATTGCGCACGCCAGCATGAGTCTCTTCTTGTTCATTGGGCTTGCTCCTTTCGTCATACCTTGCGCAGCGCGCAGGTGAAGTAGTCGATTCCCGTTCCTATGCAGCACACGGCTCCGGTATGGGGCTCGTGGATGTACTTGTTCTCTCCTATGTAGATGGCCACGTGCCCCGGCTTGTAGAGGATGTCTCCTGGCTGCGCTTGGGACAGGGGGATGTGCGTGAGCTCGCTGTACTGGCTCTCCGTGTAATGGCTGATGGCGATCCCGGCCTGCCTGTAGCAGTATTGGGTGAGTCCGCTGCAGTCCAGGCCCCTGCCGGGAGTCGAACCGCCCCATACGTATGGGACGCCGAGCTGGCTGTAAGCGGCCGCCACGATAGTGTTCGCGTTCGCCCTCGAGCTCTTGAGGTCCTCGACCGTCATGGTGTCGAACCTTCTCAGGCCGTAGGTGTCCATCACGGACTTGAGGCTCTCGACATAGGTCGAGCTCGTGGCCCAGCCCGCATCCTTCAGGCCCTCCGCCATGAGGTCCGAGTCATGCTTCTCCATGGCCTCGCGGATGGTTGCGTTGTTCGCATACGTTCCGGCTTGAAGGAAGACCCTGCTCTTGAACTTGATGCAGTCGACGTCGGACTTGAACACCGTGAAATACGCGGTGATCGCCGTGTGGACGCCGGCCGTGTACTCCTCGCTGGTCACCCAGGCGCTCTTTCCTGCGACCTCGGGGCAGCCCGCGAAGCTCCCCGCCCACTTCATGCCGAAGAGGTTGTGGTCTCGCGTCGCAAGCCTGCTCATGGTGTCGCCCTGGCCGCTCTCCACGATGATCTGCGCGAGGGTGCAGCCGGCGGGATGCCCGTACTTCTCCTGGCATTCGAGCGCGGCCTCGACCATCTCATAGGTGATGTAGGGCGGCAGGCCATCTAGCGATTGCTTGTTCGCCTCGTTTTCCCAGAAGCCGAACAGGGCGCTGACAAGGTTGCTGACGATCAGGACGCCGATGACGAAGGCGGCGATGGCCGCGAGCGATCCGAGCGCGATTGAGGCGCCGGCCCCGCCCGCTGCGCCGAACGCAGCGGCGCCGGAGGACGAGACGGCGGCCTGGGAGGCCGCAGCCGCGGATTGGGCCGCCGCGACCCTGGACGCCTCCGCCGTCGCCGCGGCAGACGATGCGCTGGCGCCTTGCTTGGCGCCCAGCGCGGTGGCGGACTTGGCCCCCGCCCTTCTGGCTGTCCTCCTCGAGGCGATGCGCCCCTTGATCGCCTTGGCGGATCGATGGGCGTCGTAGGCCTTGGAGCTCCCTTCGAGCTCCTCGCTGTCGTCGAGCTCGTCGACGGCCATCCTCGCAAGCATCTCCTTGGCGGCTACCGCCTTGGCCATGCCGCTCTTCCCGGCTGCGGACTCGGCGATAGCTGCCTCTTCCGCCTTCGAGGCGAAGGTGCGCCTATGCCCCCTCGCTTGCCCCGTCGTGCGTTCCGCGGCTTCCCTGACGCCCGCTGCGCTCTTCCTCTCGGTGAGGGTCGATAGCATCTGGGCCTCGTCGTCGGTGATGGTGCCGGTGTTCGCCAGGGTGGCCTTCTCGTTGGTGACGAGGTCGGCCATGGACGTGCCATCGTTTTGGGACAAGGCGTTTGCCTTCGTCACTTCGCACCGCCGATCGGGCCCTCGCGCATGGAGCGCTCCGCGATCGCCGCGGGCTTGGTGTCGAACAGCTTGAAGAGCTCTCCCTTGGGGAAGTCGTCCTTGATCGGGACTCGGATGCCGCCTGCAACGAGGAGGCCCTCGCCGGCCTTGATGGACTCGTCGATGAAGCCCCTCTCTGCCGTGGAGAGGTCGAGCATCTCCGTCCATGCCTCGAGGTCGGCGGGGCCCTGCTTGTGGAGCAGGAAGAAGTCCGAGTTGATCACCATGTCTCGCGCGTTGGCGTTGAGCAGCATGTGCGAGGTGTTCTGGGATATTCCGGTGCAGATGAGGCCGAACTTTCGGCCCTCGCGCCAGAGCCTGGCGAAGTAGTCGACGATGGTCGGGTGCCCGAAGAGGGACTGGACCTCGTCGATGTAGAGCCACGTTACGACATCCCTGGGAGGCGTGACCATGACGCGGTTCCTCACCATCTCCAAGGCGGTGAGCATGCCGAACACCTTCATGTTCTGGCCCAGCTCGTGCATGTCGATGTTGGTGATCCTGTTCTCGAAGCCGACGTTGCTCTGGCCGTTGAAGAAGCTGAAGGCGCCATGGACGTAGCGCTCGTAGCGAAGCGCGATGTCCCTGGCCTCGGCCTCGGGCTGCTCCGCGAGGATGGCATGGAAGTCCTCCAGGGTCGGGAGCCTGTCTTCGAGGGCGCAGCGGTCGTAGGCCAGGCCGACGCACCTCGTGATGATGGACCTGTCGTTCTCCGGCAGGCCTTCCGATCCCTCGGCCATGAGCGCGGACGAGAGGGCCAGGATCGCGTCTGTCTTGTAGGCGAGCTTGGTCGCGTCGCTGCGGTCCGATACGGCAGCCGTATCGAACGGGTTGAGCGTCGTGTCGGTTCCCGGCGCAAGGCGGATGTTCGCTCCCCCCAAGGCGCTGATGAGGTTGCCGTACTCTCCGGCCGGGTCGAAGATGATCACCTCGTCGCCGGGATGCGCGAGGATGGTATTCGTGATCTCCCTCTTGACGGAGAAGGACTTGCCGCTGCCGGGCTTTCCGCAAACGAAGCCCATCGGGCTCGCAAGGAGTCCTCGGTCGCAGATGACGAGGTTTCCCGACTGCTTGGACTGGCCGTAGTAACCGCCGCCGGGCTGGTTCAGCTCCTGGCTTGCGAACGGCATCTGCATGGCGATCTGGCCGGTCGTCAGGTACCTGAAGACGTCGACGTGGTTGTTGCCCAGGGGAAGAACCGAGTTGAGCGCCTCGCGCTGCCGCAGGTAGAGCGGCTCCACGCCCAGCGAGTTGCCCTGGGCGACGCTCACGATCTGCTCGACCTGCCTGTCGAGCTCCTCCAGGGTCGGCGCATAGGTGTAGATGAGGCCCGTGTAGCGGAAGAGCCTCTCGTTCTTGTTCCTGAGGAAGTCGAGGAGCTCCTCGGCCTCCTCCTTCGAGTAGCGGAGCTCAGGGGGCAGGATGGTGTAGTCGTAGCCCTTCCTCACCGCGGTTCGCTGCTCGTCGATGATCTCCTTGTCCATCCAGTCGAGCTGGCCCTTCACCAGGGCGAGCGCATCGGATTGAGCCAGGGGCCGGGCATGGATGTTGACGGACAGCGGGATCGGGAGGTCGATGATGTTTGCGATGTAGTAGTCTTCGAGCACCGATCCGAAGCTCTTGATGAGCAGGACTTGGCAATAGACGTCGTCCACCCTGAATGCGTCCGCCCTGCCCTGGGGCTTGAAGTCGATGAGCATGGGCGCGATGAGGTCCTTGGTGCGCAGGCTCGACTTGTGGGACAGTTTGTCCCAGTCGAAGGTGAACTCGCTTTTCGGCCTGAGCTGCGACTGAAGTGCGCGCAGGCGCTCGGTGCCGTCGAGGGCGTGCGCCTGGCACCGGACTCGCGAGAGGGTCTGGATGCAGTCGCCCTTGATGCGCGAGAGCTTTGGGATTGCGCCGTCGACGTCGGCGGCGCCGACCATGTAGGTCAGGTACCTGTGGCGCTCGAGGTTGGAGAAGCCCTCCCTCATCTTGTCGTTGAGGATGCCGTTGTACTCCTCGACGTACTTGGAGGTCGCTTCGTCGCCCTTTTCGAAGAACGCCCTCTTGCCGATCTCCCTGTCGGGAATGGGCACGTTTGCGATGGTGAGCTGGAAGCAGGTGTCCGCGCTGAAGTAGTTGTACAGGCTCGATAGCACGGTGAATACGTTCTCCTGGTTCTCCTTTCTTGCGGATTGGTAGCTGATGTCGGAGAACTCGATGGTCTGGCTGAAGAGGCCGTCCTCCACCTGGGCTATGCCGTCCTTGTACATGGCGTCGTAGCCGATGTATCGCAATACGTCTTTCGCCGAGCGCCTGAGCCTCTTCTGGGATTTCGCCTTCTCGTCGCTCGCCTTCTTGGTCTTGCTGGCCTTGCCGGCGCCCCCAAGGAGCAGCGCCAGCATCCCGGGCCTGGCCTGCGGCGCCTTCCTGTCATTGCTGTTTCGTTGGCTCATGGAGCTCTGCCCCCTTTCGCTTGGCTGCGCGTCGTGCGCGCTTGTTGGTCTTGCCCGTCTTGACTGCGGCGATTGCCGGGTCGGTCGGGCTCCTGTAGAGGAGGGATTGGTCATCGAGGTGGTGGGCGGCGAACCTGGGGATGAACTGCTCGAGCCTCATGCCGAAAGGCCGCCAGAAGCCTGCCAGCCAGAACGGGAGGCTTGCGCACATGACCGGGAAGGCGGCATTCGAGACCTCGATGCCGACCCAGAAGTAGATGATCGCCGCCGTTGCTATGGCGCTTGCGAAGCCGAGGGTCACGCAGACGAGCGTCCTGAGGCTGAGCTTGCCGACGATCTTCTCCTCGTACTCTCCGATGTCCTTCTGGACGGGGATCTGAAGGGACATTCCGGCCTCCTAGTTAGGGAGCCAGGAAGTGTCCAGCTGACCGAAGTAGATGGATGCGGCGATGATGATCGCGCCGCCGGCGATGGTGGAAATCGCGCTCGCGATCTGGCTGCCGCCCTGCTGCTCGCGGATTGCGAGGCCGAGGCTGACCGCGCCCCAGACGACGAGGAAGCCGCCCAGGAACGTCACGCAGCCCGAAACGAGGCTGATGATGTTGTTTAGCATGTGTCTCCTTTGCATGTGATCGTCACCCCTGGCCCGCATGTGGAAGATGGGCTGTCGCGGGGTGTTAGAATTGGGTTCAGGGGCACGTGCGTGCTCCTTTGCATGGGGCTGCGGCAGCATCGGCATGTGTGGAAGCGTTCCGATGCCTTGTGCGCCGCGCGCTTGCCGCAACCCTCACTCAGCTACGAGGGAATCCCTCTCATAGGCCCACCTCCTCGCTCTGTATTCCTTGAAGTCGAACGGACCGCGGCCTTCGAGCCTTGCCGACCTCGGATGCTTGCGCAGGTCGTATTTCTTGTCCTCGAAGGGCTGCGCGCCGTTGATCAGCACCAATCCCTCGTCCCTCGGCATTCGCGCTATCTCGGAGGCCTGTATCAGGTCTCGCTCGAACACGCCGTAGTTCCTCGTGGTGGAGGGGCTTGCTCCGCGGGAGTCGTTCACCGTCATGTTCTTCACGGTCTGCTTGCCCACCATCTCCGATATCTCCTTGTTGGTCTCGTTTGACTTGCCGCCGAGATAGACGAAGGTGTCGCAGGCGTTGACGATGGTGGCTGCGTTGTTGTCGCCGTAGGTCTCCTTGAGCTGCGAGAGGGACTGCAGGATCATCGACACAGCGATGTTGCGGCTGCGCGTCACGGTGATCATCCGCTCGAAGTCGGGCACCCGGCCGATGTTGGCGAACTCGTCGAACATGAAGTGGACGGGGCGCGGGAGCCGGCCCTGGAACCTCGAGAGCGCGACCTCGCATAGCGTGTCCATCGCCAAGTGCATGAGCAGCGCGAACAGGAAGTCGAAGGTGGAGTCCGTGTCCGACATGGACGCGAAGACCACGGTCTTCCTGCGCGCGTCGCCCAGGTGGCCGAGGTCCATCTCGTCGTAGGAGAGGAGCTCGCGGACCTCGTCGATGTCGAAGGGCTTCATGCGGACGTTGCAGCTGACCATGATGGACTTCATTGTCTTGCCGGCCGCCACCTTGAACTGCTTGTAGGTGGCCAGGGAGAAGTCCTCTTCCGGCTTCGCGGGCTTGCCGACCTCGATCCACTCGAACGCCTCAACCCCCTCGTCGAAGTCCCTCCGCTCGGGGTCGTAGGCGGTGGCCGTGGCCTTGGGGGCCAGGCGCCTGCCCGTCTCGATCTCGTTGAAGAGCATGTCGAGCGGGCTCATGTAGTCCTCGTCGTCCTCGCGGGCGTCTGCGAGGGCGAGCAGCATGATGAGGCCGCCGACGTTCCGGTCCTCGGGCGGGCAGTGGGCGATCAGGTATCCCACCAGCGCCGTGTAGAGGAGCTTCTCGGCGTTCTCCCAGAAGGGGTCGCCGGAATGCTCCTTGTCGCCCGTCGTGTTCTTCACGAGGCACTCCACGAACTTCAGGATGCCCTTCTCGTCGCGTACGTAGGCGAGAGGGTTGAAGTGCATGGACCTGGAGAAGTCGATGGTGTCGAAGGTGAGGATGTCGTAGCCCGATTCCTCGAAGAGCCAGCCGACGTCCATGATCAGCGTCCCCTTCGGGTCGGTGATGAAGTAGTTGGCGTTCAGCTGGTAGAGGTTCGGCTTGACGTAGTAGCGGGTCTTGCCCGTTCCGGGTCCTCCCACCACGAGCATGTTGTTGTTGGTCTCCGTCCTCTGGTCGTGGGACGTGTCGATGAAGCGCTTCTTGGATCGCGAGGAGAGGATGACGTTGTTGTCCGGATCCTTGGAATCCGCGTAGGCCCCCATCTCCTTGGCGGTCGCCCACCTGGAGCTTCCATGCTCCTCGCCGCGCCGGTAGTTTCCCATGCGCTCAGCCTCCCTGGCCCAGAAGAGCCACACCGCGCAGGCGCAGGCCGCGCCGATCGCGACGGAGAGGGTGTCTGCGTAGAAGAGGTGGCCCGATGCAAGGGAGTCGGGGAGGGTTTCCGCGAATCCCCCACCCGCCATGAGCGGGTTGGCCCCGGTTTCCTGGGCATGGCCCGCGATGACGTTTCCGACGAGGAAGGAGATCGCCGAGCATATGGCGGTGAAGAGCACATCGCTTCTCATCGCGCCTTCTGCTCCAAGCGCTCCACCTGGCGAACCTGCTCTCGGGCTGCCTTGCTTGCGGCCGAGGCGGCCTTGGCCTGCTCGGCTTTCACGGCGAGCCTCTCAGCATCCCTGGACTTGGGCTGGGCGATCCTCTCCTTGGCTTCGTCAAGCGCCTCGGACGCCTTCCTCTCGAGGTCCGCGAAAACCTCGTCGACGTCCGGCGCGTCTTCGACCTTGAACACGAGGAAGCCACGCTCGCCATCGTTGTGGAAGGCATGCTCGATGGAGGCCCTGTCCAGCTCCTCGTCGATGAGCTGCCTGATGGATTCGTATTCCGGAAGCGGCTCGAACTCAGCCATGCTGAGCTTCGCCCACTGAGGCGCGTCTTCCAGTTCTTCGGCGACGGCGTCCGGGGTCCCTGCGACCTGGCCGCGCGCGTTCCTGAAGGCGTTTGCGAGCCTTTCGGCGCTTGCCGACATCGCCGCGCCGCCCGCATCCTGCCCGATTCTCAGCATCCAGTCGACGAGCTTCTCGCCGGAGTCGTCCCCGTAGTCACTTGGCATAACATGCCGCCTTTCTCTAAGTTTCCTGGCTTATCTGGTGTGGTTGGGTCCTTGTCGGTGCTGAGTTGCGGAATCGAGCGTTGCTGACGCCTGGATGGCTCCCTGGGCCCTGTCGGCGAGGCTCTGAGGCCTCTCGGGTATCTTCGAGTCCATGTAGCGCAGGGATGTGCACTCCTCCTTGGTCGCGTGACGCATATGTAGCATCGCGTCCTCGAACTCCGCGGGGTCTAGCGATATCCGACCGAAGCTCCAGCTCTCGAAGTCGATCCATTCCCCGTCGAAGCGCTTGCAGGTCCACCATTCGTCGCCGCCGTTGACCTGCTGGATGAAGGCGAGGTCCTCGTAGACGAAACCCTGCCTGATGGCCCAGTTCCCGCGCGCGAACGCGTTGCGGAGACCCTCGATGCTCTCGGCCTTGGAGAACTCGTAGGGGTATTCCTCCATGAAGGGGTCATCCTGCCAGTCGTAGCCGCCGCGCTTGAGCCAGCCGTTCTCCTGGCACTTGGCCACGAGGAGCTCGTGCTCCTCTCCTGTGATGGGTGCGAAGCCCTCCATGTCGGTCCTTTCGTCGGTGGGACAATCTGTCCCAGCGGGTCTCTGCTTGGCGGCGGCGAGGCGCTAGGAGTCACGAGCTCGGTTTTCGTTTGCGGGGATGTTTCAGCTGACCAGCTCTTCCTCGCCGCCAAATGCGCTTATACCAACAGTGGGAGGGACCCTGCCGCCGTCATCGACGCCTAAGGTTCCCTTGGGTTCCCTTGGTTCCGTCTTCACCGAAAAAGCTGGATTCGCGCCTTCTGTCCCTATTCGGCAGGCGGACATGCGTCGAGGTCTGCACGATCCTCGAGACGATCGCCTCGGCGGTCTCGCGGTCCCCGTATCTGGCCATCCGGGACAGCAGCGTGTCTACGTCGTACTGCGACGTGTATATGGTCGGGAGCATGTCCTCGTAGCGGGAGTTGACGATTTGGAAGAGGTTTGTGAGGGCCCAGGAGCTGGTCGTCTCCTTGCCTATGTCGTCCATGATCAGGACGTCGCTGCCGACATAGCGGCTGATGCCAGGCGCGCGGTCGTCGTCGTAGCTGCGCTTGATCTCCTCGAGCATTGAGAGGGTCGTTCCCATGGCCACGCTGTAGCCCGACAGAACGAACGCCTTCGCGATGGCGCTTGCCGCGTAGGTCTTTCCGGAGCCCACGCATCCCTCGATGTAGAGGCCGGCTCCCCCGTTTCCCCCGAAGCTGGACAGGTATCGAGCCGATGCCTCGAGGTCGACCCTCGCGCCGAGGAAGCGCCTGGCGACACCCGCCTTGAGGAACTTGGATTGGAGCTTGGACTCGGCCTCCTTGGCCTCCCTCTCCTCTTCTTTCCGCTTTGCCTCGAGCTCTTCTGGGCAGCCGCAGGGCTCATGGGTGATCCACCTGACCTCGCCGCCGTACTCGATGCCGAGGGGAACGGTTGCCCGCCCGCAGTACGTGCAGGCAACCGGTTCCGGCTCGGAGTACCTCAATCCCCTGGCCCTTGCCTCCTCGAGCGTAATGAATGGATTCCTCTCGTCCTTCAAACGAGGCCGCCTTTCCTATCTGAAACCTTTGTTATCGGCCTTTCTTATTGGCTGACAATTCGTCAGCCCGGGGACTGAAGATTCGTCATCCCCCTGCGCCCTTTCGACTGACAAGATTTCAGAGGGTGACGTTTTGTCAGGGGGTGACGTTTTGTCAGGGTCTGGACCCCTCGCCCTCGGGGGAATGGCCGACCATACGACCGAGTAGCACTTCGTCTCGGCGCCGCTTGCGTGTCGATGGGAGCCCGACTCCTGGATCAGCCCCTTTTCGAGTAGGTCCGAGAAGGCCCTGTATACGGACCTCTCCGTTGTGTTCAGGAAGCTTGCGAGATGGGGCTTGCTCTCATAAAAGTCCAATCCTGCCGAGTTGAAGCCGTAGATGCGGGCAAAGACGAGGAGCGGGACTCCAGAGAGTCCCATTCCTTTCATCATGAACCCATGCAACGTGATGAACCCTTCAGGGGAAGCGCGCTCATCACCCTCGCTCTTGATGTCCTTCATTTTTCTCCTAGCCCCTTTGCTCGCGCTCGCGGACTAGGACGGTGTTGCGAAGGACCCAATCGCGGAGCTCCCTCCGATCCGCTATCGATCCACGCTTTGCCCCCGGGAAAGTCCTGAGGGGCAGCGGGTCATCGTCGCGTTCCGCGAGCTCGTACAGCCTTCTCTTGCTTATTCTCAGCAAGTCCATCACCTGCTGGGCGCTGTAGTAGTCCTGAGGTGGCACTGGTCTAGGTCCTGTTGCATCATTCATCGTCTGCCTCGTTTCGAGTTCGTTTGAGGCGGCAAGACGATGCCTCGCCCTTCGATAGCGCCGAAGCTTCGGGTGCAATCAACATGGCTCGGACCTCATTTGTTCGGTTGGTCGCCAAGTGTTCCGTTTGCTTTTATGTATCGGTCAAGGGACAGCCTGTTCACGAGAATCCTCCTTCCCAGCCTGTACGACCTGACCTCTCCGGCCTTGATGAGCTCATAGGCCTTGGTCCTTCCGGCATGCATGTATTCCTGCATTTCGGCTACGGTCATCCATTCGCTGGGGCCACTCGCGGCCTGGTTCTGATCAGTGCAGCCGCTGCAGTCGCTTTGTGGTCTCATGCGTCCTCCTATCCTTTCCGCGCCGTATCGCTGCGTTCCGCGGCGTTACGCCATGTACGTTCATCAGCCTTCTACACGAAAGCGGGAAAGGAGTCTTTTGAGGGGAATGGGCTTCGGTTCCCTTGGGTTCCCTAAGTCCCATATTCAAGAAATTGGCATAATATCGGTTGGATGTCTCGCTGGGACAGATTGTCCCAGCAGCTGTGAAAGTGCCTCGCTATTCGACGGTGCAGGATGCTCAGCGCCAATGCTGAAATGCGACCTTCGCCCGGCGCTAACTGTTCCTGACGTACATCGCATCACCACCCGTGCTGTGTTTATGCTGCTCTTACGTGCAGGCAGGCTTGACCGACAGGCTCGCACACCTCTGGCGAGCTTAGGAAATGGTATTTCCCGAGGCGTTGGAAGCATGTCCGTCTTAACGGACACCGCTCGCACGTCCTCGCTTTTAGAATGGTAACCGCACGAAACCTTTGACGACGGGGCTCCGCCCCGGGGAATGGGAGGGATCCTATGGCCGACGAGAACGGAAGACGCCCCGCATGCCCGAAGTGCGGGAGCGGCAGCGTGGCTGCCATCCTCTGGGGTATGCCCGCCTACAGCGAGCAGCTGGAAAGCGACCTCGAGGAGGGCCGCGTGGTCCTTGGAGGCTGCTGCGTCACCGGCGACGACCCCAAGTGGCATTGCAACGCCTGCGGGCACGAGTGGGGCCACTGCGACATTCTGTCACAGTAGATGACGAGGTGATTGCGTTGAGAAGATTCGAGAAGATCACGAGCATCATCCCCGCCCTCGAGGACGAGGGGAAGCATGGCGAGTGGATCGTGGACGCCGAGCACAGGGGAGCGTCGGACGATCCGGTCCAGATGCCCTTCGTCGGGTACGGAAGGGCTGGCGAGATGCTCATCGAGGCGGTCCACGAGTGCGTGGAGGACCTGAGCGAAGTGATGGACGTGCATGATTACATGGGAGTCCTGGAGAGCTACGGGCTGCACGGCGTGGACGACATCCAGGCCGTTGACGCCTCCGCCTGCGATGCGAAGTGCACGCTGGCGATGATCCTGGCGATCGTACGCCAGGACAGGTTCTGCGAGGGGCTACTGCTCCACTACCTGGAGAGCGGGAAGATGCTCGAATGGATGAAGCGACTTGCCGAACTCGACGAGCAGTAGCACTGGGACAAATTGTCCCAGTTGATTTGAGTCAGTAGTTTCGTTTACGACTCTGCCAGGATCCCTGGCCGTACAACCCGTCTCCTAAAGCTAGCAACTGAAAGCAATCTCAAGGATTAAAATACCCTTGTCAGACAACGAAAGAGTGTATATGGACCCAACCTTAGAAAGACTAATCAAGAATCTCCCCGATTCGAGTACGAAACTGTCACAAAAGAACGTAAGGAAGATTCAGAGATATTTACCTGTCCCAAGCGATTACGACATCCTCTGGGCTGACATCCTGAATTTCGGAGGCTATCCAGCAGGTGTTGTTCTGACGAAACAGGCTCTTGTGGTAAAGGCGTCCAAGGACGAAGTCAAAGCAAACGCAAAGGCAATAAAAGCAGATAATGTAACAAAGGGCCGCAACGAGAAAACAAAGCCACCTAAGACGATGTACCGGATTATTCCTTGGGAGTATTACTCACCCGAGGATTACGTAGTGATTGAAGTCGGAAACGGTCCGAAGAAGCATTACGTATTAAAGACCGGTGACTCCGAGATTGCTAGGTTTGCAAGTTCAGACCTATGTAAGTTGCTTAACGGCTATCGAGACGATTTCATTCGACGTCGCAATGCCGCCGAAGAGGTTCTTAAAAACTCGTCTTTCAGTGCGATTAATGCCGTTAACTCTGAGGCGGTAATGTTCAATGCCGCTTATGGGTCCGACCAAACTAAGACTGGGCATGGAATATACGCCGAGGAAGCAGGAGCTTTGCTTGACGTGCTCCATGGCGAGCAGTCATCGGTCGTTGGACGAGACAACGCAAAAAATGGTCCTGACAAGATCGTGAATGCCGCTCCCGTCCAATGTAAGTACTGCAAAACGGCGAACGCATCCGTAGACGCGTGCTTTAATGCGAACTCTTCAGGACAAAAAACTTTTCGCTATCTAGACCTCTCTGGAAAACCGATGAAAGTAGAGGTCCCTTCCGACCAGTACGCCGCAGCGATTGACAGAATGAAGTCGAAAATATCATCAGGTCAGGTACCTGGAGTATCCGATCCCGAAGCTGCATACGACATCATCAGAAAAGGTCGTCTTTCTTATTCGCAGGCGCTGAACCTTGCGAAGGCGGGTACAGTCGAATCCATTACCTACGACGCCGCGACGGGAGCGATTGGATGCCTCTCTGCATTCGGGATTTCCTCGATTGTGGCGTTTGCTCAAGTACTATGGAAAACAAAGGACCCGAAAGCTGCGGCGAAGACCGCCCTTTGGACTGGCTTGAAAGTATACGGGTTGAGCTTTGCCGGCAGCATCCTGGCTTCTCAGATATCCCGAACTGGAGCAGCGAATGCCCTTCAACCCGTGGCTGTTAGCCTCAGCCAAAACCTTGATAAGCAATTTGTCCAAGGATTCATTAACGCTTTTCGGGCTCTGGCTGGCAAAAAGGCTATTTATGGCACCGCGGCGCAAAAGAGCTTCGTGAAGTTTCTCGGGTCAAATGCGCTTGCCGAATGCGTCATGTTCGTAGTTTTTGCCGTCCCTGATACGTTTGATGTCGTTTCGAGGAAAATGTCAGGCGCCCAGTACGTAAAGAACATGCTTTCTCTTCTGGCCTCGTTTGGTGGCAGCATCGGCGGTACGGCTGTGGCCGGAGGGGTAATCGGAAAAAAGATTGGCGGGTCTATAAACAAGTCCGCAGGAAAGGCTATCGGCTTGGGTGTAGGGATGGCGGTTGGCGGAATCGCGGGGGCAACGACCAAGGCGGTTGGTAACGTCTTCAAGGAGGATGATTGCATCATCACTACGAGAATGTTCAACGCGGTTCTCGTGAACTCACTGTTCGATTACATGCTTTCTGCGGAGGAACAGGACAAACTGTTTGAGGCTCTTGCAGAAGACAATAAAGCGCTATCAAAGCTCCAGAAGCAACTCATCAACTCGAATTCACAAGAGCGAGACATCCTTGATTACCTAGAGCCAAAGATTAAAAAGGCGATTTCAAATAGAAAGACGATCTCCCGTACGGACGAACAATTATTGGAACAAAACATCAGCGAGGTAATTATCGAAGGAGGACTTGACGATGAAATGTGATTGCTGCGGTCGAAAAAAGAAGCTGTTCGAGTCTTTTGCCCAAATTACATTCGATGGCGGAAAGCTTAATTTCTGCGCTGAGTGCAATGACCTTGCTTATAAGGTCAGGGATGCACATAACGAAGCAGACGAAGCGAAGTATCTCGACCTGCTTGATAGATGGGAAAAAAGGACCAAAAAGGCATCTCCTCTTTTCAAGGTCTGGCAAACAGCGTTTCTTTCTAGCTTCGTCAATCCTTCAGACGCAGAAGACACAACCGATCAAAACGAGATAAAGAAGTAACTCCAGATTCAATTTGAGAGGCATAGATTCGACAGCTATCTACACTGGGACAATTCGTCCCAGTGAACGCGTTGAAATCATGCTCAAGCCACCTGCATTTATTCCAAGTGAATAGTGAAAGACCTACAAGGCTCTGACCTGGGGTTAAGGCATTATCATTTTGCTTTGCGTTTATTGCCTTGCATTTGTAGCGGGTGGCTTTTGGGTCATGGTGCCGCAAAAAGGTCGAAAAGGGGAGGATTTGACTGCTCTACCCCACCCAATCGGCTACTGGGACAAAAGCGTTACCCAACGCCCCTGAGTTTCATTTGGGTAAGAGTTTTTGACCCAGAGTTGTCCCACTCCAGTTTATGGTGTACGTATAGTGTCGCCACGTCCGCCGAGCGGATAATCTACGCTACCAGGTAGACGAGACGCGAAACTCAATTTATAGAGTGGGAGTGACTTATCCGTTAAGAGACAAAATCCGAAAGATTCAACCAGCAGAACGCTTCAAACAGATCGAATGCCCCATGTCCACACCCAAGCCAACATGGGGCATTATCGATTCAAGTCGCCAGGTAGGCTGTTAAGCCGTCTGTCTAATCAGGAAAGGGCAATTGGAATCCGCTTTCGTTGAAGAACTCGATTATCTGCACCACAGCGGCAGTGAACTGCGTGCCACCATTTATGCTGCCCAAGAACCTGAGGGCGCTCTTGAGAACGCCGCGCTTTGGCTTGTCGCTCTCTACTTGATCGCGGATAGCCTCAACGTTATCACGCACATCTTCAATCGTTTCATTGTCGTCAATTTCCGCTACCGCAGCTGTCAGAATAGCTTCAAGTAAGCCGTTAATATCGCTTGCGTTCATGACTCTAGCCTGCGATGCATAGACTTTAGCACTGCCTGTAGGTTGATTTATCTGAGCGTTCTGCACCGAGCCATAAAAGTTGGCTGTCGGCGAGTCGCCACCATCAAGGCCCATCTCGATTCCGATCATGGTCAAATAACTCCCTATGTTCGCAATAAGGCGTCGGGCAACCTTATTTAAGAATCCCTTGTACATGTCGGCGAATTTGTTCCCCTGTGCATAGCCATAGAAGAAATGGCTATGTCCCTGTATGTTCTGAGCGACAATTTCTTTGAGTATCAGATAGACTTCCGCGCTCTCCTCTTCAGGAACTGTGCTGAAACTTCCGAAGGTCGCGCCGAACTCTTTTGCGACTGTTCTGACGTCCTCTGCAGCATCGAATCCTTCGGGCGTATGGTTCGCAACGCAGTCGTCAAGATACTTCTTAATTGTTGGCTCGGCTTCCATGCGATCAAGAAATCGTTCGAAAGGCCGGGGTGACTCTTCCCAGTCGGATTGAAGGAGCCTGTTAGATTCCTGATTGAACAGGTAGAGAGTCTTCTTAAAAGTCGTTTTATCGGTCATTAAAGTTACTCACCCCGCAAAGTGGACAAACGAACACAGACATGGACAGAAGCAGCGAGACTTTCATCTGCCTCCTACAGTGCGTACACGTAGCAACAGCGAGCGTATCGATAGATGGCTGCAAGACCGGCACGTCATCTGGTTTTGGAAAGTTTCCGGCCTTGAATGAGACGGCCCTGCCTTTGGTCTTGCGCTCAAGTTCCTTCATTTCCTTACGCAACACGGAAAAAGCCTCGTTCTTTGCAACAGCCATGGCGAACTCTAAGACATCATCGGTGACGTAGCTGTCCGAAGCGATGCCGCAGGAGGGGCAGCAAATCTCTGCGACTTCATCAGATTCGCAGTCATCTGGTCTTAGCTTGAAGAGTTCGCCACATTGTGAACATTGTAGGAGAACGAAGCCGTCGCCATCGCAGGGTATTTCGATTGCAAAGTTAAGCTCATCGGCCATCTTATACCTCGTTGCTCACAGGCTGAGCAAGCACCTTAAGATCGTCCCAGCTGTCAGCCTTCGCAATGTCATCCTCGTAAGCAATCATGTAGCCCCAAGTCTGCCCCACATATTCCTCCTCGATTGCAAGCCTCCGCACCAGTTTCTCGGCCGCCTTTCGTTTTGCCTGAACCTTTGCATCGTCACGACCGCGCTTGTCTTTGCCCTCGATGATCCAATACGTGCCCGCGCCGTCCCTGGCTACAAAATCTGGGAAATATCGATCCTTCGAATTGAAGTAAATGTATGCCTGATCATGCGGATGCAGACGGTGCCACCAAACAATATGAGGTGAAGTGTTGAGCAGCCTTGCAAGCTCATATTCTCCACTGTATGAATCGAATGACTCCTCCGCAAAGAGCGATTTGAACCACCCCGAATAGACACGGCCACGCTTGAACTGCTCTACGGAGTCGATAGGTTCGTAAACACGCTCGCCCATAGGCAGCGAATATCCAAGTAGCCTCATTTCCCTCGGGTGAATCTGCGGCACCTCTTTTGCCGAACGCTGAACTTCGTCGATATACTCTTTTAAAAGCGAGTGAAGCTGCATCTGCGCGGAATCAAGGGACTTTACAGTCCAGTCATCAAAGGTAATGCACTTCATAAACTTGGGTACCAAATAGCTGCTCACGTATTCTGCGACGTTCTTGGTCGATGGTATGAGGTGCATGTTCATCACGAGCCTAACAAGCGCGTCTTTTGCATCCTTATTCGAAATGTGAATTGAGTCAACCTCCGCACTTTCGGCGTCAATGGCACGTAGCTTGCCGCCGAGCGCAGCAACAATCTCCTTTCTAAGAAGCACATCACCTGTTGATGTTACGCGCTTGGCTGCTTCATCGATGGCTTTATCGCTGATGTCAGCGAGGTCGATAGGCTGTTGCTCAAGGAGCATCTCTGTGACGGGAAACCTGTATGCGACATCTGCGAACCTAGGGTTGCGCTCAATCGTGACATATTCGAGAGAAATCTCCTCGTTACTAGCGAAACCCTCATCCCCGATGGCCATGGCCCCGACAGTAGGAGCCTCGCTCTGAGATCCATTCTGAATTTCGTCTTGTGCACCGCTCGAACGCTCCATTCCAAAACTCGGTTGCACGTAGCCCTGCCTGCCGTCTTGCGTTTCTGTGTTTTGGGACGTTTTCGACTGGGGCGCGGTGGTCGTTTGTATTCCCCCGGTATTCTCTGCCGCCTGTCGAATAGCTGCAGCCACCTTTCCCTTCTCAGCGCTTGCCACTGCTTCTTCTAGGCCAAACTGCTTGAGCACTTCCTCGGCGTCTAGAAGTTCCCGGAATGACTGATGGGCAATGATGTCGAGCTGGTCAATCTGCCACACATCGGTATACTTACCGAATGGCAGACGCAACCCACGCCCCATCGTTTGCTGCGTAAGCACCTCAGACGCCATGGCTCTTAGAGTCACAACGACGGCAATGTTTTTAACGTCCCAGCCTTCCTTGAGCTTGTTAACGCTTACCACAGCGAGCACAGGCGACTCGGGGGCATCGAGCTTTTCGAGTAGGTATTGAGTGGTATCGTCATCATGTTTCGAGTCAACCTGCAGGACAGCCATGCTACTGCCCAAATACTCCGGCGTTCTGAGAAGATCTGAAACCTGGGTCGCGTGGTCGGTGTCCGAACACACAACGAACGCTACTGCATTAAGATGCGCTTTTCCATTTTGCTCTGCATACAGGTCGTAAAACGTTTGCTTTATTTTGCGTAGTTGGAGCGCATCTCTTAGTTGCTGCTCCTCTGAAGCTTGGTCTGCACCATATCCGCCCTTGCGAAAAGCAAGAACGGGCGTTTTAACGTACTGGTCCTTAATCGCTTGATGCAAAGGATAGGTATAGATAACATTGTCACCGGGTTGAACGGAAGCAGTAAGCCCAATCGTCGCCGCCGGGTCGAGTTCGTGCAGCGCGGCATTGAAAGCCGCCGCACTCGAGGAATACAGATGTGATTCATCCGCGATGACCACAAGATCATCGAGCTCTTTAAGGTAATCAAAGAGCACGCCCGCGTTTTCGTCGAAGCGCCGCGGCTTACGCCTTACGGCATCCTGCCCGGTGCCGTAAGTTTCACCCTCGAGGCTCTTCGGGGCGATAAGCTGCTGAATGTTGAAAATGAATGCGAGAACGGGCACGTCCCGCCCATAGGCTATGTTCGACTGCCCGGTACTGCGATTCACCCAAGCCGAATAGTCCTGCGGCGTCACCACATCAGGCGGCACCGTAGAGCCTGCTATGTAACGCAGGTTGCCAGGTGTAAAGTTTGCTACGGTCTTGGCTTGCACGGTCTTGCCAGGCGTCACGATAACAACGTTGCCGATGCCTTGACAACGCAGATATTCCACGAAGGCAGCCATGAGATACGTCTTTCCAACACCTGTGGCAAGGTTGAGAACCTGCATAACGTCAGGGCTATAATCGCCGTCAAGCGTGAAGACGAGTTTGCGCAAGGCAGCCTTATTGGGCGCACGCAGATCAAATTCAGAGCTTATCGATTCAAGCAAATCGGAATCGAAAGAGATGTTAAGCCTCTTAGCCATCACTCATCGCCTCCCGTCAAACAGGGGAATATGTCGTCCGGTATCACCACGATGCGCGATCCTTTGCAAGATCTACGCAGGTGTTCGCGGACACCGTCTGCCACACTCGTGACAGCCAGTACAATAGTCTGGCTCGGCCTAATTCGCGATACCAGCCAATTAACAAGCCCCACGCTTGCGACACCTTCGTAGACATACAAGAAGGCATTTCCCCGACGCCCATGGAAGCAGAGGGCTGCAAAGGTATCCTCATCAGCCTCATCATCAGGATCAAGGAGTCTGAATCCGAGGTTTGCCGCGACTGAGCGCTTAAGCATATCGCCAGCTGCAGCCGGGGTCAGTAGAACTCGGCCAAGCTCTGCATCATAGTCAAAACACGATGGTGAAAGATGAGCTACTTGGAAACCTCCACCTCCGCGCCAGTTGACGGTTTCCTTTGCACGCCGCGTTTTAACAAGAGCTTTCAGGGTTGCAATAACCTTGTCTTTCTTCAGCTCGTCATTGTCTGCAATAAGCTTGTTCAATAGAGTTGAAAATTGCATTGCATCGTCAGCCGTTACGCCCTCAGGCAATTCGACACCGTCGGTAACAACGCGCCCTCCTTTTGTACGAGATATGCCACTGGGGTCTTGGTCGTTCACGACTTTCTCCAAGCGTGGCAGCGTGAACTGCTTAAAGGTAGCTGCCAGTAGTTCGCAGGTCACCCAACGTCTACCCATCTTTTGTGCCACTGCCGCCGTAGTGCCAGAACCAGCAAAGCAATCTAGTACAATATCACCTGGGTCTGTTGCAATATGAATGATACGTTCCAACAATCGCTCTGGTTTAGGCGTAGAAAATGGCGTCTCACCAGGGAAGAGCATCTTTATTTCGTTTTTCGCCTCGTCGTTTGACCCAACTTCGGCTTGAAACCAAAGATCTTCGATGGCCCTCTGCTCCATATCGCATAGATAAGTTTTTTTACGGAACCCCCCTTTACCGCCTCCGGTTAGGTACGCAAGCGGCCACTGTCCCCGCCTATACACATGTTCGCCTGTCGCAGAAGAAAAGCCCGGAATAACGATTGCTGGAACTTGCTTCCTCACTTCACTTGTAGATACATTGCATATCTCAGCTCGCTTTTCCGCATCCTCAATCTCTCTTAGAACGTATGATTCATTCCAGCCGCGCAATATATCAAGAAAGCGATCCTGCCCGAAGCGCCAACATTGTCCAATAGGGGGATAGATTAGTTCTCCCGTAATGGGATGCTGCACTCCAAATACCATCCCCTGGTGCGTTTTTGCTCCAGGTGCCGTTGCAGGAGCGCTTGTCCAGGGTCCCATAGGATCGTTGTCGGGATTCTTATATGCCGAATCCATAGCAACCGTTCTCGGAAGTTTGTTCAGCACATTCTGCTCTGATTTCCGATACAGCAAAAGCACATCATGCCTGCCTGACACAGCTTTGGCATCGTTTCTCGGTTTAAAGGTCTTCTCCCAGCAGATTTCCGCTACGAAATTGTGCGCTCCGAACGCCTCGTCCATGAGCAAGCGCATACGATGCACTTCCACATCATCCAGGTGAACCCAAATAGAACCATTAGGAGCAAGAAGTTGTTTGAGGTGTAGCAACCGATCACGCATCATAGTCAACCAAATAGAGTGCTCAAGGTTGTCTTCGTACGACTCAAATGTTTGCGACGTATTGAATGGTGGATCTATATAAACAAGCTTAACTGCGCCGTAGTACTTTGCCGCTAGCTCTGGCACGCGTGTCAACGTTTCCAATACGTCGCCAGATTCGCCGAGAATCATGAGATTGTCACTTTGGGGTTGCAAATCAGCTCTACTAGAGTACTCGATTTCATCACTTTTCGGAGTCTGGGCACCCTGAATATATTTGTCGAATACGAGCGTGTGCGTCTCGCAGTAACGAGGGTCAGATGGCGCAACCCACGTATATCCATATTTCCCTGTTTCTGTGGGAATAAGCGTCATATCTTTGTTGTACCAGGTAAGCTCAAGTCGTTGCTTGGTCATAAGTTCGAAGCTCCTAACGCGTTTTGGAAAGCTCGTTGTCACACGCGCGTATAAAAGCCGAGAAAATCACACCGCGAAGTTGTGTAGTCTCAGCTGCTGCATCTTTGGGATTCTCCGGCACGCGAAGCGTAATTGCATCGGGTTTGCCGCCCGCAAAATACTCATGTAACTGGTCTTCAGTGACCCCGCCGTCCAAAAGTCCTGAGTATTTCACGACACTCCTAAGTCGCTACAGTAAAGCGCAATAGCAATACTTGCATTCTATCACGAATGGAATTCTTGCCCTTACAGCTATAGACATCATGAGCACGAGCAAGGCGTAAACCAGCGCGATGTTCACGACGCCGATTGACGCTCCTCCGCCGGCCTCCCGGGCCTAGCGCGTCGCGTACCTTCTTGCGCCGTCGCCCGTCTCGCACACCACGACCTCGCCGTCCCCCGTCGCCGAGAGCAGCCCTTCGACGAAGCGGAACTCGAACCCGCCGATCAAGGCGCAAGCAACCTGCGACCATTCATGCGAGCCCCTATCTCCAGGAACAACCTGCCCCAGCATAGCACGCGCCCGTTGCCTCAATCCCGCACAACCGACGCCAATTCGACCAGCGCATCCGCGTCGCAACCCCGCCCGCGCTTTACAATGCCGAGAAGGGGGAATAGCGGGCAAATCAACGTGCGAAGGTGAAGGATAGATCGGCTGCAAGCGTTCGAGGCGATGCTGGAAGAGGTCCAGCGCCAGATGGAGTCCGAAAAGGTCGTGATGGACAAGCTGAAGGCTCAGGAGAAGGAGAAGTCGGCGACGTTCAAGCAGTATCTCGGCAACCGGCTCATGTACCAGCGGATGCTGGCGCTCTACGAGAAACACGGTCTGCTGTGAAGAGGACCCTGCCGCTCGCTGCAGGAAACGCCGGGAGGAGCACGCCGAAGAAGGATTGCAGCCTCGACACACTCGACCCGATTTGCAGCAATGGTAGAATGACCGCAGGCAGAACGGGGGCGGCGGCGTTCGGCTTTGGGACCCTTCGAGTTGGAATCGGGTGATGCGGCATGGCGAGGAGAATAGTCGAGCGCGGCTTTCGTTTGGATTGCGGCGACGTCGAAGCGCTGAGCGATGACGAGGTCGTCGCGATACTGCGGGCCGCGGACCCGATCATCGCGACCGGAGGGCGAACCCTCTTGTCGAAGATCCTCAAAGGATCGCGCGACCAGAAGGTGCTCGCCCACGACCTGGACGGCAACCCGTGCTACGGCGCGTTCTCCGACAAGACGTTGGCGCTGATCACGAATATGATCGACCGCTGCATCTTAGACGGCTACCTCACCATCCGGTACGAAGGGAGGCTACCCGTCCTCGTCTACACCGACAATGGGTGGGACATCGAGAAGCGCGCCTACGCCGACGAGCTCCTGTCCGCCTTCCTGAGCGACGCCTCGCAGGGAAAGGACGGCTTCATCGAGCGGATGCAGAGCGTCAACCCGGAATGCGTGCGCATCGCGCTCGGCAAGCTGACGGCGCCGGCGGTCCCGGCGTCCGGCAAGCGCTCGAAACGTGGCTCCCCCACACGAACGGCAAGGTGAAGAAGAGGATCAACGCCCTCCTCGGCGGTGCCGGAAGGCATTGAGGTCCAAGAGAAGAAACGCAAAAGCGGGCGCAACGCCGCATCCCCTGCCGTTTACGAGATGATCGAGGCGGCCGAAGAACCTGCGAGCGACGACAAACCCCGTCGCAAGGTGTCGCTGAGCCTCGCAGACGTGGTCGAAGCCATGGAGATGACCAGCGACGACAACCAGACCTACTACAACGCCCTCACCGGCGAGCTGCACACCTCCTTCGATCGGTTCGCTTACGGAGACGTCGACCAGCCCGAGCCCGACCTGGAAGCCGACGGTTGGATCCCGCTTCCCGACTCCTACGACATCGAGGACCTCCGCTGGATGCGCGACTTCGCCCGCGAGCAGCCCGACCCGATGGGCAGCCTCCTCCTCGACGCGGCCTTCGAGCGCCACCCTTATCGCCGGTTCAAAGACCGCGCCGCCAACCTGGGCTTCCTGAACGACTGGTTCGCCTACCGCGAGGAGCGCATGCGCGAGGTCGCCCGCGACTGGTTCGAAGACAACGGGCTGATCCCGGCGGGCGCGGACGCGCAGTAGCGAAGGCCGCGAGCGCGGGGCTCCTCGATTGCCCCCATATTCGCCCTCCGGGAGGTGGACTCGCCCCGCCCGTCACGCGACAATGGGCCCGTCAGCCAACCACGCCGCCCGAGGAGGCCCATCGTGAACCAGATAGCAACCGGCACGTTCATCGCCCGCAAGCGCAAGGAGCTCAACCTCACTCAGGCGCAGCTGGCGGAGCGCCTCGGCATCTCGAGCAAGTCCGTCTCGAAATGGGAGCGCGGCAAGTGCATACCCGACTACGCCGTGGTGAACGAGCTGTGCGAAGCCCTCGGCATCACCGTGAGCGAGCTGCTCGACGGCGAGGAGAACGAGCGCGAGAACATGCGCATGTACGACAACGACCAGATGATCGAGATGCTCGCGCGCATCCAACGCCTCGAGAGCCAGCGCATCACCATCATCGCCATCGCGCTCATCGTGATGGGCATCGGCCTGCTCGCCCTCTCGTCCCTGTTCGGCGGGTCGGATCCCACCGACTTCATCAGCGGCGTGTTGTTCGGCATCGGCGTCGGCACGACCCTCATCGGCGTCTTCCTGGCCGCACGCAGCGTCTTCGCGTATTTGGGGCAGGAGAAGTAGCCCCCCCCCTTTTTTTTTCGCCCCTCACGCAAAAGCCGTGCGAAGCTCCCAAGCTCTTCGAACAAGCCACTCGTACGCTTCTTCCCAGGTGTCTGGATCCGTCACATCAAGTGGATACCGCATCGTCACCGAACGCGATTTCTTGCCCACGCCAGGCTCATCCCATTCAGGCTCGCTTTCAGTGTCGAAACAGCGGTTGATCTCCGCACGCCGATTCCAAAAATCCGGATAGGCGTCCGACTCGTCGAACCATTCCTGCGCCGCCACGCCCCGTGACGAGGGCCGCGTGAGTAGCATCAAGCACACATGACGCCGGGACGTTCCGCACGAGAGATCGCAGTAATGGGACGTGTTGCGCACTCTCTCGCTCAAATCTCCAAAGGCATCGCTAAAGCCCGGGTATTCGGAAGCGTATTCGTACAGACCTCCCCAAAAACTCGCACGCAGTTCGCAGATGCCTTCCTCCGTTTGGATGCCGACGTCAAGTCCTGCGGCCGCACGAAGGCGCAGATCATCCAGCATAACGCCGGGCCTCCCGTCCTCCATCACCCGCCAATAACGCCAACCGTTTCGCGACGACACGCCGCCAAAGCGCAATTGCTGGCTGCGAATGGCCGCGACGGACGGACTCTTGACCACGTCTTCGTTCTCGATCCTGATTCGCCCATCCTCGGTCACGTATGCCAGTATCCGGCCGTTTCTTCCCTCATGCACGAGAACGGTCGACCCGTTCACGAACCCGTTCGCGAAGAGGTCCCGGAAAGTCTCAGCCCTGGCAGAGGCGCTCTTTGGTTTCGCTTGAGCGCTCACTCGATCCATCACCGTTTCGTCGACCACCGGCTTACCCCAAACCTGGAGTGCATCGGCGACCAGGTTGTCACGACGCGCAAGAATGGCGGCTTCGTTCCATTCATCCGCCGCGGCAACCCCTTGCGACAGCAGAACCACGTCGTTTCCAAAGCCCCCCACCATGCGAGACTTCTTCTCCGAAAACGTCCCATCGGACAATTCCGAATTGTACGCGGTTACCGTCAAGTTGCCTACGTTGTGCAGCAGTTCGGCGTGCACACGCGCAGCCTCAGCCTCGCCACCGAGCATGTCTATCCAGTCTCCATGGGCCAAGGCATTCTGCGGCATGATATGCTCGATGGTAAACTGCCCCGTGAAAAAGTCGGTCGGATTCTTAGCATGGCGAGCATTTTCCAACCGATACAGCAAGTAAAGCGCCTTTTTGAATGCGTATACGTTCCTACCCGCCAGGTTACCGGCAAATTCCGCATCGTCGGGGAAGCGGCGCGCCGTTCCGCGTTCTAGCTCAAGCAATGCCAGAAAAATATCCGAAATGCTTTCGCTGCCGATTTCAGCCTGCACTTCAAGCTTCGCAATGCAGGAGGGAAAGAACTTGTTGAGAGAGTTAGTTGCGCACGAGCACACCGCACGACGCATGAGGTAGCATTCTGCGATATCCAACAATCGAACGAGTTCTTTGCGCTCGATGCGTCCACTGTCTTGCAAAGAACAGAAATGCATGAGCAGCGGATCGACTACGGTCACGCCTAGTTTCACCAAGTTGTCAAACCGCTCTCGCAAGAGAGCGTCCTGTTCCGATCCCAAACGCACGCGCGCATAGTAGCCCGCATACTGGAGCATTTCCCCCAGGAGACCCTCGACCTCGCAACCTTCGTCGATATCGTTGCCGATCACTACGCGCTTGAATGCAGGGTAAATGTCTTTGCGATTGATAGCCTCGGGCGCATTCCTAATGGTCAGATAGTCTTGTAAGAACTCATCGAACGCACTGACGAAAACGGCGCTTTGCAACGTGCGCTCGATGCGCCGCCAATAGTGTTCGTACAGGCGGTTCTGCTCGTCGACCGGAAGACCCATGAGCACGAAATTGCGTACGAGATCTGATGCAGCTAAATCTTTTCCCGTCGAATTCATGGATTCGAAGATGAGCTGAGGATTGTCATCGCCGGGACTGAGCGACACCGAAATGACCTGCAGTCGTCGTACGCCGCGCCAAATGGCATTTGGGTCGCCATACGAAGAGAGGCGCGACCGGAAAAATTCGTAATTATCCAGGATGCGCTGCGATTCTTCGACTACCGGCGACGAAGCGTCGACCACGTGCTCGATAAGCGAGTGGTATGTTTCGTTGTCTTCCTCCGACAACGTGATCTTATAGCGATCAGGTCCCTTCGAGCGCTTTTTGTGCAGAAGGTAATCGTTGCAGATGTCCTCTGCAAAAAAATCGAGATCCTCGCCATCCGGTGCACGCCCTTCATGGTCTTGTGCGAAATCGGCAAGAGCAAGCAACAGCAAGGACAGCGTGGTCAATCGTTGTTGTCCATCGATCAGCAGCGCCGTGATTCCACCGTCTCCGCCCACTTCGCCGTTTCGGACCCACACGATAGACCCGGTAAAGTGACTGCCGCTTTCCGCATTCCCGACCGCAACAATATCGTCCCACAGCTGACGACACTGCTCTTCATCCCATGCATACTTTCGCTGGAAAACCGGAATGATATAGCGAAGCGACTGAGCCGACAAATTGTCCAGCAAGTACGCAGCAGATGGTTCCATGAACGCTCCCCTTCGTATGGGCGTCTTCAGTCGCATCGCGACCCCATCGCTTTTCATTATAGCGAAGCAAGAAAGTGTCGGATAACGAATAATGCTGCAACGACTTATGCATATGGGACGATATATGGCAGAATGAATGGAGCAAATCCCCTTCCTGCGCGAAAGGAAAGCCACCTTGGACGACAACGCGCCCGGTACAGCGGAAGGCCGCCCCCAAGACGACGCGAGAGAGCCGCGCGACCCGGGCAAGCCGGCCAAAACCACGGCCGAGTACGCCGAGACCTTCGAGAAGGCGGTCGACATCGCCGAGAAGGCCCTGCGCTTCGCCCCCTTCCCCCCGGCCGTGAAGCGCGTCGCGAACCGCGCCATGCCCACGGTGAGGACGGTTGCGAAAGTCGCGCCGAAGGTGGCGCCGGTGGCCGAGCCCTACGTGCGCAAGGCGGCCGCAAAGGCCAAGGAGGTGGCGCCCGACGTCGCCCGCACGGCGAAGGCCGGAGCGAAGACCGTCGCCGCTGGAGCCCAGACCGGCGCGAGGGCCGCTGCGGCAGGCGCGAAATCGGCGGCCGGACACGTGCGGGAAACCGCCCCCAAGGTGGGTCACGCGGTGTCCGACGGCGCGAGGGCCGCCGCGACCCACGTGCGCGAGGACACCCCGAAGATCGGCCGCGCCGCCGCCGACAAGGCCACGCGCATCGCCGCCAAGCTCAAGCGCAAGAACGGCGGAGGCTAAAGCCCCATGAGCGATCACGAGGACCGCGCCCGCATCGAGCTCCTGGTGGAGCGCCTGCAAGGCCGCGACAACGCCGACGCCTACGCGGCGCTCAAGGAGCTGCTCGCGCTCAGCGAAGCGACCGACGCCGTCGCCGCCCACTTCGACACGTTCGCGCGCCTGCTGCACGCGAAGAGCGCCTTCATGCGCGTGCGGGGCTTCCTGCTCGTCGTCTCGAACGCCCGCTGGGATGCCGAGGGGCGCACGGCCGGCATCTTCGACGACCTCGCGCACCTGCTGGGCGACCCGAAACCCACGACCGCGCGCCAATGCATCCAAGCCATACCCTCACTCGCCGTAGCGCAACCCGCGCTCGCGCCGCGCATCATCCAAGCGCTCGAAGGCATCGACCCCGGCCGCTACCCGGACAGCACCGCCCCGCTCGTCGCCTCCGACGCGTCCGCAGCGCTGGAGGCCGTGCGCAAGCGCGCCGAGAAGCTCTGACGGCAGCCCTCACCCGAGCTTCCCCAGCGCCTCCCTCACGCTCCCCTCAACCTCGTCCAGCATCGTGCGCGCCGCACGCGCCGGCAGCCCCGCACGCGACGCGACCGCAAGCAGATCCTCCCGCGCGATACCCGACCCTTTCCCGTTGATCATCGTGGCATGCTGACCGTTCATTCCGGGATTCCGCGTCAGGTCGTACGCGGGCGACAGCGTCCACCTGCCGAGCGAATCCTCATAAAGGAACGTGAAGTTCTTCGCATGGTCGTCTCGGTTTCCCGCAAGCGCGTTGAAGGCCATGAGGCGAACCAGGCGCGCAACCTCTCCCATGTCGTCGGTGAGCCGGAGCGTCAAGCGCATGAGCAGGTCGTAGTCGAGGTTCGGCGTTCGGTGCGAAGTCTCCAAGAGCGCCCCGACCGAAGCCATGTGCACTTTACGCGCATTCCCAGAGCCATCGCGCGTCCTGTCGAACCGCTTGATGGCGAAATAGCCCGCGCACCGCTTCGAGGGCAGCAAGCGAACCGGCGGCACCTCGATGCCGCATGCGCGAGCGGCGAGCGCCAGCGCGAACTCCTCCGCCCCTATGTCGGCCTTGTCGTGAGATGACGGGAATTTGACGATCCATTCCTCGCCGTCGATAGACGTAAGGATTTTCGGACGTGCTCCGCCAGACGATCCCCCCATCAGGAACAATGCGTCAAGATCCTCCGAATAGTCGGTTGCGAGCACTTTGGCACACGCTTGTGCGATGGCATCGAGATCGCCCATCGCCGACGGCTTCGCCAAACGCAGCTCCGGCTCGTATTCAAGCGCTCCCATGCCGCTTTTCCCCACGATGGCCAGGCGTGCGAGCGGCCCCACTGAGAAGGGGTCGACTCCATGCTCCCGCAACGTTCGATCCACGAGGAGCCTTCCCCAGCCGTCGGGCAGGCTGTCGTCGAACGCGCCGTACACGCCGCCCAGAGGATGCGGCTTTGCCACGAACACCCTCCGTTCGAGCGGCAAGCTGAACGGGCTCAGGGAGAATCCGCCCTCGATCCAGGAGTCGGCGTACTGGAACGCGAGCACGCCGTCCTCGGTCTGCGCGAGCGTTCCCACCGGCGCGCTCCTCAACGAGACGATCAGCGACCTCACATCAAGATCGATGTCCTCGAAAGGCCCGACTGACCGCTTGTCAACGGCGCTTGCCACGGATGACCTCCTCGATCGACGCGTAACCGCGCTGCGCGAACAGCCCGTCGAAGTCGTCCTCGCTACCAAGCGCGATGGCGATGCGGATCAGCGCGTCGAAGGCGATCAAGCCCTTCTGCTCGAAGCGTTTGTACGAGGCGAGCGACATGCCAGCTTTTGCGCTCAGCTGCTTCTGCGTGAGCCCGAGCTCTTTCCGACGCGCCCGAACACGCTCCGCAATCGAGAGGGCGATTTCTCCTGGGGTCTTTTGCTCGAAATCAATCATAGCCACTATAATAGCCTTTTCTATTGAAAGAGCAAGAAAAGACTCTTATATTAGCACTTTCGACAGTTGAAGCTTATGCATCTCAAGCCCTTGCGGCACGATGACGAAAAAGCTCGCTTGGCATCTTCGTGATAGAATGACCGACACCGAAGCGGCGCCTGGGCGGCGACGCAGAAGAACGAGACCTCTATCCGCAAGGGAGCATCATGATCAAAGAACTCGTGACCGACGAAGCCTTCCTCTCGCAGCCGTGCGAGCCCGCCACCGCCGAGGACGCCGCCGTGGCGCAGGACCTGCTCGACACCCTCGCCTCGCTCGACGAGGCGGCGTGCCTGGCCGCCAACCAAATCGGCGTGGCGAAGGCCGTCGTCGTCTACCACGACGAGGACGAGCAGCCGCACGTCATGTACAACCCGGTTCTCAAGCAGGCGCTCGGCGCGTACAAGACCGTCGAAGGCTGCCTCACACTGGAGGCCGAATCGAAGGTGACGCGCTTCGAGCGCATAAAGGTGGTCTACGAAGAACTGGTGGACGGTGCCCTCGTCAGCCGCAAGCGCGACTTCGCCGGCTGGACCGCCGAGCTTATCCAGCACATGATCGACCACTGCAAGGGCAAGCTGGTTTAAGATCCCAGGCGCATCGCAATGATCAGGCCCATCATGACGAACCGCACGTTCCTTTCGCTGCCCTCGTCGGCCGCCACGGCGGCCGACGCGCAGACGGCGCAGGACCTGCTCGACACGCTCGCGGCACACGCCCACGAATGCGTCGGCATGGCGGCCAACATGATCGGCACGGCCAAGCGCATCATCGTCTTCGACGACGAGGGCACGCCGCGCGTCATGTTCAACCCGGAAATCGTCAGCCGCTCGGGCGCGTACGAGGCCGAGGAGGGCTGCCTGTCGCTTCCTGGCAGCCGCCGCGCGACGCGCCACCGCACCATCAAGGTGCGTTTCGAGGACCGAGACTTCCAACCGCGCGAGCAAACGTTCGCCGGCTTCACCGCGCAGATCATCCAGCACGAGATAGACCACTGCAACGGCATCCTGATCTAGAACTCGAGAGAGCCGCGCCAAGGAATTCCTCGCAAAATGCGACTTGCGACGGTTTCGCGCGGGCATTCCGGTTCGCGCGCTGAATGCACGGCTCGTTTTCCCTGGTCGGATTTGTCGGAGGGACCCACAGTCCCCCGCCCGCCCTCGCGCACGTTGCGAAAACAACGGAATCCTGCGCAGAACCGGAACTCGATGCGTTTTCGGGTGGATTTCCATGGCGCAAGGCCGCAAACGCCTTCCGCATTCCACGAATCGCTGACAGCGGCCTCCCGCGCGGCCGAATCCGGTAAAATGTTTCGGCGAACTTTTCAACCTGACCGATGCGCGCCGCAAGGAGAACCCGTGCCGACCGAACCCTTCCAGAACCCCGCCGACGACAGCGCCGATCCCGTCTTCGACCAGGAGCAGAGTCACCTCGCTGAAACTTACGCGAAGCTCCAGCAGATCGGACGCGCCCTCGTGCGCAAGATGGAGCGCGCGCAGCGCGAGGCGGCGGCCGACAAGAAGGCGATGGCCGAGGAGCTCGCGCCCAACTTCGCCACCTACGCCGACGCGATGGAGACCTACGCGGACTTCGCGGCCATGAACCGCGTGATCGACGGGTACAACCTCGCGCAGGACGCCGACGCCGCCGAGCTCGCCAAGGTGGAGCTCCTGCTCAAGCAGCCCTACTTCGCCAAGGTCGCCTTGCAGTTCAAGCCCGGGCAGGAACCCAAGGAGCTCTACATCGGCACGGCCGGCATCTCGGACGAGAACTACCGCCGCCTCGTGGTGGACTGGCGCTCGCCGGTGGCCGAGACCTACTACAACCAGGACAACGGCCGCACCTCCTACGTGGCCGACGGCCGCACCATCACGGCCGATCTCAAGCTGCGCCGCCAGTTCGACATCGAGGAAGACCGCCTAAACGCCTACTTCGACACCACCGTCGCCATCCAGGACTCGCTCTTGCTCGCGTCGCTCTCGAAGCAGCGCACCGCGCAGATGAAGGCCATCACGGCCACCATCCAGAAGGAGCAGAACACCGTCGTGCGCCACGAGGACGTGCCGGTGCTGCTGGTGAGCGGCATCGCGGGCAGCGGCAAGACGTCGGTGCTGCTACAACGCATCGCCTACCTCTTCTACCAGCAGCGCGGCAGCCTCGATGCGAGCGAGGTGTTCCTCGTCTCGCCGAACCCGGTGTTCAGCCACTACATCGCAAGCGTGCTCCCCGACCTGGGCGAACACAACCCTGAAAGCCTCACCTGGAACGAGTTCGCGCGCCGCCTGCTGCCGCCCAACCGCGGCAGCGGCGACGTCGACGTGTCGCTCGCCGCACTCGCGCGCATCGACCGGGCTGTCGAATCGTTCGAGTTCGACGCGAACGACTTCAAGGACGTCCGCGTCGGCGAGAAGCGCCTCATCGCCGCCGACCAGATCAGCAAGCTGGCAGAGAAGCTCGGCCGCATCCCCGCCGGCCCGCATCGCATCACGCTCATGCGCGAGGAGCTGCACGCGCGCCTGGAGAGCCGCCTGAAGCAGATGGCCGGAACCGACGAGGCGCTCGACGAGCTGGAGGCCCTCGAGGCCGACGAGCAGCTGCGCATCTTCGGCGAGTTCATCGCGCCGACCGACGAGCAGGAGGAGCGCGCGCTCGCCCTGCGCTACCTGACCGACCGCTACGCCGACGCCTTCGCCGCCGTGGAGAACGACGCCTGGCTGCGCATCGACCGAATCGGCATGCGACTCCTCGAAACCGACGGCCTCGCGCCGCTCGAGTGGCTCTACCTGAAGATGGCGCTCACGGGCCTCGGCAACCCGGACGCCAAGTACGTGATGGTGGACGAGGTGCAGGACTACACCGCCGCCCAGCTGGCCGTGCTCGCGCGCTACTTCCGTCGCGCACACTTTCTACTGCTGGGCGACCCGAACCAGGCCATCGTGCCCGACACGGCCACGTTCGACGAGGTGCGCGAGGTGTTCCAGGCCGCGCGCGGCGCGGTGGAGGAATGCCGCCTCATGACGAGCTACCGCTCGACGCCCGAGATCACCGCCCTGTTCGCGAGCCTGCTGCCATCCGAGGAGCAGCTCCAGGTCTCCTCCATCCAGCGCGCCGACGAGCCGCCGACCGTCCGCGCCTTCGGAGACGACGCCTACGCGGACGCCCTGCACGCTGCCGTGGCCGGGGCACGCGCGGCCGAGGGGCTCGCCGCCGTCATCGTGCCGTGGAAATATGAGGCCAAGCGGCTGCAGGCGCTGCTCGGCGACGACGCGCCGCCGCTCTTGGACGAGCGCGGCGAGCTGCCCGAAAGCGGCATCGTACTCATCACGCTCAAGTTGGCGAAGGGCCTCGAGTTCGACCACGTCATCGTCCCGGACGCCTCGCCGCGCGTCTTCCCCGCCGACGACGACCTGGCCCGCCGCCGCCTCTACACCACGCTCTCGCGCGCCACGCGCGGCATTGCCGTCCTCGCGAGGGGCGCGCTCACGCCGCTACTGGAAGGTGCCGCGTCCTAGCGCGTCACGCCTTCAGAATATCCTCCATGCGCTCGGCAAGGAAGTCGCGTGCGGCCTGCGAGTACTGGGGGCACGAGAAGGACCTGCCCGCCCGCTCCCCGCTGTGCGTCGACATGCCTGCCCCCTCGCCGAGCTTGGTGGGCTTGCGCTGACTCCAGTCCCCGTTCTCGAGGTAGTGATAGCCGGCACGCAGGAGGCAGGCGTTCAGGTCCTTCGCCTCCATCCCCTCGAGCAGCGCGGCGAGGCGCGGGTCGCGCCGCCATTCCTCCAAGCACCCTGTGATCGTCATCGGACGGTCCTCCTGCATAGCCGCGCGCTCGAGCCGCCGTCGCGGCTTCTTCTCGGCCTTCCCCGCCGCCACGTACAGGCCCGCTACCTCGCCCGCCTCGAACGCGCGTAGCTGCGCCTTCAGGTACGCCTCGATGGTGGGCGGCGGATAGCCGTCAATGAGCTTGTCCGCCCCGACCCGCACGGCAGCGCGCTTCAACGCCTCTGTCTCCCAAAACGTGCTGCCGTCCGAGGGGATGCGCAGGAACACGAACGACGAGTCGGGCCCCACCTCCTTCGGGAAGTGCACCCAATCGTCCCAGCCCGTGCGGTACTCAGCCTCGTCCGTTCGCACCTGCGCGCTGCTGCCCGGGTGGAGCGATCCATCGCGGACGAGCCCCAGCCAGGCGAGCGTCGCGTGGCAGACGTCTCGCACCACCGCGTTCTTCCGGTCGTCGGCGAGTTTCCGCGAACAGTCGCGCGGGCCCGCTTTGCGATCGAACCGATGCTGGGCGCCGTCGGCCTCGATTGCCATCGCCACACGGCCCGTCGCCGGATCGAACACTACGAAGTCGAAATGCGCGTCGGAGGAGCTCCGGTACTCCTCCTCGCAGCATTCGCTCAACCGCGGCCCCTCCTTCCCCAGCTTCAGCAGGTCGAACGTCACGTGCTTCGCGCAGGTCAGCCCACACAGGTCCATCTCCATCAGGACTCTCTCGATGCACTGCTCGGGCGCATGGTCGCCGCCGCGCTTCCGCGGGTTCTGCAGGAAGGGGATGTCGTCGAAGATGGACGTGACGACCGAATGGTGAAACCCGAACCATGGGTGGGAGCGCTGCAGCTCTGCCTCTTCAGAGGAGAGTCCCTCGATCGTGCGATGCGCGTACTCCACAAGCTTGCGGACGAACATCTCCTGGTTGCGGGGATCGTCCTCGGCCTTCGCCGGCTTCTTGACGTAGGCCTGCCGCCCGGCGAGCCGCTCCTGCACCTCGCCGTCCAGAAGCTTCGTCGACAGGATGACGCACAGTTCCTCCTTGGCGCGGGAAGCGGCCACGTTAACGAGCCGGCGCCCCTGCGACCAAGGCCACTCCCAGTTACCGTCCTCCACGGGCAGCAAATACACCGCGTCGAACTCCTGGCCCTGGGACCGATGGACGGTCAGCGTGTACACCTGCTCGAGGTCGCTCGTCTCGAACTCCTCACCCTCGCCCACCTCGAGCTCCACTGCGCCTTCAGGCACGACGTCCTCGAGCAGCCGCTGCACGAAGGACTTCAGCAGGTATATCTGCCCCTTGAACGGCGACAGGATGCAGATGGACTTCCCGCGCTCGGCCAGACTGCGCAAATGCGCCGCCTCCTCCTCGCGCAGAATGGCCAGCTGCTTGCGGTTCACGCAGGTCGAGCGCGTCTTCTTGTTCGGATCCTCCTCAGGCGGCGCACCCGGGGGCCACGTCCCCTCGCGGTAGTCGCCCTCGTACCAGCAGATCCGGATGGGGCACGGCACGTTACCGTCTCGCACCGGCGTTTTCACCGTCAGCTCGTTGCCGTAGACCGCCTCGTTGCAGAAGCCGATGATGGCCGGATGGCAGCGGTAGTGCTCGGTCAGCATCGTGCGAAGCTCGGGATTGCGGTCGCTGAACACCTCGTAGCACGACGAGAGGAAGCTCAGCCCCTCGCGGCTTATGTCGTAGGGCGAGCGCTCGCCGCGCTTGCGCTTCTTGAACAGACCCGATTCGTCGGAGACGCGCCGCATCTGCGCGCAGTGCTCGTCGGTGATCACCGGAGGCAGCTGCTCCTCGTCACCCACGAGCACCATCCGCCGAGCGCAGCTCATCGCCACGACGCCCACGATGAGGTTCGTCTGCGACGCCTCGTCCATGACCAAAAGGTCGTACTTCTCCACGTCGCCGTCGACGAAGCACTTCTTGAGCGAGTGCACCGTGCTCGTCACGAACGGGAACTTGGCGGCGAACTCACCCAGCCGCTTGTTCTGCTCCCACCCGCCGATGCGCTCGCCGTCGGGAAACTCGTGCTCGCCCGCCTCGAACGCGAGGTTCGCTCCGGTCAGGGGGTCGCACGCCCTCTGACGGAGCGCCTTGCTGCCCAGGGCCGCATGCGCGCAGGCCGCCCGGTACGCCAGGTCGCCCTCGAACAGCTCGCGAGCCTGCGCGAGCGTCTTCTCGCCGTGGAAGGCGAGCGCTGCGGCCACCTTCCGCTCGACGTTCTCGACGGCGGCCGCGTTCGTCGACACCACCGCCACCCGCTCGCCGCGCGCGACGGTCAGGGCCACGATGCGCAGGATGGTCTCGGTCTTACCCGTACCGGGCGGGCCTTTTATGATGGACAGGGGGTAATGGAGCGCCTTGTGCACGGCAAGCCGCTGGTTCGCATTGAGCGGGTGAGGGCTCTGCGGGAACAGCTCGGCCAGCAGGCGTTCCTCCTCCGCTGCGAGCGCCGGGTCGATCGCTGGAGGATGCAGCACCTCGTCGACGTCGGCGCCGAGGTAGGCGTCCAAGAGCGGGGCGTAGCGCCGGAGATCGGCCCTGTCGAGATCGTCCTCGATGCACGAGCGGAAGTACCAGAGCAGCGAGTAGAACGCCTGACCGTCCTCGTAGCAGTCGCGGCCGGGAACGGCGCCTTCGCCCGCCCTGCCCGACAACTCGGCCGCCGTGCGGAAATATCGCACGAGCTTCTTCCGTGATACTCCCCGCTTTTTGCCCACTTGCTTCCCCATTCCCGCAGCAGACGCAGCCGCCGTATGAACATCGTTTAGATTATACCAGTGCGACCAGGTAATCCTATCAACGGAACCCTCCTACGAGGGCGTACGGCAACAAACACGAACCATATGCGAACGGACCCATCGTCGCATCCAAGAACCGAAGCCGGCCCGTCCCCCTGCACATCCGGGCACGAACAAAGGCCGCAACCCTTCCGGACTGCGGCCTTTGTGCAAAGCTTGGCAAAACTCGATGAGCCTCGTCCGTTAATTCTGCGTGGACAAGAAGGTCGGCAGCGACATTTGCTCGATCTGGTCCTGAAGCTCTTCGAGCTCGTCAACGTGACGATCCTCATCCTGGAGTATCTCCATGAGCATATCGCGCGTAGCGTAATCCAGCACGTTGCCCGCCAACACGATAGCCTCGTTGTAATCCTTGACCGTGTCGAGCTCCTTAGCGTGATCGTTGTCCACCTGCTGGGGTATCTCGGCGCCGATGCAGATCTCTTCCAGGCGGGACACGATGGGCGTGCCCTCCAAGAACAGGATCCTCTCGATGAGGCGCTCGGCATGCTTCATCTCGGTGATCGAGCGCTTTTTGAAATTCTCGCTCAGGCGGGTATAGCCCCAATCCTCGGACATCTCCGCATGGACCATGTACTGGTTGATAGCGGTCAGCTCGCCTGCTAAAAGCGAGTTCAGCGTATCGATGAGTTCCTGGTTTCCCTTCATGGTGACAATCCTTCCAACGGCGCATATCGGGAAGGAGCCGTCGCGCGACGACTCCTGATCCCGTCCACTGTACGCGCGCTTGACCGCAGCTGCGGTTTCCGAACGCAGATCGTGTCCACGCCGTCGCCCGCCCGACACGGCGGCGTCAAACGACCGCCCGCCAACCGTTCGCCGTACGGGGTTTCGAATGTTGAACAGCTCGCCTCCGAATGGCGGAATCCGTGCAGAATACGCGAACCGAGCGCCAACCTCGGTGCGGCAGGTCGCTTCAACCTTTATACTGAAAGCTTCGTTGGCAAGACAGGCAAGCAGGACGGAAGGTGCGCAATGGGCGGATTCTTCGGGGCGGCATCTCATCGCGACGTGGTGTTGGACGTGTTTTTCGGCGTCGACTATCATTCGCATCTCGGAACGCGGCGCGCAGGCATGATCTTTTACGACGAGGACGAGGGATTCCAGCGCGAGATCCATTCTATCGAGAACACGCCGTTTCGCACCCGATTCGAGGACGACCTGCCCGGATTCCACGGCATGAGCGGCATCGGCTGTATCAGCGACACCGATCCTCAGCCGCTGCTCGTGCGCTCGCACTTGGGAGTGTTCGGCATCACGACTGTCGGCGCCATCAACAACGCCGAAGAGCTCGTGGAATCCTACTTTGCAAACTGCGGCAGGCAGTTCATGGCAATGAGCTCAGGAGCGGTGAACACCACGGAGCTCGTTGGGGCGCTCATCAATCAGAAGGACGATTTCGTCTCGGGTATCAAGTTCGCCCAGGATTCGATCGAAGGTTCCCTTACGCTGCTTATCATGACCGAAAATGGCAAGATCATCGCAGCGCGCGACAAGATGGGCCGTCTGCCGGTGCTCATAGGAAAGAACGACGAGGGTTTCTGCATCTCCTTCGAATCGTTCGCCTACCATAAGCTGGGCTACGACGACGCTTACGAGCTAGGCCCGGGCGAGATCGTGCTCGTCGATGCCGACGGATTCGAGACCATCTCCCCGGCTGGCGACGAGATGAAGATATGCGCTTTCCTATGGACGTACTACGGCTATCCGAATTCGAACTACGAAGGCGTAAACGTTGAAGTCATGCGCTATCGCAATGGCGCAATCATGGCGCAGACCGAAGAACGGGACGGCACCTTGCCCGAGCTTGACTACGTGGCGGGCGTACCGGACTCAGGTGTTCCCCATGCCATCGGGTACGCGACGGAATGTAAGATCCCTTTCGCACGCCCCTTCATCAAATACACCCCCACGTGGGCGCGCTCCTTCATGCCGAGCAATCAGGATGTGCGCAACCGCGTAGCCAAGATGAAGCAGATACATATACCCGAGCTCATTCGAGACAAGAAGCTGCTGTTCGTGGACGACTCCATTGTGCGAGGCACCCAGTTGCGCGAAACCGTAGATTTCCTGTACGAGTGCGGAGCCGACGAGGTGCACATGCGGTCGGCTTGCCCGCCTATCATGTTTAGCTGCAAGTATCTGAGCTTCTCGAGCACCAAATCCGAGATGGAGCTTCTGGCGCGCCGCGTCGTGCAGGAACTCGAAGGCGACGAGGGGCAGCGACATCTTGACGAGTACGCCGACGGCACTACCGAACGCGGGCGCTGCATGTTGCACGCCATCTGCGAGCAGATGGGCTTCGATTCGCTCGGCTACCAGTCGCTCGACGGCATGCTCGATGCCATCGGCATCGATCGCGACAAAGTGTGTACCTATTGCTGGACGGGGCGCGAGTAGGATCCTGCAGCAGAGCCTTTCGAAGGCCCTCCTCGCACGCTGTGCAGGGCTACGCGGCAGCTGGGCGCGGGGCCGCGCCTTTCGGCAACAAGCCTTTCAGGCCTCGCATCACCCTCGCCCGACGTACTCGTATTCCGAAGCGCGACCTGCCGTCGCTTGCCTTTCCGCACGACGGCATCGCCTTGTCGGTCGTTCATATCAAGGGCATGCTTGAACGTGAGGGAGCCGTATACAAGCCGCTTCACGTTGTGGGACTCCCGGCGCAGGAAACGCGAGCGCGCATGAGCGCTCGCGATCTTTTCGGACTGCGACATGCGCATGCACTCGGTGTACCCTTTTAGGTACTCTTGATACATCCCATCCGTCGTACACTGCTCTTCACAAGCGATCGACACGACGAGAGGAGCACGATATGGGAACCCCTGCAGCACTGCACGTGCACCGAAAGACGGCTCTCCCCATCTTCCAATCGACAGCGCCCCGCGGACTACACGAGCGTCCGAAAAAAGACGGTCGCCCGAGCATCCATGTGATCGCATGTCCGGGCGGTTCGAAAATCCGTCATCCTGCGCATACCCGAGCAATGCTCGAAGCCCGGCAAGCAAGCACCGGCGAGAGCCCGACCACGCCGTATCGAAGCCTGGCGGGCGTGTCATTCGACCTCTCGGAGCGCGAACGCGTGAAAGCCGCATGCGCCGGGACGATTTTCGCTGCTATCTCGCTTGCTGCGGCAGTGCTCTGAATACCGAATAAGGAACTACAGCATGCTCGCACGCAGCTCTTCGGCGCTTTTCGGCGACAAGTACGCCGGCGGTATGTCGAATAGCGTCTTACAGCCCGTATGGCCCTCGCGGGCGAGACGATGCGCCGCTCGGGCGCAAGCTACAAGAACGCTTCCGGTGAACTCAGGGTTGGAATCTAGCTTGAGCGCATATTCGATCACGTGACGGCTCTCACCACGCTCGCCAGTCGCTCCCGAACGGATGACCGAGCCGCCGTGCGGAATGCCAGCGTGGTCGCGATCAAGCTCTTCCTGCGTCACGAATGTCACGGTGGTGTCGTAGTCGGCGAAGTAATTCGGCATTTCCGCGATCGCACGCTCGATAGCGGCTTTATCGGCGCCCTCCTCAGCAACCACGTAACATTCGCGCGTGTGCTTCTGACGGGTGGTGAGTTCGGGATCCTCACCTGCGCGCACCGCCTCGAGCGCAGAGTGCACGGGCACCGTGTACTGGCGAGCGTCGGCCACGCCTTCGACGCGACGGATGGCATCGCTGTGCCCTTGGGACACGCCGCGACCCCAGAACGTATAGTCCTTGCCTTCGGGCAGGACGCTCTCGGCATACAAGCGCGCAAGCGAGAACATGCCCGGATCCCATCCTCCCGACACGACGGCAACCGTGCCGGCCGCCTTTGCCTCCACGTCCACGTTCGCAAAATGCACGGGTATGTTTGCGTGCGTGTCGAACGAGTCCACCACGTTGAACAGGCTCGCGCATGCCGGCGTCTGCTCGGGCAGGTCGCGCGCGCTTCCTCCGCACAGCACGAGAACATCCACGTCGTCCCGATGAGCAGCCAGATCATCGGCCGCGTACACGGGCACGCCGGCCGTTAGCGGCCTTACCGACGCCGGATCGCGCCGCGTGAACAGCGCCGCGAACTCCATGTCGTCGTTCTGGCGACAGGCAAGCTCCACGCCTCTACCCAGGTTGCCGTATCCCAAAATGCCGATGCGCGTTTTCGCCATATGCTCTCCTCATCGCTTTTGCTGCGGATGCTTTCCTTCCATGATGGAGGAACGGCCGTGTAAGCGTCAACGTGACTCAGCGGATTTCAAGAAAGCCCCATCGCCGCATATTCGGGAAAAGAACTCTACCTGTCCCATGCGCAGGACAGGCGCATCGACGCAAACGCGTACTATTGGCATCGCGAGGAAACGAAGGGACGAAGGAGGCAGTCATGTACGAACCGTCGCGCCATCTGGCAACGTACTACATCGCAGGATACCAGCATTGGGACGGTGCGCTCGTCCTAAACGAACTCAAACCCGGAGCGACGCTCCGTATTGCGCCCGAGCCTGAAAATCCGCATGATCCCGCAGCGGTCGCCATTTATCACGAAGACGTGAAGCTGGGTTACATTCCCTCTGATCAAAACCGAGCGGTATCCCTTATGTGCGCATATGGACACGCCGAGGCGTTCGAACTGCGCATCCTTCAGGTCGACCCCGAAGCAGCCCCCTGGCACCAGGTTCGTGTGGGTCTGTACGTACAGGATGCCCGATGACTCGCCTCCTCGACGCAGCTACGACATTCGCGAATCTTCACCGGCGTTGGTTCGACGACGCGCAAGGCGTAACGGATGCGAACAGGCGCCAGGCCCGCGATGCCGCCGGATCGCTTGTAGTCGACGTGCTGACGCTCTGGGATGAAAACGAATGCGACTATCTTGCTGACGCGCCGTTCCTCATACGACTTGAAGAATGCGATATCGCCGCGTTCGTCATGCGAAGGCCCTATATTGCGTTGTTCATCGGCAGGATAGAGACCGACGAACCTTTAGCGACGTTCGAATGCCGCACAGGACTATCGCAGCCCGAGAAGCCGTCGAACCTGCGATGGAGAAGCTTCCGCCCTTGTTCGTACGCGATCGGCCGGCGGGCAGAAAACTTCGTGCTGCACACAGACGAAAGCGAGCTTATTGTAGAGCTCGAAACAACCCTCGATGATGGAGGGAGCATCACCATCGGAGGCACGTTGCCCACGGGTGCACACTCGCGCGAGTCGTGTCGCATCTGGTCGTTGCCGCACGCCGTCTGAGGCTTCGTCGACACCAGAAAAAAGCCGGAACGCTCATTCGTACGCCGTCACGATATCTGCGAGGTAGTCGCGGTACTCGTGCGCGAGCCAGGTCGGCTTCTCGACACGGACGCGACTTCCGAACTGGGCGAGCCACCCGAAGAACGCAGGACTTTTCATGACGACGGCGTGGACACGCGCCTCGCCTGCGTCCGCCGGAACGGAATCGACCTCCTTGCCGAAACGGTCGATTACAGCACCCATCGCCGCCTCGTTCACGAGCAACGTTGCCGAGACGGGCTCGCCGCGGTACATGCCGAACGCACGGCTTTCCAATTCACGCGTATCGAACGTCGCAATGCGCTCGTTTCTGAGCGCCGGCTCGTTCATCACCATGATACGGTCCATGCGATCAACACGATACGTAGCGAAGTCGTCATGCTTCTCGTTGAAGGTGACTAGGTAGTAGTACCCATCCGAATACACAAGCTGCACGGGCGTTTCAAGGTAACGCCCACCATCATGCTGCGGCTTCTTGCGCTTGGCGGCATCGTACTTAAAGTACAAAAACGAGATCATGCGTTTGCGCGCAATGGCCTCTTGAATGCGGTCGACGCTGTAGAACACCGACTCGTTCTGCATCTTGATGCGGCCCTCCACATGCACGCGCTTGTCGAGCAGCGCGCGCTGACGCTTCGAAGCAAGCCTTTTCACACCTTCAACAAGCGCGTCGCTTTTGCGTTGCGTAAGAAACCGAGAACTCTGCACAGCGTCCACCAGAAGCAGCAACTCGGGAAACGCGAAGTCGCGATGCTCTACCGCGTATTCGACCGGAGCGCGCTGATACGTGCGGACGTCCACACCAAACTCGCGCAGCGCCTCGATATCGCGATAGATGGACTTCCGCTCGGCCGAGATGCCCTGCTCTTCGAGCTTTTCGAGAATCTGCGCCATCGTGAGACCCTGCTCGGAGTCTGTTTCCTCCTCGAGCATCCGCATAAGGTACAGCAGCTTGAGCTTCTGACGGTTGACAGCCATGAGAGTCCTCCTCGCGATCGAGTCGCCCTCCACTCCTCCGATGCGGAGTATAGACCATCTGTACAGTATCCGCCTATAGCAACCTCATCTGGTTTTATGATTTACTGCTGGAATAGCTAAAGCCGGCTAATATTGTCTAGGGGAGAAAATGCTACTGTCTGGCGTAAACTTTCTAGAAGCATATCAGCAATGTCGCTACCCCAAAAGTCACAAGCCCGCTACTCAGGCCGATCGATACGCACTCGACGAGCAGCTCTAGTCGGAATTCTAGCCCGCTATAAGACCGCCACTCGCGTTGTTCGTCATCGTCATGCGAGCCTCTGCGCCCACGCTAGCCGGAAGTCATTCTGTCGATGACGAAGGGCATGACCGCTTGCGGGTGATTGTAGGTAACAATGTTCACCACTGCTTCAAAACTGACAACTATGCAAGCCGACCTCGCGCAGCTTTTGACTACCAGTCAGTTTGTCACTGCTCCAAAACCCAAGCAGCACAAGCCATACAAGCTGTTCCGTTTGACTACCAGTCAGTTTGTCACTGCTCCAAAACGGCAACCTGAGCGCGTAGCGGACGGATTTGGTTTGACTACCAGTCAGTTTGTCACTGCTCCAAAACAAAACTAGATAGCAGCGCCGCGCATTCGGAGTTTGACTACCAGTCAGTTTGTCACTGCTCCAAAACTTGTGGCATGCGAAGCACAGAGCTATGAGGGTTTGACTACCAGTCAGTTTGTCACTGCTCCAAAACCTTCTCGCGCTCCCATCTGACAAGCCTGATGTTTGACTACCAGTCAGTTTGTCACTGCTCCAAAACTTTATCCTACAGATGATTATGATTCAATTGGTTTGACTACCAGTCAGTTTGTCACTGCTCCAAAACTTCTGCGTCATCAGCAGCACGTCGGACACAGTTTGACTACCAGTCAGTTTGTCACTGCTCCAAAACTGTCTTCCATATCCTAGTTCCTCCTTTTAGTTTGACTACCAGTCAGTTTGTCACTGCTCCAAAACGATCAACGTAGCCCACGACTTCTTCAGCTGGTTTGACTACCAGTCAGTTTGTCACTGCTCCAAAACGTACTGGCCTTCGAGTCGGCACGTGCGCTCGTTTGACTACCAGTCAGTTTGTCACTGCTCCAAAACACTAGGCGGCTTCGGGCGGCTCAGGCCCGCGTTTGACTACCAGTCAGTTTGTCACTGCTCCAAAACTAGCCTTCATGCTCCTTGAACCAGTTGGCAGTTTGACTACCAGTCAGTTTGTCACTGCTCCAAAACGTCGATAGTCACTGCCGTCGCCATGGTGTCGTTTGACTACCAGTCAGTTTGTCACTGCTCCAAAACGAATTCGAGAGTAGCGGCATTTTGCGCGCTGTTTGACTACCAGTCAGTTTGTCACTGCTCCAAAACTGACGGTTCCTTGTCCTGTGTGCTTTCCTGTTTGACTACCAGTCAGTTTGTCACTGCTCCAAAACAACTTCTCATTGGTGGCGCCCTGGAAGATGTTTGACTACCAGTCAGTTTGTCACTGCTCCAAAACGCCATGCCCTGCATAGTGCCCGACGCGTCAGTTTGACTACCAGTCAGTTTGTCACTGCTCCAAAACAACAACAGGGCGAACGGACTAGGAAGCGCGGTTTGACTACCAGTCAGTTTGTCACTGCTCCAAAACTCATCGTCATGCTCCTCTCGTGTACTCGTCGTTTGACTACCAGTCAGTTTGTCACTGCTCCAAAACTGAAGCATGCGAGTAGTTGACGGTGCAAGTGTTTGACTACCAGTCAGTTTGTCACTGCTCCAAAACAACGTGTAGAATGGTATGTGCCATTTGGTTGTTTGACTACCAGTCAGTTTGTCACTGCTCCAAAACCTCCTAATAAGTAGTGAAATAAAAGACGGGTTTGACTACCAGTCAGTTTGTCACTGCTCCAAAACAACCTGGGTATGTTTCCCTGCGACTCGGCGGTTTGACTACCAGTCAGTTTGTCACTGCTCCAAAACACCTCGTGTTTTCGGCTGAAGCGACGGAGCGTTTGACTACCAGTCAGTTTGTCACTGCTCCAAAACAAGCACCGCGAGCTTCGCGGATATGTCACCGTTTGACTACCAGTCAGTTTGTCACTGCTCCAAAACTAAATACTTTTTGGGACATACCGAATGCGAGTTTGACTACCAGTCAGTTTGTCACTGCTCCAAAACAGCAAGTTGGTTGTATCAACACCATTAAGGTTTGACTACCAGTCAGTTTGTCACTGCTCCAAAACGAGCCAACCAGGCTCCCGTCCTCGCTCCAAGTTTGACTACCAGTCAGTTTGTCACTGCTCCAAAACAGGCAGTTCGCCTCTACAAGCGCGCGGGCGAGTTTGACTACCAGTCAGTTTGTCACTGCTCCAAAACATCGCGTAGTCCTTACCGGCAGAGGAGCTGGTTTGACTACCAGTCAGTTTGTCACTGCTCCAAAACATTGCCATGTTTGTGGTGGCGGACGTGTCTGTTTGACTACCAGTCAGTTTGTCACTGCTCCAAAACCTTCTCGCGCTCCCATCTGACAAGCCTGATGTTTGACTACCAGTCAGTTTGTCACTGCTCCAAAACAATCACGGTCGGAGATCGACCGGATCCTGGGTTTGACTACCAGTCAGTTTGTCACTGCTCCAAAACAAAGCCTGTCTGATATTTTCAGAACAGTATGTTTGACTACCAGTCAGTTTGTCACTGCTCCAAAACTTATAAGTTGTTCCGCCATCGATAGAATGAGTTTGACTACCAGTCAGTTTGTCACTGCTCCAAAACAGGGAAGTTACTGGCAATATAACTTGAGTGGTTTGACTACCAGTCAGTTTGTCACTGCTCCAAAACGAGTTTTCCGTAGCATTTTCCGCACATGATGTTTGACTACCAGTCAGTTTGTCACTGCTCCAAAACTTGCAGCCGTCATCACACTGTGGAACACGAGTTTGACTACCAGTCAGTTTGTCACTGCTCCAAAACTCAAGGGAGTTGCATAGAAGCGCGAAGCAGTTTGACTACCAGTCAGTTTGTCACTGCTCCAAAACTCAAGGTTGTATGCGCCGGCGTCAAGGCCGGTTTGACTACCAGTCAGTTTGTCACTGCTCCAAAACGGAGTGCCTTTCGCTCTCCCTGTAGTTAGGTTTGACTACCAGTCAGTTTGTCACTGCTCCAAAACCAATAAACGGCAAGACATCGCCTTTATGGGTTTGACTACCAGTCAGTTTGTCACTGCTCCAAAACAAGGTGCTTGATGCTCAATCCGTTGCATCAGTTTGACTACCAGTCAGTTTGTCACTGCTCCAAAACCAACAAGGCCTGTGAAGCAATGTAGAAAGCGTTTGACTACCAGTCAGTTTGTCACTGCTCCAAAACCCGCGGGCCGCCGCTCTGTGACGCGTCGGGGTTTGACTACCAGTCAGTTTGTCACTGCTCCAAAACGAGTGGTGGTGGCAGTACACGACGGAGCACGTTTGACTACCAGTCAGTTTGTCACTGCTCCAAAACCACAGGACGCCGTCGAAGTCCACCGCCACGGTTTGACTACCAGTCAGTTTGTCACTGCTCCAAAACCGATAGCGGTATCCATCGTGACATAGGTGGTTTGACTACCAGTCAGTTTGTCACTGCTCCAAAACAGCTGCGTGTAGCCGTACACCAGCGTGGAGTTTGACTACCAGTCAGTTTGTCACTGCTCCAAAACAGCAGCAGGTGTCGGAGTTCGTGCAGCAAGGTTTGACTACCAGTCAGTTTGTCACTGCTCCAAAACAAGCTGGCAAATCCATGCTGTACGTCTGGGTTTGACTACCAGTCAGTTTGTCACTGCTCCAAAACGCTCTGTCACGACGGCTTCGATGCCGGCGTGTTTGACTACCAGTCAGTTTGTCACTGCTCCAAAACGTGAGGAACAGGAAGGTCGAGTGCGTGGGGTTTGACTACCAGTCAGTTTGTCACTGCTCCAAAACACCCCCTTAATAATTTTAACCTGCTGAATGTTTGACTACCAGTCAGTTTGTCACTGCTCCAAAACTATCAGGCTACGACCGTAAACACGCGAAAGTTTGACTACCAGTCAGTTTGTCACTGCTCCAAAACCGTTAGGGCAAAATCCTCTCTGCAGGAGGACGGACAACTGACTGGCTGGCATCTTCATGATTGAAGAAAATCCAGGTCAATAACCATTTTTCGTTCATACTCAAAGCTCGCTTCATCCGGGATATTCTCAAGCAGCAGCACGCTCAACTTAGAAAAAACCGCTTGCCGATAGAACTCTTGCACCTCATCCGGCTCTAAAAAGGTCTTCAGATTCACGAACACCAGCTGCTTATCGAAGGACGCATCAGACGCGAGCTTCAAAAACTTTATCAGGTTATCAAGGAGCGCGTCGGAAGGATCAACCTCGACGCTGAAATCAAATGCCTTCAGATACTTTCGCATTTCCCATTGTACTTCAAAGGCATAGTCCGATTGAAGCCGAAGTCCCAACGATGCCACTCGCTCCGACAAGGCCCGTCCCGCCGCCTCGATCTCTTGCCGCACGTCGTCTTCGGCCAAAAACATCTCCTCGACGCGCTCGTGCACCTCGCCAAGCAGCGCCTTCTCCGACCAGGGAAGCTCGAAGGGATCGAACACGAACAAGAAGCGGTTCCTGGAGCTTCGCCGATCCTCGCCATCCCACAAAGCGTACGGCTCCAGCGCCTCGTCATCAAGCTCGGACGCCAGTGACTGACAAATTCGCGCGAACAACCGGCGGTTATGCACCTCCAGCACCGATACCTTGTCGTTTCCCAAGGCCAGAGCTTCGGAGAAACCCGACAGCACGAGGTTCATAGCACCACGAATCCTTCCAGCGTATCAAGCTCATCGTACGATTGTCGCACGCCTGTGATGAATTCCATCATGGCGAACTGCTTCTCCGTCACCTTAAGCGCTTGCACCAACCCAGCCGGAGGACGGTGCTGTCGCAGGCGATTGATGGCAGCACCCGCCTGCGCGTCGTTCACCACCAGCTTCGCGTACACCGACTCCTGCAACATGAGGAACCCTTCCTTGATAAGGTACTTACGGAACAGCCGATACTCTTTCCGCTGCGTCGCCGTGTCAACCGGCAGATCGAAGAACACGAACACCCTCATGTACCGAATCCTCTCCTGAGCGCCCATCACTGCTCGAAGCCCTCGATCTCAGACACCGCCAAGTTCTTGTTGAGCGCCGCGAGGCAGTCTTGCACGAAAAGGGAAACCACCGAATGTAGGCGGTACGAGCCTCCCTTGTACACCACGACGCGATTTCCCAAATCGCCCAGCAAACGCCGTACGTCCTGATCGAAAAGCTCTTGCGCGTACTCGTACGCCAAGCGGTCGACGATGGGCCGGAAAGGCTCCATCAAGTCGCATGAGAAGTTGAACTGGTTGTACTCGCTGCGATGGCAGATTCCGCACTGCGTCAAGTACCCGCGCGAAACCACTTCCCTATTCACCATGGAGAGTAGCACGGCGTACCCGTAGTTCAGAGCCGCGTTGACCGGGACATCATCATCGCGCGAGAAGCCGCGGCCGAACACCGCGGCGAAGTACAGGCGCGCCGCATGGGCCTCCCGGTTGGTAGTGTCGCCGGACCGCACCTCGTCGCGACTTGCATAGAGCGACTTCGCAGCTTCCGCGAGCCCTCTTTCCTCGAGCACGCGCGCTTGCTGGCGAATCTTTTCCTTGACCACCTGCTGCCACACGCGCTTCTTGATCGGCTCACCCCACGAGAGCTGCTCCGTCACGCGCTTGCTTGCGTTATGCGCGCCGTACAACGGGAGATATTGTCCGATGGGGTTACACTTCTCGTCGGCAACAACCAGCGATATCTTGCACTTCGCCAACTCGGCCAGCAAGTACGCGCTCAAGTACACCTGCGTGTTCTGCAAGATGATGGACGATATCTCCGACAGGTGGATCTTCTTCGTGTCGTCCGTCTTCCGCACCACGAGGTAGCCGCCTTGATAGCTGCATCGGCACTGGCTCTCGATGAAGATGGTTCTAAAGGCCAACCGTCTCACGCCTCTCGAACATGCCGGTTACCGAAGAATCTACGAAGCAGATCTTACCTGCAGAGAGCTCTTTAGAGAACGAAGCGTTCATACATCCCGAGTATTTCGAGCCGCCAACCGACGACAAATCGATCATGTTCGTATGCGCAGCCGCAATCGACACTAAAGAGAGCAGCGCCCGACGCTGATCGGCATCGCTTGCCTTCGCGAATGCATCCTCCATTTCAGCCACCTTCATCTGCTGGCCCAACCGAGAGGCGTAGTGAGCATACTTGCCCTGCAGAGAGCGAAGCAATCCGAGCAACTCATCCAGCGAGCAATCCTTGCTCTTTTCAATACGCCAGATCAGCTCCGTCTCGTCCTGAGAGAAGGCGAACTGCTGCGCATTACGAACCTCCTTCTTCCCCGTGATGTACAGCCGCGAATCACCGATGATAATCTGCTGATACTTGTACACCTTCCGCCGACGGATGCGCTCGAACACGAGCCCTGCCCCCTCCGCAAGCTCGCGCGCGTAGTTGTCCAACGCTTGCGGATCGCTTGCGAGCGCGGATGCCACACGTACAGGCACCGGCGCAAACTCAAGCACCCGCTGGTTCTTCTTCGGCTTGGTTGCCTCGTACACGAAAAAGTACGCGAACTGCTCGCGCGAATAGCTGCCGTACTTTTGCGGATCAAGCCCCTTCTTCAAAGGAAGATTGAGCGTCTTGCCCGCCATCTTCGGCGAATAGATCGTGGCATCCCAAAACGCCCCATGCGTCTCTTCAGGCATGCGCGAGATGAAGCAGTCCTTGTAGTCGAAACAGCGCTTGATGCGGTCTATCTCGAACTCGGCGTTCCAGGCGTCGCGGAACACTTCCCCCGTCTCCACGTCGAAGCCAGGCGTTAGGAAGCTCGACACGATGAACCCAGCCGAGCCCGGCATCTCGCGGGTACGGCGATAATCGTCAGCCTGCTTCTTGATGAACTGCCTCACCACCGCGGCCATCTTCACCGGCTCGCTGTACACGGCGCTATGGCGATACCGTATGAACCGTCCTACCTGGCAGGCAAGATAGGCGTCGTGCGCATGGTGGAAGTCGTTGATCTCGCGGCTCTTCGCAAGCCTGCACTGCTCGCGCAACTGGTGGGAAACGCCTGCCTTCACCGGCTGCACGTCGCTTTCAGGATAGCGTGTCTGAAGCAGCTGCTGCACCTGCTTCACGATCTGGCTCGTCTCCACCAGCTGGCGGTTGATGAATTTCTTCATCATCTCGTCGCCCACACTCGTGCGCGTCAAGTTGTTGAACTTCTTGTCGCCGATGAGTCCTGCATCGCGCAACGTGCGCCAGAATCCCTGCATGCGCCCGATAAGCTTTTGGTCCAGCAGTAACGAGTCAAGCTTGCGCTGGTTCTCGTCCGCGTACACCAGAACCTTGTTCTCGAAGCTGTCGTCTTTGGTGTACGACTGGGGCAAGATATGGTCGACCTGGTAGGTCGATAGCTTATTGATATCCAGCGGTTTTCCCGAGTACATGCACTTGCCGCACTGCATGAAGTAGAGCGTCAGCCGCTCGTCATCGAGAGCGCGCGGATCGCGCTCCTTGAGCTCGGTGCACACGTCAGCATATTGGCCCTTCAAACTGGCGAGCGCCGCTTCCAAGGCCTTGTAGCGACTCGTGCTTCGTCTACCCTTGTTGCGAGGATCCTCGTCACGCGTCACCTCGATGTAGATATGCGCAGGGGGCTTGCCGGCGATCTGCGCGATCTCATCCACGACGCGAAGCGCCTGGTTGATGCCACGCCGCAGAGCCGGCGAGCCCGTCACCTCGTCGACCGTCATCCCGCCAGACTCAAGCGCGCGCTCGCGGTTGCGCTCGTCGATCTTCGCCTGGAATTCCAGCAGGTCGTCATGGAGTATCTCCATGAGGTTCATGGCCGCCCCCATGCGGCGCGCATGGTTCGGGTCGCCCTCCAGCAATATATCCATGATGGTTTTGGGGCCGTTGTCGGTGGCGCTACGCAGCCCGCGCAGAAGCTCGGCCGACAGCCGCCCCCAACCAGCGTAGCGCTTCTTGCAGAGCTTGCGGATCTGCGCATCGCTCAAGCGGTCGCCGTAGGCGAGCTTGATTTTACGCTTCAAGATGGAGCGATCCTCGAACACGGTGTTCCACAAAATGACGTCCTCAGCCATGATGGCATCCGCTTCGGAAAGATCATCGACCTCGAGAATCTTGCAGAAGTCGCGGTGCGAGGAGAGCTGCGACTCGAACGCGTCCTCGCCCTGACCCCCCGACACGTGGTACGCGCCGCCGACGGACTTGCCACCCTCCGGCCCGTGCGTCTTCGCCAGCCACTTCTCCACCGCCTCGTAGGTCACGCGCTTGCGCTTCTTGAAGAGATCCTCCACGATACCCAGGCGGTCGGCCGTGTCAAACCGGTAGCTCTTGTCTCCATCCTGCGTCCAGCGCGCCCCGGCGAGCTCGTTCAGCACGCAGAACATCTCGTAATCAAGCGAGCAGCGCGCAAGCACCGGCTCGCCCTTCAAATACGTGCACGTGCCGGTCATGCGGCGGATGAAGTCTTCGGCGCTTTGGTCCTTGTCGATGACCTTTTCCCAGTTCCACGGGTAGACGCGCTCGTTCTCCATCCCCGGCTTGCGCGACGACCACGCGAAACGCGTCTCACCCCTGGCATCGACTGCGGCGTTCTTCCGCGTGAGCGGCCCAATGTAGTAAGGGATACGGAACGTCACGAGCGATTCAAGCTCATCCTTCTCGCTCGCAAGAAAGGGGTAGTACGGTGCCTGTCGCTCAATGATGGCCAGCATTTCTTCCCGATGCAGCTGATAGGGAATCGTGCCGTTATCGCTGGTCTTCAAGCGGCGCAGAAACGTGCCCGCCTCGATGGCGCGCTCGATGGCCGCATACCGTTTGTCCGCCTGCGCTCCGATGTCCATCAGGAGCTTCTGAACTTCTTTCAGAAAGTCTTCATGCGAAAGCTTGCTCGTACCCAGGTTGTACTTGGTGTAGCCCTTCGCTTTTCCGGGATCGTAGTCATGCGTCCCCTCGTAGAACGATCCCCGGAAGAATTCGTCGTACCGTTCAGGTCCATAGGCACGCACCAGGTCTTTGAGCGTTTCCAGATCGCAGCCGTAGCGATCGTATTCCCGCACTTTGCATAACGAAAGCATTTCGCCTTGCGCCTCGCTCAGTATACTCATCAACACGTAGGACGAATAGACCTTTTGCATCGCTTCAAAGAGATCACGGCCTTCATCTGGACAAGCATACGCTTCGACCTTTTCGTCGTTGGATAGCGCGAACTTGCTGCCTTCTGCATCGGCGAAAAAGATATGCGAGAACTCAGCTGCATATCCGACGACGGCTGCAGAAACGGCTTTCTCGAGCTTCTTGTACTCTTTTTCTATTCCGAGCGCATTTTCGACCTGTTCCCGTTTTTCGGCAACCTGCAACGATGCGTCGCTCAAGATCCTCGCGAGCGCATCCTGGTTGCATGCGCACTCGACATCGTACTTCGCGCACCACTCCCCGAGCGCATGGCACAGCTCCCCAACCGCATCCCCCATATTGGCGTTCTTCGCGCTGAGCGCAGGGTTGTCCTGGTGCAGGAAATTCCCCCGATGCTTCACGATGTTGTGAAACGCCAGGTAGACAAGGCGTATGTCGGCCTTCTCATCAGACTCCATCAGATGGGCGCGCAGGTGGTATATGGTAGGAAAGCGCTGGTAGTAGTCCGCCTCGGTGAAGTCGCCGTCATTGAAAAGCGGCCAACGATACGCCGCGTGGGCCGGGTCGCGATCCTCAGGCAAGAGGCGCGCCTGGTTCAGGCGGATGAAGAACTCCGGGTCGACCTTCGCCATCTCCTCGGCGAAAAGCCCTTGCAGCAGATCGAGCCGCTGGCGCCGACGGTCGTAGCGGCGGCGCTGACCGCGATGCACCCGCGTGTCGGCAGCGGTCTGCGCCGACGGGAACACGCGGCTCCCCCATGTCGGCTTACCCTTGAAGCGACAAAGATCGCCTTTGTCATCGAGCACCGCCCATCCTACCGATCCCGTTCCGATATCCAACCCGATTTGATATGATTCGACGTTGCGCAGATTCATAGGTTCCCCTTTCAGGATATACCTGATAGAATGGATCACATCTTGATACCAGTCAAGATGTCACTGCGAGTCAAAATAAAGGCTAAGCCTTACCTGCCCTTCGGGGCGCCGCGGAGGCGGCACTTTGACTCACTGCAGAGGGCCCTTTCGGGCCCTCTGCTATTATTCCAATCAAACCCCTGCGCTAACTGAACCGCATTTTGAGACGCTATGCGCGCCACAACCTCGTGCGAAGCCCCGTTGCACTCCAATGGGACGTGCGATTATCGTATGCATCAGGGAAATTACCGTAGAGTACACGTCCTAACTCGTGCGACAATATCCCTCGCACGAACAACCCCGAACCAGAAAGCACGACATGCCAGAATTCATTTACCAGATGCACCAGGCCCGCAAGGCGCATGGCGACAAGGTCATCCTCGACGACGTGACGCTGTCGTTCTACCCCGGCGCGAAGATCGGCGTCGTGGGGCCGAACGGCATGGGCAAGTCCACCCTGCTCAAGATCATGGCCGGACTCGAAGAGGTCACGAACGGCGAGGCGCAACTCACGCCGGGCTACTCGGTGGGCATCCTCTTACAGGAGCCGCCGCTTGACGAGGATAAGACGGTCCTCGAGAACATCAAGCAGGCCTTCGGTGACATCTTCGCGAAGGTGGAGCGCTTCAACGCCATCGGCATGGAGATGGCCGAGCCCGACGCCGACTTCGACGCGCTCATGGAGGAGATGGGCCAGCTCCAGACCGAGATCGACGCCGCGAACGGCTGGGACCTTGACAGCCAGCTCTCCCAGGCCATGGACGCACTGCAGTGCCCCGACCCCGACGAGCCGGTCACGCACCTCTCCGGCGGCGAGCGGCGCCGCGTGGCGCTCTGCCGCCTGCTGCTCGAGGCGCCCGACCTGCTGCTGCTCGACGAGCCTACGAACCACTTGGATGCCGAATCGGTGCTCTGGCTCGAGCAGTTCCTCCGCAGCTATCCAGGCGCCGTCCTCGCCGTCACGCACGACCGCTACTTCCTCGACAACGTGGCCGAGTGGATCTGCGAGGTGGACCGCGGCAGCCTCTTCCCCTACAAGGGCAACTACTCCACCTACCTTGAAACGAAGGCCGCCCGCATCGAAGCGCAGGGCCAAAGCCAGGAGAAGCTTGCCAAGAAGCTGAAGAAGGAGCTCGAATGGGTGCGCTCGAGCCCGAAGGCCCGCCAAGCCAAGAGCAAAGCGCGTCTTGCCGCCTACGAAAAAATGGCCGCCGAGGCACAGGCGAACAAGAAACTCGACTACAACGAGATCCAGATCCCCGTGCCGCCACGCCTGGGCGCGAAGGTCATCGAGGCGAGCCACCTACACAAGGCCTTCGGCGACCGCGTGCTCATCGACGACCTGTCGTTCGACCTGCCTCCGAACGGCATCGTGGGCGTTATCGGCCCGAACGGCGTGGGCAAGTCCACCCTGTTCAAGATGATCATGGGCCTGGAGCCGGTCGACGGCGGCACGCTCGACATTGGCGAGTCCGTGGTGATTAGCTACGTCGACCAGAACCGCGAGGGCATCGATCCAAACACGAAGCTGTGGGAGGTCGTCTCCGGCGGCAACGACTTCATGATTGTGGGCGACACGGAAATCCCCAGCCGCGCCTACGTGGCCAGCTTCGGCTTCAAGGGCTCCGACCAGCAGAAGCCGGCCGGCGTGCTCTCCGGCGGCGAGCGCAACCGCCTGAACCTGGCGCTCACGCTCAAGCAGGGCGGCAACCTGCTCCTGCTCGACGAGCCCACGAACGACCTGGACACCGAGACACTGGCCAGCCTGGAGGAAGCGCTGCTGGCCTTCCCCGGCTGCGCTGTGGTCACAAGCCACGACCGCTGGTTCCTCGACCGCGTGGCCACGCACATCCTGGCCTGGGAGGGCACCGACGAGAACCCCAGCACCTGGACGTGGTTCGAGGGCAACTTCGAGGCGTACCAGAAGAATCGTGTGGAGCGTCTTGGCGAGGAGGCTTCCCGTCCGCACCGCGTCCATCGCAAGCTCACGCGTGATTAAACGTCAGCAGCCCCGCTTCCGACACAAGAAAGCGGGGCTACCGGTTGGAGAAGAAGGGGTCGCCGATCGTGCGGCCCCTTCTTATGCCTTCTCCACGCGTACGGCGCAGACCTTATACTCCGGCGCTTTCGACACACGGTCAAGCGCGGCATTGGTCAGCCAGTTGCTGTTGGCGTCTTGGAAGTGAAACGGCATCCACGTCTCACCAGGATTCGTTTTGTCCGACACCCGAGCCGTGGTCTCAAGCTCACCGCGCCGCGACGAGACGCGCACGCGATCGCCGTCAGACACGTTGAGAACGGCAGCATCGCGCTCGTTCAGCTCGATAAACGAACTTCCCGCAAGCTCGCTCAAACCCTCGGTTCTCCCCGTCATCGCGCAGGCGTTGTACTGGTACAGTACACGGCCCGTCATGAGAACGAAGGGGTACTCCTCGTCAGGGAGTTCGGCTGAGGGTTGGTAATCGGGCGTGGAGAACGCGCCCAGGCCTTGGGCGAACTCGCCCATATGCAAGATGGGCGTCCCCGGATGGTCTGCGCTCGGGCACGGCCATTGCAGGCCACGGCCGGCCACTTCCTCCCCGTCGAGACGCGCGTGGCTCATGCCGCCGTACGTGGGGGTGACCGCCGCGATCTCATCCATAACCTCGGAGGCGGTCAAGCGCGGCTGATCGTAGCCCATACGGTTCATGATTTCAATGAATATATCGGTATCGAGGCGAGTATCGCCTGCGACGTCCACGGCCTTGCGCACGCGCTGCACGCGCCGTTCGGTGTTCGTGAACGTTCCTTCCTTCTCTGCATAGCTGCGCCCCGGCAAGATGACGTCGGCATACTTCGCCGTCTCGGTCATAAACAGATCGTCCACTACGAAGAACTCGAGTGCCTCGAGCGCGCGGATCACATGAGTCGTATCGGGATCAGTGCGCACAGGATCCTCGCCGAACAGGAACAGGCCTTTGATATCGCCTTCGATCATCGCCGGAAAGCATTCGGTCGCCTTCACGCCCTTTTCGCGCGACAGTTCGGTGCCCCACGCCTTCTCGAATCGCCGTACCACTTCAGGATCGGCCACCTTCTGATAACCAGGCAGATCGTCCGGACCGGCACCCATGTCGCAGGCGCCTTGCACGTTGTTCTGCCCGCGCAGCGGATTCACGCCGCCGCCCCGACGTCCCAGGTTTCCCGTAACCATGGCGATATTCGACAGCGCCATGACGCCGTCGGTGCCCGTTGAGTGCTCGGTCACGCCCAGGCAATAGACGATGGCAGCCGCATCGGCAGCCGCATACAGCTTCGCGGCTGACACGAGATCGCGCTGATCGATGCCACATATCTCGGCAACGCGCGCGGGCGTATAGTCGCGCACAGTCGCAGACAGAATCTCGAAGCCCTCGGTGCGCTCGTGCACGAAACGCTCGTCGTACAGTCCCTCGCGGATGAGCACGTTCACGATGCCGTTCGCGAACGCCACATTCGTGCCCGGCCGCAGCTTGAGATGGATATCGGCATGCGCCGCAAGCCCGATGCTACGCGGATCTGCGACGATGAGACGGCATCCGCGCTCGACCGCGGCGCGGATCTGCATGCCCGCGACTGGATGTGCCTCCTCGGGGTTCGATCCCACGAGCATGATGACGTCCGCCTCGCGCGTAACGTCCTCGATGGAGTTCGTCATCGCTCCCGAACCAAGCATGGTCGCCAGACCGGCGACCGTGGGAGCGTGTCAAACACGCGCGCAGCAGTCGACGTTGTTCGTTCTGAACACCGTCCGTGCCATCTTCTGGAACAGGTAGATGTCCTCGTTCGTGGCGCGCGAGCACGCGAAGGCCGCAAGCGCGCCGCCGCCCTGCGCATCTCGTATCTCCGCAAAGCGCGCAGCTACGAGATCAAGGGCTTCGTCCCAGGTCGCAGATTCAAACTCCCCGGTTGCGGAATTCTTCACAAGCGGCGTTCGAATGCGGTCGGGTGCATCCACGAAGTCGAAGCTAGCCGAACGGCCCTTGACGCACAGAAGCCCCTGATTCGACGGACCGGGCGCACCCTCGGCATCCACGACTCGGCCATCCTTCACCACGAGATCGAGCTGGCAGCCCACGCCGCAGTGGGGGCACGTGGTGCGCACGCGCTCGGTCTCCCATGAGCGGTACCCGCCGCGACGCTTGACCGCGATAGCCCCCGTCGGACACGCCTGAGCACAATTGCCGCACGATTCACAGCCCGTCGCCAACCAGTCTTCGCCGAATGGCGCCTCGATGACGGTTCGCACACCGCGCTTGCCAGTAGCAAGCGTGTGATTGCGCGCGGTCGCGTTGCATGCACCCACGCACCGCTGGCAGACGATGCACAGGTTCGGGTCGAAGGATAGGAACGGATTGGCATCCAGAATCGGCTTGTGCTCTTTGGCTTGCCGATACGTCGGTTCGAGCACGCCGTACTCGCGACAGAGCGCCTGCAGCTCGCACGCGCCGTTCTTATCGCACGAGAAGCAGTAGCGCGTCGAATCCAATCCATGATCGGAGATGATGAGATCCAGCGCAACCTGCCGGTACGCTCGAATCTTCAGCGAATCGGTTGTCACGCTCATGCCGTCGCGCACAGCGGTCGCACACGCGGGAACGGGATGCTCCTGCCCTTCCACCTCGACCACGCACACGCGACAGGAGGCGATAGCGTTCGCATCCTTCAAGTAGCAGAGCGTGGGAATACGGATGCCGGCTTGCTGCGCAGCCTCCAGAATCGTAGCACCCTCCGCCGCCTCGAAGACGGTCCCGTCGATCTTGATGCTAGGCATATTGCTGCCTGCCCCCTTCCGAAACGCCGAAGCCGAACCGATCGCACCGCAGGCAGCGCCCGCACTCCTGCTCGACCTCCTCGCGGCTCATGCCGTTTTCCACATGGTCGAAATCGTTCCTGCGAACACGCGCGGGCCTCTCCGTAATCTCCACACGACCCCTGGGCGTACGATCATTCTCGTGCGCCTGCGGTACCGGGATATCCGAGCGAAGCGTATGATGGTAGCCTAGGTATTCATCGATGTTTCGCGCCACGACCCTTCCCGCGGCGATGGCCTTGATAGCCGTTGCGGGGCCCGTCTGACAGTCGCCTCCTGCGAATACATTATCCCGCCCTGTGACCGCCAGATACTCGTCGACCACAAAGCAGCCCCGATTGGTCTCCAGGCCGTATTCTTCGAACGGCGCGGCTTGGATATCCTGGCCGACGGCGATCAGCACGACGTCCGCCTCTACCCTGTCCTGCGGCTTGTCGGCCGCAATCGGCGCAGGTCGGCCTCCGCGCACCGGACCGATCATCTGCGGCTGGGTGATAAGCGCAGCGCAGCGCCCAGCCTCATCAGTCTCAATACCGACGGGAGCTTGGAGCACAATCATCTCAACGCCCTCTGCGATGGCACTTTCGATCTCAGCCGAAAGTGCCGTCATGTCCTCCTTGCGGCGCCGGTACACGACGGTCACCTCCGCGGCCCCCGCGCGTACCGATGTGCGCGCGCAGTCCATAGCCACGTTGCCGCCGCCGACCACAACCACGCGCTTTCCGGAGAAATCGGGGTAATCACCGTCCCCGATCCGCCCAAGCAGGTCGACGGCCGACATGACGCCCGCGGCATCGGCATGATCCATGCGCAGCGTCTTGCCCGTTTGCGCGCCGATGGCGATATACACCGCATCGTAGGTTTCCGCGATCTCGCCCATTTCATGCAAGCCGACGGGGCACTCGCACCGAGCCGTAATGGATCCGGCAGACAGAATCCCTCGAATGTCCTCGTCAAGCCGTTCGCGCGGAAAGCGATATGCAGGGATGCCGTAGCGAAGCATGCCGCCAAGCTGCTTGCGGGCTTCGAATACCGTCACCCGATGCCCCATGAGCGCAAGGAAGTACGCGCAGGTTAGGCCGCTCGGCCCCCCGCCAATGATCGCAACCGTGCGTGCCGTGTCCGCGCTATGGACAGGAATGGGCACCGTGTCAGCCGGCGCATGGTCCACCGCATACTTCTTGATACCGCGGATATTAAGAGGCGCATCGATGAGCGTGCGGCGGCAGTGCGCCTCGCAAGGATGCTCGCACACGAGAGCGCAGGCGGTCGGGAACGGATTGTCCTTGCGCACCATGCCGACCGCACCTGCATAGTCGCCAGCTTCGACAAGCGCGATATAGCCCGGTACGTTGACATGTGCGGGACACAGCGTCTCGCACGGCACCGACTGCTTCACGCCCTCGCGGCAACCATGAGACCGCACGTGGCTTTCGTACTCGGATGCAAACGCATCCATGCCCTCGAGCAGTGCCTGCGCAGCTTCGTAGCCGATTGCGCAATCTGAGGTGTCGCGCACCATCTCGGCGAGCGACCGGCACGCCCGAAGCTCGTCCTCGCCTGCTTCACAGGCCGCCACCCGCTCGATCATTGCCACGAGGCGCGGCAGCCCGTCTCGGCAGGGCACGCACTTCCCGCAGGTCTGGGCAGCGGCGGCCTGCAGAAGTGAAAGCTGGGCCGCCACCGGGCAGATGCCCGGCGGCATCGCCGCGATACGGCGCCCATGCCGTTCGAGGAACGCGCCCAGCAGTGCATCATCTTCGACCTTGGACGCAATCGATAGTTTTGCCAACGTTTCCCCCATGTCGATGCAGGACGGCGTTCCTGGCCGTCCTACAAACGCCGTTTCATTGCCTCAAGCGTCTCATTTTAGCGCATCCGCACCCCGCCTTCGCCGTCAAACGAAACCGATGAAAGACGAGAGGCTGACGCGCGGTGACAGGCGCTTATGCGTGCGCCCGCTTGATGGCATCGAGCAGTTCGGCGTACTCCTCGTAAGCAGGCAGCTCCGGATGGTCGGCCTTGATAGCGTCGGTGCTCTTGAACAGGAATCCCGCCTTGCTCGCTTGTATCATGCCGAGATCATTGAAGCTGTCGCCCGCCGCAATGGTGTCGAACCCGCACGACTGCAGAGCTCGCACGGTGGTAAGTTTGGAGTCCTTGCAGCGCATCCTGAAACCGGCGATCTCGCCTTCCGGCGTCATGGCCAGCTCGTTGCAGAAGATGGTCGGCCAGCCGAGCTTCTCCATAAGAGGACTTGCGAACTGGGTGAACGTATCGCTGATGATGATCACTTGGGTGAATGCCCGCAGCTCATCGAGAAACTCTCGCGCCCCAGGAAGCGGATCGATCTTCGCAATAGTCTCCTGAATCTCCTTTAGCCCGAGGCCGTGCTCGCTCAGAACGTTCAGACGAAAGCCCATGAGCTTGTCGTAGTCAGGTTCGTCGCGCGTGGTGCGCTCAAGCTCCGGGATGCCGGTGGCCTCGGCGAACGCGATCCAGATTTCGGGAACGAGCACGCCCTCCAGATCGAGGCAGGTCAGATACATCAAAGCTCCTTTCGTCCGGCCGCGTCAACGCGGGCTCCGGCCTTCGTCTGCAACTTGGTAGAGCCGCGCACCGACTACGGGGCCGCTCGTTCAATCGGGATCGGGATGCGGATAGGTGTAAAACCCGCCTGCAGCGCAGCCGCAGGCAGAAACCCGCCGTTCGCGTAAGCATCGCGATCGCGCGCATAGGATAGTCCATTTTTCGACGGCGTCACACACAGCATCCGCCGTTTGCCGCCACTCGGTCGCCCTCGTCGGAAAACGGATCGACGCAGCCGACGCCATGCGATCCGCGAAGCACCGGCTTGGAGGGGCAATCTGAAGGCACGCAGTCCGTTGCAGCCGCAAACGGCGTCCGCCGCCTATCTGATCTCGTAGCGGCCTTCCTTGCGCTTGATCGGACGCGCCTCCATGTCCGGGTATCCCAGCACGATCCCGCCGACGAGCTTGCCCTTGTCCGGCGCGAACCGCTCATGCAAGGCGTCTCCCGCCCGGCAGACCACCTCGACCCAGCACGAACCGAGGCCTTGCTCATAGGCTGCTAGGCACAGGTTCTCCATGGCAGCTGCCACGCTTTCGATGCAGCTGGGCAGCAGATCCTCGCTGTAGGGCTTATGAAGGAACGCGAGAACGATCGTCGAAGCACCGCCCATCGCGCTCACGAACTCCATCGTCTCCTCGACGATCTCAGGGTTGTTCTTGAAACGCGCCTCAAGCTCTTTGCGATGAGAGAACGCCGTTGTCCCAAGCTCAGAGAACACGAACGCAAGATCCTCTTTTTGCGTGAGCGCCACGAAGTACCACGGTTGCAGGTTCTGCCCCGAAGGAGCCCAGGTTGCGGCCTCGAGCAGATGCTCGATCGTTTCCCGTGCAACGGGTTCGCCGGTGAACTTCCTTATGCTCCTTCTCCCCTTGATGGCATCCATCAACTCCATTGAAGCCTCCTTCGTTCTTTCGCTGAAACGCCCCGCGCCCAGCGATGAAATGCCGCGTTCCAACGCCGCAGGCCTCATTTCAACATACCACCCCGACGGCCCTCCCGCCAGCCCCAGAGCGCGACGCCGCAGAAACAGCGAGCTTCATCGGTTCAGAAAGCTCATCCATGCGCCGAGTTCCGCCTGCGCCTGGCGGCGGCCCCGCTCGTAATTGGCCGCCAACTTCGCCTCGTCGCGCTCGGTGTTCGCTACGCCTTGCTCGTTCGCGTAGAATGCATAGGCGCGCCCCTCGGCTTCCAGCTTGGCCAGGTAGTCCAGCTCTGCATTATAGCGCTGGCTCCACGAATCGAGCGCTGCCCTCATGCGCGGGCGGCGCCAGAAGAATGCATCGTAGAGGCGCCGAGGCCGCTCCTTTTTGCGGAACCCGCGCGGGCGCGTGCACACCACGAAGAAGCGGCGCAGGCCGTCGTCCATCGCGCGTGGCAGCATGATGCCGCCGCCGGCGCCGATGCCGCCGTCGTACTGCGCGCGCCCATCGATCACAGTCGGGGACATGATGATGGGGTAGCTGGCCGAAGCGCGCACTCGCTCCATAAGCATTCGCTCGGTCGGGAAATCGCGGCGCGTGAAGTACGTGGTCGCGCCCGAGTCGCGATCAATGGATTGCAGCGTCAAGTGCGCGGGGTTGGCTGAAAACGTCGCGAAATCGAACGGCAACGAGCATGCCGCCCGTGCGCGCCGATGCCCGTGCAGCTCCGCATCGAGTCCGTCCGCGTGCACGAGCGGTTCGAGCCAGCGGCGGAATGCGAGGTCGTCCAAACACCTTGTGAATGAAGCCTCCGCGCGGCGGACGTCGCGCGAGACGTAGTCGATCGCGTTCGTCGCCCCAGCCGAAAGACCGTACACATCATCGAAGTACAGCTTGTTTTCCAGCAAGACGGACACCGCCCCCGCCGAATAGGAGTTGCGCATGCCGCCGCCTTCAAATACAAGCGCCACGCCGTGCACGGTGCTCACCGGCTTTTCGCGTTCTTCGCAGGCCTCGTCCGAAGCCATGCCCGCCTCCTTTCTCCCGACGGTACGCCGCTTCGGACTATACGGCCATCCGTTGGCACGACGAGGAGTCGAAGCGCGATCGTTGCAGCACCGTTTCTTCCGCTTGGACAACACGCCGGAGAAGAACACCCGGACACGCCAATTCGCGCGATCCAGGAAAAGATCAGCGGTTCTGGGTCCTCAACTCCCAGAACGCCACGGCGCTGGCGGCTGCTACATTGAGGGAGTCCACCCCATGGTCCATGGGGATCTTGACGGTCATATCGCATCGCATGATAGTGGACGCCGACAGCCCGTCGCCCTCCGTTCCCAAAACAAGGGCCAGCCTGTCGCATGAGCGCAGGCGTTTGTCGTGCAACGGTATCGCATCATCGGAAAGCGCGAGCGCGGCGGTCTCGAATCCCAGCTCATGAAGCAGCGGTACACCTTCGGCAGCCCAGTCGCGCTCGCTGCCGATGCGCGTCCACGGCACCTGGAATACCGTCCCCATCGACACCCGCGCAGCACGACGGTAAAGCGGATCGTGGCAGGATGGCGTGACGAGCACCGCGTCGATGCCGAGCGCCGCCGCCGAGCGGAAGACGGCGCCGATATTGGTATAGTTTACGATATCCTCGAGCACTGCCACCCGTCGCGCTCCTGCAAGCACCTTCTCGACGCGGGGAAGCGCGGGCCGCTCGAACGCAGCCAGGGCCCCGCGCGTCACCTCGTAGCCCGTGAGCGCGTGGAACTGCTCGCGCGTGGCGACGAGTACCGGAAATGACGGATCAGCAGCCGTCAGACGCTCGACGAGCGGCATGCTCTGAGCAAGCCAGCGCTCCTCCATGAACAGCGAGCGAGGAGAAACGCCCGCATCGAGAGCCCGCTCGGCAACTTTGCGTGACTCCGCAATGAACAGACCGTTCGGAGCGCTCGGGCTCAAGCGTAGCTGCGCATCGGCAGCGCCTGAATACGGCGCGAGGCGCGGATCGTCAAGATTGTCGATTCGAATGATCGCCATGTGCGATCACACTCCCTACTCGATTCCAAGGCCCATCTGCAGCAGGTAAACCTCCTCGCGCAGCGCGCGAGCGCGGTCGCGGGAGAGACGGTCCTGCTCCTTCATGCTCTGGATCTGCTCAAGCTCGAGCCTGAGCGCCTCTGCCTCCAATTCAACGATGCGCGTCCTCTGCCCCTGAGACGGCTTCCGCAACCCGGCCATGCTCTGAAGGTCGGCGACCGACGCCGCCAGCGTGCCCAGTTCCTCGGCATCGCGCGTCTCAAGCGTGCGAAGCGCCGCATGATGTTCGCCCAAAAGGTACCTGACAGCCATCGCTTCGTCGGCATCGGCCTGGTTCCCAAGAGATGCCAGATACTCGACCGCGCAGCGCTCCGCGCCGACCGCGATGCGGTACCGTTCGACAGCCTCGGCAGCAACGGTTTCCCCCGAAGATCCTAGCGCCCCTTTCAGCGCGTCGCGAACGCGCAAAAAAGCCCGTCGCTTCAGGTACTTCTGCGCATGCCGCTCTGGCCGGCGCCCTCCGAGCATCTCGGCCATACGATCAAGGCGCTCGCTGTAGCAATCGCAAGCCTCCCGGGCGAAGTCTCCACGTTCGCCGGCCTGCTGCACGTAGGCCCGCTGGCGCTCGACCACCTCACGGCGCAGCTGAAGAAGACGCTCCGGCGCCACATCGCTCTCTACGATGCGCGCGATGCGCTCCTCGTAACCTTTCGCAACGACACGCAGTGCCGCATCCGACTTCGAATCGCGCTCCCTCGTCAGTTCCGCTATTACGTTGCGAAGTATGGCGACTTCCGCCGCACGATCCGCCGCATCGTCCTCTTCGGCGGAATCCTCCTTCGGAGCTAGCAGGGGCACAACGAAGTTCGCCAGCAAAAGCGTGCACACGATCACGCCCGACGCCAGAAAAATAAGGTCATTGCGATGAGGAAACGCGACGCCTGTCGAAAGATAGTAGGGGATCGTGAACGCAATAGAGAGGGTTACGGCGCCTTTCGGACCCGCAAGCGTCGTGACCAGCAGGCTTTTCACGGCGGCCTTCGTCAGGCCGAAGCCCGTGCGCTCCCTCTTGGCTCTGGCGCGCCATGCCTCCATACCGAGCACCCACAGAAACCGCACTCCCACCACGAGCAGCGTGACCAGCATGACGCATCCGACAAGCATCGACCGGCTCATACCGCTGCGGTCCCAGGTCGGCGAGACGAGAAGGGCCAGCTCCATACCCAGAAGCACGAACACCACGCCATTGATGACGAACACGAGCACGTCCCACACGCTTGAGGAGACGATCTTGATGCGCGAAGAGTCCGAGGTTGTCTTGCGCGGGAAGAAGGCCATGAGCAACCCGGCCGCAACGACCGCAAGGATCCCACTCACTCCGAGATGCTCGGCGGTCAAGAACACGAAGAACGGCATGCAAACCTCGAACACGACGTGAAGTGTCGTGCTTTCCAGACCGCGACTGCGCAGGGCGCGAAGCACGATCTCAGCGGCCAGACCGAGGGTCAAGCCCAGAATAATACCGCCGAAGAACGAGAACGCAAACGACGCGCTAGCTTCCACCAGCGAGAACGCGCCCGTTGCCGCAGCGGCTATCGCAAACTGGAACGAAACGACACCCGAAGCGTCATTGATGAGCGCCTCGCCCGACAGCAGCGTCTTTTGCCGCTTGCTCAGCCGGATATCCTTCGAAAGCGACATGACCGCCACAGCGTCGGTCGGTCCGAGAGCCGCTCCCAGCGCGAAAGCCGCTGTCAAGGGAATGGAAGGCTTAATCCAGTGCAGGACGAAGCCCACCACGAGCACGGTGAGCAGCACGAGGCCCACGGCCAGCGAGACAATGGCCCCTCTGTTGTCCCACAACGCGCGCTTGTCGGCGCGGCGCGATTCGTCGAATAGCAGCGGCGCGATGAACAGCACCAGGAACAATTCGGGATCGACCTGCACATCGAGCGGTTCCGCCCACGCCACCGCGACGGCCGCGCCAATGGCTATCTGCACAAGGGGAAGCGAGACGCGGGGTATGATCTCATCGAGAACGGCGGAAACCAGCACGGCGCCGAGAAGGAGAAGCACGAGTTCGAACAGTTCCACGCGTCGCCCCTTCCGTTTGCTTCGCTTCTTTCAACCCGTTTGACCACGATCGCAAGACCCTTCGCGCCGTATTGTACCGGCGCGGCCGACCGCCCGGCGAAACCACATGCGACTCACAAGATCGCCTGCCGGTTGAAGCGAACTTGCTATCTGCGGCGGAACATCCTACAAAAGCAGCTCGGCGCTCTTATGCGCAATGCGTGCAGCCAGCTCGAAGCGCGGTGCCCGTCTGAGTGCGGCAAGCTCGTCGATCATGCTCTCGAGCCGCAGCCGGGCCGCATGCGCGTCGTAGGCGGCGCCCTCTCCCGATGGTTCATCGGTTTCAAGCAGCAGCAGATCCTCGGGGATCGAGCGCGCGTAGGCGCGCCCGCGCTTCGAAGCCAGCATTTTCGGATTGATCGAGAAGCGACAACCCAACCTCACGGCACGGTGAAGCTCATCGGATGTGCCCGCGAACCGATGGAAAATGCAGACGTTCCCTGCCAGCGCGCTTCGACGCTCGAGCACATCGAGCGTCGCACCCGCTGCCCGCACGGCGTGGATCGAGAGAACTTTCCCTCCATCCGCGCATGCTGAGACCACCCGATCGAACGTTGCGAGCTGCGCTTCGCGGCGCGCCGCATGCTCCCGCCCGAAGTCGAGTCCCACCTCGCCGATGAAGCGCTCGCAGGGCGCCAGGCGCTCGAACAGGGCCACCTCGTCCTCGCACGTCCCGTCCGCAATCCACCAGGGATGCAGCCCCAGGCCTACGCGCACGCGCTCGAAGCTGTCGAGCTCGCGCGCGGCACGCACGTAGCCGGCAGGTGACACGGTGACCGAAAACGCACCCGCCAGCTGCTCCTGCGCATCAGCGCCCGCCTCATGCACGTCGGGTGCGAAATCCAGATGGCAATGCATATCGAACACCGCACGAGGCGCCGGCTCCTCTCGCGCGTTCAAGGCCGACGCTCGGTCCGTCGCCTCCATCACGCCTGATCCAACCCGGCCAGTTCGCGGAGAACCGCGCCGGCTATCATCTGCCCCATAATGGGCGGCACGTATGAGGCGGTACCTAAATTTGAGCGCTCCTTGCGCGTCGCGCCCTCGCGGACGGGCACCCGAACAGGCTGCTCGCAGGAATACAGCACGCGCAACCGCCGGATGCCGCGCTTGCGGCCTTCCTTGCGCATGATGCGGCACAGCGGGCAATTCACCGTATCGTAGACATCGGCGATTCTCAAGCATTCGGGAAGCAATTTGTTCGCCGCTCCCATACTGCTAATGAGCCGCATACCCGCACGATCCGCATATTCGGCGATTGACAGCTTCGTCGAGATCGTATCGATGGCATCGATCACGTAATCCGCCCGACCGTCGTATGCGTCCAGGAGCGCGGGGACGTCTTCCGCGAGCACGAATGCGTCGAGCGCCTCGACCTGTGCGTCCGGATTGATATCAGCCACCATTGCACGCACCACGTCGGTCTTCTTCCGCCCGATCGTGCTTTGGAAGGCAATGGCCTGGCGATTGATATTGCTTTTCTGCACCACGTCGTGGTCGACGACAACCAGCCGCCCCACCCCGCCGCGTGCAAGCGCCTCGACGCAGTTCGAACCCACGCCGCCCAAACCAAGCACCATCACGGTAGACGATGCGAGACGCGCAAGCCCTTCGCATCCCATGATAAGCTCGAGTTTCGACAGGGCGGTCTCGGTGTCGTCGGACACCGAGTTGTCACCCCCGAAGCTGGGTGCGACGTCGAATCCAATGGCATCTCGCGTGTTCATGGAAGCCATTATACCTGCATGACATCCGGCAAAGCACGCACATGCCATATCGTGGCGATTTCGACGTTTCCGCGCTTCGTCGTCAAACCGTCGCCATGAAGGTGATGAGCGCGGGGATGAACGCAAACGAAAGCGCGGTGCTGATGATGGTACCCTTCGCTGCAAGCACCGGATCGCGACCGAACCGCTCTGCCCACATGGGCACAAGCGTTCCCACCGGCGTAGCCATCATGAGCACGAACACCCCGACAAGCAACGGGGATGCGACAACCAGCCTGAGCGCCAAGAACAGCCCGGCGGGGACGATTAGCTGTTTGACGGCCGTGTAGAGGTAGAGGCGCCATTCGGAGACCACCGCCTTCACGTTCACCTGGGAGATGATGACGCCAACGAGCATGAGAGCCAGAGGCGTCGTGAGGCCGCCCACCAGATCGAACGTACCCTGGATCACCGAAGGCAGCTTGACGCCGCCCAGGAACAGCGCGATGGCGAGGATGCATGCCACCATTGCGGGATTCATGATGGCCGACCAGGACACCTTCTCTCCCCCGCCTTCCTCCGACGAAAGCAGCATGAAGCCAAGGCTGTAGAGGAACACGCCCTGCATCATGACGAAGATGCTCGACAGGATGATGCTGGCGTCGCCGAATACGGATGCGATCACGGGAATACCGAGGAAGCCCATGTTCGAGCAGACGCTCATAAACAGGTACAGCCTGCGGTCCTTGCGCGGGACGCGCAACAGGAGGTTGCAGACGAAGCCAACAAGGAGCAGCGTAAAGAACAGCACCGCCCCCAGTATGAAAGCGCCGCCTATCAAGGTGCCCGAAGCGTCGGCGCCCGCGCCCTCCGCCGAGGCGATCACCATGCAGGGAAGCGTCACATTCATCAGCAGCTTATTGAGCCGCTCCTTGGTATGGTTGTCGAGATAGCCGAGCTTCGCCGAACCGAACCCGACGCACGCGACAAGAAAGAGCATGACCATCTGCTCGATGGCGGTTGACAGGTCTGTCATGGAAATCCCCCGGCGTTAGCGATGCACGGCCGTCGCCCGCCCAATGCGGCTAACGGCATGCATGCCAGTCTACTCCATGGACCGCACTCGAAGTCAAGATGCAGCGAGGAGGCTTACCTAAGATCCGGAAGGCCCATAGGGACCTATTCTCGAGCAACGTCGTACCCGAGGACCTTCGGCATTATGAAGCTGCGCTGCCGCCGAAGTCGGATCCGACGGCCGCTTGCGATTCCTGCTTGGAGCCCGAGCCGGACGAGCCGCCCGATGAGGAACCGGAGTCGGATCCCGAACCGGAATCGGAACCGGAGTCCGGCTTTGAGTCCGTACCCGACCCGGACGAGCCCCCATTCGGCTGTCCGCTCGAGTCCGAGCCGGATCCGCCGTCTTGGGATCCTCCGTCAGCTCCGTTCGATCCCTGGTCTTGGGAACCGCTCGAATTTTGCGAATCGCCCGACGTGCCCGACGAGGAGTCGCCCGATCCGGCATCGCCCGAAGTCGAGTCGTCCTGCTTGGAGCTGTCGGAGGAATCCCGCGCGTCGGCCGAATCGTCCTGAGAAGCCTCGTGCCCTGACGACCCCCGATCGTCCGACTGCGCGCCAACGAGCGGCGCTGGCTTTGCGCCGACGCCTTGGCCCGTCGTGGCGAAGTCCACGATGAGCGCCGAAGCTCCCACAGCCAGAAGCGCCGATACGATAGCCACGATGACAACGCCTCGCTGAACCTTCTTCTTATGCGCTCTCCGCGCTCGAGCGCGTCGAACCTCGACATCGACGCCAAGCTCAGCGGCTTCGGATCTCTGCGTCGACGAGCGGCTGGATGCGACTGTGCCTTCCTTGGCGGAAGACGTCGAGCCGTTGTCGGCGGCAGACTTCCCGTCTTCGTCGGATGCGCTTTTTGCAGCACCGCCCGCAACGGAGCCGCCTGAACGCGATCCTCCCAGATGACCGGTCTCGCCCGGTTTCAGCTCCTGAATTTTCTCGGCCGAGGCCTGCAGGAATTTCTTGTACAACTGCGAGGCCACCGCCGACACGACGGAGCCCACGCCCACGCCGATCACGGATCCGTATATCCCAATTTGAGAGGCCAGCAGCATCGAGGTGACAGCCGCCAACGCACCGGCGGCAACCTGCGCGATCGACAGGTCGTCGAACAGCCTGCTTTTGCCCTTGCCGGCCTTTTCAGCCTTGTCACCGCGTGCGTTTCGAGCCATATCGGTACCTCCTGTTCGCCCCGCATCCGAAGCCGTAGCCGCTCAGAACATACCGTACGAAGATGTAGCCTCTGCGTACTCCATTCAATCGTTAACGGCACATCACAGAATGCGCATTCGACCCGCCGCCGCGTTCGAACGGTGCATATCGGGCAAGCTGGACGCACGTGAAAAGCCAAGGGGTTGCCCTGATGGCAAGCTCCGTCGGAAACGACCGGCGCGAGCGTTTCATAGGGTGCGGGCGCATGAGGGGAAACGCAACCACGACGGCGACGATTGCGGATGGCGGTCTCTCTCCGCGTGATCGGACTAGGAAGCGCCTGCGAACACGGATCCGAAATCACCCTATCGTGCGAACGGGTCCACGTAGAGCCGCATGCCGTCGGGCAGGCGGACGAGGCCCGCCCGCTGGAGGACGTCGGCGAACGGCGTGTCCAGCACGGGCCGGCCGTTGAACGACTCCACCACCACCTTCTTGCGGGAGCCCTCCGCCCCGTCGCGCCGCGCCGCACGCGCCGCGTGGGCGACGATGGCGCGGGCGGCCTCTTCGAGCGCCGCCTCGTCCGCGGTGAAGGCCAGCACGGAGCGCAGGCCCGCCGCGGTGTACAGCACCGGCACGCCGGCGCGCATGGCCACGAGGCTTCCCGACCGGCGCGCGGGGCGCGCCGCGGAGGGTGCATCGCCGCCCGAGAGAGGCGGCCACGGCAGGCCGGCCCCGAACAGACATGCAGGGTCGTCGGCCGCCAGCACCACGTATCCTTCGGCACCAGAGCGGCCGTCGCGCGCATCGCCGTCGGCCGCATAGGTGCGCAGCAGGTCCACCGTCTCACGGGCGGCGAACTGCGCCGGGCCGAGGCCCTTTACGAACATGCCGCGCAGAAGGTCGCCGGCGTCCTCCATCGACCGCAGCACCGGCATGAGGGCGCCCAGGCCGCCGGGTACGCCGGAGAGCAGGGCCACGTCGCGCGCGAGTACGCCGTAACGGTCGAGGATCGACTCCACCAGCGCCACGGCGCGCACGGTGTCGTTCTCCGGCGACGGCGCGAGCAGCGACCAACGGCCCGAGAGCGCCGCACCTGCGGAGCCGACACCCACCACGGAGACGCGCTCCGCGGCCTCGGTCCGCAGCCCGCCCGACGCGGCGCCGCGGTAGCGCGAGCGCCGGCTGCTCGCACGGCGCTTCGGCGCGGGT
>NZ_PPEK01000011.1 GCF_002899715.1 Enteroscipio rubneri | reverse complement strand
CGTCGGGGGTGGGCTCGACGGGGCTCGTCTCCACGGTCTCGGACTTAAGGTTCACGCCGGGCTCGCGCCCGGCCTTGAGGTTGACCGGCTCGGCAGGTTCGGGGAAGCCGCATGTGGCGCCGTCGGCGGCGCCGCCCTTCCTCCACACGGCGTCGTCTCCTTCGCGCCCGGCGTTCAAGCGCTGGCTGGCGGCTTCGAGGTCGGTGGCGGACAGGGCGCCGTCGCGCTCGTCGAAGGCGCCTGTGTAGGACGCGCCCTCGTCGGCGGCGAGGTAGGCGCTGGCCGCATCCACCTGACGCGCGTAGGCCTCGGCGTCGGCGCCGGGGGCGGCCAGGTAGGCGGCCTTGTCGGCCGCATCGATGGCGCCGGCGCCGTAGCTGGTCTTGATCGTGCCCGAGCCCGCGGCGGCGATACCCGCGGAGGCGGAGGTCTGCTGGCGGTTGATTACCGCGCCCAGGTTCGCGCAGTCCTCGATAGTCCCGTCGTTCACAGCGACGATGCCACCGGCGAGCGCCTCGAGGTCGGATTCGGCCTCGGTCCCATCGGCGGCGGGGGCGCAGGCCTGCACGCTCATGCGGTTCACGACGCCTTGGATCGAGCCTTTGTTGACGGCGGCCAGCGCACCTGCCTGCGCGCCTGTCGCCGCCACGCAGGTGGCGCGGGCGCCCTCGGCGGCCATCTGGGCGTCGGTGAGGCCCAGCTGCAGCCACTCGATGCGACCGGTCTGCGCTATCTCTTGGAACAGGCCCGCGCTCGCGGTGGCGAAGCACAGGGTGCGGCCCTGGCCGTCCAGCGTGGCGGCGAGCACGGTGCCGCCCGGCCATGCGGCGTCCACGGGCCTCGGCGATTCGCCCTGCACCGCGGCGGGCGCCTGGGCCGTCAGATCGATGTCGGCCTCCAGCTTGGCGGAGGCGTCGGAGTGCAGAAGCGCCCACCAGGCGAAGGCCTCGGGGGTGGAAATGGTGTAGGGGTCGTCCTCGGAGCCGGTGCCGGCGGGCTTGAAGCCCTCTTCGGCCAGTGTGCCGTCCTCGACGCCGCGCGCCACATCGAGCCACGTGGCGAAGGCGGTGGGCGCCTCGGGAAGCGCGCCGTCGGCCTCGGCCTCAAAGCCCGGTGCTGCGCCCTCACCTGCCGCATCTGGGGAGGCTTGCGCGGACGGCTCGTCTGCGGAGGAGCCATCCTCGGAAAGCCCGCTGTTAACAAGACCCCCCCCCGTCACATCCTGCGCGGCGTCTTGGGGGACGGCGTCTGCGGAGGGACCGCCGGTCGCGTAGGCGTCGCCCAGCGGGCTCATGGTGAGCACGAGGGCTGCCGTGAGCACGACGGAGAGGGCCTTGTCGAGCGCCGTGCGGCGCTCGACGTGCGCCCTCGGCTTCGACCGGTCGTCCGTCTTGTTGTCCGTATGCTTGTTCTGCATGGTGCTCGCCCCTTGCGACATCCGCCCGACAAGCGGTTGCAGGGGTGTCTTCGACAGCGCACTCTCCGGCGCCAGAACGCGCGAAAACGGGAAACGGATGCCCTTTCCCGCATGGTCGCGCGAACCCCCTGTCCGCTATTCAATTCATCGCTGATTCCCATAATCAACAGGCGGGGTAGCCTTTTCAAGGCCCCCGAACCAGATTGCTCGCGAATGCGGCTCCTGTGCTCGCAGGCGCAGATAGCCCATGCGGTTGCGTTATTGGAAACGGTCCCGAAGCGAGGGTGTGCGGCAGGTCGTATGCGCAGGATGCACGCATAAACCGGTGGGGTAGCCAAAGCAAGCACGAGAGGCGTTCAGGAGCCCGGGGACAGGGCGCGGGCGGGTGAAAGGGGGCGCGGGGGTGGCGGTCAGGCGGGTGCGGGAGAGGCAGGGCGCGAAAGGGGCATTTGGGGAGCAGGCGCGGGCGGGCGCGGGAGACGCGGAGCACGAGGAGGCGTGGGGAGCGTTTGGGAAGCAGGCGCGGGCGGAGGAATCGGGAGACGCGAGGAAACATGGGGGCGCGGGAAGCGGGAGCGCGGGCGAACGAATGTTTCACGTGAAACATTTCGCGAGTTGGAGACGGCGGGCTCCAAGCATCGTTCGCAAGTGCCGGGTTTGCGAGACATGGCAGGCTGCGGGCCGCTGCCGGAAGACGCAGGGGCGCAGAGCGTGAACGCCGCTGCGGATCGCGCAGGGATTGGGCGCAGGTCGAGGGAGCGCTATGGAATCAAGGGGCGCTGTTAAAGACGCGGGAACGGCGAGGCGCGGGACGCGAGAAGCTCGGGCCGCTGCCGGGAGAAGCGAGAGGCAGGGCCGAGGGGGTTCGGGCCGCGGGGGGGCTTACCTGGCTTCGGTAGAATGACCGAAGGGATTAAAAACTGGCGGAGGGGCAGGGATTCGAACCCTGGTCACCGGGGTTACCGGTGAAACGGTTTTCGAGACCGCCGCATTCAACCGCTCTGCCACCCCTCCGCTTGGGATGCGACGGGCCGGTTTCGGGCCTGTCGTCGGCGCCCACTCGGGCGCTTCGCAAGGGAGCCTCGCAGCCTATCCGCGCCGCGAAACTACCCTTTATAGCACGCGCCTCGAGGGCGCGGGAATAATCTGGCGGAGAGATAGGGATTCGAACCCTAGGTACGCTTTTGGCGCACACACGATTTCCAATCGTGCACCTTCGGCCAGCTCGGTCATCTCTCCGCTTGTCTGTTCAGCCTGCATGTTCATCGCTCGACCATGCAGCAGCTACGTAGTATACAACAGCTAATAAACGCTCACAAGCGAGAAATAGTCCTCTCCACGAGCATCGTCGATTTCGGCCGGCGGGGGCGTCAGGACAACGGAAGCCGACGGATCGGCGGGCGCTGCGATCGCAGGCTCGGGGGAGTCGGCGGCCGGCGGGGCAGCGACCGAAGCCGCGAGCTTGGCGGTGGGCACGGCAGGCATGGCGGCGTCGGCGGCCATCGCGAACTCGTCCTCCGCAGCGGGGGCTTCGGGTGCGGAAACGTCGGCGACGGTGCGGCGCACGCGGAGCGGAACCTCGAACAGGGTGCTCATAACCTCGTCGGTGAGCAACTCGCGCTTCGGACCGTCGGCGATCACAGTCCCGCCCTTCAGCAGCACAAGACGATCAATCTCCGGGACAATGTCTTCTGGATGATGGGTGACCAGAATGATGCCCGTGCCTCGGCGTGCCAAAAGGCGCATGCTCGAGCGCACGTGGTGCATACCTTCCGGATCCAGGCCGGCGCACGGTTCATCGAATACGAGCACCTCGGGATCATGCACAAGCGCCCGCGCAATGAGCACGCGCCGCGCTTGGCCGGTCGAAAGCGTCAGGACGTCTCGCGTCGCAAGCTCGGCGATGCCGATAAGCTCGAGCGCCGCACAAGCGCGTTCACGAGCCTCGTCCTCGCCCTCAACGTGGGCGGGAACGCCGAGCGCCCCGTATAGGCCGCCGGCAACCACATCGATTGCCGGCAGATGCACGGTTATCTGGTCCTGCATGGTAGATGAGACGATACCCAGGCACCGCTGCACCTCGGCGAGCGTCACGCGATCACGCCCTTTGAAGCGCACCGGCGGGCGGTCTCGATGCAGGGGAAACACCTCGCGCGTGATGAGCTTGACGAACGTGGATTTCCCCGATCCGTTTGGACCGAGCAGGGCCACGTGCTCGCCTTCGGCGATACGCAGCGAATCGATGGAGAGAATAGGAACACCCGCGCGCACGACAACCGCATTCTCAAGTTCGAGGAACGGGGCGCCGCGACGCGCGGGCGTCAACAGGTCGGGAGATCCCATGTGCTTAGGCGGCCTCCGCAGGCTGGTCGGTCGGCTGGTCGGAGGAGCCTTCGGCCGCGCCGTCGCCCTGGCCGTCGCCGTTCGCGGGCTCACCGGAGCCGTCGGTGCCGTCAGCAGTGCCGGCGCCGTCGCCTTCGCCCGTACCGGACGCGTCGCCGCCGTCGCCTTCGCCCGCGTTGGATCCGTCGGTGCCATCACCGGTGCCGGCATCGGTCGAACCGTCGGAACCATTCGAAGCCGAACCGTCGTCGGTCCCGTCTTCGGTCTGATACTTCGACATGTCAACGTAGTACGGCAGGCCCTCGGGCATGCTGTTGATCACAATGTCGGCGTTCTCCTTGGCCTCGGTGAGCCAGGTCTGGTAGGCCGTCGATGCCTGCTGGGCCTTCAGCGTCTCCTTGACGCTGTCCTGCCACTCGACCGGAATCTGATCGACGCTTGTGACCTCAATCTTCTCGGTGCCATCCTCGCCCGTGGTCTTGGGCGCTTGGTACACATCGGTGCATTTGATGATATGAATGCCGTATTCGCTGGTCACCAGACCGCTCACTTGGTCCTTCTCAAGGCCGTTCAGAGCGTCGGTGTATTCTTGGACGAAGGACGACATGGCATCCCAACCCACATCGCCGCCCTTCTCTGCCGAGGCAGTATCTTTAGAATACTGTGTGGCGGCTTCTGCAAAGTCGAGCTCGCCTGCGTTGATCTTGTCGAGCACCTCCTGTGCCGTAGCTTCATCGCCTGCGTCGAACAGGATATGAGAAGAACGCTTGGCCCCATCATAGGCCGATGCGTACATCTGCGCGTAGCTGAGCAGATCCTCCTCTTTCGGCTCCTCGCCCGAGGCGAACGTTTCCTGCAGCTTGTTCATCTTCAGACTGAGCTCGATTTCAGTGCGATAGGCGTCCTCTGTCCACCCAGCCTGCTCAAGCGCGCTCTGCCACTTCTCGTCGCTATCGTAATACCCCTTCATCGTGGCCATGCTGCTGTCCACCTCGGAGCTATCCACCGTCACGCCGCGCTCTTCGGCGCCCTTGGTGATCAGCTCGCGCTGAACGAACATGTCGATGACCGCCTCGCGGAGCGATTCGGGCGTGTAATCATTCTCGGCAAGCCACGTGCCCCAAGCGTCCTCATCGGACAGGCTCTGCTGAACGCGCAAGCGATTCTCGATGTAATCGGTGACCTCGTCCTCGGAGATCTCGACGCCGTCGATGGTGGCGGCTACGCCTCCCGTTCTGTTGGACGACTCCTCGTTGCTCGCGCATCCGGCGAGGCCCCATACACAGGCTGCCGTGAGTCCCAAAGCAAACACAGACTTCAAAAGGTGAGATTTCTTCATGCGACCCTTCCCTCGAACATGCGGCGCGGCGTCGTGCTCGATGCGGCGCGGTGCATGGCTACGTATTGCACTGTATTCTCGCACACGTGAAAAAGGGCTCGCCTCGTTGCACAATATACCCACTTTCGATTCACACGTCGGCGCGGAAGCGGAGGGCGAGAGGACGGTCGTGCCGGGGCACGGCCACCGAGATGGGCGCTCAGGCTAGAGTGCGGAAGCGAGAAGAAGGACGGTCGTGCCGGGGCGCGGAAGCGAAAAAGGAGGTGGAAGAATGGAGACAACGAAGAGAACGATCGAGCCTGGTGCGGAAGCGAGAGGATGAGCGAGCAGGCAACCGAGTTTGCGCGGGCGGCCCGAACCCGAGGAGCTGAAATGCGCGGACGGCCCCGTAGGGCCGTCCTGTGCGGTGCTTCGATGCAATCGCCGGGATACGCGCGCACCCTCATGTTGGCTTGAAACTCACGCGCGCTCGTCCGATGCTGTACGAGCGCCGTCGCGTGCGGGCTGCGCGAAGGCCCTAGTGCTTGGCGGCCTTTTTGCGCTGGGTGGCCGACAAGATGCGCTTGCGCAGGCGGATGCTCTTCGGCGTGATCTCCACAAGCTCGTCCTCCTCGATGTACTCGAGCGCTTCCTCCAAGGTGAACGTGATGGGAGGCGTGAGCTGAATGGCCTTGTCCGCACCCGACGAGCGCTGATTTCCCAGCTGCTTGGACTTGGCGATGTTCACGACCATGTCGCCTTCCTTCGCCGATTCGCCCACAATCATGCCCTCGTAGCATTCCTCGCCCGGTCCCACGAACAGGCGACCGCGCTCCTGCAGCGTATCGAGCGCATAGGCCACGCTCTTCTCGGTGGACATGCTGATCATCGAGCCATTCTTACGCCCCTGGAACTCGCCGCGATACGGGCCGTACTCGCTGAAGTGATGGAACATCGTCGCTTCGCCGCGCGTCGCGTTCAGCAGTTTCGTACGCAGGCCCATCGTACCGCGCGAAGGTATCTTGAATACGAGATGGGTTTGATCGCCACGCTGGTACATGTCGGCCATCTCGCCGCCAGCGCTGCCGAACACCTCGATAGCCTTGCCGGCATATTCGCTTGGCACGTCCACCGTCGCTTCCTCGATAGGTTCGAGCTTGTGGCCCTGCTCGTCCTTCTTGATGAGAACGCGCGGACGGCCCACCTGGAATTCGAAGCCTTCGCGTCGCATTGTCTCCATGAGCACCGACAGGTGCAGCACGCCGCGGCCAGCCACCTCGATGCCAGTTTTATCTTCAAGCTCCTCGATGCGCATGGAAATGTTGCTCTCCTTTTCGCGCATGAGGCGCTCTTTCAGCTGTCGCGCGCCCACGATCTCGCCCTCGCGGCCAACGAGCGGACTAGAAGACGCCTCGAACACAACCGCCATCGTCGGCTCTTCCACCTTAATGGGGTCGAGCTTCACCGGATTGTCGCGGCTGGTCACCATGTCGCCGATGTCGGCGTCGTCCACGCCTACCACGGCCACGATATCGCCCGCGTGCACCGCTTCCTGTTTCTTCTTGCCCAGCTCCTCGAACGTGAAGACCTCTTTGATGATCGTGTTGTAGCGGGTTCCGTCGTTCTTGATGACAAGCACCGGCTCGGCTTTGTGGATGGTGCCTGAGAACAGGCGGCCCACGCCGATGCGGCCGACGAAGCTCGAATGGTCGACCGTGCAGATTTGAAGCGCAACCGGTCCATTCGGTTCGCAGTCGGGGGCCGGAACTTCCTGCAGGATGGTTTCAAGCAGCGGCAGCATGTTCATGTTTTCATCCTCGGGCGCAAAACGCGCGTAGCCGTTCATGGCACTCGCGTAGACCACCGGGAAGTCGAGCTGCTCATCGGATGCTTCCAACTCCACCATGAGGTCGAACACCTCGTCCACCACTTCTTCGGGACGTGAACCGGGACGATCGATCTTGTTCACGACGAGGATAATGCGCAATCCCTGATCCAGGGCGTGTTTCAGCACGAAACGCGTCTGTGGCATGGGCCCCTCGAACGCGTCCACGATAAGCAACGCGCCGTCGGCCATGTTGAGCACGCGCTCCACCTCGCCGCCGAAGTCGGCGTGGCCCGGCGTATCGATGACGTTGATTTTCACCCCGTTGTACGTGACCGAGATGTTCTTCGACAGGATGGTGATGCCGCGCTCGCGCTCCTGGTCGTTGCTGTCCAGCACGCGCTCTTCCACCTGCTGGTTTTCGCGGAATACGCCAGACGTGTACAGCAGCCGATCGACGATGGTGGTTTTGCCGTGGTCGACGTGCGCGATGATGGCAACGTTGCGGATGTTCTCTTGCTTCATGGTAGTCCTGTCTGCTTTCGTGTCGGTTTGAGGTAGGGCGAAGCGGTGTGAAGCCTTGGCTGGCATCGCCGGATGTGGAGCGACGCGGGGCCATGGGATCAGCCGGCTTCCTCATCCTCCAGTTCAGTTGCGAGGCGGCGCTCCTCGGCGTTCAATTCCTCAATGTGCCCATCGAGCGTGTTGATGGTGCGCTGGGACGAGACGATCTGCACGATCCCCCACACAGCCGCAGCGCTTGCGATGGCGGCAACGATGCCGAGAATGCCGAACGGCCGCCGGCCTGCGAGCAATGCGACCGCCCCGCCGATGAGCGTCATAGCAATGCCGTTGCGCCGTTCATCGTAGGCGACGTCGCGCTGACTGACCAGCTGCACGCGCGCGGCGGCGATGCCGGCCATTCGTGCTTCGAGTGTGCTCGCAGCAGTCGGAGGGCGACCGACGGATGACGCGCTGCGCGATGAACGACCACGCGCGCCGCGACCAGAGGTAAGAAATTCATACGCTTCTTGCAGGTTCTTGAACTGTTCGGTCGCGCGATCTTGGAGCTTCTTGTTGGTTGCGAACCGATCCGGGTGCAAGATCTGAGCTGACTCCTTGTACGCGGATTTGACGTCTTCAGGCGTGGCATCCTCGTCAAGCCCCAAAATGCGCAGTGCTTCAGTTCGGTTCATAGCTCCTCGTGTGCGATGTGCGGGCGCGTGGACGCGGCCGGGTGATCATTCGAACTAGGATTCTAGCACGCGCCGCTATGATACGGAGAAGGGGCGCGGCGGTCTCACAGAATGAGCGGGAGATTCACGCGAGCTGCTGTCTGGATGCGGATGCGGGTACGCAGCGTGAGTACGGAAAGAATGAAATGGTGGAGCGTAGGGGGATCGAACCCCTGACCTACGGCTTGCAAAGCCGTCGCTCTCCCAGCTGAGCTAACGCCCCACGTTTCCGTGGCTTCCTTGGCGGGGGATCTCTGACGCGCTGGGCAGCTGCGTCGATCCTCCGAGCGATGCGTGACGCCTGCATGCTCGTCCGTTCCCGCTGTCGGATAAATAATAAACGCTCCACCGGCTAACTCGGCTCACGGTGGAGCGTTTATCGCAAAAAATGGTGGGCCCGAATGGATTTGAACCAGCGACCTCACGCTTATCAGGCGTGCGCTCTAACCAACTGAGCTACGGGCCCAAAAAAAGTGCTTGACTACTGTATCCCAAATGTCTTGAAGAGGTCAAGAACTTTTTTGAATTAGTTCTTCAACCAGGTATGGGACGAATACGCGATGACATAGAACTCGGCGCAGAGACACGCAATGCGCGCAAAAGCGCTTCAAGACGTCCTTCTAACGAGGCGTGCTCGGACGCATGCGGAACGGGAGCGCTATAATCGAAGTACGTTCACGATGTGTGTTGCGTCGTGCGTTCACGATATGCGTCGTGCTCGTCCAAGCATATGGCGGCGCTGCCGCCCCCGTCATGGAAGGATTGCTGGTGGTTCCCGTCCACATCCAAACCTTGATCGTATCGGTGTCCCCGACGCCTTCTATTATTGTGCTGCAACCGGTCGAGGACGTTGTGCAAGCCGGTAAGTATCGTATCGTCCCTATTTGGGTTGGCACGAACGAAGCCACGCAAATGGGGATCGCCCTTGAGAATGCACGCTTCTCACGCCCGATGACGCACGATCTCTTCCTCGACGCACTCACAAACCTTGATGCGTGCGTCGACCATGTGGTGATTAGCGACGTGAAAGGTTCGACATTTTTTGCGCGGTTGACTCTTCGACAGCACGGCCGCCTCATCGAACTCGATGCCCGGCCTAGCGACGCGCTCGCCCTCGCAGTGAGGCAGAAGGCACCCATCTACATTGAAGAACACGTACTGGAGAAAGCATCCTACCCCTACGTGATTAAAGCGAGTCATCCCAACTTGAACGACGAACGAGAACTTGCAGATTTCAGACGATTCCTCGAGAAGCTTGCGCCCGACGACTTCGAGGGTTAATCGCATGCTCTGAGCTTGAGGGCGCGATCCAATTGCACGTGTCGAATGGCGCGCAGGCAGCGTGCGCGCACGCACGCAGTCAAATGTTGCCGGGCGACGCGCGGCATGTGATCGACACCGGGAAGCGCGCGAACCGGGCGCGCCGGCGACACGTGGACAGCCGTCGTGGCGAACGGCTGCAAGCGCGCCTACCAGAGCGCAAGCATGGCTTGAACGACAGCGTCGATGATCTGTTCGGCAAGGCCCCCGTCATCGGCGGCGGCTAGAGCGATCACCGCTGGAAGCCCCGCTTCGGCTGGCTCCTTAGGGCGACGAGACCCCAACGGCAGCGTGGCGAAGGCACTTGGCGGGATGCCCGGTGGCGCGACAGGCGCGCGGTCGGGCTCGTCCGGGCCATCGGCTTCGGATTCCGCGCTCTCAATCCCGCCTGCCCGCTCCGCCTCAAGCGGCGCAGCGACGTCTTGCTTCTTACCGGCGATACGTGCCCGCCCGCTCACGTTCATGTGCAGGCGTGGAGCTCGAAGAGAAGCCTCGCTTACATCCCGCTCGGCAACGAGCGTGCGCTCACCTCCAGACATACATCCTGAAGCGGGCGATGGAGAGGAGGCGTGCTCGGATAGAGGCGAGGACGATGCCGGCGCGGCGGCGCGGCGGCGCCATCCGCCACGCGCAAACGTCGCCACCAGATAGCCCGCCCGAAGCCACTCGTCAACGCACATAGCAATCCACATGCCCACGATTCCCCAGCCCAGACCAACACCAAGCAGGTATCCTCCGCCCACGGCGAATATCCACGACGACACAACATTCACCGTTACCGGAGTCTTCACGTCTCCGACCGCTATGAGCGCCCGCACCATCACAATGTTGAGTGCGCGGCCCACACCCAGGAATATCTCGACAAACAGCACGTTCTTACCCAGTTCAAGCACGAGCGGATCAGTGGTAAACACACCGAGGACTGCATCGGCGTTGAACCAGATGGTCGATGAAACCGCTGTGGTGAGAAGTATCGCAATGAGGTCGGCCGCCCACACCCGGCGCGCCACCACGTCGAACTTCCCTGCACCGAACAGATATCCGAGCACGATTTGCGTCGCCTGTGAAAGCGCGATGGAATACAGGTAGGCGATGCCGGCGATCATGGAGCAGTACACCTTCACCGTCACCACCGTGGTTCCAAGTACGTTGATAAACGAGAGAATGACGATCTGGGCCATATCGTAGTTCATCTGCTCGCCCGACGAAGGGATACCCACACCCAACATCCGCTTGAGCGTCTTCCATGGAAACGGACGTAGGTACGAAGCCTTCATGCGTACGTCGGTATGACGCAGCACGAACCGGACGGCCAGCGCGAGCCCGATCAAGCGCGCAGCGACATTCGCAATGGCGGCCCCTTCGACGCCAAGCGCCGGAAGCGCGCCGAAACCTCCGATAAGCAGTGCGCTCGCAAGAATATTCACCGCGTTCATGCCGAGGCTTGCCTTCATCACATCGCCGACGCGCGCATAGCTGCGCAGAAGCGCCGTGAAGGCGAAGAAAGCTCCTTGCAGAACCGTGGTCGATCCGACAATCAGCAAAAACGATGAAGCCATACCCTGGATAGAGGCATCGATGCTCAGCCAGGAGAAAAACTGCGGCCAGGACGCGACCAGGACGGCGGTCATAACCGCCGCGAGCACGATGTTCACCACGAGCGCAACCGTCGCGATTTCCGAAACGGAGCGCTTCGTCGAAGATGCGCCCAACACGCGCGTGATGAGGACGGTCGACGCTGTGCCCATGGCGGACAGCGCAATGGTGACAATATTGAGTATCTGCAAAGCGTTGCCTACCGCTGCGGCAGGATCGGTTCCGAGCGGAGCGAGCATGAACTGGTTAACGTTGCCGATCATGATTTGCATAAATAGTTCGACAAACAGCGGAAGGGAGAGGACGAATACGTCACTGCTCGACGTCCGTTCAGCAGGCGCGCGCCCAGCGCGGGCCGAGCGCGCATCGCGCAGATGTCCCGCACGCTCGCGCGCGCCTGATTGCGCGCGTATGCACGCACCAGCCGTCCAGCTGTATGCAGCACGAGCCCAAGAGAGCGTCGTCATAGGTTCTCACCCCTTCCGCACGCGCGTCCGCCGAAGCGGACGCGATTGACCTTCACGAGCCGTGGAGTATACGGCACAGCAACGGAACGACACCGGAGGAGAAACGGCTTCACGAGTTTCGCATTCATGACTATGTTTCTGTGCATTTTCGCTGGTGAAACAGCTAAAATAATGACAATGCAGCCTATAAAACATGAATCAAATGCCGAAGATAAACGCCGGAGCTCTGCGCTTCGCCGCCGTGAAGAACACAGGCTGCATGGTGTTCTCGCGAGTGCGCTCTCGTGTGCGTGCGTTCTTATGCTCTCGTGTGCGCGTTCTCGTGTTCTTGCGCCCGTGCGTTCTCGTGTTCTTGCGCTACGCTTGCTTTTCAGCGTGGAAGCCAAGGCGCGGGAGGCGGCTTCGAAGAACCCACTATTTCATGGCATTATTGTTGGTATATATTGCTGCGTTGAAGACGTGGCAACCGAATGTTTCACGTGAAACATTCGGTTCGCCTCGAATGAGAAACCGAGCCTCAAGCTAACCGCTTGAGGAATGTTTCACGTGAAACATTCCTCACATTCGACCCGGATGGCAAGAGAAACCCGCCCGATGTGCAAGCGCTCGCGATCCCCGTGCGAACTTGCGGTTCTGTGCGAACTTGCGGTTCTGTGCGAAAACTTGAGACCCGCTTCGCGGGCGGGCGCTTCCTTATGCATATGCATCAGGAAGCGCCGTCGCAAACGAAGCGGGTCTTCAGGCGCTCGAACTGTCGGAAACGACTAGTTTTCGGTCGGATCCTCGCTCGAGTCGGTGCCACCGGAAGTCTTATCGGCGCCTAGATCAGCGGGGTCGGCATCGCCAGAATCGGCGGAATCGGCGGATGCTACAGCGCCCGAGGCGACGGGATCGGCGGGATCATCGATGCCGGTCATATCGTCGTCGAGATCGTCGATCTGGTCCTCGTCAAGCTCCTCGGCCTCTCCGGGTTTCACGACCGCTTTCTTCTTTTTGCCGCGACTCGAAATTGCCACTGCAGTCACGCGATCATCCTCTGCAGCTTTCATCACGCAGACGCCCTGCGTTGAACGGCCGAGTTCGGAAATGCCGGATACCGGCGTGCGCACCACGACACCGTCCTCCGACATAATCATGATCTCATCGTCGGCGCCGACAATCTTCATCGCCGCGAGGAGACCCTTCTTCTCGGTCATCGTGATGGTGTACACGCCCTGGCCGCCGCGATGATGCTCGGGGTACTCGGCGATGGGGGTGCGCTTGCCGTAGCCCTTCTCGGTGATGACGAACAGGTCGGTATCGGGCTGCGCGATCTCCATGCCCAGCACCTTCGCGATCGGCGGCACGTTCATGCCGCGCACGCCCATCGTGTCGCGACCCATCGCGCGCACTTCGCCTTCATCCCACATGATAGCTTTGCCGGCTGACGACACCATGAGCACCTTCTCGCCTTGGGCAACGCGGCGCACGGCGATAAGCTCGTCATTGTCCTTCAGGTTAATGGCAATCAATCCGTCGCGACGTGTGCGGTCGTACAGATCCATCGAGGTCTTTTTCACCATGCCGTGCGATGTGGCGAACATGAGGTACTCGTCGGACGGGAAATCCTTTGTCGCGATGACCGCCGAGATGGTTTCACCCTTTTCAAGCGGCAGCAGGTTCACGATCGCCGTACCGCGCGCGTGGCGCCCCGCTTCGGGAAGCTCATACACCTTCAGGCGATAGACCTTGCCCTTCGTGGAGAAAAAGAGCATGAACGAGTGCGTGGATGCCACAAAGAGGTGCTCCACGTAATCATTGTCCTTGAGATTCACGCCTTGCATGCCCTTACCGCCGCGCTTTTGCTGGCGATACGTGGCCACCGGCAGACGCTTCACATAGCCGGACTTCGTCACCGTGACCACCATGTTCTCCTCGGCAATCAGGTCCTCGACGTCAAGGTCCTTCGCCGCCTCAGACAAAAGCGTCTTGCGCGTGGTGCCGAACTTCTTCTTAACCTCGTGCAGTTCTCCCTTGATGATCTCGTGCACAAGATTGTCGTCGGACAGCACGCGCTTATAGTACGCGATCTTTTCGAGCAGCTCGGCCAGCTCGGCCTCGATCTTCTGGTGCTCCAAGCCGGTCAGACGACGCAGGCGCATCTCAAGGATGGCATCAGTTTGCTTTTTCGTCAGGCCGAAGCGCTCGGTCAGACGGTCACCCGCTTCCTTATCGGTCTGCGACGAGCGAATGATGTGGATGACCTCGTCGATGTTGTCGAGGGCAATGATCAAGCCTTCGAGGATATGCGCACGCTCCTCGGCTTTCGTCAGCTCGTAGCGCGTCCGGCGCACAATGACGTCTTCCTGGTGGGCAATGTAGTAGTGCAGCATTTCCTTGAGCGAGAGCACGCGCGGCACGCCATCCACAAGCGAGAGCATGATCACGCCGAAACCCACCTGCAATTGGGTATGCTTGAACAGCTTGTTCAGCACTACCTGGGGGATGGCATCCTTCTTGAGATCGATGATGATATCGATGCCGTGGCGGTCGGCGCCGTCATGGATGTTGCTGATCTCCGGCAGCTTCTTGTCGCGCACAAGCTCGCCGAGCTTCTCCAGTAAGCGATTGCGGTTCACCTGATAGGGAATCTCGGTGACGACAATCTGACTGCGGCCGTTTTTCTTTTCTTCGACACGGCACTTGGCGCGCACCGTGAGCGAACCTCGGCCGGTTTCGTAGGCATCGATGATGCCTTTCTTCCCCATGATGATACCGCCGGTGGGGAAATCGGGGCCGGGCATAACCTTCATCAGCTCTTCGGTGGAGACGTCCGGATCGTCCAGCATGAGGCACGTTGCGTCGATCGTCTCGCCCAGATTGTGCGGCGGGATGTTCGTCGCCATACCCACTGCGATGCCGTTCGATCCGTTGACGAGCAGGTTGGGGAACCGGGCGGGTAGAACCGTGGGCTCCTCGAGGCTCTCGTCGTAGTTCGGCTGGAAGTCGACCGTCTCTTTGTCGAGATCGCGCAGCAGTTCCATAGCCGCTTTGTCGAGGCGCGCCTCGGTGTAGCGCATGGCGGCTGCAGAGTCGCCGTCGATGGAGCCGAAGTTACCGTGGCCGTCCACAAGCGGAACGCGCATGGAGAATGGCTGAGCCAGGCGCACCATCGTATCGTACACAGCCAAATCGCCGTGCGGGTGGTACTTGCCGATAACGTCGCCTACCGTACGAGCCGATTTCATATGCGGACGCGAGGGCGTGTAGCCGCTCTCGTTCATGGCGTAGAGGATGCGACGATGCACCGGTTTCAAACCGTCGCGCACGTCGGGCAGCGCTCGGGCCACGATAACGCTCATGGAGTACTCGAGAAACGACGTTTGCATTTCCTTGCCAAGATATGCCGAGCGCACGATAGTGCCGTCGCCGCCGTTCGCACCTTCCACGATCTCGCCGTGGGCGCTTGGCAGGTCGTCCTTGATGAGCGCCTTCGCGCGCATTTCATCCGAGATAACCGAGCCAGGACCGCGCGGAGCGTCGTCGTCTTCAGCATCCTCGGCGTCGGCGAGCGCGGCCGCCAGATCATCCTCTTCCTCGGCGCCTTCTGCGTCGAAGTCCTCTTCCGCGCGGTTCAAGAATTCATCGAACGAATCATTGTTGTCTGCCATTTGTCTCCTTCCAGACTAAATCGCAGGTTGTAAACAGTACAGGTTGGAACGACCGGTCCGCGAGTGTCGCCGGCGCCGAGTTCGTGAGATTCCGCAGATGCCGCGTACTTCGGTACACAAACCTGCGAAATCGCTTGAAGTCGGTGCACCGACGATGCGCAGCGTCAACCGGTACCGCCGTTCGTAGAGCGACGGTACCTAGATATCGAGGAAACGGACATCGCGCGCGTGCTTCTGGATGAACTCCTTGCGGGGCTCCACCAAATCGCCCATGAGTTCGCTCACCACGCGCTCGGCTTCGGCTGCATCGTCGATATTCACCTGCAAGAGCGTGCGGGTGGCCGGCTCCATCGTGGTCTCCCACAGCTGGTCTGGGTCCATCTCTCCCAGGCCTTTGTAGCGCTGGACGTCGAACTTGTTCGGATCGTCGTATTCTGCGAGCACCGAGCCAAGCGCATTTTCATCGTAGATGTAGCGCTCGATCTTAGGGCTGCGCGAATTCTTCTTCTTCAAGCCGAAGATCGGCGGCTGAGCGATGTAGATGTAGCCGCGGTTGATGAGCTCCGGCATGTAGCGATAGAAGAACGTGAGCAACAGGCAGCGGATGTGGGCGCCGTCGACGTCGGCATCGGTCATGATGATGATGCGGTGGTAGCGCGCCTGGTCGGCGTCGAAGTCGTCACCGATATTCGTGCCGATGGCCGTGATGAGCGAGCTGATGGTGTCGCTTGAAAGCGAGCGGTGCAGGCCGGCGCGCTCCACGTTGAGGATCTTGCCGCGCAGGGGCAGGATGGCTTGCGTCTTGCGATCGCGCGCCTGCTTGGCCGAGCCGCCTGCGGAGTCGCCCTCTACGATGAATATCTCGGAATTCTGCGGCTCCTTGCTGGAGCAGTCGGCTAGCTTGCCCGGCAGCGCGAACGAGTCCAACACGCCCTTGCGGCGCGTCATCTCGCGCGCCTTACGGGCGGCTTCGCGCGCTTTGAGCGCTTGGGTCGCCTTTCCGATGATGCGCTTCGCCGGCGTCGGATTCTCTTCCAAGTACTCGGCGAGACCCTGGGTTACGGCGTTCTGCACGAGCGGCCGGATCTCCGTATTGCCCAGCTTCGTTTTCGTCTGCCCTTCAAACTGCGGATCATGCAACTTCACGGACACGATGGCCGCCAAACCCTCGCGCGTGTCATCGCCGGAGAGGTTCGAATCCTTTTCCTTGAGGATGCCCTTTGCTCGCGCGTACTCGTTGATGGTGCGTGTGACGGCCTGCTTGAAACCGTCAAGGTGCGTGCCGCCCTCGTGCGTGTTGATGTTGTTCGCGAACGCCATAACCGAATTCGTAGAATAGGATGTGGACCACTGCATGGCCACTTCCACGGTGCCGTCGGCGTTTTCAGCTTCGAAGTAGATGGGCTTGTTAAGCGTCTCTTTACCTTCGTTGAGATACTTCACGAAGTCGACGATGCCGCCTGCGTACTGAAACACCTCGGTGCGCGGGTTGCCGTCCGCATCGGTGACGCGCTCGTCATGCAGCACAATCTTGAGGCCGCGGTTCAGAAACGCCATCTCGCGGAAACGGCTTGCCAGCGTATCGTAGTCGAAGACGGTGGTTTCGGTGAATATCTCGGGGTCGGGCCAGAAGGTGGTCTTCGTCCCCGTCTTCTTTGCGGGCCCAATTTCGTGCAGTTTCTCACAGGTCTTGCCGTGATCAAACGCGATCGCATATTCTTTGCCATCGCGTTTCACGTTCACTTCCACACGCGTAGACAGCGCGTTCACCACAGACACACCCACTCCATGGAGGCCGCCGGACACCTTATAGCCCTCGCCGCCGAACTTGCCGCCGGCATGCAGGATGGTGAGGACAACCTCGACGGTTGGGATCTTCTCCTTCGGATGCTTATCGACCGGGATGCCGCGGCCGTTATCGGTAACGGTGATCGCGTTATCGGCGTGTATCCAGACGCCTATCTCGTCGCAATATCCGGCAAGAGCCTCATCGACGGAGTTGTCGACCACCTCGTACACCAGGTGATGCAGACCGCGCGGACCGGTCGATCCGATATACATGCCGGGACGCTTGCGAACGGCCTCCAAGCCCTCGAGGACCTGAATGTCGGAACCGTCGTAATGGTCAGGTTTATTCGCCACTGGCACTGCTCCTTTTGTAGTGCGTTGTTGAGAATAGGACGCGGAACGCCGAAAGCGAAAGCTCGTTCCGCATCAGGCAGCTACCGTGCCCATCGGCTTGAATAGCGCGATGCGCCGTTTTTCGAACGGGCGCAGTAAACGTGTTTCGCAGATGTTTCAAGCCAACTTGAAAATTGTAGCATATGAAGGCCTGATACTAAGAAAATACACCACGTTTGAAGGGTTTCAGAAGCCATGTAAGCGGCGATCTACATTTTGTACATTGTTTTTCACGTAATATGGTTTTTACGGTTCGTATCGGCATCTTTTCAACCGGCCCTCGCATAGGGACGGGAAGGGGTTACTTAACGGCGCGCGGGAGGGAGACGATGCGTGCAGCACCAAGAAGATCGGAGTCGAAGTAGTCGATATTCGCCGTCGTGATGAACGTTTGCATATCGCCGGCAATAAACGAGACGAGCGCGCGGCGGCGCGATTCATCGAGTTCGCTCATGACGTCGTCAAGGAGAAGCACCGGCTTCTGATGCAGGATATCCTGGATGAGCGACACCTCTGCCAACTTTAAGGCCAACACCACCGACCGCTGTTGTCCTTGGCTGGCAAACGAATTCACGTTGCGCCCGTCGATAAAGAATTCGATTCTATCGGCATGCGGTCCCACCAGCGCCCGGCGACGCGCACGTTCCTCACCCCGACGTTCTCCCAGCGTGCGCGCAAGTTCCTCGCGCGCTTCGTCGCGCCCAAACGTGTACGTAGCCGGCGCGTTCGGGTCATGTATCTCCCATGATGGGACGTAGCAGGCGCGCAGCTGTTCACGGCCTTCCGTGATCTGCCCGTAGTACGAGCCCATAACTTGCGCAAGCTTCTCGAACAAGGCGCTCCGGTAAGCCGCCAGCTGCGCGCCGCAGGTCACCACCATCTCGTCGATACTATCCACGAGGGCTTGATCGGCCTCATCTTTAAGTAGGCGGTTCTTATGGCGCACCACTTTTTCATAGTCGCGCTTGATAAGGTAGTGATTCGCTGAGAGCTGGGCTCCCAGCGCATCAAGGGATATTCGCCGCGGAGCCATCCCGCCTTTCGCCAGCTCCAGATCGTCGGGCGTAAACGAAACCGACGGCACCAATCCCTTTAAATCGGCAGGCCGCTTCGGCTTTCCATTCAGAAAAAAACGCTTCTTGCCCTCTTCGGCCGTCATCTCGAGCTCGAGTTGCCGGTTTCCATCGGTAACGTCGGCATAGAGACGCGCGCGAGTTGCTCCCATTCGCACGAGTTCTGCAACGGTTGGATGGCGAAACGAGGCGTGGGCTGTGAGCAGCTGAATGCCTTCGACGATATTGGTCTTCCCCACTGCATTCGGCCCGACGATAATGGTGAGCGGCCCAATATCGCGCAGATCGAATGCCTCGTAACTACGAAAGTCGGCGAACGAGATATGGGATATCGTCAGATCCACGGGTTCCGTTGGCGTGCCAAACCTACGAAATACGCACAGGCATGACCAAGTACAGGAAGTTCTCTCCTTCTTCAGCCCTGAAGATGCCCGGCTTCAACGAGGACTGCACCTCCAGATACACCTTCTCCGTCTCAACCGACGCCAACCCGTCCAGTACGTAGGCAAAATTGAATGCGATTTCCACATCCTCGCCGTCGCCCGCGCACGGCAGCGTCTCCTGAGCCGAGCCGACATCCTGCGTCATGGCGGACAAGAGAACCGTCTGTGAGGCGACATTAATATCGAATTTCACGGGCGAACTCGACTGTCCTAGAAGCGAAGTGCGTTTCACACCTGCGACGAGACGATCGACTTCCATGCCGACACGCGTCGCATAAGAATCGGGTAAGAGTTGGCGATAGTTCGGAAAATTACCCTCGATGCGACGGTTGATGAACACGGTCTCATGATAGGTGACCACAATTTGGTTTTCCGCGAGCGCCAGCTTGACCGGATCGTCGGTACGCGGAAGCGAGGCAATCTCCTGAAGAAAGGATCCGGCGATGACCGCCTGGAAGTCTTCACCTGCATCAGGGAGTTCAGTTTCAGTGATGGCCAAACGGTAGGAATCCGTAGCTACCATCTTGAGGTTAGACCCCTCAACTGTAATAAGGACGCCGGTAAGAATGGCACGGCTCTCGTCTTTCGACACGACACGCGCCACACGCTTCACCATCGAGGCGAACTGCGAGAACGGAATGGAGATCTCCTGCTGCACGTCAACATGGGGAAAGCCTGGGAAGTCCTCCGCGTCAAGCGTCTTGATCGAGAAAGACGCGGTATCGCACGTGATAACAGCGTGCTCGTCTTCGGCGTCGACATGCACAGCCGCATCGGGCAGGTTCTTCACAATTTCCGAGAACAGCTTGCCTGGTACTACTGCCTTGCCTTCTTCTTCAACCAGGGCCGCCACCGTATATTGGATAGAAAGCTCGAGGTCGGTCGCTTGAAGAGTAAGGGAATCGCCGCGTGCGTCAAGGTAGATGCCCGACAGGATAGGCAGCGTCGAGCGCGTAGCGATGCCCTTCAGCACGACGGTCAACGCGTTCTGCAGCTCCGATTGGTTAATGCTGAATTTCAAGGCGATCCCTTCCTCTCGCACGCGATCGTTCGTAACGCGCTGTTCAGTATGGCATAAGAAGCGGGTGCTGTTGCGGGGACCTTATAAGATTTACAGCTTCGTGTATTCGCGTGGGTTATAGATAGTTCGGATCAGTTTTGCGAAAAGGAGCGAGGAGTCGAAGTTCAGATGCATGCTGTTGCCGATATGCTGGACGGCCGAGCTACGAGCTACGAGCTACGAGCTACGAGCTACGAGCTACGAGCTACGAGCTACGAGCTACGAGCTACGAGCTACGAGACGATAACATCCTCTATGCATACGATGGTTGAGAGCGATCCGCTTCGAGGCGAACGTGATTCTACAAATCAACAGGGCAACGCAGCCGATCTTCCTCAGAACGCTTGTTCCTCTTTCCAACGTCAAACGCTTTCTTCACCTCTATGAGGCTCGTCGAAGAGGGAAAGAACACCTCGATACCTTCATATAGCGCTGTTTTCCACATTCACATGGCTCAGGGATTGTGGAAAATGTTGAAAACCTTCGTTTCACTCATGTTCCATTGTGGAAATATCCAAGTTACTTGGTTTGTCAAGCCATGTTTATAGTGATGATTACAAGCCTCTCATCAGGCCCAAGTTTATAAACATTTCTTTTATACTTCTCTGACCAGGCATTTTATCATGCACAACAGATCAACAATTTCTATTTTCGTAAGCGAACTGCACCGATTCTTGACGAAAGCGAAACCTTGCCGACATCCGATACAAGACGCGTTAGCACGATTGTTCGCCTCCTCCAGCCTTATCACTATCAACAATGGGAGGATGTTTTTCACCAGAGCACCCCGTTGCTTTTCGTTCTTCTTTCAGAGTTTTCAACAATTTCTGAATAAAAAGTGGATAACTTTGAAAAGTCCCTGTGAAATAAGGTTTTCAATTTTTCATTTCGTGAATCCATAGGTTTCAATTCTATGAATATCCCAGGTGATTGGATTAGGGGAACGAAAAACGCTACAATACCGGTGAATGTTAGTGAAAAATGCTGAATATCGAATCTGAAAACGGAACATCATTGGACAATCAGATTGAAAATGCAGACCAAAGCGATGATGAGCGCATTGATTCCGCTGATGAGCATACAGGGGTCTTCGATTTCACTCACGTGCATGCCATCGCCCGCATCGCCATGTACGACGATCTGCGCAGCGCGCCGCGCGTGACTGAAATCAAACCGGCGCCCACAGCAGAGTATATCGAGCATCTTGCTTCAACCATTTACGAGCAGGCGCGCGCAGCAGGCGGGACTATCCCCTACACAGTCGTGCGCGAAGTCAGCGAGAATTTCATCCACGCGCGATTCGCTGAAATCATCGTCTCAATTCTGGACGACGGCAATACCATTCGCTTCGCCGACCAGGGACCCGGTATCCATCATAAGGAGCGAGCCCAACTCCCGGGGTTTACGTCCGCGGTAGAACCGATGAAACGCTTTATACGCGGAGTGGGATCCGGGCTACCCATCGTGAAAGAGTACCTCGACCTGTCGCATGGCACCATCACTATCGAAGATAACCTTGGAACCGGATCAGTGGTCACTGTCAGCATGACCGCTCCCAACAACGATCGTTTGAAGAGCGGACCTGAAGCAGTGAATGAGCGCGCGCTTACCAAGCGCGGCGCGCAGCACGAGGACACGAGCGAGGACGACACGGAACATCCCCCAGCCGCCCATCCTGATGCCTACCTGCCCTCATACCCGGATATGCAGGGTGCCTATCGCGGGCCCGACAGCGCATATCCTGCCGCTGCGCCCGGGTATCCACCTGCAGCGCCTTCGTACACGGCCACGCCCGCTACCCCCTATCCGACTGCGGCCTCCCCATACCCAATCGCTCAGCCTCCATATTCAGAAAGCATGGCACCCGCATACCCAGGAGCTGCGCCCGTTCAACCCTATGACCAAAGGTATCCCGCAGCTGCAAACCAGCTCGGATACACGTCGCCCGGCGCGCGCACCGGTGACACGCACGGAACTTCCGTGTACGGAGCACCCGCCCAATGGCATCAAAACCCCTACGCCAGCGCGCACGGAAATGTCGGGGCGCTCGTGCCTCCCCTCACTCAGCGGGAGCGCGATTTCCTTCCCATATTTTTGAGCGAAGGAGCGCTTGGCGTTACCGATATCTCAAAGCTGACGGGCGTCGCCCCGTCGAGCACCTATGTAACGCTGTCTAAACTTGAACAAGCCGGACTGATCGAGAAGACGGTGGGACAAAAGAGGATCCTCACCGATCTGGGATATCAGGTGGCGAATTCATTGTAATCGCCCTTTGCCGGACCGCGTGGTTTTATATACAATCGGACGCGCTACAGGCTTACCGGAGTCGCGCGTCAAGCGCGCGGCCGCAACGGCCCCACCGAGGAAGCGGCATATGAACAACGAGAAACTGGAACAAGTCTGGCAGGATGTTTGCAGCCAGGTAAAAAGCTATAATAATATTGATCCTTCTCAGATCAACGCGTTCTTCTCGCGCTTACACCCCCAAGCTATGAGCGAAGGGTTTCTTATGCTCACAGCAGATAACGATTTTATCAAGACGTGGATCGAACGTCATTACGTTAGCTTCATCAAACGCGCCTTAGAAGATTTGTACCACGTGCCCTTCATGGTAGTTATCGAAGTGGACATCTCCGCCGGCAGTGAAGCGCCGGTATCTTCTCAGCCGCAGACAGCTGGATCTTCCGAAACAAGCACACCGGTCCCGGCCGCCTCTTCTTCGGCTCCTATCGCTCCTCCGGCTACCACGCCTTCGGACGTTTTACCACCCTCACCGGGTGTACAGGATCCCGTCGGTGGCGCTTCTGAACCCGCGCCACCGGAAGCAGCCGATATTGATCCACTTCGCGAACCCGACGGGCCTTCATCCTCCCTGACGTTTGAGAACTTCGTCATTGGAGACTCAAACCGCATGGCATATTCCATGGCCGTGGCCGTGGCTGAAATGCCGGGCAAGGCGCATCTTAATCCCCTGTTCATCTACGGGAAATCAGGACTCGGGAAGACACACCTCTTGCGAGCCATTCAAAACTACGTGCACGAGACCATGCCTAGCCTCTCCACCATCTACGTGGACTCGGCTGAACTGCTATCCGACTACATGGAGGCGAGCGCCGCCCACGACAAGGAGAAATCCAGCTATAAGAACTTCAAAACACGCTACGAAGAAGCAGATGTGCTTCTTATCGACGACGTTCAGTATTTGCAAGGCAAGAAGCAGACACTCGATATTGTGTTCCAAATCTTCAATAAGCTCACAAGCCAAGGCCGCCAGGTGGTGCTCTCAGCTGATCGCGCGCCGAAGAACATCGATATCGACGAACGTTACAAAAGCCGTTTTAACTCAGGCGGTACGTTCGATATTCAGCCGCCGGAAATCGAAACGAAACTCGGCATTGTGAAGAGTTTCGTCGACGAGTACCGAGAATCTGAAGGCTCGCATGATTTCGCCATCCCCGAAGATATCCAAATGTATATCGCCGAGAGTTCCAGTTCCAATATCCGCGAACTCAAGAGCGCTGTCACAAAGGTTATCTACCAGATGACGTTTTTCAACCAGCCGAACTTGACGCTCGATGAAGTGCGCTCGCTTCTCGAGAATCACTTCTCGGGCGGGCCATCAAAGCGTCTTACCATCGCCGATATTCAAAAAGAAGTAGAGACGTTCTACAAAGTAAGCCACGCCGACCTTGTTGGCAAGAAGCGCAATCGCAATATCATCTACGCACGCCAAATCGCCATTTACCTGTGCCGTCAAATGCTTGATCTACCTTTCAACGACATCGGAAAAAAGTTCAACCGCGATCATTCCACCGTAATGTACTCAGTCACCAACGTCGAGGAGAAGATGAAAGAGAATCGCGAGCTGCGAGAGGAGCTGGAGACGCTCAGGCAGCTCATTCTCGAAATATGACGTCGGAAGGCACAAGATCGCCGCACATGTGATGCAGGAAGTGTACGTATGTTCGGCGGAAACATGACTCGCATATGACTCAGAACTTGCAGAAAACCCTCGTATCGCTGCTCAAAGATAACGAAAGCAATAATTTGTGTAGAGAGCGGGTACCGGATCTACACGGAGGAATACGGATGATTTCTTGCGTCCAAACAGGTACTTTGGGAGTTTTCCACATTTCCACTGCCCTTATTATTACTATTATTAAAACCTTCTATATATAGTGAATACCTAGGAACCATGTATATAAAAACACCTATACAAAAAGAAGAAAGATCTTGTTGCTTGTAGTTCTTTGAATTCAGCAGTTTCAAGCGCGTATTGTAAGTTTTCCTTGACTGCACGGTAACCTGATATATAATTTCGGGGTTACTCTATAAATCATGAAAGGGAAGTTGCTATGAAGCGCACGTATCAACCGAACACTCGTAAGAGGGCTAAGTGCCACGGCTTCCGCGCTCGTATGTCGACGAAGGGTGGCCGCAAGGTATTGGCTGCTCGTCGTGCAAAGGGTCGCAAGCGCCTCTGCGTGTAAGCACGTTAAAAGAGTATCGATTGGAGACAATAAAATCCCGCGGGGATATCTCCGATCTATTCTCTCGCGGCAAGCGTTTTCACACGCCATATCTTACATTCATAGTGTTACCCGCAAAGCAGCACGGCCCTGATGGTCGTGTTGCTTTTATTGCGGGTAAAAAATCGGGGAATGCTGTATGGCGGAACAGCGCTAAACGTCGAATGAGGGAGATATGTCGTGCCCTCGGTGGGCCATGGCCGGATCGTGATGTGATATTTCTCGCGAAGTCGGGCATCCTGTTATCTTCTTATAGTAAAGTGCTTAGAGCATGTGACGAGACGTTGAAACGCGCCGAGATTCGATAGGGATCGAGCGAGATGATGGGTTTGCTGAAACGTTTGCCGAGCAAGGTTGCGGTGTTTCTGATCACCTTTTATCGAGCTGCGATTTCCCCGTTGTTCCCTTCTTGTTGTCGTTTTATTCCGACATGCTCAGAATACGGGCTTATCGCATTCCAGCGTTACGGTTTCTGCCGGGGTCTCAAGCTGACGGTGAAACGCTTGCTGCGTTGTCGCCCGGGTGGTTCGCATGGATACGATCCCGTTCCTTGAGTGGAACTCGGAGAACGGCTGTGAAAGGCGATCGGCTGAGGCACTATCTGCCGCCTGCGGGCGCTGAGGTATAAAGGAAGGAACAACATAGTATGTGGGACGTATTTAAGGATTGGATATTCGACATAATCCAATTCTTCTACAATATCTGCGGAGACTGGGGTTTGGCGATTATCGTCGTTACGGTCATCTTCCGTATTCTGATTTCTCCGTTGATGCACAAGCAGACGAAATCTACTCATGCGATGCAGAAAGTGCAGCCTCTGATTCAAGAGCTGCAGACAAAATACGGTGACGATCCTCAACGCTTGAACGAGGAGATGCAGAAGCTTTACGCCGAAGTAAAGTTTAACCCGATCGCCGGCTGTATTCCCATGCTTCTACAAATGCCTATCTTCATCGCATTGTTTCAGGTTCTTAGCGAGATGGGCTCTCGTACTCAGGGAACCACGTACGAGTTTTACAACCTCGTCCCCAGCCTCGTCACCACACCTTCGCAAGCATTCGAAAATGGAACATTTGTTCCTTATGTGATTCTTATGATCATATTTGCTGGTGCAACGTTCTTGCCGATGGTTCTCCAGCAGCTCAACAGCAACAACAGCGCGCAGCGCAAGCAAATGATCATCATGGCCGCCGTCATGAGCTTGCTCATGCTGTGGATCAGCTGGAACTCTCCTGCCGGCGTGCTTTTGTTCTGGGGCGCTTCTTCGCTGCTCGGTATAGCGCAGCAGCAGATTTCTCTCCGTATGATGAAGCGCAAGGATGCTGAGCAGGAAGAAGCTATCGAAATCAAACCGATTGAAGTTGATGTGACGCGTAAAGCGAAGAAGCCTCGTCCGAAGAAGAAGAGGTAGCGATAAGCACCGAATGTTTCACGTGAAACATTTTGAGATCTTGGTGGATAGAAGGAGTCGAACATGGCTGAAGAGAACGTTGAGAGCGCCGTCGAAGAGCAACCTGTCGAGTTGACAGACGAAGAGCTTGATCGCATCGCCGATACGGCCATAGGAGCCTTGCAGGATATTCTGAAATACTTCGATGTAGGTGAAGTAACAATCGATGAGTATGAGGGTGATGATGGTGAGTTGATCCTCGATATCACGGGAGATGATCTTGCGGTGCTTATCGGGCGACATGGTAAGACACTTGACGCTCTTCAGTTCATCGTATCGGCAATTACTGTGCGTACTATTGGATATCGCTATCCGGTCGTCGTAGATGTAGAAGGATACAAGGGCCGCCAGCGAGAGAAGCTCGAATCTATTGCTCATTCATCTGCCAATCGAGCAGTGGCCCAGCATAAGAGTGTAAAACTGAGGCCGATGACGCCGTATGAGCGTCGTATCATTCACATTACGCTTCGTGCTGACGAACGTGTCGAAACCGCTTCTGAAGGTGAAGGAAGCGCACGACATGTAGTTATTTTACCGGTGTAGCGTTCGAAAACGCAGCCATGCAAGATCGAGAACTATGTTCTTCTCGGATCTTGATCATGGTTTGAGATTGCATGGAATACAGCCCGCTGTCATGCGGGCTGTTTTTTGTCTAAAGGTTTTGCTGAGGTGATTTTGATGAGTATTTCAGGGACCAGAACTTGCAAATACATGCGAATACTAGGCATCTTGAACGGTGCGAAAACATCTGCATGCGGGTATGAGATTCTGTAAAGAAGAAACGCTTGGATGAAACCTGTTCGAATATTGACCAAGTATTTATCATACGCAGGCGGTAATTGATGTTGTCGACGCTGTTTAACCTTATGGTGTGTATTGGGTAAGCAAAAAGATCGCTTCCTATATCAAGCGTCGTGGGTACATATAATCGCTTGTCAGAAATAGGCAATCCGGTAGATCGCCTTTTGTTCTGTCATATTATATTGTCGGACATGTTTCACGTGAAACATCTTGAAAAGGCGTCGGACTTTCTTATTACTGTACGTTATTATCGACACATGCAAGTTTTGATGTTTCACGTGAAACATGTACTTTATACTTGATACTTAGAAGTGCTCGGAGGAGCGAACATGCATGATGAATTATTGCAACGTCATTTAGAGCTTGTGCTTGAAGCGAATAAGAAAACCAATATCACACGCATTTCCTCCTGGGATGAAGGTATGGTTCTGCATGTTCAAGATTCACTTCTTGGCCTTGAAGAACTGTTGAAAGCACCAGACGGATGGTATGCCGATATCGGGACTGGTGCGGGGTATCCTGGTATACCTCTTGCGATCGAGACAGGTAGAAAGACACTGCTCGTTGATTCAGTTGGCAAGAAAACAGCAATACTAGATAGCTTCATTGGTGAATTAGGCTTAGATCAGGTTTCTACTTATACTGGTAGAATCGAAGATCTTGCTCGTGAGCATCCATACGAGTTTGCAGCTATTACTGCCCGGGCTCTTGCACAACTTTCTGTACTGATGGAATTGGCTGCTCCGTTGCTCCAACTTGGTGGCAGACTGATTTGTTATAAAGCCAACCTGAAGCCATCAGAACTGGATCATGCACTTTCATTACAGGATACAGTTGGTCTGGAGCTTGTTTCTGATCGAAGCTTTGTATTAGATGATTATCAGAGACGAATTGTTACCTTTGAAAAAGTTAAGCGAGAAAGTATTCAGTTGCCAAGGAAAACAGGATTAGCGCAAAAGCGACCGTTGTAATGTTTCACGTGAAACATCCGATCTCGCGACGTTTGAGCTCTTGTAGTCTTGTTGCTGTCAATGAATTTTATTCGTGTCCGGTTTACGCAGCACAAATTGACACTTCTACCACAAGTGGTTCGTCGAGCAGTGGAAGAGGCTTTATACAATTTGTTTCACGTGAAACAAATTGTATTATCTAGTTTTAAGCTTTTGAAAGCAGTTCTCTTGCGTAAGCACATCATTTCTTCGACGCTGCACTTCAATATGTATTGCTTCGCATACGCCTTCGAAATTTTCAACTACTTCGGTATTCGTGAAACGCAGTTCCTTAATCTCAAGAACTTCAAAAAATGTAGTGCGAACGCGGTCGTATTCTCTTTGGCGGATAGAGTAGTGAGAATCGCCGTCAAGCTCGATACTTAAACGTGCCTTCCTACAGTAGAAATCAACAATGTAGTTTCCGATGACTTTTTGAGGAACAAAAGATATAGGATACGTCCTTAAAAAGTGCAACCAGAGAAGTCTTTCGTAGTAGGTTTGGTTGTTACGCATAGTATTCGCTCGTTGAGCTAATTCTTGTCGTCGTGTAAAGCCCATATACATCCCCTTTTTATGGGTTATATACTACTTGAAAAACTCTAGCTATACGATGACGGGGTTCTCATGTTGGACGCAGTGCTGTTTGTCTTGCTGTGTACTCTTTTCTAGCCAATATCAAGCGTACATACAGCTCAAAAGTACGTAATTGTTTCACGTGAAACAATTGAAGCAATTTCAAGGTTTGTTGTTTGACGAACAATGTTTCACGTGAAACATAAACACGGTATACTGTCATGGCGGTTATGAAAGGGGGTCCCTGTGGGACTACTGGATAGTCTTAAACGAGACAAAAAGTCAGCCGAGACTACCAAACGCGTGGAAACCTCTGCAGAGTCTGAGAATTCGACGAGTAAGGCTGAACCTGAGATCAATATCGAGGATATCGAGGTAGTTGAGCGTGAAGTGCACCCTCGAGTTGAACATCAGGCGGTGGCAACTCCAATCAAAACGATGAAGGACAAAGCGCCCGTCAATCACGTGATCGGCCAGACAAAGGTTATGGCCATCATTAATCAAAAGGGTGGAGTTGGTAAATCGACAACTGCAATAAACTTGTCGGCCGCGCTCGGAGAACTAGGAAAACAGGTTCTTCTTGTCGATCTTGATCCCCAAGGCAACTCGTCCAGCGGCCTTGGCGTAGAAAAGAGTCAAGTCAGTAATTGCGTGTATGACGTTCTATTGAATGATGCACCTATCGAGAACGTAATCATACCTGATGTGTGCGAAGGGCTTGATCTTGTCCCTGCTACCATCAATCTTGCCGGAGCTGAAGTCGAACTTGTGTCGGAAATGGCCCGTGAAAACCGATTAAAAGATGCAGTAGGAAGTTTAAGAGGCAAGTACGACTATATTTTTATCGACTGCCCTCCCTCGCTGGGACTTTTAACCGTGAATGCTCTTGTTGCTGCTGATAAGTTGCTTATCCCAATCCAATGCGAGTTCTATGCACTAGAAGGTGTGACAAAACTTCTTGATTCAATGAAACGTGTCAAAACACGCCTTAATCCTTCATTGGATATTTTTGGGGTGTTGCTCACAATGTATGACGGAAGAACGACTCTTTCGCGTCAAGTTGTCGATGAGGTTCGTTCTTATTTCGGCAAAACGGTATTTACAACGATGATCCCGCGTACGGTCAAACTGTCAGAAGCTCCGAGCTTCGGACAGCCGATAACCCAGTACGATCCTACTGGTAAAGGGGCTAAAACGTACGTAGACCTAGCAAAGGAAGTGATACAGCGTGGCTAAGTCTTCGAAAAGTGGTCTGGGACGGGGGTTGAACTCTCTACTTGGTGGGGCCTATGAAGAAGCAGTTCCAGCTGAGCCTGTCCCCCAGCGAACCTTGGTAGAAAGGGAGAAACCTGCTTCGGATGATATGCGATCAACATCAAGTGAGCCGAAGAGGGCCGATTCGGATGTTGAAAAGCGCGAATTGATGGAGCATGAGGAGTCGATAACAGACGGAGAGACCCAAGTAACCATCAAAAGTGTCGTGCAGCGTAGAACCGACGAGGTTGCTATTGATGCTGTCAGCCCTAATCCTGATCAGCCGCGAACAAATTTCAAAAAAGAACCGCTAGAAGAGTTGGCTGCATCTATTCAAAAGGATGGGTTATTGCAGCCTATCCTCGTGAGACCTGTCGGAGCGCAGAAATATCAGATTATTGCTGGAGAACGGCGCTGGCAGGCTTGTAAGATCGCAGGATTGAAAACAGTTCCAATACGTATCAAGGAAGCTGATGACGACCAAGCACTTGAGCTGGCTCTTGTTGAAAATATCCAACGCTCCGACCTCAATCCGATAGAGGAGGCGTATGGATATCGGCGCATGATGGAGCGGCGTAATCTCACGCAATCTGAAGTAGCACAAGCTATGTCGAAGGGTCGATCGACGGTTGCAAATGCGCTTCGTTTGCTAGAGCTTCCTGAAGAGGCGCAGCAACTTCTGTTTGAAGAGAAGATTTCGGCTGGCCATGCTCGAGCGATTCTTTCGATTCCGTCGAAGGAAGGCCGCCAGAAACTAACGAATAAGCTTGTTGAAGAAAAGCTTTCGGTACGGGAAGCTGAAGCGATCGCTCGCTTGTTCTCGAATAAACGCGATGACACCACACAGAAGAAGGAACCAATTCCTAAAACGTACAAAACAGTTGCCCGCGCGCTGAAGGATGTTCTTCATACGAATGTGAAGGTGAAATCGTCGGGCGGTAAGAATAAGATTGAGATTGAATTCACTGACGAAGAGGATCTCGAACGTCTTTTCGAAGAGTTGATTGCCGCAGCTTCATAATGTTTCACGTGAAACATTATGCTGAGAAGGGAAAAGCCGCTTTATGCGGCTTTTCTTATCGGAATATTACACAAATGGTTCGTTACATGAATTTTCTTGATGTGTGTCATAGGCTAATACTTAAAGAAAACGAAGATGTTAGAAGATTTCTTTAGCGTATAAACATTAGTTTTTTATTGCATCATATGAAAGGGTGCAGGTAATGAGCGGTAACAATGGAGCTTCGAGACTATAATAGCTGGGAACGCAATGGATATAGAGATCAAGCTTCGAACTGAGTGATACCACTCGATCAGGCCGGTATCCGCCACTTGATGCACATACAGCGAAAAAGCTGGAACATGTTTCACGTGAAACTTACGAACTTATACAGATAAAGCAGTGAGCCGTAAAGCAATGTTTCACGTGAAACATTTTGAATGTAATATCATGCGAGCAAATAGTGTTTCACGTGAAACATAAGGCTGCCAGATCGCGTGCTTTGCAGAGGCGTGTATAAAAACACTTGAACTGAAACATGATGCACTTTTCTCAAAATGTTTCACGTGAAACATTTTGAGATGGCGATGTTGCTGGGCGTATTCGCAGCTTCATCGACAGACGAGTACGGCGAAGAAAACAGCATTGTACGTTGATGAACCTACGCCCGAGAGCGAATCGAATTCTTAAGCTGACCACATGCGCCAGCTATATCCGCACCCCGAGAATTTCGCAATGTCGCTTCTGTGCCGCTCTGTTGAATGTGAGACAACCAATGCTTCACTGTTGAAGGTGAAGATGGCTGGTACGAAGATCCGATAATCGTATTCATGGGTATAAGGTTCACATGGCATAAGAGACCATCGCAAAAATCACAAAGCGCCTGAAGCGCTTCTTCGGAATCATTCACGTTGCGGATCATAATGTACTCTAAAGTAACGCGACGATTTGTGAGCGCGATGTATGACTTCAAAGAAGCCTTGAGGTTCGCGAGCGTATCTCGAGCGACGTTTGGCATCAACATATCGCGCGTTGGCTGAATCGCTGAATGGAGAGACACAGCTAAGGTGAATTGTTCGGGCTCATGAGCAAATCGCTCGATACTTGAAACCAGACCGCATGTTGAAATGCAGATATGCCGTGCTCCGATCCCAAGGCCTTTTGGATCATTCATAATACGCAACGCAGCTAGCGTGTTGTCGTAGTTCAGAAAAGGTTCGCCTTGTCCCATCCCGACGACATTGCTAACACGCCGTCTAGCATCTTCTTGAGCGATGAGAACCTGATCGACAATCTCTCCTACGAGAAGACTCCGCTTCAATCCTTCATGCCCTGTTGCACAAAACGAACATGCCATAGGACAACCTGCCTGCGTGGAGAAGCAGACGGTCAAACGCGCATCATCATGAGATGGGATTAAAACTGTTTCAACTTGAGCCCCATCATCGTACTCTATGATGAATTTCGTTGTTCCGTCGGCTGAAACAGCGCGTTCGACAATGTGCGGAACGTAAAGAGGAAAGCAATTTTCGAGCGTGGATCTCAAGCTCGCAGGTAGATTTGACATCTCGTCATACCCATGCGCTCGATGGACGTATAGCCATTGTGCTAGTTGTCCGGCACGAAACGATGGTTGACCGAGGTCTTTCATCAGTTCGCGCAATCCGTAGAGCGAGTAAGATTTAATAGGTTTATTCATAGGAATAGTATAGCTGTTTCACGTGAAACATTCAGCCTTCCAATCAGCGAGATTCATCTTGGAATAAGGGTTTGCTATACTGCTGAAGTTCTGTTCACTCTGTCGAAAGAAGGATACATGCCTGAAAGCTTCGATCCGCGTCAGTGGCGCGTTGCGCTGCTTGCAGGAGGAAAAAGCGGGGAAAGAGAGATATCTTTGGCTTCAGGTAACGGAGCTCGCGAAGCTCTTGTGGAAGCCGGCTTCACGGTAACCGTATTGGATCCTGCTGAGCGCACCGATTTGAAGCGCCTACTCGACGGCTCTTTCGACGTCGCATTCTTATGTCTTCATGGAAAGTACGGAGAAGACGGGACGATACAAGGTATGTTAGACGTCATAGGCCTTCCCTATACCGGATCTGGTGTTTGGTCGAGTGCTTTAGCGATGGACAAACCAAAGGCCAAGTTGTATTACGAACGAGCTGGAATTCCGACACCTCCATCTGTTACGATTTTTGCGGGCGAGGATTATGATATCTCGTCGATTTTGGATATGCTTGGCTCCCACTGCGTCGTGAAGCCAGGTACAGAAGGCAGCGCCCTTGGGGTATTCATCGTCGACGATCTGGAATCGCTTGAGAAAGCAATCGAAAAGGCTTTCGAATTAGATAAAGAAGTACTTGTTGAACGGTATATAAAGGGAACAGAGCTAACCGTCGCCGTTGTGGGGGACGATGCATATGTGGAAGCTCTTCCGATTATTGAAATAGTACCAACAAGCGAGTTCTACGATTACGATTCGAAGTACGCCCCAGGGGGTTCACAGCATATTTGCCCGGCTCCTTTGAGTGAGTCCACGACTGATTATGTGAAGGATTTGGCGATTCGGGCACATCGCGCATTGTCATGTAAAGGTGTATCGCGTTCCGATTTCATTCTAGAAGATACCGGTTCGTGTTGGATTCTCGAAACGAATACCATTCCCGGTATGACGGGCACGTCTCTCCTGCCTGATGCAGCCCGAGCTGCGGGTATTTCTTTCCCCGAGTTGTGCACACGTCTCGTTCGGATAGCGCTGGACAGGTAACGGTATTCTATTCGGGCAACAGGCGCACGGCGTATTCCTTTGGAGGTTGCGAATGTGTGCGAGAAGATAGTAACGATGCCGAATGTTTCACGTGAAACATTCGGCATCGTACCAACGTCCGTTGCACGGGAAGTTAGATGACACCGCACGTCTTCAGGCTGAACAGAATGAGGGCGACAATGCCGAGAAGCAGCACCCAGCTGGCGGCATAGCACCCTTTGTTGCCCTGTCTGCTTTGTTCGATGAGTTTCTCGGAGAACTTCCTGCTGTCCTTGACGATAGCAGTCCCCTCTTCTTTCGGAGGAAGCTTCACGGTGTCCTTCGGCGTCCACACCCCACCGCTCTCAATGACTTTTTCGATACCTTGCTCTCCCAGTGATATATCAGGGCGCACGCCTCCGGCCAGGCGTTTTGATATATTCTTGAGAAAAATATCAAACGCTTGTTTGTATTTTTTATCAAAACAAAGGAGGGCCGCTTGACCCCAGTAGTATCCCGGTTTCGGTGAGTCGCTGAACGCGACGAACGAAAGGATCGCATGGAGGTTCCATCCGCGAGCCGAGAGCACGTTTAATGTGCGCGAGGTTTCCGTATCAAAGTAGCCTATCATGCCGCCGAACCGGTTCCGCAGCCATGCGACAGAGGTGTCGGCTTCCGTTTCGAACACGATCTCAAACATATCCCCCACGAGGTTATCTGCTCCCAAGAGTGCTGCTGCCTCTCGTTTGGATGCGGTCTCGAACCGAGCGTACGTACCGAAATAGCGCTCTGCCTGCATGACTATCCCTTCGTCATTTGGCGCACACATTTGGAACTCCGAAAGTTGGTTTTCCTACGTGTAATCACCGTGTTTTGGGTTTGTGTGAACCTATGATAGATGATAGGCTGAATGCATGGAAAATCAAAATGCGCATAGGCTTGATACCCTGCAAAGCTTCATAAGCGACGGCACGCCCGATGCGGTTCGCACCAGGTACGAATTGCTCCCGGATATCGCGGCTTCAGCTGATTTCGGAGAGCTCGACCGAGATATCGTAGTGCTTGACACGGAAACGACGGGTTTCTCGTATCATCACGACGAGCTGACGCAAATCGCTGCTGCTCGAATGGAAAAGGGCCAGATCATTGATTGGTTCATTACGTTCGTGAATCCGGGGAAGCCCATTCCTGAAGACGTCGCGCGGCTCACCGACATTCATGACTCCGACGTGGCCGACGCTCCGATGCCGTCCGAAGCGCTCGCAGATCTGGTCGCGTTCATCGGTACTTCGAAGGTGGTGGCTCACAACGTCGATTTCGACCGGACTTTCACGACGCGACACCCGAGCGGCTACTCGCTACTCGAGAACACCTGGATCGACTCGCTTGACCTCGCCCGCATCGCGCTACCTCGGCTTACCTCGCATCGACTTCTAGACCTTGTGCGCGCTTTCGGAGCGCCGCTCTCGACGCACCGAGCCGATGCGGACGTTGCAGCCACCTGCGCGATTCTGCGTATCCTGTTTGCGGGAGTCGCTACGATGCCGCCGGCGCTCGTGTGCGAGATAGCGGGTATGGCAGACGTGTCGCAGTGGTCGACGCAAGTGGTATTCGACCACTTTGCGAACGCATATCGAGAGGCCGCAGGCGTTACCGTTCCATCACAAGACCAGTTAACAGTAGGATCCCCGAGCCTTTTCGAAACGTGCGAGCCAGTCGAGTCTGCGGTTTCTGAGTGCTTGGAGCCCGCTCCCGCGCCTGCGCCAGCCTCGGCGACGGCATCGATGCCCGCAGCGTCAAAAGACGCAGCTTCCGAGCCCACACCCTTTGAGTCCTTGGAAGTCGGAGTAGCCGCCTCCTCTACCAATGCTCCTAGGCGCCCGTTCGGGGGCATGTCCCCTGATATCGTAGCTGGTGTAAGCGCCGCCGACCTAAGCTTTTCGATGCGTGCCCTGCGTCGCGATCGCCTGGGGAAACAAGAGCACGCTCGAAAGATGGATGCCGACGACATCGCCGCCGATCCGATGCGCGCACTCATGTTTCCCACCGAAGAGGATATCGCTTGTGCCTTCTCGGAAGACGGTTTGGTCGGGACTTTGTATGGCGATTTCGAACCACGCGAAGAGCAGCTTGCCATGGCGGAAGCGGTGCGCGCTGCATTCGCAGCTTCTGCAAACCTTATGGTCGAAGCGGGAACGGGCGTGGGTAAATCCATGGCCTACCTGGTTCCTTCCGCGCTGACTGCGCAGGCGAATGGTATAGCCGTGGGCGTGGCGACCAAAACAAACGCGCTGCTCGATCAGCTGGTGTATCACGAGCTTCCCGCTCTCGCCGATGCCCTTGAGGCGCAAAACCCTGAAGGGCCGAGGCTGACGTTTGCCCCGCTGAAAGGATTCTCGCATTACCCATGCCTGCGGCGCATCGGCCGCATCGTGGCCGACGGTCCAGGCATGAGGCTTGTTGCAGGTAAGGAGCAGTCCCAGGCACCAGCGCTCGCCGCGCTGCTCTCCTATATTGAGCAGACCGGGTACGACGATATGGACGGCCTCAAGATTGACTATCGGGCGTTGCCAAGACGCGCGATCACCACGACAAGCCATGATTGTCTGCGACGGAAGTGCCCCTATTTCGGTACAACGTGCTTCGTACACGGTGCGCGCCGCCAAGCTGAGGACGCCGACATCGTGGTGACGAATCACAGTCTACTCTTCTGTGATCTTGTTGCAGACGGTGGGTTGTTGCCGCCCATCCGGTACTGGACGGTGGATGAGGCCCACGGCGCCGAAGCCGAGGCCCGGCGTGCTTTCTCGCGCTCCATCGCGGCGGAAGATCTCGTGCGCATCGCGAATCGCGTCGATGCAGCCGAACCATCGCGCAACGTATTTATGCGTGCTGAGCGACGGGTTTCAGCTCCGATCGGGGACGAAGGCGCTACGCTGTTCTATGCGCTCACAGCCAAGGCGCGAGCGGTTGGTTCAGCCTATGCTGCAACCGCTCGCGAGTTCGCCGCGCATATGAAAGACCTTCTGTTCTTCGATCGAAACAAGCGCGGAAAAAGCTACGAGACTGTGGATCTCTGGATCAACGACGATATCCGCGGCAGCGCGACGTTCGCAGAGGTCGTGTCATTCGGGCGCGCCATGGTCGATGCGGCCGAGAAGCTGGTGACGGCTTGCCAAGAGCTTGTGGGTTATCTGGAAGACTTCGAAGGCGCCGCCGAGGTGCAGCGCGAGATAGCCTCGATTGCCATGGAGTTGAAAGACCAGATAAACGCTGCGCAGATCATCTTGTTCGATGCGCCCGAGACCTTCGCCTATGCAGCCACGCTCAACCGGAAGAAGGATCGCGCCTCGGAAAAGTTTGAAGCACTACTCCTCAATGTGGGTGAGGCGATGAATGAAACGCTGTTCGCACGCGCCCACTCGGTGGTGTTTGCGTCTGCGACGCTTGCGGTGGACGGCCGCTTCGACGCGTTTGAGAGCGCCCTCGGCCTCAATGCATCGGAGGCGTCGACGTGCCGGACATGCCAACTGGATTCCAGCTACGATTTTGATGCGCAGATGACGGTCTACGTGGCGAGCGATATGCCCGAGCCGAACGATCCCGGTTATCTGCCTGCACTGCAGCGGCTGCTCGTGGATGTGCATCGCGCTCAGCAGGGGTCGTTGCTGACGCTATTCACGAATCGTCGCGAGATGGAGCGCTGCTTCGATGAAGTGCAGCCGCAGCTCAAAGCGGACGAGCTGCGCGTGGTGTGCCAGAAATGGGGCGTGTCGGTCAAGGGTCTTCGAGACGATTTCCTGTCTGACGAACACTTGTCGCTATTCGCGCTCAAGAGCTTCTGGGAGGGATTCGATGCACCGGGTGCGACACTGAAGGGGGTGGTCATCCCGAAGCTGCCGTTTGCGAAGCCTACCGATCCGTTATCGTGCGAGCGGGCTGCACGCGATGACCGAGCCTGGAGACGTTATGTGCTGCCGGCCGCCGTGCTCGAGACGAAGCAGGCAGCGGGACGCCTCATCAGGAAAGCCGACGATTCCGGCGTGCTCATACTGGCCGATCGAAGGTTGGTCACGAAAAGCTACGGCAAAGCCTTCCTCAACTCGCTGCCGAGTCGTACCATCAAAGTGCTGCCCTCTGCGGAGATTGCCGAGGAACTCGCCCGCGGAGGAGGCGAGTAGCGTCTCGTTGGGGGCGTAGGGAACCATGGGTAGGCTCGACGAGAAGATCACGCGCGCGGCGCATATCAAGCGCCATACGGCGGGGACGTCCAACGAAATATCGTTCAGCGTTCTCGACGCGGCGAAGCAAGCTCTCGACGGCGAAGCGGATGAGGATGGGAAGCGTCCTGCGCGATTTGGGCGTATCACCTTATTCACGCTTCCGGGACGGCGCAAGAAGCCCATCGCAACCCCAACGAAGGCGCGTGGCCTCCACCTTTCGACGGGGGACTTCGTCTCTGTCGACGAGGACGCCCCGTCCTCGTTTGGCGTGTTGGGTGCCGACGCACCTGCCACGCTCGTACCAGGGGACCAGCCAACGCCCCCCGGACGTGCTCCCATGGCTCTTGCATCCGAGCCGGCGCGCGGAAACAGCCGGTCTCCCGAAGAGGAGATAGCCCGCCGCAAAGCACGCCGACGCCTCAGCCGCACGATCGCTATAGCGATCGTGAGCATCGTGTCGGTGCTTCTAGTGGTTGCGGGCGGTTTCTACCTGTATAACGAGTACCGCTCGCATCAGGCGAACGTCTCGCAGCTCGACGATGCACTGGATCTGATGGCCAGCACCGACGAGACGCTTCACGTTCTTGATGTGGTAGTGGAGAAGCCGTTTGAATCTGATACTGCGCAGAAGCGCGCCGATCTCGACGATCAGCTCGATGAGGCGACCGCTGCGCTGGACGAAGCCGACGAACTGGCCCGTGCTGCATCGGTTGCCCTACGGGCTCCTCGGGACAAAGAGGCCGCCAACCAAGTGGTGGCCGCTATAGCCGCCCGCCGTGCCCTGCTTGAGTCGGGGTCGCAGCTTGCCGCGCTATCGAACAGCGCATTGCAGGCTCTCGGCTCCGTGAACGAGGCGTGGTCGAATCTGCTTGCAGCCGATGATCTTGCTCGTCAGGCTGCTGCGCTCGTGACCGAGACGACAGCCGAGAACGTGCAGGCTTCCAAGGACCAGACGAACAAGGCTTTGGATGCTCTCGATGCTGCGCGCGCATCGCTTTCCAATGCGACGGACGCCTTCCCTTCGATCGATGCCGCCGCCATCGAAGCGTACTTAAACAAGCGCGCCGAAGCGCTTGCGAGTGCCATCGCTTCAGACGATGCGTTTCTCGCCAAGAACAAGCAGGAAGCTGCTGCTCAAAACGATGCGTACAACGCAGCAGACGCCGAAGCGGCCGCTTTGGCCGAGAAGCTTCCAGATGACCCGTCGAGCTTGGTGCTCGCCGCCTACGACGGCGAATCCGCTGCCCTGCAACAAGCATATTCAACAGCACGTTCACAAGCTGGAACAGCGGATGCTTTTATTCATGATTATTTGGGTGCAGAGATCAAATAGCGTATACTTGGATAATATGTGCCTTGCAGAATCTCCAAGGAACGAAAGGCAAATCGCATGCCGGAGTTACTCGACCACGTCGCATATCTTTCCCAGGAAATCGGTCCCCGCCCTGCGGGAACTGAGGAGGAGCAGCAAGCGGCGTTATATATCACTGAGCAGATGCAAAAGGAAGCCGGCCTCTCGGCCGCAATCGAGGATTTCGGCGGCGCTCCGAACAGCGACGCCCCTCGCGTGCTGTGCTGCATCCTCGCCCTTGTCGTTGCGGCGCTTTCCCTGTTCCTTCCCGTGTTGGGTATCGCGTCAATCGCGATCACAGCTATCACGGCGCTTCTGTTCGCAGCTGAGGCGTTCGACCATCCGGTGCTTTCAAAGGCGTTCGCGCGCGGCGTGAGCCAAAATGTAGTCGCCAAGTACGAGCCCGGCTTTTCGACCGAAGCAGGCGGCTCGCGCCGCCGCAAGGTGATCCTTGTCGCGCATTACGACAGCGGGAAGGTGCGCGCCGAGCTGAACAGGCCACTGCTGAAGCTTCTGCCTGTCCTGCAATGGGCGGAGCTCGTCGCCATGGTGCTGCTCCCCGTTCTGCTTGTCGTTCGCAACATCGTGTTCGCGAACGATACGGGGATGGCGGTCACCGTGATGAACGTACTCGTTGTGATTGCGCTGGTGCCGCTTGCTATCGTGCTTATCTTCGCGCTCGTCCATAAGTTGGCCGCGTACAACGAAGCTGCCAACTGCAACGCCGCTGGAACGGCTGTGCTTCTTGAGACGGCTCGCCGGGTCGGTCGCGGACGCGTGAGCGAAGCCGACCTTGCGGAACGAGAGGCGGCTCTCATCCATGGAGAGGAGGCTGCGCGCGCGGAAGGCCTCGTTCCTGAAGGCGCTCAAATTGTGTACGAAGCCGCGAGTATGGTGCCGCCCGAGCCGGCGCCCCAGACGCCCGAAGCGCGTCTTGCGGCTGCAAAGGCCGCCGTCGCCGCCTTGTCCGGAAAGCCGATGCCCAACGTCTACTCCTCCGATCTTGCAGAAAACCTCGTGCAGGTGAAGGAGCCTCCCATCGCGAAGCCGTCCGGTGACGACTTTCGCGAGTTGCGCGACGAGACGCGCGAGGCCCTTACCTCGATTCCGCCCGATACCATGCAGGCTGCGCTAGCAAACGCTGAAGCCGCGCATCCGGAAGACACCATCTCCTCCGCATCGGATATATCGCAGTCCGCCGTCATCCAGTCATCGCGCGCCGAGGAACCTTCCGTCGGTGTGCCTGACTGGTTCAAGAAAGCTCAGGAGAAGGCCAAGAAGCCTCGCAACGAGGACAAGCCGGTGCAGCGCTCCCGCTACGCCTCCGCACTCGACGCCGCGGTCAGCGAGAGCGCTGGGCACTTCGCCGAAGCGAACGAAGTCGTGGAGAAGCGTCTCGAACAGGTACTGGAATCCGATGCGGGCGTTATTCGCGAAGTGAAGGCACCTCGCTGGGCCGCGACGGCCGAACCGCAGGAACCTACACGCGAGGACGCCTCCCAGCCGAGCGGTCGGCCCCCGACTGCGCCTGTGTCGCAGGACTCGGTCGATGCCTCCGCGTCGCAGCCTCCAGTCGATCCGGCGGCCACCACCGCCATGGCCCCCATTGATGTTAACGATTTGCGCCTCGACGATATGCCCGATGCGGGCGCCGTGCCCATGCCTTCGTTCCTTGATCCGCAGAAGGTGCAGGAGGAGTCGCGTGCGCAGTTCATGGACGGCCCGCGTACCGACAAGCGCGTGGATGTGACAGGTGTGCCGATCGATGCGAGCGGCCGTATCACCCCGCTCGACGTGCCGAGTGCGGATGGTGACGAGAACATAGGCACGCCCGCCGAACACGGTCGCCGCCCCATCGAGCTGCCGGACATCGGCATGGCCGCTGCCAATCCCACGCCTATTTCAGAGCTTCCCAAGCAACGTGCCCCGCTCGCCGACGTCGAAGGCTCTGCGAAAACAGCAGCGAAGAGCTTGCTCACCATGCTCCCTTCCATCAACCTCGGCGGGTCTGGCGCCCCGGATGGGGATGTGCCGGAGGCAGGGGGAGCGGCCCCGGGCGAATCCACAAAGAAGCCCGCTTTGCGTTCGATGCTGCCTTCGCTTTCCGGTGCTATTCGTGTGAAGGACGACGACGCTTCGCCCAAAAACGTGAGTGCGGCCGGCTCGTTTGCTCCCGCCGGGGCGACTGGTGCCTTCGCCCCGATCGGTGACGAGCTGCTGGACAACGTTGATCCCGACGACATTTACGTGGATGACGCCGATGACTCTGCGTACGACGATAACATTACCGAAACGGGAGCGTACGCCGGTCCCGGTTACGTGGAGATGCCCAAGTCGCGCGTCCAACGGCTTTTCGGGCGCTTCCGCAAGAAAGAAAAGGAGATCGAGCCGAGCCCGCAGGAATGGCTCGACGTCGATGAGACGTTCGATGCGCGCTCTGCAGGTGCCGAACGCGGCGGCTGGGAAAGTTTCCGCGACGAGGATGCGGATGTGTACGAAGAAGACGCATTCGATAGCGCGACTGGACAGTTCGAAGACGATTTTGATCCAAACGACGCCGACTACTACGATTCTGATGATCGCCGGCCGTGGAACGGCGGCGCGTTCTCGTCAACGCGTGTGGAGCAACATGGCGCAGGAGCGGACGAGTTCGACGGATTGGACGGTTCGGACGCGTATGGTCGGTATGAAGAAGATCCTGAAATCGCTGATGAGCTCAGGCAGGTGTACCAGTTCCGCAATCCGGATATCAACACCGAGGTATGGTTCGTCGCACTCGGTTCCGAGCTGTCTAAAAATGCTGGTATGCGGGCATTCTTGGATGAGCATCAGCAGGATCTGCGCGGTGCGATCATCATTGATCTTGACGCGCTCGGCGCGGGTGATCTGTGCATGATCGAAAAGGAGGGCACGCTGCGTGCAGTGAAAACGTCGTCACGCATGAAGCGCTATGTAAAGAAGGCGTCGCAGGCGAGCGGGGTGAGCATTGGATCGGCGCAGTTGCTCTGGGAGGACAGCGCGGCTTCCTTCGCCGTGCGACACGGTCATCAAGCTATGCATCTCGTGGGCATAGAAGGCGGAAAGCCGGCGTTGTACGCCCAGGCCAACGATATGATGGAAAACATCGACGAAGAGACGCTGCGCAGCAACGCCGACTTTGTTATGGAGTTGTTGAAGAATATATAACCGTACCGAAAGAGGCCAGGAAGCGCGCGTGGGCTTTACCGTATACTAAATAGCACGTGCGCGTATCTAACGCACGGATTCGAGAGATGCAGGACAGGGTATCCTGCTCAACCACAGAACAGCGAGGTGTTTTTGCAGCCATGGCTATCGAAGCGTACTGCGTGAAGTGCAAGGCCAAGAAGATCATGACGGATCCCGTCGAGGGCACGACGAAGAACGGCAAGCCCATCACCAAGGGCAAGTGCCCCGATTGCGGAACCACGATCTGCCGCATCGGAGCCGCAAAGAAATAGGCTGCACTCATCAGCGAAATAACGAGGCCTCGGACATACCGTCCGGGGCCTCGTTGTATTCTCTGAGCTTGGCGCAGTTCGGCCTTCGGCTCTCGCGCCAATGCTCCGACATCACCCTCTTCTCCTCGATGGGTGCTACATGATCGGTGTTGTATGACCACTGCCACATGATCCGGCTGCGGTCGGTGCCCGGTTCCCCTGCGCTCGCGAGGAAACCCGTGGGTGCGAATCGGCGCTGTATGATCGGCGCGACGCGCACTTCGTCTGGATGCCGAATGTTTCACGTGAAACATTCGGGCGTTCGCCAACAAGGCGGCCCTTCCATTCGGAAAGGGCCGCTGCATGCAAGCTGAGAGGGAAGGAAGATTCTTACAACGGCCTCGCTGCCATGGTGCTGTGGCTCTTGCAGGCGATGATCTGCAGGTCGTCGCCGTCCATGCGGTACACCAGCAGGTGGTCGTCGGCTATGCGGCGCGTCCAGAGCGACGTCTCGCCTGCCTTCAGCGGCCGGGGATCGCCGACCCCCGCACCCGCTCCGTCGGACTCGATGCTCGCGACGAGCGTCTTGACCAAGCGGTGGACATCCTCGTCCTGGCTCTTCCACGAGCGGTAGTCCGCCCATGCCTCGGGGGCCCACGTCCTCATCCGGTCGTCTGACTCGTGCATTACCCCGCGTCCCTCGTCAAGGGCCTCCACGTTGCGTTCGATGCGAGCCAGATCCTCGGCGCTGCACCCCGCGTCGGCGGGCAGGCCGAGCGGGAGCCGGCCTTCCTCCACCGCCTTCTTGGCGAGCACGATGAACGCCGTGGTCACGTCGATCCCCAGGTCGTTGCACATCTCCCCCATCCGATCCAAGGTGGCGATGTCGAGGGGCACGTTCACCACGCCGATACCCGCATCCTCAATGATCTTGGCAATCGCCGCAGACTGCGCCAGGGCGCCTCCCCCGCGGGACAGGGTCGCGGCAGGCACGGGGAAGGCCCCGGGCAGCATCTTCGCGTCGTCCAGGTTCGCAGAGGACGCGCCCCCGGCAGGCTCAGGCTGAGCGGCGCCAGCATCGCCGCCGTCAACCGACGGGCCTTCGCCTGATGCGGGCAGCGAGCGATCGTCTGACGGGACTTCCGCATTGCTTTCCTCGGTGATCTTCAGCCCTTTGGGGATGAGCTTCCACACGACGATGGCCGTCACCAAGATGATGATGCCGCCCGCGAGGCACGTCACGACCAGGGACTGGTTGAACGCGTCCGCACCTCGTTGGATCAGCTCGGGCATTCCGAGCATGTTGCCGATCTCGGTGGTCGCCGCGAACGACTGCTTCGCGGCGTTGATCAGCTGCCCGTCCAGGCCCATGGCGCGCAGGGCGCCGGTGCCGAGCTCCGAGCGGTAGATGATGGAGGCGAGGCTTCCCAGGATGGCCACACCCAGCACGTTGCCCAGGTCGTAGGATATCTCCTGGAGGCTGCCCGCGCTCGACGCCTTCTCAACGGGCGTCTCGGCCATGATGAGCGATGCGCCGATTGCCAGGGCGCCGGTTCCCAGGCCCACCAGGCAGGTGGACACGATGACGACGGTGAGGGAGAGGTCGTCCTGGAAGAAGAACATCATGAGCATGGCCACCGAAGCGAGTCCCAGGCCGGCCGCCACCACGTGCCGCGCCTGATAGCGCATGGCAAGGGCGGCCGCGCCCAAGCTCGAGATCAGCGTGGCCACTGACATGGGAATGAGGTGGATGCCCGATTCGAGCGTGCCGTCGCCGTTGACCAGCTGCAGCCACTGGGCCAGCATGTACAAGAGCACGGCCAGGGCGAACGTGCACGCCATGGTGGCGATGACGCCGGCCGAGAACGTCCGGCTGCGGAACAGGGAAAGATCGACGATGGGATGCGGCGATTTCAGGCATCGGAAGACGAACAGGGCCATGAGCGCCAGGCCGCCGAGGGTTGCCGCCGCGCCGGGAACGTCGAACGCGAGTTCGGCCGCAAGGTGCTTGATGCCCCACAGAAGCGCTACCATGCCGGCGAGGGCAAGCACCGACCCCAGAACGTCGAAGCGCCCGGGGTTCTTGAGCTTCACCTCCGGCATGGCGAACATGCCGAGCAGGAAGGCGACGCCCACGATGGGCACGTTCACGAGGAACGCCGAGTGCCAATTGAAGTGTTCCAGCAGAAAGCCGCCGATGAGCGGGCCGGCCGCCATGCCGATGGCGCTGATGGCCGACCAAGCGGCCACGGCTATCGCGCGCTCCTTCGAATCCGTGAAGATGCTTCGGATCATAGATATGGTGATGGGCATGATCATCGCACCGCCGATGCCCAAGAAGGCCCGGATGGCAATCAGCTGGCTCGCGTCGTTTATGAACACGACCAGCACCGATCCTATGCCAAAGATCAGGAAGCCTGCGAGGAGCATCTTCTTCCTGCCGAACCTATCCGAAAGCGAGCTGGTGGCAACGAGGAAGCCCGCCAAGACGAGCGAGTAGACGTCGACCACCCAGAGAAGCTGGTCTGACGAGGGACTGAGGTCCCGGGTGAGCTCGGGCAGCGCGATGTTGAGAACGGTGAGGTCGATGGCGACCACGAACTGTCCCAACAATATCGCGATGAGAGCTGTCCACAAACGGCCCTTCGAGAGCGTTTGCGGCTTGATAACAATAGAATCATCCATAATAGGTGTACCTTCCTACCGGTGTTCTCTCAGATACGTTGCTCTCCTTCTTGGCGCTTACAGCTCTATGCTGTCCACGACGCCGTTGATGTCCGCCTTGTCGCCCACGACCGCGATCTCGTAGAGCGTGTCGGTAGTGACGACGTAGGCCGCCTTGCTCTCGTACTTACGCTTCTGACCCTCAATGTCCTTGACGAAGCTGTACTCGTACACCGTAACCTGGGCACCATCGATCACCTTGGACTTCTCCTTGTCGATGCTCCACGCGGTAATTCCATACTTCTTCTCCAGATCGGCCTGCTTGGCCGCGATGGCCTCGGCTGCCGTGCGGGCGACGGGCTTGGCGCTCTCGGCCTTCTCAGCCGGCATGGCACCCTCTTCCTCGATGACCTTGCCCTCTTGCTCGGCGGCCCCGACCTGTTCCTCGACAACGGCGGCCGTCGGCGCGCCAAGCTTCTCGTAGCTGATAGTCAGGCTGTTGCCCGTCTCGTCCTCATCCAAGTCCTCGTTGTCCTCCGTGAACACGACCGCTCCGCTCGAGCCGTTGCCGCCCGGGCTTTCCAGCCACGTTTTCGGGACCTTGAACGTTATGTCCTGCACGGTCACTTCGCGGTCCAGACTCGCTCCGCAGCCGGCGAGCGCGCAGGCGGCAAACGCGGTCAAGGCGAAAGCGGCTGCCAGGGTGCCTATCCTCTTCATGTTCATCGACCTCTTCTCCCTTCGAAAACCCTTGGAACTTAGTTAATGTACTTATGTACACTACAAAGCATAGCAGCTGGAGAGTTAATGTTCAAGTGTACATTAAGAAAAATTTCGATTAGAATGGGATCACGGAGACAGCAGTAAGACAGCGGACGGCACAGGAGGTTGCCCGTGGAAGAAGACACGACGAAGACAGAGAGGTCCGGGAAGAAGCCGAAGAAGCGCGCGCCGCGAGACCCTGCCGGTCGACGGCAGGCCATCATCGACGCCGCTGCCAACCTCATAGCACGCGAGGGGAGCAGTAAAATCACCAACAGGCGGGTGGCGGAAGAGGCCGGCGTGCCCTTGGGCTCGACCACCCAGTATTTCAAGAGCATCGACGAGTTGCGCCGCGAGGGCTTAGCCGAGGTCGCCCGCAGGATCGAGCACGAGTACGACGAGGCGTTCCGCGTCACCGAGCAGGGAATCCAGAACGCGACGGCGCTTGCCGATTTCATCAACGAGTATCTCTCGGACCAGCAGCGGGTGCACGCCGACGCCGCCCTCTATGCTGCGGCGATCGAGGATCCCGAGGTGGAGGACATAACAAGGAGCGCCTTCGAGTCGTTTTTGCGCAGGTGCGCGCCGTTCATGGACGAGCAGCGCGCGAAGATCCTCTGTGCGTTCATGGAAGGCGCCATCATCAACTCCTGCTTCATGGGGGTACCCTACGACCGCGAAACCATCCAGAAAGCCGTGAGCCTCATATTGAAGGACGCTGAAGTATCATCTTAGGCGTCGAAGGGCGCGCTCACGAGCGGCGCCCTTGCTCGCCCGCGGCGTTTGTGCCATCCTCTTCTTTTCAGCACCTTGGAAGGAAGCGGGCCTATGGTTGAGACGAACGGCAATCAAGAACAAGCCGCCGAGCAGCTTCCCAAGGAGCACGCCATCATCAAGCTGTCGAGGCAGTCCCTCGTCAACCATTTCGTGACGCGAAACATGGACGTCGCATTGGCGCACATGGCCGACGATGTCGAATGGCTGGGACCGTTCGCTTGCCAGACTGCCTCCAGCAAGAAGGCCATGCAGGACATTCTCCGCCCCGAATACGGCATCCGCCTGGCCTTGGCCGACGAGCGATGGCGCGCACGCAAGCGGGCGGGCACGTGGATTGTTTCGGCCTGCTACACGCTACTGGTCGTGTCGACCGACGGAGAGCGGAGCATTCCGTTCGAGCAACGCGCGACCTACGTTTGGGCCCCGACGCCGGACGGACCGCGCATCGTGCATCTGCACGTCTCGAACACCACCGATGCGAACACGCTTCTGCCGTCGCTCGACACGGGGAAGAACGCCATCGAGTTCCTCTACGAGCATTTCGATGACCAAGGATCGGGCACGGGGAAAATCAGCTTTCGCGACATCGGCGGAGACCTCCATGTCCTGCACCCCAACGAGCTGCACGCCGTCGAGTCCGAAGGCCCTCGATGCGTCGTCAAGCACGCCCACGGCGAGTTCACCGTGCGCGCGGCGTTGGCGGACATCGAAGAGGAGCTGCCCGCGCGAGACTTCCTGCGGCTTCACCGCAGCTGCCTCGTGCACCGGGGCCGCATCGTCAGCATCGAGGGCTATCGGGCCAAGCTCGACGACGGTTCGGAGTACCCCATCGCCGAGCGGCGCTATCGAAGCGTCAAGCAAGCGCTCGCCGCGCCGCGTGCGCAGTGCTAGAAAGCACGGCCCCTCCCCGCCTGTCGTCTCCGGTCGACAGCGGCACTCGGCCGTGATACCGTAGCGGATCTGCTTGCGCGAACGAACACCCGCCGAGGCGCAACGAATGACCGCGTCGAGCATGCGAGCACCGCGCGTCTCATGCAGGGAGCACCGCGTTCGTTTCGCAAGGCGGGGCGTTCGTGTTGCCGGCATCAAGACAAAGGTCGCTCGAACACGTTGCCCTTCTATACTGGACCGCATGGTCGAGCCGCTCGTCTCGAAGCGGTGAAGCAAGTGCGCGAAGAAGGAATCGCTCATGAAGAAGCCCTCCTGCAACCCGTTCGGCGCTCTTGGACGCGCCGCGCTCGCCCTCGCGTTCGCGGCGACACTGCTCCCCGTTCCCGCCTTCGCCGAGCCCGACAGCGCCGCCGATCCCGCCGGCACCGGCTCGAGCGCCAGTGTCGGCACGCTCCAGCCGCTCGGCCGCATGGTGGAAACCGAGCGCGGGCCTGTGTTCAGCCTCAACGACCCCTCCCTGCTGAACCCCGCATCGGGGGCCAACGCGCTTGCGGCCCTCCCCGACTCCTACGACCTGCGCACGGCGGGAGCGGGTGGGGCGAGCCTCTCGACCAGCGTCAAAGACCAGTACCCCTTCGGCGACTGCTGGTCGTTTGGCGCACTGTCGTCGCTCGAGTCGAACCTGCTGGTCACGGACCATGCCACAGGCGCTCCCAGCAGCCCCGACCTGGCCGAGCGCCATCTGGCATGGTTCGCGTACAACGGCGCGGACGACAGCGCCGACGACAGCCGGTGGGCGGGCGGCGACACGTTCCTCAACACCACCGGCCGATCCGACTACGACGCGGGCGGGGCTCGAAACCTGTCCGCCGCCACGCTCATGCGCTGGTACGGCGCCGTGGACGAGCAGAAGGCCCCGTACATCAACGATGCCAGCATGGGCGCACCGGACGCCGCCCTGCGCAACCAGTCCGACGTGCACGTGCAGAACGTCATGTTTCTTCCCGAGCCCAACGTGTACACCTGGCAGGAGCACGAAGGCGGGTCGCCCACCTTGGAGCACCGTCGCGATCCCAGCGCCGTCGACGCCATCAAGACGTGCCTCATGGAAAACGGCGTCGTGGACGTGTCGTTCTACGCCGACAACGCGATCACGAATAATATGACGGGGCGGGGCACGTGGAACCCCGCAACGAGCGCCTACTTCTACAGCAAGACGGCCGACAACGCCGAGATGCTGGCGAATCACGAGGTGAGCATCATCGGGTGGGACGACAGCTTCCCGAAGGAGAAGTTTTCCACCCAACCGGAAGGCGACGGCGCTTGGATCGTCAAGAACAGCTGGGGCTCCGGGACGAGCGGCCACCAGGACGGCTGCTTCTACCTGTCCTACTACGACACCAGCTTCTCGAATCCCACGTCTTACCAAGCAGAACAGGCAACCTACGACGCCGACGGCACCGACCACGCCTACGACGGCATCTACCAGTACGACGGGGTGGGCGTCGGCGAGACGGGGTTCAGCAACACCCAGCGCATCCAGTTCGCCAACGTATTCGAGGCGCGCGGCAGCGAGACCGTGCAGGCAGTCAGCGTGTTTCTACCAACGGCCTGCTCCCAAGTGGACATCACCGTCTATCGCAACCCCACCGGCCTGACCGACGGCGGGACGCTGAACCCGCAAAGCGGCACCCTGAAGTGGCATACGACGCTTACCGGGGCCAACGCAGGCTACACCACCATCGACCTGGGCAGCGATGCGTTTCCCGTCATCGCGGGCGACACCTTCTCGGTGGTCGCTTCCGCACAGGAGCCCAACGGGAACTACCTCATGCTCGCCGAAGTCGACGATGCGAGCCAAGAGTATGCCGCCATCGACTGCGCGGCCGGCCAAACCTACTACACCGAGGGGACGTCCGACTGGCACGACATGGCCCGCGAGAACCTGTTCGAAGACGGGGCCGGCTACACGGCGGGAAACGCCCTGCTGAAGGCGTACACCACCGAAACGCCCGCCGGGCCCGACACGCCCATCGCCATCCTGCACACCAACGACGTGCACTGCGGCGTCGACCAGACCTTCGACGAGGACGGCACGGCTACGAGCATCGGCTACGCCGGGGTTTCCCAGGCGCTCAAGGACGCGGAAGCGGCCTACGGCGCCGACAACGTCACCCTCGTGGACGCGGGCGACGCCGTGCAGGGCAAGCCCCTGGGAACGCTCTCGCAGGGTGCCGACCTGGTGGATATCATGAACCAGGTCGGCTACGACCTGGCCATACCCGGCAACCACGAGTTCGACTACGGGATGGATCAGCTGCGCAGGCTCGTCGACCGTTCGAACGCCACCTACCTGTCGTGCAACTTCGACAACCTGGAAACGGGCGCAACCGAGTTCTCGCCTTACACGATCGAAACGTACGGCAACGTGCGCGTGGCCTACGTGGGCATCTCCACGCCCGAGTCGCTGACCAAGTCGAACCCGGCGCACTTCAAGGACGCGAGCGGGACCGACGTCTACGGCTTCTGCGAAGACGAGACGGGGCAGATGCTCTACGACCGCGTCCAGCAAACCGTCGACGAGGCCCACGCGAACGGAGCCGACTACGTGGTGGCCCTCGGACATTTGGGCCAGTCGGGCGTCGCCGCCCGTTGGCGCTCGGACACCGTCATCGCGAACACCACGGGCATCGACGTGTTCATCGACGGCCACTCCCACGAGCAGTACGAACAGCGCGTCGCCAACAAGGCGGGCAGGGACGTGCTTCTGGCGCAAACCGGCACACAGCTGCAAACCTACGGCGAGGTGATCATCCATCCCACGACGGGGAAGATCGAAACGCGTCTAGTGAAGCCTCCCGTGGCGCAGGACCCCGACACCGCCGCCTTCATCAAGGACATCGAGGACAGGCTGAGCAAAACGCTGGACAAGGTGGTCGCCCGCACCGAGGTCAAGCTGGTGGCCGTGGAGAGCGACACGCAGCATAGCTGGGCCGTGCGCATGCGCGAGACGAACCTGGGCGACCTTGCAGCCGACGCCGTGCGCGCATCGCTCGGCGCCGACATCGGCTTCATGAACGGAGGCGGCATCCGCTCCGACGTGGCCGTGGGCGACATCACGTACGGCGACGCCATCGCGGTGCTGCCGTTCGGCAACACGCTCTGCAAGGTGGAAGCCACCGGCCAGACCATCGTCGACGCGCTGGAAATGGGCGCGCGCCTCTACCCCGAGCCCAACGGCGGGCTGCTGCAAACCTCGGGGCTCACCTACGAGATACGTTCCGATATCCCCTCGCCCGTGAAGCTGGACGAAAAGGGTGTGTTCGTGGGCATCGAGGGCGCGCGGCGCGTGCAAAACGTGCGCGTGGGCGGCGAACCCATCGATCTGGGCAAAACCTACACCGTCTCGTCCATCACCTACCTGCTGCAAGACAGCGGTGACGGGTTCTCCATGTTCAAGGATGCGAAGGTGCTCGTCTCCGAGCAGGGCTTGGATTACGAGGCGCTCATCTCCTTCATCAAGGACGATCTGAGCGGCGTGATACGGGCCGATTCCATCTACGCCGACGAAAACGGCACCGGCCGCATTCTGGTGAAAACGGGGGCGGCAGTCGAGCCCGAGCCCATCCCGCAACCCCAACCGACGCCCAACGCCACAGAAGGGGGCGCCACGCCGAAGCCCCTCGCACGCACGGGCGACACCGCAGCGCCGACGGCGGCGGCGACAAGCGCCCTGGCGCTGTCGGCCTTGACGTGCGCCGCCATCGCGACACGTGCTGTGCGGCGCCGGCGTCGCACAGCAGCCGAAACCCTATAGCTCCACCCAATCGGGGCTGTCTGCAAGAACGTTCAAGTAATAGACGGGGTCATTGACCGCCGGGTACACGTGCGCGATGTCGTTGAGCCCCCAGCTGTTGGTCGAAGAATAGAGGAACCGCCTGCGCGTATCCGAAGCAAGGTTCGGACCGTACTCCAAATCAACGAATACGCCCTGCGCGCACGTCACGATGCTCGAGACGTCCACGGCGGGCTCGCCGCACCTCAATCGCGTGAGGCATTGGCAATCGTCGGGATTGGCCAGGTAGAAGCCCGGCCCCATGCAGGGACAGTCCAGTATCGTGTCGCATGGCTCGTACAATTCAGGATCGCCCATCGAGCAGTCGCAATACAGCGACTCGTCGCTCTCGACAAGATGGCACCAGTCCTGGGGATCGAACCTGCTCCCTATCGACGAGTTCCAGTCGGACATGCCCCGGCGAAGGTTCTCCACCTCGCTGTTCAAAAGGCTCACCATGTCGTTTCCGAATTGCGACCAGCCCTCCTTTTTCTCGGGAAACTCCCCCTCGAAGACTCTGGTGAGACGCGCGAGAGAAGCTACCTGCATCTCCGACTGGGGAACGGGCAGACCGCTCCTGCCTTCCTCCTCGTTGTGCGTGACCGCGCGCCATAGGTCGAACATCACGCTGTTCAGCTGGGCGGGGTCGGCTGGAACCTCGGGGTCGGGGCTTCCGCCCACGTAGAGGTTTATCGCGTTGACCACCAAACGCTCGATATCGACGAAACTGAGAGAGTGGCAACGGGCTTCGGTCGGCGGGAGCGTGAGCGCTTCGATGACGCACCTGTCGAACGACGGGCGCCCACCCCTCGTCTGCACGACCACCGGCTCACCCGGGCTGATGCCCTGGAGCGGTAGCGTCCCGAACCCGAGGACGGCGGTTCTCAGCGCCACGCAACCCGTCGTGCCCGGCGCGCACAACAACGTGCGGTACGTGGAAGCGCTCACTCCCGCCACCGCGTCGGTCTTCTCCGACCCGAGGGAGAACGGCAGGCCGGTGGCGGAAACCCGCGCTCCGGAAGCATCGACCGGCTCGAGGTACGCGTCGTAGATGCGATCATGCGAGCCGTCTTTCACGCAGGTCACCGGGTAGGTTGCTGCGGTCAGCGAACGTTCGACCGCCGTCTCCCCAAGCCGGTATGCCGCGCGAACCATCAGGCCCCCCGTGCCGGCCAAGCCGCTCAACTCGGCCAGGCGCACCTCGGCGAGCCCTTCCATGCGTGCGAGCGCCAGCGTCAGGCCCGCCAAATCGAGCGCTCCCACGGCAACCGGGGGCGCGGCGTATGCCTCGAAGAAGGAAGCAATGTCGAACAGCAGGTTGCGATGCTGCTTGTCCCAGTGCACGAACGCCGGGCCGTCGGTCCAAGGCCGCCCGACCAGCTTCCCTGCAGCAGCTTCTGCGCGTACCCATGCGACGAACTGGCCGCAGAACCGCCGGCTTGCCTCCTCCTCAGTGCTTTCCTGCGCCTGCACCGCCTCGGCCATCCGGATGGCGGGAAGGGTCGGCAATTCGCCTTTCCCCGGCTCGTTCGACCACCGCGGCAACGGGCGCGCGGCCAGCACGTGCACCTCGTGCTTGGTGGAGCCCAGCAGCTTGTCGCCCGCGCGCCATTGGAAAAGCACGTTGTGGGACCCGAGGTCGGCGGCTCCCAGGGCATGGTGCGCCAGGGGGAAATCGACCGTCACGTCGCCCACGGCTGCAAGGGTCACGTTCTGCGCATCGAGCGACCCCAACAGCCCGTCGCCCTGGGCCGTCGCCTTCACCTGCACCGTCGTCGGAGCATCGAGCGCCGAGACGGCAAGCGTCAGGCGCAGCACCGGTCGGGCATCCGCGCCGACGCGCCAGTACGCCGACTGCGATGCGGTGCAGCCCTCCGTCCACTCGGGTAGCACGGGCGAGGCATCGAAGTCCGGGCGGATGCACACCGCGCCGCAATCCTTGGAGGCGTCCGAGTAGAAGGCGAGCGACTTCAGCGCGATCGTGGCCCCTTTCGTCTTGCTCTCCCGGGGGTCGGGAGAAGGCCGGGCGGCAAGGGTAATAGTGGCGATCGCGGCCGCTGCGGCGATCGCTTTCGATACCTTGCTTTTTGCGACGGGCGACAATATGCGCACGTATCTGAGAAAACGCGCGATCCGGTACGGGTTCTGCCAGCGCGCGCCCGATAGGTAGAAAGCCTCGAAAACGGGCCACAGGGCCGCCACGCCCGACACTGAGGCGAATATCCCTATCAGCACGTCGCGAGTCACGGAGCCCTCGTCCTCGATGGATTTCATGCGCGCATCGGCGGCAAGCGTCACGTAGAGCGCCTTCGCCATCGAGCCGTTCAGCTTGCCCTGGCCGCCGCCGCTGAACCCCGACACCGCCTCTTGGCCGGTGAGCGCCTTCACGGTTTCCAGCAGCACGGTGGCGGCCGCGCGGCTCTCCCATTCCTCCACGTCGGTCATGCCGGTGGCTACGTCGGGCAGGGCGAATGCGAGCGTGGGCGGATTCGGATCGAGCACCGTGTTCTCGCGCAGCGCCACGGCCGCGCCGCCCGCGTAGAGCATCTGGCCATCGAGCACGACTTCGCGCGGCGCTTCGTCGGAAAACAGCCACGACGCCGCCACGCCATCGTCGAAGCGATACGGCGCCACGTCGGCATAGCCGGCCAGCCGATCGGCGTCGAGCGCCCGATCGAACACCGTCACCGCATCGATGAACCCGGGGAAACCCATGACCGCAACGCCGGCAGCGTCGGGCGCGTTGCCAATCATCACGTCGGCAGGCTCCGTGCGCGCAAACGGCGCCGCCAACGTCGCGGTGCCCGTCGGAACGCCGTCGACGAAGAACGCGGCCTGCGCGCCCGATACGCTGACGGCGAGGTCGCTCCACTCGTTGACGGGCAATGTGGCATCGAACGCGAATCGCTCTCCGCCGATGAGGCAAAACGGCTTCGTCTGCTGCTCCGTCACGCCCAAGGCGAACCCCTGCGCATCGCCAAGCGCGCCGTTCGCGAACACGTAGCCGTCGCCCATCTCGGGCGAGACGGTGGGAAACACCTTCGCCAGAACCGTGAAAGCGCCCGTTGAAAACGCGCCCGGGTTCGCCGTCGTGCGCGGCGCCAGCACCGAGCCGGCCGTTCCCGTTCGCAGCGCCGGCACGAGGTTGACCACGTCGCAGTGGCCCACCAGCTGCAGCGGCAACGCGTGACGCCCTGCGTCTCGCGGGTCGAACGCGTCGAAGTCGGCGCAAAGCTCCAGTTCGCCGTCGGGCACCACGTGCTCTATCTGGTTGAACCGCACCTCGTCGTCGGTGAAGGAGCGCGCCGCCAGCGTGACTTCCTGCACGTAACCGTCCAGGTCTCCCATCTGCCAACGCGTCTCCCCATCCACGAAGCGCTCGCCCGTCGCGTTCGCCTCGTAGACGGGGATACCCTGGATGTACAGGCGCAACACCTCCCCATCGTACACGGCGTCGATGCGGTTCCACTCGTTCTCGAGCAGGTGCACACCGGCCGGATCGCTGCGATGCCGCCCCAGGTTCTTCGACTCGAACAGCACGGCGCCCCCGTCGTAGCCGAACCGGAACGAGCCCGGCTGCTCGACGACGGTCTTGTCGCTGCCATTGTGCGGCACGAACACCGTGGCGCCGAGCGAGAACGCGTCGCCGCCCGAAAGCGAACGATCGGGCACTGCGGCGCAGAAAGCCAAGTCGGGAGGGGCGCACTTCAGGGCGAAGAAGCTCCGGCGTTGCGTGCTCATGAGCGCCCCCCGTTCCAGCGGCGGTTCTTCTCCTCGCACTCCGCGAGGAAGGGGTTGTCGGCAAGCGCCTCCTTGCTCTGCCCCCAGGCGAGGAACGCCTGCATGTTGTTGTCGCCCACGAGGATGTTCTCGGCGAAGAACGTGCCGCCTTCGCGCCCGGAGCCGTCCGCCGCCTCGTCGAGGCACAGGTTGTACACCTCGTCGCCCGGCACGTCCCAAATGCCGTTCAGCACGAGCGCCTCGCCGCCCGGGCCGTACAGGCGGCAGTTGCCGCGCACCTGCTCGGCCGGCAGCGTTCCCTCGCTTGTGACCAGGGGATGGTTGCGCGAGCACACGAGCTGGCGCCCGTCCACCGTGCTGAACGCCACGAGGTTCTCCTCGAAGCCCCTCACCACGTCGCTCACTGCGGCAACGCCTCCCTGAGCGTCGCGTTGCACGAGATCGCCCACACGCACGCTTTCCACCGGACGCTGCGAGCCGTCGGCCATGAGCACGCGCGTGTCCTTGCGCAGGCAGCCCCACAGCAGATTCATCCAGTCCACCTTGCCGACGTTCGCCTGCGACCGATCGGCCATCGTCGTGAGCTCGATCGTCCCAGGGTCGCCGCTCTCGTGCTCGAACTTCACTTCCATCAGCATGTCCACGCGGTCGCGTGCAGGCCAGCGCCGCGAGGGCACGTTCGCTTTCCAGTCGGGATCGAGATCGAAGCTGAAGCCACTGGCATAGGTCTTGGCCGCGTCAGGCTGCGCGACGAAATGGTGCTCCACATTCGTCTCACGCCCTCTGATTTCGTAGCGGGAGATGCCGTTCTGGCAGTCCATCTTCAACTTGAACGTGGTGATGTCGATGCGTTTGAACGAATCCTGGCGCCCTTGCTCGTCCAGCTCGAACTCGACCCAGGCGGACACGGGAGCGAACAGGCGCTGCTGGCCGTTGTAGGGATCGAACACCTTGCCCTGGTACAGGTAGTCGACGTCCTCTTCGCCCAGCGGAAAACGGTTGTAGCAGATGTTGATCGGCGCGGCCTTGCCCTGCACCCTCTTGACAGGGCTCAGCACGTGCACGGCTTTGACCCGCGTGGAAAGATACGCTTCTTCATGCGCGTCTTTGCTGGTGAGCATGGTGTTCAGGCGGCGATTGCCGGCGGTCACCCAGTTGGAGACGTAATCGATCTCCAGCACGGTGGATGAGAACTCGGCCGGATCGAAATCCGTCTCGAACACCAGCTCGCTGTGGCACGTGTCCGTCGTGGACTGCGCGAAACCGCCCACGATTTCACCGGCGCCCGTGCGCACCTCCATGTGCTCGTCGATGAAGTAGGCTGGCTCTACCAACGAGGTGACGGCGCGCACCGTGAGCCTGTTGTCCTCGCGATTCCACGTCACGGCATCGATGAGCGCGCCGTCGACGAAGTCGGTGGGCTCGCCGAGCCGGTTGGGGGCAGGCAGGTTCTCGCAGGCTTCCTGCAAAGCCCGGTACAGCTGGGGAAAGCGCTCGCGCGCTTCGTCCTCTCCGCCGTACAGGGCGAGCACGCCGTCACGGTAGAACGCGAGGTCCGAAGCATCGAGCATCACGCTGTCATCGAGGTTTCTGCGGGAACGGAGAGCGTCGAGAGCGGTCATGCGTACCGCCTCCTTTCTCGGCCGCGAACGCGGGCCTCGCATTGCGACCGCTTGGCGAACGCGCATAGATATGCGTGTTCATCATCATAGTCTCCGGCGCGCCCGCATAACCCGCGCAATCGTGTGCACGAAACGAGTGCGGCTTTTCAAGTCACGAACGCCGTCTCCGAGCTCTGCGAGGATGGGAGGGGCAAGCCCGACGGCCGCGTCCAGGCGGCTTTTCCGTCGAGTATCGAAAGCACCTGCCCCAACCGGCAATCGGATGCGAACGAACGGGGCGCTATTGGCGCATCGAAGCCGGAAGCCTCCGCGCGATGGGCAACGCGATGTTTCACGTGAAACATGTGGCGAATCATTGTCGAGATCTCTTCCGTCGCAGAGGCGTGCGTGACCTGCGCGGAAATCGACATGTCCGACCCCATCGGCTGGACCGTGCGCATGGCCGGCGGCGGTACGCCGAGCGATTTGACACGCTCAAACACGCCCTGAGACGCTAGCGCGCCCCGCCTGCGCGCAGCAGCACGCGGATCGTCGCCGCGTGCTCGTCGGTTTCAACCCGTACTTCTCCCCGATAGCGCTTCGCCATCGTGGCTACCGAGGCCAGCCCGATGCCGTCGCCCTCCCGCTTGGCCGAGCGTGCGCCGCTCGACAGCACGCCGTTTGGCGCCGCGGCGGCCAACGCGCGGGCATCGGTGGACGAGCAGTTGTTGCGCACGGAAACCAGCACGGCGCTGCCCTCGACCCGCACTTCGGCGTCCATGAAGAGCGTGCGCGCCCCGTCCGGCAACGCCGATCGGCCGTCCGTCCCCGCCCGCGCGCTCCCCGAACCCTGCGCGCCCTCCGTCGCCGCGCGCTCGCAGGCCTCCACGGCGTTCTCCAGTAGGTTCGCCATCGCCATGCAGAAATCGGCTTCGGGCAGCGGCAGGCGTTCGGGCAGCGCGAAGGCGAGCGAGACATCGGCACCGCAGGCTCGAGCCCGCTCGGCGAAATGCGCGGCCACGGAGTCTAAAGCAAAGTTGAGCGCGTAGGCGCCCGACTCGCGTTGCGCCTGGCCAGCCCCTTCCTCGTCGAGGTATGCGCGCAGGCCTCGCACGTCGTCCTTTTCGGCGAACGACCGAATGACCAGCAGCTGATGGCGGAAGTCATGGCGCGCCTTGGCGGTTTCGCGCAGGGTGCGCCGCAGGTTCTCGTAGCGCTCATGCTGCAGCTCTTCCAGCTGAGCCGCCTCGCGCAGGCGCGCGTTCTCCATGACGGTGCGCAGAGCCGAGAACAGCATGAGGTACGACGCCACCATCAGAAACGCCAGCACGCCCACCGCCAGCGCGTACAACGCGTTGGCGCCGCTCGAGAGGAACTCCACCGCGTAGGCGAACATATACAGCGCGTTCGCCGCCACAAAGAACCCCGCGGGCACGGCGGCCAAGCGCCGCCAGAGCGCGGGGTCGTCCACCTGCTCGACGCCCCAGCGGATGGTTCGCGCGAACAGCGGCGCCAGCACGAGCGGGCCCGCGGAGCACACGACGGCGTCCAGCACGCGCCGCACCCCGAAGCTCCATTCCAGCGCCACCGTGCGCAGCAGCACGTCGTAGGTGAGGATGGCGATGGCGGCGGCGGTCGCAGCGCTGAAGAACACGAACAGGCGCTTGCCCCACGGCAGCTTCGTCAGCGCGGCCAGCGACAGCAGCGACACGGCCAGCACGGGAACCGTCGCCCAGACCCCTTCCTCGCCGGCGAAGGCAGCCACGCCGATGCCGCAGGCCAGGCTGACGGCGACGACGATGCCCAGCGCCATGCCCACGGTTGCCTTGAGAGAAAAGCGCAGCCGCCCGCGCACTGCCAGCAGCATGAGAAAGAACATCGCCAGGAACGTAGGTGCATTGCGCACGACGTACCACAGAAGCCCTCCGGCAACGTCCTCTCCCATGGAAGCCTACCTCCGCACGTGGGTGAACAGATAGTCGAAATAGCGGCTGCGTGCCTCGGCGCGCGACGAGCGGCGCACGGGCAGCTTTGAGCCGTCGTCCATAAGGAAGCAGCCGTCGTCGGTGAGGTCGTCTACGTGGGCGAGGTTCGCCATGATGCCGCGGTTGCAGGCGAACAGCTGCGGATATGGCGCCACCATGTCCGCGAGCCGGCCGAACGACTGGCGCCAGCGCAGCGGCCCGTTCGCGGTGTTGAGGTTCAAGTAGTGCCCGTCGGCGGTGATGGAGCGCACCTGCGACAGCGGCACGTTGATCACGGCCGATCCGTCGTGGATGCGCAGCATGGTCTCGTCTCCGGCGAGGCGCTCGATTGCCTCGTCCAGGGCGGCGGCGATGTCGTCGGGCGTGAACGGCTTGGTCAGGTAGTGGAACGCGCGCACACGGAACCCGTCCACGGCGTGTTCGCTGGACACGGTGGTGAAGATGATGAGGCCGGGGTAGTTCTCGCGCCGCAGCCGTTCGGCGATGTCGATGCCGTTGGCGCCGTCCAGGAACACATCCAGGAACACGAGGTCGAAGGCGAGCGCGTCGGCTGTCTCGAACAGGTCGTCGCCGCCGCGGAAGCGGCATATCTCGCAGGTGCGTCCTCGCTTGTCCAGGTGGGAGCGGATCGCGTCTTCGAGGGTTTTGGCATCGGGTGCGCAGTCGTCAACGATGGCGATTCTCATCGGTCTCTTTCTTCGATACATGCCGGCAGGGAGGGGTTCGCCTGAACGGCGCATATCGGTTATGCGGCGCGTCATGGAACCTCCTTTCCATTTTGGCGGTATCGTTGAAAAGCGACGGATGTTTTCGTGCCAGATCGGCGCGTTTCGTGCCAGCCCGAATGCCGAGCCGAGCGTGCTGCGCGACCCCAAGCGCCGCTCGTCCCCCAGTATACCGCGCCTCTTCGCGAAACCGCCGCCGATGTTCAACAGGCCAGCCATCGCCATCTTGAGCGGGCGGGAGAACGGCGGCGCACCTCGCGGCGCTTCCTATTGCAGGTCCTTCAGCCCCGGCCTGTGGCCTTCGTTCAGGGTGGCAGCGTCCCTGTCTTCTCCCGCCGCTCGAGGATGGCGGCGGATGCGTTTCATGCCAGGAGGATTCGTTTCGTGCCAGAAGGCAGTTTTCGGCCTTGTACCTCGGTAAACTTTGCTTGAAGTGTGCTTTCCTGCGAGAACGGGGTACGGTATGGGCCGGGTACTGAGGCGTGAACATGAAGACAAGCGGCTGGCGTTCGCCGCGCTGCTCACGACGGGCATGATCGCCGCGATCCTCGCGTTCGCCGCGCTTGCGGCTCCCTCGCCCGCCTACGCGGCCCAGCTGCAAGGAAAAGGCACGGCCGACGAGCCCACGCTTATCTACAGCACCGAAGACCTCATTGCGTGGTGCAACAGCCTGAACGGCATGAGCAAGGACCAAGAGCGCCAGCAGTACGCGCGCCTCATGAATGACCTCACCGCCCCTGGCCCCGATGGTGCGGAATACGGCGGGGTCGTCGACGACGCCGTCGTCGACAGAATGAACCATCCCGACTTGCAAGTGGCCAAGCTCGACGGCAACGGGCACTTGATCGAGCTCCAGCTTACCAGCCACAGCGCCCTCTTCCAGACCGGCGGCAAGGCTGGCGACACGGGCGTCACAACGATCAAGGACCTCCACGTCATCGGCTCGGTGAGTTACAGCGGCAACGCAGGCACGCTGTTCGGGAGCATCGGCACGAAGGGCGACTCTTCCGATGACCGCCGAATCGAGATAAGGGATTGCACGAACCAGGCGAACGTGCAGGGCGGTCCGAGTGCCGGCGGCTTCATAGGCTCGTATTTCGACAATAACAACGACAAAGGCGGTATCGTCATCGAGCGCTGCTCGAACTTCGGCGAAATCCTGTCCTTGGAGGGGCACGCTGGCGGCATGGTGGGCAGCCTTGTGAAGTGCAGCGATAGGATCCCGGCCCAGCCTAAGGCAAGTGGTTTGGAGTACTGCTCGAACAACGGCGAGGTCAAGTCGATGGGCGGCAGCTTCCCCACGGTCTATGACAACAATAATCAAGGCAAGCCAGAAACAATCGGGGGATGCGCCGGAGGCTTGGTGGGGTATCTGTCGTATATAGTGACCACTTTTAGCATTCATCACGACTACAACCAAGGGGAAATCTATAGCTCGAGCAGTATCGGATACTCCGGCGGTTTGGTGGGATTCGCCGACACCCTCGACGGTTATGCGCGTTCTGTTTCGTCCTGCTACAACTCAGGCGCTATCAAAACCGACGCCGCAGAAGCCGGGCATGCCGGCGGCCTTTTCGGGTACGCGGTGCCCTCGTCATTTAAGATTACCAGCTGCGAGACTCTAGAGGGCAGCGTGCCGGCGGACGCCATCGGCGGTAGCGCGTGCAACGGCAGCATCGTCAGCATGATTACTCTCGACATTACCCACGGGTATACCAATAGCGATCCTGAAATGTGCATAGGCGATGGCGGCAGGGTACTTGAGGGCGTCGGCGTCGGCAAGGACATCAAGATTACGTTGATAAACCCCATGAACAGCGAGCGCGCGAGGGACGCGTACGGCTACGCCTACTGGAACACGGTTTTTTCCAGCAAGAATGCCGATGCGCCCAAGGGCTACAGCCTGGCCTATTGGACGCTCGAAGCGCCTGACGCGAGCGGCACGTGGAGCAAGCCGCCGAAGGAATACAAGGCCAATCCGGACGATATACACGATCGCATCTACGGCGGCGACCCCATTTTCTACGCCTACTGCGTGCCCTCCTCGGCTACTGTGAAGTTCAACCTGAACGAACCTGCCGGTAATACCTGCTCCATGGATCCGAAAGACGTGACCAAGACCTTCGTGAAAGGCGAACCGGTAGGCGCGCTGCCCACGGCTACGTGCGTCAACAGCGAGGACAAAAACGACACGCGCGCGTTTTTGGGCTGGGCGACCATGCCCGATGGGAACGACTCGAAGGCCGAGTGGATCAGCGAAAGCTCCGATAACCTGTACGACTTCGTAAAGAGCGGGACCGTCACGCTGTACGCGCAGTGGGCCGATACGAGCCTGCCGTTCGATATTACCATCCAGCCCGAAGATTTCTTGGCTTCCGCTCTTGCCAAGGACGTGAATCAGCGGATTTCCTTTGGTTTCGCCACCCTCTACCCGTTCGACAATTGCTACCGCTATTCGGTGCAGCTGCAGTACAGGGAGGACTCGGACGATAGCTACAAAGAGGTTACCGACCTCCTCCATTCTGACTACAGGAGCCGAGTTTATTTCTTGCTCGAATCCCCAAAGCAGGCCATAGGCGACTACCGCCTCAAGATAGACTACTACGAGCTGGACAACCTTATGGGCACCCTCTATACCAGTTCTGCGAACATCGTGCTGCAAATTCCGCAATCGGAAGCGAACGTGACAGTCGTCGGGCTGGTCAAAGACGACGAGTCCAGCAACAACAGTGAAACAGATGAGATCTTGGGTACGAGAACCTACGACGTATCCGGGATCATACAGGGCGACATCCCGTTGCTCATAGGCGACGCCCCGTCGCCCGAGAGCAATCTCATTCCGAACGACTACGCCTATAACGTGTGGATCGAGGGCGACGATACCGTGTCAAAGAAGGAGTACGTTGCGGACATGCGCTCCTTCAATTTGGCGGACCAGCATTTGAAGGAGGGGCAAACCTACCAGCTGTGCGTGGCCCGCACGTTCTATCGTTCCTACGGGAAAGACACCTACGAGGGGGAAAGCGAGCCGTACCGCATACCGTTCGTAGTTCCCTACGCAGATAGCGTGCCGGTCAGCATCACGGTGCCGAAGATGACGGTCGATGACGTGGTGACGCTCGACAATAAACCGTGCTCTTTTGAGACCTTCAGCAAGATACCCCTTAACAAGCCGTTCAACCTGGTCGTGGACGCGAAGTACGAGCAGCCGCAGCCCGAAAGCCGTCCGGTGCAGGTCCGATGGCAGTATAGTGACAGCTGGGACGGCGTGAATTGGGCCGACCTGCCCGTGGACACCCGTGTTGCGTGGAGCGACGACCGCAAGACCGCGCGCCTGTATACCACGCTGAATGCCGATATAGCGTTTGATGAAGCGATCTTCCGGGTGAGGCTGTCCTCGCCGCCGTCACCCGACAGTGTGATAGGCAATAACTCGAAAGAACTGTCGGTGTACCTTGCCGAGCCGGAGATGGCACAGCCGAGGGTGACAGACGATACGCACGTGAAACTTGAGTGGACGTGGTTAGACGGCGGCGGGAGTCTCATGACATCCGAGGGCTTTGCCGTGAGCATTGAGCGCAAAGAACCGGGAGGAGGGGACTGGGTAGAGGAGAAAACCGATTGGACGACCGAGTACTCCTACGAAACCACCCTTGATCCTCAGGTGGAGTATCGCGCGTGCGTGCGTGCCGAAACGGCGGGTTTGAAGAGCGATTACTCGAATTACCGTACCTTCAAAACGACGGGCGCGACAGGGCTTACGTGGAACGATGCCTATTGCACGGCCTACCTCCCCTCCGAACAGCGGAACGACAAAATTTCCGTGGATTACGATTGGGCGAACTACAACGACGGCAAGCATGCCGTCCAGTACTCGTGGTATCTCAATGAGAACAAGGACAGCAAAGGGGGGTACTCGCACTTCGCCACCACGGAATCCGACTCGATGAACTTCCCGGAGGACTTCGTGACCGAGAAGCAATGGGATCCGATGAAAGCGTGGTGGGTGAAGGTGGAGGCCCGGGTGTGGGCCCTTACCGACGAGGGAGAACTGGACTACGTCGTCACTGGTACAGCAAAGACGTCATCGCCCCTTCCCGTTGTCCACAACACCACCGCGCCGCAGAACCTGAAGGTGAAGGATGTGGGGTCGTACCATGCAACGGTTTGCTGGGACGCGCCTGCCGAGGGCACGGTGCGCGAATACGAGGTGAAGGCGGGGAGCTACAAGCAAATCGTCCCGGTGGAAGCGGGCAAGACGAGCTATGAGGCGACGATAAACCTGTCCCCCTCTACGTACTACAGCGCGTCCGTGAGCACGGTCGACTCCCGCAAGAGAAACAGCACGATCGCCACAACGCCGGAAACGGTCGAAGTCCATACGCTGCCCAGCCCCGAGGTGGGCACTTGGACGGTCACGGCCGACAAGACTGCTGCCGACCTGGGCGACAAGGTTACGCTTTCGGCCTCCTATGTAGCGAACAGCGGGAAGTTCCCGACGGCTGCCGAGTTGCAGTGGTACTCCTGGTGCGAGGGCGACCCGGATTGGCAGCCCGAAGGCGAAGCGGTTACGCTTAACGATGCTAGCAAGGATTACACGACGACCCTGATACATGAGGTGACCTCCGAAGATTACGGGCGGCAGTGGAAGCTGGGCGTGAAGGCGACCTCGCCCGACGCGTCGGTCACGGGCAGCTCGAACGTCGTGACGGTGGCCATCATGCCGCCCACGCCGACGAACGTCGCGTGCGGCGCGCCGACGCCCACGAGCCTCCCGGTTTCGTGGAAGCCGGTTGAGGACGCGGAGGGGTACCAGATCAAGTGCGTGAAGCTGGATACCGACGGCAATCCGGAAAACGCGACCACGTACTCGGTGACTGCGGACGGCTTGAAGCCGGATGCCGGCGGCAAGCTGTGCTACGAGGTGCTGAACCTTCAGCCGAGCACGACCTATCAGGTGAGCGTTGCCGCGTTCGTGCGCGGCGTGACCGGCAAGTTCTCGGCTGCGCTCGACGCGACGACGTTGGCGGAGCCCACCATCGAGACGCCCGTATTCCAGCAGGTGCCCAAGACGGCATGGGTGGAAGCTGGCGATGATGCAACGTTCACGGCGCAGGCCAGCGTGAGCGACGGCGGCGCGATCGCGTACGCCTGGCAGCGCAAGGGCGCAGGCGAGCAGGACTTCACCCCGATTGCGCAGAGCGACAAGTACGCCATGAGCGAGAATGCCGGCGTGGCGACGCTCACGGTGAACAAGGTGGGCGCGGACGATGTGGCTGCGGCGTTCCGCTGCGTGGCCACGAACAGCAAAGACAATCAGACGGCGAACGCTGCCAGCACGGCGGCCTACCTGACGGTGGCTCCCGTTGCGCCGACGGACGTGCAGGCGCAGGCGACCAGCGCGACTACGGGCGAGGTTACCTGGAAGGCGAGCGGTGCAATCCATCGCTTCGCAGTGACGTGGCGACAGTTCGACGAGGACGGTTATAAGGGGTCCGAATACTCCAAGGTCGTCACCATCCCCAACGATGAAACGCAAGGCAGCTGCCAACTCGAGGGGCTGCTGCCCGAGGCGAGCTACGAGGTGGCTGTGTATGCCGCGCCGGAAGCCGGCTTCCGGTCGGAGAAAGTGAGCGCATCGCTCTATACGCCGGCTGCAAGCGCGCTCGATTCGGCCACGGTGTCCTCGGACAAGACGCTGGTAAAGCCCGGCGAAACGGTGACGTTCAAGGTTGAAACGAACGTGGACGGCCTGCTGCCGGAGCGGTTGGAGTACCGTTGGCAGCGCAATTCGTCCGGTGAGTTTTGGTTCGACGTCGAAGGCGAAGCCGGTACGAAGAAGGAGCTTTCCATCGTGGCGCCCGAGGGCGGATCGGTCGAGAGTTATCGCTGTATCGTGACGTCCACCAGGACGACGACTGGCGTGGGCACCGACACGAAGAGCGTGACCAGCTCCGTCGGCTTGCTGCTGACGAGCGTTCCCGTGGCGCCGCCCGTGCAGCTTGCGGCCGAGCCGGGTACTACCTCGGTGCATCTGACGTGGGCAAGCGGCGACCCGCGCGATGTCACCTACCAGGTCCAGTACGCGGAGGGCTCCACGCCGAATGATGACGCTTGGCAAACCGTCGACAACGTGGGCTCCAGCACGTCGTGCGACGTGGAGGGCTTGAAGGCGAACACGGTGTACTCGTGGCGCGTTCAGGCCGTGGTGCGCGATCAACTGTGGTCCGAGTGGGCTCAGGCCGATACGTTCATCACGCTTGAAGAGCCCAGCGCGCTGGCTACGGTGTTGGTGACGCCGCGCTGGGGAGCGGCCGTGGCGGGCAGCAGCAAGGGCGTCACGTACACGGCGGTGACGAATATTGACAATGCCCTTAACGGGGAAACGCTGTCCTACCAGTGGCAGGAAAGCGCGACCGGTGTCGAGTGGAGCGATGTGCAAGGCGCAACGGAGGTAACGTACGTTGCGGATGCGGCGAATGCGAAACCGCGCTCGTGCCAGTACCGCTGCGTCGTAACGGCCAGCAAGGACGGCGCCCCGCTGAAAACCATAACAAGCGAGTCGGTCAACTTTAGGACTACGGCGACGCCTCCCACCGACTTGGTGGCGGAGAGCATTACGGCAGCCACGGCGAATCTGTCGTGGAAGGGCTCCCTCGTTGAGGGGCTGTCCTACCGCGTGTTCTGGCGCGCATCGGGAGCCGATGCATGGATCAGCACGTCCGACCTGACGGAAGCGAAGTACACGCTGAAGAGCCTCATGCCCGCTACCACCTACGAGTGGTACGTGCAGGTGATGGACAACGGCGAGCCGTCGGTGCGCTCGGTCACGTCGCTGTTCGTGACGCAATCGTTGTCGCCGATCCCCCAGCTCACGCGTGTGGTGGTGGGCCCGCTGGATCAAACGCCCAGCGCAGGCGAGCGGGCAACGTTCACGGCGTACACGAACGTGGACGACATGCCGGACGAGACAAGGGCCTACAAGTGGGAGATGCGGGATCTGGATTCGGATGAGTGGAAGACGCTCGAGGGCAAGACGACGCGCGAGATAAAGCTTGATCCGGGCGCGGACGGCTACGTGCGCTGCACGGTGACGTATACGCCGCCCACCAGCGCGCTTGTGCAGTCGCTGGCCAATGCCTCGGTTACCAGCACCAACGAAGCGCGCGTGCGCGTCATGCCTGGAGCGCCGAGCGGCTTGACGGTTAACGCCGTGGGCAAAACGACCGCTGATATCAGCTGGACTGGCGACGCGAGCGGGGCTACGTTCGACCTCGTGTATCGCGCGGTCGGTTCGAGCGAGTGGGCCAGCGTACCGAGACTGAATTCGGCCTCCACCAATTTGGCTGACTTGAATCCGGGCACGGTGTACGAGTGGAACGTGCGCTCCGTTGCCTACGACGCAAGCGGCGATCCGTTGTACAGCGACTGGGTGGCGGGTCCTCTGTTCACCACGCAGCCGGAAGAGATCGTGTTCTCGCGGGCCTGGGTCACGCCGAGCGCGACGAGCGTTCTGGCTGGCGCCGAGGGCTCCGTCACGCTGACGGCGAATACCGACGCCGACACCGCCAACGAAACCCTGACCTACCAGTGGCAGCGCTTCGACGGCACCGCATGGAAGTCCGTGGATGGTGAGACGGCTGCCACGCTGCAGGTTTCCGCGAAGGACCTGCCGGTCGGCGAGCACCCCTACCGCTGCGAGGTCACGGCTACGCGCGGCAGCAGCACAAAGACGTTCGACAGCAACGAGTCCGTCGTGACGGCGATGCCCGCTGCGCCGACCGATCTTACCGTCGGTGATGATTTTCCGTATGTTGACCCTGATAACCAAAGTGGCCAGGTGAGTGCCGTGCTCAGCTGGACGTGGGGCAACGGCGCTTTGCCGGAGGGCACTCGGTTCGAGGTGAGCTACCGAAAGCTCGCAGGAGCTGGTGCCATCAATGACGAGTGGCTGTCCGAAGGTCTTGAGATAGACGACGCGGCCAGGACGTGCCAGGCTGTGCTGGAAGCGAGGAATATCACGTACCAGTGGCGCGTGCGGGTCGTGCAGAACGGCGTGACATCGCCGTGGTCGGAGATCGACACGTTCATCACTGCGCAGGACGAGCCGGCCGAGGTGCTCAGCTCCGTTCAGGTAACGCCCTCTGACAGCTTGGTGAGCAACGATGAGGTGGCCACGGTCACCCTCACGGCATCCACGAACGTGACTGATGACGTCGCTCTCACGTACGCGTGGGAATGGTGCAAGCTTACAACGGAGGATCCGCGCAAAAGCGAAACCGTTTGGACATCAATGGACGACAAAACATCGAAGGAGATAACGCTTTCCGGGGATGAAAGGAACCGCTACGTGCGCTGCACGGTGAAGCAGACTGTTGGCGGGACGACCAAGACCGCGTCCAGCAATCCGGCACGCGTGCGCACCGAGCCCATGGCACCGAAGGAGACTTCCGCGAAGGCGGCCCGTGTCGGCACTTACGACTCTACCTCGTGCATCGGCCTGCGCTGGGAGTGCGATGATCCGCGTGCGCAAAATGATGCGCAGAAAACAGTCATAGGCTATGAAGTGAACTACCGCAAGATCGGTGAAAGCGAGTGGTCTGAAGAGATTTGCAACGAAAAGAGCTGCCGGCTGACTTCCTTGGAGTTTGACGCAACGTACGAGTGGCGCGTGCGTACGATATTGAGCAATAATATGAAAGGGGAGGGAGGTTATAATCCTACGGTGGATAAGGGCGGCCCGCATTCCGAGTGGGTGGACGGCCCCGTGTTCACCGCGCCGAAGGTCGAGGTCACCCCGACGAGGGCGGCGGCGGTCATCGGCAACGGCCGCACCCTGACGTTCACCGCCATTCCCAATGCCTCCATAATGAGCCACGAGCGCAATAAGGAGTACCAGTGGGAGCGTTATGAGGGCACGAAATGGGTGTCTGTGCCGGGCGAAACGAACGCGACGCTCAGCATCAAGGCGAACGAGGCGGCCACGGCTGGAGCGAGCAGGTATCGCTGCACGGTGACGTTAGAGGGCAGTGAGTACACTCGTATCGTCACGACAAGCAACGAGGTCACCTGCACGCTTGCGCCCGCCGCTCCGACCAACTTGACGGTATCGGACATCTCGTCCGACGAAGCCACGCTTTCCTGGACGTGGGAGAAGGGAGGTTTGCAGAAGGCCGACAAGTTCGAGATTCTCTATCGCGAAAGCGGTGCGAAGGTATGGGAGACCGCCACGGCTGCAGACCGTGCCTGCGAGTTTGTGCTCAAGGACTTGAAGCCCGAAACGATCTACGAGTGGCGCGTGCGGGCCGTGCAGAACGGCGTGGAGTCGCTGCCGTCGTTCGCGAACCTGTTCGTCACGGCGTCGGAGCATCCTGCCTTGAAGCTGGAGTCGGTGCTGGTGGATCCGAGCGACCAGACGGTGAAGCCGGAGGCGCAGGTCACGGTGACGGCGACCACGAACCTGGACGGGATGGTGGATCCGGGCGAGCTTACGTACGCGTGGGAGAAGCGCGCGCTCGATTCCGATCCCAACGCTTCTGATGCATGGACGGAGATCGCGGGCCAAACGGGCAGCAGCGTGACGCTTCCCGTCAAGACGAGCGGCTACGTACGTTGCACGGTGACGTATACAGTCAACGGCTCTGCCGTGGGCGACCCGGTTGTCAGCAACGAGGTGTCCGTGCGCGTGCAGCCTGATGCTGTTCCGACCGACCTGAACGTGAAGGATATCGGCGACACGACGGCGACATTCGCATGGGGCGGCACGCTGCCGTCCGGCGGCTCCTTCACGCTGCTGTACCGGCCGGCTGGCGAGGACGGATGGACCACGGTGCCGAAGCTCACCGCATCGCCCTATACCGTAGAAGGCCTTGCTCCCGGCACGACATACGAGTGGCGCATGTGCTCGGTGTCGGCCGACGGGGTGGCCTCCGAATGGGTTGACGGTCCTGCGTTCGCCACGACGTCGCCGGACGGCGTGCTCGGCAGCGTGGTCGTGGCTCCCGAGCGTGCGGAGGCGGTGGCGGGCGATAGCGCGCTGGTCGAGGACTTCTTCGCCACGGTTACCGGCACCGCCGAGGGCCAGTCGCTGGCGTACCAGTGGCAGGTCCTGCTGTCCGGCGGGTGGACGAACCTGCCCGGCGAGACGGGCGAGCGCACCCATCTGTCGGTTGCCACCTTGGAAGCGGGCGAGCACTCCGTGCGCTGCCTCGTGACGGCGACGGCGCCGGGCGGCAAGACGAAGACGGTCGAGAGCAACGCGGTGACGCTGGTGCTGTCGCCGGCAACGCCGAGCGGCCTTGACGTGCGAGAGGTGACGAGGGATGCGGCGACGCTTGCGTGGACGTGGGCGGGGCCGGGTGCGGTCGATTCGTTCAATGTCCGGTATCGCGAGGAAGGCGCCTCGGATGCTGATTGGGCAACCGCTCCCGCGGACAGCGTCGATCCTGTAAGCATGACCTGCATCATCAAGGTTCTTGCGTCCGGCACGTCCTACGAGTGGCAGGTGCAAGCCGTGCGAGGTGGTCAGACGAGCGCCTGGGTCGCCAGCGGGTTCGTCACGCTGGCGGACGGGCCGCTCAAGGTTGCGCGCATATGGCCGTCCGACGTGGTGCTTGCGAAGGACGAACAAGCCAGGTTTGTGGTATTCACGAACCGCGGGAATGCCGCAGACGTTTCGTACGAGTGGCAGCGCCGCGCGCTCGATTCCGAGGATGCCGACGATTCGTGGGAGACTATCCCGAACGCGACGGATAAGATCTTGACGCTCGCCGCCAACACCACCGGCTACATACGCTGCGTGGCCACGCAGACGGCTCCAAGCGCCGGGGCGGCCGAGGGCGCCGAGGTGTCTGAGGTTGCCGAGGCGGCTGAAACGCCTGAGACGCCTGAGGGGGCCGACGTGGCCGAGGGGGCCGAGACACCCGAGGGGCCCGATGTGGCCGATGTGGCCGACGCGGCCGAGGCTGGCGCGTCGAACGAAACGCTTGGGGCGAACGATGGTTCCGAGACGAACGAGGCGGGCGAGACGCCTGCGGCGAACGAGGCAGGCGAGGCGTCTGCGACATCTGAGGTATCCGAGGTTGTCGAGACTTTCGCAGCGTCGGCGCCGGTCGCGATCAGCAACCAGGCGCGCGTGCGCGTGACGCCCAGCGTTCCGAGCGGGCTCACGGCGGCGGCCGGCTACACGAACGCCGCGCTTTCGTGGGCGCCCGCCGATGTGGACGGCGTCACGTTCACGCTGGCGTACCGTGTTGCCGGTAGCCAGGATTGGACGGAGGTTCCGGGTTTGACCGCTCCCGAGTACGACTTGGGCGGCCTCGCCCAGGGTTCCTCCTACGAGTGGCGCGTGCAAGCGGTCGTGGGCAAGGGCGACGATGCTTTGAAGACGGAGTGGGCGTACGGCGATTCCTTCACCACGCAAACGATGAAAACCTACCGGGTGACGGCCGGTGCCAACGGCACGTGGCAGCCGGGGCAGGCGGGTCTGGCGTTCACCATCAACGGCGAACTCGACAAGTTCGTGTCGCTGGCGGTCGATGGCGCGGAGCTTAAGCGCGACAAGGACTACACGGCGATTTCGGGCAGCACGATCATCACACTCTCGAACGACTACCTGGCCACGCTTTCGGCGGGCACGCATACGCTGGTCGCGACGTACACCGACGGGACGGCCGAAACGACGTTCACCGTTGCCGAGGCCGACAAGCCGACGCCGCCCCCGCCAGGTGACGGCAACAACACGAGCGGAACGGACGGCGACGATAGCGGAGCCGGCGGTGCCGGCGCCAAGCCGCTGGCTCCCACCGGCGACCCGCTGGGCAACGCTGTGGGCGCCGCAGGTGTCCTCGGAGCCGTCTGCGCGGCGTTTGCAGCGATTGCAGCGGTCCGCCTGCGCCGCCGTCGCTAACCAGTACCGCCCAAGGCCCGGCGCCGCCCCCGCGGCGCCGGGCCTCCCCGTCAGTACCACCCTGTTCTAAAAGGGGACAGGCACTTTTAGGACAAAATGAGCGCCCCCGCTCGTCTCGAACTGAACGAGATCCCAAAATGTTGGACGGTCGAAAGTAAAATCTAAGCAGGGCCAGAGGGGCTGTATCAAAAGTGATGCAGCCCCTCTGGCCGAGGTTGAGCACGGATCTTCAAGTTCCCGCGCGAGGTCATAAACTACGTCCTCGAAAAAGACGACATCGCGAAGAACGTGGCGAAGGCGAAGTTCCTCACGCGGGTGTTCAAGAAGAACAAGCCGCTCATCGACCTGCTTATGGCTGACGATGCCGCACGGTTCCTCCACGAGGCTGAGTTGCTGGCTGTCGGATTCGTTATAGATGGATTATTCGCTGAAATTGTTCCAAGAAAGGGCAAGGTAAGGTTATAATTCATCGACAATGCGGGTGTCGCCAAGTGGTAAGGCCCAAGCTTCCCAAGCTTGTATTCGCGGGTTCGAGTCCCGTCACCCGCTCCATCGACATTCACGAAACCCGCTGCGGCGGGTTTTGTAGTATATGCCGACGCATCCTCGAGTGCGCACTTCACATCCAATGAAAGGCAGTAGACAATGAGCCAGCAAACCATACCCGTATACAATACGTTCGTTTTCGATCTGGACGGCACGCTGCTCGACACACTACCCGACCTCGTAGAACTCACGAACGAGGCGTTGCGCGAGCAAGGGTTCCCCAGCCGTACGCGTGACGAGATCCACAGCTTCGTCGGTGCCGGGGCCGAAGCGCTTATTCGCCTGGCTGTTCCCGCCACAGCAACATCCGAGCAGGCTGACGCCACCATGCGCCGCTGGAAGGAGCTGTACCCGATCATCGGCAATAAACTAACTCGGGCCTACCCGCATATGGTCGAGACGCTTCAGGAGCTGAAAGGGCGCGGTGTCCGCCTCGGCGTGCTGTCCAACAAGTTCGACGCGGGCGTGCATGATGTCATCAACCTGTATCTCCCGGACATTTTCGATGTGATGCACGGCGAGAGCGAGGAGATTCCGCGCAAGCCTGATCCGACCGGCCTGCTGCGCACGATTGCAGAGTTGGATTCGACGCCCGCTCAGACGGTGTATGTGGGGGACTCGGGTACCGATGTCGCGGTTTCGCGCAATGCGGGCGTGTTTTCACTCGGAGCTGCATGGGGCTACCATGGTGCTGCGGGCCTGCGGAAGGCCGGTGCGGATGCGGTGATCGAGGACCCGCGGGAGCTCCTTCGGTTCGCACCGGAATATGATTACACAGGGTAATTATAAGACTGACAAGTATGTATAAAACGTGAATGAAGTGCGGGGGGGGGGGACTCCATTCAGCGCTTTTTCGTTGTCAAACCGTAGTCTACCCAGTATGATATTTAAACGGGTGAATAACGTACCGCCATTGGCGCGCTTGATGCGTGTGCCTTATTGGCTGACGTTACGATAGAGAAAAACGGAGCCTTTTTTATTCTCATGTGCTGCATCACGCGGATAAACGATCTAAGTACCGCTCGAGCTTTTGCTGCCCGAGCGGTTTGCCTGTGCTCGGAATCGGTTTGTTTTGCTGCGGCCGCTCCGGTTCGCGCGATAGCGCCCGTACGACCGGACAGTCGGGGGGGGGTCCTCTAAATGAGAGAGAACTCCCGAATTCCCGGTCCCGAGCCTGCAAGACACCATCAACAGCATGATGTAATACCGCCTGAATCGCAGCCTGCGGCATTTCGTCCTGTGGTGCCGCCGCCGAATCAACGTTCCAGCGCTCGACGAGCCGCATCTGCGCCTACCGATTCACGCCTTATGGCTGCTCCCGATCTCTCGCGTTCCGAAGAGATCCTCCGCGTTCGCAAGAAGCGCAAAAAGCATTCGGCGCGCAAAGCCGTTCTTATCACGCTCGCGGCTATCGTGTGCGTGTTCGGACTGGTGGGCGGCGCGGCGGCTTTGTACCTCAATTCCATCAATCAGGCGCTTTCCTTCGACAACAAGCAGGAGGCCGATAATCTGAAGGCCGCTCTTCAGCCGGTGACCGCCGAGACGAAGGATAAGCCGTTCTACATGCTCGTGCTGGGTTCGGACGCGCGCGAGAGCGACGAGGCCTCTCGCTCCGATGTCATCATCCTCACGCGCGTCGATCCGCAGAACGGCACTATCACCATGGTCTCCATTCCGCGCGACACGATGGTCGAGCTACCTGGTCACGGCCGACAGAAGATCAATGCGGCGTATGCCTTCGACGGTGCGGCTGGGGCGGTGGATGCGGTGTCGAAATTTGCCGGCGTGCCCATCACCCACTATGCGGAAATACACTTTCAGGAACTCGAGACACTCGTCGATACGCTAGGCGGGGTGTGGGTGAACGTACCCGTCACCAACGATGAAACCGGCTCAAGCAATACCGGAAAGCGCATCGAAGCCGGAGAGCAGCTGCTCAACGGCGAACAGGCGCTCGCGTTTGCGCGTGAACGCTACGGATACACGCGCGGCGATTTCCAACGCGCCGACAACCAGCGGATACTGGCCCAGGCCATCGTCAAGAAGGTGCTCGATGTATCGCCGCTCGATCTTCCCGGCACCGTCCAGCAGCTTGCTGAATGTGTGAGCACTGACTATGGTCTCAACGAGATTATCGAACTGGCTCAGAAATTCCAAACAGCCGGGGCCGTGACGTTCTATTCGGGGCTCGTGCCCTCGTCCACAACCACGATCGACGGCATAAGCTACGTAGTGACGGAGTATCCGGGCTGGACGGAGATGATGCAGCGGGTTGATGCGGGCGAGGATCCGAACGCCGCACCCACTGCAGGCGCCGAGTCCTCCGATACGACCGATACAGCAAGCACGTCGGGCGAACCCCAAGAGGGCGACGGGCCAGCTTCAAATGCGACGGAGTCATTGTGATGGCTTCTGCGGTCAAGCTCAGGCAGGTAACCATGCGTAAAGGACGTTCATGACTCTTCTGGAATTGATAAAGCTTCTGCGAAAGCATCTGAAGCTCGTTATCGCGCTTCCCATTGCGTGCGCAATAGCGATGGCGGCCTTCGCATGGCTGTTTTTGCCGAACCAGTATTCAGCCAGCGTTTCGATGTATGTGCTGACGAAATCGGACAGCGAGTCGAGCGGCGTGTCGAACACTGACTTGACGGCCAGCCAGATGCTCACGAACGACGTGGCGGCCCTTATCGAGCGCGATCGCGTGCTCAGCGACGCCGCGTCGGCGCTGCATATGGACTCGCTCGCCGGATATGACATCAAGGTCACGAGCGCGACCACGACGCGCGTGCTCACGCTCACCGTCACGGGGGAGTCGGCGCAGTCCGTCGCCATCGTCGCGAACCAGCTGGCCGCGACCACTGACAACGTCGCGCAGGAAGCTATGGACGTGCGCGCGGTCAACGCCATCGACAAGGCGGTAGAGCCCGCCGCTCCTTCCGGCCCTCCACGCGCGATGTACACCGCCGTCGCGTTCCTCGCGGGCATTTTCTTGGCTGTTGCCATCGTTGTGCTCATCGATATGGTGAATACGCGCGTGCGCAGTGCGGAGGAAGCGGAAGAACTGCTCGGATTGCCGATTATCGGCCGGATTCCAACCATCAAGGGCTAGGAGGGGATCATGGCCAAGAAGAAAAAGCAGTCTTCAAACCAACTCGAGATACAGAACGCGGCGAAGACGCTGTTCGCGAACATCCGGTTCATGTCAGTTGACGAGCCCATCAAATCCATCGTCATTACGAGTTCGGTGCCAAACGAGGGGAAGTCGACCGTTTCAGTCAATCTAGCGCAAGCGATGGCGACGGCCGGAAAGCGCGTGCTGCTCGTCGAGGCGGATATGCGACGGCGCAGCTTAGCTTCGATGCTGAAGGTGCGTGCTTCGTCGGGTCTGTACGCGGTGTTGTCCGATGCTGCGCCGCTGGATGCTGCCGTGGTAAGCACGACGACAGCTAACCTGCAGTTTCTCGATACCGAGCCGAATATTCCGAATCCAGCCGACTTGATCTCATCGAAGCGCTTCAGCCGTCTGGTGAGTCAGCTGGAAAGAGGCTACGACTATGTGATCTTCGACATGCCGCCGGTTGGCACGTTCGTGGATGCTGCCATCCTTTCGACGCTCGTTGATGCGACGATTATGGTCGTTCGACCGAATCTGACGAAGCGTTCTGAGCTAATGGAGGCTTACGAGCAGCTGCAGAAGGCCAACGCTAAGGTGATCGGCGTATGCGCCACGTTCGTTGAGGGTTCTGGATCCGAATACTATTACGCGTACTACACCAATTCGGGCGAACGGGTGAAGCCCGAGGTTTCTCAGAACGTTGCTCCTGCGACGTCTGCCTCGCATGCGTCCATGTCGAAACAGCAGGCGTATCGCTCGAATCCGCATCCGACGACGGCGAGCGTCGTGCCGCCGAAACGGGGTTCGAGGAGATAGCCGATGCGCGATCTCCATTGCCATATAGTGCCGGGCGTCGACGATGGTGCCCCCGACCTGGCGGCATCGCTTGCGATGCTTGAGGCTGCGAAGGGCGCGGGCATTACGTCTATCGTATGCACGCCGCACGTACGCGATCCATATTTCGATTATAGAGCGATGCGAGAAGCGTTCGAGTTGTTGCGAGCACATGCCGACGGGTTTCCTCTGACGATGGGCTGGGAGGTCAACCACGCGAAGCTTATGGAGCTCGGAATGGAGTGGGCTGATCGGTTGCACTTCGATGGCACGAACGAATTCCTTTTGGAGCTGTCGACGCGCTGTCATAAGCACGATTTCGACGTGTACGAGCGAACGATCTTCGAACTGCAGGGCAAAGGCTATACGGTGATCATCGCGCATCCCGAGCGCTACCTTGCGGTGCAGGAGGACGTGGAGGTGGCGCGCGAGCTAGTGCGCATGGGCTGCAAGCTGCAGGCCTCGGCCGATTTCGTGGTAGGCGGGCGCATGGGCAAGGAACGAAAGCCGGCAAAGAAGCTGTTCGAGGAGAACCTGTACAGCTACATTGCAAGCGACGCGCATCGAGTGGAGCATTACGACTGCTTCGCTGAGGCGCGGAGGACATACCGATGCCGAGGAGCGCATGCGCGTATGTGAGAGTGAACGATGGGTCGGCTGAACGCTGGCTGCCCGCGCGACGGCAAGCTTTTTGCCGCTTGATCGCAGCAGAAGCGCTGTGACCAAGCGGCAGGAAACTGCACCTGTTGCGCAAATGCGGCTGACTCTCTTGCAGTAGGCCGTCGAAGCGTACGCATATCTTGAGGAAAGCGGGATCGTCGCTGGGTGCGCGTTCCGGATCGATCAAGAGGACTATATCGTTGTTGCGTTTTGGCCGAATGGCTCAAGCGAAGCCATATTCCCATTGGTCTTACTAGGGAGGTGATGGCATGTGGTACGTCGTGCAAACAGTCGGCGGTCAGGAAAAGCACGTGCTTGATCTGATCTATAAGCTTGTCGACGAAGAACTGATCCAAGAGTGCTTCATCCCCCAATACGAGGTAAAAAAACGTATCCGGGGCGTGTGGACCATATGCACCGAGGTGCTGCTGCCCGGTTATATATTCGTGATCACCGAACATCCTGGGAGGCTGCAAGAGGCGCTGCGAAGCGTCCCGAAGTTCACCAGACTTTTGGGCAACAACGATGTGTTCATCCCTCTTGACGATCAAGAAGCCGCCTTCGTCAACGCGTTCACAAAACCCGGCCATCGCGTGGTCGAGTTTTCGAACGGTGTGATGGAAGGGGACGAGATCGTGATCCTCAACGGCCCGCTTATGAATCAGACGGGCCTCATCAAGAAGCTCGATCGCCACAAGCGCCTTGCGTATCTGGAGATGGAGATTCTTGGCCGTAAGAAAACCGTCAAAATCGGATTAGAGATTGTTCGGAAAAGACCCTGACAACACAATAGACATGACCGCTACAGGTGCTGGCGCGCTGATTGACGACGATTTTGCGGGAGCAGGGGAAAGCGTTTCGGCGGACGGCGCTGAGACTTTTGCATATCCGATGCTTGGCAAGGATGGGTTTGAGAAAACGCTCGAGGAGGGCTGCGAGACGGCAGCCATGCTCGCGTCCGATGTGGCGTTCTTGGTTCCCGAACTTGTTTCCGAAGTCGAGGGCCCCGTGCCTGTTCCTGTGCGGCTTAATGATCGAGTCGTTTATCGTTTTGTTAAAAGAATTTTCGATATCGTATTCTCGCTGTGCGCGATCACGATACTGCTGGTTCCATCGATCTTTTTGTGCATTGCAATTCGTATCGAGAGTCCAGGAAACCCCCTGTATTCCCAAAAACGAGTGGGTCGGATCGGACGTAATGGCGAGGTGTGCACTTTCGACATGTACAAGTTTCGTTCCATGCATAAAGATGCCGATGAGCGTCTGGCCGAACTTCAAGAACTTAACGAAGCCGATGGCCCGCTTTTCAAGATCAAGGATGATCCGCGCGTCACGCGCATCGGCCGCTTCATCCGTAAACACTCGATCGACGAGCTCCCGCAGTTCCTGAATTGCCTCGCGGGTCAGCTTTCGTGCGTAGGTCCGCGTCCACCGCTTCCTTCCGAGGTCGCCCAGTATGATGAGCGCGCCATGCAGAGGCTATCCGTCAAACCTGGCCTCACCGGTTACTGGCAGGTGTGGGGTCGCAGCGACACCGGGTTCGACGACATGGTAGCCATGGACCTCGCTTATATCGAAGAGCGCTCGTTCGCCACTGACCTGCGGGTGATCGTGGAGACAACAAGTGTGATGATGTCCGGCAAAGGAGCTTGTTAGCGAATGCAGTCCCCTAAAGTACGAGATAGGGGTAGCTTGAGCATTCTCTATTTCTCTCAATTCTATCCTCCAGAAAACATCGCCAGTGCGTTCAGGGCTGACGAGCACTCGAGAGCATGGGTCGAGGATGGATCTGATGTGACGGTGTTCACCGGATGGCCCAATTATCCTACCGGCTCGGTGTTTCCTGGCTATAAGGTCGAAATGCTCGCAGAGGAACGTCGCTACGGCGTTCGCGTCCTTCGCAGCAAGCTCGTCGCAAAGCCTAACACGAACATCGCGCGACGTATTATGAACGGCATGAGCTTCCTTGTGTGCGGTGCGATCAACATCGTGCTCAACGGAAAGAGGATCGGCAAAAACTATGATATCGTTTTAGCTTCATCTGGCACCGTATTCGCCGGATGTCTAGGGCTGCTTTACGCCAAAACTCACGACTTACCCTTCGTCATCGAATTCAGAGACATCACGTTCGAGCAGATGGTAGCTACGGGGACGTCGGAAGATAGCTGGAAGGTCAAGATAATGCGGACTATCGAGCTTTATCTTGCGAGATCCTCCGCGCACGTCGTCGTGCTCACGAAGGGGTTCAAGAGGCTTCTCTGCGAGAGTGGGGTCGATGGCAACTCTGTTTCTGTGGTGCCGAACGGTGCCGATGCGGCTGTTTGTGCCAGCAGCGACGTTTCAGATGAACTGGTTTTAGGCTACTACGGCACCATGGGAATATCTCAAGATGTGCCGAGAACGCTAAAATACGCCGAAGCGGTCAAACGACTGGGCATACCCCTGCGATACGTTATCGTCGGCGAAGGTGCTACGCGCTCCGATGTCGAGAAGGCTATAGCCACGAATGAATATCCCTTCGCTCGGCTGCTGAGAGGCATGCCAAAAAAAGAGCTCGAACATTATTACCAGGTGACCGACGTATGCGTCGTATCGCTCCAGCCGAGCGCTTCGTTCAATGCGACGCTACCTTCGAAGATTCTCGAATCGTTCGCTCGCGGGATTCCTGTACTCTTCATCGGGCCCGAAGGAGAAGCGGCGGAGCTTGTGAGGGAGAGTGGCGCGGGTATAGCCCTTACAGGAAGCGATGAAGAAAATATCGCTACTCTAAGAATATTCTTCTCCAATCCTGATTATCGCGACGAATTGCGTGCAATGGGAGATCGGGCTGTCAGAACCATAGAGTGTCGTTTCTCGCGAAAGAAGCTGGCCAGCCAAATGCTCGACATTTTAAAAAGCGCTGCGGACAGGGGAAATCGGCATGATGATTAACGTTATAGGACTCGGCTATATTGGCCTTCCAACCGCACTCATGTTTGCGGCTCATGGGGTTGAGGTCGTTGGAACCGATTACGACAAAAACCTTGTGACTACGCTTAATAAAGGAAAAACGACGTTTAAGGAGGAGGGTCTAGACGATCTGTTCTCCAATGCGATGAAGGCTGGAGTCTCATTCACGACCGAGTACCAAACCTGCGATACCTACATTGTGTCGGTACCCACCCCTTATGACAAATGCTCAAAAAAGATCGATCCGGCTTATGTAGTTGCTGCAGTCGAATCGGCTCTCGACGTATGCCGACAAGGATCGATCATCGTTGTCGAATCAACCGTCTCTCCGGGCACAATCGACAAGTACGTGCGCCCGGCGATAGTTGGCAAAGGGTTTGCTATTGGCAAGGACGTCCATCTCGCCCATGCCCCCGAGCGCATCATACCGGGCAACATGATCCACGAACTCACGAGCAACAACCGTACGATCGGGGCAGACGATCCGCAGATAGGTGAACGGGTGAAGGAGCTGTATTCGTCTTTCTGTGTGGGGGAAATCGCGATTACCGACATACGGACGGCCGAGATGACCAAAGTGGTTGAAAATACGTTCCGTGACATCAACATTGCATTCGCGAACGAACTCGCCAAGATTTGCCATTCGGACGGCATGGACGTCCATGAGATCATCCGAATAGCCAACAAACACCCCCGGGTGAACATCTTATCGCCAGGGCCAGGCGTGGGCGGGCACTGCATCAGCGTCGACCCCTGGTTTCTTGTCGGGGACTATCCGGAGCTCGCGCGTCTCATTCGCAACGCGCGCGAGACTAACGACTCGATGCCCGAGTTCGTACTCGCGCGCGCAAGCGAGATTATGAAGGAAAACGACATAGAACCCTCCGAGGTTGGAGTCTACGGTCTCACTTACAAAGAGGATGTCAACGACGTGAGGGAGTCGCCCACTCTGCAGATGGTCGACAGCATGAAGCGCCACCTTTCCAGCGAACCCTGCAAGGTCTACGATCCGTGGGTCGAGAACGACATCGTGCCCAATCAGGTGCATTCAATGGACGTCTTCCTTGAGAACCTCAGGATGGTGATCGTCATGGTTGGGCACTCACAGCTGAAACGCGACCTCTCTGTCTTCGATGGACTTATAGTGCTCGATACGCGCAACGTGTGCGGAGACGGAGAGAATGTGCACAAGCTATAGCATGACCGTCTCGAACGAATTCAAAAAGAAGGTTATGCTCGTCTTCGGTACGCGTCCGGAGGCGATCAAGATGTGTCCACTCGCAAATGAGTTGAAAAGCCGGCCTGACGAGTTCGAAGCTGTCGTGTGCGTCACGGGCCAGCATCGTGAGATGCTCGACCAGGTCCTTCGCGCATTCTCGGTCGAGCCGGATCACGACCTCGCCATCATGAGACCAGGGCAAACACTTTTCGATATTACGTGCGACGTACTGCTCGACATAAGGGCGGTGCTCGAGAAGGAGCGTCCCGATGTAGTGCTCGTCCATGGCGATACGACGACCTCGTTTGCGGCAGCGCTCGCATGCTTCTATCTCCGCATTCCCGTCGGCCACGTCGAGGCGGGACTTCGCACACGTAATCTGCTGTCCCCCTGGCCCGAGGAATTCAACCGTCAGGCGGTCGATGTTCTGGCCGAATATTATTTCGCTCCGACCTACCGGTCTAAGCAGAACTTGATCGATGAAGGAAAGCCTTCAGAAAAGATCTTTGTGACAGGGAACACTGGGATAGACGCGCTTCGAACAACGGTGCGAGACGGATATCGAAACGAACACCTCGACTGGGCGCACGGCTCCCGCCTCATTCTGATCACCGCGCATCGACGCGAGAACCTGGGCGAGCCGATGGCGCGGATGTTCCGGGCCATCAGGCGCGTCATGGACGAGCACCCTGACGTGAAGGCCATCTACCCTATCCACATGAATCCTCAAGTGCGGGAAGTCGCCGAAAGGGAGCTATCGGGCGAGGATCGCATTAGAATCATCGATCCACTGGAGGTCGTAGATTTTCATAATTTCATCGCGGCGAGCTATCTCGTGCTTACGGACTCGGGCGGGATACAGGAAGAGGCTCCGAGTCTCGGCAAGCCTGTGCTTGTCATGCGCGATACCACTGAAAGGCCTGAAGGAGTGGTCTGTGGCACTCTAAAGCTCGTCGGGACCGAGGAGCAGGCGGTCTATTCGAGTTTTAGCGAGCTACTTGACTCGGACAAGGCCTACCGATCGATGTCACGAGCCTCGAATCCGTATGGGGACGGGCATGCAAGCGAGCGCATAGCCGACGTGCTGGGAGGGAAGGAGCCGGCGTGCCTGCTTTGACGAAAGCACGGCTCTATCTCGACACAGCTCGGCACCTCAAGCTGAGCCAGATGCTCTACAGAATGTGGAGGAAAGCTGGCGGCGTCACCCCTTTGAAACTTGGATATATTCCACGTACCAAGGCGGGAGATGCCGATATCTCTCGGATAGCCCTTCTCCCGGAACTCGATTTCGACCCGGTGTTCCTAGCCCGTTTTGACTGCGAGGCAATCTTGTGTGACGAGCTGACGCTACTTCATCACACAGAATCAATTGATTGGAAGACATGCTGGAGTGCCGATCTGTCGACCCCACTCTGGCGCTTCAACCTGCATTATCATGAATACCTTCTTCCTCTTGCGAAGCGCTACCTTGACGGTGACGGCGATCGCTACCTACGCAAGGCGATGGCCATTATGGAATCGTGGATGTGCGCCAATGCGAAGCCGGGAGACGGGATAGGTTGGGATCCCTACACTATCTCCATGAGACTTGTGAACTGGCTCGCGTTCTACGGAGAGCTCGAGGATGTTTTGGGTGAGGATCGCGCATTTGTGGAGGGCATGAATGCGTCTTTGGCAAGTCAGTACTCTTATCTGGCACGTCATCTTGAGAAGGACCTTCTCGCGAACCACTACTTCGAAAACCTTAAGGCCCTTGTCTTGGGCGCGCTATACTTCGGCGATGAGGACACCCTTGCAATAGCTTTCCCGCTCCTCGAGAGTCAAGTATGTGAACAAGTGCTCCCTGATGGTATGCATTTCGAGTTAAGTCCGATGTACCACAAGATCATTCTCGAAGACGTGCTGCGGGTTGTCGCGTCGCTCGAGAAGAATGGAAACGACTTGGGAGAGCTGGGGATCTGCGTCCAGCGGATGTGCGACTGCCTTTACTCGCTCGAACGTAATACGAATCGTACCCCCCTGTTCAACGATTCAGGCGACAATGTCGCAAAGCACAAGGATGCTCTCCTCGCCTGTGCGAAAGAGCGCTTCGGAACGATCCCCCGGTATCGTGAGGACTTTCCGGATGCCGGCTATTATCTTATGGAGCGCGATTGCGGAGGCCGTGTTGTCAAGATGGTGTTCGATGCCGGGAACCCTGGGCCTGAGTATGCGATGGGGCATGCGCATTGCGATGCGCTTTCCTTTGAAGTGTTCATCGATGGCGAACCGTGGATAGTTAACTGCGGAACCTATGCGTATCAAGATCCACTTAGGCTCGAACTCAAGCGTACGGCTTCGCACAATACTGTCATGGTCGACGGATGCGAGCAGTCGGAATGCTGGGCATCTTTCAGGGTGGGCAGACGTTCTTCTTCGGTCTTCGCAGCCCGAGAGGATGGTATCCTTTCCGGCTCGATAGTCGATGCACGAGGATGGACCGTCTCGCGATCCGTTTCACTCGACGGCGAGATTCTCTGCGTAGTCGACAAGGTTGCAAGCGGAAAAGATTTGGACTGCTTCTGGCATTTCGCATTCGGCGAGCCTCCGAGCATTGGCGATGGGGCCCAAGCGAAGGCAAGGTCCTCTTTGTCGAATTATTCCCCAGATTTCGGATGCTTGGCCGAGATCGAAAGTTGTTCATATCGAGGATCGGGAACGTTGACCTCCCAATGGTTGGTGCCAACTCCGAAAGTGTTTTCAAAGGAGGAATCGTGAAACAACTGTTCTTAATGGTCGACGACGGCAGCGTGAGATTGGTGGACGTGCCCGCGCCAACCCCCAAGCACGGTTACGTGATCGTCGAGACACTCTGGTCGGTGGTAAGTGCCGGCACTGAGCGTACGCTCGCCTCGTTCGGGAGCAAGAATCTGCTATCGAAGGCACTTGAAAGACCTGATCAAGTTAAGAAAGTACTCGAAAAATTGTCGACGGACGGTCTTGTCGCCACGATGGAAGCCGCCTTCAACAAGCTTGGAGAGCCTATGCCCATGGGGTATTCCGCGGTAGGCCGCGTGCTGTCGTGTGGCAAAGGGGTCTCGGACCTACTTCCCGGCGACTTAGTCGCAATGGCCGGGCAGGCGTACCATGCTGAAGTAAACCGCGTTAACCGGAATCTTGTGGCGAAACTGCCGGAAGGCTTCGCCGACCCGCGTCAGGCGGCGTTTTGCGCGCTCGGCGGCATTGCGCTCCAAGGCATACATCAGGCGGACGTGCGACCGGGTGAGACAGTGGCTGTCATCGGCTTGGGGCTCATTGGACACATCTGCGCTCGGATCCTCGATGCGTATGGATGTGACGTCCTCGGATACGACGTGGTCGACAAATCGATAGAGGGCACCCGGCTCAAGGCGTTCATCAACTCACTTGATGACAATGCTGCCGAACTGACCCTGGGGCAGACGCAGGGCCGAGGAGCCGACAAGGTTATCATCACTGCCGCGACTGATTCGAACGCCCCCATGGACCTCGCCGCTGCCATAGCTCGCGACAGGGCGACCATCTGCATGATAGGCGTCACAAAGATGGATATCGACAGGCGCCTCTACTATCAAAAGGAGCTTACGTTCACGATAGCCCGGTCCTACGGCGCCGGTCGCTACGATTCGACGTACGAAGAACAGGGTGTGGACTATCCAATAGGCTACGTTCGCTTCACTGAAGGGCGCAATATCGAGGAATTCATACGGCTCTTGCATGCCGGGAGACTCAATCTTTCCGATCTCGTTACGCACGAGGTTCCGTTCGAGGATGCCCGGATCGCTTACGAGATGATCACGACCAACAAGACAAACGAGCGCTACATTGGGATACTCCTCGGGTATGCCGAGCGGGAAGGGAAGCTCGACGCTACTGCTCGCGCCTGCCTTGCAGGGAAGAAGCCTGTAGATGGAACGGTGAATGTGGGGCTCATCGGTGGAGGGAGTTTTGCGCGCAGCACAATCATACCGGGCATGAAAAGCGATGGCCGATACGCCATCAAAGCCTTGGCCACAACAGGAGGCGTGAGCACGGGGCAGACCGCCGCAGAAGCCGAGTTCTCCTACATTACAAGTGATTACCACGAGATCATTGAAGATTCTGAGATCGATCTCGTGATTGTTTCCACCAGCCACAGCTCTCATGCCCGCATCGTCGTTGAGGCCCTAGAGGTGGGGAAGAGCGTGTATTGCGAGAAGCCGTTGTGCCTCACGCTCGATGAACTTGAAGCCGTCGAGCGTGCTTACCGCGAGAGCGAGGGGCAGTTGTTCTGCGGGATGAACCGCCGGCACGCCCCGTGCATCGTCCAGATTCGAGAAGACCTGCATACCGATAAGCTTCCTGCGGTGTACGACTACATTGTTAACGCTGGCGATATACCTGCGGACCATTGGACTCAAGACCCCGCTATCGGCGGCGGGCGCATAATCGGAGAAGCCTGCCATATGGTAGACGTAGTGCAAAGCCTCGACGAGAGCGGGATCGAATCGCTTGACGTGACCTTTGCGAACGTCCCCGTCCATCCATGCGGAGACAATGCCCTCATCACTATGAGGATGCGTTCGGGGGCGATCGCAAATATCGTATATACGTCTGCAGGTTCGAAGAAGTATCCCAAAGAACAGTTGCGCGTGTTCAGCGCGGGCAACGTCTACGAGATGAACAACTATGTTGGACTGACGCGCTACAGCAACGCGAAGAAAAGCTCCCCGAAGATCAAACAGGACAAGGGCTTCGCTAACGAGTATGACTTCATGTTGAAAGTGCTGCGAGGAGAAGTCGAAAACAAAGCCATTGAAGATGCTTTCGAGGGTCACCGGATGCTGCTTGAGGCATTGCATGGATAAAATGGCCATCTACAACCGGCTGCCGATTTTCATGCAGAATTGGGCATGCTCTTTAGAGGGCGCGCATATTGTCACGACGAGATTCGGATCCTCATTTCGCAGGTTATTACAGGATTATGAGATGAGAGTCCGGTGGAGTCCCGAACAGATTGCGGCATACCGCGATGAGCGACTTCGCATTATGGTTAAACATTGCTACGAGACTGTTCCTTATTACAAAAACGTGTTCGATGAAGGAGGGATTAACCCCGTCTCCATTAAAGGTCTTGAAGATTTACCTAAGCTCCCATTGCTCACAAAAAAAGAAGTAAACAGAGCCCCGGATCAATTTCTATCTTCTGCTTACGTCGGCAAGAGGATAAAACACCACACAAGCGGAACAACGGGCTCGGGTTTTGTCTTTTACACTAGCCCTGAAGCAATTAGCGAACAATGGGCTTGTTGGTGGAGATTTAGAAGATCATTGGGTATCGAATTCGGTACTCCTCAGGCAATGTTTGGTACCCAGAAAGTTGTGCCAATTACACAAACGACACCGCCGTACTGGCGAGAGAACAAGCCGAGCAGTCAGGTGTACTTCAGCGCTTTTCATGAACGTGAAGAAAACCTCGCAGAATACTGTAGGGAAATCCAAAGAAGGCACATTCCCTGGATTCATGGCTATCCATCATTACTTACACCGTTGGCTTCTTTTGCTGAAAAAAACGGCATGCTCTTCCCCGATATCCGTTTCGTAACCACCGGGGCGGAAAACCTCTACGAGCATCAAGCTGAGCTTATCGAGCGCGCTTTTGGAATTCGTCCGCATCAGCACTATGGAATGTGCGAAGGTGTTGCGAATTTCTCTCAAGACGACAAATACCGGATGTTCGTTGACGAAGACTACGCGGCTGTTGAATTCATCGACGAAAGAAGAGTTGTCGGAACAACTTTAACGAACATGGCCATGCCCCTGCTTCGGTGGGATACTGGAGACGTAGCCGAAGTGAAAACACTTCCCGATGGCAAACGTGAAATCGTTTCGCTGGATGGGCGGACCGAAGACAGCGTGCTGCTTCCAGACGGCACGACAGTGGGAAAGCTAGATCACGTGTTCAAAGATACCGTTCATATAGCAGAAGCTCAGATCCATCAAAATTCCGACCTCAGTATCACGGTGTACGCAGTTAAAACCCAAGAGGACGTTTCCGCAGACGAACGAAAAGCTCTCCAGCAATTTGAAGCGAGCTTTACGTGCGCTGTTCCTATCAACTTCAAGTATGTTGCCGAGATACCGCGAGCGAATTCGGGCAAGCTACGCTTTGTTGTCTCAGAGGCCCGGAGGGGTTGCTAATGACTGAAGTGACCGCACTCAACGGCATCGCGCAGTATGGTTGCATCCTCCGTCCTTCGCAAGAGATAGCTGTGGGTCTAGCCGATGTTTTTTCTCCCATTCGGCATTTAGTCAAACCAGGTGAAACAGTAGTGATAAAACCGAATCTTGTTGCCGACTCGCGCATAGGCTCTTCTGACGAATGGGTGCAAGTAATTACGAATGGGGCGATTATCGAACGCGCGGTTCAGGAGGCCGTTCTCGGATTACAGGGCAAGGGTAAGGTGCTCATCGTCGATGCGCCTCAAACAGATTCTGATTACGAAAAAATTGCCAAACGTATTGATCTTGACGGAATCGTTGAAAGATGTTCGCGTGGTACCACGGTTGAAATCGAGCACTACGACTTGCGGGAGGAGCAATGGATAACGCGAGAAGGGGTTACCGTCGGCAAAAAAAAGCTTAGAGGTGACCCATTGGGGTACAGAGAAGTGAACCTTGGGACGGAAAGCGTTTTCGCCTCAAAAAAGAATAAGCATTACTACGGTGCTGATTACGATCAGAAAGAGACGTCTCGATATCATAATGACGCGGATAACATTTATGTTATGTCTAACACCGTTCTGTCTTGCGACACTTTTATCAATCTTCCCAAGCTCAAACCCCATAAACTTGGAGGGATTACCTGTTGTTTAAAGAACATTGTCGGAACGTGCGTTGTTAAAAACTCACTTCCGCATCATACGACAGGTTCGCCCGAAGCATTCGGGGATCAATTTCCTCTCATGTCTGGAAGAACTCAGGCTGAGGGTACCTTGAAGAAGATAGCCGCAAGTTTACTTAAATACAAGAATCCTCTTATTAGCTATCCAATAGGATTGGCGAAAAAAGCTACGGGAAACATACTTGGTGAACAGACATCAGCGACAGTTCGAAATGGATCATGGTATGGCAACGACACTATCTGGCGAACGATACTTGATCTAAATAGAATCCTATTTTACGCAGACAAACAAGGGACTATGAAAAATACACCTCAGCGAAAGTACTATGCGATAGTAGATGGTGTGGTTGCCGGTGAAGGAGACGGTCCGATGGACGTCGATGCAAAAGAAGCTGGCATTCTCATTGCGGGGAGCGATCCCGTCGCCATTGATGCAGTGGCCTCGACGCTCATAGGTTTTGATTACCGCAAAATTCCCACAGTAATTCAAAGCTTTGCCATGATGCGCTGGCCTTTGACTCGAGATACTCCAGATGACATAAGGATCAAAAGCAATAAAGCGAACTGGAATGGAGCTCTTGGCAACATTGCACTCGATAGTACTTTATCGTTTAAACCGCATTTTGGCTGGCTGGGCCACATCGAAATGGAGAATCGGGAATGAAGTTAGCCCAGATCAACGCTTACTCGGCTGGGTCAACAGGAAAATTGATGCAAAAAGAGCATATGGATGCGCTGTCTCGTGGCGATGATTCGTATGTGTTTTGGGCTCGAGGCGATGAACCGCACTATGCAAATGCAATTAGAGTCGGAACGATATTTGATGTATACGTTCATGCAGCGTGCGCGCATGTTACAGGGCGAGTTGGATTTTGCGGTTCGAAACGCGCAACTGAGAAAATGGTACAGCAGCTACGGCACATTGAACCCGACTCCATTCATTTGCACAATTTGCATGGATACTCGTTTCACCTGCCAACTTTATTTGGCTATCTTGAAGAGACTTCTGCGCGGATAGAATGGACCTTGCATGATTGCTGGTCATTTACAGGTCATTGCGGGCATTTTACTGCAGTAGGCTGTTCGCAGTGGAAGAAGCATTGCGGACGTTCCATGCGCTGCCCTATGCAAAAGGTTGTTCCCTGGTCGCTATTCGATTCAAGTGAGCGAAACTTTGCCGATAAGAAGCAGCTTTTCTCTTCGTTGCAGGATGTGAATCTCATCGTTCCTTCCCAGTGGCTTGCCGATTTGGTGAGCCAATCTTATCTGGCAAAATATCCGATCTCCGTTGTTCCCAATAAAGTGGACGAGAATGTGTTCAAGCCGACGTGCAATAATTTTAAAAAGAATCATGGTATCGAGGACAAGATTATGGTGCTGGGTGTTGCCTCCCCATGGAACGAACAAAAAGGACTCAGCCTTTTTTTGAATCTCGCTCAACTGCTGGATGATAGATTTGCTTTGGTGTTGGTTGGCCTGGATGGCAAGCAACGAGCGGCAATTAAGAAGATGGCCGTTACAGATGCAACCCTCATCCCCCTGCCGGTTATTGCCGACGGTATTAAACTAGCGAAGATTTACACGGCTGCAGATTTTTTTTGGAATGCCAGTATTGAGGAGACTTTCGGAATGACCACATTGGAGGCCATTTCGTGTGGAGCGTTCGCCATTGTATGCACGCGAACACCTGGAGAGGAAATCATTAGCGCCGAAACTGGCATTGCTTTACCGGCAGACGCAGAGCTTGTCGCATCGTATTTGACAGACCGTTGCATGAACGGTGGCAAATCATCGTGATGGATTTCGTATCTCCGTTCGCTATCGTATTCTTAGTGATTCTCGCGCTGATTTTTGCGCGTTCCCGTAAGCATACAGATTTCGCGCTTGCTCTGTTTGCCATCGTGTGCATCATGGATATGAATATGATTTCTGCGCCGCTAGTTACCATAAGCGGTCAGGAAATATCTTGTTCTGACATCGTCCTTGTACTTTTCGTGCTGTTTGCGCTCAGTGCAGCCGCAAGGGATCGAGTTGCGCTCAATAAGCTGGCCCTCTTAACGGCCCTCGTTTTAGTAATCGTGTTTATAGGTTCGTTGTTATTCAATTTCTTCTTCCCCTACGGTAAAGCCATCATCGCCTCCGGAACCTCGTGGGACATGTTCGTGCTTGGATGGGCTACACAATCTGCACAGGTTATTGGCGAGCGCAACCTACTGGTGCTTGCTCGCTACACACTGTTTGCTTTTTCTGGAGTTCTTGCAGTCTCCCTGTTTAAGGGGGATGATTTTATAAGGGTTGGTCGATGGGCGGTTACGGTAGGCAAGCTGCACATTTGCTATGCGCTGTTCGAACTTTTCACTAAGGCCTTCTTCGGTTCGAACATCGCCTCGCAGTTAACTTCGCTTCTTTTTGCTGATAGCCATGTATATACTACTTACATTATGAGAGACTCTTTGGTCGCACTCTGGGGTCTCACGCGCGAGCCTTCTCATTTTGTTTTGGCGCTTGGTTTCTTCGTCATCGTGTTTCTGCTTCTTAAAGTTTCTGGTCGAGCACCAAGCGAGAAGATGGTTTGGCCGGCACTTGCAGTTGGGCTCATGTGCGTTTCCGCTGCATCTTCGACAGTCGTGTTATTGCCTATACTTGCTCTTTTTGCTCTTGCCTTGTTCCAGATAAAACGTAGAGGTTTCGTTCGTTGGCTGCCTATCTGCATCGTTCTTGTTGTGCTTGCAGCAGGCGTGTATGTTTTCGCTGGTACAGAGCTCGGTCAATCTCTACCATATTTTGAGAAAGCCCATGGTGTTTTCGTTTCTATCGAGAGCGCTTTTCGTGGTGATTATTTCGCTTTGCGCGCAACTATGGGTTCTCCTCGTCTAATCAGCGTGGTCGAATCCATTCGTACTTGGGCTGGAGCGCCTCTACTCGGTATAGGCGTAGGCTCTATCAACCCATTTAGCGGCGTGTTCGCACAACTTGCAAATACCGGGATAGTTGGATTTGCTGCATGGTTGGTATATCTACGCTCGTTGCAAGGCCGTGCGCCAGCTCGTTTCTCCTATTTGATGCTTGTGTTTGTTGTGGCAGGTACGATGCTTTTTTTGGGACAAGAGGGATCGATGTATTCTTTCGCGCTGTTGCTAATTGCGCCCTTGAGTTCTTATTGCTTACGGTCGGCTTGCATCAATCGTAACGAACTCGAAAAACGAGGCACATCAAAGCGACTTCGACCGAAAAGCCCGAAAAGAGAAAAATGCAGCTTCGATGTCGAGTTGGTGCATACGGCATCCGCTGCACCGCGGCGATAAGGATAGATGAAGGACAGACTCTATGCGCGCAGTTGAACGCAAGAAATTTAAGTACGACATAAAACGTAACAAGTGTTCTCCCTTGAAGAAAAAGTGGTGGATCCTATTCTGCTTGCGCAGCGAACAGAGTTGTGTGCACGTAATACCCCGCCGCCTGTTCGCTGCATGCAAGAAAATATTGCTCTTCGGTAGTGGTTGCGAACTGCCTGCGTCCGCGTTTTGTGGGGGAGGAGTGCTCATACCCCATCTGAATGGAATATTCATCAATCCAAGTGCAAGGTTAGGATCCGGATGCGCTATCTATCATCAGGTAACAATTGGTGCAGGCGAAAAGGACGAGACGTTCGGAGCGCCATGCTTGGGTGACAACGTGGTGGTTTACGCAGGAGCGAAGGTCATAGGACCCATTTCTGTAGGAAATAATGTGGTTATCGGTGCCAACGCAGTGGTTACAAAGAACATCGCTTCAGATGTTACGGTTGTCGGTGCAAATCGTATTGTCGTTAATCACAGCAACAAAGAACTGCTTGAAGGGCAAGCGCATGGCTTCAATGCGAAATAGGAGTACTCTGTGAAGATTCTTTACGTGGCAACGGCATATGCAGGACTGGATTCATTGCTGTTCAACAGTGCTACCAAAATTGACGGATTGCCTCCGCAAACAAAAGTATTAAAGGCTCTCGTCGAACGTGGAGACGAGATCGACATGATTATCCATAGCGATGGGGAAGTTCGACAACTAAACATTGTATGCGATTGGCTCAAAGGAATCAAAACCATCAAAACGGTATTTCGGAAGCAAGGGTTGATGGGAAAGCTTTCATTTATTAATAGAATGAACGCAATTGTCAAACGGTATCTTTCAGAAGGAAACTATGATTTTGTGTATCTAGTGGGAGATGCCTGTGCTCTGGGCGCGCGATATGCACGACTTGAAGGGGTTCCATGTGGCCAACGGTTATTTGGCAGCTATGCAACGTGGATGCTCGAGCGTCATAGCAAATCATGGTGTTTTATTCGACACTACCCACGAATGATCCCTTTCTATGCGCCAAAAAAGTTTCTTCTTATGACCGAAGACGGTTCGGATATGGAGAAGACACTCGCTCTGCTCGATATAAAAAGGACACATTTTGATGCTTACCAATGGACAAATGGAGTTGACTTTCCGTCAGAAGCGTCCGCGGAGCCGATTCTTGGCGCTCCTGATACCTATTTGTTTTGCGGTTCGCGCCTGGAACGGATGAAGGGGCAGAAAACCTGCATCGAAGTGCTGCACGAATTGGACTTGCGTGGGTATCGAGATATTCATCTTGTTTTTGCGGGGCGAGTTAGCGAACCGGGTTTCGACGATGAACTTCGGAAAGACGCAATCAATTACAGTTTGGATGAAAGAGTTCATTTTCTTGGTTCCGTGCCACAAGAACTAGTCGGGCGTTGGGCTGTCAATTCCTTAGCTTCGTTGACTTTCAATCCCTATTCAAACCGCGGTAATGCAACCATCGAAGCTCTCGCGTCTGGTGCGGTCATGATTGCGCCCCGGGCGGATAAGTGGATAGACGATTTGATCATTGATGAAATAACAGGTTTTCGTGTTGAAGGGGTTTTCGAGGCGGCTGACAGGATCGAGTGGCTGTTGGCTGACGAAGCTCATTCGGACACGATCCGAGAAAACGCTCGAAAAAATACCAGAAATGTCGTTCGAACGTGGGAGGAGCGGGTCCAAATGGAACTCGATCTTATTGATTCGTATGTCTACCCCGATATGGAGTCGTTGCGCTCTTCTCTTCCAATACTAAGGCGCTCTGACGGTAGCTGATGGACGCTCTCAAACGTATCTTGCATCCAGTAATGGCGGGAAGGATCTCTAACGTATGAATAGCAATAGGCTCAAAGAACGAATTGCTGATCACAACCTTGTCTGTGGCACGGTTGGTCTTGGGTACGTGGGGTTGCCGCTTGCAGTTGAGAAGGCAAAGGCGGGCTTCAAGACTGTCGGCTTCGACGTGCAAGTGGAAAGGGCGGACATGGTCAACCGTGGTGAGAACTACATTGGCGATGTGGTCCAGGAGGATCTCGCCGCGCTTGTGGAAGCCGGCATGCTCGAAGCGACGACCGACTTTTCTCGTGTGTCCGAGTGCGACTTTGTTGCCATTTGTGTGCCGACACCGCTCGATGTTCATCAGATGCCCGACACCTCTTACATGGAGGCTTCCACGCGCGAAATAGCTCCGCATCTCAAGACTGGCGTCATGGTGGTGCTCGAGTCCACCACTTACCCCGGCACCACTGAGGAGCTCATCCTGCCTATCCTGGAGGAAGGCTCGGGCTTGAAGTGCGGTGAAGGTTTCTATCTCGGGTTCTCGCCTGAGCGGGTCGACCCGGGCAATCTCATTTACAAGACAAAAAATACCCCGAAGGTTGTCGGCGCTGTCGGAGCCGATGCGCTCGAGTGTATCTCAGCACTCTACGAGGCCGTGCTAGAGGGCGGTGTCACGCGGGTGTCGAGTCCGGCTGTCGCCGAGATGGAGAAGATACTCGAGAACACCTATCGCAACGTCAACATTGGCCTTGTCAACGAGTTGGCGATGCTATGCGACCGCATGGGCATCGACGTATGGGAGGTCATTGACGCCGCGAAAACCAAGCCTTATGGCTTTACGCCCTTCTACCCCGGTCCTGGCCTCGGCGGTCACTGCATTCCGCTCGACCCCTACTACTTATCGTGGAAGGCGCGTGAGTACGGCTTTCATACGTCCATGATTGAAGCATCGATGACCGTGAACGATGGCATGCCGGAATGGGTGGCCTCGCGCGCTGCGCGTATCCTTAACCGAGCGGGTAAAGCGATGATGGGAGCCAAGGTGCTTGTGCTCGGCGTGGCATACAAGCAAGATATCGACGACTACCGCGAATCGCCCGCATTGCGCGTGATCGAACGGCTGGAGGAGCGGGGAGCGGAGGTATCGTATTATGATCCCTGGGTGCGGCGCTGCTGGTACAAAGGTACGGAAAAAGAGTCCATCCCGGAACTGTCGGCCGAGGCGATCGCCTCGGCCGACTTGATTCTGGTTGCCTGCGCGCACACGAATGTCAACTACGCCTTTGTGCAGAAGCATGCGAAGGCCGTGCTTGACACGAAGAACGCCATGAAAGGTGTGGCTAATCGCGAGAATGTGGAGGTGCTGTAGCATGAAGGTGCTTACCGTGGTCGGAGCGAGGCCGCAGTTTATAAAGGCGGCCATGGTTTCCCATGAATTCCAGCAACGAGACGACATAGAAGAGATTCTGGTTCACACCGGCCAGCATTTCGATCGCAATATGTCAGAGCTTTTTTTCGAGCAGATGACCATCCCTCGACCTAGATACAACCTGGGCGTTTCGGGTGGAAGCCATACGGTCATGACTGCCAGGATGATGCTCGGCCTCGAGACGGTTATCCAAGAGGAAAGCCCCGACTTAGTACTTCTTTTCGGAGACACTAACTCCACCCTTGCTGCAGCGCTCACTGCCGTGAAAATGCGGATCCCGATAGCGCACGTCGAGGCAGGCCCTCGTTCGCGATCGCTGAAAAATGCAGAAGAGGCGAACCGCGTATGCACGGATCATCTCGGTTCGGTGCTGTTTGCTGCGACGGAATCGGGGCTTCGGAACCTTGCGGAGGAGGGGCTTGGTGAGCGGGCCTTTCTCGTGGGCGACCTGATGTACGATGCCTTTCTACATTACAGTGATGTCGTCGATTCCGAAACCTTTCAACCCGTATTGGTTTCGATTGACGGAAATCCGATCGAGATCCCGCCTCATTACTGCTATCTGACGTGCCACCGATCCGAGAACACGGAGAACTTGAACGCACTGTCCGAGATTTTGCTCGCCGCGTCGGCTCTTCCCTATCCCGTAATTTATCCCGTGCATCCTCGCGCTCTCGACCTCGCCCGCGATGTCGTCTCCTGCTGTAAGCTGGATTCGATTGTGCTTGCCGAGCCGGTCGGTTACCTTGAAAGCATCTTTCTCACCAAGCACGCCGCTCACGTGATCACCGACTCAGGTGGAGTTCAGAGGGAAGCCTTCTTTGCAAAAGTGCCTTGCACGGTGCCTATGACGATTTTTGTATGGCCCGAGATCATGGTTGACGGGCGTTGCGTTCTTGTGCCCCCTGAAAGGGGGAAAATCGAAAGCGTACTGAACAGGACGCAGAGGATAGATGACGATTACCTACCATTCGGCGACGGCAGGGCGGCAGGGAGGATCGTAGATGTCCTTTCGGGCTGCTCGGAAGAGGTGCTGTAGCATGAAGTGTGCGATTATCGGATGCGGTCGTATAGCGCTCAACCACATCAAGGCTGTCGAGACTAACGGGCTTGAGCTTGCGGCGCTCTGCGATATCGTTCCTGGCAAAGCCGAGGGTTTGCTTGAGCGGGCGGGTCGGAAAAGGCCGGCACCGAAAATGTACGCAGACTATCGCGAAATGCTGGTCGAAAACCCGGACATCGATCTCGTAGCGATCGCGACTGAGAGCGGCGAACACGCCCGCATTGCGCTCGACTGCATCGATGCAGGCAAAAACCTTATCGTCGAGAAGCCCATCGCGCTTTCGATAACCGATGCCAACGAGATCATCCATCGTGCCGACGAGCGGGGAGTGAAGGTGTCTGCTTGTCATCAAAACCGCTTTAATGTTGCCGTGCAGCATACGCGACGTGCCATGGAGGAAGGTCGATTCGGGCGTATGTCACACGGCTCGATCCATGTGCGGTGGAACCGCGGTAAAGATTACTACGATCAGGCGCCCTGGCGAGGCACCTGGGCTCAGGACGGCGGCTGTCTCATGAACCAGTGCATCCACGGCGTAGACTTGTTGCGCTGGATGATGGGCGGAGAGGTCGTCTCGGTCTACGCACAGACGCGCCAGCGTTTCCACAGGTACCTGGAGGCTGAGGACGTGGGTGTCGCCGTACTTTCGTTCGCCGACGGATCGGTGGCTATCGTCGAGGGGACGGCAAACGTGTTCCCCAAGAACTTGGAGGAGACGCTTTGCCTTTTCGGCGAAAACGGCACCGTGAAGATTGGCGGCGCCTCGACGAACAATATCGACGTGTGGGAATTCGCCGATGAGCGCGAGGAGGACCAGGCGATTGTGGGACTTGAGGAGCCCACTTCCAATGTTTATGGCAACGGTCACTCATCGCTTTATGCTGATGTGGTCGAGTCGATCCGCGAGAGCCGCGCGCCTTACGTGGACGCGCGCGCTGGACGTGACGCGCTCGAAATAGTACTCGCCATCTACAAGAGCCAGAAGACGAGCCTGCCTGTTGAGCTTCCGCTCGAGAATTTCGCGAGCTCCGACATGAAAGGTGAGTTTTAATATGGCGCCGTGCATGCAGATGCCCTTCACTTACGGCGCCTACCGGGATATGCTTAGAGCCTTGAAGACGCAGGGATATGCGTTCTGTGGGTACGAGGATTGGAGGGATGTCGAAAAGTCCGTCATATTGCGTCACGACATCGACTTCGACACGGCTGCTGCGCTCGAGATGGCCGAGCTTGAAGTACGGGAAGGGGTCAAGTCGACCTACTTCGCTCTGCTGCGAACGGGCTTCTACAACCCTTTCGAGAGGAACTGCACGGAGCATCTGCGGAGGATTGTAGGCCTTGGTCACGATGTTGGCTTGCATTTTGATGAGACCCAATACGACGAGGGAGAAAACATGCCTGCGGCGATCGAACGTGAGGCGGCTGCTTTGAGCGGGATCCTCGAGGTCCCCGTGCGATGCGTCTCCATGCACCGTCCGAGCAACGTCGCTCTCGAGGCGGATTGGGATGTTCCCGGCATCGTCAACAGCTACTCGAAAGAGCTATTCCATAGTTTTGAGTACGTTTCCGACAGCCACAGGCACTGGCGCAAGCCCGTCCTTGATCTTATCCGATCGAACGAGTGTTCGCACCTGCACATCCTCACGCATCCCTTCTGGTATGGCGAGATAGAAGCCTCTCTTAAAGAATCGCTCGATCGATTCTCAAAGCGCGCGCGAGCCGAACGCGTCACCTTCCTTGATAGCAACTTCACCAATCTCGATGAGGCGCTCGATCCCGCGTGCGTCATGGTATCCCGCGTCACCTTACTCCAAGGTGCGCGGCTTCGAACCGACAGGCTCGTCCTGCGTTCTCTGAGGCTGGATGACGCTCCCGATATGTTTGAGTACACTTCGGAGCCAGAGGTCAGTCAGTTTCTGAATTGGCATCCCCACCGCGAGACGGAGGAGGCGAAGTCGTGGATAGCCTCCAAGCTCGCCCGCGCGGAAGTCGATGACTTGCTGCTGGGGATGGAGCTGCGCGAATCCTCCAAGCTCATCGGCACCGTTCGCGCATACCACTTCGATGCCGTTACGAGTTCTTGCGAGATATCCTACGCGCTCAACCCTCTCTACCAGGGATGCGGCTATATGGGAGAGGCGCTGCGGTGCCTGGTGGACACCTGCTTCGAAGCAGTGGGCGTAAAGAGGGTCGTTGCTTGTATCGACTGCGAAAACGCTGCTTCGGTGCATGTGGCGTGCCGCCTGGGCATGGAGAGGGTATCCGGCGGAGACTTCTTCACCTCGATCAAAGGTGAAGAGCGCCTCCAGCATACCTATTCCCTTAAAAGGAGGCTGCAATGAAGGTTGTCGCCATGCACCAGCCGCACTATTTCCCCTGGCTCGGATACCTTGACAAGATGGTGAAGACGGACGAGTTCGTCGTGCTTGACGAGGTGCAGTTCACTGACGGCTCTCCCATGCACAGGAATAGGTTTCTGCAGATCAACGGAGATGCGAAGCTGCTGTCCGTGAGTGTCCAGAAGAAAGGCTATCTCGAGAAGTCGACTAAAGACGTAAGGCTTTCCAACTGGCCGAAAATCAGGAAGAAGCACCGTGGCTTTATCGAATGCAACTACGGAAAGACTCCATATTTTGACGAGGTGATGCCGCTTGTGTCAGAAGTGCTCGAAGTGGATTATGACACTCTTCTTGATCTCGACATGGCGAGCGTCGGGATGCTTCGATCGGCATACGGCATCGAAACTTCTTTGGTGATGCAAAGCTCGCTTTCCTATGATCTCGAAGCCAGAAACAACGAACTGGTGCTGGGACTTTGCGAAGCCTGCGAAGCCAGTGTGTACCTTTCGGGTCGGGGCGCGCGGGCGTACATGGACGACCGGTCGTTTTTTGAGAAGGGTATCTCGGTGCAGTACCAGGTATTCTCCTATCCGGAATACCCGCAGTACCGCCAGGACAAGTTTGTCTCGAATCTCACGGCGCTCGACCTGCTCTTCCAGTGCGGTATCGATGGCGCCCGTGATATCTTCTATAGCAATATGAAGAAGGAGGAGATCAGATGAGCGTTCCGTTCGTGCATGAAAGTTCGTACGTCGACGAGAGCGCCTTGATAGGCGATGGGACCCGCATCTGGCATTTCTGCCACGTTCAAACTGGGGCCGTCATCGGGGAGGGGTGCACGCTCGGTCAAAACGTCAACGTGGGATCGAATGTGAGCATCGGCAACGGAGTAAAGGTGCAGAACAACGTTTCGATATACGAGGGCGTAGAACTTCGGGACTTTGTGTTCTGCGGGCCGTCATGTGTGTTCACGAACGACCTGACTCCTCGGGCGAAGTACCCCAAAGGCCCTGCTGGATACAGGCATACCATCGTGCACGAAGGAGCGTCGATCGGGGCAAACGCCACTATTGTATGCGGTGTCGAAATAGGGGCATGGGCGATGGTTGCTGCCGGTGCCGTGGTGACTCGCGATGTTCCTGCCCATGCGCTCGTCATGGGGATTCCGGCTAGCGGGGGGGGGTGGGTTTGTCAATGCGGAGCGAAACTTCGCGACGACCTACTCTGTCCGGCATGCGGGAGTGGATATCGTCGAAGTCACGAAGGGCTGGCATTAGCTCATGAGGGCGGCGATTTTAACGTACACCATCCCGCACAAGAAAACTTACGACACCCTTTGTCTTCTGAAGACTAAAGGATATGAAAACGTTGAGGTGTTCTCTTCTCCCATGACGTATAAAAAGAAGGTGCGTCCGCTGGTGGCGCATCGTCCCGACATGGGGTACCTCGTGCCGACGACGGAAGAGACCTGCCGTATGTTCGACTATGGCTATAGCGAAGTGTTGGATGTTCGTGAAGCCAACGGAGCCGACGTCTATCTCGTATGCGGTGCGGGGATCATTCCCCAAGAGTTCGTAGATACTCATCGAATCGTGAATGCGCATCCAGGCTTTATCCCCTTCGCGCGCGGGCTCGACGCCCTCAAATGGGCTATCCTCGAAGGCGCGCCTGTGGGGGTGACCACCCATTTTCTCGGTTCGGAGGTCGATGCGGGCGAGGTGATCGAGCGCAGGGAACTAGAATTACGCGCCGAGGAATCGTTCTTCGAGCTGGCGATGAGAGTCTATAGGACCGAGGTGAGCATGCTTGTGGGGGCGCTGGAGAGGCTCAACGAGCCACATGAGTACGTTCCCGCAGGGGACTCCGTACTGCACCGTCGAATGCCGGGAGAACTGGAGTTTGAAATGTTGAGAGAATACGAGGTCGCCATTTCGAGTCTGAGGGAGGATCGATGCAGTTCAGGGATCTAAACGCGCAGTACGCCATGCTGAAGGACGACATTGGCGAGAGAATCGCGCGCGTTCTGGATCATGGGCGCTATATCAGCGGCCCGGAGGTCTCAAAGCTCGAAGAACGCCTCGCCTCGTACGTCGGCGTCAAGCATTGCATTACGTGCGGCAACGGGACCGATGCCTTGCAACTCGCATTCATGGCGTGGGGAATCGGGCCGGGCGATGCTGTGTTCGTGCCCGACTTTACGTTCTTCGCGAGTGGAGAGGCTCCAGCGCTGCTCGGAGCTATGCCCGTGTTCGTGGACGTGGACGGGCGCACGTTTAATCTCGATTCCGTTAAGCTCGAGGAAGCTGTGCGATTCATCGAGGAGCGGACCAACCTGAACCCCAAGGCGGTTGTGGCTGTCGACCTGTTCGGGTTGCCGGCTGACTATCTGGCGATTCGCGAGGTCTGCGAGCGCCACGGCATGCTGCTCTTGGAAGACGGCGCGCAAGGTTTTGGCGGTTCCACAAGTGATAGGCGGGCGTGCTCGTTCGGGGACGTCTCCACCACAAGTTTCTTTCCGGCCAAGCCGCTCGGCTGCTACGGCGATGGGGGCGCGGTTTTTACCAACTCCGACGAATGGGCGGCGCTCGTCCGAAGCTTTGCCGCGCACGGCAAAGGGTCGATGAAGTACGACAACGTGCGCGTTGGCGTCAATAGCCGCCTCGACACGATCCAGGCGGCTGTACTGCTCGCTAAGCTCGACGCGTTCGAGCAATACGAATTCAGCGCTGTGAACAGGGCGGCGTCACTCTACAACGAGACTCTCGCGGGAAGCGGCCTCGTCCTACCGAAGATCCCCGAGGGCTTTTGCAGTTCATGGGCCCAGTACACCGTGCAGCTGCCGGAAGACTCCGATCGTGATGCGCTCCAGGGTGCGCTCAAAGAGAAGGGGGTTCCCACCATGGTTTACTACCCCAAGCCCATGCACGAGCAGAAGGCTTTCGAGGGCGTACATCTATGTCCTGACGGCTGCCCCGTGGTGAAGCGCTTGTGCGATACCGTGCTCAGTCTGCCGATGGGGCCGTATCTGATACGGGAAGACTTAGAGTTTTCCGCGCGAACTTTGATGGGCTTACTGTAAGATTGCGCCGCTGTGCTGCTGGCAATCGAGGATATTAAACACGTTTTCGCTTCTCTTAAAGCCAAAGGGGCCTTCGCTATTCTCTCCGGCGCTTTCCTAACGAAAGTCGCGGCGTTTCTTGGATCGTTGATCTTGGTTCGGATCATGTCGAAATCTGAGTACGGCGTGCTTGGTTACATGGAAAACCTCTACACTTACGCTTGTCTTTTCGCAGGCTACGGCCTCAACAACGCCGTATATAGATACCTTGTTCTGAAAGAAACCGAAGCAGAAAAAAAGGGAATTTTCGACTACGTTGTTTCGCAAGGGACGAAGTTCAACATAGTCTATGTTGCCGTTCTTTCCTTGCTGGCTTTTCTGTTTCCCCATTCGGAAGAGTTTTCGACGGCCCATCTGCTCCTTCCCCTCATGTTGCTTGCTCTTCCACTTCAGTTCTTGTCAGACACATGCTCTTTTTCTCTCAGAGGTTTGTTCCGGAATCGGGCTTTTGCTTTTACGGCTGTTCTGACCGTTGTGTTAGTTTGGGGCGCGAAAGCGGCAGGGGCAACGTTGTCCGGTTTGGAGGGCGTCGCGGCTTCGTGGCCGATTGCATATTGCGTCGTTGCGTTCGTTCTTCTTCTGTACTTTCGAAACAACATTTTCTCCAGCGTTCCCGCAATCGCCCCCGAAAAAGAAGAGCGGCGAGGAATTCGATCGTACTCGCTCCAGTACATGGTTACCAATAGTCTGTGGGCCTTGTTTTTGCAGAACGATCTGTTGATGATAAGCTTGCTTACCGGTGATGCATCGGCGGTTGCTGACTACAAGGTCGCTTTCGCTATTCCCTCCGTAATCGCGATACTTAGCTCATCTGTCGGTATCTTTGTAGCTCCCTACTTCATCAAACAAGAAAACGACAAGGCATGGGTGTGGTCTAATTATAAGAAGACATTTATTGGCACTGCCGTACTTGTTGGCGGGGCCGCGATTCTTGTGTGTTTGGTTGCCGAGCCGGTGGTAGGGTTTTTCTACGGCGAGCAGTACCTGAACATCGTCCCCCTGATGAATTTGCTTCTCGTGACTGCGTTCGTTACCAATGGACTGCGCTATACGACAGCTAATTTGCTGGCTGCGATGGGCAAGATACGCGTGAACATGTTTGTTTCGTTCAGCGGCATGGTTTGCCAGATAGTATTGAACTTCATTCTTATTCCCCTCTTCGGCGTTTACGGTGCGGCCTATACTTCCATCATGGTGTATTCGTTCATGGCTATCGCTGTTTTCGTTCCGTTTGTCATGATGTATAGGGCGCATTAGCCAAGGTGCAGCTCAATTCATCGATTGCTATCGCTTCGCGCCCATCCGCAAAACGAACTGCGCGTTTCAGTCGATCGAGGAAATCGGCGGTACTGAGTACATGATTTCAACGCATTTCGGAAAGCTCTATCGATGCAGTCACTAAGGGCTGGAGAAATGGGGTTTGCCGCTCTGCACGATAGAAGGGAGAGAGGTGCTTGAAACTGGAACATTCAAGCCCAGCAAGTACGACCGCATAAGCCGCGGCTTTCACCTTGCAGGTCATCGGCTCCGTATGCTCGCGAAATGCACAGTGCAGAATGTCAGAAAGATGAAAGCGAGTCAATAAGGCTTCCGTCCTATCGCAACTGTGCGTGACGTGTCTCTCCGTCAAGCGGCTCGCGCCTATCGCTCTTGCCACACCGCTCTCTCGAGTCTTTCAAGAGATCGCCCGGTGTCGTTTCTAGGGCGTCCGCCATTTTCACAATGACCGATAGACGCGGGTTGGCGGTGCCGTTCTCGATCTTGTTGAGAAACGGGCGTCCGATTTCCACCATGAGTGCGAATCTTTTCTTGTTGATATTCGCCTGTTTGCGAAGACGTTTTACGTTCTCCGCTAAGATCGGAGCATACCGTGTGTGAATGGCATCGTCTTCGTCAAGCGAACTATGTTCAGGCATGAAATCCATACGTTACAGAGTAGCGTCTCGCGAGTGTAAACGTGTAACCGCACAAATACGTTTTTAAGCATTTTGACAGATGCAGTTTTGCCGTTTACGCGGACTCAATGGATCGGTGATACAATAAATCAAACGTGTGATCTTGCATCCTCATGGGGAAGGCGCCATGCGACGAAACCGTCCGCCTCAGTCGAATCGGGGAAGCTCGCGCTCAGCCATCGAAACCGTAGAACAAACATCCTTATCGAAGGCAGCAACGGGCTGATGCGAGCACCGTGCGGTATTGCATGCGATGCTGTCGAGGAGATCCATATGACACCGAGAAACGCCCGAACGAACCGACCTGCGGCACGCTCGTCCCGCAGTCCTCTGTCGGCTCGTGCCGTCCGTTCCGCTCGCGCCGCCCAGTCGGGGCGCATCGCATCGCGCCGCGATGCCGCTTCGTTCCCGCATGCAAACGGCGCGTCAGCGGACGGCTATCGGCCTGCATACACGTCCGGCAGCCAAGGCTCGGCAGCCAACAGAGCGTACGCGCGCCAGGCGGGTGCCAGCCAGTACTCACGCAGCAATCCGGCGTACTCGCAGGCGGGGTAACGTACAATTTTTTGCGCACTTTGACAGCAGGATAGCGTCCAGATAGGAAGGAGGGCACGGCCCGCCCCGGTATGATTCGAGTTGTCGAGACAAGAAGCATATTGGAGGAGAGCCATGCCC
>NZ_PPEK01000010.1 GCF_002899715.1 Enteroscipio rubneri | reverse complement strand
GAACCTCACCTCGAACGGCTTCACCAAGACCGGCCACACGTTCGCCGGCTGGGCCGAATCCGCCACGGGCGCCGTCAAGTACGCCAACGGCGCCTCCGTGAAGGACCTCACGTCGACGCCGAACGGCACGGTCACCCTCTACGCCAAGTGGACCCCCAACCCCTACTCCATCATCTTCAACGGCAACGGGAACACGGGCGGCTCCATGTCGAACCAGTCCATGACCTACGGGACGGCCAAGAACCTCACCTCGAACGGCTTCACCAAGACCGGCCATACGTTCGCCGGCTGGGCCGAATCCGCCACGGGCGCCGTCAAGTACGCCAACGGCGCCTCCGTGAAGGACCTCACGTCGACGCCGAACGGCACGGTCACCCTCTACGCCAAGTGGACCCCCATAACTTATCAGGTCACGTTCAATGCAAACAACGGCGATGGCACCATGCAGGCGCAGACCATAACCTACGGCACGTCCACGCCACTTTCGCACTTCACGTTTACGCGGCTGGGCTACACGTTCGCCGGCTGGGCCGAGTCGGCAACGGCGACGAAGGCCCAGTACACAGACCAGCAGTCCGTCCTCAACCTGCGGGATACGCAAGGTGCCACGGTGGCCCTCTATGCCGTATGGGAGCCGAATTCCTACCAGGTGGTGTTCCACGCCAACTATCCCGGCAACGCCAACACGACGACCCAGGACTTCAAATACAACGAGACAAACAGGAAGCTGAACATGAACCCGTTCGCGCACACGGGCTGGACGTTCGAGAAGTGGACGACGAACGAGGACGGCTCCGGCACGAGCTACGCGAATCAGGCAGCCGTCACCACGCCACTCGCCACGCAGGGCTCGTACCACCTCTATGCTCAGTGGACGCGCAACAACTATGACGTCACCTTCAACTCGAACGGAGGTTCGTACGTCGACAGCCAATCGGTCGGTTACGGCAATCCCATCCCCGAGCCCCAGGCGCCCAAGCTCGAAGGCTACACGTTCGACGGCTGGTACGCCGATGCCGCGTTCGGCGGAAGCCCGTGGAACTTCACGACCGGCATCATGCCCGAAGGCGGCCTGACGCTCTATGCCAAGTGGACGGCCAACACGTTTACGGTAACGCTCCATCCGGGCACGGGCGCAGGCGTCCAGAAGGACTACCCCTTCACCTACGCAGGCCGAAATCAGAACCTGCCTGCGTTCGATACGCTCCAGTTCTCGAAGACCGGATATGTATTCAAGGGCTGGACGCAGAATCAGAACGGGTCGGGCACGGTGTACGCCGATAAGGCCGACGTGGCAACAGGGTTGTCGACGGGTACCCCCGTCACGCTCTACGCGCAATGGGAAGCGATCTCCTATTCCGTTGTCTTCGACGGCAAAGACGCCGACGCCGGAACCATGCAGGCGCAGAACCTCACCTTCGACCACCAGCTTACCCCGCTTTCGCCCAACGAGTTCTCCAAGACTGGCTACGCCTTCGCCGGTTGGGACACCGATCCTGCAGGCGCGACGGTTGTCTATAAGGACCAAGCGGAGGTTCGGAACCTGCGCGACACGGCGGGGCAGGTAAAGCTGTATGCGGTGTGGGATCCCATCGCCTACACGCTCTCCTTCGATTCGCAGGGAGGCTCCCAGGTGGCGCCTCAACAGGTGGACTTCGGCGCGTTGGCAACCGCCGTGGAAAACCCCAAGTATGAAGGCTACACGTTCCATGGTTGGTATACCGAGAAGGATGGCGCTGGTGCGAAGTGGGATTTCACCTCATCTACCATGCCTGCGGCCGATACGACGCTGTATGCCAAGTGGGCGCTCGTCATCGATGCTTCGGTGCCGGTGGAGGTGGGTTTCGACCTCAAAACCACCGGCGCGTTGGAAGAGGTGGCCGCTTCCATTGAGTCACGCACGGTCGAGGATTTGGCCATGACGTCGCTCTCGACGGAGGAGGAAGCGGGCGCGGTTGCCGTGTTCCCGAAAGATGAGGAACGCAAGCAGGTGGCAGTGACGCTTACTCTCACGGGTGCGGCCACGAAGCCGGTGTTCTCGATGCCGCTTGGCGGCGAGCTCGTTACCGGTCAGCTGGAAGGCTTCGTCATTCCGGCTAAGAGCTCTTTGCGGGTCACCTACGGCCTGAGCATACCCAAAGGAGCGACCATCACGGCCAACGAACAGGCTGCGAACAAAGGCCTTGCGAAGCTGAAATACGTCGTAGGACGCGTTCCAAAAACATCGTAATTCTCACGCGTGTAAGACCGGGCATATCGTTCCTGCGGTCGCGGATGAAGGTGGCCGCAGAACAGGCCGCACCATTCTACGAGCGATACAAGGATAAGGATCAAACCATGCACAACGACAAGCACTCTTTTAACGACGACGGAGCTCCCCGTACTGCATCCAGGGCTGCTGCGTCCGTGCGGCGGGGCGGCGGGGTGGCTGGCTTCCTGCAAACAAGGCGCAACCGCGTTCTTGCGGGTGCGGCCGTTCTGGTGGTGGTGGCCGTCCTTGTGGGCGTCGGCGTCTGGTGGTTCATCTCGTCGCAGGACGATTTCTACGACGGCAACTCCATTCTGGGGCAGGCGCCCTACAAGACGCCCGAGGAGGTGCAGGCCGAGCTCGACCGCATCGTGGAGGAGGGGATGCTCAACATCTCCATCGCCAGCGTCATCGAGTTCGCCGACGGCACCGCCCCCGGCACCGCCTACATCGAGAACGTCCCCGGCAATCACTACGCCATGAAGGTGCGGATCGTTCTCGACGACACGGGCGACGTCGTGTACGAGTCGGGCGGCCTCAAGCCCGGCACCTACATTGAAACCATCACGCTCTCTCAGGATTTGGAGCCCGGCTCCTATCCCGCCACCGCTACGTTCACGGCGTACAACATGGATACGCTCGAAGAAGTGGGCCAGGCTGGAGCAAATATCAACCTCGAAGTACTGGGGTGATAGGCCGTGTCGATATCTAGAGGAAGGGATCGAGGTGGTTGATGACAAGACGACGATCCTGAATGTACGAACGCACGATAGAACAACAGAAAAAGGAGGAACTACCATGAAGAAGACGAAGAAGATGGCCGCCGCTTTGGCTCTTTCGGCTGCTCTCGCGATGGGCGCCGTACCGGCGTTCGCCGCGGACGCAAGCGTGGGCAAGACGGGCTCGTTCGCCGATGGCAACGACAATACCGGATCCGCTTCTACGGCGCTGAACGTGTACGCCACCGCTTCGCAGATCCAGGCCACCATCCCGGTCGACATCACCATCGTCACGCCTATCGAGGGCGGCACCATCACGGCGCCTTCCGCCGATGCCTATAAGATCGTCAACAACAACGCCACGAAGGCCCTGAAGGTGACGAAGGTCCAGGGCGTCGACAATGCGGGCTGGAAGGCTGTGACTGAGCTGACGAACCCGAAGAACAACATGTCCGCCACGACGGGCGAGATGAAGCTGACGGTGAAGGCGGGCTCGTCTGCTGCTATGTCCATCGAGTCCGAGAACGCCACGAGCATCCCGACTGAGGCGCAGTCGTACTTCACCGCCCCTGCGAACGGCGAGCTCGGCCTGGAGCTGGCCGGCACCACCTCGGTTAAGAGCAACCTCACCGCAAACACCACCTATCCTGCCGTGAAGATCACCTACACGGTGGCCGTGGACACGCCGGCTGCTTAATCGGCTTTCATGCGCTTGTGGGACGTGCGCAGCGCGCATCCAAAGCGCGCGCATCTTATGAAACGAAGGCGGCCTCCCCATCGGCGGGAGGCCGCCCTGAAGGAACGATCCGAGGAAAGAAGACCATGCACGCACCCGACCGCCAACCTAAAAAGCGCTCCGCGCACATCGACGATGCCGCGAACGAGGCCTCCAAAAGGAGCGCCGCCCGTCGCCCCGCGACCGATGACCGCGCCGACGCCGCCTCTGCAGCCAGGGGTTCCGCTTCCACCGCTTCGCGCGCTGCGAAGCCGCCCGCGTTCTACGTGGCGGTGGGCGTCGCCGTCGTGGCCATCGTGGTGGCCTGCGTGCTGGGCTTCATGGCCTTTTCCAACACGAGCCAAGGTCGCGACCCGAACGCCGCGCTCGGCCAGCTGGAGGGCAAGACGCCCGAGGAGATCCAAAAGGAGCTCGACCGCATCGTCGAAGAGGGCATGTTCAACATCTCTATCGCCTCGAGCGTGGAGTTCGCCGACGGAACGTCGGAGGGCGAGCTGCGCATCGAGAACGTCCCGAACAATCCCTACCTCATGAAGGTGGAGATCACCCGCGACGACACGGGCGAGGCGGTGTACACGTCCGGCATGATCGAGCCGAACCACCATATCCAGAAGGCGCGGCTCGACGTGGATCTGGATGCGGGGGACTACCCGTGCACGGCCGTGTTCTACGCCTACGGCAAAGACGATGAGCAGCTGGTGGGGCAGGCCGCCGCGAAGATGACCGTTTCGGTGCTCGGCTAGGAAGAGGGAAGCAGCTATGCAGGCTACGAGAAGGTACGTCCACACGATATTGGCGGCGCTGCTGTGCATGTGCCTGCTCGTATCGTACATGCCGCTTCCCGCTTCAGCCGCGGAGGCCCCCCGGCCCTCGGTGTCCGACGAGGTGGGCCAGGCGCTCCCGACCGGCGACGAACAGGCGCAGCTGGGCACGACGGTGAACGTGCTGGCCGTGGCCAGCCCCGCCATCGTGGAGCACACGGAGAGCTTCGCGGCTTCCGTCGCGCAGATCAGCGGGAACAGCTCGTTCGACCTCAAGGTGGTCGCCACGGGCAAGGGCGAGCTCGCGTACTCCTGGACGCGCACGGCCGACGGGCAGCCGGACGATTCGTTCGCATTCGACGAAGGCCCCGTCTACAAGCTTTCGGAGCACGCCGACACGCTGCAGGACGGCACGGTGTACGTGTACACCGTAGTCGTGCGCGACGAGACGGGCTCCACGGCCACCGCGTCCATCCAGGTGGTGGTGAAGGCGGGCTACGAGTACCGCACCATCGATTCGACCGAGGTGGAGGGCGTGTCAGCGAGCGCGTGGATGCACGTGGGCGCGCTGCTGTACGCCGCGGCCGTCGATTCCGCGCAGCCGACGTTCGGCATGCTGCAGGCTGCCGCCGGCGCGCCGCTGGCCTCGGCGTACCACATCGACCTCGCGGCCGAGGGCGAGACGGCCTACGTGGGCGAGGTGCAGGTGGCCCTGCCGGCGCCCGGCGTGCCCGACGGCGACGCCGCGGTGGTGGGCATCGGCGCAGACGGCAGCTCGATGACGCTTTCGGCGCAGGTCGAGGGCGGCATCGCGCGCTTCTCCACCGAGGTGCTGGGCGCGTTCGCGGTGGTCGCGGACGAAGCGGAGGCCGCCGTGCACACGGTGGAGGCCTCGGCCGGCGAGGGCGGCCAGATACTGCCCGCCGGCACGGTGAAGGTGGCCGAGGGCGCCTCCGTCACGTTCACGGCGCTGCCCGATGCCGGCTTCGCCCTCGATGCGATGCTGGTGGACGGCGTGCCCGTAGACGCGCCGGGCGGCGTGTGCACCATCGCGGACGTGCGGGGCGACCGCACGGTGAAGGCGCTCTTCCGCGCCGTCGAGCCCGATCCCGCCCGGCAGCATGCGGTTTCCGCCGTGGTGGCGGGCGGCAACGGAGCGGTGTCCGTGAACAACGGCGCGGCCGGCGCGAGCGCCCAAGCGCAGGTGGCGCACGGGGAGCGCGCAGTGGCGGCGCTGTTCCCGGAAGAGGGCTGGACGGTGGACGCGGTCACGGCCGACGACGGCTCGGGCGCGGTGGTGGTGCCGGCGCTCAACGGCACGTGCACGATAGCCGCGGTGGAGTCCGACGTGAACGTGCAGGTTACGTTCGTGCGTGGCGTGGCGCCGCCCGTTCCCATGTTCACGGTGACGGCCACGTCCAACGGCGGCGGCAGCATCGCTCCTGCGGAGGCTCAGGTGCCCCTGGGCGGCTCGGCCGAGTTCAAGGTGGAGGCCGATGAAGGCTGCGTCCTGAAATCGCTCACCGTGGACGGCGCGGACGCGATGGGCCGGCTGTCCGGCACGGTGCTCTCGGTGCAGAACGTGGTGTCCGACCGCGCCGTCGAGGCCGTGTTCGAGCGCGAGGCCGTCGAGGAGACGCATACCGTCACCGCAGCGGCGGGCGAGGGCGGCTCCATCTCGCCGTCCGGGGCCGTGGAGGTTCCCGACGGCGGCGCGCGCACGTTCTACCTGTACCCCGACGAGGGCTTCCGCCTGGCCTCGGTCGTGCTCGAGCGCGCGGGCCGGACGGCGGACGTGACCGGCGATGTCGCAGGCGGCGTGTTCGTGCTGGCCGACGTGCGCGAGGACTGTGCGCTTGCGGCCTCGTTCGAGCCGTCGGGCGTGGTGGTGCCGGACGATACGTACTACACGGTGACGGCCACGGCCGGCGAGGGCGGCATCGTGTCGCCGGCGGGCGATGTGCGCGTGAAAGCGGGCGGATCGGCCACGTTCGTCTTCGTGCCCGACGAGGGCCATGCGCGCGAGACGGTCACGGTGAACGGCGAGCCGGTGGAGGTGCGGGGGTCCTCGCTCACGCTTTCGGACGTGGCGGCGAACGCTTCCGTACACGCGACGTTCCGCGCCCTCGGCGGCGGCGAGCCGAAGCCCGAGCAGCCTGTTCTGCATGAGATCCGGGCCGAGGCGGGGCCGGGCGGCGTGGTGTCGCCGGCGGGCGCGGTGCAGGTGCCGGAGGGCGGCTCGATGCCGTTCTCGTTCGTCCCGCTTGCCGGGTACGCGCTCGACCGGGTGCTGGTGGACGGGCAGCCCGTGGACGCGGCGGAGGTCGCCGCCGGCGCGTACCGGTTCGACGACGTGCGGGAGCCCCACAGCCTGCGCGCGGAGTTCGAGCCGGCCTCGGGCGACGCGCCCCGGATCGACCCGGTGATCACCGCCACGGCGGGGGAGCACGGCTCCATATCGCCCGCGGGCGCGGTCTCCGTGGCCTACGACGGCTCGCAGACGTTCTCGTTCGTTCCCGAGGCGGGCTACAAGGTGGCCTCGGTGACGGTGAACGATCAGCCGGTGCCGGAGGACGAGCTGACGGCCGGCGCGTACACGCTGTTCAACGTGCGGCAGGATGCGGCCGTGCACGTGGAGTTCGCTGCGGATGCGGGCGCGGTGCCGCCGACTGTGCATACCGTGCACGCTTCGGCCACGGCGGGCGGCTTCGTCTCGCCCGCGGGCGACGTGGCGGTGGTCGAGGGGCAGAGCCTCACGCTGCGCTTCGGCGCGCTCGCGGGCTACGAGCTGTACCGCGTGACCGTGGACGACGCGGACGTTCCCGAGGCCGCGGCCGCGGGCTTCTACCGCATCGATAGCGTGACCTCCGAGGCGAGCGTGCGCGCCTTCTTCAAGCGGGCGGGCGCGGATCCGGCGGATCCCGACGACCCCGACAAGCCGACGGGCTACGCGGTGATCCAGGCCAGCGCCAGCGACGGCGGCTCCATCGAGCCCTCGGGCAACGTTGAGGTGGGCCTGGGCGCGAGCAAGCGCTTCACGTTCCAGCCGAACGATGGGTACGAGCTGGACCAGGTGCTCGTGGACGGAGCGGCGGTGGATCCTGCGAAGGTGGCCGACGGCTCCTACACATTCGAGAACGTGCGCACGGGCGCGACCATCCACGCCGCCTTCAAGAAGGGCGCCGAGCCGCCGGCCCGCTTTCACGCCGTCACGGCTTCGGCCTCGTCGGGCGGCTCGGTCGCGCCCAGCGGCCGGACGGACGTGAAGGAGGGCGAGAGCGCCACGTTCGAGTTCCGTGCCGATGCGGGCTACAAGCTGGTGCGCGTGCTCCTGGACGGCGCGCCGGTGGACGCCGCGGAGATCGCGGACGGCCGCTATACGGTGAGCGACGTGCGGGCCGACCACGCCGTGCGCGGCGAGTTCGCGCCCGAGGACGCGCCGGAGCCGGCCTATGCGGTGGTGCACGTGTCGGCGGGCGCGGGCGGATCGGCCTCGCCCACGGGCGACGTGCGCGTCGTGCGGGGCGGCTCGTGCTCCGTCCTGCTGCTGCCCGCGGATGGCTACGCGCTCGACGCGGTGCAGGTGAACGGCCGGGACGCGACCCGCCAGGTGGAGGACGGCCGCCTCGTGCTGCCTGCCGTGACGGGCGAGACGTGGGTGGAGGCGACGTTCCGCGCGCTCGATCAGGGCGAGCCGCAGCCCGACGTGCCCGAGGTGCACGAGGTGACCGCCTCTTCCACGAGCGGCGGAACGATATCGCCGCGCGGCCGCGTGCTCGTGGCGCACGGCGACGGCGCGACGTTCGCCGTAACAGCGAACGAGGGCTACCGCTTGGCGTCGGTGCTCGTGGACGGCGTCGAGCTGGGAGCGGCCCAGGTCGAGGAGGCGGCGCGCACCGGCGTGTTGGCGCTTGCCGCGGTAGAAGGCGATCGCAGCGTGCGCGCGGTGTTCGAGCGCATCCCCGACGGGCCGGCGCCCGAGGAACCGCCCACGGTGAACGTGGACGTGGAAGTGAAGGTGAGCGTGACGTCCGTGCGCGGCTCCGAAGGGGGCACGGTGCAGCCCGAGTCGCTCACCGTGCCGCGGGGCGCGCGCGACATCGCGTTCTACATCTACCCCGAAGAGGGCTACGTGCCCCAGAGCGTGGCCGTGAACGGCGAGCCCACGGAGTTCCATCCGGTCGAGGCTGCGGCACCCGCTTCGGTGTTCGGCTTCCGAGCGGCCGTGTTCTCGGCCGCCGGCGGGCAGGCGGGGGCCTACTGGTTCGCCATCGCCGAGGCGCAGGAGGACGCCGTGGTGGACGTCGTGTTCCGCGAGCGCACCGCCGACGACCCCGACCCCGCGCCCGTGACGACGTACCGGGTGGAGACGGAGGCCTCGGCCGGCGGAACCATCACGCCCTCGATGACGGTGCCCGAGGGCCGCGACGCGCAGCTGGCCGTGGTGCCCGATGCGGGCTTCAAGCTGGCTTCGCTCACCGTGGAGGAGAACGGCGCGACGCGCGATGCGCTGGGCGAGGTGGCGGACGGCATGCTCGTGCTTTCCGCGGTGTCCGCCGATGCGAAGGTGACCGCCGCCTTCGCGCCCGACGTGGAGCCGCCGCGCTACGCCACCCTGCATGTGGCGGCGGGCGATCACGGCTCCGTCTCGCCGGACGGGGACGTGCGCGTGCTGCGCGGCGCCGACCAGCTGTTCGCCGTCGTTCCCGACGACGGCTACGCGGTTGATCAGGTCACGGTGGGCGGCGTCCCGGTGGCGGTCGACGGGTTCTCGTTCGCCGTCCCGAACGTGCAGGTCGACGCCGAGGTGGTCGTGACGTTCCGCGAGGCCGCCCCGACCGATCCCCCGAAGCCCGCGTTCCACACGGTCACGCCTTCGGCAACGACCGGCGGGGCGGTGCATCCCGCAGATCCGGTGAAGGTGGCGCACGGGGGCTCGGCGTCGTTCAGCCTCCTGCCCGACGAGGGCTACGAGCTGGCGAACGTCACGTTGGATGGCGCGGACCTGCCCGCCTACCGGTGGCGCGACGGCGTGCTGCGCCTGGACGACGTGCAGGTTGACCATGCGGTGCGGGCCGAGTTCCGAAAGACGGTGCCGCCGGCGCCCGGACAAGTGCGCGTGACCACCGAGGCGGGCGAAGGCGGGCGGATCGATCCCGCAGGTCCTCTCGACGTGGACAAGGGCACCAACCTGATCTTCGGCTTCATTCCCGAAGAGGGCTTTGAGCTGGACACCGCGAAGGTGAACGGAGTGGTCGTGCCGGTGGCGGGCAACCAGTACGAGCTCATGGGCGTGAGCGTTGATACCGTGGTGAGCGCCACGTTCAAGGCGTCTTCCGTGCCTCCCGTGGAGACGCACGTGGTGACGGTGTCGGTGGCTGGCGACGTGGGCGGCGAGATCGTGCCCCAGGGCCCCGTCGAGGTGCCGCACGACGGCGCGCAGCTGTTCACGTTCAAGCCCGCCGAAGGCTACGAGCTGGACGCAGTGCTGGTGGACGGCGAGCGGGTCGAGCCCGTGCGGCCGGAGGGCGCGCTGCCGTACTACCTAATGAAGAACGTGACGGCCGACCGCTCGATCGTCGCCATGTTCCGCGCCGAAGGCGGGGACGAGCCTATCGCGCCGACGGAGTTCATGCTAACGGCGGGTGTCGCGGGGGGCCACGGGAGCATCCGCCCTTCGGGCGAGGTGAAGGTGAGCGCGGGCGGAACGCGGACGTTCCAGTTCGAGGCCGATCCGGGCTACCGGGTGCGTGCGCTCATCATCGACGGGGTGCGGAGCAGCTTCGACGGAACGAGCTATCCGTTCGTGGACGTGCGGGCCGACCACTCCATCCTGGTGGAGTTCGGGCTTGCCGCGCCGGTGGCGCCCAGCGGGCCGATCGATGCGGCGGGGCGCGGGGCGCAGACCGCTCTCGGGTACGTGAAGACAGGCGATGCAACCGGGTCCATCGCCTGCGCGGCTGCGGTGCTGGCGCTGGCGGCCGCGGGCGTCGCCGCGGCGTCGCGGAGGCGGGCTGCGAAGGCCGGCCGCCCATGACGAGGGTCCGCTCCGCCCGCTCGCGGGCATGGGACGTGCCGGCCGCGGCGGCCGGCATGCTGCTGGCGGGCGCGGTGTGGCTCGCGTGCTGGGGCGCGGGGGCGGCCCAGGCCTCGGCGTTCGATGCGGGCGCGGAGGCGGGCGGCGATCCGCCTGCAGCGGCGGACGATGCGGCGGCCGGCGTGGTTGGCAGCGGGGCCGCTGGTGACGCTGCGGCTTCTGGCGATGGCGCTTCTGGGGCCGCCGACGATGCTGCGGCGGGTTCCGATCCGGTTGCTGGAAACGGCGGCGGGGGAGGCGACGCCGTGGACGCGCAATCCGCCGGCGACGGCGCGGGCGTGTCTTCCGCGCACGTCGATGGGGCCGCATCCAATCTGGCCGCGGGTCCGTGGCTCGCCGCGTTCGGGGATGCGGCGCTCGACCGGGCGCGCCAGGCGGCCGACGCCACGCTGGCCGCCCGCGCGCAGATGGCGGCGAGCCTGACGGCGGGCACGTTGGCCGCTCTCGCAGTCGCGCTTGCGGCTGCGGGGGCCGCTTGCTTCGCCGTGGTGAACGTCCGCAGGCCGCGCATTGCGGGAAGCGCCGGACGCGCGCGGGCGGTCCCGCGAAGCCGCGTTAGATAACAGGTCGAGACGAGACGTAAGGAAACTTGATGGCAGAACCCCAACCAACTTCCGATACCCTGTCCTTGGACGAGCTGCTCTCGCTCGTGGAGGATCCGGGCGCAGACGCCCGCGACGACGGCACCAACGAGTACGGCCCGGCGTCCCGCGCGGACGACGACCTGCTGCGGCTGCTCTTGGGTTCGGATGAACCGCAGGTTGTACGCGACGCGGGCGGCGTATCCGCGTCGCGGTCGGCACACGGCGAGTATGCCGCGTTCGCGTTGCGGGTCGCAGGCGATGTAAGCGATAGGCTACCGCCGGGTCCTTCGTATGATGCGGCCGGCGAACGCGCCACGGTGTCGCTTGCGTCCCTGCTTGGCATCCAGGAGGAGCCGGCCCCGGCGCCGGGAGGCTCCGCGCCGAAAGATGAGGAGGCCGCATTCTTCGACCTGTTCGCCGCCTTCGGTGTCGATGGTTCCGTGGAAGCGGACGATGCGCACGACGCCGATGCCGCTGGCGTCGCTGTGGCTGCTGCTATCGACACAGCGTCTGCGAGGCCACCGACCCGGCCGCGCGCGGCCGGGTCGGTGGAGAGCAAGTCCTCCTCCGGCGCTGCGAAGCTGGTAAAACCCGTCGCGCGCAATGTTGTGCCGAAGCCAGGTAAATTCGCATCGCATCCGATAGCGACGGCAGTCGTTGCCGCCCAGGTTGCTGCAGCTACATCGTCTGCTGTGTCGGCCAAGCGCGCTGCAGGAAAGCCCGCGGCATCTGCCGTTCAAGTCGCGGCAATGAGCGGAAAGCCGGAGGAGTCTGCCGGGAAGTCTGCGGCATCTGTCGGGAAGCCTGCGCCTGATGAGAAGCCTGCCGTGAAGTCCGGGTCGCCGACCGAAAAGCCTGCTTCGCTATCTGAGAAGCCCGCAGCATTGACTGGGAAGCCCGTCGCGCCTGTTAAGAATCTTGCGGCGTCCTCTTCGGCAGGTATCAAACCGCAGACAGCGCTCGCAGTCGTCACCAATTCGGCCGGTTCGATCGCTTCTCCTTCGAGCCCATCCAATCCAACGACCGCTCCCGCGAACTCGTCGGATTCGATCGCGACAGCCTCGGTCGTTGCGATCTCCGCACGCGAGTCCGCAGCGCGCGACGATTCAAATGCTGCATACGCCTCGAATCAGCCTGCGGGAAAGCCGGAAATTCCAAGCTCCAACGCCACCGAGGAGTCCTATGCTCCCCTTATTCCTGCGAAGCAGCCTGCGCCCATCGCATCGGACGGTCTGGTCGTCGAGCCGACAATAGCGCATCCTCCTCTCGCATCCGAGGCTGTCGATGCCGGCGGTGCCGCTTCGGGCCGTAAACTCGTTTTCGTCGGCATGACGTTCGTGGCGGCGGCTGCCTTGTTGGGGGCGGCGGCGCTCGCCGTCGCGCTCGACGGGGGGAAGTCCATTGCCCAGGGCGAGCCGTCTCCGCTGGCTGCCCTTGTAGCGGGCTACGACCAACACTGCGCGGCCGAGGCCGAATACGCCTACAAGGTGCGCGCTGCGGATGGCAGTGTCGGCCAGGTTGCCGAGAAAGCCGTGTTTGGCGAAGACGGCTTCCTCATGAAAAGCGAGCTGTCGGTTCGGTTCGACACTGAGGAACAGGCGAACGCCTTCCTCGAAGAGGCGCGCGGCGGGTTCGGTGCATCGTTGCTAGACGGCCGTGTCGACGGGTCTTTGGCCTTCATCGCCGTGGACGCCGAAGGGGAGCCGGTCGATCGAGCGGCCTACACGGAGCTTTTACTGGCGGGCACCATCGACTGCGAGGTGGTTTCAGAGGGGTGACGACGCTCTCGCCCGTACGCGGCTCCTGTCGTGTTCAGCCTTCCGTGCGCCTGTTGTCTGTCGCCTTGTGTTCGCAGCCGTCTGTCCGCGAGGCTCGCTTGTTTTCTCAGCTCACAGCATCCCTCTTGCCTTCCGCTTGCAGAACAAACGACCGCCCTGGCGCTTCAGCCGTGACGGTCGTTTCCGTTTCAGATGGTTGCAGCGGGTTTCGCCCGTGCCGCGCGAAAGGTCGCGCGCAGGCTTCGCATGGGTTGTGCGCAACGTTGCGCAGACTCCGGGAGGTGCTACCTACTGCGCGGCGGCGCTCGCCTTCACCACGCGTTCGGCGGCTTCGCGCAGTGCGTTGTACACTTCTGGCGCGAGCATCACGCAGGAGATCTGGTTGTCGGATACGAGCATTTTCACCTTGTCGCTCCTGATGCTGCGGACGAATTCCGCCTCCTTCACGCTTCCCAGGTCGGCGGAGGTGATCAGCAGGTTAGTAAGGTTGTCTAGGCTTGGCAGGTTGTCGGTTGCCATAAAAGCTCCTTCTCTCGTGCAGAATCGGTAACATTGTTGGGATTATATGCGACCGACCGGTAAGGGCACGGGGGTCTCAAGAAATGATGAATATATTCCACATATCGCAAGTAATCTGCTAGTATACGTGTCAAAAAGGAGAGAATAATCACGTTGAACGAGATTTTGGGGGATGGGCGAAATGCCGAGAACGAGCAGAGAAGTCGCCATGAACGTCCGATGCAACGTGCTCGGGTACATTGTGCAGCGCGTGAAAGGTAAGCCTCATGGCGCTCGGGTGTCATACCGCGAGATGGAGCGGGCGCTGGGGTACTCGCCTTCGCGCGTGCGCAGGGCATGCCGCGTGCTGGAGCAGGAGGGATGCGTGCAGCGCGTCCCGTGCTTCGACGAGGACGGCGGCCAGCGGGCGAACGTGTACATGGTCACCCGAAAAGGGACGAAGCTGATCCGAGAGGGCGAGAGGGCGTCTGTTCAGACAGCCGGAGCGGTCTAGCGAGGCTCGATGACGTCTTCGTCGACCTGCTCGTCGTCGACTTCGGCCAGCAGTTCGGCTAAAGTTATGTCGAATCCGTCGGCTATGGCGCAGAGCTTGTCGAAGGTCGCGTTGTACTTGCCCGATTCGATTCCCGCAAGATAGCCGCGATCCATGCCGATCATGAGTGCGAACTGCTTGCGGTTGATCTGATGCTCGTAGCGAAGCCGCCTCACGCGGCTTCCTAGACGCTTCCTTTTCGTTGTCGTATCCATGGGAGCATCATATGGGAGTCGTTTCGAGACGAGCTGAATATATTCCTCATCTATTAATAATACGTTCAAGACGCGTATAGAGTATGTTGCTCGGGGGGGGGTCGCATCGGCGCACCGTGGGCCTCGTTCGGCGGCTGAAGCGAGGATGCGGCAACGTTCAACGCACTTTTTCGAGTCGCACCGAAGTACTCGCGGAACGCAGCCGGGAATCATTCGAAACCGCCGAAACCATTGGGAACCGCCGGAATCGCCTGAGCTCATTGGAGCCATCGAGACTCGCTGAAAACCGGAAACATCTGAAAATCTTTGATTAAACGCATGGTTGAATCGACGATGGGTCGGGTCATTGACCGCAGGTGCAGGCTATACTCTCTCACGCGCGACGAGGGTTCGCGTGGCGCGCGATAAGCGTGTGCCTGGGGAGGCGGAATCGCGTCGCGTCGCCGCATCGTCACTGCTGCGGGGACGCGTCGGGCTTCGCGCCGTCTACAACGGAAGGGGAAGGCCGATGTCCGGTTCCCAAAGAGCGTTGAAGATTATCTGTATCCTGCTGATCGCATGGGCGGTCATCCTGATCGCCTTCGGCGCGTTCCTCACGTTCGGTTCGGGATTCGCCACGGGTAATATTGTAGATTCCCAGGGCGCGACGGTGGATGCTGCCGCCATGAGCATCGCGCTGGGCATAGGGACCGTCGTGGGCGGGGTTGTAAACCTCATCATCGCGCTGCTCGGCCTGCGCGGTGCGAAGAACCCGCGCAAAATCGGCGCGTTCTTCGTGCTATGCATCATCGGCGTTGTGTTGGGGCTGATCAGCCTGGGCATGAGCATTGCGCAGGGCTCGTTCCAGTGGTCTTCGATTGTGAGCCTTGCGCTCGTCATCGTGTGCACGGTGCTGGCCAGCAGCATCAAGAAGCAGGCGTAGCTGCGAGGTGTCCCGAGGGAAGCGGCGCGCGCACCCTCTGCGCGAGGACGCCCTCCATGCGCAGCAGGGCGTCTCTGAATCCGACGTCAGCCCAGCGGCTCCAAGTTCGAATTCTGCTTGAAAAACGAGGTATGGGAGGCCTCGATGCCGGTCTCGGGGCCTTTCGGAGGGGAAGCGCGTTTTCGCGATCGCGTTTGCGCAGGCCGCGAAAAGGCAGCGCGGGCTCGTGGTTTGCCGATCCCTCCCATACCTCGTTTTTCTTACGGAAAACGGGATTTTTCCCGCACTTGTTCTGTTCAGCGCAGCGCGGCATCCGGATCGCGTGATCAAGGGGGGCAAACGCACCTTGCTTCCCAACGCCAGGCCTCGTTGCGCAGCTCCCCCCAAGCTGATTGGGTCTCGTTGTGCGGCGCTGCGTGTCGAGAGGCGTGCGGCTTCGGCAGGGGTATACTGATGTCTTCCTGATTCTGATGCGAGGGAGGACGTTGTGTTTTCGTTGCTGTGCGTGGGCGCAGGTGGGTTCGTCGGGGCCGTTGCGCGCTATCTGATGGTCGAGTTCATCCCCTATGGAGGGGATTTCCCGCTCATGACGCTGCTCGTGAACTTCCTCGGGGCCGTCGCCATCGGCGCGGTCATGGAAGCCGTTGCCGCATGGCCGGGATTCCCGGCCAATGCAGTGCTGTTCCTGAAAACAGGCGTGTGCGGCGGCTTCACCACGTTCTCGTCGTTCTCTCTCGAGACGGTGAATCTGATCGACCGCGGACGCTACGCCATGGCGGGCGCTTATGCGGGCGGCAGCGTGATCGCGTGCTTGATCGGCGTCGTGTTGGGCCAGATGCTCATGCGTGCGGCGCTGTCAGCGGTGCGGGGCGTTGAAGCCTGATCGCCGCAGGTAGATGCCATGCCTTGGGCGGGCCGATAGGCGGCCCAAGGCTGCGATCGCTCCTAACGCGTGCGAGTCGCGTTCGAGGGGTCGATAGACATGCTCTGGAAGCGGTCCTCCATGAACTGGTTGTCGAAGTGGTCTGCGCAGAACTCCTCGATGGCCGATTCGGGCGCGTTGCCTGCCATGCGCTGGTACCAGCAGTCGAGCGAGACGAGCGTCAGGCCGCCATCGGCGATCATGAGCGCTGCGCATACCGACGTGACCGTGTAGCGCCAGTTCCAAGGGATGATGTTTACCAGCTTGAGCATCCAAGGTAGGAGAAGCTTGATCCATACCACGCCGAGTACGCCCCACATAGCCATGAACATGCCGTTCGTGCGCCCGTCGATGGACAGGAATGTGCCCGTGTAATCCCAGGCGACAATGCCAAAGGCGAACTGCATGAACCAGCTTGTAAGGTACTCGAACGCGCCTCCGATGACGGCGCTGACCAGGAAAATGAGGACGACGTTCTTATCGTGGAAGCGGTTGAGCGCCACGGTCATGAGCACCGCGCCGAATCCGTAAATTGGCGAGAATGGCCCGAAGAGGAGCCCGGCTCGATTCTCGTAGTGGCCCGGGACCACGACAGCGAAGTGGTAGACGGTCTCGATGACGAGGCCCAGCACGCAACAGACGACGAAGATCCAAAAGAGGTTGAAGAAGTTGAGCGCGATGAAACCCTTGCCCGTCTCGTCGCGACCGAGCGTGCCGTCCTCGGCGTCTTCGCGCAGCTCCATGTCGCGCAGCTTGCGCTGCAGCTCGCGCTCTTCGGCGAGGGTCGGATCCACGTAGGAGGCCAGGGCGATGAGCAATACGAGCGTGATGCCCAGCTGGACGAGATCAGGCGACAGGCCGTTCAGCATCATGTCGCAGAGTGCAATGAGGATGACCAGGACGATCATGACCTCGGCTAGATGGGCCGCGTGGCGACGCTTGTCGCGCAAAAGACGCACGCCAAGCACTGCGAACATGCCTGCCAGTACTGCCGTGAGCGTTGCTTCTATGACGAAGAACACGAGAGCGGTCGTTGAAAGCCCCTCCGTCAGCTGGCCCTGCTGGACGAGGAGCGCGGTCCCCACGAGCACGAGGAGCAGAAGCGGCACGAAGGCGGCGCTGCTGACGATGCAGATCACGCCGAACAGTTTCAACGGAAGTGGCAGCTTTTTCTTGATGGGATCCGTTTCGATGGAGCCAGGGACGACTTCCTCAACGGCATCTTCATCGTGCGCGGTGCTGTTGTGCATGGACATGCTGGAATTCTCCTGATCGCCTTCGCTCGTAAGCGCCTTTCCCCACGTATGCGCACCGATCACATTGCCTTGCGGCTTAGCGGCTGGCTATCGCGCGCACCTTTTTCGGCTTTACGGCTTCGCTGGCAAAACGCCATCCAGTATAGCGCTTGCCATGGGACTCGGCCGCGTGCCGGTTCGAAAGCTCCGCCAAAAGCCAGAAACATCCGCCCAAGCCCTCTGCCCCCCGATGCTCGCATACGGCTCAAGTCGGTGCCGCGCGACTCGGGCTCTGCCAGAGGGGGGGAAGGGAAGTGGTGCGAAGTCTTCGCACCACTGAGCGAATGTGGCAGCGGGGCGGCTCTTCAAGGTTCGAACAGGCCGCTATCGATTCCGATTGTCAGACACGATCTCCTCGACGAACCAACGGGGGTTTTCGAAGAACAAGTACTTCTCGCGACCGTTCATTGAGACAAGGTAGCGAATGCCCGTTCCGCCAACGCGCGTGGACGTTCTCCGGATAGCCTCATGGACGCGGTCGATCTCGAACCGACGGCCGTCGCGCCAGAAAACTTCGAGCGGGGTGATGCTTCCATCGGCGTCGATGCGTGCGGTTACGTCTACATATGTCTTCCGGTATGCCATACTGAGCAGAAAACCACGGGGCTGGTGGATCGTTCAAGCTCTGTACCAAGCGGTAGGTGCGCGGATGCCGGACCGCCAAATGCGCGCGCCACGGTCTGGACCGCTGTCTGCGGCCAGAGCGGGCGCCGGTCTCGAATTCCATCCGCATAGCGCGTCCCTCGCTTCACGAATCGCCGGGGATGTCGTACAATACGCTAGCGCGCTTCTCGCTTTCGATAACGATTCGACTTCGCCTCGGACGTCGGGTAGATGGTCGAGAGGCGCATGGCGCGTTTGCCAGCGTGGCGCAACGGTAGCGCAGCAGTTTTGTAAACTGCGGGTTGCAGGTTCGAATCCTGTCGCTGGCTCCACGAAAGACGAGGCCGGACGCGAGTGAGCGCCCGGCCTTTTCCGTAGCGCGTAAAGGTTGCCCTCGGGCGGGAGATCGGGTGTGGTTCGGGTCCCGAGTCCCGCATGCCGCCGCCGGCCTTGGGCTTGCCGATCGCGGTAGCTTCGCTCCGGCCGACGCCGTGCTCGAGGTCCGGGACGACAACCCGGTCGCACGCGTTTCGAAAGCCGCCCTGTCGAACATGGACGTCGCGATCACTGGCATGCATCGATCCGGACGCTTCTCGTTGCGGTTTTCATGCGTATCGTCGGGGCCGTGTGATAAGATTGAGTTGCGAGGGTCGAAGTGTCTTCTGGAATAGTTGGGGGTCGGGTGCATGAATCTTTCTCAACTGTATTATTTCCGCAAGCTTGCAGAGGTGGAGCACTACGGTAAGGCGTCAGAAGAACTGTTCATCACGCAGCCGTCGCTGTCTAACTCGATCGGCAACCTGGAAAAGGAACTGGGCGTGCGCCTGTTCGAACGCGTCGGTCGCAACGTGCGGATCACGTCCTACGGTGCCGAGTTTAACGAGCACATCTGCCTCGCTTTGAATGAGGTCGACAAGGCGGTCAACCTCATGAAACTCTATAGCAGCGGATTGAGCGGCCAGATTCGCATCGGGACCGTCATTTCCATCCAGCGCAATTTTCTGCCGCGTCTTTTGAATGCGTTTCGCGAAGAGTTCGGCGACGGCATAGTGTTCGATATCCATCAGGATACTACCTACGGGTGTATCAAGGGCCTGCGCGATGGCAAGTTCGATGTCGCGTTTTGCGGCAAACTGCGCGACGAGCAGGGCATAACCTATACGCCGATGGTCTCTCAGAACCTGGTAATCGGAGTCGACGCCTCCCACGAACTCGCCAAGCGCGATGTGGTGTCTTTGGAAGATCTGCGCGGCTACTCGCTCGTCTCGTATCGCAACGAGTCCTACGTGCGGGCCATACTTGACGGCTTGTTCCACCGCGTTGGGCTGACGGTAAAGCAGGGCTTCAATGATGAAATCAGCGCTGCATCGCTGGTTGTTGCAGAGAAATCGGTTGTGGCCATCATGCTCAATACGCTGGACGACGGCTTCAGCGAGGGTTTCGTGAGCATTCCCATCGAAGAGGTGCTCGAGCCTTTCCACATCATCTATCTGGCGCACAAGGACAGCGTATCCAGTAGCTCCGCAGCCGACCAGCTCATCGATTTTGCGGCGCGGTTCACCGAGTATCCTGACGGCATCGTCGGGCTTGAAGACACCATGGAGGACTCCGAGCACTGACGGTTCGACCGTTGCATCGGCACTCCGTCCGACAGAGCGGCCGAGCGGACGGTCGGGCCGGTTGAAAACCGCGTCGAAACCCTCCGAGATCGAACGGGGCAGGTGCGGTGCGGAACTTCCGAGAACGACGGCGAAGACCCTCCACCGCCTCGCAGCTCCATCGTAATCGGCCGAGTCAACGTCATCTATTTCCCGAATCGACCGAATGCGGAAATTTATTTGCAAAACGAATGTCTCCATCAATTATTCATGCTGGTAAACGTGCATTATTTCTTATGTCTATGATTCGTTTATCGAACGTCAATTAGACGGAGCGACTCCGGCGTTCCATAATAAAGGCCAGAAACTTGTGAGAGTTTTGAGATTTGACCTGCGGATTCCTTCGGGGGTCTACGGGTTGGATGCAATCAACGGGAGTAGTCGAAGGAAGGTCGCATTATGGGAAAGAATTGGTTTTCTAAGGACCCCAAGGAACAGCTCGCCGGCAAGACCGCAATCATCATGGGCGGCGGCTCCGGCATCGGCAAGGCCACGGCCGAGCAGTTCGCAGCTGCAGGCGCGAACCTCATGATCTGTGGCGTGCCTGAGCAGATCTGCCTTGACACCGCCGAAGAGCTGCGCGCCGAGGGTGCGAACGCCATCGGCATGCTGTGCGACGGCACCAAGGCCGACATGGTTCAGGCCATGATCGACAAGACCCTCGAGGAGTTCGGCAGCATCGACATTCTCGTTTCCACTGCCGGTATTTCTCTGCCGCGCATGAACTCCATCGACGTCACCGAGGCTGATTGGGACAAGATCTTCGCTGTCAACCTGAAGGCCAACTTCTTCCTGGCTACGGCTGTTGCTCGCGTTATGAAGGACAACCCCGACGGCGGCAAGATGGTCATCATCTCCTCGCAGCGCGGCATCTCCGCCATGGAGAACATCGCTCCGTACAGCATCACGAAGGCTGCGGTCATGGGCATGGTTCGCTCGCTGGCTGTCGACTTCGCGAAGTTCGGCATCCAGGTCAACGGCATCGCTCCCGGCTACGTCATGACCCCGATGGTCGAGAAGGTCTTCGCCGACAATCCGGCGCAGCAGGAGTACGTGTACAGCCGTACGCCCTCCAAGGTGAAGATGGGCTCGCTGCAGGAAATGGCCGAGGCCATCTACTTCCTCTGCTCGCCTGTGACCAACTACACCACCGGCCAGACCCTCATCCTCGACGGCGGCTGGTCCATCCAGTAGCGATCCAACGGCGCGTCCCGGGTCCGACGGCCGCGGGACGCGCTCCGGCTTTCATTTCAGCAGACTCTTTTCGAAAGGGGCACCAATGGAAGGCAAGATGAACGCGGTTTACATGACCAAGCCCGAGGCCGGCGCGTGGGAGTACGTCGAAGATGCGCCGATCCCCCAGATCAAGGACGACGAAGTCCTGATGGAGATCAAGGCGTGCGGCATCTGCGGCACCGACCACTCCCTGCACGGCTGGAACGAGGCTATCGCCAACTCGTACAACATCCAGTTCCCGGCCATCTTCGGCCATGAGTTCTCCGGCGTCATCGCCGAGGTGGGCCCCAATGCCCCCGCCGACCTCAAGGTGGGCATGCGCGTGACGGCCAACCCCGTGCTGTTCGACAACACCTGCGCCTACTGCGATAAGGGCCAGGTCAACATCTGCGACAACCGTCCCTTCTACGGCACCGACCTGCCCGGCGCGTTCGCCAAGTACATGGCCATCCGTGGCAGCAACGTCATCCCGATGCCGGACGAGGTGTCCTTCGTGCAGGGCGCTCTGCTCGAGCCGCTGTGCGTGGCCCTCAACGCCGTCGAGCGCATCCATCCCGAGGCCGGCGAGACCGCGCTGGTCATGGGCCCTGGCCCCATCGGCCTGCTTATGGTGGCCGTGCTGCGTCAGGCCTACGGCATCAAGAAGGTCCTCTGCTCCGGTCTGGCCAACGACGTCAAGCGTCTTGAGGTTGCCGAGAAGCTGGGCGCCATCACCATCAACGGCTCTGAGTGCGACGTCGTCGAGAAGGTCAAGGAGCTCACGGGCGGCAAGGGCCCCGAGATGATCCTCGACGCGGCCGGCCACTTCACCGTGGTGCAGCAGGCCGTCGAGATGGTTGCCAAGGGCGGCCGCATCGGCATCACCGGTCTGCCGGCGAAGCCCTCGACCATCCCGATGACCCCCATCGCGATGCGTCAGATCAGCATTATCGGCTCGCGCGCCTACGAGCGCAAGCACTGGCGCCAGGCGCTCAACCTCATGGCCAACGGCCTGGACATCAGCCTGGTCTCCAACTTCGTCCTTCCGCTGAGCGACTGGAAGAAGGGTATGGAGCTCATCGACGCCGGCGAAGGCCTGCGCGTCATCCTCGAGCCGTAAGGCGACGTTTCTCAGAGGAGTCCCATTGGGGATAAGCAAGGCCCCGGTTCGTGAAAACCGGGGCCTTCTTTCTAAAGCCGCGCCTCCGGGGAAGCCCCGGAGGGCAATCGGGAAAGGATTTGCTACATGAGTGGTTTGGAAGGGACTATCGTAGTCGACCTCACGCAGTACGCTGCAGGCCCCGCCGCGAGCCGCCTTCTGGGTGAGCTGGGTGCGACCGTTATCAAAGTCGAGCCGTTCTCAGGCGACGAGCAGCGCACCCAGGGCATGGCCTGGGGCATGAACTATAAGAGCGAGTTCGACGACGTGGCCTACGACTGCGGCTCGTTCAACAAGGAATGGACCGCTATTGACTGCAAGAACCCCGAGGGCAACGAGGTTATGATGAACCTCCTGTCCAAGGCTGATATCTTCGTCACGTCTCTGCGCGACGGCGCGCTGAAGCGCCTGGGCCTGGACTACGAGACGCTGCATGAGAAGTTTCCGAAGCTCGTATGGGCCCAGAACCGCGGCTACGGCGAGCACGGCCCGATGAAGGACGCGAAGGGCTTCGACGCCACGTCGTTCGCCGCGCGTTCCGGCTTCGTGAGCGCCATCCCGCAGGCCAACGAGCACTACGAGCCGGGCAACTCGCCCATCGCCTTCGGCGACTGGAACACTGGCTGCGCGCTGACCGCCGGCATCCTTGGCGCGTATGCGGGCGCTCTGCGCACCGGCGTGGGCGACAAGGTGACCACGAGCCTCTACCATGTGGGCACCTGGGGCATGACCTGCGCGCTCATCGCCGAGCAGCAGGGCTGCAAGCACCCCAAGGACCGCATGGAGGCCAAGTGCCCCACGAACAACTCCTACGTGTCCGCCGACGGCGTGTGGTTCCTCATGTGCTTCGGCAACTACAACAAGTACTGCCAGCTCGTGTTCGACACCATCGAGATGGACCCGAAGTACTACACCGATCCCGAGTACAACACGCTCGAGGCGCTGGCCGAGAACGGCAAGTACACCGAGGTCGACGCCGCCATCCATCAGGCGTGCAAGCAGTTCCCGTTCGAGGAGCTCGAGAAGCGCTTCCGCGCCAACGATATCCCCTTCGAGAAGATCCAGACCGTCGCCGACGTGCTGGCCGACGAAGAGGCGTTCGCGAACGACCAGCTGCGCCGCGTGAAGTACGAGAAGCAGGGCCCCACGAGCGAGTTCACCGAGAACGACGAGTACATCGTCACCACGCCGCCGTTCCGCCTGGCCTCCATCGGCGACCCGGTGCTGCATCGCTCCCGCCCGGTGGGCTACGACACCCGTAAGATCCTGAAGGAGATCGGCGGCTACAGCGACGCCGACGTCGACAAGCTGGCAGCCGACGGCGCCGTGCTCGAGTACACGGGCGATCCGCTGCCCGAGTCCGTCCTCGAGCCGAGCTACGGCCCGAACTCCAAGAAGAACTAGGTGAGGTGCACGATGGCGAAGAACACCCCGTTTTCCAAGCTGACCGTCCTCGATTTCTCCCGCTACCTGCCCGGCGGCTACGCGACGCAGGTGCTGGCGGATCTCGGCGCGACGGTGATCAAGGTCGAGGACACCGGTCTGGGCGACTTCATGCGCCACGACTATCCCACGATGGGCGGCGGCATTTCCTACTACGTGACCGCGCTCGGCCGCAACAAGAAGTCCGTGTCGCTGAACCTGAAAGACTCCGAGGTCGTCGACTGGTTCCTGAAGATGGCCGCTGAAGCCGACGTGATCGTCGAGAGCTTCCGCCCCGGCGTCACGAAGAAGCTGGGCATCGACTACGAGTCGGTCAAGGCCATCAACCCGGGCATCATCTACTGCTCCATCTCGGGCTACGGCGCCGAGGACCCGCGCTCGAAGAAGGCGCAGCACGACTTGAACATGCAGGCGACGAGCGGCTACCTGTCGGTCAACCACGGCTCCATGTCACCGCTGCACCTGTGCGACCTGTCGTCGGGCATGGTGGCCGGCCAGGCGATGCTCGCGGCGCTGTACGCCCGCGAGGTGACGGGCGAGGGCTCCTACATCGACACGTCGATGTTCGACTGCTTCGTGTGGTGGAACTCGCTGCTCGATTCCCGCTGGTGCTTCAACGGCGGCGAGTGCAAGCGCGAGGACCTGGAGTACCCCTCGACGGCCTACAACGTCTACGAGACCGCCGACGGCGGCAAGCTGGCCCTCGGCATGGTCGAGGCCAAGTTCTGGGAGCCGTTCTGCGACGCCATCGGGCATCCCGAGATCAAGCCGACGGGTCTCATGCGCGAGTGGGAGGCGCCCGAGGCGTTCGAGGTCGTGCGCGAGGCCATCAAGTCCAAGACGACCGCCGAGTGGATGGAATGGCTCGAGGACAAGGACTTCTGCATCGCCAAGGTGAATTCCAAGACCGAGGCTGTCGAGCAGATTACGCGCGAGAACCCCGAGGCGTTGGCCTGGGTTGAGTTCCCGCGTGTGGGCCGCGTGCTTCAGACGGGTCTGCCGCATCACATCTCCACCATTCCGGTTGAGATTTCCGAGTTCGAGGAAGTGTCGCCGCTCGGCGCTGACACGGCCGAGTATCTCAAGAAGGTTGGAGCCGACGATGCCACGATCGCGCGCCTGAAGGAGAGCGGTTCCATCCGTCTGGGCGACGACATCGAACCCGAAGAGGATCGCGCACCCATCGCGCCTCGCTAAAACATGCCGTAAGGCGTTCGGTCCGATCGGCGCGAAGGGAGTCGCGGCGCGGGCCGGGCCTTGCAACTGGGGGAGGGGCACTTGATGGCGACCGCAAGGTCGCCATCGCCCATTTCCTGGCTGAACCGCCGGGTTCTGCAATCATATATAACCTGGCCAACACCCTTTTCTCGTTGCCGAAACTCCATGGTCTGTTCGCTTGCGCATGCGATGGCATTGTGCGAACATACGTTCTTGCAGTGATGTGAAGCGTGAGCCGGCGGTGCTTGCGCGGATGAGCGGAGGGGCGAAAACCTATGACGGAGAGGCGGCGGCCAGCAGGCGCGCATCGCGTGGTCTTCCATTCGGACATGAACGCGTTCTACGCGAGCGTCGAGCAGGCCGATCGGCCGGAGCTGCGCGGACGCCCCCTGGTCGTCGGCGGGCACGAGGAGCTTCGGCACGGCATCGTGCTGGCGAAGAGCGCCGAGGCGAAGGCGGCTGGCGTGAAGACCGGCGAGGCGCTGTGGGAGGCGCGCGCGAAGTGCCCCGGGCTCGTGGTGGTAACGCCGCGCTACGGGCTGTACCAGAAGTATTCGCTGCTCGCACGGCGCATCTACTACCAGTATACCGACCTCGTGGAGCCGTTCGGGCTCGACGAAGCCTGGCTCGATCTCACCGGCTCGCTGCGCCTGGTCGGCGCCGGCGCACTCGAGACAGCCGCCGAGATCAGCGAGCGCATGAAGGCCGAACTGGGCTGTACAGTGTCCATCGGCATCTCATGGAACAAGATTTTCGCGAAGTTCGGCAGCGACTACCGCAAGCCCGACGCCATCACGGCCATCACGCCAGAGAACTATCGCGATCTCGTGTGGAGCGCTCCGGCCGGCGAGCTATTGTATGTGGGGCGCGCCACTCGGAAGAAGCTGCATTCGTCGGGCATCGACACGATCGGCGACATAGCCCGTGCGTCCCCGGAGCTGCTGCAGCGCAGGCTGGGAAAGATGGGTGGCGTGCTGCGCGCGTTCGCCCGCGGCGAGGACGAGACGCCGGTGAAGCCCTACGACGCGGCTCGCAACGAGGTGGACCACACGATCAAGAGCTACGGCAATGGTTTGACAGCGCCTCACGACATCGCGACTCCCGAGGATGCGAAGGCGCTCATCTACCTTCTGTCGGAATCGGTGGCGCAGCGCCTGCGCGAGGGGCGCGTCCGTGCCTCTACCATCGCTATCGGCGTGCGCAGCGCGGACGACCTGGTCAGCTACTCGCGGCAGACGACGCTCGCCCGCGCGACGAACGTGACGGGCCGCATCGCGCGCACGGCCTGGGAGCTGCTCGAGGCGAACGAGCCGCTCGACGAGACGCGTCCGCTGCGCGGTCTGCACGTGCGCGCCTCGGGCCTGGAGCCCATGGACGCGCCCCAGCAGCTAGAACTTGCTCTCGATCCGCGTCTTCACATGCTGGAGGACCTCGACGAGACGATCGACGATCTGCGCCGCCGGTTCGGGAACACGTGCGTCCAGCGCGGAGCCGAGCTGCTCGACGAGAGCTTGCTCGACCTCGACATCAAGCGCGATAACGTGATCCATCCGGTCGGATACTTCTAGCGCGAGGCGGGTTGGACGGAGGCGACGCAGGCCGCCGAAGCCGAAGGACGCCACACGGCACTGGTGCTGTCGGAGTTGTGCGGTTTTGGCGCCATCAGAGCGAAGGGTTCTCCGCAGCGTCGGGATGGTGAAGCGTTCGGCCGCGACCCGTTCATCCTGACATGCAGCTAAAAAGCCGAATTCTGTCAAAAAAACGAGGTATGGGAAGCCCGAAGCCGGTTTTCGGGCTTCGTGCGAGGGACGTGCGGGAGGCCTCGGCTGTGTTCGCCCAGGTTGCGCGACGGCGGCTAAGATCCGATGGCTCGCCAGCCTTCCCCTACCTCATTTTTCTCGCAGAATTCGCGAATTTTGCTGCCGAACCAAGATTAGCGGGTCGCAGGCTCGCTCGCCTTGCGCACGGAGCGGAAGGGGGAGTCCGTGCTCGCGTTGTACGCGGGAAGCGAAAAAAGGTCCGGCTCATTTTGCGCGCGGGACGCGGAGGAGTGGTCCAGGCTCGCGTTGTGTGCGGTGCTCGCGGTGCGTGCAGGAAGCGAAGAAGGGAGGGTCGAACGATGGTGCAGGGCATCGCCAGCAGGCGCAAGCGATACGTGGAGGTGGAGGCGATGTTTCTGGCTGACGGCTGCATCGTACCGCGCGCCGTGGTGTGGGACGACGGGCGTCGGTTTCCCGTGCGTGCCGTGCTGGGCACGAGGCGTTGCGCCTCCCTCAAGGTGGGCGGCGAGGGTGTGCGCTACGACGTGGTGGTCGGACATGCACATACGTTCCTCTTCCACGAGGACCCGCGTTGGTTCGTGGAGGAGATCGTGCCCGAAGCGCCTTCGGACGCGCCCATCGGCTAGAATGGTCGGAACGAGACGAAGGGCCGCACGGCGGCCTGGCGAGGAGGAACGAATGGACCGGATCGTTGTCGAGGACGTGCGCGAGCGTTCAGCGGAATTGGTGGAGAAGCTCGCGGGCGTCTGGGAGGCGTCGGTGCGGGCGACGCATCACTTTTTGACCGAGGCGGACGTCGTTGCGTTACGGCCCGAGGTCTACGAGGTGCTCGAGAGCGTCGCGCAACTGGCCGTGGTGCGCGAAGGCGGCGCACCCGTCGCGTTTGCCGGTGCGGAGGGTGGCGTGCTGGAGATGCTGTTCGCAGCGCCGGCCGCGCGCGGATGCGGCGTGGGGAAGGCGCTGCTCGCGCATGCTGTCGAAGATTGGGGTGTGCACCGGCTCGATGTGAACGAGCAGAACCCGGCCGCGCTCGGATTCTACGAGCACGAGGGATTCTTCGTGGCGGCGCGATCGTCGGCCGACGGGGCGGGCAGGCCCTTCCCGACGCTGCACCTTGCGCTCGCAACGGGCATCCGCGCGCAAATGGCGTCCGGAGAGTGGTTCGAGGCGGCCGACCTGCTGCTTGAACAGGATCGTATTCGCGCGCGGCGCATCATGCAGCGTTTCAACGCGGATGCGACGCTTGACGACGAGGGGCGCGCCGCGCTGCTGGGCGGGCTGCTCGGCGCCTTGGGAGCGGGCTCGTCAATGTCGGCGGGCGCGCAGGTGGACTACGGATACCACGTGTACGTCGGCTGCAACTGCTTCTTCAACTTCAATTGCACGTTTCTCGACGGTGCGCCCATCGTGTTCGGCGACGACGTGTGGGTGGGGCCGAACTGCACGTTCGCTACGGCGCTGCATCCGATGGTCGGGCGCGAGCGCGCCGTTTGGTTCGATGCCCAGGACGCGCCCCATCTGCGGGAGCGCAACCTGCCCATCGTCGTGGGAAACGACGTGTGGATAGCCGCGGGCGTGACGGTGAACCCGGGCGTGACCATCGGTGACGGGGCGGTCATTGGGTCGGGCAGCGTGGTGACGAAGGATGTGCCGCCGCGCACGCTCGCCTTCGGCAACCCCTGCCGTCCGGTGCGCGAGATAACGGCCGAGGATGCTATCGGGAATGCTGGTGTCGTCGAGGCTGCGGCCGATGCTGCCCACGCGGAGGCCGAAGCGGGTGCGGCTCTATGACGGCGGCAATGCGCGGCGCAAACGACGGCCCTGCATCTGCGGCATCGGCATCCGTATCGGCATCTGCACCTGCGCCCGCGCGACCGAACATTCCCGGCTTACTCGTGGACGTCTCGTCACTCTCGCGGTGGATCGTCGACGAGAACGACGGCGATCTGGTGGCCGCCCATCTGCGCCTAACGGGCTGCGTGGAAGCCGATGCCGACTTTGCGCTGCTTGAGCTGGCCGAATCGTGTGTCGAGGGTTGCGCGTTCTCCGCGTGCGATTTCTCGCGGGCGACGTTCGCCGACGTGGCGTTCTCCGGCTGCGACTTCTCCAACTGTGACTTCTCCGAAGCCGGTTTCACGCGCTGCACGTTCTCGTCGTGTAAGTTCACCGGTGCGAACCTCACCGAATCTATGCTGCGGCTTGTCGAGATGTGTGATTCGACGTGCGCGTACGCGTTCTTCACGAAGGCGAAGCTGGAAGATGCCGCCTTCCGCGCGACCGATTTCGTCCATGCCGACATCTCGGAGGCGCGCCTGCGCCGCGCCGCGTTCGACGATGTGCGCTTCGCCGGTACGAGCTTCTTCCGCACAAGCCTGGCCGGCGTCGACCTTTCCACCTGCCAGATGTCCGACATCGTGCTCTCCGACACCATGAGTGAACTGCGCGGATGCTCGATGGACCTGTTCCAGGCCGCCGGCATCGCGCGCAGGTTGGGCGTGATCGTCAAGGATTGAACAACGCTCGACCACTCTCCACGCAAGCTCCATTTGACTTGGAGCGGGCTCCAGGTTCTATGATCGTATCGATTCGAGATGGAGCCGAGGGGCGCGCATGCGGGAAAACGCTGCGATCGCCCAGAAGAGGGAAGTGGAAGCATTGACGATATCGAAAAGCGGCAACGCCGCTGCGGCATGTGAGATCACGGATCCGACGGCGCGGCCTTTCGTGGCCTCAGGTGGCCCGGCGGTCGTGGAGAACCAGGCCTTTGACGGCGAACGGGCCCTGTACGGCGCGCGCCGCCTGCGCGTCGAGAACTGCCGTTTCGACGGCCCAGCCGACGGCGAGAGCGCGCTCAAGGAGGTGTCCGACGTGGAGGTTGAAGACACGTTCTTCAACCTGCGCTATCCGCTTTGGCACGCGAGCCGCGTGCGTTTGAGGCGCTGCCGGATGACCGATCTGGCGCGCGCGGCGCTGTGGTACTGCGACCATGCGGTCATCGAGGATTGCAGCCTGCACGGCATCAAGGCGCTGCGCGAATGCCGCGACGTGCGCCTGTCCGGCTGCAACGTGCGTTCGGCGGAATTCGGGTGGTCGGTCGATCAGCTTGAGGTGGCGGACTGTTCGGTCGAGGGAGAGTACCCTTTCATGCGCGCCGAGAATCTGCGGTTTCGCGATGTCTCGCTGAAGGGGAAGTACTCGTTTCAGTACATCCGCAACGCGGAATTCGACGACTGCTCGTTCGACACGAAGGACGCGTTCTGGCACGCCCGCAACGTGACCGTGCGCAACAGCGTGGTGCGCGGCGAGTACCTGGGATGGTATTCCGATCATCTGACGTTCGAGAACTGTCGCATCGTCGGCACGCAGCCGCTGTGCTACTGCACCAATTTGAAGCTCGTGGACTGCGAAATGATCGATTGCGACTTGGCGTTCGAGAAATCGGACGTCGAAGCGCGCATCCTGACGCCCATCGACAGCGTGAAGAACCCGTATCGGGGCTTCATTGAAGCGCCGTCGGCCGAGGTCGTCCTGGATGATCCGCGGGCAGAAGGACTCTGCGACCTCCGCGTGGGTGCGTTCTAGCAGGTTCCGACCCGTGAACGGGGCGCCGCAGACTCCTTCTTCGGCGCTACTTCGGCCGCCACGGCGACTGGCGATGCAATGCGGCTTCTTGCACGGCGATTCCGCATTTTTGGACAAAATTTTCGGTTTTCGCAGCCTAAGTGGGACATAGGTGCCGCGCGCGAAGGAATGTCCGCTTCACAAGAAAAGTCGACCTGGGGCTATGCAGGCAATCTTCGCTTACCTTGGCACTGATCAGTAAAACTATCGAAATTTTTGTCCAGAAATGCGGAATCGCCGTGCAAAGCTGAAGGCGAAGGGCGATGGTGTGGTGGGTGGTATCCGTGCGATAGCGTCCAGATACGATCTCGGACAATGGTTGCGCCGAAGTGTCCGACAATCGCTCGAATATCGAAGTGTTGGAATCGCTCAAGCGCCGAAGTGCCCGGAAGTACTCAAGCGCCGGTATTGCACGTCCTCGTTCTGGGCGCGATGCTGTGCGAAGGCGTGAAAGCAAGGGCGGAGGCGACGGCGCGTATGGTGTCGCCGCCTCCATCGAAGAGGTCGCAACTGCTGCCGCGCTAGGCCTCGGGCCAGGCGGCGTGGTTCAGGTGCATCACGTGGCAACTGGCGCATCCTTCGACGTTTTCCAAAGGCATCGAATCATGACGATCGTGCCATGCGCCTTGCGTGTGGCAGCCGCTGCGTAAGCAGAAGCCCTCGGTATTGGCTAAGTTGCTCGGGCCCAGAGGATCTTCGAAATCACCTGCGACCCACTTCAGCCCTTCGCTGATTTGCTGGTCGATGCGCGGTTCGTGGCACGACAGGCATCCAACGCCGGCTTCGAGGTGCCTGTCTGACATGAGTGTGTCCGCCTCGTAATAGCCCTCCACATAGGAGTCCATAGGGCTGTGGCAGACGGCGCTGCAGAAGCTCGGCTGTTCGTGCCATACCCACAGACCGGCGCCCGCCGCCACGACCACGACGGCGACGACACCGATGGCGACACCCGCTTTGTGGGAAAGCCGCCGCGGTCGCTTCGGAGATTCGGCGGGCGTGCTGCGCTTTGCTCGCCGCCGACCTCTGTTTCGGGTTTCGGCCGAGGTGAGGCCGTTATCCCATTCGTTCATGCTCGTTCCCCTTTCAATGTGGACGGCAGCGCGTCCAAGAAGGCCGCGTCCAGCCGCACGAGCCTTTCCAGCAACCGTGCGGCTGTGGCGTACGGGCCTTGGCAGGCGTTCGCGAGATCCGCGGCATGCGAATCCGAGCTCGCGTTGGCGAGATCCGCAGAAAAAGGCCCGATCCATGCTCCCAGGTGCTCTTCGAGAAACGAAGCGCTGGTCTGCCGCGCCCGTTCGAGCGCATCACTGTCACCTTCTTCCCATGCCTTCTGCATGCCCTGGGCCAGCCGGGCGAGAAAGTCCAGCTCAAGCGCCAGGTGGTCGTCGGATACCTGGGGGTAGCGCTCGGGTATGAAGCCCTGCGCGCGATAGGCGGCGCGCACCTCCAGCGTGATGCGGGTGAACAGCGAGCCGTCCTTGAACTTCCAGACCGACTCCCAGGGTGGCGCGGGAAGCGCGCCCGGTCCTACGAACAGGCGGGCGTAGTCGATGCGGCGGGCTGGCACGTCCTCAAGGCCGGCGAGCGCTTTGCCGAACGCCTCGGCATCGCAGGCCGTGCCGCCCATGAGCACGAACGCCTCCCGGGCGAGTTCGGCATCCACGGCCTGCACAAAGCTTTCATTGGGCTCTTCGGCGAACAGATGCTGGAACAGGGCGTACAGATACGCTCGCGCCGCTAGTCGCTCCGGCACGCCCGCGTCGTCTGCCGCCTGCTCCCGCACGCCCTTGCCGGTTGCCAACCGCTCCACCACGCCCACACCCGCCGCCGGCCACTCCGCCAACCCGCGCCGGCCGGCGGCCGGCGTCCGCTCCAAAGTCCTCTCTTCCATGACTCGCCCCCTCCCTACACGATCGCGCGGCGACAAGGTTGCACGTAGGCTTGCTCCTTCGCGCGGATGAGCAGGTTGGGAGACGTCTCGTCGGCCGAGGGCAGCACGGGCAGCTCGCTCACCAGGCCCTCTCCATGGGCCGCGCGCAGCTCGTCCACGTCGCCGAACTCGATGGCGCGCATCGGGCAGGCGTCGACGCACACAGGGTTCTTCCCGTTGTCGCGGAAGGTCTTGCACCCGTCGCATTTGCCCGACACACGCCGATCCTCGTCGTAGGAAGGATGGCTGTAAGGGCACACGGCTGTGCAGGTGCGGCAGCCGATGCAGACGTCTTGGTCGATGAACACCGTGCCGTCCTCGGCTTTTTGGCAGGCGCCGGTTGGGCAGTTCTCCACGCAGGCGGGTCGCTCGCAGTGGTTGCAGGTGGCTGCAAGGTTGAAGCGGCTGGCGGTTGGGTAGACGCCCACCTGGTAGGTCTGGACTTCCCGGAAGATCACGTGGTCGGGTAGCTCGTTGCGGTCCTTGCAGGCCACCTGGCACGCGCGACATCCCGTGCAGCGGGACAGATCGAAGTAGAATCCCAAAGACATGACGTACCCCTTCTATTCGTTGACGACGATCGGTTGCGGAAGCGGCTTGTCCAAGTCGAGCGGCACGGCGCGTCCCTCGAACTTCTCCACCTGCACGACCACCGAGTTAAATCCCATAACCAGCGACTCGGCGAAGTACGAGCCGTTGAGCGTGCTGTCAGACGAGCCGAAATCGATGCCGGTTTCCTCGTCCATCTCCACCCAGCCGCCATGGGGGATGGCACACACGCCCTCCATGAAGCAGTCGTCGATGGCCAGGTGGCGCACCACCTTGCCGTAGGGGCTCGACACCAGTACGGCATCGCCGTCCGTCAGCCCGCGTTCGGCGGCGTCCTTACTGTTCATGAAGAACGGGTTCACGTACGCCTCGCGCAGCCACGGCGTGTTCTCCAGGATGGTGTGCGCGCGGCGCAGGTAGTGCGGCTGGAAGCACTGCAGCGGGTAGTCGCCCTTCGTCTTGCTCTCCCAATCGGCGAACGTCGCCTCGTAGTTGTCCTTGGACTGGAAGAACACGGGATAGGGCTTGAACTCGTGCTCGGACACGCCCATGAGGTTGAGGATGTCGGCGCGCGACTGGCAGTAGATCTCGAACTTACCGCTCTTGGAAGGCAGAGGGTGCGCCTCGGGGTCGGCGACGAAGTCCTGGTAGGCGATCCACGTCCAGTTGTCGTTCTCGCGCCGCGGCGCCTGGTAGCTGCCGGTTTTCACGAACTCATCGTAGTCGATGACGCCCTGCTGCGGCTTGCCTTCCAAGCCCAGCTCGTCGATCTTCTCCTGCGTCACGGTGACGAGCGGCATCACGCCGGTGCCGTCCTCGGTGCGGATGGTGGAGGTGAGCACGGCGTCGAAGCGGCGCTGCGTGTCGGAGCGCGTGTAGAACTCGCGCGGGTCCAGGCCGCACTTCTCGGCCAGAAGCTCCACGAACTGCCGGTCGCTCTTCGCCTCGTACAGAGGCTCGCATACAGTTCCGGGGATGAGCATGAAGTCGCGGTTGATCTGCGTGTTGATCATGCCGGTTTCGTATTCGGCGTTCTCCCAGCGCGTCGTGCAGGGCAGCACGATATCGGAGTACTGGGCGGTGGGGCGGAACTGCCAGGTGTGGCAGACCACGAGGTCGAGCCCGCGGAACACCTCGATGGCCTTGTTGATGTCCATGTTGGTGGAGAAGCCCTCGTTGTTCTGGGCGAAGTAGGCGCGGATGTTGATGTCGCGCTCTTCGGGCTCCACGATGGACGACGATCCGTCGGCGTAGCTGATGGTGCCCATGTAGTGGTAGCTGCCCTTGAGCACGGCCGACCACATCTCGGGGCCGGTGATGGCGTCGTCGTTGGGGTTGGCGATGGTCAGCGTGCCGATGGCGCTGTTGCCGGTGGTCATGGCATCCAGGTCGGGCAAGGGCGCGCCGCACTGCACGATGGGCTCGCCGGAATTGCCTGCCGAAAAGCTGAAGATGCCGCCGGTGGCGTTGCCCGGCCTGCCCAGGTGCCCGCCCATGCAGCCGATGGTCAAAAACAGCTGCGGGAAGTACTCGGAGCCGTTGTAGCGGGCGGCCGCGTAGCTGTGCAGGTTCATGACGTTGTTGCCCCGCGCCTGCAGATGTGCGTACCAGCGGATGTCCTCCACCGGCGTGCCGCAGTATTCGGTCGCCCACTCGGGGGTCTTGGGGATGCCGTCGTAGGCGCCCAGCACGTAGTCGTGGAGGTTCTCGTCCACTGTGGCATCATCGGGCATGGTCTCGGCGTCGAAGCCCACGCAGCAGCGATGCAAAAAGTCCCAGTCCAGGATGGATCCGTTCTCGTCCTCGATGATCATGACGTAGGCCACGGCCAACAAGAATGCCGTGTCGCTGCCGGGCAGCACGCGTATCCAGCGCGCATCGAGTGTGGAGGCGGAGAAGTTATAGTCGGGTCCCACGTAGACAAACGCGGTGCCGTTCTCCTTCGCGCGCATGAAGTGGTACATGGGGTTGCCCGCCGAGCACCAGGCGGGATTCGCCGAATACAACACAATGGTGTCGGCGTTCAGCAGGTCCAGCCGGTCGTTCGAGCCGTTGATGTCGGGGTTGATGGCGTAGGTGATCCCCAGGTTCGGCGTGCCTACGAAGTAGGAGCCGTAGGAGTTGGAGTTGAGGAACGGAATGTGGCCGCCCAGCTGGTCGAGCACATTCTCCAGCTGCGCGCCGGCGTAGCCGCCGATCATGATGGAGCGGTTGCCGTACTCGGCGTAGATGCGGTCGATCTCCTGCGCGATCATCTCGCAGGCCTCGTCCCAGGTGATGCGCTCCCATTCGTCCTTGCCGCGCAGTTCGCCGTGGATGTTATCGCCGCCGCCGGGCTGCCAGTGCACGCGCTTCAGGGGGTACTTGATGCGGTCGGCGCCGAACAGGTGCTGGCGCTGAGAGCGGCCGCGCGGACAGGCGCGCTGCTGCGGCAGCTCGAAGGTGTCGTCGTGGGTATCGTCGGTTTTCACGCGCATCACCACGCCATCCACCGTGTAGGCGCGCAACATGCAGCGGCTGCCGCCGCAGTTGTGCCAGCAGGGCACGGTTACCCACTCGCCGTGCAGGTTCGGATCGAACTCCGCGTCTAGGCGGTGTCCGTCCGGGGTTGTGGCTTGGGTGGCTTCGGCGGCATCCGCCTCGCGCAGCGTGTTGTCCGGGCTGCACCCGGTCGCGGCCAATGCGGCGGTTGCCGCCGCCGCTGCTCCGATGAAGCTTCGCCTTGAGATAGGAATGCGGTCCATGCGTCCCCTCCTTGTCTTCGGGCCGGGCGTTCGGCCCCTGTGCGGTCGAGCCCGGCACCTTGCAGCAGGTGCCGGCCCTTCTCGTCCTTGCCGGGCCGGTTCTTCTTTCGTGCGGAGACCGGCCCCTTCATGAAGCCTTTCGGCTCCGATTCGATTATTCGCGCGTACGGGGTAGGAAAGCAAATACCTATATTGATTTGTATTATATAGAGGAAAGGCATACTATAGGTTTGACGAGGAAAGGCCTGCGACAGGAGGAAGGCTCATGCAATCGCCCGAAGCCATGCGGCCGCATCTCGAGATACACGCCCTGCGCTACTTCCGCGCGTTCGTGCAGGAGGGCACCGTGCTCGGCGCGGCCAAGGCGCTGCACATCACGCAGCCTACGCTTTCGCGACAGCTCATCAATCTGGAGAAGCAGATGGGTTGTCCCCTGTACGTGCGGGAGGGCCGCCACGTGAAGCTGACGGAGAAGGGGCGGGTGCTCTACCAGTACGCCGAATCGGTGGTTGACCTCGTCGAGAAGGCTGAGCGCGAGCTGGCGTCGGAAGACCGGCAGGTGGCGGGCAATGTGTTTCTGGGCCATGGCGAGCCGTTGGCCATGCGGCTGGTGACCATGGCGATGAAGCGCACGCGAGAGCTCTTCCCCTTCATCCAATTCCACCTGTTCACCGGATCGACGGGCGACTTGTTTGACAAGCTCGATACGGGGTTTCTCGATTTCATCGTGGAAAGCGAGGTGGTGGGACGCCCGGGCTACCGCCAGCTCATGATACCCTTGGCCGACAGATGGGGCGTGGTCATGCGCAAGGACGACCCGCTTGCCGAGCGCGCCTCCATCCGCCCGGCGGATCTGGAGTGCAAAGACATCCTCTGCTCCCGGCAGGTACTGAAGGCGGGCGTGCTGCGCGATTGGGCGGGCGACTCGTTCGACAAGATGCGCCAGGCAGCGACATTCAACGCGGGATCGTTCATGATCAGCATGATGCCCCTGTACGGCATGGCCTATGCGTTCACCTACGAGAACGTGTTCGAGGTGAACGGCTCGCGCGATCTGTGCTTTCGCCGCCTAGAGCCGGCGACCGAATCGGAATGCGGCCTGATCTGGAAGAAGAGTCGCATGCTATCGGCTCCGGCCAAGGTTTTTCTCGAGCAGATGGAGAAGCTGTGCGAGGATCCGGGCGCGGCGCTTGCGCTCGATCTGCCTTGACGTCGATCCACGTTCGCGCAGCACGTCGTGCCGCTGAAGCGGCGCGGCAGCGCTTCAGCGCGTCCGTGCTATACTCGGCTTCGGTGCGTCGTCTCGAGGCGTTGAAAAGACGCCGGGAGCGCCGCACGTCGAACCGCCGCTGAGAGCCTCATATCAAACCGCGCGTTGAGGGAGCTGCATGGAACACGGGTTTTTGCCGGTCAATCGCCGGGACATGCTCGATCGGGGATGGGACCGGGTCGATTTCGCGTACGTGTCAGGCGATGCTTACGTCGACCATCCTTCGTTCGGCATGGCCATCATCACGCGGCTTCTGGAAGCGAAGGGCTACAAGGTGGGCGTCATCGCACAGCCCGATTGGAACGACGAGCGCAGCATCGCCGTGTTCGGCGAACCGCGGTTGGGCTTTCTCGTGTCTGCGGGGAACATGGACTCGATGGTGAACCACTACACGGTGGCCAAAAAACGTCGCAAATCCGACGCTTATTCGCCAGGAAGCGCGGCGGGCCGGCGGCCGAACCGCGCAGCGACGGTCTATGCCAACCTGATCCGACGTACGTACAAAAAGACGCCTATCATTCTGGGGGGCATCGAGGCGAGTCTGCGCCGTCTTGCGCACTATGACTACTGGTCGGACAAGATCAGGCGCTCGATCCTTCTCGACTCAGGTGCCGACCTTGTTTCCTACGGCATGGGGGAGCACTCCATCGTAGAGATAGCCGACGCGCTGGACAGCGGCCTGTCCATCCAAGATCTCACGTTCATCGACGGGACGGCGTACAAGGCAGCCTCGCTCGAGCACGTTTACGACGCCGAGGTGCTGCCTTCTTTCGACGAGCTCAAGGCCGATAGGCTAAACTATGCGAAAAGCTTTGCCGTACAGTATGCCAATAGCGATCCCCTCACGGGCAAGCGCCTGGTTGAGCCGTACTCCGATCGCGAGTTCGTTGTGCAGAACCCGCCTGCGGCTCCGCTTTCACAAGAGGAGTTGGATGCGGTGTACGCGCTGCCCTACATGCGTGCTTGCCACCCGATGTACGAGCGCGAAGGCGGCGTGCCGGCTATTGCGGAGGTGAAGTTCAGCCTGACCAGCAACCGCGGCTGCTTCGGCGAATGCTCGTTCTGCGCGCTCACGTTCCATCAGGGGCGTATTGTGCAGGCGCGCAGCCACGAATCGCTTCTGCGCGAAGCTCGGCTCATCGTCGACGATCCGGGTTTCAAGGGATACCTGCACGACGTGGGCGGCCCCACGGCGAATTTCCGCGCTCCGGCCTGCGAAAAGCAGCTCAAGCGCGGCGCGTGCCCGAACAAGCGCTGCCTCTTTCCCGAGCCGTGTCGGCAGCTGGATGCCGACCACGGAGACTATCTGGAGCTGTTGCGCGCGCTGCGCGGCCTGCCCGGCGTGAAGAAGGTGTTCGTGCGCTCGGGCGTCCGTTTCGACTTCGTGCTGGCTGATCGGGTGTACGGAGACGCGTTCATCCGCGAGCTGTGCGAGCACCATGTGAGCGGGCAGCTGAGAGTTGCTCCTGAGCACGTGTCCGACGCGGTGCTCTCGGTTATGGGCAAGCCTGAAAACCGCGTGTACCAGCGCTTTGCGCGCGCCTTCGAGCAGGCCAACGAGGAACTCGGCAAAAAGCAGTACCTGGTACCCTATCTTATGTCATCACACCCCGGATCGACGTTGGACGAGGCGGTGGAGCTGGCCGAGTATTGCCGCGATTTGGGTTTCAACCCCGAGCAGGTGCAGGATTTCTACCCTACGCCGGGCAGCATGTCCACGGTCATGTACGCGACAGGCGTCGATCCGCGCACCTTGCAGCCGATCTACGTGCCGAAAAACCCGCATGAAAAGGCGCTTCAGCGCGCGCTCATCCAGTACCGCGATCCGAGGAACCGCGATCTGGTGCGGGAGGCGCTGCGCAAGGCCGGCCGCATGGACCTGATCGGATACGGGCCGAAGTGTCTTGTGCGTCCGAAGAAGGATGCAGGTGTTCGAACGGGCAAGGGTGCCGGTTCTCGACATCGAAAATGAAAGCTACGATCTTGCGTAGCTGCGGCATGCGTCCCGTAGGCGATGCGAGCATGCTTCTGGTGGGCGACGGTGCTCCGAAGGCGATCGGCCGATGAGACGGTGCGAACGCGCCCTACCGGGAAGACGCCGTTGACGCGCTGCCGTGCTGACGCGGGTTCGTCATGTACTGCGGCGAGTGTTTCGACCGAGTTGAAAGCTCATGCGAATTCCGAGAAGAAGGCATTCCAGCCGGAGGCTCCTGTCGCATTGCGCTTGAAGACGCCGGTCGTCTCGAGGATGGCGGTGAAGGCGCGGGCGACCTCGTCGCGCAGGACAGGGTGGATCGGATCGTATTCACCGGCGGTGGGAGCGGCGAGCTCGGCTCTGCGCCTGGCGAGGATGTCGGCGGCCCAGGCGGCGTGCGAGGCGGTTCCTTCGCACGCGCGCAGGCGACTCTCAATTTCGTCGGGGGCCCGTTCTGCCCGAGCGGCTTCAACGAGCTCGCATCCCGTCCGGGGGAGCTCGCGTGCGAGGCGCGGCGGCAGGACAGCGAGCCCCATGATCTCGATGAGGCCGATGTTCTCCTTCTTGATGTGGTGCAGCTTTTCATGAGCGTGAAAAACGCCCCAAGGATGAGTTTTGTCTGTACGATTGTTGCGCAGCACGAGGTCCATCACGTAAAGAGCACCCCTTCGACGCACGATAGGGTTGAGCGTATTGTGGGGGCCGTCCGCATCCTGCGCGACGATGCCGCACGGCTCGAAGGAGAAGCCCTGCCATGTCTTCAGGACGCGAGCGGCGACGCGGGCGAGAGCGACTCGGTCCTCCGAGACAAGCCGCAGCGTCGATGCCGGCCAGCGCACGATGCCGCAGCGCACCTGGGGCGTCCCCGGCAGCGCTACGTTGCGCTCGATGGGCGCCTTCATAAGCGGGAGCACGTGCCGCCCGCCCTGGAAGTGGTCGTGCGAGAGGATGGATCCGCCCACAATGGGCAGGTCGGCGTTCGACCCAATGAAGTAGAACGGAAACAGGTCGACGAAATCGAGCAACCGCACGAAGCAGGCCGCGTCGATCTTCATGGGCCGGTGCTCGGCCGAAAGCGCGACGCAATGTTCGTGGAAGTACGCATAGGGCGAGAACTGAAGGCCCCAGCGCTCGCCGGAAAGCTCGATGCGGGCGATGCGCAGACCGGGCTTTGCCGTGCGTCCGGGCGCACGGCAAATGCTCTCGTTCTCCCAGCAGAGCTCGCATTGGGGGAATGACGGCGATGGCGGGGTGCTGTGAGAGGCTGCAGGTTGCGCGGCGTCCGCCGTGGCATTGGAAATCGAGGCGGCTCCCGCTTGTGCCGCGGCGATGGCGCGCGGGTCCTTTTCGGGCTTGGACAAGTTGATGGTCATCTCCAGAGTGCCGTAAGGGCTCGCTGCGGTCCAGCAGATGTTCCGCGCAACGGCCCTTTCGTCGATGTAGCCGCTCGAGGTTCCGAGGCGATGCAGGTATGCCACCGCGGCCTCTGCATCCAGCGCGAGCAGGCGGTCGAACTCCGCGCGCACCTCAGCTGGCGCGGGCAGCGGCGCGCTCATCGGATGAGCCTCCTTGCACGCACGCCGGGTGCGCCGATGGTCACCGGCATGCAGGCCTCGTAGCCCAAAAGCTCGTCCATCCTCGCGCGGAACATCTCAGTCTCGCCCTCGGGCACGAAGGCGAGCACGCTGCCGCCGAATCCGCCGCCGTGGATGCGGAACGCCCCGCGATTGCCCAGAAGATGCGCGCACAGCGCAAGCGCAACCATGGCGCTCTGCTCGGAGCCCGTGTGGTCGGCGCGCGGCGACACGTTCTGGAGATACTGCGCCGACGAGGCGCCCGACAGTCGAACGAGCTCGAGGAACGTCGCAAAGTCGCCGGCTTCGAGCGCATGCTTCTGCGCGGCGACGCGATGCGTCTCCTCGAAGAAGTGGAGCGCGCGCAGGGCCGCCCGATCGCCCAGGTCGGCGCGTACGCCCGCGAGTTCGGAGAGGAACGCTTCAAAGGGAACGTCTTGGAGCCGCCTGCGCCCGAAGCGCCGCGCGACGGCGAACATGTCGGCGGGGACGGCTACGAACTCGTCGGTGTGCCGCGTGTGGTCGCAGCGGCTGTCCACCAGCAGCAGCGAGTGCCCGCACGCGCTCATGTCGAAGGCGACCGGAGAGACGCGTGGCATCTCGCCCGCGAAGTCGAGCTCCGCGATGCCGCCGAAGGCGCTCGCCAACTGATCCTGCGCGCCCGAGGGCTTGCCGAAGTAAACGGCTTCGGCCCATGAGCCGTCGAGCGCGAGCTGGACGACGCTGCGGCGCGGATCCAAGCTGTCCGGGCCGCACACCGTGCGGATCAGCATCGCCAGCAGCATCTCGAAGGCGGCCGACGACGAGACGCCGCAGCCGGAGGGGATGTCCGAGCACGTGACGGCGTCGAAGCCTCGCAGCTTCCCGCCTCCGCGCGCGGAGGCGGCGGCCATGCCGCGCACGAGCGATAGAGGCGTGCCGCGCTCATCTGCACGCGGCGCAAGGTCTTGCACGTAGACGCTCGCCTCGCCGAAGCCCTCCATGCTCACGCGGATCTCATCCGTGCCGTTTGGTGCCGCCAGGGCGAACATGCGCCGGTCGATGGCTGTGGAGATGGTGCGTCCGCCCTGGTGATCGGTGTGATTCCCAGCCAACTCCACGCGTCCCGGTGCGGATGCGAATGCGAACGCGCTGCGGCTTGCGTCGCCCGTGCCGCCGAATCGTTCCGCGAATCGCCAACGCAGCAGGTCCAGAGCTTCGCCTTCGGTCCGCGTCATAAGCACTCGCCCTCCTCGAGCTTGTTCACGCGTCGGTCGTAGGTAATGAGACCGTTCGTCTCCTCTTCCACGTCGGAAAGTTGGGTGTACACGTAGCCGGCTAGTCCTTTGGCCTCGAGCGCGTTGGCCTGGGCGAGCACCGAGCGCACGCCGGCCCGAAACGACGTGAGGTTACCGAATGAGCCGTATCCGTACGACGTGGGAAGCGCGCTGTGCCCCGGCACGCGAAGCGACAGCCCACCGAATTCCGAGATCACGAACGCACGGTGCGGCCGAGCTGCATCGGCGTACACCTCGAGTGGACGGAAGTAGTTGTGCACGCTCAGAAAGTCGCCGCAACGTTGGTCGTACCAACCGCTCACGGCGTCGATGGGGCGCGTCGGATCGAGACGGCGCACAAGTCCGACCGCCCGACGGGCTTCGAACTGCCCCCACGCCTCGTTGAACAGCACCCAGGCGCAGATGCAGGGGTGGTTGCGCAGGTGCTCCACCGTGCCTTCGCACGCAGCGATCCATTCTGTGCGAAACATCGGATCGTCGGCGGCCAGACCGGGGAAGTGGTGCGGGTCGTCGTCGGCGTAGCGGCTCCACGATCTGCGGAAGAACGTGGGCTTGTAGCTGGAATGCCAAGGGCTTGGAGTTGCGCCGCCGCTCACCATGTCCTGCCATACGAGCATGCCCAGCTTGTCGCACCAATAATAGTACCGATCGGACTCCACTTTGATATGCTTGCGCAAAAGGTTGAAGCCCAACTCTCGCATCGTGCGTACATCGAAGGCGAGCGCCTCGTCGACGGGCGCGGTCATGAGGCCGTCGGGCCAGTAGCCTTGGTCGAGCACGCCTCGCAGGAAGAGCGGCTTGTGGTTGAGGTGGAAGCGCGGTACGCCCTGCGCGTCCGGCTCGACGCTCACGGTGCGGAAGGCGCAGTAGCTTCTCGTGCGATCGTGTCCGAAGGAGAGCTCGAGGTCGTAAAGGTGCGGATCGTCCGGGCTCCAAAGATGCGGTTCGGGCACATCCAGCGCGAGCTCGCAGCGCCCATCCTCTGCAGGCGCTTCGGCGCACGCTATCGTGGCGCCGTTGTCGAGGAGGCGCACGGCCAGCGTCGCGTCTCCGTGCACAGTCGCAGCGATCGCGAGTTTTTCCTCGTCGGGACGCGGGTCGATCGTAAGTGCGACGATATGTTCCTCGGGTATCGTCTCTACCCACACGCTTTGCCACATGCCGCTCTGCGCGGTGTACCAGATGCCGCCTCGTGCACGTCGCTGCTTGCCGCGCAGCTGAGTGCCCGCGTCGCTTGGGTCATGCACGCACACGACCAGCTCGTTCCCCGTGTCTTCCAAGAGGTCCGTGACGTCGAAGGAAAACGGCAGATAGCCGCCCACGTGCTCGCCCGCGCACGAACCGTTCACGTAGCAGGCGCACGCGTGATCCACCGCCTCGAAATGAAGGATGACGCGCCTGTCGTCGGTAAGATCGGGCGTGGCAAACGTCCGTCGGTACCACAGAAGCTCGTTTGGCTGCACCTGCCGGTTCACGCCCGAGAGTGGTGCTTCCGGCGAGTAGGGCACGCGTATGTGCCCGTCCCACGTCTCCGGTCCATCCGCTCGCCGCCATGCGTCGGCCGCTTCGTCGGCTGTTTTGATCGCGTAGTCCCACCAACCGTCGAGCAGCTCGAAGTTCTCGCGTGCAAGCTGAGGCTGGGGATGGACCGCCTGGCGTTCGTCTCCCGCTGCCAGTGCCTCGCCCCATGGCGTGAAGAGCTCCTGCAGCTCAACGTCCTCCGGCTTGTGCGGTGCGCTCGCCAGCATGCGCTTGATATCCAGCATTGCTACGGCCTCCTGTTCGCACGTGCCACGCGCCGAACTTGTCCTGGATGCATCCTACCGGATTCCACCTTCCCGCGCACGTCCTTCTGCGATGCCTGATCATCTCGACCCAAGAGCCATGATCGAAGAGCGGAGCACGCGCAGCGCCCGAACAACGCATCCTCGGTCCAGCTGATTACTCCAGCTCGTTTGCGGCCGCTTCGGAGACGCGGGAGGCATCGACGGGGCCTTCGGCGTTGCGATGCGCAGTCATGCGGACGAGCATCAACGCCAGCGCGGCTGCTGCGAGGGCCAGCACGGCACCTGTCGGCCCGGTGGCCAGCAGGCCTCCCGCGTTCACCACGAGGCCTCCCGCGAACGATCCCAGCGCGATGCCCGCGTTGAACGCCATGGGGTGCAGTGAGGCGGAGAACGTGAGGGCGCTCGGGTAGTCGGCGCGGGCGACGTCCTGGAACAGCATCTGCACGGTGGAGTTCATCACGTACATGAGCAGGCCCACCGCGAGGATGTTCGCGATGCCGACTACCCCGGCGGGAAGGCTCGCGGCCAAAAGCGCCAGCAAGGCCGCGTGCACCGCGAAGACGACGGGCAGCGCGCGCAGCCCGAAGCGGCCCGCCACCCAGCCCGACAGCAGGTTCGAGCCCACGCACGCAGCGCCGAACAGCAGCAGCACGAGGCTCGCGCCGGGCGCGTCGAGGCCGACGACGTCGGCGAGGACGGGCGCGAGATAGGTGTAGAACACGTAGGTGGATGCCGCGCCTACGAGGATCATGGCGGCGGCGCCCAGCACGCGCGCGTCGCCGAGCAAGCGCAGTTGCGATCGCAGGGTGGGAGCAGCGCCTGCAGCATGCGCGGAGGAGCCGCGGGGGAGCGCCGGCAGCAGGGCGGCGCTCACGGCCAGGCCGAGCGCGAACACGCAGGCGTAGGCCGCCTTCCATCCGAGCATGTCGGCCAGCGCAGTGCCGATGGGCACGCCGACGACGCTCGACACCGAGAACCCGGCCAGCACGAGGCCCAGCACGGCGGCCACGCGCTCCTTCGCCACGATGTCGGGCACGTAGGTGAGCGCGAGGGCCAAAAGCGTGCCTGATGTGGCGGCGGGCAGCATGCGCGAGACGAGCAGCAGCGCGTAATCGTCGGCGAACAGCGTGAGCAGGTTGCCGACGCAGAACACCGCCAGCAGCGCTGCCATCACCTTGAAGCGGTCGGCGCGCGCCGTGGCGAGCGCAACGACGGGCGTGGCGACGGCGCAGGCGAGCGCGTAATAACCCACGAGGTCGCCGACGAGCGTGAGCGGCTCGCCCAGCCCCTCGGCCACGGCGGGTGTGATGCCGATCAGCACGAACTCGGCGAAGCCGAGCGCGAACGCGAGCGCGACCAGCAGCGCCGCCGCGAACGCGGTGCGCCGGGGGCTCGCGAGGTTTCCGGTGCTCATAGAGGCCTCCAACGAATGGTCCCTGTCTTCCTTATCCACCGTACCGCCCTCGTGGTAAAATAGCCAATGCTTATAATGAAAGTCTTTATATGCCTATCGGGTATAGAGAATCGGAGGACGACATGGAGCTTCGGACGCTCAGGTACTTCCTCGCCCTCGCGCAGGAGGGCACCGTCTCGAACGCGGCGAAGGCGCTGCATGTGACGCAGCCCACGCTGTCGCGCCAGCTGGCCGACTTGGAGCGGGGCTTCGGCAAGCAGCTGTTCGAGCGCGGGGCCAAGCGCATCGTGCTCACCGACGAGGGAGTGCGCCTGCGCGAGTACGCCGAGGCCATCGTGGAGCTGGCCGACAAGGCCGAGGCCGAGCTGGCCCAGCCCGAGCGCGCCGTGGCCGGCGACGTGTACGTCGGGTGCGGCGAGTCGGACGCCATGCGCATCATCCTGCGTGCGGCGAAACGGGCGCGCGACGAGCATCCCGGCGTGCATTTCCATCTGTTCAGCGGCACAAGCGCCGATTTGATGAACCGCTTCAACGAGGGGCTGTTCGACTTCATGGTGGAATTCGAGGCCGTGAGCCGTCCCGACTGCCTGTCGTGCCCGCTGCCGACGCTCGACACCTGGGGCGTGCTCATGCGCGCGGATTCCCCCTTGGCGGATCTTCCCGCCGTGCGCGCCGACGACCTGGCCGCGCATCCCGTCATCTGCTCGCGCCAGGCGCTCAAGGCGGGCGTCATGCAGGCGTGGGCGGGCGAGGCGTTCGATTCCTGGGACGTGGTGGCCACGTACAACCTCGTGTTCAACGGGGCGCTCATGGTGGAGGAGGGCCTCGGGTCGGCCATCTGCTACGACGGGCTGGTGAAGACGGTCCCTGGCGGCCCGCTGTGCTTCCGGCCGCTCGACCCGCCGCTCTCCTCGAACATTGACGTGGTTTGGAAGAAGCATCGCCGCCTCTCGAAGGCCGCCGAGACGTTTCTAGGCTGCTTGCAGGAGGAATGCGGCTAAGACGAAGCGGCGGCGCGCGCGAGCCCGTTCCGGCGATTGCGAAGAAGAGACGACGCATAGCCGACTGGCGGCCGTTTTCGACGGAAATTCGTCGTCGATCGGGTCCTCGGGGATCCACGCTGTTTAACGCTCAACACTGAGCTGGTAAAACGTAGACGCGAGGCAATCCGCTCGCGGTTTCGACTGCATCGCGCTGCCCAAGGCGGTGAATTTCCGTCGAAAACGGCCACGATTCTCTAAATCGGTGGCGCGGACGGAGCGCGCAAGCGGTTATTCCCGACGTAGCCATTCGTCGCCGGTTTCGACGTATTTTCCATCGGTCCGGTAGCTGGCGATCTTACCGTCGAGGCGCTGTACGGTGACCTTCATCTCCTCGAGCTTCGCGTTCAGTATGTCGCGTTGCTCGACGAGTATCTCAAGACGTGCGGTGGTGATGCGCTCGCCTATCTGGAAGAGCCCACGTATTCGACAAGGGCTTTTATCTGCACATCCGATTCGCGCATGCAACGGATGAACTCCACCTAGCCGCAATCGTATTCGGTGAAGTTGCGGGTGTTGTTCGGCAGGTGCGTGACATGAGGGATGAGTCCTATGCGCTCGTAGTAACAGATGGTTTAAAAAAAATCAAGCGCAAATCTTCGGGCAGCGAACGAACGCAGGCAAGCCCGGGAAATCTTGGCGACCTTCGTTCGGCCGCGCCGTTTCGGATGAGGAAGCGCGCGCCGGCTGGGCCTTTCTGCGCTTCCGTGAAATTACCCGTTGACTTCGAGTTCGCTCCAGGTACTACGATGGGATCGCAACCGATTCGAGCAAAAGGAGACCCTCATGGCGAACGACAAGAAGATCCTCGTGGCGTACTTTTCCGCAAGCGGCGAGACGGAGCGGCTCGCGCGGACGATCGCGCAGACGACGGGCGGCGACCTGCACGAGATCGAGCCCGCCGTGCGCTACACGGCGGCCGACCTCGATTGGAACGACAAGCGAAGCCGCAGCAGCGTCGAGATGAACGACCCCTCCTCGCGCCCGGCTGTCGCGAGTCGCGTAGGCAACATGGACGCCTACGACATCGTGTTCGTCGGCTTCCCCATCTGGTGGTACGTGGCGCCGACGATCATCAGCACGTTTCTGGAAGCCTACGATTTCTCGGGCAAGACGGTCGTGCCCTTCGCCACGTCGGGCGGCAGCGGCCTGGGCGGCACCGAGTCCATCCTGCACGCTTGCTGCTCGCCGGCGACGACGTGGAAGCCCGGCAAACGCCTCTCGAGCCACGCAAGCGAGGCCGAGGTGGGCCGCTGGGTGGAGAGCCTCGGGCTGTAACGCGTGGGTCGGACGCCTCCCGGGGCGATCTTCTGCCTGCGGTCGCCGGGGCGGCCGCCGAGCCGAGGGGTCCGGACGGCGTGCGCGAGCCTGCAGTTCGATGGAAGTGATTCGGGGGGGGGGGAGCGTCCGAGCCTCCGCAGCCCCTACCGGCGCCCGCCTTCCCCCGTGAGTCTCTGACTTCTCGTTGGACGATGGGCGAATCGAGTTGAGAACCGCTCCAAGAATGCTTCAAGTTGCAGAGGGACGTTTGGTTGGAGTACGCATCCTGCGCGTGTCGTCCTTCAGCTCATACGGCAATTCCCTCGAGGTCAGCGCCCTGCCGTTCTGATCGTGCGAAACGGGTAGAAAAAATCTCGCGATAACGGCAGGTATGTGCGATAACGGCAGCTATGCATGCGGACGGCACCGTGAGGAGTGCTTTTTGGCAGAGATTACGAGGTATGTGATTTTTGTCCCAGTGAGGAATCACCGAAAAATGGGAATGCGCATGCAAAAAGCCAGGTCATGCTTTGCCATCCGATCATTTCTGCTTGGACAGTCTGAACAGAAAATCACACTCCTCGAAATCTCTGCCATTTTCGCAATCTTTGCCGCGGATGTCGCCTGCGGCCGCGAGGAAGAGCGGCTCGCATGCGTCTGGGGCGTGCGCCGTCGGGGAGAGGGCGATCTGCATGCGTCTGGCGCGCGCATTCTTGAAACGGTTACGTACCGTATGCGTCTGAGGCTTGCGCCCTTGCGGAGATTACGGTCCGCATCGAGGCCACGTGGCTGCACATGTTGAAGCGCTACGAGGGCTGAGGGCGCGCCGGCCGTTCGACGTGCGCGGCGGCCCCCCTTGTGGCCCTTCGCCCTCCTGTGGTATAAACGACGGCGTCAACACTACTTGAGGAGCATGACTTTTGTCACAAGGATGTAGCGTGGAGATTGTCGCAAGCCGGGAGGTTTGCGAGCGCTAGTCTCCGCTGGAACCTCCCAAACAGGGCAACGACCATCAACGTTTTGGGAGAACCACCGTGGAAAAAATCAAGAGAGGCACCGCCTTCTACCAGGCGCATGCCTGCATGGACAGCTTCATCTGCAAACAGTGCGGCCAGCTCGTCACGCCCGACGAGGCGGGGAGCCGTCATCGCAACCACTGTCCTCAATGCCTGCACAGCCTGCACGTCGACGAGCGGCCCGGCGACCGGGCGTCCGTGTGCGAAAGCATCATGGAGCCCATCAGCGTGTGGGTGCGCAAAGGCGGGGAATGGGCCATCGTGCACCGCTGCAAGCGCTGCGGTCACCTGAGCTCGAACCGCATCGCCGCCGACGACAACCCCGTCAAGCTCATGTCCATCGCCGTGAAGCCGCTGGCAGAGCCGCCGTTTCCCCTCGAGGGCCTACAAGCGGACGCGCCCGGCTCGCAGGCGCGCGAGGGAGGCGAGGCGTGATGGCGGCCGTCGACCTGCGCGCCTACGGCATGACCGACGCGATCATGCAGCGGGCGCGCGAGGCGTCCGGCTTGGAGGACCCCGTCGTGGGGCGCGTCCTGTCCCAGGCCCACGAGCTGTACCGCGTCGTCGGCGAGCAGGGCGAGCTCTTCGCCGAAGCGGCGGGCAAGCTGCGCCATGCCGCCCGTTCGGCCGCCGACTTTCCGGCGGTTGGCGATTTCGTCCTCTTGGACCGTGCGGACGACGCGGGCGGGCGCGCCATCGTCTCGCAGGTGCTTCCGCGCACGAGCGCCTTCGTGCGCAAGGCGGCCGGCGCGTCGTTCGAGCAGCAGGTGGTGGCGGCCAATATCGACACCGCGTTTCTGTGCATGTCGCTCGTCGGGGACTTCAACCTGCGACGGCTCGAGCGCTACCTCGCGCTCGCGTGGGAGGGCGGGGCGGTGCCCGTCGTGGTGCTGACGAAGGCCGATGCGTGCGAAAGCCTGGGGCGACGGCTGCGCGCCGTGCAGTCGGTGGCCTTCGGCATCGACGTGCTGGCCGTGTCGTCGATGGAGGAGGGCGGCTGCGAGGCCGTGCGCCCCTACCTGCAGCCCGGCAGGACCGTCGCGCTTCTGGGTTCGTCGGGCGTGGGCAAGTCGACGCTGGTCAACCGCTTGCTGGGGGAGGACGTCCTCGAAACGCGCGACGTGCGCGCCGACGGCCGCGGCCGTCATGCCACCACGCGTCGCCAGCTCGTGCTGCTGCCGGGAGGCGGCCTCGTGATGGACACGCCCGGCATGCGGGAGCTGGGGCTGGGGGACGTTACCGAGGGCCTCGAGCAGGGGTTCGCCGACGTGGAGCGCCTGTTCGCCTCGTGCCGGTTCTCGAACTGCACCCACACCTCCGAGCCGGGGTGCGCCGTCTACGAGGCCATCGCGGACGGCGAGCTGTCCGAGCGCCGCTGGCAGGCGTACCGCAAGCTGAAGGCCGAGGCCGCGTTCGCCGAGGACAAAGCGGGCTACCTGGCCCAGAAGGAACGGAAGTACAAGGAAATCTCGAAAGCCGTGAGGCGCCTGCCTGTGAAGCGCTGACGTGCGGGCAGCGCCGCCGCCCCGTCCGAACACGGGTGAGGCGCAGCTGCTGCGTCGTCGTCCCGTTCCGCGCCGTCCTTGTTACTTGCTGGCTTCGAGCACGGCCACGATCTCGTCGCGGTCGAGCACGTGGTAGCCGCCGTCCATGACGAAGGAGCCGTCGGCGATGCCATCGATCATGTCGTCGGTCACGCCCAGCTCGGAGATGTTCATCACGAGCCCCAGCTCGCGCATCCAGTCCTCCATGTGCTCGAGGCCCTCGGCGGCCGTCTCTTCGTCGGTCTTGCCGGAGGCGTCCACGTCCCACACCGCGGTGGCGAATCGAGCGAACTTCGGCAGGCCATAGGGCATGACGAGTCGGTAGTACGCCGGCGAGATCGCCGACAGCGTCATGCCGTGCGTGGTGTCGGTGTACGCGCCTATTGCCTGGCCGATCATATGCACCATCCAGTCGGTGGACTTGCCCTTCGCGATGAGCGTGTTCAGCGCCCAGGCGGACGTCCACATGATGTTGCTGCGCGCCTCGTAGTCCTCCGGGTCGACCGCGGCGATGCGCGACGAGTGCACGAGCGAGCGCATGAGGCCCTCGGCAAGGTAATCCGACGTGTTGTCGTCGTCGCCTGAGAAGTACTGCTCCAGGATGTGCGACATCACGTCGAAGATGCCGGCGACCATCTGGTAGCGCGGCACGGTGAACGTGAGGCGCGGGTTCAGGATGGCGAACTTCGGGAACACCTCCTCGCCGAACACGTGGCCGATCTTCTGCTTCGTCGCGCGGTTCGTGATCACCGAGCCGCCGTTCATCTCGGAGCCGGTGCCCGTCATGGTCAGCACGCTGCCCACGGGGATGATGCGGTTGTCCGGCTCCTCGAGGCGCGCGTAGTACTTCTCCCATGGATCCTCGTCGCACCAGGCCGACACGCTCACGGCCTTCGCGTAGTCCACCACCGAACCGCCGCCCACGGCCAGGATCAGATCGACGTCGTTGTCGCGCGCGACCGTGCATCCGGCGTAGAGCTTCTCCACGGTGGGGTTCGGCATGACGCCCGGCACCTCGAACACCTCCTTGCCGGCGGCTTCGAGGATGCCGCGCACCTCGTCGTAGAGGCCGGTCTTCTTGATGGAGCCGCCGCCGTACGCCAGCAGCACGCGGTCGCCGTAGCGCGCCAACTCCCTGGGCAGGGAGTCGAGCGCGTCCTCCCCGAAGTACAGCTTGGTGGGGTTCGTATAACTGAACGTTCCTAACATGTGCATCTCCTATCGTGAATCATGATCGTTCGTCATTGCTTCGACGCCTATCATGAACCCTGGAGCGCGCTCCAAGTCAAGCACTATTTCGAACCTGTCAGAAGCATCCATGTATCGGTTGCCTATTTGCAGAAAGACTAAACCGCAATCGTCGTTCATTGATGAATCAGCAAAAGGCTCTAGGGATGGGAAAGCGCTCGCTCTGTCTCCATCTTGTTCTTGACAAGTCCATACCCGCACAGTGCGCTTTTGAATATGATCCTCCAGTGCAATCAGCTCAATTCGACCAACATGCTCGTTCGAAGCGGTCGCGTCCTCTTTATTCCGAGTGCGTTTCGCACTACCCCTTTGAGCTGGCGACACGATCCGGACGAAGACAAGACGGACGCCCACTGAGGAAACGTGAAAGCAGATCGAAGAAAAGCGATCGGTTGCGATCCGCAGCTCGCATAGACGTCATTGTTGTGCGCTTGGGTGCGCCCCCGGCTCGTCGACAGAAGGCCATGGCTCCTCAAGTTCCTTGATGCGAGCGCGTGCGTCAAGGACGCCGTCGCGGACGGCGCGCCTGACCACCTGATAGCCGAGAAACAGGATGAACAGAAAGACGAGCAGGTACATGACCACGATGAAAAGAATGGGAAAAACCTGTTCAAGCATCATGCGGGCCACCGCCTTCCCTCGAGGATGGCTCTATTGTACCAAAAACGCTTCGCCTGCGATATGCGGGCGGGGCCAGGCAGCCGAGCGGTCGAAGCTCTCCTCGATCTCTTCGAAGCCTCAGGAGCTCATGCGCGTGATCTGCTTTTCGGCGAGCGTGTCGATGGCGATGGCGAGCGTCTCCCGCATCACGCGCGCCATGCCGTCGTCGATGGCGGCCGTATCCCTTGCTCTGCTTCGCTGGGCATGCTTTTGAGGCCGTTCGAACAGGTGGCAAAACGTGTTCTACGCTTTGCGAACCGGGCGGATGTATTTGCAGAACCGCTCGGGGTCGAAGTAGAGGTAGATCACCTTGCCGTGCGCCGTGTCGAACTGCCAGCCGTTGTCTGCGTTCTCGAACGCGGCCATTGCGGTTTCGATCTTCTCTTCTACAGTGCGCATCTCCTGGTTGTAGTTGAAGGGCCCGTGCTCGAACACGGCGTACTCGCCCGCGTCCACGTCCATGATCTGCAGGTTCGGCGGCACCTCGCCCGCCCAGTCCGCTGGCAGGCGTGCCCCGTGGCACTCGACGCGCGGGAAGCCCCAGGCGCACAGGCGGCCCTCGGGGTCGCTCATGTAGGCCATCACTTGGCCGCCGCCAGCATGCGCCTCGGCGCCGCCTTCGTCGTCAAGCTTGCCTTTTACGCTGTCCAAAAAGCCGCAGACGGTGGCCATGTCCTGTCCGGGTATCTCAGCCTGCTTTTGCCAGAAGTCCCAGTAGCCGTTGCTCTCGTAGTTTCTTACGTGCAAGAACCGGTGCGCTGGTACCGTGACGAAGTACTGCTCGATGCGGTCGTTCGATTTCTCCATGCCGATCTCTCCCATTCCCAGCACGTAACGGTCGAAGGCGGTGATCTTCGTGCGCAGCACCACGGGGCTCGGGTCCTTGCGGTACGCGCTTGGCGTCACTCCGAAGGTGCGCTTGAACGCCCGGGTGAACGCCTCGTGCGACGAGAACCCGTGGGCGAGCGCGATGTCGAGCAGAGTCGTATCGCTGTCGCGCACCTCCTTGAGGGCGAAGGCCAGCCTGCGCCCCTGCAAGTAGTCTCGCAGTTGCATGCCGGAAACCTCTCTGAACTTTCGCGTGGTGTGGAACTCGGAGTATCCTAGCCGACGCGCGAGAGCGCGCAGCGTGAGCGCCTCGTCGTCGTGGCTCTCGATGCTCTCGTCAATTGCGTCGATGATGTCCTGTATCTGCAGCCGCCATTCATGCATGCCGTCTTGTTCTCCTTGCCTTCAGCGTACGCTGCAGTGCACTATACGGGATACAAAATGCTCGCGCTTGATTCAACTTGCGATCGTTGCCGTTCGGCGATAGTCGAACGGCATGGCTTGGTTCGAGGCGCGCATGCAACTCTCATTCTTTCCGAATAAAGGAGACCCCCAGCCGATCGGAGGGAGGGTGGAAAGCGGAATATTCAACGGTGCAAAAGAGGCGTATGGGGAAGGCGCCTTACAGCGTCTCGAAATTCCAGCTGCTCATGTACGCGATCTGTTCCTCAGTGAGCGTGTCGATGGCGATGCCGAGCGTCTCTAGCTTCACGCGGGCCACGCCGTCGTCGATGGCGGCCGGCACGTCGTACACCTTGTTCTCCAGCTCGCCCGCGTGGAGGTAGAGGTACTCGGCGGCCAGCGCCTGATTCGCGAAGCTCATGTCCATCACGGATGCGGGATGGCCCTCGGCGCACGACAGGTTCACGAGGCGCCCCTGCGCCAGCACGATGACCGTGCGGCCGTCGGCCAGCGTGTACTCCTCCACGAGCGGCTTGATCTCCTCCTTCTTCACCGCGTGCTCCTCGAGCCACACCAGGTTGATCTCGGAGTCGAAGTGCCCGGAGTTGCAGACGATGGCGCCGTCCTTCATGTTCTCGAAGGCGGGCGCGTCCACCACCTTGCAGTTGCCCGTCACGGTAACCCACACGTCGGCGAAGCGCGCCGCCTCGGCCGCGGGCATCACCTCGTAGCCCTCCATGTGCGCCTCGAGCGCCTTCAGCGGGTCCACCTCGCACACGATCACGCGCATGCCCATGCCCTTCGCGCGCAGCGCCAGGCCGCTTCCGCAGTAGCCGTAGCCCGAGATGACGATGGTGCGCCCGCACATGAGGCGGTTCGTGGCGCGGATGATGCCGTCGAGCGTGGACTGGCCGGTGCCGTAGTGGTTGTCGAAGCAGTGCTTGGTGTTGGCGTCGTTGATGTTGAACACGGGGTAGGCGAGCGTGCCCTCGGCGGCCATGGACATGAGGCGCACGACTCCCGTCGTGGTCTCCTCGGTGCCGCCCACCACGTGCGCCAGCTTGTCGGTGAACTTCGTGTGCAGCGCCGTGTCGAGGTCGGCGCCGTCGTCCATGATGATCTGCGGGTCGGTGGCGATGACGGCCTCGATATGGCGGTTGTAGGTGTCGGCATCCTCGCCGGCGACGGCGAACACGTCGATGCCGAAATCGCGCACGAGCGAGGCTGCGGTATCGTCCTGGGTGGACAGCGGGTTCGAAGCGCACAGCGTGACGTGCGCGCCGGAGGCCGTGAGTGCGCGCATGAGGTTCGCCGTCTCGGTGGTCACGTGCATGCAGGCGCCGATGCGCACGCCCGCGAGCGGCTTCTCGCGCTCGAAGCGCTCGCGGATGGACGCGAGCACGGGCATGTCGCGGTCGGCCCACATGATGCGGGCAAGGCCCTCGTCGGCCAGCGCGATGTCTTTGATGTCGTTGTTCTCGGGCATGCTGCCTCCCTGTGCGGTGATTCGAATGAAAGAGTGTTCGACATTGTACGATAGTATGGACCTATTCGGGAACGGTGCGAGCACGAGTGGTTATGAAGTTCATATGTAGAACCTTTGTGAAAACCGGTGTTTTATCCAGGTAAAACCAGAAGAAACGGTAACGGACGAGCTAGTTGTTGCCCCATCGGGCTTGCCAGCGGCTATAATCACCCAAGCTTGAAATGCATCACGGGCGGTGAGTCATGCCGCACATGTGTGGCATTTCGGAAAACCCCAGTCGAAACGCAAACTGCTGCAAGGGGGCGAGCGCCGCCCATAGATGGGTGTGCGATGGTACGGCCGCTGAAGCGCGGAGCGGCCCGACAAAGGAGCAAAGGTGCTGGACCAGTTTTTCTCGCAGATATCGTTTGTCGACATCTTCAACTTCTGCGTATTCCTCACGTTTACATGTTGCTACACCTATCAGCTGTACTATGTGTTCGTCGTGCTCACGCGCAAGCCCAAAGAGCGCACGGCCAAGAAGAACCACAAATTTGCCGTGGTTGTGTCGGCCCGTAACGAAGGCGCCGTCATCGCGGATCTCATCCATTCCATCAGGGTGCAGAACTATCCCCAGGAACTCATCGACGTGTTCGTGATCGCAGACAACTGCACCGACGGCACGGCCGATGTGGCCCGCGAGGCCGGCGCCATCGTGTTTCCGCGCACGAACGATAAAGAAGTGGGGAAGGGCTACGCTCTTGACTACGGTTTCCAGGTCATCCGCGAACAGTACGCCGACCGTGGCTACGAAGCCTACTTCGTGTTCGATGCCGATAATGTGCTCGACGTGAACTACTTCCGCGAGATGAACAAGACCTTCGATAGCGGCGCGAAGGCTTCCACCAGCTATCGCAACTCCAAGAACTACGACTCGAACTGGATCTCCGCTGGCTACGCCGTATGGTTCCTGCGCGAAGCCAAGTTCCTGAACCAAGCGCGCCTTACGCTGAACACAAGCTGTGCGGTATCGGGCACGGGCTTCTTCATTGCCGCCGACATCATCGAGAAGCATGGTGGTTGGAAGTGGCATCTCTTGACCGAGGACATCGAGTTCTCGGCGAACAGCATTCTCGAGGGCGTGCGTATCAGCTATACGCCCACGGCCATCCTGTACGACGAGCAGCCGATCACGTTTCGCGACTCGTGGAACCAGCGCTTTCGTTGGGCCAAAGGTTTCTATCAGGTGTTCTGGCACTATGGCGCCCGTCTGGTGAAAGGCGTGGCCACCAACCCGAAGGGCGCGCGTTTCGCCTGTTACGATATGCTCATGACCATTGCGCCGGGCATGCTGCTCACCATCGTCTCGGTTGTCTTTAACGGTATCATTGTGTTCCTTGGTCTTACCGGGGCCATGTCAACGGGTGTCATGGTGGCCTCGTCGCTGTCGTCCATCTTCTTCTGCCTGATGAACTACGTTGTGTTCATGTTTATGTTCGGCGTGCTCACCACCTTCGTCGAGTGGGACTCCATCCGCTCGACCACGGGTAAGAAGGTGTTGTACATGTTCACCTTCCCCGTGTTCATGATCACCTATATTCCCATCGCCCTTGTGGCCCTCGTGAAGAAGTGCAATTGGAAACCTATTCGCCACAGCATTTCGGTGGATGTGGCCGAACTCTCTCTCGACGCCTCGCAAGCCCAAAGCAAGAGCCGTCGCACAATGTAGCTTTTTTTCGTACACCGGGCATCGGTAGCTTTACCATACGCGGGCAAACGTGACGCAGCGTACCTGCCGCGCGCCCGCAGCCCGTGCGGCTTCCGAGGCGGCGAACAGTGTCGCGCCGGTCGTATAGACATCGTCCACGATCAAAACAGATGCCGGCGCGCGTGCCCCTGGAAGGGGTTTGAAGCGGTTCTCCATGTTTTTAATGCGCCCGCTTCGCGCCAATGAGCGCTGGTCGAAGGAGCGAGGTCGAGCCAGCAGCGGAATCTCGTCAAGGCTTAGGCGCTCGGCTAGTGCGCGGGCGAGGTCCGCTCCATGATCGAAGCCTCGCCTGCGCAGCGCCGCAGCCGTCGCTGGCACGGGAACGATTGTCGGCCGCTCGGCGCGCCAGGATGGCGCCGTGACCGAGGCCATGAGGTCGGCCAAGGTTTCGACGAGCCTGCGCTCTCCTGCATCCTTCCATGCGCGCACGATGCGTGCGGTCGCGTCATTGTACACAACGGCGCTCGCGCATGCATCGAACGGAAGCTCGTGCCGATCCAGAGCGGCCATCGTCACAGGGTTGCATTCGCTGCACTGCACGCGCCCGAACGGCGCCCCGCAGCGAGGACATGCGCGCCACCAGTCAAGGTAGGGGAGGGATCGAAGGCATGCTTGGCAGACTGCCTCGCCCGGCGTGTCGCAAATCGCGCAGCGCGTGGGCCAAAGCGTTTCGGCCAGGGCGGTGCCCGCAGCTTCCCCGTAAGCAAGCGCACGTTCGAAAGCGCGCTCCCAGCATCCGGCACCTCCGCTATCCCGTGCTCGTTTCCGCGGGCCGCGAGGCTCGCTTCGATAGGCATTGCAGGGGACGCGCTGCGTTGTGACAGTCTGATGCTCCATGGATCGAGCCTACCATGGGCCCTCCAGCGGAAACCTTGCCGTCGGTCGAGCGCGAGCCGATGCCCACCCGATGGAAACCAACGACCGCCGTGCTGCCGAGTAAGCTCCGACCGAGCGGCATTCCAACGTCGTTCCAGCACGAGTATCGCATCGACTCCACCTCGTTTCGGCGCGCGCGTCGTGCCGGTCGAATCTCCGTCCGGACGAGCTCGATCGCCAATCGTCGTATTCGGCTTTGCATTCCAAACCGTTTTCTCTACTTCTCGCATGCCGTCGATGCCGCGGAGCATGCCGTCGATTCCGCATATTATGCGCGCCTTGTTCCGGGGCTTTTCATGATCTGCTACACTGTTTGTCGCTTCTTTCGAGTCTGTAGTTGCGGGTTTCACAACCTCAGTCCACGGCAGATGCGGTCGAAAGGACCCACGTAAGCCGCGCTTTTCAGCGCGACGATCATGGCGCATCCTAGAGGTAAGTCGCACCGTCCGCTACCTTGCGCGGCACATGGCTGCGCCGGACGAGAGGGTACCGGGTGCAAGCTCGACCCCGGTGCGCGAGTGTGGGGGCAAAGACTAGGTCAGTCGGAAGAGGCGTTATGAGAAGCAATCAGATGGAGGCTCATCGCATATGAAGCGCTTTACCAAGCTTGCGACCCGCTGCCTGGCGGTCGCGTGCGTCGCATGCCTGCTCGCCGTCATGGCGGGCTGTGCATCGCAGGAGGAGTACACGCCGCCGGAGAAGTCGCCTACGCTCGCGTCGCCAGCTATTGGCAAAGACGGCGTTCTGCGCGTCGGCGTCAACACCCAGAACCAACCGCTTGCCGGCGTGTCCACCTCGTCGCAGAACATTGTGGGCCTCGACGTCGATATTGCTGCGTACCTCGCCGATAGCTTCGGGCTGAAGCTTGAGCTCGTGGATGTCGGCACCGATGCCCAAGCGGCGCTTGACGGGGGGACGGTGGATATCGTCATGGGTGTCGACAAGTCTGGTACGGATGCGTCGTTCTGGATGTCCGACACCTATCTGCCCACAGCGATCGTCCTGTTCTCGACGCCGGGAAACACAACGGTGCCCACAAACGAGTCGCAGCCATCGATTGCCGCGCAGGTGTCTTCGAAGAGCGCCTGGGCTGTCACGAACGAGTTCGATCAGGGAAACATCGTGACGACGAGCGATCTGCAGAGCGCGTTCTCCTCGCTTGAATCGGGTCAGGTCCAGTATGTCGCTTCGGATGCCATCATCGGCACGTATGCGGCGCACACCGCCGACGACGAGGTGCAGATCGTGGCGCTTATGCAGCAGCCGAGCGGGTATTGCATTGGCGTGCTCGACACGAATTCCGATCTCAAGCAGGCCATTTCCGATGCGCTTGCGGCGCTTTCCGGCAATGGCGTCGTCTCGCTCATTGAGACGAAATGGCTAGGCACGACGCTGGATCTTTCGACGCTGCCCCTCACGGCGGGCGCAACCACCCCGGCAGCTTCGAAAACCTCCGACGAGGGAGCCGAGGAGGGAACCGACGAAGGCGAGTCATCCGACGGAGATACTGGCGAATCTGGCGAGGAGGCGCCCACGGAACCTGTGTCAGGAGAAAGAGGACCGGCTTCTAACGCCGTCTCGCTCGAAGAACTTACCGTCTGAGATCGAAAAGATCCCTCGCTGGGGCGAACCCCTACATTCGGACTGGTTTCAATAAGGCCGGTTGTGACTTTAGGGGTTCTTTCATGGAACGGCTGACGCCGTTCATCCATGCCAACGACAATACAGTTTGCGTTCGAGCTTCGGCGCACCGTATGCGCAAGGTTCATGCGAACGCAGCAGCCCTTCGGAGCGTCGCCGAACAGACGATTGCGGCAAGCCTAGTCGATGTAGATAGCGCCCTCGTCGGATGCGGGTAGCTGCTTCTCGTTGGTCACGTATTGGATGAAATGGTCGACGCAGTATGGATGGTAGTTCTTCGTGCTGTATCCCAGGTATATCCGATGATAGAAACCTTTGCGTTCGTCTGCATTGTTGTAGAGGGGGCGAACTTCGGCGTTCTCGACGCTGCGGAGGAAGAACGTGTCCAGCATGAGCGCCACCTCGACGCCGTTCACGGCAAAGCCCGCCAAAATCGTCTCGTCCTGATACGCGTACTCAGCGTGACTCATACCGCGATCATCTAACATCTTTTTCACGGCTTTGCCGATGGGGATGGCATCGCTGTAGGTGATGAGACGCTGGTCGGCCAGATCCTCGGGAACAAGAAACTCCTTCGAGGCAAGCGGACAGTCGGAGCTCATGGCTACGACGAGCCTCTGGGTGAGCACAGGCGTATACCATATGTCCGGATCAGTCTCGCCGTGAGCGCAGAACACCACGTCGTAAAGGCCGCGCTTGAGATCCCCGATGAGCGATGCCGATGCATCTTCCCGTACCGTGAATTGTACGTCCGAGCTGATCGTTGCCTTGTAGTTGCTGATCAGCTTTGGGATGTAGTTGGTCTGCACGGTGATGATGCATCCGAGGTCAATCTTGCCCCCGTCCCCGCAGCCCGTGTAGCTCTTCATCATGGCCACGCCTTTGTCTATCTGTTCGAGGCCGGCCGTCACATAATCGAGGAATTCCACGCCGTATTTCGTAAGGTGGATATTGCGTCCCGTCTTCTGAAACAAGGACACGCCGAGTTCGTTCTCAAGCGAGCTGATGGCGTTTGAAAGGGAGGGCTGGGTGATGTAGAGCTCTTTGGCAGCCTTGGCATAGTGCTGGAGCTCGGCGAGCTTTTTAAAGTAGTACAGCTGCGAAAGATTCATCAACCCCTCCTCGGCAAACGTCAGAACGCCCGCATACATTATAGGGGTGAGGATGGTCTACGCCGTTAGGCAAAACCGTACAAATGTGAAAATTGGTCGAGAAGCTTCTGCGCAGCGTAGAAGCTCGAACCGCAACCCGTATGAAGCTGGACATGAAAGAAGCGCGCCCGAAGGCGCGCTTCTTCGAATCTTGGATTGGAACCCAGCGCTCTGCGCTTACGCCAGCTTCTCGGTGAGAACCGGCAGGACTTCCTGCAGGTCGGCCACCAGGCCATAGTCGGCCTGCTTGAAGACGGGGGCGTTCGCGTCCTTGTTGATGGCGATAATCGTGTCGGCTCCGGTCACGCCCACCATGTGCTGCATCTGGCCGGAGATGCCCACGGCAAAGTACACCTTGGGGGAAATCACACGGCCGGACACGCCAATGTAAAGGCTCTTGGGGAGCCACTTCTCGTTCTCGGCGATGGGACGGGAGCAGGCAATCTCGCCGCGCACGGCGGCGGCCAGCGAACGGGCCAGATCGAGGTCCTCTTCCTTGGCGAAGCCGCGGCCGGCGCCCACGACGATGGGCGCACGTCCGATATCGGCACCCTCCTGCACAACCTCGCGCTTGCCGCGCAGCTTGAGCGGGTTGGAAGCCGGAACAAACTCACGCTCTTCGACCGCGTCGGTACCCGAAGCTTCGGCCTCGGAGAACATAGAGCCGTTCGTGGAGTAGATGCGCACGGAGCCGGCGGGACGGCGCTTCATGGTGGCCAAGCCGCCGAAGTACAGGCTCTCGGCTGCGTCGCCGTCGAAGGCGGCGACGTCGTTGATCACGCTCGTGTCGGCATGGGCGGCAAGGCGGCCGCCGACGATCTTCAGGCGCGGGGTGGTCTCGACGAGCACGATCTCGGGAGCGACCTCGTCGAACAGTGCGATGACGGTATCCGTGGCGTTCTCGTACAGCTCGCCCTCGGGAAGAGCGATGTGGTAGGCCTTATCGGCAACGCCGGTCTGAGGAGCGTCGCCGATGGAGACGAGCACGACCTCGTCGGCGAGCGTGCGGGCACCCGCGCACAGATCCTTCTGCGCTTCGGCCGCTTCTGCAATGACAAATGCTTTCATAATGATGCGCCCTTTCTGGTCCTCGTTGGCCTATCGAATGACGCCAGCGACCGCGTCGATGAACGCGTCGAGATCGCCGTCGTTCTTTGTGTCGAATATCTCGCGCTTGCGGTCAGCAAGCTCAGGAGCGACAACGCTGTCGATCTCCACGGTGCCGTTCGTGTCCACGCCGGCCGCAGCTGCGTCGTTGACCGTCGCAGGCTTCTTGCCGGCGGCAAGAATCTCGCGCATGCCGGCGATGCGGGGCAGAGCGATGTCGGGAGAGACGCCGACGACGGCGGGAAGCGCGACTTCGATCTCCTCGACCACGTCGTCGAGCGTGCGCTCGACGACGAGCGCACCGTTCTCCATGCGCATGGCGGTGACGGAGTTGATGCAAGGCACACCAAGCACCGAGGCCAGCTGCACGTTCACCTGGCCTGCATACATGTCGGCCGAGCCGTCGCCGCACACAACGAGGTCAACGCCGCCTTCGACGTCGCCCACGAGCTTGGCAAGGGCCTTGGCGGTGGTGCGGGAATCGGCGAACGCATAGGCGTCGTCGGCGATCATGAGGAGCTCCTCAGGGCCGCGGGAGAGGATGCTCTTGCGCACCTTCATGTCGCCGGCCTTGGCGTTGCTCGCGCTGATGGCGACGAGTCGCGCACCTTCGGCCTCGGCCAGCTGGGCCGCTGCCTCGATGGCGTTAAGATCGTACTCGCTCGCAATCTGATGCGCCTTCGAGCTGTCGAGAGACCGATCGGGGGCGACGGTGATGTCCTGATCGTCAGGCACCACTTTCACCGCTACAGCAATGTTCATGGTCGTGTCCTTTCTGGTCGATGTACCGGACTTGCTTGATTGTGCCTCCTCGCCCATTGTACGACAAGAGAGGTCCTGGCAACACCCATGCCGCCCGTCCACTTTTGGCAGCGGGCGAGCGGCATGGGCGAATGGAGCAAAGGTTAGTCGGCGTACCACTTCGGGATGGCGCGGCCCGCGATATAGTCCATGACCTCGCAGGTACCGCCGGCGAGCATGTTGCCGCGCAAGTCGCGCCAAATGCGGCCGACGCGAACCTCTTCGGTGTAGCCGAGGCCGCCGAAGATCTCGATCGCGTTGTCGGCGAGCTGGACATGCGCGCGGGTCCCCCAAGACTTCAGCATTGCGATGTCCGCGTTGATGGACTCGCCCTGGTCGAGCTTCCAGAGGCAGTAGTACAGCCAATGACGGGTCTGCTGCAGGATGATCTCGTTCTCCTCGATCAGATCCTGAACGCGGGGATTCGTGATGATCGGCTTGTTGAAGGCGATGCGCTCCTTGGCGTACTTGACCGCATCGTTTTGAGCGGCCTGCGCCAGGCCGAGGCCCTGGGCAACGACCAGGCAACGCTCGAACTCGAAGTTCTTCATGAGCAGAAGCCAGCCAGCGCCAGCTTCGCCGATGCGCTGGTCTTCGGTGACCACGACGTCGTCGAAGTACACTTCTACGAACGGCACGGTGTGCTGGCCGATCTTGGTGAGATGTGCGGTGGAAATACCGGGGGTCTCGCGCTTGACAAGCCACAGGGACATCTTGGTATTGTCGCGAGACGCGTCCTCGTCCTTGGCGATGACGATGAGATAGGGAACGTCGGCGCCGTTGGTCACCCAGGTCTTCTGCCCGCTCAGGATAAAGGAGCCGTCGGCCTGCTTCTTCGTGACGCAGGTCATGCCCATGTTGTCGGAGCCGGCAGCGGGCTCGGAAAGGCAGAGAGCGGCGACGGACTGGCCGGACTTCTCATACTCCTCCATGATGACGGCGGCCTGCTCGGGGGTGCCGAACTCGGCGAGGTCCGCGCAGGCAAGCATGCCGGTCATGAACGGAGTCATGGCGCCGGTAAACTCGTAGAGCTTCTCGGTCATCAGACCGAGCGTCACGTGGTCGGTGGGGATGCCGCCGACCTCTTCGGGAAGGCCCATGAACGGGAACCCGGCGTCGCGGTAGGCGTCCTGAGCCTCGGCGGGCACTTGGTGCGCCTCGTACATGTCCATAACGGACTGATCGTCGAAGTAGCGCTCAGCGTACTCCTGCAGGGACTCCACGAGTAGCTGCTGCTCGTCGGTTAGGCTAAAATCCATGCTGCCTGCTCCTTCCTTGGCCCGGCTGCAGGACGCTTCCTACGCCCCAGCGCCGGTTTCGTCTCGTCGCTCTCTCCATCCGCGCATAGATACGCGAATATGAGTATTGCTATCGTAAGTTTGCACCCATAATCGCCATCATGTCCAATAGGTTCTTTTCGGCCAATCAACGTCCGACTCATAGGCTGGCGCTATCGATGACGCGGCGAAGCGTAGTTCGACCAAAGCAGAAAACCACTGATAAAAATTGTATTGAACAGGTATTATATAGGTTTCTGCAACGCGTTATCCACCGTGGCCGCACACGGGCTCTCGCCACCTCGCACCATCGACCCATAGGAATAAACTATGCAATCCGAAAAAAATGACGATGATTTCCTATTGGACAAATTATACGATTAGGGTGCAAAATGCGAACAGACGGGTTACGAGTGCTGCCGATGGTAGGCGGTACGGCCCAAATCATCTGTCGGGGTCCGACATAAAGGAGGATGAATGAGCAAGTTATCCAAAGAGGAGTTTCGCGACTATCTGAAGACTGTCCGCGCGCTCGCCGAAGGTCCCTTCGAGGAGATGCAGAAGGAAGTCGAGGTTACGAACAAGTTCCCGCAGGAGTTCATCGATCTCTGCATCGAGAACAACCTGTACCGTTACGCTCTTCCCGAGGAGTACGGCGGATGGGGCCTGTCCGAGCGTGAGATCCTGCAGGTTCAGGAGGAGTTCTCCCGTGGCCCCGGCGGCATGCGCATGCACCTGCACTACGCGGCCGACCTGAACTGGCGCATCCTCGACGACTACGGCTGCCCTGAGCTCAAGGCCGAGTACATGGACAAGTTCGCCGACAAGACCATCTTCACGGTCTTCGCGCTGACCGAGCAGACCGGCGGCACTGGCGCCGACCTGCACACCACGGCTATCAAGAATGAGAATGGCGACTACGTCATCAACGGCGAGAAGTGGCTCATCTCCCACACCGACGTTGCTCAGTTCGCGTACGTCATCGCTGTGACCGATCCCGAGAAGACCGGCGACGAGCGTCTGTCCGCCTTCTTCGTGCCGATGGATGCCCCCGGCTTCGAACTCGTGCCGATGCCCCACATGATGGGCTGCCGCGGCGCTGGCCATGCAGGCTTCAAGATGACCAACGTCACGCTGTCCCCGAAGTACCTCCTCGGTAAAGAGGGCCAGGGCATGGAAGTGGCTATGCACTCCCTCGCCATCTCCCGCGTGCACATCGCCGACTCCAACCTCGGTATGTGCCAGCGCATGCTCGAGATCAGCATCGCTCGTGCCCGTGCTCGCGTGACCTTCGGCAAGCCGATCATCAAGCGCCAGGCTATCCGCGTGAAGCTGGCCAACATGGCCATGATGACGCATGCCCTGCGCTGCATGGTCATGGACTTTGCCACGGATTACGACAAGGATCCCAACGGCGAGTACATCGCCGAGAAGGCTGCCATGTGCAAGCTGTTCTCGATCGACTGCACGCGCCTCGTGTCCGACGAGATGCTTGAGATCTACGGCGGCGACGGCTACTTCGAGGATGCCCCGTTCGGCGAGACCGAGCGTCTCTACCGCGACTGCCGCGCCATGTGGCTCGAGGAAGGCGCCCCGACCGTTCAGCGCATCACGATCGCCCGCGAGCTCGAGAAGCACAACGGCCGTATCGAGTACGACGACTGGATCGCCGGCACGAATCTCGACTAGTCGAGTTCACGTACTGCCCATCCCGCTTGCTGCATGATTGGCGGGATGAACGGCCCCGGATGAGCGCTTCGGCGCCCTCCGGGGCCTTTTTGTGTCCTGCCTCGACGTCCATGGCGCGCCCTTGCTGTGCGAGGGTCGGTGCCGTGCGGCTTTTTCAATGGGCGGCGCAAAGGCACTTGACTTGGAGTACGCTCCACGTGGTTCAATGATGCGAACGGGGTTCGAAGTATCGCCCGGTTGCGGAAAAGACGATGAAGGGAGCTTGCATGGAGCAGCGGCAGCTGCGCGGCCTGCTGGAGCGGGTCGCGACGGGGCAGGCCTCGATCGAAGAGGCGGAACGGGCGCTGCGCGTTGCGCCTTTCGAGGATCTTGGGTATGCGAAAGTCGACACCCATCGGGGTGTGCGGCAAGGCGTGTCGGAAGTCGTGTACGGCGCCGGAAAGACGGCTGAGCAGATAGCGGGCGTGTGCCGCGCGCTTTTGGAGGGCGGACAGCATCGCGTGCTCGTCACAAGGCTCGAGGCGGACAAGGCCGAAAGGGTTGAGCGTTTGCTCGTTGGACAGGGCGTCGCCCTTTGCTCCGGCGAAGACGGGGCGTTTTCTGACGGAGGCGCCCCTGGAGAAGGCGGGAATATGCATGCGAGCCCGGACGGCTCGGACCTGCCTGTCTTCGAGTACCGCACACTGCCGCGTCTTGGCATCCTGGGAGAAGCTCCCGAGCCCGACGGCAACGGAACCGTCGTCGTGGCGGCGGCGGGAACGAGCGATCTGCCGGTTGCCGAGGAGGCTGCAGTAACTGCGGAGATGCTCGGCAACGACGTGGTGCGTCTCTACGACGTGGGCGTTGCTGGCATCCATCGGCTGCTCGCTCATGCCGAAGACATTGCGGCGGCAAACGTGGTCGTGGCCGTCGCTGGCATGGAAGGGGCGCTGGCAAGCGTCGTGGGCGGTATGGCAGCGTGCCCGGTTATCGCCGTGCCGACGAGCGTCGGCTATGGAGCGAGCTTCGGGGGCGTGGCGGCATTGCTGGCCATGCTCAACTCGTGCGCATCGGGCGTATCCGTCGTTAACATCGACAACGGGTTCGGCGCAGGCTACCAGGCGCACATGGTCAATCATGCGAAAGCGAGGACGTCATGACGGTCCTGTACTGGGATTTGCAGGAATGGGCGACGAGGGATGCCCTGCTGCAAGCAACGTATGCAGCGCTTCCCGATGACGAGCGTACGGCGGTGAAGGCGAAGTGGGATGCCGCCGTTGTCCCCGAAGGGCATCATCGCAATCTTGCGGCAGTGCTCGCCGTCATCGATGCGCTTGACGCGAGCGAGCGCGTGAAGGATGATCTGCGCGGCATCTACCGCATCCTCGCTGAAGCCGAGGCCGCCGCGCATGGCTGCGATGTCGACTCGACGCACTTCCATGAGGTGGGCGAAGGCGCGGCTATCCGCAATGCGCTTGGCATCTGCCTAGCTGTCGAGGCGGTGGAACCTGAAAAGATCGTGGCGACGGCCGTGCAAGCGGGAAAAGGGACGGTGCGCTGTGCTCACGGAGAGCTGTCCGTGCCAGCTCCGGCTACCGCCGCCATCCTCGCTCGCGGTATCCCGGTATGCAAGCGGCGGCTCGATGGGGAGCGCTGCACGCCTACATCCGCCGCCATTATCCTGCACTTCGTGGATCGTTTCGAGGTGTGACCTTGCCGCATCGCGTACGTTCGCATCCAGGGAGGCTATCAGTGCCGCGCGCTGTGATATCATGACGGGCGTCTCCCTGCGAAAGGATCCTGACATGGACGTGACCATATATACGGATGGCGCCGCGCGCGGCAACCCGGGTCCCGGCGGCTACGGCGCGGTGCTGCAGCACGTTGACGGTAACGGAAACCTGCACGTCAAGGAGCTCTCGCAGGGGTACGAATGCACCACCAACAACCGAATGGAGCTATTGGGCGCCATTGCGGCCCTCGAGGTCCTCAAAGCGCCGTGCGAGGTTACGCTCTATTCTGATTCGCAGTACGTGGTGAACGCCTTCAACCAGCATTGGGTGGACGGATGGCTCAGGCGCGGATGGAAGAATGCGAAGAAGGAACCTGTAAAAAATATCGATCTGTGGAAGCGGCTGCTGGCCGCGAAGGCTCCTCACCGCGTGGAATTCGTATGGGTGAAAGGACATGCAGGCCATCCGGAGAACGAGCGATGCGACCAGCTTGCAACGTCCGCCGCCGATGGGGAAGGCCGTATTGTCGATGAAGGCTTCGACCGTGCAGGTGCTGCCGACTGACGCTAGGAGTGTGGTGTTCCCGTAGCGATCTGGTCCGCATTGGCCGGCTTCGCGGGGCATTCTGGTACACTTGGATCCACTGTTTACGTCTGTCTCAGCATAAGTGGAGGTTCTCGCATGCAACAGGCTCGGTTCGCATACGGCAAAGGCGCGTTGGCAGGATTCACGGCGGTGGTTTTGGCGGTTTCGCTCATGGTGCCGGCCACGGCGTTCGCCGATCCCACCTCGGCGGAGAAGCGAGCAGAAGCCGAAGCGGTTCTCGCTTCCCTCAACACCATGCAGGAACAGCTCGATCGTGCATCCAACAACTACTTCACAGCGCTTTCCGAGCAGGAGGAGGCTGAAAAGAGCCGCGATGCAGCACAAGAGCGCATCGACGAGGCGAACGGCCAGATAGCCGACTTGCAGGATCGTTTGGGCAGCCGCGCTCGCAGCATGTACCGCTCGGGCAGCTCCTCGATGCTCGACCTGCTGCTGGGCTCCACGAGCTTCCAGGCCTTCGCTACCAACTGGGATCTTCTCACGCAGATCAACTCTGAGGACGCCGACCTCGTCCAGCAGACCAAAGATCTGCGCGCCGAGGTCGAGGAGCAGGAGGCTGTCTTCGCCGAGCAGGCGCGCGTCGCCCAGGAAAAGGCCGACGAAGCCAAGCGCATCGAGGAGGAGGCCGCGTCCACGGTCGCGTCCATGCAGGCCACCTACGACAGCCTGAGTGCTGAGGCCGCCGAGCTTCTGGAACAGGAGCGCGCCGCCGAAGAGGCCGCTCGCGCTGCGGCTGCCGCCGCTGCCGATGCGGCAACGAACGATAGCTCACGTGGCAGCAGCAATGGGGGCGCGAACTCAAATGGCGATGGCAACAACGGCGCAAGCGAGCCGCCCTACGTACCCTCAACGGGCAATGCGATCGTCGACCGCGCGTACAGCCAACTCGGCAAGCCCTATGCGTGGGGTGCTGCCGGGCCGAACTCCTACGACTGCTCGGGTCTCGTGAGCTACGCACTCACCGGCAGCTATTCCCATGTGTACACCACCGGCTCGCTCATGGGGCTTCGTCAGGTGAGCAATCCCCAGCCGGGCGACATCTGCACGAACGATCACCACTGCGGCGTCTACATCGGCGGAGGTCAGATGATCCACGCTCCCCAGACGGGCGATGTTGTGAAAGTCAGCGCGGTCCACAGCGACATGATCTACGTGCGGCCCTAGCGAGCCCTCTGTTTTGACGAATGATCCGAAGGCGCCCGTACGGGCGCCTTCGCTGTTTCAGGGAGCGAAGGCGCCCGTTCCCAGCGGGTTCCATGCCATGCGTTTGCGATCGATCCCTCACCGAATCGCTTCGGTAAGTCGGATGGGCTCTTATGGAGCTTTCTCGAATCGTTTGTCGACCGTGCACTCGATTGCTATGATACGGTTGCTTTTCTGAATACGAAGTATTGAAAAGGTGCAAACATGACTCGAAACGTACAACGCACATCAAAGGCGGCCGTCTGCCTTCTCCTTTCCCTCATGCTGGCTGTTCCTGTCGCCTTCGGTTCTCCGACGTCGGCACATGCCGTGACAGCTGCCGAGAAACAGGCCGAGGCCGAGGCTGCCCTCGCCTCGCTGAACGCCATGCAGGAGCAGCTCGATCAAGCCTCGGCCGATTACGGCCAGGCGCTCTCCGAGCAGCAGGAGGCCGAAGACAGCCGCGATGCCGCCCAAGCGCGCATCGACGAGCTGAACGGGCAGATATCCGAGATGCAGGAGCATCTGGGCGACCGGGCCCGCACCATGTACCGCTCGGGCAGCTCCTCGATGCTCGACCTGCTGCTGGGCTCCACGAGCTTCCAGGCCTTCGCCACCAACTGGGACATGCTGGCCCAGATCAACGAGAGCGACGCAGAGATGGTGCAGCAGACCAAGGACCTGCGCGCCGAGGTTGAGGACGAGAAGGCGGTCTACGAAGAGCAGGCGCGCGTCGCCCAGGAAAAGGCCGACGAAGCCAAGCGCATCGAGGAGGAGGCCGCGTCCACGGTCGCGTCCATGCAGGCCACCTACGACAGCCTGAGTGCTGAGGCCGCCGAGCTTCTGGAACAGGAGCGCGCCGCCGAAGAGGCCGCTCGCGCTGCGGCTGCCGCCGCTGCCGTCGAAGCTGCGGCACGGGAGGCCGCTGCGGCCAATACCAACCGCGGGGGCGGCGGGGGTGGCGGCGCGCCGTCGTACGTTCCCTCCACTGGCAACGCCATCGTCGATCGTGCGTACAGCCAACTCGGCAAACCCTACGTCTGGGGTGCCACGGGTCCGAACTCCTTCGACTGCTCCGGTCTTGTCGGGTATGCGCTCACGGGAGGCTACTCGCGTGTGGGCACCACCTACACGTTCATGTCCTGGCCACGCGTAAGCGATCCTCAGCCGGGCGACATCTGCACGAATGACCATCACTGCGGTATCTACATCGGCGGCGGCCAGATGATCCACGCCCCGCGCACGGGCGACGTCGTGAAGGTCGGACCCGTGCACAGCGGCATGATTTTCGTGCGTCAGCCGTAACCAAGCTGCTAGCGTGCGGTGCTGCGAGGGCGTCCGAGCGGGGCGTCCTCGTGCCGCGTGGGAGCGGGTATGGATGCAAGCCGGCTCCGATGAGTCGACTCGCCGTCGTTACGTAAACGCGGCGATGACTATTCCGCTTTTTTCGAGCCTGCCCTGTGGAGCTTTCCCATATCGTTTGTCAAAGCGAGCTTCGGTTGGTATGCTGAAGCAACTTCAACCGCCCAATCGCAACGAAGTATCGAAAAGGTGCAAACATGACACGAAACACGCAACGCACTTTCAAGGCTTTTCTCTGCCTTACGCTCTCCGCCCTGTTGGCGGTCCCCCTCGCTTTCAGCTCGCCTGCGATTGCGATAGCCGAACCCACGGCCGCAGACAAGCGCGCCGAAGCTGATGCCGCTCTGGCTTCGCTGAACGCGATGCAGGACAAGCTCGACCAGGCTTCCAACAACCACTTCTCTGCGCTCTCCGAGCAGCAGGAGGCCGAAGACAGCCGCGATGCCGCCCAAGCGCGCATCGACGAGCTGAACGGGCAGATATCTGAGATGCAGGAGCATCTGGGCGACCGGGCCCGCACCATGTACCGCTCGGGTAGCTCCTCGATGCTCGACCTGCTGCTGGGCTCCACGAGCTTCCAGGCCTTCGCCACCAACTGGGACATGCTGGCCCAGATCAACGAGAGCGACGCAGAGATGGTGCAGCAGACCAAGGACCTGCGCGCCGAGGTTGAGGACGAGAAGGCGGTCTACGAAGAGCAGGCGCGCGTCGCCCAGGAAAAGGCCGACGAAGCCAAGCGCATCGAGGAGGAGGCCGCGTCCACGGTCGCGTCCATGCAGGCCACCTACGACAGCCTGAGTGCTGAGGCCGCCGAGCTTCTGGAACAGGAGCGCGCCGCCGAAGAGGCCGCTGCAGCGGCGCAGGCCGAAGCCGTGCTTGCAGCGGCTGCTCAGGCGGCCGAGAGCGATAACGCCGGCGCTTCCGGCAACAACGGATCGAACAACGGCGGCGCCAGCACGAACAACGGCGGATCGAGTGGTAACAACAACGCCAATTCGGGCGGCAACTCGAACGGCGGCGGAGGCTCGTCCGGTCCGTCCTACAATCCCTCTACCGGCAACGCCGTGGTTGACCGCGCATACAGCCAGCTCGGCAAACCCTACTCCTGGGGCGCTTCGGGTCCGAACTCCTACGACTGTTCCGGTCTTGTGAGCTATGCGCTCACCGGCAGCTACTCGCGTTTGGGGACCACCGGCACGTTTATTGGCTGGCCGCGTGTGAGCAACCCCCAGCCCGGCGACGTATGTGTCATCCACACTTCCTCGCGCCAACACACTGGTATCTACATCGGCGGCGGCCAGATGATCCACGCTCCCCGCACGGGCGACGTCGTGAAGGTGAGCTCTGTGCAGAGCGGCATGGTGTTCGTTCGCCGGCCGTAGCGCTCGGCGGCATTCGTTGCAGCAGCCGCTAAAAGAGGGTGCCCGCATAAAACGGGCACCCTCTTTCGATTCGGGGCTTTTTCCGGCGCTCTGCGGAGCGCCGGAAAGCGCTCTACTTGTGGTAGTAGCGGTGCTGTTCGTACTTCGGCTCGCAGCAGACGTTGATGCCCAATGTGCGGTAGAGCTTCTCATCGGTCGATGAGATGATGACGGAGAAGAATGCGTCGCATCCGCGCAGGTCGTCCACATGTTCGATGAGCTGTGCGGCCAAAGGGTCGGTTGCCGAGCTGATGGACAACGCGATGAGCGTCTCGTCGGAATGCAGACGCGGGTTTTTGCTGTGAAGCCGCTCGGTCTTGAGCCGACAGATGGGCTCGATGGCGTTGTCGCTGATGACGTCGATGCCGTCGTCTACGCCCGCCACGCCTTTGAGCGCGTTCATCATGAGCGAGGATGCCGCGCCCAGAAGCGTCGAAGTTTTGCCGGTCACCACCGCGCCGTTCGGCAGCACCATCGCGCCGGCGGGACGTCCGGTCATCTCCTCCTTCAGTAGGGCGGCGCTGCGCGCAGGGGATAAACTTGCGTTCACGCCGGCTTGGTTCATGAGCAATTCGAGTTTCTCCACCTGTGCGTGTCCGACGCCGGTGCGCTTTACCTCGACGGCGGTCTGGAAGTAACGGCGCACGATTTCCATGCGGGCCGCGTCGCATACCACCTCGTCGTCGACGATAGCCGAGCCCGCCATGTTCACGCCCATGTCGGTGGGGGATTGGTAGGGGCTCGAACCTGAAATACGCTCCATCATGGCTTTGAGCACGGGGAAAATCTCCACGTCGCGATTGTAGTTGACCGTGGTCTGCCCGTAAGCCTCCAAATGGAACGGATCGATGATGTTCGCATCGTCAAGATCGACCGTGGCGGCCTCGTAGGCCACGTTTACGGGGTGCTTCAACGGCAGGTTCCATACGGGGAACGTCTCGTACTTGGCGTAGCCGGCGGTCACCCCTCGCTTGTGCTCGTGGTAGAGTTGCGAGAGGCAGGTGGCCATCTTGCCCGATCCGGGGCCGGGAGCAGTGACAACAACGAGCGGGCGGCTCGTCTCGACGAACTCGTTCTTCCCGTACCCTTCGTCGCTGACGATATGATCGATGTCGTAAGGGTAGCCGGCGATGGGGTAGTGCAACCGGCTTGTGATGCCGAGACTGTCCAGCCGATGTCGGAACGCGTCGGCGGCGGGTTGGTTGGCATAGTGGGTTATGACGATGCTGCCCACCAGAAAACCCATGCTGCGGAAGATGTCCATGAGGCGCAGCACGTCGTCGTCATAGGTGATGCCTAAATCACCACGCACCTTGCTTTTCTCAATGTCATTGGCGTTGATGGCGACGATGATCTCGACGTCGTCGATGAGGTTCTTCAGCATGCGGATCTTGGTATCGGGCTCGAAGCCGGGCAGCACGCGCGAAGCATGGTAGTCGTCGAATAGCTTGCCGCCGAACTCCAAGTAGAGCTTGCCGCCGAACTGGTCGATGCGGTTGCGGATATGCTCCGCTTGCAATGCGATGTACTTGTCGTTGTCGAATCCGATGCGCATGGAGGCGAACCTTTCTCGGCGTGGACGAGCCTGCTTGCGGACGCATTGGTGTCCGAAGCAAACGGAAGAGCCGCCTGCGACGCGGACGGCTCGATGCAACCGTTAGATTATAGCCTACTTTCGCATCTCGTCGGGCACCTCTTCGAGGTCGGGAATGGTCTTTTACGAAAAGACGACCCAGTAGGCGCTCATATGCGCTCTCAAGTGGCGGCTTTCCGAGCATATCGCTGCTGCCCTTATATGCGCGATAGCGGCGTACCGTTTAGGCCGTCTGCCTGGGGTTGCAGGCTGCTGAGTGCGAGTTTTCGCAGCACGTAGCTGGCATGTCCGGCTCGACGTCGACCGAGTTCGACGCCGAGCCGCTTTCCCGATGATCGATCTCATGGCCGAGCAGGAGGATGCCGGGGAGACAAGGGTGCTGCGTCTCGGCCTCGATGCTGTAAAGCCGGAGGGCATGTCGCGGCGGCGCACCCGCCGTTCAGTCGTGCTATGCTAGGAGGGTATGGACGGTTCGACCGGATCGGACATGACATGAGGCATGTGCTTCATAGTATTGCAACGAGGATGGCGAATGGATGAGTTGGTTCGAGAATACCTCGACTATCTGCGCATAGAACGCGGCAGCTCTCCGCTCACCGTGGAGGCGTACGCGAACGACCTGCGGGATTACACTGCATTCCTGAAGGGGAAGGGTATCTCGGGCGTCGACGAGATCGAACGCGGCACGGTCGCCTCCTTCGAGGCCGACCTGTTTTCGCGCGGCTATGCTGCTTCCAGTATCGAGCGCCGAATCTCGGTACTCAAGGGATTCCATCGATTTCTCGTGCGAGAAGGCTATACCCGCCGCAATCCCGCCGATACGCTACCGCTCCCTAAAACGCCCGATCGCTTGCCTGACGTCCTATCTGTCGAGCAGGTCGACGAGATGTTGTCGCAGCCGCTCGAACCGGGGCCTGCGCCATTGCGCGATCGCGCGATTCTGGAGGTCATGTACGGATGCGGCCTGCGCGTGAGCGAATGCTCCGGGCTCGATATGAGCGATACGATGCTCGACGAGGGATACCTGCGCGTCGTGGGCAAGGGCGGCAAGGAGCGCATCGCTCCGATAGCAGGCGCCGCTTTGCGTGCGCTCGTCGTGTATCTCGAGCAGGCCAGGCCCGCGCTTGCGAAGCCCTTCGCAAAGCCAACGGCGGCTGTGTTCCTGAACGCGCGCGGCGGCCGCCTCACGCGACAGGGCATGCACGCCATCGTCGCCGATGCTGGCCGGACGATCGGGATAGCGAACCTCCATCCCCATACGCTGCGCCACTCCTTTGCTACCCATCTGTTGGAAGGCGGCGCCGATCTGCGCGTCATCCAGGAAATACTCGGCCACTCGGACATTTCTACGACCCAGATATACACGCACGTGAACCGCTCGCACATCCGCAAGGAATATCTGGGCGCGCATCCCCGCGCCTGACGTCGGTGCGCGCTGTTCAGGTTCCTGCGCCGCATATCGGCAAGGGGCAGTCGAGGTGCTTTCCGCAAAGTCTTTGAGCTTTGCACCTCTCTGTCATTGGAAAGCCTCAAAAATGCAGGGTTCTCGAGTTTTGCGATCTTCAAGCGGAGGCTTTCGGCGTGTTTCTCCAAAGCCGAAAATCCGACCTGGGATTTCGTCGCAAGATATCTACGAGCTTACGACTGAACGAAGCTTCGTGCCCTTGCAGAGCGACGCAAAACTCGAGGCCCATGCAAACCCACCCCTCTTTCCATGGCAGGAAGCCGCGCTCGCGAACCTCGGCGTGCAGTGTCTCGAATGCTCGTGTATCGATCCGTCCTATCAGGCTGCCTGGGACGAGCGGCGCTCTGAGCCAGGGGCGGGTAGATCGGCGGATGCTGTGCAAAAAGCGGATGAGGACGGCTATGGTTTTGCTGTCGAGCTCCTCGGCGGATGTGCCGGCCGGCGGTGCGATTGCCGGGTCGAGCGCGTACAGACACACTTTTCGCATAACTTCTCGCTCGGCGGTGGTGGAACGCGCACAATCCCACATGTTGTGCCCTTCTATCGCGTTTCTGTCTACATGTTGCCGGATGTGCTTGAGCAAACCCGACGTACCTTGCAACGGCGAGAAAACGAAGGGGTTTCCGATAGGTTGAAATGGGGCTGAAATCGCATATTATGTTGCGAAGTGGGGCGAAGTGGGATAGAATTCCAAACATCGAAAGGCCGTGTGGGACGCGGCGGGAAGGAAGGCCTTGGCCGAAGAGACCGAAAAGATCGTCGATCTCAACAGCGCGTACCGCCATAAGGTGGACGCCAAAGGCCGTATGTCGCTTCCCTCGACATTCCGCAAGGTTCTTTCGACGGATTTGGTGGTAACCCGCAATCCGAAGGACGAGTGCCTCTACGTGTTCGAGCCCCAGGGCTTCAATGCGTGGGTGACCAAGGTGTTCAAGGATAAGTTCGGCGAGTTCGACGATACGAACGATCTGCATCTACGTCTGCGTCGCAAGCTCAAGTCGCGGGCGGCCGACGTGTCCATCGACGCGTCGGGCCGCATCATGCTCTCGGCTGAGCAGCGCGAGGCGGTGGGCATCGACAAGGACGTCGTCGTCGTTGGCAACACGGGCTACTTCGAAATTTGGGACGCAAAGCGCTACGACGTCGTGGACGACGACACCGATCTCGGTCTGTTGTTCGGCTAGTCGTAAGGCGTGAGCGAAATGACAAGCGAATATCGGCATACACCGGTTCTGCTCGCCGAGTGCCTCGAATACATGAAGCTCCAACCACAGTACACATTCGTGGATGCAACACTCGGCGGTGCAGGGCATTCCTTCGAAGCGGCCAAGCTCATCGGGAGCGCGGGTACGCTCATCGGCATCGATCAGGACGAGGTGGCGCTTGCCGCCGCCCTCCGCAAACTCGGGACGTTGCCCGATGGGATGCGCCCGCGCCTCGAACTCGTGCGCGGCAACTTCGGGGATATGGACGAAGCGCTCCTGAGCACGGAAGTACCCGGCGTCGATGCGTTCCTCTTCGACCTCGGCGTATCTTCGGTGCAGATAGACACGCCGTCTCGCGGCTTCTCCTTCAAGGAGAACGGCCCTCTTGATATGCGGATGGATCCGGGGAAACAAACCCTCACCGCAGCAGAGATCATCAATACCTATACCGCAGCAGATCTCACTCGGATCATCCGTACCTACTCGGACGAGAAATGGGCAAGCCGTATTGCGGAGTTCGCAGTGCGCGCACGGCAAACCGCCCCCATTGAGACAAGCGAGCAGCTCGTTGCCATCATCAAAGCCGCCATCCCTGCCTCGGCTCGCAGAGCCGGGGGGCATCCGGCGAAGCGCACGTTCCAGGCGCTGCGCATCGAGGTGAACGGCGAGCTCGACGTGCTTCGGAGCGGCCTCGATGCCGCTGTCCGCTGGCTCAACCCTGGCGGCAGGATCGCGGTCATCAGCTACCACTCGCTCGAGGATCGCATCGTCAAGGAGATGTTCGCCTCGTTCGCGAACCGGTGCACCTGCCCGCCCGACCTGCCGGTCTGCGCGTGCGGGAAGCAGCCGATACTCGATATCGTCACCAGGAAACCGATTCTGCCACGTGCAGACGAGGTGGAGCGCAACCCCCGTGCGCGCAGCGCCAAGCTCCGTGTCGCGCAAAAGCGCTGAGTGCATCCGCGGCACGACGCCGTCTCCAAAGGCGGCTCGGTGCTCGCAGCGAATAGAACGAACCGATTGAACGCGCACGACCCGCCACACACACGCTAAACGAAGAAAGGGGGTTGGGCATGGGCGCAGCACCTGCTTATACGTACTATCCTGAGCGCGCTCCCGAACGTGCCCCGCGCACGCGTATCAGCGTTGTGCCGGGTCAAGGTCCGCGCACGCAGTCCCCGGCTCTCCCTTCGAGTGTTGTTTTTTTGGCGAAGGCAGTGGCTGCGGTGCTCATCGTCGTCTCGCTGGTGGCTTTTGCGCGCATCGCCCTCTCGTCGGCTACCGTAGCGACGTCGGTGCAGGCGCAGGAGCTGTCGAGCCAGATCGATCAGGCTCGTTCGAGCGGATCCTCCCTCGAGGTGTCTCAAAGCCTGCTTACGAACCCGACGTATTTGAAGCAGCAAGCTGCAGGGCTGGGCATGGCGGCTCCAGAAACGATCGCCACGATCGAACTGGGCGCCGATGTGGTTGCTTACGACGGCGCGGGCAACCTGTCGCTTTCGAAGAGCGTGGCCCTCGCTGTCTCCGCCGGAGAGTAGCGCCGTGTCCGACCGGTCTCATGCCCCGCAGGGTTCGCGCAGTTCTCGGCGCGGCCATGGAAGCTCGCGTTCCACCGCGCGTTCGACGCGCGTGGGCCGAGGATCTTCCGCACGTCGGCCTCGGCCCACTCAAACGGAGTTTGCCCCCACCTCCAACCGTATGCTTATACCGATCGCGCTGTTCGCTATCGTGGCCCTGCTGTTCTTGGGGAGGCTCGTGTATTTGCAGGTTATCGCAGCCCCTTCCTTCTCGTCCATGGCCGAGAAGGCGCGTACGGTCCAGCTGCCCATCGAACCGCGGCGGGGCACCATCTATGATCGCAACGGCACCATCCTCGCCGTGAGTGTGGAGGCTTCGAGCGTCTATGCCAACCCCTCCGAAGTGAAGGATCCGAACGCGACCGCTTCATCCCTTGCATCCGTGCTGGGAGGCGAGGCGAAAGACTATCTGCCCGCACTTACCGCAGACAAGACCAATTTCGCCGCCGTGAAGCGCAAGCTGGATGTTGACGTGGGCGATCGGGTGAAGGCCCTTTCTCTCGATGGAGTCTATGTTGTCGAAGATATGCGTCGTGAGTACCCGAACGGCCAGGTGGCAGGCCAGATCATCGGCGCCTGCAGCACAGCGGTCGACGCCGAGAACAACCGCGAGTACTATTACGGCATCTCCGGCTTGGAACGCTATTACGATGACATCCTCGCAGGGGAGCCGGGTTACTATGAAGCCGAGCGCGGACGTGACGGAACACCCATCCCGGGCGGTGTGCATGAAGAGCGCGCGGCCGTCGACGGACAGGACATCATTATTTCCATCGATCTGGAACTGCAGCAATACGTCGAGGAACGCCTCGCGACGGGCGTTCAAGAACTCGAAGGCAGCAGCGGCACCTCGGTGGTGATGGACGGCGGCACGGGCGAGATATACGCCGCGGCGTCGTTGCCGCTGTTCAATCCTGCCGACCGTTCGACCGTGGAAGAGGGCGCCACTGAACTCAAGGCGGTAACCGACCTGTTCGAGCCAGGTTCCATCTTCAAATCGGTTTCGGCCATGGCCATCTTGGAAACCGGAACGATGGGTCCTGATGATACGTTGTTTTGCCCGGCGGTCATCGAGGCTGACGGCTACACCATCTCCGACGCTCATGAGCGCGGCGACGCAACGTTCACCCTGCGCCAGATTCTCGATCAGTCGTCGAACGTGGGCATCTCGCTTGCCACCGAGAACATGGGCTTCCGAGAACTCTACGACTATATACTCAAATACAATCTGCACGAGAAGACCGGCGTCGACTATCCCGCCGAGGGCGAAGAGGGGACCGATGTCTTAGGGTACATGGTGCCCTTTGAAAGCCTGAGCACCGTCGGCGCTTACAACGTCAGCTTCGGCCAGGGCATATCGGTAACTCCGTTGCAGATGACGCGCTTCTACGGCGCCCTTGTCAACGACGGCGTTGAGTGTACCCCGCATTTCCTCGTGTCGAAGCCGCAGTCGGGCGAGACGGCGCAGTATGGTTCCGAGGACGTTATCGGCAACAAGCAAGCCATCCCCACCATGGTGGACATGCTCAAGACCGTGGTGACCGATGGCACGGGAACGGCGGCAGCCATTGAAGGCTACAATGTCGCCGGCAAGACGTCCACCGCCGAGATTTACGACGAAGAGAATGGCGGCTATCGAAAAGGGGTCTACAACCTGGCCTTCACCGGATTCTTAGCCGGCTCGTCGAGTCAATTGGTTTGTTTTGTGGGTGCAAACGAGGTTCCCGGCAGTCGTGTGGTCACGCCGATTTTTAAGGATATAATGGCTACTGCTATCGACCGGTTCAAGATAACGTCTGAGTGAGGAAGCGCCATGGGCAAGACCTGTACCGAGCTGTTCGCGGGGCTGGACTGCACCGTTCTCGGCAATCCCGACGACGAAGTGAGCGGCATCGCCTATCGCAGCGACCGGGTGCGGCCCGGCGACGCGTTCTTCTGCATCGTCGGCATGACGACCGACGGCCATTCGTTCGCTCAGGACGCCATTGACCGCGGAGCGAAGGTGCTCGTTGTGGAACGCAAGGTGTATCTGGCCGACGCCACGGATGTGACCGAGGTCGTGGTGTCCGACACCCGCAAGGCCATGGCGCTTGCAGCGGCAAACTTCTACGAGCATCCTTCCAAGGACTTCGCGCTCGTGGGCATCACGGGCACGAACGGCAAGACCACCACCACCTATCTTGTGGAGCACATGGCGCGCGTGGCCGGCAAACGCACGGGCGTCATCGGAACCGTGGGCGTACGCATCGGCAATGCGCAGGAGAAGACGGCGCACACCACCCCCGAGTCGCCTGATTTGCAGAAGCTGCTCGCGCGCATGCGCGACGAGCGCTGCGATGTGGTAGCCATGGAGGTGAGCTCGCATGCCCTCGATTTAGAGCGCACGTGGGGCACGACGTTCGCCGTGACGGCGTTCTCCAATCTCACGCAGGATCATCTGGACTATCATCATACGTTCGAGGCGTACTTCGAGGCGAAGGCCCGGTTGTTTTCGAAAGGCTACCCGGCCAGACGTGTCATCTGTATTGATGACAAGTGGGGAAACGAACTTCTGCGCCGGTGCTCGGTTGCTGAGGACAGCATCGTGACCACCGGCTTCGATTCCTCGGCGCAGATTCATCCCGTGGACGTGTCCTACGAGCCCACGCACACTTCCGTCACGCTCGATGTGCGCGGGAGCCGTTACTCGTTCGACTACCCGTTGGTGGGCAGGTTCAACGTGGAGAACGTTATGTGCGCGTTCGGTATCGGGCTGCAGCTGGGCTTCTCGGCCGACGTGATCGTGGAGGCGCTCGAGGAGGCCCCGCAGATCCCCGGTCGGCTTGAGCGCGTGAAAGCATCGCACGACGGCGGCGTCTCCGTGTTCGTGGACTATGCGCACACTCCCGATGCGCTCGAAAAGGCGCTCTCATCCATCGTGGCGCTCACGCCTGGACGCACCATCTGCGTGTTTGGCTGCGGAGGCGACCGCGATGCGAGCAAGCGCCCCATCATGGGCAGAGCGGCGCTCGCGGCCGACCATGCCGTGGTGACCAGCGACAACCCGCGTACCGAGGATCCGAACGCCATCATCGCCGACATCGTAAGCGGCATGGCGGCAGGAGCGGGTCGCTTCGACGTGCAACCCGACCGCCGTGCCGCCATCGCCCGAGCCATTTCGATGGCCGAGCCGGGCGATTCCATTCTTGTTGCCGGCAAGGGGCACGAAGACTACCAGCTGGTGGGCGAGAAGACGCTCTCGTTCGACGACCGCGTGGTGGCTGCCGAGGAGCTTGAGCGCGCTTTCGGCGATCAGGTCGACGAGCCAGTGAGCGGAGACTAGACGAAATGAGATTGAACGCGAAGCAGATCGCGGCGTGCACGGGCGGCTCGTTCATCGTGGATCCGCTCGATTCCCGCTCGCTCGCGACGGGGCTCACCTGGGATTCACGTGATGTGAAACCTGGCGACGTGTACGTGGCTTTGCCCGGCGAGCGCGTGGATGGGCATGATTTCGTGGGCGCGTCCCTGCGCGCCGGCGCCATCGTAGCGCTTGTCATGCAGCCGCTCGACGAGGCCGCGCGCTTGCTTGCGCGCGAGATGGGAGCCGCCGTGATTGAGGTGCCCGACACGGCGCATGCCGTGTCCGACCTCGCGCGCGAATGGCGCGCTCACCTGCATGGGCGCGTGATCGCGCTCACCGGCTCCACCGGCAAGACCACCACAAAAAACCTTGTTCGCGCAGTGCTGGCCAGCGCCTATTCGGTCGTGGCCACGGCGGGAAACCAAAATAACGAATTGGGCGTGCCCAAGACGCTACTGTCCGCCGAGCCCGAGACCGAGATGGTCGTCGTCGAGATGGGCATGCGCGGTGCGGGCCAGATCGCCGACCTCTGCGACTACGTGCGTCCCGACTGGGGCCTCGTAGTGAACGTGGGCGAGAGCCACATCGAACTTCTCGGCAGCCGCGAGAACATCGCGTGCGCCAAAGCGGAGCTGCTGTGCGCGCTGCCCGAGGGGTCGGGCCGGGCGTTCGTGAACGCCGATGACGACTTCGCGGACTTCATGCGCGTGCATGCGCGCCTCGATGCTCGCCAAGTCGAGACCGTGCTGTTCGACGGCTCCGAGCGTGCCGCTTCGCGCCATGCAGGCGCCGGCGCAGAAGAATCCGCTCCTCCCGCCGTATGGGCCGAGCGCATCGAGCTTGACGAGCAGGGCCGTCCGCGTTTCGAGGTGCATGCCGCCGGCTTCGCGCCCGAGGAGGAGGCCGTCTCCTGCACGCTCAACCTGAGGGGTCTGCACAACGTGGGCAACGCCTGCGCCGCAGCCGCCGTAGGACGTGCTGCAGGCATCCCGCTTGCGCGTTGCGCCGAGGCGCTTGCAGAAGCCGAGCCCGAAGCGGGCCGCCAGGAGGTTATCGCAGCGCGCGGCGGGTTCACCGTCGTGAACGATGCCTACAACGCGAACCCAGACTCCATGCGTGCGTCGCTTTCGACGTTCTGTGCGCTCGATGTGCCGGGCAGGCATGTGGCCGTGCTGGGCGACATGGGTGAGCTCGGCGACTTCGCGCCGGCCTGCCATGCGGGTATCGGCACGTTCGCAGCGACGCTTTCGCTCGATCGCCTTGTGTGCGTAGGAGAGCTTGCGATGTACATCGCCGACGCGGCAGAGCGCGCCGGCATGGATCCTGCCCGCATCGTGCGGGCTGGTTCGATTTCCGAAGTGTTCGGCGATTTGGATACCTGCGTCGAGCCCGGGGATGCCGTCCTTGTGAAGGCCTCTCATTTTATGGGGTTCGAACGTGTGGTCGAAGGGCTGGTCAACTGATATGTTCGCGATCTTTTCCCAATATCCGACATTCCTGGTGTTCCTCGCTGTGGTGGCGGCCATCGTCGTCACGATGGCTTTGACGCCGCTGTGGATAAAGTTCCTCAAGTCGAGCCATATCGGTCAGCAGGTACGTGCCGACGGGCCCGAGAGCCACCTCGTCAAGCAGGGTACGCCCACGATGGGCGGCGTGATTATGTTGCTTGCGGTGGTGGCGACGGTGCTGCTCATCGGCTTGCCCACACCTGAGACCTTCGTGCTGCTGGCTGCAACGGTGCTCACCGGCCTTCTGGGTTTCGTAGATGATGCGTCGAAGGTGGTCAAAGAGCGTTCGCTGGGCCTTACGCCCAAAATGAAGCTCGTTGGGCAGTTCGCCATCGCGACGGCGTTCGTCTTGGTGGCAGTCAATTTGCTCGGGGTGTCGCCAACCGTGGAGATACCCTTTGTTATCACGCTCGACTTCGGTATCCTCACCACCGTCGTTCCGGTGGGCGACGGCATTTCCATTCCATGGCTCTATCTGCTGTTTATGAACATCCTGCTTGTGGGTCTGTGCAACGCCGTGAACCTCACCGACGGTCTGGACGGCTTGGCCGCCGGCACCGTGATGATCGTGATGATCGTGATGGCGGCCATCGCGTATCGCTCCAACCTTCTCGAGCCGGCAATCTTCGCCGCGGCCGTTGCCGGCGCGTGCATCGGTTTTCTCTGGTTCAACTCCTTTCCGGCCGACATCTTCATGGGCGATACCGGTTCTCTTGCGCTCGGCATGGCGCTGGGATGCTTGGCCGTGCTCACCAAGTCCGAATTCGTATCCATCGTCATTGGCGGTCTGTTCGTGGCCGAGGCGTTGTCGGTGATGATCCAGGTGTTTTGGTACAAGCGGACGAAGCGCCGCATTTTTCTTATGGCTCCGTTGCACCATCATTTCGAGAAGAAGGGCTGGAGCGAAACGAAGGTGGTTGTGCGCTTCTGGATCGTCTCCGGCGTGCTGGCTGCCTGCGGCTTCTCGCTCTACTTTGCCGAGACCCTCATGGCGGTGGCGTAGGGTATGGCCGTGTGCGAACGTATCGTGGGCCGCACGGGCGCGGCGAGGAACCTGGGTCGCGTGCTCGTGCTGGGTCTGGGCAGAAGCGGACGTGCTGCCGTCGAATACTGCTTGCCTCTGCTGGGCGAGCGCGTCAAATCGCTCTGCGTTGCCGCCGGCGCACGGACGGCGGAGTCCGAGGAGTACGCCGTCCACGTGGCAGCCTGCGGTGTGGAAACGGCGTTCGAAGACGCCGCTGTCGTTGAACTTGCAGCTCGCGTTCCGGGCGGCCGGTTCGACCTGTGCATTCCGAGTCCCGGCATCCCCCCGTTCTCGCCGCTGTTCAAGGCGGCGCAGGCCCTGTCGGCTGAAGTGTTGAGCGAGGTCGAGTTCGCCTGGCGCGAGAGCGCTGCGAGCAGCCGTTGGGTGGCGGTAACGGGTACGAACGGTAAGACGACAGCCTGCGCCTGCGCTGCGCATGTGCTGTCGTCCGCAGGACTGCGCGCGCGGGCCGTGGGCAACATTGGCGATGCATGCATTGGCGCGGTGGCCTCGGGCGATGTGGATGTCTACGTTGTCGAGACTTCATCTTACCAGCTTGCCTCCACGCAGAACTTCGCGCCGGATGTGGCCGTGCTGCTCAATATCACGCCTGACCACCTGCACTGGCATGGGTCGTTTGAGGCTTACCGCGACGCGAAGCGCAAGGTGCTCGCGAACCTGTCCAGCCGACCGGGGGCCGTAGCCGTGCTCGATGCAACCAACGACGTTGTGCGGACCGAGGTGCGCCGCCTGCGCGCCCTCGAAGCCGATGCGCGTGCCTTCTCCTATGTGCCTCTCGGCACGGCTGAAGGGCTGGGCGGCGACATGCGCCGAGCATGCGGCAGCGATAATGCGGCGTTTTTGGACGGCGAAGGCGTGCTGCGCGTCGCGCTCGACGGCGTCGAGCATGTGCTGCTCAAAGCTGATGAGCTTCTGATCAGGGGCGAACACAACGTTTCCAATGCGCTCGCCGCCGCAACGGCCGCTCTCGCGCTCGGCGTCGATGCGGACGATGTGGCCCGCGGCTTGCGCACGTTCGCACCGCTCGAGCATCGCATCGAACCCTGCGGCGACGTGCGCGGCGTTCGCTTCTTCAATGACTCGAAAGCGACAAACGTCGATGCGACGCTCAAAGCGCTCTCGTCGTTTCCCGGAACGCGTCTCGTCGTGCTTCTTGGTGGAGACGACAAGGGCACCGACCTCGCCCCGCTCGTGGCCGCCGCGCGCGACAGTGTCCATGCGGTTGTTTGCTACGGTGCGGCAGGCCGCCGATTCGCCGAGGCCTTCGAGAAAGCGCCGGCAGGAGGCCCTGTCGTGCTGCGCGCGGCTCATCTGAAGGATGCCTTCCAGGTTGCGCTCGACACAGCCGAGCCAGGCGATGCTGTCCTGCTGTCGCCGGCCTGCGCTTCGTTCGACGAGTTCTCATCGTTCGAGGAGCGCGGCCGTGTGTTCAAAGCGCTCGTCGCCGACCGCGCCGCGCGCGGGGAGTAGGAGCGCGCCATGGCCTCCGCTCGCGAAGCGCGGGATGTGCCGGCGCACATCCTCGGACCGCGCCTGCTGCTGCTCGTCACGGTGCTGGCGCTGTTGCTCATCGGGCTTGTGATGGTGTACTCCGCCTCTACGGTGGAGGCGCTCTCCGAGGGGTCCGATCCGGCTTCGTACCTATTTGATCAGATCAAATTCGCCGTCATCGGTGTGGTGTGCGCGCTTGTCGTATGGAAGTTCTTTCCCTACGAGGTATGGCGCGGCCCGCTTGTATGGGTGGCGTGGGGGCTGGCCGTCGGTATGCTCGTGCTCGTGGCCGTCATGGGTACCGTAGGCCTCGGCGCGCAGCGCTGGCTTTCACTCGGCTTCATCAGCCTCCAGCCCTCGGAGTTCGCGAAAATCGCGTTCATCCTCATGGGTGCCCGCATTCTCGATCGCTTTCGCGCCGGCGAACTTTCCACACGCGACCTCTTCGTGCAGACCGCCGTGCTCGTCCTCATCCCCATCCTATTCTTGTACCGCACGCAGTCAGATCTGGGCACGACGCTCATCATCTTCGTCGGCATCCTTGCGGTCATGTGGATTGGCGAAGTGCCGCTGCGCATCATCCTCCTCGTGCTGGGAGTGGGCGCGGTCTTTGCGGTATTCGCCACGGTATTCACCGGTTATCGATCGGATCGGCTTCTATTTCTCGATCCTTGGGGCGACGGGGAAAACGGCTATGGAAACGGCTGGCAGCTCATCCACTCGTTCTACGCTTTCGCCGACGGAGGCCTGTTCGGTGTCGGCATCGGGAACTCGCGGGAAAAATATCTATGGTTGCCCGAAGCCGAGACGGACTTCATCTTCGCCATCATCGGCGAGGAGCTGGGACTTGTGGGCGCGTTCGCGGTCATTCTGCTGTTCATGCTGTTGCTCTATGCGGGCATGCGCATAGCCCGGTCGGCCCCCGACAACTTCGGCGCCATGATCGCCGGCAGCTGTACGATCATGCTCGTATTCCAGGCGTTTCTCAACATCGGATGCGTCATGGGCGTGTTGCCGACCACGGGCAAGCCCCTGCCGTTCATCTCGTCGGGCGGCTCGTCGCTCATCGCGACCCTCATCATGGTGGGTCTGGTGCTGTCCGTGTCGCGTGCGGCCGGCGCTCCCAGTATCTACGACCGCAGGCGCGAGGATCTGCGCATCGTGCGATCGGTCCCCGACGATGCGCCACGCCGCGCGCAGGGGCGTGCAGATCGTCGGCAATCGCCTCAGCGGACCAGGAGGTAGTCCTATGCTCATCGTGCTTTCCGGCGGCGGGACCGCCGGTCATATCAATCCGGCGCTCGCGCTTGCGGAGGTGCTCGAGCAGCGAGGCTGCGACGTGCGTTTCGCCGGGACGCCCACCGGCGTCGAGGCGCGTCTTGTGCCGGCTGCGGGCATTCCGTTCGAGCCCTTCGAGGCCGCCGGCTTCGATCGGGGACATCCGCTATCGCTTCCCAAGGCGCTCGCAAAGATACAGAGAAGCACCGTGGCCGCGCGCCGCTGGTTTGACGAGATCCGCCCCGATGCGGTGGTGGGCTTCGGGGGCTACGTCTGCATCCCGGTGGCTCGTGCGGCTGAGCAGCGCGGCATTCCCGTGGTCGTGCACGAGCAGAACTCGGTCATGGGCATGGCGAACAAGTATTTGGCCCGCCGTGCCGCCGCCGTATGTCTGACCTACGAATGCGCGGCCTCGGCGCTCAAGGACGAAAGCCGCGTGCGCGTGACCGGCAATCCCGTACGCGGAAGCGTGTTTGCGGCGACGCGCGAGGAAGGGCGCGCGCTGTTCGATATTCCGCAGGACGCGCGCATGCTCCTCGTGACGGGGGGCAGCCTGGGAGCGCGCCACCTGAACCAGGCGGTGGCGGGGCTCAAGGACAAGCTGCTCTCTTACGAGGATCTGCATGTGGTGCACGTCGCCGGGCCGAAGGACCTCGACGCAACGGCCGAAGCATTGGCCCTCTCTTCCGAAGAAAAGCGACGTTGGCATCTGCTCGGCTATCTCGACCGCATGGGCGAAGCCATGGCGGCTGCAGACGCCATCGTGTCGCGCGCGGGGGCGACGTCGCTCGCCGAGATTTCGGCTCGGGCGCTGCCTGCGTTGCTCGTACCGTTTCCCTTCGCAGCGGAAGATCACCAGACCACGAACGCACGCGCCTGCGTTGAGGCAGGCGCGGCGTACATGGTTGCCGATGCCGATGTCGAAGGTTCCGAGTTCGCGCGCCTGCTGTGCACGCTGATCGAGGACGCCGACGCACGGGCGCGTATGTCGACCGCCGCTCGCGCGCAGAAGACGCGCGACGCGGCCGGGCTGTTGGCCGATGCGGTCATGGAGGCCGCAGGCGCCTGAGCCGACGCTTCGGACTGCGTGCGTCCCGCGCACGGCGGCGGTAAGGTACAATAGCGGTTCTCGGGATCGAACGGATCGGATCGAAGGGCAGAGGATGGACACGAGGCGCATCGAGCAGATACATTTCATCGGCATCGGAGGAGTCGGCATGAGCGGCATAGCCCGTGTGGCTTCCGATCAGGGCATGCGGGTGAGCGGGTCGGACATCAGGGAGAGCCGCTACACGAGACAACTCGTCGATGTGGGCGTCGAGGTGCGCATCGGCCATGACGCAGCCAACGTTCCTGCAGGCGATCCTGTCGTTGTGGTATCCACGGCTATCCTCGATAACAACCCCGAGCTGGTAGCGGCCAAAGAGCGGGGGCTTTCCGTCTGGCATCGTGCGCAAATGCTCGCGTATCTGGGGCGCGATCTCGAGACGCTTGCCGTGGCAGGAACGCACGGCAAGACGACGACGTCCTCTATGCTGGCGAGCTCGCTCGACGGCGTGGGAGAGGATCCGACATTCCTCATCGGCGGTATCGTGCGCGCCTACGGCACGAATGCGCATTCCGGCACCGGCCCCCATTACGTGGTGGAGGCCGACGAGAGCGACAAGTCGTTCATGCACCTCGCTCCGCGTGCCGTGCTTGTCACGAACATAGAGGCAGATCATCTCGATCACTACCGCGATCTTGACGAGATCTACGAGAAGTTCGCCTCGTTCATCGGCTCGGTGCCGAAAGACGGCGGCGTGGTGGTGGCCTGCGGCGAGGACGAGGCGCTCGTGCGCATTGCGCGCACGGCAGACCGCAAGCTGTTCACCTACGGCTTCGATGAAAGTTGCGACATGCGCATCGCGTCGTACGAGCCGTGCGGTATCGCGAGCTCGTTCTCGCTTGCGCTGCCGGATGGCACCACCGTGGACGGCCGTCTGAAGCAGAATCCGGGCCGGCACAACGTGCTGAACGCGGCAGGTGTGATCGGGCTTCTGTGGGCGCTCGGCTACGATCCGGCGAAGGCCGCCGAGGCGCTCGCGGAATTCGCGGGCGTCAAACGTCGGTTCGACCTCGTTGGCGAGGTCGGGGGCATCACGATCGTGGACGACTACGCGCATCATCCTACCGAGATCGCAGCCACCATCGAGGCCGCCTCGAAGTTGGGCTACCGTCGCGTGCACGTGCTGTTCCAACCTCACCGCTACTCGCGCGCGCCTCTGTTCACAGAGGTGTTGAAAAACGAGTTTGCCGCTGCTTTCGACGCGGCCGACTCCGTCACGTTCATGGACGTCTATCCGGCTGGCGAGGCGCCCGTTCCTGGCGTGTCGGGAAAGACGTTCCTGAATGTCGTACTCGACCATCCAGGCCACCCTGAGGCTTTCTATGTGCCGCGGCGTATCGATGTCGTGCCGCATCTTGTCGCGAGTCTTGCCGATGGCGATCTGCTCGTCACCATGGGCGCGGGCGATGTGACAGCCATCGGCCCTCAGCTTGTTGACGTGCTGACCCGTTCCGCAGGCATCGCTTCCGGGGACGGGGCGTGATGCGGTCATGACCGCGCGCCACGCGTCGCCGCTCGAAGCGCTGCTCGTTGACGAGTCCTTCGATGCCGACATCTATCCGAACGAGCCTATGGCTCGACACACAATGTACCGCATCGGCGGGCCTGCGCGTTTTTTCGTGCAGGCATGCTCCATTGGCGCGCTCAAGCGCCTCGTCGAAGTTTGCGAAACGTCGGGGACCCCCTGGGTAGCCGTAGGGCGGGGCAGCAATCTGCTCGTGGCCGATGAGGGGTTTGCGGGCGTCGTCGTGACGCTTGGACGGGATTTCCGGGTGTGTCGCTACGACGAGGACGATCATCGCTTCTGCGTGGGCGCGGGGGTGCCGCTTTCCTCGGTAGTGCAGGACGCGTTCCATCGCTCCCTCGCCGGACTCGAGTTCGCTGTGGGCACGCCGGGCACCATCGGCGGCGCGCTGCGCATGAACGCGGGATCGCGGGACGAATGGATCGGCTCGCGTGTGGTATCCGTGACTACGTACTCGGCTGAACGGGGGCTTGTCAGGCGTGCAGGCGAGGAGATGGTCTGGGGGTATCGCACGAGTTCGTTTCTGCCCGATGAGATCATCGTCGAATGCGAACTTTCCGTAGAACCTGCCGACCCCTTCTTCATCCGCGGTAAGATGGAGGCATCGCATGCGCGACGCAAGAAGACGCAGCCCCTCACGTATCCCTCGTGCGGAAGCGTGTTCAGGAACCCTGAAGGGGAGTCGGCCGGCGCCCTCATCGAAGGGGCGGGCCTCAAAGGCTTCACGATTGGCGGAGCCCAGGTGTCCGAGCTGCATGCGAACTTCATTGTGAACACGGGAGGCGCCACGGCGCGCGACGTGATGGATCTGATCGACTTGGCCAAACGTAAGGTGTACGAAGCATATGGCATCGAATTACAGCCGGAAGTCCGCTTCCTCGGGTTCTCGTAGGCAGCCTGCGCGAACCCGAGGCGCTTCCGGTCGCGGACGAACGGCCCGTCCGGCTCCCGGTGCGCGCCCGCAATCGCGTTCGGGTCCTCAGGCGGGCGCCTACCGTGCCATGCCCGGCGGCCAACTGCCGAACCGTCGCGCCGGCCAGGCCCAGCGTCCTCTGACGTCGGTGCGCGTGGGCGATCTCGATCGCGCCGAGAGGGCCGTCCGAGCTCAGCGCACATACCGCCGCCACCTCATCCGCATCGGAATCGCTGCGGCCTGCGCGGTTGCGCTTCTGGCGGGCGGGATCGCGCTGTACTATTCCGACGCCTTCTCCATCGAACGCGTCTCGGTGCAGGGGGTCGAGCACCTGACCGCAAGCGAGATGGAGCAGCTAGCAGGCGTGCCCGCCGGCACCACGCTTCTGCGCGTCGATGCGGATGCCATACGATCGCGTCTGCTTATGGATGCCTGGGTACAGGACGTGTCGGCGAATCGCGTGTTTCCGGACACCCTCGAGATCGTCGTGACGGAACGCACCATTACCGCTGTGGTTGATGTTTCTACCGAAAATGCCAGTTCGACCCAAGCATGGGCCATTGCTTCTGACGGCATGTGGCTCATGCCCATTCCGGCGCAGGATTCCGAAGCGGGCCGGAACACGAGTCCCAAGGTGTACGAGGATGCGGCTTCTGCCCTGCACATCGCCGATGTGCCATACGGCGTCGAGCCGAAGGTGGGCTCGTACTGCGGCGACGCGAACGTTAACAACGCGCTGGCCATCGTCGACGGCATGACGACCGATCTCGCCGGGCGCGTGACCACGGTAAAAGCAACCGAGACCGAGTCGACCACGCTCGTGCTCGACAACGGCGTCGAGATTGTCTTTGGCGCGGCGAAGGATATTCGCGATAAGGAACGAGTATGTCTCGAGATCATGGAGCAGCATCCTGATGTGGTGTACATCAACGTGCGCATCGTGGAGAGTCCGACCTGGAGGGCTCTTTGAGGACCTGTTCGAGAGGCCGCCTTGGAAGGGCCCAGTCGCTCGGACAGTCCTCGCATCGCTGCGGAACTCGCTTGGTGGCCCCTTCCAAGGCGGCCTTCTGCCGGATTCTCGCTCGCTGGAGGAGTTCGACAGGGGGGGGACAGGGGGCGTCGTCGCCTCACCGGTTTCATATTGTGGACGTGCGGTTTTCATTCTCGCAGCGTAATTTGCAAATGGTTGATCATCGTGTACAATAACCGCACGTGAACTGTACCCACGAAGTGAAACGCAGCATTTGAAAACGCAGCTGGTGTGGAGGAAACAATGCCAAACAAAATAGGTTCCGAGCATTTGGCGGTCATCAAGGTCGTCGGCGTAGGCGGCGGCGGCACGAATGCCGTGAACCGCATGGTCGAAGCGGGGGTGCGCGGCGTCGAATTCATTGCCGTGAACACCGATCGACAGGCGTTGCTCATGTCGGATGCCGACAAGACGATCCACATCGGCGAGGAGCTGACGCGAGGCCTCGGCGCCGGAGCGAATCCAGAGGTCGGTTGCCAAGCTGCAGAGGAGAGCCGTGCGGAAATTCGCGAGGCGCTTGCCGAAGCGGACATGGTGTTCGTCACGGCTGGCGAGGGCGGCGGCACGGGCACGGGCGCCGCGCCCATCATTGCAGAGATCGCGCGCGAGGAGATTGGCGCGCTTACCGTCGGTATCGTCACCAAGCCGTTCTCCTTCGAGGGCCGCACCCGCCGCAACCAGGCCGATCAGGGTGTCGATCTGCTGTCGCAGAAAGTCGACACGCTCATCGTCATTCCGAACGATCGCCTGCTTGAGATCGTCGACAAGAAGACGAGCATGCTCGATGCGTTCCGTATTGCCGACGATACGCTGCGCCAAGGTATCCAGGGCGTCACGGATCTCATCACCATCCCGGGCCTCATCAACCTCGACTTCGCCGACATCCGCACCGTAATGAAGGATGCGGGCACGGCCATGATGGGCATCGGCCTTGCCTCCGGCGAGAACCGCGCACTCGAAGCAGCTCAGCAGGCTACGAACTCGAGCCTGCTCGAGACGTCGATCGCGGGGGCTTCGCGCGTTCTGTTCTCCATTGCCGGCGGCCCCGATCTGACGCTCACCGAGGTCGATGCGGCGGCTCGCGCGGTCGAGGCATGCGCCGACGAGAACGCGAACATCATCTACGGACAGATCATCGACGAGTCCATGAAGGACGACGTGCGCATTACGGTTATCGCGACCGGCTTCAAGTCCGCGTCGCCGCAGCAGTCTTCCATGGACTTCTCAGCCAAAGACCTCTTCGCTCCCACGGCCATGCCGGAGCCCATGCAGCAGACGCCGCCGTCCATTTCATACTCGGCGCCGTCTAGTGCCGGGGGCAACGGTCGCTTCGCCGACGAAGATTACATTCCCGATTTCCTGAAACGCCAGCGTTAGAGGGCCGCCGTCCATGGCTTTGCCTGACTCGTTGCCAGCTCCGCACCTGACCGCGCGCCGTTTCGGCGCGCGTCGTCTTCTTCTGCTCACCGACGAGGCACTGTTCGAGTGCGCTGGCGTGCGCATTGCGTTCACGGGACGAGAGGGCGGCAAGAGCTCGGGTCCTTACAGCTCGCTTAATCTCGGAAGCCATGTCGACGACGATCCCGCAGCCGTCGAGGCGAACCGCGCTATTCTGCTCGATGCGCTCGGCGCCGGCGATACGCGCCTTATCGTGCCGAATCAGGTGCACGGCGACACGATCGTACGTATTGACGATACAGCTTCTGCTGCGCTCGATGCAGCGTGCCGGCGAGCCGCTGATGGAGTCGATGCGGTTGCGGTTGCAGTGGAAGGCGTTGCAGCGCTGCTATGCTTTGCGGACTGCGTGCCCGTAATCGTCGTTTCGCCGAGCGGCCGCTTCGCCGTCGTCCACGCAGGATGGCGCGGAGCGGTTGAGAATATCGCGGGCAAGACCGTTCGGCTGCTCGTCGAAGCCGATCGGTCAGACGGAGCATACGGCGATGCTGGCGCTTTCAACGTGTACGTGGGCCCCCATATCCATGCGGAATGCTTCGAGACCGGTGCGGACGTACGTGCCCGGTTTGCGGCCCGTTTCGGAACCTCGTGCATATGCGACGAGTTGCATGTTGACCTATTGGAGGCTCTCAGGGTCGGGCTTGTGGAGGCGGGAGCGGCGCGCGACCGTATCGTTGACGCAGGCGCGTGCACAAAATGCGCCCCGGATCGCTACTTCTCGTATCGTGCATCGGGAGGCACGTGTGGCCGCCATGGTGCGATTGCGTTTCGAAAGACGAGGTGAGTCACATGGGATTTGGCGAGCGTTACCATCGCACCCTCGAAGAAGTCGCCGCATGCGCTCGCAAGGCGGGGCGCGACCCGCGCGAGGTGCGGGTGGTCGCGGTGTCGAAGACGGTCGGTATCGACGAGATCGAGACCGCGGTCGCGGCCGGCGCGCATGACTTCGGTGAGAACCGTCCCGATGCCCTTGCGGAGAAGCGCGGGCATCTGCCAGAGCAGACCTGGCACTTTATCGGGAACATTCAATCGCGCCGGATTCCCGACATCGTACGCGACGCCGCGCTTGTGCACTCACTGTACCAGGAGCGCCATGTGCATCGATTCGAGGCTGCTGCGGCTGCTGCCGGGAAGGTGCAGGACGTGCTGCTCGAGGTCAATGTGTCAGGCGAGCACAGCAAGAGCGGTCTTGCCCCGGCCGACGTTGCAAGGATGCTCATCGCGTGCGAGCCGTGCGACCATGTGCGCGTGCGCGGCCTCATGACGATGGCGCCGCAAGGTGATCTCGCGGCGGCGCGTGCCTGCTTCGAAGAGCTTGCGCGCCTGCGCGACGAGGTGCGACGAGGCTTGGAGCCTGGTCGCGCTGCACTATTCGATGAGCTTTCTATGGGCATGAGTGAAGATTGGCGCGAGGGCGTCGCCGCAGGCGCTACCATAGTGCGCATTGGACGGGCTCTGTTCGACGATGCTTTCGAGAACGGCTCGCATTCTGATTGACGCAGCGCTCGGTGACGCAGACGCAGCGACGGCTCGACCGTCGGACATGAAACGAAGCAGGTGAACGATATGGAGCTGCCCAGGATGAAAAAGACGGAGCGCGGTATGCTCGACGGCCTCAAGTCGAAGCTCGGCTTCGCCGAAGCCGACCGGGGCTACGACGAGCGTTACGAAGACGACTACGGCGACGACTACGGCGATTACGGCGATCTGGGTGAATACGGGCCCGACTATCGCGACGACCTTGATGACGGCGCTGCAGCAGGTTCTCGGTACGATCCTTATGCGCCGGTGACCACGCGTCCGTCTCGGGCCGGCTACACGCCCTCGCCCGCGCACGCTACGAGTGCGACGCCACCAAAGCTTGTCTCTATCGATGATGTGCGTGCCCGCACGCAGGTTCCCGAGAGCTTGGGGCGCGATCCGCTGCCGCCGCGTCGCGTAACGCCGCCGTCGGTAGGCGTGCACCGCGGCGAACGTACGATGGTAGACGCTTCGACGTCGGATCTGTCCAACACGCCCAACGCCCGGGCAGCCGCCGCATCGCAACGCGAGCGATCCGAAAGCCTGAACTCCCTGTTCTCTTCGACTGCCGTTGCGGCGAGCGCTTCTTCTCCCGCCGATGGCTCGAGCGCGGCCAAGAGAACCGCTGCAGCTTCCGGCGGATTCGATCCGTACGAGGCCTTTGCGGGCGCCGGGTCGCCCAAGCACAGCCCCACACGCTCGATCACCGTGCTCAAGCCGGCAAGCTATGGAGAGGTCGAGCGCATCGCCAAGGCGCTCAAAGCCGGCGACGCCGTTGTTCTCGCCTTGCGCAACACGCCTGACAACTTGGCAAAACGCATTCTCGATTTCTCGTTCGGGGTGTCGAGCGCTCTCGATGCGAGCGTGGACTGCGTGGCCGACAAAGTATTCGTCATCACCCGTGGTGCTGCGCTCACCGATGCTGAGAAGACGGGACTGCGCAACCAGGGGGTGCTGTAGCGTGATATCGGACAGCAAGGAGTCTACCGTATGCTGAGCTTGAAATATCTGATCGTTTCGTTGGCCGATGCGTACAGCATGGTGCTGTTCGTCTACGTCATTTTGTCGTGGTTTCCTACGGATCGCGGTATTCTGGCCGATGTCAACCGGGTGCTCGCGAAGGTATGCGACCCCTACCTCAACCTGTTCAGGAAGTTGATACCCCCTATTGGAGGTATGGTGGACGTTACTCCCATAATCGCACTGCTTGTATTACAATTCGGAGTACGCTTGCTCGTGAACCTGTTCTAACATATATGCTCGTGGAACTGCACGGGCAAGACGAAGGGACTACAGATGGCAATCACCTCGGCTGAAATTCACAACCAGAGCTTCTCGGTCGACCGTAGGGGCTACGACGTCGACGAAGTGGACGTGTTCCTCGAGCATGTCGCTGACGAGATCGACGATATGAACTCTCAGATCGTCCAGCTTGAAAACCAGCTCGATGAGGGCAGGTTCGACGGGTTCGACAAGCCGGCGCGCATTGAGGCTCCCGCAGCCGACGAGGCGGCTCTGGCCGAGAAGGACGAGCGCATCGCAGAGCTCGAGCGCCAGCTTGAGGCGAAGAAGGCGGACGACAACGCCATCGCGCAGGCCCTCATCATCGCGCAGCGCTCTGCCGACGAGATCATCGCGACGGCGAACGCTCAATCTGCGGCCACCATCAAGGATGCCGAGGACGAGGCGTCCCGCATCGTGGGCAAGGCCGAAGCCGAGAAGCAGAAGGTGCTCGACGCCATCAAGAAGCTCGAGGACGACCGCGAGGATGCGCGCGACGAATACAAAGAACTCCTTACCGACTTCATCAGCGATGCGACGCGCAAGCTCGCCGAGATCGGGGGCGCGCCGGCTGCTGCCGCTCCGGCTCCGAGCGCCCATGCCCGCTCCACCGCGTCGCTGGGCGTAGCGTCGTCCGAACGTGTGACCGCCTCGGCGCAGGCTCCCATCAACCACGAAGGCGCAAGTGCATATGCAGCTCCACAGCCTACGGGTGCTGTTATCGCTCCAGCCACGCCGAAGCCCTCGGCGGTCGAGAAGGATCTTTCCGGCTTTGGCGATGCCGACGACGGATTCGAATTCGAGGAAATCGACTAGGTGTTCCGCTGGCCTCAAGACCGCCGCTCATTCCGAGTCCGCGTCATGGCCGAACGCTCAGCCCATGTCTGAAAAACCTGTCGTCATAGCAGTTCACGTCACGCCCCGATCGGGGCGTGACGAGGTTTCGGGCGTGCGCGCCGATGCGGCGGGCGCCGACGAGGTGTGCGTGCGCGTGACGGCGCCGCCCGATGGCGGCAAGGCGAACAAAGCGGTGTGCAAGCTTGTGGCCGATGCGCTGAGTGTGCCAAAGTCACGTGTGGAAGTGGCGTCAGGGCATACGGCGCGCCGCAAGCGCTTGGCGGTGGAAACCGATGCCGCTTCGATTGAAGCTTGGATTGCAGGACTTCCCGTTTGCTAGGGGTTCCGTGCGGGAAAACTATGGTTCCGAGATGCGAGCGGGCCGATAAGCCGGGTTCTGTCGGGGACGATCATTTATCTCGAACGTGCGTCGCCGCACGCCTCAAGCACGCAACCCGAACGCACGGCGGGCCACCGTATCGCGTTCCTATTTGCGCTTGCTCCGGATGGGGTTTGCCAAGCCGCGCCGTCGCCGACGCGCTGGTGCGCTCTTACCGCACCGTTTCAGCTTTTCTCCCGCCGTCGCAAGGACGCGGGGGAGTCTTCTTTTCTGCGGCACTTTCCGTCGGGTCGCCCCGCCCAGCCGTTAGCTGGCATCCTGCCCTGCGGAGCCCGGACTTTCCTCACGCCCGATGGGCGCGCGATCGCCTGGCCCGCTCGCAGAGCGTATTCTAGCAAAACGGGCCCTGCTCGCGCGCGCGAAACAAGAACCACCGTGAAAAACCGATGGGTGATCGATGGCAGCGTGCTGCGCAGTGCGTCGCTCAGGAAGGGTTTTGCAGATCCGAAGCTTTCGCACAGGGCGCCTCGTTCTGTGCGCTTGTGGTATCCTACGACGTCGAACGAGGGAACGCCGATAGGATCGAGGAACCAATGGCCACATGCGCGCTCGTAGGGGCGGTCGACTTCAATGCGGAGGACTTCGAGGCTCGCTGGGAGGCCGGGGGGTTCGACCTCGTCATCGCCGTGGACGCGGGCTTCGCTCACCTTGAAGCTATCGGCGCGGTGCCCGACATGGCCGTGGGCGACTTTGACTCGCTCGGCTACGTGCCGAAGTGCAGGCGCGTGTCGCGCTATCCCGTGAAGAAAGACAAGAGCGATATGGAGCTGGCCATGGAGAAGGCCGTGGACTGGGGTCACGACGACCTCGTGATCTACGGTGCGCTCGGCAGCCGACTCGACCATACGCTGGCGAACCTGCAGCTGTTCGCCAAGTTCTCGGAGCGCGATGCGACCGTGACCGCGATTGCCGACACATATGCGGTGCGCCTGCTCACTGGCCCGGACGTGTTCGAGCTGCCGCCACTCGGTGAAGGCACCGTGTCAGTGTTCTCGGCCAACGATACCGCGCAGGGAGTCATCGAGCGCGGCATGATGTACTCGCTCGACGATGAGCCCTTGTCGAACCGCACCTCGCGCGGCCTGTCGAACGAGCTTCTGGACGAGGAGGCTACGGTGGCCGTGGAATCCGGCACGCTCTACATCTTCTACCCGTTATCCGCATAAGAGCGCGCTACAATCTGATCCGCACCTTTTCATACCGGGGAGCTTGCAGCCGCGTCGCGGCCGGGCAGGCTGAGAGGAAGCGCCGATGCACGCTTCGACCCGAGGAACCTGACATGGGTAATGCCAACGAAGGGAGTTCTATGACGCAGATCAGCGCCGCAGCGCGCGGCAATCCTGCATCGGTCACGCAAATCGACCACGCCCGCGCGGGCACCGTCACGCCGGCCATGCGCACCGTGGCCGAAAAGGAGGGGCGCGACCCCGAGTACATCCGGGAGGGTGTGGCGGCCGGGCGCATCGCCATTCCTGCGAACATCCACCATGCGAGCCTCTCGCCCGAGGGTGTGGGCGGCGGCCTGCGCACGAAGGTGAACGTGAACCTGGGCATCTCGGGCGACGTCGCCTGCGAGGCCGAGGAATGGAAGAAGGTCGACGTGGCCCTTGAACTGGGCGCCGAGGCCATCATGGATCTGTCGAACAGCGGCAAGACGGCCGCGTTCCGGCGCGCCCTCGTGGAGAAGTCGCCGGCGATGATCGGTACCGTGCCGATGTACGACGCCATCGGCTATTTGGAGAAGCCGCTCGTCACCATCACGGCAGAGGACTTCCTCGACGTGGTGCGCGCGCATGCCCAGGACGGCGTGGACTTCGTCACCGTCCATGCGGGCATGAACCGTCGCACCATCGAGAGCTTCCGCGAGACGGGCCGCCTCACGAACATCGTGAGCCGCGGCGGGTCGCTCATCTTCGCCTGGATGGAGGCCACCGGCAACGAGAACCCCTTCTACGAGTTCTACGACGAGGTGCTGGCCATCCTGCACGAGCATGACGTAACCATCAGCCTGGGCGACGCCATGCGCCCCGGGTCCACCTACGACGCCACCGACGCGGGGCAGATCGCCGAGCTCATCGAGATCGGCAAACTCACGCGCCGCGCATGGGATGCGGGCGTGCAGGTGATAGTGGAGGGCCCGGGCCACATGGCGCTCGACGAGATCGCCGCCAACATGAAGCTGGAGAAGCGCCTGTGCCACGACGCACCCTTCTACGTGCTGGGGCCGCTCGTCACCGACATCGCGCCGGGCTACGATCATATCACGGCCGCCATCGGCGGAGCTGTGGCCGCGGCCTCGGGCGCCGACTTCCTGTGCTACGTCACGCCGGCCGAGCACCTGCGCTTGCCCGACGCCGCCGACGTGCGCGAGGGCCTTGTGGCAACGAAGATCGCCGCACACGCGGCCGACATCGCGAAGGGCGTGCCCGGCGCGCGCGATGCCGACAACCGCATGAGCGACGCGCGCCGCCGCGTGGACTGGGAGGGCATGTTCGCCGAGGCGCTCGATCCCGTGCGTGCGCGGGAGTATTTCGAGAGCGCGCCGCCCTCGACGGAGGGCACTTGCACCATGTGCGGCGAGATGTGCGCCATGCGCACCGTAAATCAGATTATGGACGGCCTGACGGTCGATCTCGGGAAGGAGTAACCTATGGAGGCATTCGCTTTGAAGAAGGCTTTGGACAACGTGCGCGCGACGACGCCGCTCGTGCACAACATCACGAACTACGTGACGGTGAACGACTGCGCCAACGCGCTTCTGGCCATCGGCGCGAGCCCCATCATGAGCGACGAACCCGCCGACGTGGAGGATATCCAGACCATCTGCGACGGACTCGTCCTCAACATCGGCACGCTCAATGAGCGCACCATCGCCGGGATGTTCGCGGCGGGGGAGCGCGCCGGAGCGCTCGGGCATCCCATCGTGCTCGATCCGGTGGGGGCCGGCGCCTCGGCTCTGCGCACGCAGACAGCCGGCAACCTGCTGGACAAGCTGGATATGAGCGTCGTGCGCGGCAACATGTCCGAGGTCAAAGCACTCGCCGGCGCCGCGGCGGCTACGCGCGGCGTTGATGCGAACCCCAACGACGCCGTCACCGAGGAGAACCTGGCGGAAAGCGCCGCCTTCGTCCGCGTACTCGCTGCCAAGACGAATGCGATCGTGGCGGTGACCGGGGCCATCGACGTCGTGGCCGATGCCGAGCGCGCCTTCGCCGTCCGCAACGGAACGCCGCTTATGGGCCGGATCACCGGTGCGGGCTGCATGCTCTCGTGTCTTGTCGCGGCTTTCGTTGCGGCGAACCCGGATGCGCCGCTCGAAGCGACGACGGCTGCGGTGACTGCCATGGGCCTTGCTGGCCAGACTGCGCAAAAGCGCATGGGAGGCTTCGATGGCAACGGATCGTTCCGCACCTACGTGCTCGACGCGCTCTATCGTATGGACGGTGAGGCGCTTGAGGCTGGCGCACAAGTGGAGGAGCTGGCGTAACATCTGACGGGACGAACGCTTCGACCCGCTAGCAAAGCGTACGGCCCGAGCCATACGCTCGGAGTCGAGCGAGCGAAGCGTATAATGATGGACGGGCCCTTGCTGGGATGTGCGATGATTGTTTGCTCGCATCCCGGTCGAATCGATCGCGAGAGCGTCTTGCGAAGCCGATGACCAGACGGCCCGATGAAGCGGTTGCAAGGGCCGGCTGCCTTCGCAAACCGATGGCGTTCCAAACTACCGCAGAAAGGACTCCGCCAATGTTTCCGAAAGACAAGCTGCGTCGGGCGCTCGCGCTGTACGCGGTGACCGACCGCATGTGGCTTCGCGGACGATCGCTTGTTGCCTGCGTCGAAGATGCGCTCGCCGGTGGCGCGACCTTCGTGCAGCTGCGCGAGAAGGAAGCACCGTGCGCTGAGATCGCACTGCGCGCTCGCACGCTCATTCCCGTGTGTCGGGCTGCGGGCGTGCCGTTCGTCGTGAACGACGACATCGAAGCGGCACGCGTTTCCGGCGCGGACGGGGTGCACGTTGGGCAGGGTGATGCCGCCGTCTCGGAGGCGCGCGACGTCCTTGGAGCGGACGCAATCGTGGGCGTGTCCGCTCAGACGGTCGAGCAGGCGCTCGCCGCGCAGGCTGCCGGCGCCGACTACCTGGGCGTTGGCGCCGTATTCGGCACGTCTACGAAGCCCGACGCTGATGAGGTGGGCCTCGCGGGGCTGGCTGCCATGTGCGCTGCGGTTGATATACCTGTGGTGGCAATCGGCGGCTTGAACGCTCGCACAGTGCCCCTGTTGGCTGGAACGGGGGCGGATGGCGCGGCGGTGGTGTCGGCCATCTTCGCAGCCGACGATATCAGGACTGCAACGAAGGAGCTGTTTGCGACGGTGAAGGAGACGCTATGCTTGGAGACGAACTGAACAAGAACGCATTCGATCCGGCCGACCTCGAGAAGGGCAGGTGCGCGCTCCTCGTCATCGACATCCTAGGCGATCCGAACGCCTCGCCGATGAAGGAGGCGCTTGCGCCTGTCGTCGACAACGCCGCGCACCTGTGCGACGCGGCGCGTGCCGCCGGCGTTCCGGTCGTGTTCGCAAACGATGCCCACATTCCCGGCCTCGATCGCGAGCTTGAGCTGTGGGGCCCGCACGGCTTGGCGGGAACGCCGGAGGCCCAACCGGCGCCCCAGCTGCGGTGCTCCGAGGGAGACTTCGTGGTGGACAAGCGGCGCTACAGCGCCTTCTACCAAACTGGACTGCGTCTTCTGCTCGACGAATTGGGAGTCGACACGCTCATCTGCATCGGTATGGATACGAATATCTGCGTGCGCCATACGGTGGCGGACGCCTATTTCGACAACTTCAGCATCGTCGTCGTCGACGATGCTACGCTCACCTTTCTCGTGGGCGATCAAGAAGAAGGCCTTGCGTACATGGAGACCTGCTATGCGGCGAGGATCGCCTCGACCGATGACGTCGCAGCGTTTCTCGCGTCGTAGGGGGATATATGAAGGCTGTTCTGAGCATAGCGGGTTCCGATTCAAGCGGCGGGGCGGGCATACAGGCCGACATCAAGACCATCGCAGCGCACGGCCTATTTGCCGAGACGGCGATCACAGCGCTTACGGCGCAGAACACGCTCGGTGTTGCCGGCGTTCTCGACGTCGATCCGGGTTTCGTGGAGGCGCAGATCGATGCGGTGTTCGAGGATATCCGGCCCGACGCCGTAAAGGTCGGGATGGTATCGTCTTCGGAGATCATCCTAGCTATCGCCCGGGCGCTGGAACGTCACGGAGCCGCGAACATCGTGGTCGATCCGGTGATGGTGGCCACGAGCGGCGCGCGCCTGATCGGCGAGGATGCAATCGAGACCTTGAAGAGCCGGCTGCTTCCGCTCGCCACGGTGACGACGCCGAACATGCCTGAGGCCGAAGTGCTCTGCGGCTTCCCTGTCTGGGACGAGACGTCGATGGGGCTCGCCGCGCACGAACTTGCGCATGCGACAGGGGCCGCCGTTCTTGTGAAAGGTGGCCATAGCGATGATCGTGCCGACGACGTGCTGGTCGTCGGGGAGGAGCCCCTCTGGCTGCGCGCGCCGCGCATCGACACGTCGAACACGCATGGCACCGGCTGCACGCTCTCGAGCGCCGTCGCCTGCGGCTTAGCGCTGGGTTATTCGATCGAACAGGCTGTGCGCAGCGCGAAGGACTACGTGCACGGAGCCCTCGCCGCCGGCCTCGACCTGGGTCGCGGCTCGGGTCCGCTCGACCATATGTGGGAATACTAGGGCTTCGGCAGTCTGCGCGCGTCGTCTCACGCTTCGAACGCGCAACGGCCGCCCATGAAGGTGGCCAGCACGCGCGTCTTCTGGATGTCGTCGATGCCGCACGCGAGCACGTCGCGGTCGAGCACGGCAAGATCGGCGAGCATTCCCGGCTCGAGCGTGCCCAGCTCGCGCCGTCTCCCGGCCGCGGCGGCGCTCCCCTGCGTGTAGGCGCGTAAGGCCTCGGCGCGCCCGATGCGCTCCTCGGGCAGCCATCCGCCCGCGGGGTCGTGCGTGGCGGGATCCTGCCGTGCGATCGCGGCATACAGCACGTCCATCGAGTTCACATCCACCACCGGCGAGTCGGTTCCGAATGCGAGCACCGTGCGCGCATCCAGTAGCGTTCTAAACGGCCACATGAGCCGGACGCGCTCCGATCCCAGATCGTGTTCGGGGCCCCCGGGATCGAGCGTCATGTGCGGCGGCTGCACGGCGGCCACCACCTGCAGTTGCGCCAGCCGCTCAATGTCCTCGGGCAGGAAGTTCTCCACATGCTCGAGGCAGTTGCGCCGTCCCTCCGGCAGGGGACCGTAGGCCGTGCGAGCCTCCTCGAAGATGTCGAGCGCAGCATGGATAGCCGCGTCGCCGATCGTGTGGATGCGCACGGGATATCCCTTCGCGGCTGCAGCCAGCACATACTCTCGCATCGTGGCGACGTCCACCGTGGGTCTTCCGCAGTCTTCCGGGAAGCGTGCATTGGAGTAGGGCTTGGTCACCCACGCCGTGTGCTGGCTCGATACGCCATCGAAGAATTGCTTGAAGCCGGGCGCCTGCAAGGATGGACCCGTGTACTTCTCCCGCATGTTCTCAAAACGCCTCATGTCGTCGAGCAGGGTGGGGAACAGGTGCACGCGCGCTGTCAGCTCGCCCGAGGCAAGCAGGCGCGCATGTATATCGTCGCGGATGAAATCAAGACCCGGGTGCGCCATGAGCGACAGGTCGCACACGCTCGTCACGCCGTTGCGAGCCAGCGTGGAGAAGAATCCGCGGTAAGCGTCGGTCACCTCCGCGTCGCTGAACGCTCCCATGATGCGCGGCATGAGCGCCATGGCCGCCGCCTCGCGAACGATACCCGTGAGCTCACCGTCCTCGAAGCGATCGTAGGAGCCTCCGGAGGGCGGGACGCTGTCGCATGTCAGGCCAAGCTCGTGCAGGGCGGTGGAATTCAGCCACAGTGTGTGCGCGTCGCCCGAATACAGCGCTGCGGGACGATCGGGGAACGCCTCGTCGAGCGAGTGCTTCGTCGGCATGATGGGCGGGTTCCAGCGGTACTCCCGCCATCCCTGGGCCAGAAGCCAGCCGTCGGGCCGTCCGGCTGCGGAGGCGCGCATGCGCGCGACGCAGTCGGCCTCGCTCTTGCCAACGAACGTGGTGGCGAAAGGAGAGGAGTAGATGGCGGAATGGAAGAAGTGCAGATGGGAATCATGGAATCCCGGCAGAACGAGCGCGTCGCCGAAGTCGCGCACCTCGGGCGCGCCCGTTTTGCTGTTCGTCTCTCGTACGAAGGCGCTCACATCCTCGTGGGGCCCCACGGCAGCGATACGGTCGCCTGCGATAGCGATCGCGGAGGGAGTTGCCACGACGGCCGTTCCCGTGAACACGCGGGAGCTCTCGATGACGAGATCGATGTGCATGAGGGAGCACTCCTTTCGCCTCCGCCGTCTTGGCGGGACTGTCGAAACTACGCGCGTACCAAATACCCCGCGCTTCACTGCCGCGCGCTCCGCATAGGATTGCTGTATGGCGACGGCATCGGTCCTTTTCGAGAGCGCATCAGCCCAGGGACGACGGCAGCTCGAACCGGTATTCGTCGCCGCAGATGGTCTGTTTGAGCTTGCCTTGGCAGACCAGATAAATCGCATGGGCCATCGTTTCGCCCATCGAAAAGAACTTCTGATCGAGCGCCCATTCGTTCCAAGTATCGTAACGCCACCTCGCGTGGGAGGAGATGGATACAATATCGGTGTGGCCCGATGCAATCAGTTCGTATATCTCCTGCAAACGGGCCTCGTGGTGCTCGATGATCTGGACCACGCGCCCTTTCAGGTCGTGGAAGGGCGCGCCGTGGGCAGGCAGCACGAGATCCGCGTCGTAGGAGTTGAGCTTGCCGAGGCTTTCGAGGAACTCCTTGAGCGCATTGTAGGCGGGGAACCAAGACGATATGGAGGGCGTGATGCGCTCGAGCACATGGTCGCCGATGATCATGAACTTTCGGTTGGGCTCGAACAGGCAGATATGCCAAGGGTCGTGGCCCGGCGTCTCGACGATCCGAAATCTGAAATCGCCAGCTTCGAACGTGTCTCCCTCGCTCAGGTAAGTGACGAGCGGATGGTTCTTCAGCGGCAGCAGCTCGGCTGATACGTGCAGGCGCGGTTTTCCGTTCTCGTACGATATATCACGCTGCTGCGCACCCGTCGCAGCTTGTACGAGCAACGGCCCGAACACGCTCTCCTCCATATCCAGCAGGTTCTCCACCTCCTGGAACGAGTGAAGGTTCGCAAAGACGGGCATGCCCTCGCGGTATATCCGATCGAGGTTGCCCGTATGGTCGGGATGCGAGTGCGTGAGCACGATCTGCACATGGTCCCATGATCTCCCGAGGGCGTTCAGTGCGTCATCGAGGGCCTGTTCGCACGCGGGGTGGTTGAACCCGACGTCAACGATGGTGGTGGTGCTCTCGCCTAGGATGAAGTACGAGTTGAGCGCCTTGAGCGGGTTGTGAGGCAGGGGGACGCGCACAAGGTAGAGACCGTCGAAGATGCGCACCGGCACGCCGAAGGGCGTCTGGGAGAGCGTCTCCGCATCGAAACTGCAAGACCCTTCAAGGTACGATGGGTTCTTCGCGGACGCTCTGCCGGGTTCGTATGGGGCATGCTCGATCGATTCCATGATGTTCAGCCTTCCGTTTGTCTTCGTGCGGCCATTGTACGCTCGAATCGCACGTGGGAGGACGGTTCGAAACAGGCTTCGCAGATGATACAAAGTCGTCGTAATAAAGCGAAAGGCCAGCGGATTGCTCCGCTGGCCTGAAAGTTCTGGTAGCTCCGACCGGATTCGAACCGGCGACCTCCGCCTTGAGAGGGCGGCGTCCTAAACCGCTAGACGACGGAGCCACATGGTTGCGCTGCGCCAGTATACCGTAAAAATGGCTGGGGTGGAAGGAGTCGAACCCTCACATACGGTACCAGAAACCGCTGTCCTGCCATTAGACGACACCCCATCGGCTTACCGATGCGCATCCGCTGCTTTCGCAACAAGACGCGAGCGCGAGTGGATATATTACGGGGTGCAGACCGGTTCGTCAAGTCTCGTCGTCAAATTTTTTGAAATTTGCCGCGGGGAGCCCGAGGGCCGGATGGGGGGTCGACTCGGATCTCGAGGGCCCGAGGGCCGCGGGCCCTACCGAAAGGCGAACCCGCGGCCGCATCGTTTACTTCTCTTCCTCTGCGTCAGGGTCGGTCAGACCATCGCGGTAGCCTATGGTCACGTGCATGGCGTCGCAGAACGGCTTGTTGCGGGAAGCGCCGCAGCGGCAGAGTGCGTAGCGATTGCGCAGCTCGTAGACTGAGCCGTCGGCGCTGACGAGGGGAATGCCGCCGCGCACGTACAGAGGCCCGCTCACCCCTTCCTCAGGGTCTTCCAACAAGGCGATGGACGGTTCGAGGCGCGGCTCGTATACGGTTCCTTCCTCCGTGTCGACATGGACGAGGCGTCCGGCCGGGCAGTCCGACGATGCCTTCACAGCCTCGTGCTTGAGGCGCTCGTCGTAGGAAAGCTCGGTGAGCGTCCAGACGTCGCCATCCTCGCGATGGCAGAACCGGGCGAACGCGCAGCGATTATCGTCGAGCAACGTGACGCCGGGGCCGGGGTACACGTCGGCTCGCTCGTCGAACGGCTCGCGCGAGGCGGTTTCCTCGCCGTCGAACGAGATGGACACGTGGGTTCCGTCGCAGTAGGGTGGGGTGCTCGTGCGGCCGCAACGGCAGAGGGCGTAGACGTCCTGAGAGGGGAACGTGCGGACGGTGCGGTATTCCCGGTGTCCTCCCACCGGCGTGATCGCCTGCTCGGTCAACTCGACGTTGCCGTGAACGACATAGGGTCCGTTGGCTGTGATCGTGATGCTCTGAGCCGGCGTTGCGGCTGGTTCGACGCTGGGGGCGGGGCGGGTTCGGACGGGTGCTGAGGGTGCGGGCATGGGATCCTCGCTTTCTAGTCGGACGTTCTTCAGCTCAGTATAGAAAGCGCCTGTCCATGCGATCACGCGGTGGTGCGATCGTCACGGTGCAGTAGTGCGGACGTCACGGCGAGGAGGAAAGCGAGGCGCTCGGTGAATAGCGCGGCAGACCGAATATACGGTCCGGGGCACGGCGGTAGCGGCAGCCGGCCGATCCCTCATACGCGAAGGTCGGCGCGCAGTCTGCGATGCGGCGCGGGAGTGCCTGCACCGAGTCCGGCTCCCGCCGGATCGACGGCGACGGCGGTCTGCGGTGCTACCGCACGTCCTCGCGCTCCGTCCGCCAGGCCGCGACGAACGCACGGAGCTCGTCGCGATCGTTGGATACGTGCCCATCGATGACGGCTTCAAGCGCTGCGTTCAGCGCCTGTCCAACCCGCGGCCCCTGCTCGATGCCCAACGCGATAACATCGCGTCCGCCAAGAGCGAGTTGCTTGAGGGAGAACGCCTCGTTTTCGGAGAGGATGCCGTCGAGAATACGCTCGAGCTCGTCGGCGAGCGCGACTCGTTCGATGCAGCGGGGAGCTTGTGCTTGCGCATCGCCGCGCTTGAGATCGCAGAGGGCGGCGAACAGCTCCGCGTCTCCGCCGAGGCGCGCAAGGGCCCGCTTGACCGCCTTGGACGTGGATGCGATGTCATCGTCATGTCGCTCAACGAGTTCGAGGACGCGTTCCGAGAAGGAACCGGGCATCGACAGACGGCGCATAATTCCGCGAGCCAGCTCGACGCTGATGCGGGCGTGCCCGTAGAAGTGCCCGACGCCGTCGTTCCCGGCGAAGAACGCCGCCGGCTTGCCCATGTCGTGAAAGAGCGCCGCCCAGCGGACGAGCGGATAAGCCGGCACCCCGTCGATGACGCGAGCGGTATGCTCCAGGACATCATATATATGGTACGGAGTTCTCTGCTCGAAGCCCTTCATGGAGACGAGTTCGGGTAGTACGGCGGACAGCGCGTCAACGGTGGACATGAGGGCGTCCCCCGCAAAGGGTCCGAGCAGCAGTGCCGAAAGCTCATGAGCTACGCGCTCGACGGAGATGAGGGGAAGCAGCCCCTTGTTCGCGAGCATGCCGCGGTACGTGTCCTCGTCGATAGAGAATCCCAGCTGTGCAACGAACCGGCATGCTCGCAGAATGCGCAGCGCATCCTCTGCGAAGCGTCGGTCGGGATCGCCTACCGCGCGGATCATCCGGGTCTCGATATCGAAGCGACCGCCGAAAGGATCGAGCAGTCCCCGTTCGGGATGGTAGGCGAGAGCGTTCACGGTGAAGTCTCTTCGCGCGAGATCCTCCTCGATGGTTCGGACGAACGAAACGCGCTGAGGGTGGCGGGCATCCTCGTAGGGGCCATCGGATCGAAACGTCGTAACTTCAAGGGCATGCCCGTCGATAACGACCGTTATGGTGCCGTGTGCCGTCCCTGTCTCATGCACATGCCAACCGCAGTCCTCGAAGACGCCGCGAGCTTCCCGCCAGAAGGCGCGCGTCGCGATGTCCACGTCGGAAGAGGTGCGGCCGAGCAACGCGTCGCGTACAAATCCGCCGACAACCCACGACTCATGACCTGCGGCTTCAAGCGCGGCGAGCGCCTCCGTCGCGTAGGGCGGCAGTTCGAGGGATGCCCGCAGGGTATCGTACGGTTGAGCATTCGCACGCACGCGCCCGTCGCTCTCGTGCGCTTCGTTGGACTGAATCCGCATCGCCTACCTCCAATGCTCTGCCGGGCGCTCCGGAACGGCCGGCGAGACCGCTCTTCGATCGTCATGATGGTTGCCGTCTCCTATACTAATATAGGTTCGAACATGCGGCCTTGCAGAACAGGAGCCGCATGCAAGGCGCTCGCCGAACGGCGCCTCGCCTCTCCAAGTTGTTCGTGCTTCAAAGTGATCCATCGTTTCTTCACAACCAATCTGCATATGTTTATCCAGATCATCGGTTCTTTTTTAAGATTGCTCGTGCCGATTCTAACGCTCAAAGCCATCTTTTCCATTTTAGGCCTTGCATCCACCTGCTGAGACCGGTATCTTATTCGGGCTGCGTTTTTCGAGGAGAGGCGCGGCATCGCACCGAAGCCGGTTCGCCGGGGGAAGCCTTCAGGGTCTTCGATCGAAAAACTTTTCAAGTTTTCGAAAAAAGTTCTTGACAGGTTGGTTGCGGGAAGGTAATGTATCTCCTTGCGCGTTCGGCTCCGGCTGACGCGGCGGGACCCTTCGGGGGACCGCGGGAACCTTGA
>NZ_PPEK01000009.1 GCF_002899715.1 Enteroscipio rubneri | reverse complement strand
CACCGGGGCAGGGGGTTGCGGGGTGGAGGGCGCCCGCGGCTGCCGGCAGGTCGGATGCGGGTGCGCAAGGCGGTACGGCCTGCTCGGATCCGCGTACCTTCTTCACGAACAGCCCCTTGATCCAGCGGGCGAACGAATGGGTGAGCTGCACGAGCCCCTTGCTGGCGGCTAGGACGCCGAACAGGGCGAACAGCCCCGTCCCCGCGGCGGCCAGCCCGCAGCCCAGAAGCCAGGCGGCCGTGAGCGGGTAGCCGGTAGCAAGGCACCACACCAGGCCCACGATGCCGATGGGGCCGCACAACAGCAGCGCGACGACGGTCGCCCATAGCGCCACGATGACCATCCAGATGGACAGGTACACCATGAGCGCCGCCATGACCAGCGCCAGCGCCACGGGCACCCAGATGGGCGAGAACACCACGAGCAGCACCACGTTGAGCGTGCGGCTGCCGGTGTTCGCCTTCGCGATGGCCTTCGGGATGACCGGCGTCTCGGCGATGATCTGGGCGGCGATGGCTCCCACGGGTCCGAGCGCCGCCACGGCGTCGGCCTCGCTCATGCCGTCCTCCACGCGGTCGTCGATCATCTCCGAGTAGAAGGCGATCGACTGCTCCACCTCGTACGACGGCAGTTTGCCGAGCGCGCGCCGCAGCGCGTCGGTGAACTCGGTCTTGTTCATTTTCTGGCACCTCGTTTCACGTAATCGTAGATGGAGACGACATCGTCCCGCTCGTGCAGGAACTCGTCGATATGGCGCACGCCCGCCTCGGTGATGCGGTAGTACTTGCGCAGCCGCCCGCTATGCTCGACGGAGTACGTCGTGAGCAGCCCCGCCGCCTCCAATCGTTTGAGCAGGGGGTAGAGCGTCGATTCGGTCAGGTTCAGAATCGCGGGCACGTCCTTGACGATCTGGTAGCCGTAGGAATCCTGCCGGTTGATCGAGGCGAGCACGCAGACTTCGAGGAACCCTCGCTTCATCTGTGCGTCCATTGCATACCTCCTTTCGCCCGATACTATACAACGCATAGTATCGGGCGTCAACAAGTATTTACGTGACGGGAGAGAACCCTTGTCCGCACGGAGCGGGAGGCCGCCCGTTTGCGAAAGGATGTGCGCGAGAGCGGTCGGATGTCGCGAAGATGGCCGGTTGGCAGGCTCTGGGCGCTTCGAACATCTTTCGTTTTCGAGCGAGCATGCGGGTGCCGGATGCTTTGAACAGGTCTGGTCTGATTATTTGACCCGTAGTTTGACGTGGCCTTATATGGTATAATTAACCAATCCGATCAGGAAGAAGGAGGTGGTGATCATGATGTTCACCAACATTCTTGTCCCGTTCGATACGTCGAAGCATGCGCTTCGCGCGCTCGAGGTAGCCAAGGGCTTCGCTGCGGATGATCCGGCCGTTCGGCTTCATGTTTTCAGCGCCATCTATGTTGCCACGAAGCCGACGGATCTGGGTGTGGACGCTGGCTACGTCCTCGACAGTGGCACGTACGACAGGCTTCTCAGCGCGGGCATTGCACGCGAAAAGACCGAGGTGAAGGAAGCGATCGGCGACATGCTCGACGACCTACCTAATCCCGTGGCATTCGAGGTTGTGAACTCCATGGACGTCGCCAAATCCATCGGCGATTACGCAGCGGAGCATGCCTGCGATCTCATCGTGATGGGCGCGCGCGGCCTCGGTCGTCTTCGGGGCATGATCGGCAGCGTCAGCTACGGTGTGCTGCGATCTTCCGACGTCCCCGTCCTTGTTGTGAAAGAAGGCGAGTAGGCGCCCGGTTCGAAGATCGGGCGGATGTAGATCGTTTTAGTAAAGGCCCCGCCGCGGCGGGGCCTTTTCATGCGGTTCGCTACCGCGCGGCGCTTCCTTTGTTATCATGTATGCGTGCTGTCCACAGGATTCGACCGCGCCGCGACCGACCCATGACAGCGCCGCATGGAAACGAGAGAAGAAAAGAGCAGGCTCTATGACCCAATATCTCACCGAGCACGATGTGCGCGGCATTGCGGAGTACGCGCGCATCGGGCTTTCGAGCGACGAGGTGGCGCAGATGACCACCGACCTTAACGCCATCATCGACAGTCTCGCACCCATTACCGAATACAACCTCGAGGGCGTGCAGCCCACGTTCCATCCCATCGGAGGCTTGTCGAACGTCATGCGCGAGGATGTCGAAGAACCTTCGTTCACGCAGGAAATCGCGCTCGAGAACGCGCCGAAGCGGCAGGACGGCTGCTTCCTTGTTCCATCGATTTTGGGCGAAGGGGGGGATCGTTGATGGCTGCCGCAACCGAGCGTGTGTTCGCTTGCATGGGCGTGCGCGATATCCAGATAGGGTTGGCTGCCCGCGAGTTCAGCGCCCGCGAGGTGGCCGAGGCGTCGCTTGCCCGCGTGCACGCTCTCGATGGCGCGACGCATGCCTACCTCGAGACTACCGAACAGCTGGCCTTCAAGGCTGCTGCGCGCGTGGACGCAGCCGTCGCTGCCGACGATTTGACCGCATGCGGCCCGCTCGCCGGCGTGCCCGTGGCGTTCAAGGACAACATGAACCTCGAAGGTGCGCATACCACGTGCTCATCCGCCATGCTCGCCAACTATGTATCCCCCTTCACGGCTACGTGCGTCGCGCGTACGCTGGAGGCTGGCGGCATCCCGCTCGGCAAGCTCAACATGGACGAATTCGCGTTCGGCTCCTCCACGGAGACGAGCGCCTTCGGCCCCACCCGCAACCCGTGGGACCTCGCGCGCGTGCCCGGCGGCTCGTCAGGCGGCAGCGCGGCGGCAGTGGCAGCGGGCCTTGCCACGGTGACGCTCGGAAGCGATACGGGCGGCTCCATTCGCCAACCTGGCAGCTTCTGCGGTACTGTGGCGTTGAAGCCCACGTACGGCGTAGTCAGCCGCTACGGCGTGGTCGCTTTCGGCAGCTCGCTCGATCAGGTTGGTCCGTTCACGCGCTCGGTGGAGGACGCAGCGTACGCGCTCAACGCCATCGCCGGCCGCGATGCGCTCGACTGCACGAGCCAGGCCGTGGACACCGACTTCACGGCGAACCTTGCCGACGGAGTTCGCGGTATGCGCATCGGCGTGGTTCCCGCTTTCATGGAGGCCAAGGGTCTCACGCCCGAGGTCAAGGCCAAGGTGGAAGAAGCTGCTGAGCATCTTCGCGCTCTCGGCGCCGACATCGTTGAGGTTGAGCTGCCCAACGCGCAGGCTGCCATGAGTGCCTACTACGTGCTGGGTCCCTGCGAGGCGTTCAGCAACCTTGCGCGCTTCGACTCGGTGCGCTACGGATACTGCGACCCTGGCCACAAAGACCTGGGCAGCCAGTACGAGGCGAGCCGTGCCAAGGGCTTCGGCCCCGAGGCGTGCCGCCGTATCATGCTGGGCAGCTACCTTCTGTCTGCGGGCGTGTACGATCGGTACTACTATCCCGCTCAGCAGGTGCGCACGCTCATCACGCAGGACTACGCGAGCGCCTACGAGCAGGTGGACTGCATTCTCGCGCCCGTCGCCCCGCGCACCTCGTTCGCATTCGGAGAAGTGAGCGATCCGACTGACATGTACCTGTCTGATATGTTTACCATCTCCATCAACATCGCGGGCAACGGCGGCATGAGCATGCCGGTGGGCCTGGGTGCCGAAACGCAGCTGCCGGTGGGCGTGCAGCTGATATCCCCCCAGTTCAAAGATGAGAACATGCTGCGTGTGGCCGCCGCGCTGGAAACGGTGTACGGCCCAGCCCCCGTAGCGCCGGCCTTCGCGCCGGGTCAACCCTACCCAGAAGGATCGATGGTGGATATCCCCGACGCCGCCGATGCGGTCCCCGGGGTCGACCTTCCCGGCTTGCTGACAGCGGAGGGCAGCTTCGGCGTTGCCCACCAAGCGAGTTCCGCAGCGCAGCGAGGACTGTCTGAGCGACTGGGCAACGCCGAAGCTGCCCCGTCCCAGGTTGAAAAGGCAGGTGAGTAGCCATGCGCAAGCTCGAAGAGGTGCTGCAGGACTGGGAGGCCGTCATCGGCCTCGAGATCCACGCCGAGCTCACCACGCTCGACACCAAGATGTTCTGCGGCTGCAAGCTGGAATTCGGCGCCGAGCCGAACACGCACACGTGTCCCGTGTGCCTGGGGATGCCGGGCGCCCTGCCCGTGCCGAACCGCGCGGCCATCGAGTCCATCGTGCTGGCGGGCCTGGCCACGAACTGCGACATCGAGAAGCACTCGATGTTCTACCGCAAGACCTACATGTACCCCGACATGTCGAAGAACTACCAGACCACGCAGGGCCCGGTGGCCTTCTGCATGCGCGGCCACCTCGACCTCGACGTGGACGGCGCGGCCGCCAAGGAGCGCATCGACCTGGAGGGTCTCGAGGTGGGCGAGAGCCGCGGCAACGTGACGCGCACGGCCGACGGCTACACCGCCCACGTGGGCATCACGCGCATCCACATGGAGGAGGACGCGGGCAAGATGGTGCACATCGGCGGCGGCGAGGGCCGCATCGCCGGGGCCACGCACTCGCTCGTGGACTACAACCGCGCCGGCACGCCGCTCACCGAGCTCGTGACCGAGCCCGACCTGCGCACGCCCGAGGAGGCCCGCCTGTTCATGCAGAAGCTGCGCCAGGTCTACCTGGCGCTCGGCATTTCCGACTGCTCCATGGAGGAGGGCTCCATGCGCTGCGACGGCAACGTGTCGCTGCGCCGCCGCGGCGCCAAGGAGTTCGGCGTGAAGACCGAGCTCAAGAACATGAACAGCTTCAAGAACCTCCACGACGGTCTGGCCTACGAGATCTGCCGCCAGGCGGAAGTGCTCGAGGAGGGCGGCCAGATCTTCCAGGAGACGCGGCACTGGGATCCCTCCAAGAAGCGCACCATCGTGATGCGCGTGAAGGAGACGGCCGACGACTACCGCCTGTTCCCGGACCCGGACCTCGCGCCCTACGTCCTGACCGACGAGTGGATCGACTCGGTGCGCGCCAAGCTCCCCGAGCTGCCCGACCAGAAGGCGGCCCGCTTCGAGGACGTGTTCGGGCTCTCCGCGTACGACGCGCGCCACCTGGTGGAGCATCGCGAGACGGCCGACTTCTTCGAGGTGTGCATGGAGCTTGCCGGCGGCGACGCGGCCAAGCTGGCCAAGCCGGTGGCGAACCTCGTGATCAACGACGTGACCGCCTACCTGAACGCGGCCGACGGCGTGGCGCTGGCCGACACGTCGCTCACCCCGGCGCGCGCGCTCGAGCTCGTGCGCTTGCAGGCCGAGGACGCGATCTCGTCCAAGCAGGCCAAAGAGGTGTTCGCGGCCGTGCTCGACGAGGACAAGGACCCGGCGGCCATCGTGGAGGAGCGCGGCATGAAGCAGGTGTCGGACACGGGCGCCATCGAGGCCGTGATCGACGCGGTGCTGGCGGCCAACCCCGACAAGGTGGCGCAGTACCAGGGCGGCAAGACCGGCCTTATCGGGTTCTTCGTGGGCCAGTGCATGAAGGAGATGCGCGGCCAGGGCAACCCCAAGCTCATCAACGAGCTTCTGGTTAAGAAGCTCGGGTAAAAGGATCGCGCAAACAGGCAGGGTTGCGGAGGCGCGCTGAGGTCAGGGTGCGCCTCCGCTTTAAGGAAGTGGGGGATTCCGATGGACTTCAACGAATGGCTTGTCGCCTGGACGGGTGAGGTGGACGGCTTTCTGTACACGTACATCTTGTTGTTTCTACTGGTGATCGTGGGCGTGTACTTCACCATCCGCACGAAGGCGGTGCAGCTGCGCTATCTCAAGGACATGTTCACGCAGCTCACCGAGAAGAAGCATGTTCCCGGCGAGCGCTCCATCTCGTCATTCCAGGCGCTCATGGTGTCCACGGCATCGCGCGTGGGCACGGGCAACATCGCGGGCGTGGCAACCGCCATCGCCACGGGCGGCCCGGGCGCCGTGTTCTGGATGGGACTCATGGCCATCGTGGGCGCGGCGTCGGCTTTCATCGAGTCCACGCTTGCGCAGATATGGAAGGTGCGTGGCAAGGAAGGCGAGTTCAGGGGCGGTCCTGCGTACTACATCCAACAGGCTCTGGGGAAGCGCTGGCTGGGCATCCTGTTCGCCGTGCTACTCATCCTGTGCTTTGCATTTGGGTTCAACGGGCTGCAGGCCTTCAACGCTGCCTCGTCGCTCGAGTATTACATCCCCGACTACGCCACGAACGGCGCGGCCGTGGCCTGCGGTATCGTGCTGGCGGTGATGACCGCGTTTGTCATCTTCGGCGGCGCGAAGCGCATCAGCGTCATCACGTCTATCATCGTGCCTATCATGGCGTTCGCCTACATCGCCATCGCCGTGTGGACTACCGTCTCCAACATCGCCATACTGCCGGAGGTGTTCGGCATGGTGTTCGCGTCGGCGTTCGATTTTCAGTCGATCTTCGGCGGCTTCGCGGGCTCGGTGGTCATGCTCGGCATCAAGCGTGGCTTGTACTCCAACGAGGCCGGCATGGGCTCGGCGCCGAACGCGGCCGCCACGGCGTCGGTGTCGCACCCTTGCAAGCAGGGCCTCGTACAGAGCCTGTCCGTGTACATCGACACGCTGCTCATCTGCACCTGCTCGGCCATGATGGTGCTCGTGTTCTACGTGCAGGATCCGCAAGCGGCCGCCGCGCTCAACGGCATGCCGCTCGTCCAGATGGCCGTGAACAACGCGGTGGGCGAGATAGGCATCCACTTCATCACGTTCGCCATCTTCGCCTTCGCGTTCTCCAGTCTCATCGGCAATTACTTCTATGCGGAGAACAACCTGCGCTTCATCAAGGGCGATAGCCGCGCGCTCCTGTTCGTATTCCGCCTCGTGTGTCTGTGCGTCATCTTCTATGGCGCGGTGAACAGCTTCGACCTGGCGTGGAACCTGGCCGATATCTTCATGGGCTTCATGGCGATCGTGAACCTCGTTGCCATCGTGTTGCTGGGCAAATGGGCGCTCAAGGTGCTCGACGACTACACGGCTCAGCGCAAGGCGGGCAAGGATCCGGTGTTCGTGGCCGATACGATAGAAGGGCTCCCGCCCACCGAGTGCTGGCATGTGGAAAAGCTGAAAGAGTATGGCAAGCCGCCGGTGCAGGAGTACCTTGACGATCAGATTGACGTGGAGTTCGTCGGGTTGAAATAAGTCTCGCACGGAGGCGCGGCGCGCTGCGGCATGTCGGCCCGGTAACACCGCGCCATGCTGTGATGAGCCGCGCTTCCGGGTCATGGTAGGATAGAAGCAACGAGCGTGCGAGAAAGGGGCATCATGACCGACGAGCGAAAACCGGGCGACTGGCAGCGGAAGGATCTGCGCCAGGACGCCAATGACCTGATGAGGGATCCGAACCCGAAGAAGTGGTACAACCAGACATTCTGGATCGTGTTCTTTGTCATAGTGTTCTGGCCCGTGGGCATCGTGCTTGTTTGGCGCAGCGATTGGCATATTGCCGTGAAGATAGCGGTCACGATCGCGCTCGCCGCCATCGTCTATCTCGTTTGGAACATGCAGCAAGCTGTTTTGCAGCTATAGGAATGCGCGCCGCACATGCGGTCGCTCCTATCGCGCCTGCGCCTACATGCGTGATGGCGCGAGCTGACCATCGTATTTCCCGGTGTGCAGTTTCCACGATTCGCGGCCTCGGTGCGTCTATGAATGTTTCTCATGCGCTATCATTTCGTCGAACAGTGATCCGATTCATACGATTTAGCGCGAGGTGCGAGAATGATGCGACTCGAGAACGGCCGCACGGTGGTGCTGGCCGGTCACGGCTACTCGAATACCGATCCATACCTACTCTTGAACGATATTGAAGAGGGAACGCAGTATCGATTTGCGGTGCGAGGCAAGACGTTTTCCATCCGAAAAGGCACTCGGCGCCGCTGTATCGGGCGGTTCAATCTCGAAACCCGCGAGAGAACCGTCTGCCCCCTCGGCGTCGCATTGCTGGCCGACGCCAAAGACGCCATGTGTCCGGCCTGCATGGAGGCGACCGGTTTCAACCCGTCGTTCTACTATGCGGACTTCGTTTCGCCGCAGCAGCGGATGTACAATCTCACGCCCCATTTCGTGTATCTGGCATATTTCTCGCCGCAGCATGTGAAGGCCGGCATATCATCGCAGACGCGTGGAATCGAGCGGCTGCTTGAGCAAGGCGCACGGGCGGCGCGTGTCGTGGGACGTTTCGAAGACGCCTATGCGGCACGTGAGTTGGAGGCTATGCTGTGCGCGCAACCTGGAGTGCTCGAAACAATGCGCGCCTCCAAGAAAGTGGAGCTACTGGCAGGGACGCGCTACGACGTTGCCGAGGCGCGCTCGGCGCTCGATGCGGTGGTTGAGCGCTTGGGCTTGGAGGGCGCCGAACCGGTGCAGGATCTCTCGCCGTACTATTTCGGCGGGCCCTCGCCCGATTGCCATGCGCTGCAGGTACCCGTAGGGTTCGATGACGTATGCGGCGGCCTTTGCACGGGGATGATCGGCGGTTGCCTTGTGTTCGAGCAGGGCGGCATGAACTACATCGTGTCTGTGAAAGAGTGGGAGTCCTACGAAGTGGAGCTTTTGGAGGACGAGGTTGCGTGCGAATACGAACTCGAACCCCAGCAGATAGCGTTGTTCTAGTCGGACCCTATCGTCGTCGCGTTCTGCGGAGCCAGAGCGATGCCGACGTGCATCTGCGGACGGAACATGGCATAAGATAAAAAACAGGTTGCTTTAGCACTCTACTGTGATAAAGTATATGATGGATCGCACGACCGTCGAAACGCAGCGTGCTTGCGCGCGCGAAACCGAAAAGGAAGAGGATATGGACTACGTGACACCGGCAGGATTCAGGGACGTGCTCGTCGACGAGGCCGTCGCACGCGAGCGCATCGCTGCTGACGTGCAGGCGTGTCTCGCCACGCGCGGCTATGCCCCCATCGAGACTCCTACACTCGAAGTCATGGATGTGCTTCGCGCTGGAGGGCGCGTGCCCGGGTCGCCATTCAAGCTCTTCGACGCACGTGGCGACCTGCTGGCCATGCGGCCCGATGTGACGTTGCAGGTGGCCCGCATGTGCGCGACGCGTCTCGCCGGGCAGCCGGGGCCGTTCCGGTTCCGCTACATGCAGCGCGTGTTTCGCGAGGCCGAAGCGGAGATGCAAGCCGAGGCGCGCGAGATGACGCAGATCGGCATCGAGTGCATCGGCGAACAAGGTGCCGAGGCTGATGCCGAGGTGGTCGAGCTGTTGGCCGAGGCGCTTGCGCTCGCAGGCGTGGAGAATTTCAAGCTCGCGCTTGCAACCGTGGGCGTGCTCAGGGCGCTCTTGGAGGCGAGCGGAGCTCCGGCATCGTGGCGCGAGCAGGTGCTGGGGGCCTACCATGCGTCGAATTTCGTCGAGCTTGACCGGTTGACCGGGTCCTGTGCGTCGGATGCAGGCGTGCCGCCCGTGTTCGCTGCTGCCATCGGCTCTCTGCCGCGTATACGCGGCGGGCGCTCGGCTATCGACGAAGCGCGTGAGCTCGTGGCGCCGCTCGGGTGCGAGAGCGGCCTCGATTCGTTCGCACGCACGTTCGACCTGCTAGCTGAGGCAGGACTTGCCGATAGACTGCTTGTGGACTTCTCGGTTATGAGTTCGTTCGACTACTATACGGGCATCGTGTTCGCCGCCTATTCCGATGCATTGGGCACTCCTATCGGCAGCGGCGGCCGCTACGACAACATGATTGGATCCTACGGGGAACGTCGCCCCGCAGCAGGCTTTGCCTTCTTTTTGGAGCAGGCTATGGCTGCGGCTTCCCCTGTCGGCAATGCCGGCTCCGCAGGGCCCGATGCATGTCGCCCTCTGCGTATCGCGGTACCGAAGGGGTCACTCAACGCCGATACGGTTGCCGCCCTCGGGGCGGCGGGCCTTGACGTAACGGGTCTCGACAGTCCTGGTCGTCAGCTCATCATCCGCAATCCTGGCGTGGAATACGTCATCGTGCGGCCCACCGACGCGCCGACGTTCGTGGCGCTGGGTGCTGCCGATTGCGGCATATGCGGTAAGGATTCGCTGTTGGAGGCGACGGCTGACGTCGTAGAACTCGTTGATCTGGGATACGGGGCGTGCCGATTCGTGGTGGCCGAGCCCGCCGGCGCGGGCGAGACGACCGCCGAGCATTGCCGCCGTCTGGGCTCCATCCGCATCGCCACGAAGTATCCTCGCATTACGGCCTCCCACTATGCGAAGACGGGCACCCAAGTCGAGATTGTAAAACTGCATGGGAACATCGAATTAGCGCCGCTGACGGGTATGGCCGAGCGTATCGTCGACATCACGGCCACTGGCACGACGTTGCGCGAGAACGATCTGACGGTGGTTGAGGAAGTCCTTTCGTCAACCGCTCGGTTCTTCTCGAACGCCTGCGCGTTTAGAACCGATCCGCGTATCGTACAATTGGTCGAAGCGCTGCAGCGAGAGGCTGATGTCCCGAGCGGCCAGTGCGCAACCGGCGAAGAACAGGAGTGAAGGATGATGCGACGCATCGTACTCGAGCCCGGCGAGGTTTTCACGAACAAGCATTTGAAGCGCACCGGCGCGTTCAACGCCGCCGCGCTGACGGCGGCGACCTCCATCATCGAGGGCGTGCGCGAGCGCGGAGACGAGGCCCTGCGCGCCTACACCGAGCAGTTCGACGGCGTGCGCGTGGAGAACTTCCGCGTCAGCCAGGCCGCCATCGCCGAGGCCATCGTGAACGTGGACGACAAGACGGCGAAGGCCCTGCGCCAGGCCGCCGTGCAGATCCGCGACTTCCACGAGCGCCAGAAGCAGCAGAGCTGGTTCACCGTGCGCGAGGACGGCGCGCTCGTGGGCTCGAAGGTGGAGCCTCTGGAGTCCGTGGGCATTTACGTGCCGGGCGGGCGCGCGCTGTACCCGTCGTCGGTGCTGATGAACGCCATTCCCGCTGCCGTGGCCGGCGTGGGGCGCATCGTATGCGTGACGCCGCCGACGGCCGACGGCTCGCTCGATCCGGCCATCCTGGAGGCGTGCCGCATCTCCGGCGTCACCGAGATCTACGCGGTGGGCGGGGCGCAGGCCATCGCCGCGCTCGCGTACGGCACCGAGTCCATCGCGCCCGTCGCCAAGATCACCGGCCCCGGCAACGCCTACGTGGCGGCGGCGAAGAAGGTGGTGTCGGGCGACGTCGGCATCGACATGATCGCCGGCCCGTCCGAGGTGTGCGTCGTGGCCGATTCCACGGCCGATCCGGCGCTCGTGGCCATCGACCTCATGGCGCAGGCCGAGCACGACCCGCTGGCCGCCTGCTACCTGGTCACCTTCGACGCGGCCTATGCCGACGAGGTGGAGCGCATGGTGGAGCGCCACCTGAAATCGTCCACGCGCGCCGAGATCACGGCCGCCTCGCTCGCCGATCAGGGCCTCGTCGTGGTGTGCGACAGCATGCCCCAGGCGATCGAGACGGTAAACGTCATCGCCCCCGAGCACCTCGAGCTGCACGTCGACCACGCCTTCGACCTCTTGGGCGCCATCCGCAACGCGGGCGCCATCTTCCTGGGCGCCTGGACGCCCGAGGCCGTGGGCGACTACGCGGCCGGCCCGAACCACACGCTGCCCACGGGCGGCACGGCGCGCTACGCCTCGCCTCTGTCGGTGGACGAGTTCGTGAAGAAGTCGAGCGTCATCCAGTACTCTGCGCCCGCGCTCGCCCGCGACGCCGACATGGTGATGACCATCGCGCTGCACGAGGGCCTGTGGGCGCACGCCATGAGCGTGGAGATGCGCAAGAACCTGCTGGACACCGGCAACGTGTTTGGGATCGAAGGCGGCGACGGCGCGGGCCGCGCGGACGGGGACGGGGGCGCCGATGCGTAGCGTATGCTGCTCGGCGCCGCAGCTCGCCAATCTGGAGCCCTACGACCCGAAGTACCTGCCCGCCACCGCCATTCTGTCGGCGAATGAGAACCCGCATGACGTTGAGCAGGAGATACGTCACGAGATCATGCGCGAGGTGAAGCGCGTGGCCCTGAACCGCTACCCGGATCCGCTGGCCAACGACCTGCGCGACATGATCGCCGAGGCGAACGGCCTCGACCGCGACCAGGTGCTCGTGGGCAACGGCGGCGACGAGCTCCTGTTCAACCTGGCGCTGGCCTGGGGCGGCCCGGGTCGCACGTTTCTCAACCTGCCACCCACATTCTCGGTGTACGACGGCAACGCCCGCCTCACGGGTACGACGGTGGTGAACGTGCCGCGTCGCGCCGACTTCTCCATCGACGAGGAGGCCGTGCTTGCGCGCGTCGCCGAGGGCGGCATCGACTACCTTGTCGTCACGAGTCCGAACAATCCCACGGGCGAACTGGCTGACGAGACGTTCATCTGCCGTCTGCTCGATGCCACCGATGCGCTCGTCATGGTGGATGAGGCGTACTTCGAGTTCTCGCGTCAGACAATGCGCCCCTACCTGGACAGGCACAGGAATCTCGTCATCCTGCGCACGTTCTCCAAGGCGTTCAGCCTGGCCGGCGTGCGCATCGGCTACCTGCTGGGAGATGCCGAGGTCATCCGCGAGTTCGTCAAGGTGCGCCAGCCGTATTCGGTGGACGCCGTGTCGCAGGCCATCGCGCGCGTCGTGTATGTGAACCGTGCGAAGTTCGAGCCGGGTATCCGCGCCATCATCGACGAGCGCGCCCGCGTCATCGACGGCCTCAAACGCATCCCCGGCGTGAAGCCGTACCCGTCGGACGCGAACTACGTGCTGTTCCGCCTGGAGAACGCCGGCACTGTTTGGGAGATGCTCTACGGCCGCGGTGTGCTGGTGCGCGATTTCTCTTGCGCGCCGCTCTTGGAGAACTGCCTGCGCGTGAGCATCGGTTCGCCGGATGAGAACGACGCGTTCCTGCATGCTCTCCGCGACGCTGTGATGGGAAAGTGCGATCTCGGGGTTCCGTCGACCTGACGGCTTGACCGGCGATTTTAGAGAAAGAGACGAACATGGATCAACGAACTGCCACCGTCGAGCGCACGACGAACGAGACAGACATCCGCATCGCCGTGAACCTCGATGGCACGGGCGCCGTCGAGGTCGAGACGGGCGTGCCGTTTTTCGACCATATGCTCACGGCGTTCGGGCGGCACAGCCTGATCGACCTGGCCGTGCGCGCGAAGGGCGATATCGAGGTGGATGCGCACCACACGGTTGAGGATACGGGCATCGTGCTGGGCCAGGCCGTCGCCCGCGCGCTCGGCGACAAGCGCGGCATCGCGCGGTTCGGCTCGCTCGCGCTGCCGATGGACGAGGCACTCGTGTTGGCGGCCGTGGACGTGTCGGGGCGCGGCCAGCTGCACTGGGCCGTGGACGTGCCCCCCGTCATGCTGGGCACGTTCGACGCTTCGCTCGCCAAGGAGTTCTTCATCGCCTTCGCCGCGAACGCGGGGATCACCCTGCACGTGCGCAGCCTGGCGGGGGAGAACGCGCACCATCTGGTGGAGGCGTCGTTCAAGGCCGCGGCGCGCGCGTTGCGCCAAGCCGTCGAGCCCGACCAGCGCATCGGCGACGCGCTTCCCTCCACGAAGGGCGCGCTATAGGTTCCAACGGCCTGCCGGCCATCGGGACGGGCCGACGCTGCGGGCACCGCGGAAGCCCTCGCTGATCTTATTGGGTACGTGAGATTGGAACACGCGACTATGATTGCCATCGTCGACTATCATAAAGGGAACCTGAAGAGCGTCGAGCGCGGCCTGGCGGCGGCGGGCGGCGACGTGCTCGTCACCGACGACGCGGCCGCCATCGCCCATGCCGACGCCGTTGTGCTGCCCGGCGTGGGCGCGTTCGCCGACGCGGCCGCCACGATGCAGGCGCTCGGGCAGGCCGGCGTCGTCCGTGAGCGCATCGCCGCCGGCGTGCCGTTCCTCGGCATCTGCCTGGGAATGCACCTCATGTTCGAGGAGGGCGTCGAGGGCGCTCCGCAGGAGGACGACGAGGCCTCCACCCACAACGCCTGCGGCCTGGCCGTGCTGCCCGGCGTGGTGGCGAAGATGCCGAAGGTCGATCAAAAGGGTCTCTCCTACAAGGTGCCCCACGTCGGCTGGAACACGGTGCAGCTGCAAAGCGGCAGCGAGGGGATCGGCGGTCTCCACCAAGCGAGTTCCGCACGAGCCGGACAGTCCTGTGGACTGTCCGAGCGAGCAGGACTGTCTGAGCGACTGGAAGCCGTCGAGCCCCTCGCGGACGGACAGAAAAGCTCGCCCCTGTTCGATGGCATACCGTCGGGCACCTACTTCTACTTCACGCACGGCTTCGTCGCGCCGTCGGGCCCGTTCGTCGTCGGGGAGACGACGCACAGCGTGACGTTCCCGAGCGCCGTCCAGTACGGCGACGTCGCGTTCGGCGTGCAGTTCCATCCCGAGAAGAGCTCGGACGCCGGCGCGCGTCTGCTGCGCAACTTCGTGTCCATCGTGAAAGGGGCGTGAGCGCCGTGTACCTGCTTCCGGCCATTGACATCCTGGGCGGCAAGGCCGTCCGCCTCGCCAAGGGCGATTACGACCGCGTGACCGTGTACCACGACGACCCCGCCGCCCAGGCGCAGCTGTTCGAGGAGCAGGGCGCGACGTGGCTGCACGTGGTGGACCTCGACGGCGCGCGGTCGGGGACCCCCGAGAATATCGCCATCATCGAGCGCATCATGCGCAAGACCCTGCTCAAGGTGGAGGTGGGCGGGGGCGTGCGCTCGCTCGACACCATCGCGCGCCTGGCCGACGCGGGCGTGTCGCGCGTGGTGCTGGGCACGTCGCTCGTGGCCGATCCCGCCTTCGCCGAGGCCGCCATCGCGCAGTACGGGAGGCTCTTGTGCGCGGGCATCGACGCGAAGGGCGGCGAGGTGGCCGTGGCCGGCTGGCGCGAGGGCGCGGGCGTGGCGGCCGAGGAGCTGGCGCGCGACGTGGCGGCGCTCGGCTTTAGGCATCTCGTGTACACCGACATCGCGCGCGACGGCATGCAAACCGGCGTCGAGGCGGCGGCGTACGCGGCCATGGCCGAGGCGTTCGGCCATCCGGTGATCGCGTCGGGCGGCGTGGCCGGCGTGGACGACCTCGTGCGCCTGGGCGAGGTGGCCGGCGGCATCGAGGGGGTCATCGCGGGACGCGCCGTGTACGAGGGCGCGCTGTCGGTGGCCGACGGCGTGCGCGCCTGCGACGAGGCCACGCGCCGCGCCGAGGCCGTCGCCATCGCGGGTAACCCGTGCGGATTGTAACGTGCGGGTTTCGGCACGGTCAGCGAGCGAGCTCCTCGCGAGCTCGGTTGCCGTGAAGGATTGACGAAGCGTGCCTTGGCACGTGAGGAAAGCCTGGAGCGGCAAACGGGCCGCGAGAGGCCCGCGCAGCGTCGGCACGTCCGTCGTTGCGTCAGCGACGACGGAAGGACGAAGATGCTAGCGAAACGCGTGATCCCCTGCATGGACGTGAAGGACGGGCGCGTGGTGAAGGGCGTCAACTTCGTGAACCTGCGCGACGCGGGCGACCCCATCGAGCTCGCGCAGCGCTACGACGAGGAGCGCGCCGACGAGGTGATCTTCCTCGACATCACGGCCACGAGCGACGACCGCGCCACCACCGTCGACCTCGCCAGCCGCGCGAGCGAGCAGCTCCACCTGCCGTACTGCGTGGGCGGCGGCTTCCGCAGCGTGGCCGACATCCGCGCGATGATCGCGGCCGGCGCCGACAAGGTGTCGGTGAACTCGGCCGCGGTGGCGGATCCGTCGCTCATCACGAGCGCCGCCGCGGCGTTCGGCTCGCAGGCCATCCTCTGCGCCATCGACGCGAAGCACGTCGCGGGCGCGGGAGACAAGTGGGAGGTCTACGTGCACGGAGGGCGCAAGGCTACGGGCATCGACGCCGTGGAGTGGGCGCAGGAGGCGGCGCGGCGCGGGGCGGGGGAGATCCTGCTCACCAGCATGGACCGCGACGGCAGCCGCGACGGCTTCGACTGCGCGCTCACCCGCGCTGTGGCGCGCGCCGTGGACATCCCGGTCATCGCTTCGGGCGGAGTGGGGAAGCTCGAGCACTTCGCCCAGGGCGTCATCGAGGGGGAGGCCGATGCCGTGCTGGCCGCGAGCGTCTTCCATTTCGGCGAGCTCACCGTGCGCCAGGTGAAGGAACACATGCGAGCCCAAGGCATCCCGGTGAGGCTGTGAGTTCCGCCGTTCCCCACAGGACCGCGCTTCGCGCACGTGCCGAACGGCGGAACGCTGACGCTGCGAGGCCTCTCGCTGAGTTACTGCGCCAACCGGTGCGACCATCGAACAACCTGCAAGAAAGGGAATCGCTCATGGACATCCTCGACCTCGCCTACAACGCCGACGGCCTCATCCCGTGCATCGTGCAGGATGCGGACACGCTCGAGGTGCTCATGATGGCGTGGATGAGCGAGGAGTCGCTCGCGCTCACGCTCGAGTGCGGCGAGACGGTGTTCTGGAGCCGCAGCCGCCAGGAATTGTGGCACAAGGGTGCAACCAGCGGCAACGTGCAGAAGCTTAGAGAGCTGCGCTACGACTGCGACGCCGACACGCTGCTCGCGCTCGTGCACCCGGCGGGGCCGGCCTGCCACACTGGCGCGCGCAGCTGTTTCTTCCGTACGCTTCGCTGAGCTTCCTTGCTCCGACCATACCGTTTCGTAGTCTGGTCTCCATCGCAAATACACGTTACGAATGGCATTTTGCTTGAACGGAGCAGAAACATACGCTACTATGATCTGCAGTTCTTTATCTTTCAAGGAAGAAAAACCCACCACATTTGCATTCCGCCACACGGAACTTATGCGCGCATTCGCGCGTGTCTAACCATAAAGCCGAACATACAAGGAGGACTGGGTGAAGTTTTTTCTCGACACCGCCGATCTCGCCGAGATCGAGGAGGCGGCCAGCTGGGGCGTGCTCGCGGGCGTGACCACGAACCCGACGCTCTACGCCCGCACGGGCGGCAAGCTCGCCGACTTCCACAACCACATCAGGCGCATCTGCGAGATCGTGGACGGTCCCGTGTCCGCCGAGAGCGTGGCCATGACGCGCGATGAGATGATTCGCGACGGTCGCGAGCTGGCCGCGCTCGCCGACAACGTGGTGGTGAAGCTTCCCACGATGATCGAGGGCCTAGCCGCCACGAAGCAGCTGGCCAGTGAGGGAATCCCGGTGAACATGACGCTGTGCTTCACCGTGCCGCAGGCCATTATGGCCGCCCGCGCTGGGGCGCGCTACATCAGCCCGTTCGTGGGCCGTTTCGACGATATCTCCGAGAACGGTCTCGCTCAGCTCGAGGACGTAGTGGCCGCCGTGAACAACTACGATTTCGGCCACGACGTGGAGATCATCGCCGCGTCGGTGCGCAGTGCGAACCACGTGGCGCAGGCAGCCCTCATGGGTGCCGACATCGCCACGGTGCCGTTCGCGGCGCTGAAGAAATGCGTCCAGCACCCGCTGACCGACCGCGGCCTTGAGGCGTTCCTCAAGGATTGGGAGAAAGTGCAGGGCGCATGAGCGAGAACGAAGCAACTGCAACCGCGGCTCCGCGCCGCCGCCGTTCTACGAACGTGAACGCCAAGGCTCCCTCGGGAAAGCAAGAGGGTTCTGCACCAGCGTCACGCGGTTCCGCAGCGCGTACGCCGCGCAAATCCGTGAAGGCGAACACGGGAGGAGACGCTCAAGGCGCCTCCAAACGGTCAGGCGGCTCCAACGGAGGCGCCAAACAGGGTTCGTCCAATAGGCAGAAGCAGAACGGCAAGCAGAACGGGCAGGGCGGCCAGAACCAGCGCCGACAGCGACGCCAGCACGACAGCAACCGCGGCCCCCGCGAAGTGCAGCCGAGCGTTTCACGCGAGGAGTTGACGAAGCTCAAGGTGGCAGAGTTGCGCGAGAAGGCGACGGAGCTCGGCGTAAACGTGGCGGGCCTCAAGAAGGCCGAGCTTGTAGAGGCCGTGTTTGACGCCAGCGTGAAAGCAGAGGGCTTCATCGAGGCGACGGGCATTCTAGACATCCTCGCTGACGGGTACGGTTTCCTCCGAACGCAGGGGTACCTGCCGGGCGAAACTGACTGCTACGTGGGGCTTTCCACCATTCGGCGCAACGGGCTGCGCAAAGGCGATCTCGTTACGGGGCAGACGCGCCCGGCCCGTGAGAACGAGAAGTACGCGGCTATCCAGAAGGTCACCGCTATCAACGGTACCCCTGTCGAGGAGTGCGGCAACCGCGTGCGCTTCGGCGATCTCACACCGGTGTATCCGGACGAATGCCTGACTATGGAGCATGGCAAGAGCACCATCACAGCACGCGTCATTGATCTCGTGAGCCCTATTGGCAAGGGCCAGCGCGGCCTGATCGTAAGCCCTCCGAAAGCCGGCAAGACCACTATCCTCAAAGATATTGCGGCCGCTATCAGCGCGAATAACCCCGAGGTGCACCTCATGTGCCTCTTGGTTGACGAGCGTCCCGAAGAGGTTACGGACATGGAGCGCTCTATAAAAGGCGAGGTCATATCCTCCACGTTCGACATGCCCACCGAGAACCATATCGCCGTATCGGAACTCGTGATCGAGCGTGCGAAACGCCTTGTGGAGTGCGGTAAAGATGTCGTGGTGCTGCTCGACTCCCTCACACGCCTCGCGCGCGCTTATAACTTGGCGCAGCCTGCATCGGGCCGCATCCTTTCCGGCGGCGTGGACTCCACGGCGCTTTACCCGCCCAAACGCTTTCTGGGTGCCGCTCGCAATATCGAAGGCGGCGGGAGCCTCACCATTCTGGCTTCCGCGCTCGTCGATACGGGGTCGAAGATGGACGAGGTCATCTTCGAGGAATTCAAGGGAACGGGGAATATGGAGCTCAAGCTTGATCGCAATCTGGCCGACAGGCGCATCTTTCCGGCCATCGACCCGGTTGCAAGCGGCACCCGCAAGGAGGAGCTGCTGCTCGAGCCTCAGGAGGCGCCGCTCATATGGGCTGTTCGGCGTATCCTGTCGAATACAAACTCAACCGAGCGCGCCATGGACATGCTCATCAAGTCGCTCAAGCAGACGGACACGAACCAGGAGTTCTTGCTGCGTACGGCAAAGAAGGCGCAGCACACCAAGGGCGACGCCATCGAGATCTAGCGATTGGACTCCTTGTGGCCGATGGGGTTCTTTGGTATCCGTCAAGGTGCCGTCATGCAGGATTCGTCGGCGGGAACGTATAATGGAGCCATCGTGGAACCGCGCCCGTCGGGCGCGGTTCCCTGTCGCATAAGGTAGTATGATCCCAGCCTAAACGAGGAGGGAACATGTCCCAAAATGATACGTGGCAGCAGCAGGTGTGGCAGCAGCCCCCAGCGCCTCAACCGGGCGCGCCGATCCCAGGAGGCGAAGGAGCGTACTACGCGCAACCCTATGCCCCTCAGCCTGCACCCAAGAAGAGCCGAGGCTGGATCGTTGCGCTCGTGGCCGTCGTGTTGGTCTTCGTGCTGCTTGCCGTAGGCATGGTGTCGTGCGCCGGCGTCATGACGTCGTTTGGCTCCCTGGGCACCTCGTCATCGACATCCGGCGTTGACTATCTCATGAGCGATGCGGTAGGCGTCATCGAGCTCGATGGCACTATCCAATACGACGGTTCCACGTGCAGTCCCGAGGGTTTGAAGGAACAGCTCGATATCGCGGCAGAGAATGGGCACGTCAAGGCCATCGTGCTGCGCGTCAACTCGGGCGGCGGCACGGCGACGGCGGGCGAAGAGATGTCCGAGTACGTGCGCGAGTTCTCCGAAAGCACTGGCAAACCCGTCGTGGTTTCAAGTGCGGCGACGAACGCTTCGGCAGCATACGAGATTTCGTCGCAGGCCGACTACATCTTCACCGCGAAGTCCACGGCCATAGGCTCCATCGGCACTGCCATGCAGGTTACCGATTTGTCGGGGCTATACGAACTGCTGGGCATCAGCATCGACAACATCACGTCGTCCGACAGCAAGGATTCGAGCTACGGTACCCGCGCGCTTACCGAGGAGGAGCGCGCCTACTACCAGGCCATGGTCGATCAGATAAACGAGACCTTCGTGCAGACTGTTGCAGAGGGGCGCGGTATGGCCGTCGAGGAGGTTCGCGCTCTGGCAACGGGACTCACGTTCACCGGCATCGACGCTGTGGAGAACGGGCTGGCCGACGAGGTGGGCACGCAGCAGGACGCCGTTGCTAAGGCCGCCGAGCTTGCGAACATGTCGGCGTATACGACCGTGGCGCTCGAGCCCGCAGGGTCCGATCTGTCGACGCTCCTCGACCTAATGTCATCAAGCGATGTATCCGTCGAGAACCTTGTCGCCGCGATGAAGGAGATGGAAAACGATGGCCGCCTCGCCCACTAAGCAGGAGCGCGCGTCCTGGCCCAAACGGGCCGTAGTCACGGCGGGCATGCCCTATGGCAACAAACCGCTGCATTTCGGTCATATCGCCGGCGTGTTTGTGCCGGCCGATGCCTTCGCGCGTTTTCTGCGCGACCGCATCGGCGCGGCCAACGTGCGCTTCATTAGTGGCACCGACTGCTTCGGCTCGCCCATCAACGAAGGCTATCGCAAGCTCGTGGAAGCCGGCGAGTTTGATGGCACCATCGAGGAGTACGTGCTGAGGAACCACGAGGCGCAAAAGGCGACGCTCGGCGCCTACGACATCAGCCTGGATATCTATGAGGGTTCCAACATCGGCCACTCGGGAGACGTGCACCAGCTCATCAGCGAGAAGTTTATCGAGAAGCTGCACGAGAACGGACATTTGCAGCGCCGATCCACGCTGCAGTTTTACGATCCAGAGGCGCAAACGTTTCTTAACGGACGCCAGGTAATCGGACGCTGCCCCGTCCAGGGCTGCAAGTCAGAGCACGGCTATGCCGATGAGTGCGATCTTGGCCACAGTTATGCGCCCGAGGATCTCATCGCGCCGCGATCGTCGCTTACGGGCGTCGAGCCCGAGATGCGCCCGGTCGAGAATTGGTACTTCGATTTGCCCGCATTCGCGGACTTTCTGCGCGCGCATGCGGCGGCGCTTGACGCCGACGCCGATGTGCGTGCCGTCGTGCCGCAAACCGTGAAGGAGTTCTTGGCCCCGCCCGTCGTCTACATCAAGAATGACGCGCGCGAGGCCTACGAGGCTGTGGCTGCCGGCTTGCCCTCTCATGAACTGCACGAGGCCGAGAAAGGCAAGCAGAGCTTCGAGATCGAGTTCGCCGACATCGATGCGCGCGATACGGCGCGCGAGGTGCTCGCCGGTGCGGGCATCCGCTTCCGCACCAGCAAGGCGCTGGTGCCGTTCCGCATCACGGGCAACATCGAATGGGGCGTGAAGGCGCCCGTTATCGACGGTCTTGAGGGGCTCACGGTGTGGTGCTGGCCTGAGAGCTTGTGGGCGCCTATGTCGTTCACTATGGCCGTCAACGACAAGATGGGCCTGCCTCGCGGCAGCTGGCGCGATTGGTGGTGTTCAGAAGACGCCGAAGTGTACCAGTTTATCGGCCAGGACAACCTGTACTTCTACGGCGTGGCGCAGCCCGCGCTCATCGAAGCGGTGAAGCCCGGCGATATACTCGTGCCGGGCGAGACAGATACGCCTTTGCGTCAGACCAAGCTCGTGGCCAATCATCACATCCTGTACGGCGATAAGAAGGCCTCGTCGTCCGGGTCGGTCAAGCCGCCTTCGGCTGACGAGCTTCTGGAGCACTACACCGTGGAGCAGCTACGCGCCCATTTCTTGGCGCTCGGACTCGATCAGAAGTCGGTCGGCTTCAAGCCAAAGCCTTTTCTCGCCACCGAGAAGGAGTTGGCCGACCCGCGCGTGGCCGATCCGGTGCTCAAAGAAGGAGCGTTGCTCACGAACGTGTTCAACCGTCTTGCGCGCAGCTGCTTCTACGAGGCTCAGAAGAATTTCGAAGGATATATGCCGCTAGGCGAGCCCTCGTCCGAGGCTGTCACGCAGGCCTTCAGAGCCCTCTCCAAGTACGACAGGCTGATGCACAGGGCCGAGTTCCATTCCGTCATGTCGCTTATGGACGAGTTTATCCGCTGGGCGAACAAGCATTGGTCGGACGGCATACGCGCGGCCGAACTGGCCGACGACGACGAGGCTCGTCGCCAGGTGCTCGTCGATTCGTTCCATCTGCTCCGCATCGCAACGCTGCTCATGCATCCCATCGTTCCGACAGGCACCGAGAAGATCTGCGATTACCTGAGCTTCGACTTCGACGACTTCTTCAGCTGGAACTACGATTTCGACAGCTTCGAGGAGCTATGCAGCGCCGGCGAAATTACCGAAGGGCGCCATCGGATTCGCGAGCTGCCTCCCCGGTTCGATTTCTTCGAGAAGCATGCTTCCCAGTATCGTTAAACCAGGTCTTTGGTCGACGGTCGGGCGCCCGGTTCGCTTGTGCGATCCGGGCGCTTTTCGTCGTAGGCGAATCGGCGTGCCGGCGTCGTTTTTCGCACTTGTGCAGGTTCCTTGAAGGGTTTGCCACGGGAAACTTTTTTATGATAAACATGTGGTTTCGCGGTACCATGGAGGCAACGGAAAAAGCGAGGCATGCGAGCTGTCGCGTGGCGGCTCGGGCCCGAGGAGATGTGCATTGACGACGCTTGACAACCTGCCCATCGACAAGACCGCCACGGTGACGGCCGTCGGCGGCGAAGGGTCGCTGCGGCAGCACTTCCTTGACATGGGCATCATCCCTTCTGCGGCGGTGACCATGGTAAAGCATGCGCCCATGGGAGATCCGGTCGAGGTGCGCGTTCATGGTTATGAGCTGACGCTGCGCGTGGGCGACGCGCGCAAGATCGCAGTGGACGACGTGCGCGACGCCTCGGAGGAGCGCGACGACCCGCAGGCGCGTAAGCCGGTGCCGCATCCTGGTCTTGGCGAGGGCGGCAGGTTTCACGACAAAGACGAGGAGAACCCGCTTCCGGAAGGGGAGACCGTTCTCTTCGCTCTCGTAGGCAATCAGAACTGCGGCAAGACGACGCTGTTCAACCAGTTGACCGGTTCGAACCAGCATGTGGGAAACTTTCCCGGGGTTACGGTGGATCGCAAGGATGGAGTCGTGCGCGGGCATTCCGAGGCGTTGGTCACCGATCTGCCGGGCATTTACTCCATGTCGCCGTACTCGAGTGAGGAGCTGGTGACACGTCGGTTCCTCCTGGACGAGCGGCCGCGCGGCATCATCAACATCGTGGACGCCACCAATGTGGAGCGCAACCTCTACCTTACGATGCAGCTCATGGAACTGGGCATGCCGATGGTGCTCGCCCTCAACATGATGGACGAGGTGGAGGGCAACGGCGGAACCATCGACGTGAACGAGATGGAGAAGCTGCTGGGCATCCCAGTGGTGCCCATCTCGGCTGTCAAGAACGAAGGTATAGCCGAGCTGGTGGACCACGCGCTGCACGTTGCGCGCTTCCAGGAGCCACCGGTGCGTCAGGATTTCTGCGCGCCCGACGAGCACGACGGCGCGGTGCACCGCTGCCTGCACAGCATCATGGCGCTCATCGAGGACCATGCCGAGCGCGCGGGCATCCCGGCGCGGTTCGCCGCGAGCAAGCTGGCGGAAGGCGATGCGCTCGTGTCCGAGCGGCTCGACCTCGATCAGAACGAGAAGGACGCGCTCGAGCACATCGTGTGCCAGATGGAGGCCGAACGCGGGCTCGACCGTGCCGCCGCCATCGCCGACATGCGCTTCAGCTTCATCGGAAAAGTGTGCTCGCGCACGGTGGTGAAGCCCAAGGAGAGCCGCGAGCACGCGCGCAGCATGGCGCTCGACCGCGTGCTCACTGGGCCGCTCACGGCCATCCCTGCATTCGTGGGCATCATGGCGCTCGTGTTCTGGCTCACGTTCAACGTGGTGGGCGCCTGGCTCTCCGAGGCGCTGGACGCGGGGATCGGCGCGCTCACCGATGCGGTGGCCGGGGCGCTCGCGGCCGCGCAGGTGAACGAGGTGCTGCAATCGCTCGTGATCGACGGCGTGTTCAACGGCGTGGGCAGCGTGGTGGGCTTCCTGCCCATCATCGTGACGCTGTTCTTCTTCCTGTCGCTTCTGGAGGACTCGGGCTACATGGCGCGCGTGGCGTTCGTGATGGACAAGCTGCTGCGACGCATCGGGCTGTCGGGGCGCTCCATCGTGCCCATGCTCGTGGGATTCGGCTGTACGGTGCCGGCGGTCATGGCGTCGCGCACGCTCCCCTCGGAGCGCGACCGCAAGATGACTATCATGCTTACGCCGTTTATGAGCTGTTCGGCGAAGCTGCCCATCTACGCGTTCTTCACGGCGGCGTTCTTCCCGAGTGACGGGGCTGTCGTGATGGTGGGGCTGTATTTCGGCGGCATCGCGGCCGGGGTGATCGTGGCGCTGCTCATGCGCCGGACGATGTTCTCCGGCGAGGCCGTGCCGTTCGTGATGGAGCTGCCGAACTATCGCATGCCCAGCCCGCGCAGCGTGGGGCAGCTTCTGTGGGAGAAGGCGAAGGACTTCCTCGAGCGCGCATTCACGGTGATCTTCCTGGCGACGATCGTCATATGGTTCATGCAGACGTTCGATTTCGGTCTGAACGTGGTGGCCGACTCCGCCGACAGCATGCTGGCCGTGGTGGCGGGTTGGATCGCGCCCTTGTTCGCGCCGCTCGGGTTCGGCGACTGGCGCGTTTCCACCGCGCTCGTCACCGGCGTGATGGCGAAGGAGAGCGTGGTGTCGACGCTGTCCATCCTGTTCGGGTCGACCGAGAGCCTTGTGGCCGCGCTCACGCCGCTCGCCGCTTTCAGCCTGCTCGTGTTCTGCCTGCTGTACACGCCCTGCATAGCCGCCATTGCGTCGGTGCGGCGCGAGCTGGGCGGAACGTGGGCGCTCGGCATGGCGTTCGGGCAGTTGGGTGTGGCGTGGATCGCGGCGTTCGGCGTGCGCGGCGTCGGGCTTGCGCTGGGCATGGGGACGGCGGGGGCGGCGAGCGCGGCGGTTGCCGCCGCGGTGGTCGTGTTGGTGGTATTCGCCGTGCGGCGCGTAAGGAGGCGCGGAGGTGCGGCGGCGGCATGCGACGGCGCGTGCGCGGGATGCGCGAGCGCGGGGTCGTGCAGGCGCATCGAGGTGGTCGACGTGCAGGCGGACGAGGCGGCGGGGGACACGACCCGGTCGTAGCCAGCCGGAAAGAGGTGTATGGGCATGAGTGAGATCCTCGTCGTGGAGGACGATCCCGACATCAACAACTTGCTGCGCGCTGTCATGGAGCGCGCGGGCCATCGCGCGATGCAGGCGTTTTCCGGATCGGAGGCGCTGCTCAGGCTCGGGGCTTCGACGCCCGATCTGGTGCTGCTCGATCTCATGCTGCCGGGGTTGGCCGGCTCGGAGCTGCTCGAGCACATGCGCGGCGAGCAGGGGCTGGACGTGCCGGTGATCGTGGTGTCGGCGAAGGCGGGCTTGGCCGACAAGGTGGCCTTGCTGGCGACGGGGGCCGACGACTACATCGTGAAGCCCTTCGAGCCGGACGAGGTGGCCGCGCGGGTGGAGGCCGTCTTGCGGCGCAGCGGCTCGGGAGGTTGCGCCCGCGTGGGAGAGGTGCTGCGGCACCGGGGGCTCGTGTTGGACGCCGGTACCCGCAGCGTGTCCCTCGACGGTGTCGAGGTGGCGCTCACGGCGCACGAGTTTGATATCCTGCGCACGCTCATGGAGGAGCCGGGGAGGGTGTTCTCGCGCGAGCGGCTCTACGAGCTGGTGTGGAAGGGCGGCTACTACGGCGAGGACAACGCCGTCAACGTGCACGTGAGCAACATCCGCAAGAAGCTGGCGGCGGTCGATGCGGAAGGCGAGTACATCAAGACCATCTGGGGCGTCGGATTCAAGCTGGCGTGAGGGGGCGGGGCGTCGGCGGCGCGGACCTTTACGCTTTCCTTAGCCTTTCTTGAGGACTTATTTCGGGCCTGCGGGCTAAAGTTCTTTCTCGAAGGATCGGGCGAGAGAGAGGAAGAACCCTTTCGATGGAACACGTTATCGAGACGAACGAGCTCGCGAAGCGCTACGGCGACGTGGCCGCCTTGGACGGCGTGAGCGTGTCGGTGCGCCGCGGCGACGTTTACGGGCTGGTGGGCGACAACGGCGCGGGCAAGACCACCCTGTTCAAGCTTTTGTGCGGGCTTGCGTTCCCTACCGCGGGCGAGATGCGCCTTTTCGGGGCGCATGCGCCGAGCGACCTGGGGCGGCAGCGCGCACGCGTGGGGTCCATCATCGAGAGCCCCGGCTTCTATCCGAATCTGAGCGTCGAGCGCAACTTGGAATGCTGCCGCATCCAGAAGGGCGTGCCGGGCGGGGAGGCGGTGGGCCGCCTGCTCGAGGAGGTGGGCCTGGCCTACGCGAAGGACCGCGCCTGCAAGGATCTGTCGATGGGCATGAAGCAGCGTCTCGGCCTGGCGATGGCGCTCATCGGCGAGCCGGAGCTGCTCGTGTTGGACGAGCCGACGAGCGGCCTCGACCCGAGCGGCATCGTCGAGATGCGCGCGCTCCTGCTGCGCCTCAACCGCGAGAAGGGCATCACCGTGGTGGTGTCGAGCCATCACTTGGCCGAGCTCGAGCAGATGGCCACGGTGTATGGCTTCCTGAACCGGGGGAGGCTTTTGGAGCAGGTGGGCGCCGAGCAGCTGCGCGCGCGGTGCGCGGACTTCATCGACATCGCCGTGTCCGACCCGGCCGGCTATACGGTGCTGCTGGAAAGGGAGCGGCCCGGCGAGCGCTACCAGGTGCTTCCCGACCAAGCGGTGCGCATCCTCGACCCTCGAGCGGGCGCGGAGGCCTACAGCGGGCTCGCCGGCGCGGCGGGCATGGACGTCTTCCGGCTCGAACGCCGCACGATGTCGCTCGAGCAGTACTATCTGGGCTTGAAGGAGAAGGGGGCCGCATGATGCTGAACTATATGAAAGGCGAGGCGTTCCGCATCGTGCGCGGCAAGGAGGTGTACCTGCTCGCGGGCATCTTGTCGCTGCTTGCGATAGCGGCGAACGCGATCGAGTTCGCGATGACCTTCGTCGATCCCGGCTTCCCCTACGCCACGGTGCGCTTCAACCTGGGGATCGTAACTTCGTCGCTCGGCTCGCTGTTCTTCGTGGCCGGGATGCTGGTATGGTTCCTTTACTCCGAGGACAAGAAGAATGGCACGATGAAGAACGCGCTCTCGCACGGCTGCTCGCGCACCTCGGTTTTCGCGGCTCAGTGCGTCGTCTCATCGCTTGCCGGGCTTGCTTGCATGGTCGTGGTGCTGGCGGCGTACGTGGGCAGTGCTGTCCTGCTGTTGGAGGGACCGGCGTTGCCGCCGGTCGTGGACCTGCTGTCGGGCGTCGCGGTCGCCCTGCCGTCCGTGTTTGCCTCGGTCGTCCTCATGTCCGCGGTGCTCGCCCACTGCAAGACCACCTCCTCGGCGCTGGTCGCGTGGGTGGTCGTCCTGTTCGTCATTCCCTACACGCTGCGGATGGCCGGACTTCTCTTCGAGCCCGTCGCCATCGTGGCCAGCTGGCTTCCGCCGAACTTCTTCGCCACCGAGGCGCTGGTGAGCATGTCCGGTTCGTCCTTGCTGTGGAACGACCCGGCCGGTCTTGCGAAGTGCCTGATCGCAGGATTTGTCGGTTTGGGAGCGTTCACGGCTGCGGGCGTGTGGTGCGTCCGCAAGATCGAGCTATAGGGAGGGGCGGGGGTGGCGCACGTGCTGTTAATCGTCGCTTTGGCTTGCGCGCTTGCCGTGGCAGCGTGGTTCGCCGTGCGCTGCCTTCTGCTCAAGCGGTCGCTTCGACGGGCTGACGCCGAGCTCCGCGAGATCGTGGAGCGCCTGGAGGAGAACCGTATCGTGAAGCTGCCGAGTCCCGACGCCGACTTGGAAGCGCTCCTAGGCACGGTGAACGCGTCGCTTGCGGGAATCCGCCGGCAGGCCGCGCTGTACGCACGACGCGAAGCGGACTTGAAGGCCCAGGTTGAGCGTATCAGTCACGACCTGCGCACGCCGCTCACCTCCATCCAGGGGTACCTCGCTCTCGTCGACGAGAGCGCGTTGGACGCTGAGGCTCGCGCCTCGCTCGCCACGGTCAGACGCAAGGCGGACGCCTTGCAGCGGCTCATCGCGCAGTTCTACGACCTGTCGCGGTTCGAAGCCGAGGACTTCCACCTGGAGCTGGGGCAGGTGGACGTGGGCCGGCTCGTGCGCGAGTCGGTGGCGGAACAGTATCGGCTGCTCGAGGAGCGGGGGCTGGACGTGCGCGTGGAAGTGCCCCGCCACGCCGTGAAGGCGCGTGCGAACGCGGAGGCCCTTGAGCGCGTGTTCGAGAATCTGCTGCACAATGTGTCGAAGTACGCGCGGTCGAGCTTCGAGGCGGTGGTCGAGGAGGAGAATGCCGAGGTGGCTGTTGTCTTCGCGAACGACGTCGACGACGTGGGACGGCTCGATGCCGAGCGTCTGTTCGAGCCGCATTACGCGGCGGACGCTTCGCGTTCGCAGGAGAGCTCGGGGCTCGGCCTGACAATCGCGCGCCATCTAACCGAGCGCATGGGCGGCACGTTGGAGGCGCGCGCGGAGGAGCGCGACGGGGTGGCGTGGCTCTCGTTTGCCTTGCGGCTGCCGCAGGTTGAGCCAGGCATCTTGCATCCCGGATGAGAGGCTCACGGAGGGCAGCTGGTTTATCTGCGGAAAGAGGGAAGAGCGGCTCGAGTGCCGGCGGTTTCTTCGAAATTCTTGGGAAACGTTCAAAGATCGGCAAAAAATCCGCCACTGTCGCTCGCCTGCGGGCGTGATAAGAAAAACGCAGGGGCAGTCGACGTTGGATTGCGGGGCGCGCTATGCTCGCATCCCGCGCCGGCGCCTCTTCTGCTATCCTTTCTCTCAGCGCGCGAATGCGGTTGTTCAATCGCAATGCGCATCGCCATGGGAGGAGCATCGTGGAAAATCAGGCTGAATTTAAACTGCCCCTGCTGGGCAAAAGCATGAAGTTGCATCCCCTTCCCGGGCAGGATCCGCAGAGGGAATACGGCGTGATCTGGGATGCGTGTCCTCAGCCGAGCGATGGATTCGGCTACGTGTTCGAGTTCACCGGCAAACGTCGGGGTCGCTTCCTCGCATGGCTGACTGCGAATGGCGCGGCATACGCGTGCGACGGCCCGCTCGCGTATATCCCCGAAGGGGAGCCGAACCTGCTTTTGTCGCGCCTTCCGAACAACGAGGACTTCGGACAGGTGCAGGCGCGCCGAGGCGCGCGAGTCCCGCTGCAAACCGTATCGCGCTTCGCGCGCTCGCGTACGGGCACCTTCGCGTTCGAACAACCTTCCTGCGATATCGGGCCTTATGCCGGGTCGAGCCTCGGTTTGCGAACCTTTGCGGCAGTGGGTTATCTTGCGTTCGTACATATTCCGAGCGCGGCGCAAACGCCGGTCTTGACTGGCCTTGCCGCTGATGTGATGGGCGATCTGCTCAGGCCGCCGCTTCCCGATGCGCTCGACATGCTCGTCCACCACGTGCGCTCGGCGCAGCCGGGCGCCGTCTCTGGTTTTGAACGGTACGCCGCGCGCCTGCTGGAGGAAGCGGGGGCTTCGATGATCCGGCCGCTCGCTGCGCGCACCGCTCTCGAAGCGGGCCGTCTGTCATCAACGGGGCTCGCATGGCTGCGCTTCGATGATTCGGCGTTGAGCGCCGGGGAACGCCAGCTGGTGCTGGCAGTCGAAAGCGCGCTCAACCGGCTCTTGCTCGTGCAGGAGGCTGTAGAGGGCTTTCCCGGGACCGCGGCTCCTTATGCCGGTTTTGACGAGGGTTTCTGCTCTCAGCAGGATTGGCGGTGCATCATCGACATCGCCTCGGGTGCTGCGGAGGCGGTACAGAGAAGCGAGCGCGAGAATCCTCTGCGGCAGATGCACGGGGTGCATGCTGCGCGCGGCGGCGAATGGGATGTGCGCACACGGTTCGCCCAGGCGTGCGAAACCATGCGACTGCCGTTTCGCATGGAGTATCGTTTCGATGCTGATGCAGCGGGCGGCACCGTTGCAGTGGAGTGCTCCGTTCCGCAGCCCGAGGCTTTTCCCTCGACACGATGGGACGGAGTGCGCGGCGCATGGGAGGATGTGCGGATGCTGCGGGGCTGGGCCGCATCGGCTTATGCGATGCGGCTCGCGGCGCTGCTCGCTGCTGCAGCCTTCGGTGCGGGCGTCGGTATAGCGCGGGCTTACGTGACGGTGCGGCCTGGGGGCCTCGACGCGCCGGTTGGCATGTCGCTCAGGTTCGATCGCATTTCATTCATGTCGGATGTGCTACCCCTCATCGCTGAAGGCGCGCTCGGTGCCGATCGCAACGCCTGCGATCCCGCCGCCGTGCTTGCTTTGCTGAATCCTGCTGATTGCTCGGCTGCATTTTCGGACGATGGTTTCTTCGGAGTCGCGCAACCGCTCGATATCGGTTTGGAGAGCCGACGTTCGCCGCTGTGGGAGGATGATCGGGCGCTGCCCGGGCCGCTCTCGGAGCTTCTGCAGGCCGACCGCGTGTGCGAGCTCGACGTGCTCCACGATGAAGACGCTGATCTGACTGCTCGGGTATCTGTGGCGATGGAGGACGCGGAGTCTTCGCCTCTCGCAAGCATCGTGCTACTCGAGGAGATTGCAGCGCAGGCGGGCGAGCGGGAGTCGAAGCGCGCCGCGGAAGGCGGTTCCAGCGATGGGCGCGTGCCGCTGTACTGCGCAAACCCCTGTACGCGCATGCTGGTGCGGCTATCTGAAGCGGACGTGAAAACGCGGTACAGCAAAGCGTCCGACGCAGCCTTCGCGGCGCAGAGCTCGCTTTCGCGCCTCTATGCGCAGGTGGGCGATGTGACGCGCGCGCTCGAGGTGGCCGAGGCGTGCAGGTCGTTGGCGCCCACCTCGCTTCCAGGGTACCTTGATGGAGTATCTGTGCTCATGGACGAAGGCCGCTTTGCCGAGGCGGAGGAGTTGGCGCGGCGCGCCTTGCGCATAGCCTCCGACCGCCGGGACAGCAGCTATCTGCGCTATCGGCTGGCGTATTCGCTGTGGAAACAGGACCGGTTCGACCTGGCGCTTGCGTGCTATACGTCGGTGACTGCCGACGGCGGCGACATGGCTGGACACGCGGAGATCGAGATGGCCGATCTCATGGAGCAGATGGGGATGCGGGAGCATCTGTCGAACGATGCGGCGGCGGCAACGCTGCATGAAAACGGCATACCCGCAGCACCCACGTCCGAGGTGATGGGATGTCTCGCACAAGCTGCTCTGGGACTTGCCGATGCCGGCATCCTGAGAGCTTCGGCCTTTCCCGCGTATGCGGTCGCTCAGCTTGCTTCCGATGATGCCCTCATAGTCGTTGCACGCTCGCTGGAAAGCGGCCTCGATGTCGCCTAGGTCTGGACGCCTCGAACGCAGTCAACGACGCGTATCCTAAGTCGAACAACCAGACGGACGGCGCTACGGACGCATGGTCGATCTGCTGCTGGTGGTGCAGCGCGCGACTTGGGGAGTTTGCACGGATCGGCACAAGCGAATCCGGCTGCATCGTGCTCGTTCTTCGTTATCCGTGAATCAGAGGAAGCGGTCCGGCTGAAACCAGGTTCGAACGTGCAGAAAAGCGAATACCGGCGGCCAGACGGTCGCCGGTATTCGCAGTGAGAGCCGCGTCCGCTCGTATGCGGGCTTTCATCTTCTGTTGGTGATCAGATTGATTACCCAGATGAGTACGATCGAGCCGATTAGCGCCACCACGAACGACCACAGGTTGAAGCCGGTGAAGCCTGCGGCGCCGAAGAAGCTCATGATGAATCCGCCGATGAGCGCGCCCACGATGCCGACGACGATGTTCTTGACCAGGCCGCCGTCGGTCTTCATGATCGCGTTCGCCGCCCATCCGGCGAGCCCTCCGATGATGATCCAAACAATGATGCTCATAGCCGTTCCTTTCCTTGGGGTGGGGAACAGCATACGCAACAAACGCGCTCGGGCGCATCGCCGCGTGAAACGGTGTCGAGGTCGTGAACAGGACGTTGCCGACGCCCGGTTCACGACCTCGGTCCAGAAGCCGTCAGTTCAGGAAGTCCTCGAGGATCTCCTGCTCGGCCTCTTCTTCGGTGAGCCCCAGCGTCATGAGCTTCATAATCTGGTCGCCGGCGATCTTGCCGATGGCGGCCTCGTGCACCAGCAGCGCGTCCTCGCTGGCGGCCTCGATGCCGGGGATGGCGGTCACCTTCGCCGTGCCCATGATGATGGCGTCGCACTGCACATGTCCGCGGCAGGCGGCCTCGCCGATGACCAGCGGGTTGAACACCTGCTTGGAGTTGTCCTGCGCCACCGAGCGCGAGATCACTTGCACGCTGGAGTCGTCGCCCTTCAGCTCCACCTTCATGTTCGAGGTAGCAACCTGGTCGTCGTGCGTCAGCAGCTTCTCGGTCAGCACGAGCTTCGCACCTGCGCCCAGCTCGGCGTTCGTGTCGCGCACGGTGGACGACACGCCGCGCAGCTGCGTGAGCTCCATCTCGCAGCTCGCGTTCTCCTCCATGATGACGTTCGTCACGGGGTTGAGGATGCGCTCGCCGGTGCCCGCGCCCTCGCCGTAGTGCTTCTCCACGTACTTCACGTGGCTGTTCTTGCCGCAGTAGAACGTGTGGATGCCGTCGTGCTCGGAGGCCTGGTGGCTCTCGTTGTGGATGCCGCAGCCGGCAATGATGGTCACGTCGCAGTCGTCCTCGATGTAGAACGTGTTGTACACGACGTCCTTGAGGCCCGCCTGCGTCACGATGACGGGGATGTACACCGTCTCGCCCTTCGTGCCGGCCTTGATACGGATGTCGATGCCGGGGTTGTCCGTCTTCGTGGCGATCTCGATGTTCGCCGACGAATGGCGCTCGACGAGCTGCCCGTCCTTGCGGATGTTGAACGCGCCTTTCGGCATGCCGTGTATGTTCGCGATCTCGGCGAGCAGGCTCTCGTCGATAGGGGAAAGGTCTACAGCCATGGCGGCCTCCTTCGTACTGGCGGATTTCTGGTGCGAGCCGAACCGTCCAACCGCTTGCCTCTTCACGTAGAGTCTGGAAGATGAGCTTGAACGGCTCGGAGCTTTTGCGGCTTTGCCGCGGAAACCCCGTCGTTTATCTAGCAGGTGGTGGGAATCTCGGTGAGATGGAGTTCTGTCGGCTCCGTCAGCTGGCAGCCGGGTATGCCCTTGGAGACAAAGCCGAGCTTCGGCATGATGTCGTCAGGTGCTCCCGTCTCGACCACTCGTCCGTCGCGCAGCACCACGATCTCATCGGCAAGTTGAATGATGCGTTCCTGGTGCGAAATAATCACGATCGAACGGCCGTCGCGGGCCTCATGGATGCTGCGGAACGTCTCGGTGAGACGGTCGAAGCTCCAGAGGTCGATGCCGGCTTCCGGCTCGTCGTAGATGGCGAGTTGCGGGTCGCGCGCGAGGATCGTGGCGATCTCGATTCGCTTCACCTCGCCGCCGGACAGGTTCTTGTCCACCTCGCGGGTAAGGTAGCTCGCTGAGCAGAGTCCCACCTTGGCCAGGTACTCGTTGCAGGACAGCATCGGCAACTTTTTGCCGGCTGCAATATCGAGGAGCTTTTTCACCTTCATGCCCTTGAAGCGGGCCGGTTGCTGGAACCCGTAGCCGATGCCGCGCCGAGCGCGCTCGGTGATACCGAGATCGGTGATGTCTTCCCCCTCGAACAGGATTCGTCCCGCGGTCGGTTGCTCCACGCCCATGATGAGCTTTGCGAGGGTGGATTTCCCGCCGCCGTTTGGGCCGGTGATAACCGTGAAGCGGTCGCTGGGGATCGTCAGCGACAGGTCGTCGATGATGCGCTTCTTCTCCGAGGATCCCTCGGAGAGCGGCACCTCGAACGTGAGGTTCTTCAATTCAAGCATGGCCGTGCTCTCCATCTCTGCTTCGCTCGTCTAATTGATACTATAGAAGTATCATTAATATCGCATCCCGTCAAGCCCGACGGCGCGCGAACCCGGAACCGTGCAAGGTTCCGTCCTCAACGGCCCATTCTAGCTCGAAACGCATCGCGTGCCGACGTGAATGTCGACTTTCGCTTGCGCCTCTCCGACGCTATTCCGCCAGCAAGGTTATAACGTCGAATCCGGCGCCCGATTCCTCGATGATATCCTGGCCGCCGAAGGCGCACACTGCATTTCGCTCGATAGCCAGCGCGAGGGGCTTAGCCAGGGACCGAACTTCTTCGGGCGTGGCGGAAAGCATCTCGCTGCGGGTAGCGTGGCGTGTCTCGGGCGTGCGCCCGGCAAACCAGTCGCCGTCTTGGCGCCTCACGAGCGCTCGGGCCTTTAGGGGCGCATCGAATCCTGCAACGGTGGCCACCACGTAACCCTCCATCTCCTCGGTGCGCGGCTCGAAGGAAGCAAGCCACGCCGCCGATTCGGCGAAGCGCGCAAGGGTTTCGTCCAGGTGCGGATCGCGGTAGGAGTAGAAGCGCATATTGCCTGTGCGTGCAGCTCCGAAACCGGCGCCGTACGCGCCGCCCTTCACGCGTACCTCGTTCCATAAGTAGTCGTAGGAGAGCGCACGCGCCGCCACCTGCCAGGCGCCCGTATACGGTGCGCCTATGGCGCGCCGATCGAAACCCTGAGCTGCATAGCACACATCCGAAGGCACCACGAACGCCTCGTTGCGTATGACGGGCTCGGGCACGGATAGCGGGAGCTCGGGGGAGCCTGGGCGTCCCGTCCCGGCTCCAGCGCTCCAGAATCGCTCGAAGTCTTCATCAGAGCCTGCGAAGCTCACCGTGCAGCCTTCGTCCACGAACAGCCTTCGTGCGAGGGCGGTCAGGTGCTCGGCCACCTCATCGGCGCGTTCATCGTAGTGCGCGAGCAAATCCTTCAAGAACCGGTAGAAGTCGATACCGCCCAGCTGCTCGCGTATCACGCCTGCTGGCAGGTAGTAGGACGCCACGCGCGCCATGGCGGCTGCGTGTCCTGCCGCTGCGAAACTCTGCTCCATTCCGATGCGCCGCTGCTGGAGCACGTCCTTGATCTTGCCCGCGTCTGAAAAATCGGTCTCCAGCATGATCTCGAGCGGCAGCTCGCACGCGGCTTCCACGTTTTCGGAGAGAGCGCTCGCGCCCACCACGAATTTCGGCGCCAGGTCGCGAGCTTCGCCATCGCCCTCGTAGAGGTCGGCGAAAAACGACAGGTTCCCCAGCTTGCCGTTTACAAGCGTGTCGATTTCAGCAGCCGTGTGGCGCGCCGTTCCCAGCTTGCCCAGCACGAGCGCGAGCACTGCCACATAAGGCAGCTCCTCGAACTGCGCGCGGTTGAGGTCGAAGTAGCGGTAGGTATAGGCGATGCCGCGCGAAGGCACGTGATGGCGAATGCATGGCACAGGCGTGCCGTCGACCGTGCCGTAGGCGGGTTCGTCGGGCGCGTCTCCGATGTCGCCGACGGACAAGCGCGGCAACGTGGCGAGTGCGGCGGGGGCGTCGGGTTCCGTTTGCATGCGTCGCAATGCCGCCTCTTCATCGGCGATACGCGCGAAGTCCGCAGGATCCATGGCCGCCTCGGCGGTGCGCAGGCGCTCGATCTCGAAGGCTTCCTCGTCGCCGTCTGCGGGCACGATCTCTGCGAGCGCCCAATGGTCGCTCTCCAAAAACACGTCCACGAGTATCCGCTCGAAGTAGCCCGTGCCGAGCTCGCGGCGCATCAGGGCGAAGTCGTCTTCGTAGCGCAGGTACGTTGTGGCCAGCGCATCATCGTAAAGCCAGCCCGACAGCGCCGTCATGGACAGCGCCACGCCGTCGGCCATGCCGAAGTCGTGCTCGCGCATGACGAATTCGGCGCGCGAGAGCGATGCCTCCACGAGCGTACGGTCGACCCCCTGCTCGACAACGGCGCGTACGGCATCCTCGAAGATGGCGCGGAAGCGCTTGGCCGCTTCCGGCTTCGCACCGCGCAGCTGCACGACGATGAACGGCTGCAGCATGCCGTCGGCCAAAAAAGCCAGCACGTCGTCGGCGAGGCCCGCATCGAGAAGCGCGCGCTTCACGGGCGCTTCGTTGCTGCCCATGAGCGCGTCGAGCAAGATGTCCACCGCCGTCACACGTGTTCGTTCGGCTGCGTCCCCGATGACGTAGCCTAGTCCGGCGCATGCGTTCTCGGGCGCTGTGTCCATAGTGCGCTTCACGTGTTCGGCCACGACGGGCGCTTGAGCTTCGAGTGCGTGCGGCACGAGCGGCAGCTCGCCCGCTTCGGAGCGCTCTCTGTCGCGTGCGGCCTCTTCATCGGCGACGGGGGAGAGGTACTCCCGATCAAGGAAGGCAAGCATGCGGTTCAGGTCGAGGTCGCCGTACAGCGTGAGGTAGCTGTTGCTCAGCCGGTAGTGACGGCGGTGTTCGTCAAGAAACTGTTCATAGGTCAAGTCGGGGATGGCGCGCGGCGTGCCGCCCGACTCGAAGCGGTAGGCTGTGTCGGGGAACAGCGCCGCCTGCAGCTCGTCGTAGAGCACAGAGTTCGGATCGGACAGGGCGCCCTTCATCTCGTTGTACACCACGCCGTTGAGCACGAGTTCCGCCGTGGCGTCCTCGGCTTCGGTGCGCGCCACGACGTCGCCTGCTATGGAGTCGCCTAGGTCGGATTCGACGTCGCCGGCCAGCTCGTAATGCCAGCCTTCCTGCTCAAAGATGGCTCGCTTGCGGTAGATGGCCGGATGGAGCACTGCATCGAGGTACACGTCCATGAGATTGAGCAGGTCCTGCTCGTTGGTGCTGGCCACCGGGTACATGGTCTTGTCGGGAAACGTCATGGCGTTCAGGAACGTCTGCATGGAGCTCTTCAGCAGGTCCACGAACGGCTCTTTGACGGGGAACTTGTCGGAGCCGCACAGCACCGAGTGCTCCAGGATATGGAATACGCCGGTGTCGTCGGCGGGAGGTGTCTTGAACGCGATGGAAAACGCCTTGTTGCTGTCGTCGTTTGCCAGGTAAAGCAGCCGCGCGCCGCTCTTCTTATGAACGAGCACAAAGGCGGTGCCGTCGATCTCGGGCAGCTCTTCGCGAGCGAGCACGGTGAATCCGTGCAGGGTCTGATTGACGGAGAGGTTCATGGGGGTCGCCTTTCATCGGTGTTCCGACTGCGGCGACGCGTGCGGGTCGGGCGCGGAGTGCGTCGGCGACCTGCGCGGACGCGTGCCGTAGCGGCGGTTTCGTCGAGGTGTAAGGATAGCACAACGTCTCCACGGCGCGCGCGGTTCGCAGTATCAGTAGAAAACGGTTACCCTGCCGAGGTTCTAAGAGCCCTAACAAGCAGGCAACCGTTCGGTGCGCACCGGCGAAGGCGAGGCGGGCCAGGTGCGGCATGCGCTAGCATCGATCACGAAAGCACCTGTTCAGAGGACTGTTCAATGACTGCATCGCGTATGTTTGCATCTATCGTCCGGCGTCGAGCGGCAGCATGCGCCGCCGTGCTTGCCGCGGTCTGCCTGGCGGCCCTGTGCGCGGCTTGCCCGTCTGCGACGGCGATCGCCGCTCCGAACGGCAGCTCGTCGACGCCCGATGAAGATTCCTCGCCATCCGCGGCGGGTCCCTTCGAGGTGGAAGGTCCCGCTGCTTCGTACTCATGGGATGGATTGCGGCTGTCGATCACCGGGGAGGGCGTGTCGATCGTCGGCATGGCGGGATCAGAGCTGGGGGACGTTTACGTCGCATCCGCAGTCGAACGCGTCGGCATCGGCGCCGGCGTGCACATCGGCACGCTCGAGGTGGCGCGCTCCGTGCGCCTGGAAACGAGCGGCGGAGGCAACTCTGTGGACGTTTGGATGTCTGATCGCGACGACGCCGTAGGGGGGTCGGGCTCCATCGCGCTTGGAAGCGTCGAGCGCTCGGTCGATATCTACGGGTCCGTCTCCGTGCGCCTCGAGGGAGCTATCGGGGGTGTGCACGTTTGGGAGCATGCGACGCTTGCCGTCCTGCCCAGCGCGCGCATCGAGGGCTCCCTCACCGTGTTCGGCGGCGTTCTGGATCTTTCGCAGGTGCCTCTCGGCGAGCCCGTGCCCGTCCTTGGCGTATCGGTGGGCAATCCCGGTCAAACGTTCGCCATCGCCGCGCCATTCGGCGCGACGCGCTTGGATCAGTTGCTTGGGTACGAGTATCTTTCCGTCAACGATTCGACGTCGGTCTATGAGGACGGAGAGGAGATTGGCGCGCTTCGCGAGGACGGCTCGTTTCTCATAACGGCGACGCGCACGGTGACATTCGAGGGCTTCGACGATGCGGTTCTGGCTGTCGAGCAGGTTCCGCTGTTCGGTGCGGCTGCACCGCCGAAAGCTGTAGCGCCGGATGGATACCGTTTTATCGGATGGGACGTGCCGTTCGATTATGTCGACGAGGATCTGACCGTGAGGGCAGAGTTCGAGAAGCTTCCCGCTTCCGCTTCTCGGCCCGAAGCAGGATCGGGCGTCGCATCGTCTCCGTCGGAAGGCGGGTCGTCCTCGTCAATGCGCGCGGTGCCTCCGAGCCGCTACACTTCTGCCAAGCACGTGCTCGCAGCCACCGACGACGGCGATCAGGTGCCCGTCCTGGCAACCGTTGCGGCGTGCGCTGCATCGCTTGCGGCTGCAGCTGCGGGCATGCGTCATTCAGGCAGGAGGTAGCGGCCGATCGCAGCGAGGGCGCCGCATCATACATTGCCGCCGGGGGCTCGGATGCGGTCGTCGGCAGCGCTCCCTGCACGCCGGTATCGAAATAGGAATCATCGCGACGACTTCAAGCGCCATCTTCCTGCAGCGCTCACTCTGCGCCGGTAACGAAACGGAAACATCGCAGGGTATAATGGACTTGAGAGAAAGGATGTGCGATGACCTCAAGCCCTCAACAGGATTTCGTACTCAAAACCATCAAGAGCCGCGATGTTCACTTCGTTCGCTTCTGGTTCACTGATGTGCTCGGCCTCATGAAATCCTTCGCGGTCATTCCAAGCGAACTGGAGGGCGCGTTCGCCGACGGCATGGGCTTCGACGGAAGCTGCATCGAGGGCTTCTGTTGCACCCAAGAGTCCGATATGCTGGCTTTTCCTGATGCCTCGACGTTCCAGGTGCTGCCGTGGCGTCCCGAATCCAACGCGGTTGCGCGCATGTTCTGCGACATTCGCACCCCGGACGGCCGTCCCTTCGAGGGCGACCCGCGCCAGGTGCTGGCGCGTGCGGTGGACAAGGCGCGGGACAGGGGCTACGTATTCAACGTGGGGCCGGAGCTGGAGTTCTACTACTTCAAGGACGCCGGCGGCACCGAGGTGCTCGACCGAGGCGGGTACTTCGACCTCACGAGCCTCGACTACGCGAGTGATCTGCGCCGCGATACGGTGCTCACGCTGGAGAAGATGGGCATTCCCGTGGAGTATTCCCATCACGAGAACGGGCCGTCGCAGCACGAGATAGACCTGCGCTTCGCCGATGCGCTCTCGATGGCCGATGCGGTGATGACTTACAAGCTAGCGGTGAAGGAGATAGCGCTCAAGCACGGTGTGTATGCCTCGTTCATGCCGAAGCCCTTAGCGGGCGCGCCGGGCAGCGGGATGCATGTGCATCAGAGTCTTTTCGATCTTGACGGGCGCAATGCGTTCTTCGATCCCGATGATCCGCAGGGCTACCGCCTCTCGAAGGTCGCCAAGCATTACATAGCGGGCCTCTTGAAGTACGCCCCCGAGTTCTGCGCGGTTACGAATCAGTATGTGAACTCCTACAAGCGGCTCGTCTCGGGAGGGGAGGCGCCCACGTACCTGTCGTGGGCAAGCCGAAACCGCTCGACGCTCGTGCGTATTCCAGGCTATCGACCAAGTCGCGAGGATGCCTGCCGGATCGAGCTGCGCAGCCCCGATCCGGCCGCGAACCCCTACCTCGCCTTTGCCGTCATGCTCGCGGCGGGCTTACAAGGTATCGAGGACGAGCTGGAACTCCAGGAACCGACCGAGGATCAAGACCTGTTCGCGCTTTCGCGCCAGCAGCTTCGGGAGCAGGGGATCGAGACGCTCCCAGAAAGCCTGGGCGAAGCGGTGGAGCTGTTCGCCGAATCGGAGCTCATGCGCGAAACGCTGGGCGATCACATTCACTCCTATCTCGTGGCGGCCAAGCGCGCCGAGTGGAATGAGTACCAAGGTAACGTGAGCGCGTGGGAGCGCGAACGTTATTTGGCGGTGCTCTGATATGCGCCGGGAAGAGGGGGCGGAGGCGCCGACATGAGGAAATCGGTCATGTTCGTTGCGGACAGCCTGGACAACGCGCACAAATTCCAACATGTCCTCGCAAGCTTGGACGTGGATGTATCGGCCGGATCGTCTTCTCAGCTCAAGAAGCTGCTGGCACAGCACCCCGGCTATGATCTCGTCATTTACGAGGCGTGCGGTGGGGCGCCGGGCTGCGTCGCGCAAGCGGAGTCGCTCCTTCCCGAGGATGGTTCCGCAGCGCTGCTCATAATCGTGAACGAGGAGCAGTTGGCCGAGTTCCGGTTGCCCGTACAGGCGAGGAGCGATTTCGTGGTGCGCGGAGCCGGCGAGGCTGAATGCGCCGCCCGTATCCGCCAGCTTCTCTGGCCTGGCAACGAAGGCTCCGCTTCCGATCTCGTGGCCGTCGACTCCATGACCATCAACCTGGCCACGTACCAGGTGGCTGTGGCCGGCGAGCCTTTGGACCTCACGTATTTGGAGTACGCGCTTCTCACGTTTCTCGTGACCCATCCTGGCCGTACGTACTCGCGCGACGCGCTGCTGCGTCGCGTGTGGGGTTTCGATTACTACGGCGGCAGCCGTACGGTCGACGTCCACGTCCGTCGTGTCCGCGCCAAGCTGGGCCCCGATCTTTCCCAGCACCTGGAGACGGTCCGCGGTGTCGGCTACCTCTGGAGCGCCTAGAGCCGCCGGTTGAAGCGATGCGAGCCTATGCCCTGCACGCGAGCCGACCCTTCGGCAGGGTCTTCTCGCAACGTTCCCCGCAGCAACGTGGCCCCGCAGGTTGAATCCCCTCCACCAAGGCGTCGAGCGAGTTGTCGTCGCCGACGGTCGGTTTTCGCATGCAGCGGGATTACCGCGGCTCGGTGTGAATCTTTCACGGAGATGCAAGCAGCTTCGGGGGCGCGCCCGCGCGCCCGAAGCGCGTTTCGCACGAGCCAAAACGCCCGGTGGGCGTTTTACGCGAGCAGGACTGTCCGAGCGGCTGGGCGCGGCCGCACTTCTGAAGCGGGCGGCTTGCTTGCGCTATACTGATCGGTTGAAACCCAAGCCGACGGAGGACCTCGCCCCATGCCGAAGAAGATCGCCGTCATCGACGGCAACTCGCTCATGCACCGCGCCTACCATGCCGTTCCTTCAACGATGAATGCGCCCGACGGTCGTCCGACCAACGCCGTGTTCGGGTTTCTTGCCATGTTGCTGAAGTTCATCGATTCTGAAAACCCCGATGCTCTCATCTGCGCGTTCGACGCGGGCCGGCCGGAGTTTCGCATGAAGGCGCTCGAGCAGTACAAGGCGCAGCGCCCGCCTATGGACGATGATCTCAAGGTTCAGTTCCCCATTATCGAGGAGCTGCTCGAGGCCATGAACGTGCCCGTTGTTCGCGTGAAGGGCTGGGAGGGCGACGACGTGCTGGGCACGGTCGCAAAGCGCAACGAGGCGTTAGGCTACGAAACGCTCCTCGTCACGGGCGACAAGGACGCCTATCAATTGGCCAGCGGCCAAACCCGCATCGTCACCACGAAGAAGGGCATCACCGACGTGGCCGTGTACGGGCCCGCGGAGGTGGAGGAGCGCTACGGCGTGCGCCCCGACCAGTTCATCGATTTCCTCGGCCTCAAAGGCGACTCGTCCGACAACATCCCCGGCGTGCCGGGTATCGGCGACAAGACGGCTGCAAAGCTGCTGCAGACATACGGGAACCTTGAAGGCATCTACGAGCATGTGGACGAGCTCAAAGGCAAGCAGAAAGAGAAGATGGTCGACAACAAGGATATGGCGTTCCTGAGCCGTGACGTGGCCACCATCGTCTGCGACCTCGACTTTCCGCTCGACCTTGAAGGGTGCAGCTTCCCGTCGTTCGATTCCGATGTCGTGACGGAGGCATTCAAGAAGGTCCAATTCAACTCCCATCTCAATCGCGTACTGAAGCTCGTCGGCAAGGAGCTGGAAAAGAAGGTGGCGTCGCTTTCGGTCGAGCCGGTCGTGACGGGACAGGCTGCCGACGAGCTTGTGGACGCCGCTCTCGCACGGGGCGAGCGACTCGGCGTCTCCATCGTCGAGCCTAAGCAGGTCTCACTGTTCAGCGCGGGGCTGCACTGCGCGGTCGGCACGAGCGAGGGCACGGCTCTGTTCGAGGACGAATCCGGACGCGAGGCCGTTGCTCGCATCGTCCGCGGCGGCCGGTTCGCCGCACTCGATGTCAAGCAGACGGTGCACTGCGTCTACCCGGCAGACACGGCCGAGACCGCGCTCGTGGACGATGCGGACCTCATGGGCATGGACGCGTTCGATCTCAGCCTTGCGGCGTACGTTCTCGATTCGTCTGTGGCCGATTACACCTTCGACGCGCTGCTCGGCGTCTACTGCGACGGCGTCCTTCCCGAGTCGAAGGGAGATGCCGACATGGCCGCGATCCAGGCCGCGGCTGCGCGTATGCTCGCGCAGCCGCTGGCAGAGGCGCTCGACGCCGACGGTACGAGGGACGCCTACTTCGACATCGACCTGCCCCTCATCGGCGTGCTCGCCATCATGGAGCGCACCGGAGCATCCATCGATTGCGACCACCTGGCCCGCCTCGGTGCGAGTACGCAAGTCGAGCTCGACGATCTGAGCGGCCGCATCTACGATCTGGCCGGTGAAGAGTTCAACATCGACTCGCCCAAGCAGCTCTCGCGCGTTTTGTTCGAGGAGCTGGGGCTCAAGCCCCTCAAGAAGAACCAGCGCGGCTACTCCACCGACGCCGCCGTCCTCAAGGAGCTGGCAAAGGAGCATGAGCTGCCTTCGCTCGTGCTGCGCTACCGCGAACTTGCCAAGATCAAGTCCACCTACATCGATGCGCTGCCGCGCATGCGCGGGGCCGACGGTCGCGTCCACACCTGCTTCAACGAGACGGTGACTACCACCGGGCGGCTGTCCTCCTCGGATCCCAACCTGCAGAACATCCCCGTGCGCACGGACTTCGGCCGTCAGATCAGGGCCTGCTTCGTTCCGCTCGCGCCGGGCCAGAAATTCCTGTCAGCTGACTACTCGCAGATCGAGCTGCGCCTCCTCGCTCACCTCTCCGGCGACGAGCATCTCGTCGCCGCATTCTGCTCGGGCGCGGACTTTCACGCAAGCACTGCCGCCCGCGTCTTCGATGTTCCCGTCGAAGAGGTGTCGCCTCAGCTGCGCAGCCGGGCGAAGGCCGTGAACTTCGGCATCGTGTACGGCCAGCAGGCATTCGGATTGTCCCAGAGCCTCGGCATTTCCTTCGCCGAGGCAAAGGAAATGATAGAGCGCTACTTCGAGGCCTATCCGGGCGTTCGAGCATACTTGGACGATACGATCGTTCAGGCGAAGGAGCACGGCTATGCCGAGACGATGTTCGGCAGGCGCCGTCATATTCCCGAGCTGCGCTCGGGCAACGCGGTGCAGCGCGGCTTCGGCGAGCGCACGGCTATGAACCATCCCATGCAGGGAAGCGCGGCCGACATCATCAAACTCGCGATGACCGAGGTCCAGCGTCGCCTGATGGCGGGCGGCTTCGAGGCCAAGCTGCTGCTGCAGGTTCACGACGAGCTGGACTTCAGCGTGCCCGAGGCGGAGATTGAGCCGGTCTCGGCGCTCGTGAAGGATGTCATGGAGCATGCTGCCGTCCTGCGCGTGCCGCTCGATGTGGACATATCGTTCGGCGACACCTGGGCCGAATCCCACTAGGGGATTCATCTGCCATCCAAGACGGTTTCGTCCCGATGTTGATCGCGGACGGGGCAGCCGGATAGGCCGGCGCTGGTCGAGAACGCGGGCGGTGGGACGCGTTTGCGATGAAACGGTGAGAAACGGGGCTTTGCGCTCGTATATGCATGCAGGTCTGGTACCATGATTCGGCCCGAAGCAGAGGAATTGCACAGGCTAGGGAAAATCACGGAGCATGCTTATTGACAAGCATGTCCCTTCGCTGATAAGATATCGCCTTGCGTTTTCCACTCCCCTCGGGAGTTCGGATAGATAAAAATGAGGAGACATTCATGTACGCAATCGTGAAGACGGGTGGCAAGCAGTACAAGGTTGCCCCCGGGGACAAGCTGAACATCGAGAAGCTCGACGCCGAGGTCGGGGCGAAGGTCGAGCTCGACGCCATCTGCGTCGTCGACGGCTCTAAAGTCGAGGCCGACCCTGCGAAAGCAGCGGCCACGAAGGTGGTTGCCGTCATCCTTGAGCAGTTCAAGGGCGAGAAGCAGCTCGTGTTCAAGTTCAAGAAGCGCAAGAACTACAAGAAGCTGCGCGGACATCGCCAGCAGCTGACGCGCATCGAGATCGAATCCGTCGGTTCCGCCAAGGCCTCCAAGCCCGCTGCGAAGAAGGCCGCCGCAAAGAAGGCGGACGAGGTCAAGCCCGCTGCTGATCAGGCGGAGAAGGCGGATGCGAAAAAGGCTCCGGCCGAGAAGAAGCCGGCCGCCAAGAAGCCTGTCGAGAAGAAGCCGGCTGCCAAGAAAGCCGACGAGAAGCCTGCGTCGGACGACGCCGAGTAAGCAAGGGAGGGAACCACCATGGCTCATAAGAAAGGTCTCGGGTCTACCCGCAACGGCCGCGACTCCCACGCACAGCGTCTCGGCGTGAAGATGTTCGCCGGCCAGACGGTCAAGACGGGCAACGTCATCGTCCGCCAGCGCGGCACGCATTTCCATCCGGGCGAGAACGTCGGCCGCGGCAAGGACGATACGTTGTTCGCGTTGTGCGACGGTACGCTCGAGTTCACGCGCGGCGTCAAGCGCAAGATTCACGTGCGCCCCGAGGCGTAGGATACATCCCGTCTCACGACTGCTACACCTTGTCTGTTTTTGCATGCCCCCTGCTCGCTAGGGGGCATGTTTCGTATACAATCCAAGGTGCCCTGTTCAACCTGAAAGCTGGCGCCAACGAAAAGGCGCTACGAAATACGAGGTTCGATCACGTGTTCATCGATAAAGTACGCATTCATGTTCGAGGCGGCGACGGCGGCGCAGGTTGCATGTCGTTCCGTCGAGAGGCGCACGTCCCGAAGGGCGGTCCCGACGGCGGCGACGGCGGCCATGGCGGCAACGTGGTCGTCGAGGCCGATGCCAGCCTTTCGTCGCTGATAGAATACCGATTCAAGCACCACTTCAAGGCGGATCGCGGCACGCACGGCAAAGGATCGCGCATGCACGGCGCGACGGGCGAGGACCTTGTCCTGAAGGTGCCGGTGGGCACGGTCGTGCGCGAGTACTTCGAGGAGGAGAGGGAAACGGGGCAGCTCATCGCCGACCTCACGCATGACGGCGAGCGCATCGTCGTCGCCGAAGGAGGCATGGGCGGGCGCGGAAACATCCACTTTGTCACGCCCACGCGCCGCGCGCCGGCCTTCGCCGAGCTGGGGGAGCCGGCGCAGGAGCGCTGGATCGAGCTCGAAATGAAGCTCATGGCCGACGCCGCGCTCGTGGGCATGCCATCGGCCGGCAAATCTTCGCTCATCGCGCGTATGAGCGCCGCCCGTCCGAAGATTGCAGACTATCCGTTCACGACGCTCGTGCCTAATCTCGGCGTGGCGCGCTCGGGCGATTACAGCTTCGTCATTGCCGACATCCCCGGGCTTATCGAAGGCGCGCATGAGGGGCGCGGCCTCGGGCACGAGTTTCTGCGCCATATCGAGCGAACGGCGCTTATTGTGCAGGTGGTGGACTTGACGGGAGACTATGAAGGGCGCGATCCGCTCGAGGACTACGAAGTTATCAACCGCGAGCTCGCGCTGTACGCCGATGAGCTGGCGGCGCGACCGCGCATCGTCGTGGCGAACAAAATCGACGCGCCCGGCTCCGACGAAGCGGCTGATCGGCTTGCGAAGCGTGTGCATGAGGATTCCGTGGCGGCGGCTGGAGGCGACGAGTTCGGGCCGAGTCCCATCGATCCGAAGCTCTACCGCGTGAGCGCGCTCACAGGCGAGGGTGCGGATGGATTGAAGGCCGCAATCGCCACAAAAGTGCACGAGCTTCGAGAGGCTGCGCGCGCCGATGCCGAGAACGACGTGCAGTACGACCATGTGTGGGAGCACCGGCGCCGGGAGCGCGATCGCCGGTTCGATGTGGCGAACCTGGGCGGAGGCGTGTTCCGCGTATCCGGCCCGCAGGTGGAACGCATGGTGGTGCAGACGGACTGGGAGAACGAAGAGGCTGTCGCCTTCCTCCAGCATCGTCTCAAGCGGCTCGGTGTGGAGACGGCCCTTGAGAAAGCGGGAGCGGTGGACGGCGATGAGATACGCATCGTTGGGCGTGCGTTCGAGTTCGAATCGGCCCGCACGGCCGACGACATGTTCAAGGAGCTCGACCTGTGACGAAAGACAAGACGATGGCTGCGGGCGCTGCAGGCTGCGGGTGCGGCAGGCGCCTCGTCGTGAAAATCGGCTCGTCCACGCTCACGACTTCGGAGAGTTCGATTGACTACGCGTATTTGCAGACGGTTGCCGACCAGATAGCTTGCGTGAAGGCGGCCGGTTGGAAGCCGATCGTCGTGACGTCGGCCGCCATCGCCTGCGGCCTGGAGGCTCTTGGGATCGATCGGCGCCCGAAGGACATGCCGAGCCTCCAGGCGGCGGCGTCGGTCGGGCAGAGCGCGCTCTCCGCAGCGTATGCGCGGGTGTTCGCAACGCACGGCATCGTCACCTCGACCGTGCTGCTCACGCGCCGGGACACGGCCGATCGGCGCGCGTATCTGCACGCGCGGGACACGTTCGACCGCCTGCTCGATCTGGGAGTGGTCCCCATCGTCAACGAGAACGACACCATTTCGGTGGAGCAGATCCGCTTCGGCGACAACGACACGCTGGCCGCGCTCGTCGCCTGCCTCGTGGAGGCTGATCTTATGGTGATCCTCTCCGATATCGAGGGTCTCTACGACGCGAACCCGCATTTCCATTCCGACGCGAAGCTCATCGCGCGGGTGAACGCCATCGGGCCGGACATCATGGCGGTGGCCGGCGAAGCGGGCACCACGGTGGGCTCGGGGGGCATGATCACCAAGATCAAGGCCGCCCGCGTGCTCATGGTGGCGGGCATTCCTCTGGTCGTGTGCAACGGGCGCCGTGCGGGCGCCATCGTGGATGCAGCGGCGGGAGAGGATGTGGGCACACGGTTCACGGCGGTGCGCAAGCCACATGAGATCACGCCGAAGAAGCTGTGGATCGCGCTCGGCGACGCGGCGCGCGGCGCGCTTGTGGTGGATGACGGGGCGAAGACGGCGCTCACGTGCAAGGGCAGCTCGCTCTTGTCGGTGGGCGTGCGCGCCGTCGAGGGACGATTCGACGCGGGGGACATCGTGGACATCAAGGACGGGTCGGGTCATCTCTTCGCACGCGGCAAGGTATCGTTCGCGAGCGACGAGGCGGCGCTTGCTATCGGCCGCACGCGGGCCGAGCTGCAGGCGAACCGTCTGCTCGCAAGCTTGGCCGACAAGGCGCTCGTCCACCGCGACGAGCTGGTTGTGTTCGAGTGAGCGGTTCCGCTGGCCTTGCGGGTAAGCACAACGCATCGACGTTGAGGGCCGTTCTGGCGTCCGATAGGCACCAGATCTCTCTCGCTGATGTCGAAGGATCTGTGGGTTGATTTCGCGCTTTGTGCGAATGGGAAGGAATGTGGTTGCATGGCTGAGAAGACCGTGCGCGAAGAGGTGCAGCGCATCGCTGAGGAAGCGCGCGCGGCAAGCGGGGCGCTCGCGCAGACGAGTGCTGAGGAGCGCAACGGAGCGCTTGCTGCCATGGCGGCCGCGCTCCGGTCGCATGCGGAAGAGATTATTGCAGCGAACGCGCTCGATATGGAGGCGGCGCGGAAGGCCGGTACGAAGGAGAGCCTACTCGACCGTCTCATGCTCGACAAGGGGCGCGTCGAGGCCATGGCGGCCGCGCTCGAGGATCTTGTTGCGCTGCCCGATCCGCTCGGGCGGGTGCAGGATGCGCGCACGCTGTCGAACGGCATCGAGCTCGAGCGCGTGAGCGTTCCGTTGGGCGTGGTGGCCGTCGTGTACGAGGCGCGCCCGAACGTGACGGCCGATGCGGCCGGTATCTGCCTGAAGTCCGGCAATGCGGCGGTGTTGCGCGGCGGAAGCATGGCGGCGCACTCGAACGAGGCCGTCGCTCGCGTACTCGCCGACGCTGCTGCGAGTGCAGGCATGCCGCACGGCTGTGTCGGTCTTGTTGCATCCACTGAGCGCGCTGCGGCTGACGAGCTCATGCAGCTGCACGGCGTGATCGACGTGCTCATCCCGCGCGGAGGAGCCGGCCTCATCCGTCACTGTGTGGAGACGTCGAAGGTGCCGGTCATCGAGACGGGCACGGGCAACTGTCATGTGTACGTGCATGCTTCGGCCGACTTTGACAAGGCGCGCGCCATCATCGTGAACGCGAAATGCCGCCGCCTGGGCGTGTGCAACGCGGCCGAGACGCTGCTTGTGGACGCGACGGCGGCCGAGGGCTTCCTGCCCGCTGCGCTTGCCGGGCTGGCGGCCCGCGGCGTGACGCTGCATGCCGACGAGCGCGCATCCGCCGTCGCTGCGGCCCGCGGTATCGAGACGCAGCCTGCGACCGAGGACGATTGGGCGACCGAGTACCTCGCGGCCGACTTGGCCGTGCGCGTGGTCGACGGCGTGGACGAGGCTATCGATCATGTGAACCGTTATGGCACGAAGCACTCCGAGGCCATCGTGGCCGAGGACGAGGCCGCGTGCGAGGCCTTCCTCGCGCGCGTCGATGCGGCGGCGGTGTACGCGAACGCGTCGACTGCCTTCACCGACGGCGGGCAGTTTGGCCTCGGCGCCGAGATAGGCATCTCCACGCAGAAGCTGCATGCGCGGGGGCCGTTCGCGCTTGACGCGCTCACGTCGTACAAGTACGTCCTGCGCGGCTCGGGGCAGGTGCGCGCGTAGTGCCGGTCATCAGCGAGAGATTCGACGATTTGGGCAGTGACGGGAAGCCTGCGCGCCTCGGCATCATGGGCGGGACCTTCGATCCCATCCACACGGGCCACCTTGCCTGCGCCGAGCAGGCGCGCGAGGCCTACGACCTCGACGCGGTGGTGTTCGTGCCCGCCGGCAACCCGGTGTTCAAGAAGGACCGCGCGGTGTCGTCGGGCGCCGACCGGCTCGCCATGTGCCGGCTCGCCGTGCTCAGCAACCCCGCCTTCGACGTGAGCGCTGTGGAAATCGAGCGCGGTGGCGATACGTTCACGGTGGACACGCTGCGCCAGATGCGCGCCCATTACCCGGACAACGTGGAACTGCGCTTCATCACCGGGGCCGATGCCGTGTACAACATCGTGAAATGGCGCGAGAGCGCCGCCATCGCCGATCTGGCGCGGCTCATCGCGGTCACCCGTCCTGGCTACGTGCTGTCCGAGGAGCGCCGCGCGCTCATCGCCGCGCACGGCCGCTTCGTCATCGACTACCTCGAGGTGACGGCGCTCGCCATCTCGTCGAGCGATCTGCGTGCGAGGGTGCGCGAAGGGAAATCCATTCGTTATTTGACGATGCAGCGGGTGCTCGACTATATTCAGAAGCATGGGCTGTACCGCGAAAAAGGAGCGGGCGGCTGTGTGGAAGGAGCGCGATGACTGCGATGGATGGGAAGGCGAGCCAGGCTGAGCCCGTTGGGGGCGCACCTGCTGACGATGCCCTTTCGGACACGTTCTTGAACGCGCGCGAGGAAGATCTGAAGAAGCGGCTCAAGAGCCGGCGCTTCGAGCACGTGCTCGGCGTATCCGAAACAGCGGCTTCGCTCGCCAAGGCCTACGGTACCGATGTCCGCAAGGCGCGGTTGGCCGGTTTGCTGCACGACTGGGACAAAGACTTCGATGACGCTGGCATTCGCGCCCGTGCGCGCGAGCTGGGCGTTGACGCCGAAATCGAGCCCTATGTGTTCGACAGCATGCCTCGTCTGCTGCACGGACCCACGGCTGCAGCGGCGCTCCGGAAGGAGTTCCCGTGCATTCCCGATGATGTGCTCCAGGCGGTCGCGCGTCATACCGCTGCCGCGATCGGGATGAGCGATCTTGACATGATCATTTACATCGCCGATGCTATCGAGCCTTCTCGGCGGTTCGAAGGTCTTGAACGACTGCGCGCGGCGGCGGGAACGGTGCCGCTCGAAGAACTGTTCATGATGACGTTCAATCACATCCTGCTGACGCTTGTCGAGCGTCGGCGACGCCTGCACCCGGCAACCGTCGAGGTGTGGAACCACTATGTGAGCCGGTCGCGCGAAGCGGCAGGCGGGAAAGGAACAGCGTGAGCGAAACCAGTACCGAGCAGTATCCGACAGTGACGACGGGAGCCGAAGCGATCTGTTCGTCAGAGCCAACCTCAAGGGAATGCGCCCTCATTGCGGCGCGCGCGGCTGATGAGAAGAAAGCCACCGATCTCATGGTGCAGGAAGTCGGCGATCTCATCGGCGTGACGGACTACTTCATCATTGCGACGGCGGCGAACAGTCGTCAGGTGGATGCCATCGTCGACGAGATCGAGGAACAGCTGCGCGTGCAGGCACATGTCAAGCCGCTCCATCGAGAGGGGACGCAGGATGGCACCTGGTCGCTGCTCGACTACGGGAGCTTTGTCGTGCACGTGTTTCAGCCCGAGACGCGCGAGTACTACCGTCTTGAGGCCCTTTGGAACGACGCGCCGGTCGTCGACCTTGCGGCCGAGGCGGGCCTGACCGGGCTTGAGTACTCCGATCGCATCTCCAAGTTGTTGAAGCGATAAGCTCGGAATCTACCTGCGGCGGGCCGGAGAGGAGGCGGTTCTCGCGACTGTCGGTTCGCTTCCAGGATCGTGCAAAGAGCCTCCTCTCCGCTCGCCGGGTTGACCGGGCTTTCTTGGGATCCTGAAAGAGCGTGGGGCTTTGGCCGACCGTCGCTCGCTCATGGGATCGCGAGAAGTCCCTTCTGTGCGAGCCGGGTTATCGGCTTTCCGCCGGGACGTCTTCGGACTGCGGGTCCTCCTGCTCTCTCGGCTTCTTGCGGAACGCCGTCGGAAGCGGAACGATGGCACCGAGTGCCGCCGCAGCCAGCATGACGATGACGCCTTTGACGGGGAAGCAGAGGAACAGCAGCAGTACGGCCATGAGGGGCTGGCGCATGACTCCGCCGACGAGCGCGGCCGTGCAAGCGCAGAGGCAGAACACCGGGTCGGCTCCTGTGAGCGTCGCCATGCCGTAGCCTATGGATACCCCCGCGAAGATCACGGGGAAGAAATGCCCGCCGCGCCATCCGAAGCGGATGCAGAAAGGCGTGAGCAGCACCTTGACGAAACCGGTGGCCAGGAGCGCGAGCGCGCCCATCGACGTCCACATTCGGCCGAGCTCCTCGGCTTGTGTCTCGCCTGCGAACATCGCGAAGGGTAGCACGATGCCCGCTACGCCGAGTACGGTGCCGGCTATGACGGCCTTCAGGACGGGCCGATCGCCCATCTTGTCGGAAAGCCTGCCAAACAGGCCGTCGCCCATGCAGAACAACCAGCCGCCCGCTGCGCCGACGAGCGCGAGCGGGACTAGCCACAGCAGCTCGACCGTTCCCACGTGGATGTCGGTGAAGCGCGGCAGCGACATGCCCCCGCCGAACAGCGCGCCCAGTCCGGCGAACGCAGCCAGTGCGCCGGCGATGGCGCACAGATACACGACGATCTTCCAAGTCTTCGGTATGCGGATGGTTCGGTCGTCCACGTTCTCGTCCACGCTGCCGTACAGAGGCGCCACGAATCCGAATAGCGGCGCAGTGAATATGGCCGAGAGCGCTGCCATCGTGCCCACAGACGTGAGCTGCCGGAATTCGCTGCCGAAGCGCTTCATGCGATCGCCGACCCAGGTGCAGATGCCGGCGACGGCGCCCGTGAGCCCCGCCTCTGGACCGATGGGCCCTCCGAAGAAGAGCGGGAGCAAGGCGGCTGCGGACATCACGCCCAACTTGTCGTAGTCGTAGCGGCCGTCGCGCTTCACCTTGGCCATGACCTCGTCGAGATCTTCGGGATACGAGCCGAAGCGCTTAGCGAACAACCCGATGACCAGGCCACCGATCGAACAGGCTAGAAGCGGGAAGAAGGGCCCGAAGTGCTCGGGCAGGATGTTCCAGACGAATGAGATGCCCAGGTTCATGACGAACAGCAGCAGCCAGACGAACGCCCCTGCGACAGCGCCCGTCACGATGACGGACGAAGCGAACAGGATCCGGTTTGCCGGTTTCGCGAACCGCATAACTCCTCCTACTGCGCTGATGCGCGAAGATCACGCGCTGCAGGCAGGCCGAAGGCTCCTTCGGCCTGCAGGACGGCCCGCTCGATAGCCCCCTGCATGGCCTCGGTTGCCAGAACGGCCACGACGTCGACCGGGGCGTCCGTCTCGCACGAGGCGAACGTGAACACGGTATCGCCGTCGTTGGATGTGTGCACGGGCTTGATGGCCCGGGCATAGGCGTCGTGAACCGTGGAGGATACTTTCGTCGCCTGCGCCTTCGTGAGGCGGGCATTCGTGAGCACAACGCCGATGGTCGTGTTCGCGCAGGGGCCGCTCTCTTTGGAAGGAGCGTCGGCATCGTCTGCGGCGACCTGCGAGGCTGCGAGTGCCGCTAAGGGATCCATGATGCCCCCTTCTTCATCTCGGCAGCCGGCGATCCATGCGCCGTCCGCATCGCGGACGTTGCCGAGGGCATTCACGGCGACGACGGCCACGGTCACAAGCTCTCCGAGCCGTAGTCCGTACATGCCCAGCCCCGACTTCATTGCGTGTTCGCCACCGAGGATCTTGCCTACCGTTGCGCCGCATCCGGCGCCGACGTTTCCCTCTGCGAGCGACTGGCAGTCCCGATCGAGCGCCGCTTTTGCAGCGGCGCGGCCCATGGCTGCGTCCGGATGGGCGTTCTCGCCAACGAGCAAATCGAACAGGCAGGCGCTCACGACGATGGGCACAAGCGCGCTTTCCACGGGAAAGCCGATGCCGCGCTCGGCGAGTTCCTCCATGACGCCCGTCGACGACGCCAAGCCGAACGCGCTGCCGCCCGAAAGCACGACGGCGTGCACTGCCTCGATCATGTTCTCGGGCTTGAGCAAGTCGGTCTCGCGTGTGGCGGGTCCTCCTCCACGCACGTCAACCCCGCAGACGGCTCCGGCGGGAGCGACGAGCACGGTGCAGCCGGTCCCCGTTCGCGGGTCGTCGGCATGGGCGGTAAGGAAAGCGGGCAGATCGGCGATCGAAGCCGTTTGCAACATAGGATCCTCCTCGGGTTCGGGCGATTTCGCTATTGTACACCGTCGGTCCCCGCGAAGGGCGAACCGATGTCGGCTTGCGGGCGAATGATGACGCATGGTATCCTAAATGCCCTTTCGGATCGTTGCATTTCCCGTGCCATCGGGAGTGATACGTATGTCCGATTTCCTCACGAGGGCGGCCTGCCGCGGTCGTCGTCCTCAGCACCTCGATGTCAACCGCCATGTTACGCGTCCCGAGCTCATAGCTCGACTCCTGCGTGAGAGGCGTGTCGCCCGGTTCGTGGTCGCACCTGACGGCTTCGGAAAGACGAACCTCGCTTTGGAATATGCCGACACCGTGTTCTCATTCGAGCATGTGTTTTGGATCGACGGGAAAAGCCCTTGCTTTCTGCGCGATCTCGATGGCGAGCGCATCGCCTGCGTTCTGATGGAGGCGGACGAGGCGCCTTTTCTGACGGTGTTGGAGGATGTGCCCCCGCTCGATTCGGAGCGCGTTGAGCTGCTCGCGCAGGAGATCGATCGTTTGCTCGATCGGGGATGCGAGGTTATCGCCACCTGCGTTCCTACATGCGACGCGTTCGACTGCCTCTGCGATCGCATCAAGCTTTCGGCATCGGACTTGCTGTTGACCGATGCGGAGGTCGACGAGTTCCGCACGCCGGCCGAGCGCGCCGAGACGCCTGCATGCGCGCTTCCCCCAGCGCAGCGCGTGGCTGGGCTTGTTTGGGGCGACGCGCAGAACGGGGCGCCCTTTCTTGCTCTGGCACTGCGAGAGGAACTGCCCGCCGACATGCTGCTACCCCTGTTCGCCATGCTCGTGCTCGAGGAAGGGCCGCTCGACGATCTTGCGGCGTTCAGCCCGCGCATCGCCGATCTGACCGAGCTCCTGGCGGATCGGTACCCCTATCTGGGCATCGATCGTCAGCTCGAGCGGTTCTGCGCGGCGCCTTTTATGGTCGCGGACATCGCCTCGGCCTTCGCGGCGCGCCTCGATCTGCTGGCCGAGCGGTCGTTGCTACCCGACCGGGATACGCTCGTGACGCGGCTGGCCGATGCGCTTATGGCGCGTGTGCGTCACGAGCGCGCGTGCGATACGGTGCGCCTCCTGGCATCCAGGTCGTCGCGTGCGAAATGGTTAGCCTGCCGCGGATCCGAGCTGTTCGATGCGGCCTGCCTCGTTCCGGCGTGCGAGGTGTACCGTTCGCTTGCGGGCGAGACGGGCGGCGCGGGCGTGCGCCTCGATGCCGACGAAGCTGTCAGAAGGGCGATGTTGGACGATCGCGCGAGCGCCTGCACCGCCGCGCGGCGCGTGGCGGGCGATGCTTCCGCGCCCCCGCGCGAGCGGGCAGTCGGCGCGCTCGTGCTCGCGCGATGCGCGCAGCAGGATGAGCGCCTCAGAGCAGAATCGATTGTTGCCGCGTGCGTTGCTGCGGCCTCCTCGGGCGGTCCGCGTCGGGCCGGGGTCGATGGCGCCCTTGTCGAGGACTGGGCCATGGCGGCCTCGATTCACGTCGCACTGTCCCGTTCCTGCACGGAGGGGGCCGAAGCATGGGTGGCGTGGTACGACCGCGGCGCGCGAGGTAGTGCGCTTGGCCATGCCTCCTCCTGGGTGCTGCGCAGGGCGGCGCTCGACGGCCTGCGAGGCGATTCCGCCGCGTGTCCCGCCACGGTGCTCGATCGTCTCGCCGCCATCGTCCGATCGCGTGTGTCGTCCGTCCGCGGGCCAATGCGGCTGTACGAGGCGGTCGCAGGTATATCGTTCGAGCGGGCATGCGAGCGGGGCGCGGTTGCGCTGCCCGCTTTGGACGCGCGCGCGGCGTTGGCGGTGCGCAGCATCGAGATGACGCTATATGCCCAGCGCGCCGCATGCGAGCGCATCGAGAGCGAGCGGGCCGAACGCCGCCGTTCGCTCGCGGCTCTTCCCGGCGCTTTCGGCGCCGAGGCCGAGCTTCCCTTGAGGGTCGGCCTCGCATCGAAAGCGCCGACGCTGACGGTCAACCTGTTCGGGTGTTTCGAAGTGCGCATCGGCGATGCTCCCGTCGATCCGGCGCGCTTCCGACGACAGAAGGTCAAGACCCTACTCGCGCTGCTCGTACTCAATCGCGGGCGCGAGTTCTCCCGCGATCGGCTCGTCAGCCTGATCTGGCCAGAAAGCGACCTGGAATCGGCGCGGAAGAACTTCTACGGGATATGGTCGATGCTGCGTCGCGCGCTGACGACGCCCTCGGGGGACTGCCCCTACCTCATCCGCCAGCAGCAGGGCCTGCGCCTCGATGCGCGCCTGCTTTCGAGCGATGTCATGCGCATCGACGAGGTGTGTCGCGAACTTTTGTTCGAGCGGCCGGGGCACGGTGGCTGGGTGCATCTGTTTTCGGAGGTGAGCGACCGCTTCTCCAATGATCTTATGCCGAGCGATTCCGATAACGCGGCTATTGCGAGCATGCGCGTCGACTATCGCAACCGCCTGGTCGACGCGTTGGTGGCAGCTTCATCGCGACTCGTCGAGGCGGGGGACGTGCAGGAGGGGCTGTGGTTCGCGCGCGCCGCACACCAGCGTGATCGGACCCGCGAGGACGCCTATACTGCGCTCATGCGGGCTCAGGTGGCTGCAGGGCAGCGTACCGCCGCGCTTGAGACGTACTTTTCGTGCCGCCGATTTTTAGCCGATGAGCTGGGAATAGATCCCTCCCTTGAGACGATGAGCCTGTATCGTGAGGTCATCGAGGCAGAAGAAGTGCTCCGCTAGGCGCGCGGCAGGGCGGCGGAAGAATCTGGGACTGCGAAGAGGGAATCCGGGCCCGCGGGGAGCGAAGACCGTCCTCGTGGGCCTACAACTCGGGCGGGTGCTTCGCTCCGCCCGCACGCAGCCGAAGGGTAGCGCCGGACGGCTCGCCCGCGTCTTCGGCATCGGCGGACATTCTGGCACACGTGCGCGAGGGGTCTCGCGCCGCCTTGCGCGCCCTATGGATTTCCTCTGAGGCCAGGTGCGATATGCTAGAGTAACACGTGCTGTATTCAACTGTTTCAACGACGCGGGTACGCTGCGGGCGAACGTCGCGAACGTGCAGCGACCCGCGAAAAAGGATGGCGCATACATGGCAGGATTCCTATCCAAGTTGCTCACGCTCGGCGAGGGCAAGCAACTGAAAAACTACGAGGCCACGGCGCAGAAGATCAACGGACTCGAACCGGACATGCAGGCGAAGTCGGATGCCGAGCTGCGTGCGCTCACTTCGGCGCTGCGGGAGCGGGCAGAGGCGGGGGAGGACCTGAATACCCTGCTGCCCGAGGCGTTCGCGGCCGTGCGCGAGGCGTCGGTGCGCACGCTGGGCTTGCGGCACTTCGACGTGCAGCTCATCGGCGGCATGGCCTTGAATGACGGGCAAATTGCCGAGATGAAGACCGGCGAGGGCAAGACGCTCGTGTCGACGCTGGCAGGTTACTTGAACGCGCTTCCCGGCAGCAACGTGCACATCGTGACCGTGAACGACTATCTCGCCAAGCGCGACAGCGAATGGATGGGTCAGATCTACCGCTTCCTTGGCATGGAGGTGGGGCTCATCCAGAACGGGATGCGGTCCGAGAAGAAAATTCCGGCCTATGCCGCCGATGTCACGTACGGCACGAATAGCGAATTCGGCTTCGACTACCTGCGCGACAACATGGTTACGCGCGCGGAGGCCCGCGTGCAGCGCGGCCACCATTTCGCCATCGTCGACGAGGTGGACTCCATCCTCATCGACGAGGCGCGCACCCCGCTTATCATCTCGGGCGCCGGCACGCAGGCGGCCGAGACGTACAACAAGTTTGCTCGCGTCATGCCCCGCCTGCGCCTCGACGAGGATTTCGAGATGGACGAGGCGAAGAAAACCATCAACGCCACCGAAAGCGGCTTGGAGAAGATCGAGGCGATGCTCGGCATCGACGACATCTACGCAGATCCGTCGGGCCAGTTGGCGAACCACCTCCAGCAGGCCCTGAAGGCGCAGTTCCTGTTCCATCGCGACGTGGACTATGTCGTGACGAACGGCGAAGTGAAGATCGTCGATGAGTTCACCGGGCGCATCATGGAAGGCCGGCGCTGGTCGGAGGGCTTACACCAGGCTGTGGAAGCCAAAGAAAAGGTGCTGGTGCGCGAAGAAAACCAAACGCTTGCTACCATCACGCTGCAGAACTACTTCCGTCTCTACGAAAAGCTTTCGGGTATGACGGGCACCGCCATGACCGAAGACGCCGAGTTCCGCCAGATCTATAAACTGCCGGTCGTGGCCATTCCGCCGAACCGGCCTGTAGCCCGTCGGGACGAGGACGACCTCATCTACCGCACCGTGGAAGCCAAGTTCAACGCCGTGGCTGACGATGTGGCTGAACGCAATGCGAAGGGCCAGCCCTGCCTCATCGGCACCGTTTCCATCGAGAGTTCCGAGAAGCTTTCGCGCCTGCTCGACAAGCGCGGTATCAAGCACGAGACCCTGAACGCGAAAAACCACGAGCGTGAAGCACACATCATCGCGCAGGCGGGACGCGTGGGGGCCGTGACCATCGCCACGAACATGGCCGGCCGCGGTACCGACATCCTTTTGGGAGGCAACCCCGACGTGCTGGCCGACGACGTGCTGCGCGCCCAGGGCTTCGATCCCGAACTCAAGGAGGACGCGGAGACCGAGGAAGGCGAAGCGTGCGCTCCGTCTGTGGACGACCGTGCCGCCGCGCTCGCCGAGGCGCAGCGCACGTGCGCCGACGAGCACGACCGGGTGATCGCCGCGGGTGGTCTCACGGTTATCGGCACCGAACGCCACGAGTCGCGCCGTATCGACAACCAGCTGCGCGGACGCGCCGGCCGCCAGGGCGATCCGGGCACCACCCAGTTCTATCTGTCTCTTGAGGACGATCTCATGCGCCTGTTCGGCGGCAATCGCATGGACTCCATCGCGCGCATGATGGAGAAGACCGATATGCCCGAAGACATGCCCATTCAGGCCGGCATGGTATCCAAGGCCATTGAAGGCGCCCAGCGCCAGGTCGAGAGTATGCACTTCGCAGCCCGTAAGAATGTGCTGGAGTACGATGACGTGATGAACCTGCAGCGCGTCGCCATCTACGACGAGCGCAATGCCATTCTCGACGGCAAGGACATGGACGAGCGCATCCCCGGGATCATCCGCGACGCGGTCGAGGCCGTCGTTGAGGAGAACTGCCCCGACAAGACGCCGAGCGACGACTGGGATCTCAAGGCGGTCGACGTCTGGGTCGCAAACATGACGGGCCGCTCGGACTTCTCTGCGGAAGCCGCCGATCATGAGGACGATCCGGTGCTCTTGGCCGATGCGGTCGTCGAGCATCTGGAGACCGTCTTTTCCGAGAAAGCCGAGCAGCTGGGCGAGCCGATCGTGAAAATGCTCGAGAGTCAGGTGATGCTGCGTATAATCGATACGCGCTGGATGGCGCACCTCTCCGAGATGGATTACCTCAAAGCCGGCATCGGTTTGCGTGCCTTCGGGCAGCGCGACCCGCTTGTCGAGTATAAGAACGAGGCGTACAACGCCTTCCAAAGCCTTACGGCCTCCATGTACGAGGACTATCTGCGCACGCTGCTTCGTCTGCAGGTAGCCGTCAAGCAGGAGCAGCCTGCGCTTGCCGAGGAGAAGAGCCCCCTCGACGGCAAGGTGAGCTATTCGTCTCCCGAGCAGGCGCTCGAGCAAACGGGAGTCGCTGCTGCGCGCGCCCAGGCACCTGCCCAGGCTTCGAATGCCGGCGCCGACCAGACGCCGCCGAAGCCGGCACCCGCGAAGCCTCAGACCTATGTCAAAGACAAGGACGATCCGTTCGCCAACGTGGGGCGCAACGATCCGTGCCCGTGTGGCTCCGGGCTGAAGTTCAAGAAGTGCCACGGAAGAGATATGTAGGTCGACGATGGCTGACAGGGACGAGAAGGATGTGGAGTCGGCGGCCCGGCGCGTGAGCGACGCCGGCGTCTTTCTGCATATCGAAGATAAAAGAGCCGCGCTTGCCGCGCTCGATAAGGAGATTGCAGCTCCCGGGTTCTGGGACGACGCTTCGCATGCGCAGAGCGTTTCGAAGCAGGCAAGCGTGCTGCGTGAGACCATCGCCGAATACGAGGACGCCGTGGCGCTCCTCGATGACGCACGCGCTGCCTTCGAGCTCGCGGACGAGGACGAGGCCTTCGCCGAAGAGGCGTCGAATGCGCTTGCACATCTCGACGGGCTGCTCGACTCCCTTGAGATCAGCTCGTGGTTCTCGGAGCGTTTCGACGGGGGCGACGCCATCCTTACGGTGAACCCCGGCTCAGGCGGCCTGGAAGCCCAGGATTGGACCGAGATGCTCTACCGCATGTACACGCGCTACGCCGAGAACAAGGGATGGAAGGTTCAGATCCTCGACGTGGTGCCCGGCGAGGGCATAGGCCTCGACAAGGCCACCATCCAGATCGAGGGCCGCAACGCCTTCGGCATGCTGAAGAGTGAGAACGGCGTGCACCGCCTCGTGCGCATCAGCCCCACCGACGACAAGAAGCGCCGCCACACCACGTTCGCGGGTGTGGAGGTGCTGCCGGTTCTGCCCGACGACATCGAAGTGGACCTCAATCCCGCCGACGTGCGCGTGGACGTGTACCGCTCGAGCGGCCCCGGCGGCCAGTGTGTGAACACCACCGACTCGGCCGTGCGCCTCACGCACATCCCCACGAACATCGTGGTGACGTGCCAGAACGAGAAGTCCCAGTTGCAGAACAAGGAAGCGGCGTTCCGCGTGCTCAAAGCCAAGCTCTATGAGCTTGAGGAGCAGAAGCGGGCGGAGGAGCTCGCGCAGCTGCGCGGCGAGCGCATGGACTCTACGTTCGGCAGCCAGATCCGCAACTACGTGCTGTATCCCTACCAGTTGGTAAAGGATGTGCGCAGCGGCGTGGAGACGGGCAATGTGGACGCCGTCCTCGACGGCGACCTGGAGGAGTTCGTGATAGGCTACCACAAATGGAGGGTGTCCCAATAATGGAAGGAACCGGTATGACCGAGCTTGAACGACGGGCGAACGAGATGCGCGTCGACATCGTGCGCATGATCGCGGAGGCGGGCAGCGGGCACCCGGGCGGGTCGCTATCGTGTGCCGACATCCTCTGCGCGCTGTACTTCGGAGGTGTGCTCGAGCACGATCCCGAGCGTCCCGACTGGGAAGAGCGCGATCGCTTCATCTTGGCCAAGGGGCATGCGGCGCCTGCGCTTTACGCCGTGCTCGCCGAGGCCGGCTACTTCCCGCGCGAAGAGCTGCTTACGCTGCGCAAGCTGGGCACGCGCCTGCAGGGCCATCCGGATTCCAACCAGCTGCCTGGCGTGGAAGTGTCCACGGGTTCGCTCGGTCAAGGGCTTTCCATCGCCGCGGGCGCTGCTGCCGGTCTCGAACTGGACGGAAAACCGCAGGCCGTGTTTGCGCTCCTTGGCGACGGCGAGTGCCAGGAGGGTCAGGTGTGGGAGGCGGCCATGTTCGCAGCCCATCGAGGCCTTGACAACCTCGTGGCCATCGTGGATCGCAACGGACTGCAGATTGACGGCTGCACTGCCGACGTGTGTGACCCCGGCGACATGCGTGCCAAGTTCGAGGCGTTCGGCTGGGACGTGCACGAGGTGGACGGCCACGATATTCCCGTTCTCGTTAAGACGCTCGCAGCGGCAAAAGCCGACCGTTCAGGTAGGCCGCATGCGGTTATCGCGCGCACGGTAAAAGGCAAGGGCGTGTCGTTTATGGAAAACCAGGCGGGCTGGCATGGCAAGGCGCCGAACGGGGAGCAAACCAAGGAGGCGCTCGCTGAGCTGGCTGGGCGCACGGGAGAGGAGGTCGGCCGTGATTAAGCTGGCAGACGAGAAGCAGGCTCAGGTTAAGCGCGCCACGCGCGCCGCCTTCGGCGCAACGCTCGCCGAGCTTGCCGCTGAGGGTGCGCCGGTGGTTGCAGTGGATGCCGACCTCACAGGGTCCACCACCACGAAGAAGCTCGCCGACGCTGGCTATCCGGATCGCCTGTTCAACTGCGGCATCGCCGAGCAGAACATGGTCGACGTGGCTGCGGGGCTGGCAGTTACCGGCCACGTGGCCTTCACCGGCTCCTTCGCCGTGTTCGGCACGGGACGCGCCTACGATCAGATACGAAACACCGTGTGCTACAGCAACCTGGACGTGAAGATAGCCCCCACGCACGCCGGCATCTCGGTGGGTCCGGACGGGGGCAGCCACCAGATGCTTGAGGACGTCTCCCTCATGCGGGGCCTTCCGAACATGCGCGTGCTCGTGCCGGCCGACTATGCGGCTGCCTGTGCCGCCATCCGCTTGGCTGCAGCAACGCCAGGCCCGTTGTATGTGCGCATGGGACGTGCGAGCGTGCCGGCGGTTTACGCCGACGATGTGGAGCTCGAGCTCGGTCGCGCCTACGTGCTGCGCGAGGGTGCCGACGTCACGATCGTCGCCTGCGGCGTAGAAGTGGAGCAGGCGCTTAAGGCCGCCGAAGCGCTGGCTGCCGAAGGCATAGAGGCCGAGGTGATCGACGCGTTCAGCGTGAAGCCGCTCGACGAGAGGACGATCGTCGCCTCTGCGCGCAAGACCGGATGCGTTGTCGCTGCCGAGGAGCACAGCGTGATGGGCGGCCTTGGATCAGCCGTTGCAGAGACGCTCGCGCGCGAACTGCCGACGCCTGTCGAGTTCGTGGGCATGCGCGATATGTTCGGCAAATCGGGCGAATTCGAGGAGCTCATGGGGTACTTTGCCCTCGATGCGAGCGCGATTGTCGAAGCTGTGAAGAACGTCATCGCCCGAAAGCAAGTCTGATAAAATTCGAACAGTCTCAGTACATCACTATTCGAACGGAGCATTCTGTGACGAACGACATCAGCCAAGGGGCTCCTGCGCGTCCTTCGCGGCGCGGCGGCGCTCATGCGGCCTCCGCGCGGCAGACGACGTCTCAGCTGTCTGCTTCGCTGCCGGTGCTGGAAGTCGAGGACATTCCCCAGCAGACGGGCACCCCTGTCATTACGTTTGACCATGTGACGAAAGTGTACCCGGCACAACCGAACAAGCCGGCTTTGAACGACATCTCTTTGCAGATCTACGCGGGCGAGTTCATCTTCCTCGTGGGCCATTCTGGCTCCGGCAAGTCCACGTTCATCCGCATGCTCATCCGCGAGGTGAAGCCTTCGCAGGGTCACATCTACGTGGCCGACGAGGATCTGACCACCATGCGCAACTGGCGCGTGCCCTATCTGCGCCGTAACATCGGCTGCGTGTTCCAGGACTTCAAACTGCTGCCGAACAAGACCGTGTTTGAGAACGTGGCGTTCGCGCTCGAGGTTATCGGCAAGAGCCGCCATGTCATCAAGACGCAAGTGCCCGAGGTTCTGCGGCTCGTCGGGCTCCAGGACAAGCTCAACAAGCGCCCTGACCAGCTGTCCGGCGGCGAGCAGCAGCGCGTATCCATCGCGCGCGCCATCGTGAACCGCCCGCCGCTGCTGGTGTGCGACGAGCCGACAGGCAACCTCGACCCGCAGACGTCGCGCGGCATCATGGACTTGCTCGAGCGCATCAACCGCACGGGAACAACGGTGCTCGTGGCCACGCACGACCGCGAGATGGTGGACAATATGCGCCGGCGCGTCATCGCGCTCGACCGCGGCAATCTGACCCGCGATCAGGACCGGGGGGTGTACGGCTTCGATGTCTAGTTTTGCGTACTTCATCAAGGAGTCTTTGACGGGCTTCACGCGCAACCTCTCGACGGCGCTCGGCTCCATCGTGACCATTTTTCTATCGCTGCTCATCATCGGAACCTTTCTTGTTGGCGGCTCCGTTGTGGAACGGGTGGTGTCGTCGGTGGAAAGCGAGGTTTCCATTACGGCATACGTCGCCGACGATGCTTCGCAAAACGATATCGACTCGGTCATGAGCTTCGTGCGGGGTCTCGAGGGCGTGCAGACGGTTTCGTTCACGACGAAGGACCAGGCGCTTGAGAAATTCTCCCAGTCGTCGGGTTCCGAGATCATCGATACGCTCGATGGGCAGAATCCGCTGCCGGCTTCTATCGACGTAGAGCTCTCTGATCCTCAGCTGGTCGAGCAGGTGGCTGATTCGCTGCGCGGCAACTCTACCTACGCGGGCATCGCCGATGACGACGATCCTTCCGAGTCGATCAAGTACGGGCAGAAATCAGTAGAGCGCTTGTTCACGCTTACAAACTACGTGCGCTATATCGGCATTGCGCTCATCGCGCTGCTCATCTTTATAGCGATGGTGTTCATAAACAACACCATCCGCCTGGCTATCCTCGCACGTCGCAAGGAGATTGCGATCATGCGCCTCGTGGGAGCGTCGAACGGCTTCATTCGCGGGCCCTTCCTTATGGAAGGCGCGCTGCATGCCGTGATCGGGGCGCTGCTGGCCGTGGGCGCGCTGGAGCTCTTGCGCAATCTTGTCTTGCCTCGGTTGCAGGAGGGTATCCCATTTCTGTCGTTCGATATCGGTGCGAGCACGTTTTTGCTCATATACGTGCTCTTGGCGGTTTCGGGCCTGTTAATCGGCCTGATCGGCTCGGCCTTTGCCATGCGCCGCTATCTCAAGGTGTAACGGCGCCGGAAGGCCATGGTCGCAAAGCATTGCGATAACAAGCAGGTTGCGGCATCCGCGCGTAAAGCGCGGACCCGCAACCTGCGTCTTCTCAAGGCATTCCTCGCCGTTATCGCGGTATGCGGCGCATTCGCGATAGGCTTCTTCGTGAGAGGGGACTCCCCGCTGCTCGAATCGCTTGGATTCTCCTCCCTCGTGGTCGATGTCGATCGCAATCCTGGCTCCACGACTTCGGGCGATACCTATAATTCGCTCGGCGCTCGCGTTGAGGAAGTCGAAGGCATTCTCGATGAGGAGAGCTTGGATTCCTACGATTTGGGCATGGCTACCTCCAGCGTGCTCGATGCGTTCTCAGACACGACCAAGGATCCATATCTGCGTTATTACGATTCGAGCCGCTATGCCGCTCTGCTCCAGGATAGTTCGGGCACCTATGCGGGAGTAGGGGTGCTTTTCTCCGAGTTCAACGGCCGCGCCTATGCCGTCGACGTGTTTGAGGGGTCTGCAGCGCAGGTTGCCGACGTGAGAACAGGCGATTTCGTCGTGGCGATCGACGGCGATCGCGAGCACGATTGGACGATGACGGAAGTGGTTTCCGCTCTCAAACGCGACGAGGGCGAGAGTGTCGTTATCACCTGGAGACGAGCCGAAACGCTCGACGACGAAGGTGGCGACGAGTTCACAACAACCCTCGAATGCTCTGACTACCAGGCTAGAAACGTAGAGTCGGAGCTGATAGACGAGGTGGGCTATATCCGGCTCAAGCAGATCACTCAGAACGCGGCGGGGCTGGTAAAGTCTGCCGTTTCGGATCTTGAATCGCAGGGCGCCAGCTCGTTCGTACTCGATATTCGCGACAATCCAGGCGGCTTCCTCACGCAGTCGGTGGATATCGCGAGCCTGTTCGTGAAAAGCGGCACGCTCGTGAAGATTCAGACGAAGGAAGCGGAGGATACGACGAAAACCGCAACGGGCGCAGTCGCGACGGATAAGCCGCTCGTTGTCCTCGTGAACGGCAACACCGCTGCTGCCGCCGAGGTTCTCGCAGCTGCGCTCCAGGACAACCAGCGCGCGACCCTTGTGGGGCAGACGACGCTCGGAAAGGGATCGGTGCAGGTGACGCGCGAGCTGAGCTTTGGCGGCGCGCTTCGATACACTGCGGCCTACTACAAGAGCCCGCTCGGCCATGATATCGACGGAGTGGGCGTCGCGCCCGATGTGGCCGTCGCGCTTTCCGAAGGCGTCGACAATCAGAAGACGTTGGCGGTCGAGACCGCCCAATCCTTCGTTCGGCAGTGACGTGCCGCGCTCGCGTTCGCATACGCGGCGAAGCCCGCGCAGCAACCCGCGCGGCGTACTGGACGTGCGGCCTGGAGGATTCGCCTTCGTTCGTACAGCGGAGGGCGAGTTTTACGTGCCCGAATCGAAGATGGCCGGTGCTTTCGACGGTGACCTCGTAGAGCTTGCGCTGTTGCCCGTGCAAAGCAAGCGCGGCAGTCGCGCGAACGGGAATTCGCATCGCCCGGACGAGAAGCCGGCTGCTCGGGTACTGCGCGTCATCGATCGTGCGCACGATACCCTGATCGGCCGCTACGAGGGGGCAGAACCTTTTGGCGTGGTGGTCCCTGAGGATCCGCGCATTCCCTACGATGTGTTCACGATGCGAGCTGATAGGCCCGATATCGAGGACGGGACGCTTGTGCGCGTGCGCATCTCGACGTTCCCCTCGCGCGCTTCCGCCGCAACCGGCGTCGTGGAGGAGGTGCTCGGACACGCCGACGACGAGCGTGCGCTCGTCGATCTCGTGATCGCGCGCCACAAGCTGGAGACGTCGTTTTCAGAAGGCGCCCTTGCTGAGGCGAGGGCCGCTGTACTCGATGTCGATGCGGCGCTCGAAGAGGGGTATTGCGATCTGCGGGGCCGTTTCACGTTCACCATCGACCCCGCTGATGCTCGTGATTTCGACGATGCCCTGTCGTTGGAGCGAGTTTCGGCTGGCGGCGGCGAGCATGGCATCTTCGGGGTCGAGGGCGAACGTTCTGCTGCTGGAGGATGTTTGAGCGGTTCAAAAACCGTGGATGTGCGCGGGATTTCGGCTGCGCGGTGGCGGCTTGGGGTGCATATCGCTGACGTGTCGCGGTATGTGCCGTGGAATTCCTCGATCGATCTCGACGCGCGCAGACGGGCGACGAGCGTCTATCTGGCGGATCGCGTGATCCCCATGCTGCCCGAGGAGCTATCGGGCGATCTGTGCTCGCTGCGGCCCAACGAGGATCGGCTGACGATGACGGCGGATCTGTACCTGGACAACGAGTCGCGGCTCGTGGGCTATGATTTGTATCCGGCCGTCATTCGCTCGGCCGCACGGCTTGCGTATGATGAGGCGCAGAACCTGCTCGACGAGTGCTCGGGCAATCCCGGACAGAGCGCTTCGGACGCGAGCTCGCAGGAATCCGCACAATGCCCGTACGCTGGGGATCATGCGGATTTCGGCAATCTCCACGACGGCCTTGCTTGGCGTCTCCAGCAGCTCTCGTTCCTTGCGCAAAGGCGCGCGGCGGCGCGCAAGGCGGCAGGCGGTTTGGACTTCGATACGGTTGAGGCGCGTGTGAAACTCGATGATGGCGATCATCCGATCGGCGTCGATCTGAGGCGCAAGACCGATGCGACCTCTCTTGTCGAAGAGGCGATGATTCTTGCGAACGAAACGGTGGCTGCGCACCTGTGCGGTGCCGGATTCCCGGGCATCTTCCGCGTGCACGAGCGGCCGGCGGCCGAGAGCCTTGAAGGGCTTGTGCCGGTGTTCCAGGAGTTTTCATGGTTCGATGCCGTCGATCGAAACAAGCTTATTGCTGGCGATCCGCGTGAGCTGCAGCGCATCCTCGCCGTCAGCGCGAACCGTTCCGAAGGCGAGCTTGTCTCATCGCTCGTGCTGCGCTCCATGAAACGCGCTGTATATCGGCCTGTATGCGATTCGCATTATGGGCTTGCGAGCGCCGCATATGCGCATTTCACTTCTCCGATTCGGCGCTATCCCGACCTTGTCGTGCATCGCATGCTCAAAGCGCAGATAGGCCGCCGCCCAGAGAAGTTCGACCAAGAGGTTTCGGCGCTGTCGTGGATCGCGGAGCACTCCTCGGATATGGAGCGCGAGGCCGAGAAGGCTGCGCGCGAATCGCAGGAAGTCAAGCTTGTCGAGTATATGGAGCAGTTCATAGGCCGGTCGTTTTCCGCGACGGTTTCGGGCGTGGCGGCATACGGGTTGTACGTGCGCCTCGACAATACGGTGGAGGGGCTGATTCCCGCGAAGAACCTCGGTGCCGAGTACTTCGCCTTCGACCCGGAACGGTATCGCCTGATCGGGCAGGATACCGGAACGACCTACCGTTTGGGCCAGCGAGTTCCCGTCGTGTTAACATTGGCCGATCCGCGTTCTCGTCGCCTTGACTTTCGGTTGGCGCGTGGCTGCTGACGGCTCTGCGGGACGACCTCGAAACAGAGAAAACCTTTGATTGTCTCACCGACTGCGATATGATGCGTGCGCTGGGAGCGGCAAGCGAGGAGAAGTGAGAGGATGGAAGGCATGGGCGAAGGCTCAAGTGCATCTCGGAAGAGACGCGAGGAGATTGATGGCTTGCTGTCCGGCACGTTCAACTCCATCCTGCGCATCGAGGAGCAGTCGCTCGACAACCGCCTGACGCATGGCCTGACCATCACCGAGGTGCATACCATCGTGGCCATCGGCCTGCATGAGCGCAACCCCATGAACGTGGTCGCCGCGCGCCTGAACGTGACGCTGGCAACTCTGACCACGGCGGTGAGCAAGCTGGCGAACAAGGGTTTCGTCGAGCGCACGCGCGCCGAGGACGACCGGCGCAAGGTGCTCGTGTCGCTCACCAAGAAGGGTAGGCAGGTGCTGCGTGCCCACAACCTGTTCCACCACCAGATGATCGACGAGGCGCTGGCCGATCTTTCCGAGGAAGAGGAGCGCGTGTTCGCCGAGGCGCTGTCGAAGGTGAAGGCGTTCTTCGACGCGCAGGCGTAGCGTGAGCGCGGCGCGCGCCGCGAGGCGCAGGGTGTTTGGGGCGCCTGGCGGGGAGTCGCGGGGTCCGGGGTGTGCAGGCGCGCAAGCTCGGTCGCACGGCGGCGTGGCGTGGGCGCGTTTCTCGCAGGACACAGGGCGGGCGCTCGTCGACCCGCGATGGGATGCCGATGTTTCACGTGAAACATAGGTACGCGCGAACGAATGTTTCACGTGAAACATTCGGGCGGGAACGCCGTGGGGCGGGGGCCGTCCGCAGCTTCTGGCGCGCAGAAATCGTGGAGGGCGTACGGGAGCCCTTGCATTCGGCGTCCCCCCACCATACCATTACTTCCGTAGAAATACTTTGATTATCAAACTAAATTGCACGACGCGAAAGGAACTGGCTATGGCTACCATCGACACCGTGAAGGACGTCCTCGTGGAGAACCTCGATCTCGAGGCCGACAAGATCACCGAGGAGGCCACACTCGAGTCGCTCGGCATTGACTCCCTCGACATGGTCGAGCTCATCTGCGACCTTGAGGAGAAGTGCGACGTCGAGTTCGGCGAGCCCGAGGGCATCGAGACGGTGGGCCAGCTGGTCGCGCACATCGACTCGCTGTAAAGGCGCGTTGACCGGGCCCCGTCACGGGGCCCGCTTGCTTGACGGGCCCTGCGCAGGCTCGTTTATAATGTTCGCCCGGCGGACTCGGGCGAGGTTCGAAGAAGAGAGAGCGGGAGCATGAAGACGCGGATAACGGAACTGCTGGGCATCGAGGTGCCCGTCGTGCAGGGCGCGATGGCGCGCATCGCCGACGCGAGCCTGGCCGGCGCGGTGAGCGAGGCTGGCGGCCTCGGCATCATCGCGTGCGGCGGCGCGCCGCTTGAGTGGGTGGAGGAGCAGGTGCGCATCGCCCGCTCGATGACCGACAAGCCCATCGGTGCGAACGTCATGCTCATGGATCCGAATGCGGGCGAGACGGCCGAGCTTCTGGCGAAGCTGCGCGTCGACGTCATCACGACGGGCGCGGGCAGCCCGGCGAACTACCTGCAGCTGTGGAAGGACGCCGGCATCAAGGTGGTGCCCGTGGTTGCCTCGAGCGCGCTGGCCGCGCGCATGGAGCGCCTCGGCGCCGATGCCGTGGTGGCCGAGGGCACCGAAGCCGGCGGCCACATCGGCGAGCTCACCACAATGGCGCTCATCCCCGCGGTGTGCGACGCCGTGTCCATCCCCGTGATCGCCGCCGGCGGCATCGCCGACGGGCGCGGCATGGCCGCAGCCTTCGCGCTGGGAGCCGAGGGTGTACAGGTGGGCACCCGCTTCCTCACGGTAGACGAGTGCACCATCGCCGACGCGTACAAGGACAAGGTCATCGCCGCCAAGGACGCCGACACCATCGTCACGGGCCGCGGCAGCGGGCATCCCGTGCGCTGCCTCAAGAACAAGTTCGCCCGCACCGTCCGCAAGCTCGAGGGCGACGTGGCGGCCAACGGCGACGAGCTGGAGGCCATGTACGCGGGCTCGCTCAAGCGCGCCGTGGACGGCGACGTGGACAACGGCACGATGATGGCAGGGCAGTCGGCGGCGCTCGTGCACGAGCGCGCGACGGCGGCCGAGGCGATCGCTCGGATGATCGATGAGGCCGAGGCCCTCGGCAGACTCGACCTGGAGGCCCTGGCGGAATCGAATGCTCGCCGTGGGCGCGTTCGCTAAGGGGGCAACGTGACCGAACTTCAACCTGCGGGAGGGCCGATCGGCGGCGCCCAGTCGCTCGGACAGTCCTCGCTTCGCTGCGGAACTCGCTTGGTGGACGCCGCCGATCGGCCCGGCTCCGCGTCGAATGTGCAACCGATTTCCGCTATCGCTTCCGGGGCTCCTGTGTTCATGTTCTCGGGTCAGGGCTCGCAGAAACCGGGGATGGGGGCCGATCTCTTCGCTGTGGAAGAGGTGCGTGCGACGTTCGAGTGTGCCTCCGACGTGCTGGGCTTCGACGTGGCCGACCTCGTGCTCAACGCCGATGCCGCCGAGCTCAACGACACGCGCAACGCCCAGCCGGCGCTGTGCGTGCTGTCGGTGGCCGTCGCCCGCGCGCTCATGGCGCGCGGCGTGCAGCCGGCGGCGGTGCTGGGCTTCTCGCTCGGCCAGGTGAGCGCGCTCGCCGTGTCGGGCATGCTCGGCGACGAGGCCACGTTCGCGCTCGTGAAGGCGCGCTCGGAGCTCATGGCCGAGGCCGCTGCGGCGCATCCCGGCGCGATGAGCGCGCTGCTGAAGGCCGACGAGGATGCCGTGCAGACGCTCTGCGACGAGTGCGCCGAAGGCGACGTGCTCGTGCCGGCGAACTTCAACTGCCCGGGGCAGATCGTCGTGGCGGGCACGCCGGAGGCCGTCGAGCGCGCCGAGGCGGCGTGGGCTGCGGCGGGGAAGCGCTCGTCGCGCCTGGCCACGTCGGGCGCGTTCCACAGCCCGCTCATGGCCTCGGCTGCCGAAGGGATGGCCGCCTATCTGGAGAACGTCGAGTTCTCGGAGCCGCGCGTGCCCCTCATCTGCAACGTCACCGCCGCGCCGCTGTCCGCCGCCGACGCGCGCGAGAGCCTCGTGCGCCATCTCACGAGCCCCGTGCGCTTCGACGCGAGCGTGGCCGCGCTCGCAGCCGTCGGTGCCGACACGTTCGTCGAAGTGGGCTTCGGCGGCGTGCTGGCCAACCTCGTGAAGCGCATCGACAAAACCGCGACGCGCGCCTGCGTCCAGGACCGCGCGAGCTTCGACGCGCTCCTCGCCGCCCAGGCCGCGCCCGATTCCGAATAGGAGCTTCTTCTCCCATGACCAACGAAACCGAAACCCCGCGCCGAAGCGCGGTCGTCACCGGCTCGAACCGCGGCATCGGCCGCGCCGTGGCCGAGGAGCTCGCGCGCGCGGGCTTCGACGTGTGCGTGAACTGCTCGAGCGAGCGCGGCCTCGTCGAGGCCCGCGCCTTCGCCGCCTCCCTCGAGGCCGACTGCGGCGTGCGCGCCATCGCGGTTGCCGCCAACGTGGCCGATGCCGCCGATGCCGCCGCGCTCATCGACGCCGCCCACGAGGAGTTCGGCCGCGTGGACGTGCTCGTGAACAACGCGGGCATCACGCGCGACGGCCTTCTGGCCCGCATGAAGGAAGAGGATTTCGACGCGGTGATCGACGTGAACCTCAAGGGCACGTTCAACTGCTGCAAGGCCGCGGCGCAACGCATGATGAAGCAGCGCTACGGGCGCATCGTCAACCTGTCGAGCGTCGTGGGCGTGGCGGGCAACGCGGGCCAGGCGAACTACGCCGCCTCGAAGGCCGGCGTGATCGGCCTCACGAAGTCCATCGCCCGCGAACTGGCCGCGCGCAACGTCACGGCGAACGCGGTGGCCCCCGGCTTCATCGCCACGGACATGACCGACGCGCTGTCGGAGAAGCAGCGCGAGGCCATCCTCGGCCGCATCGCCTCGAAGCGCCTCGGCGATCCCGAGGACGTGGCGAAGCTCGTGCGCTTTTTGGCGAGCGAGGAGGCCGGCTACATCACCGGACAGGTTATCTGCATCGACGGAGGTATGTCGCTATGAGCGAGAACAGCATGAGCACGGGCGATGCGCGCCGTGCGGACGGCACGCATCGCGTGGTCATCACCGGCATGGGCGCGGTATCGCCGGCCGGCGTGGGCGTGGGGGCGCTATGGGACGCGGTCATGGGCCGCGCGTGCTGCATCGGTCCGGTGACGCGCTTCGACACGTCCGACTTCGACGTGCACATCGCCGCCGAGGTGCGTGATTTCGACCCGTGCGAGCACGGCATCTCGAAGAAGGAGGCGCGCCGGTTCGAGCGCTTCGTGCAGTACGCCATCGTCGCGTCCGACGAGGCGCTGGCGCAGTCGGGCCTCGACCTCGAGGCCGAGGACACCACGCGCATCGCGTGCGTGTTCGGCACGGGCATCGGCGGCATCGACGAGCTGCAGAGCGGCTTCTTCACGCTGGCCGAGAAGGGGCCGAAGCGCGTGAGCCCGCTGTTCATCCCCACGATGATCGGCAACATCGCCGCCGGCAACCTCTCCATCCGCTACGGCTTGCGCGGCGAGTGCCTGAACGTCGTGACCGCATGCGCCACCGGAGCGCACTCCATCGGCGCGGCCGTGCGCGACATCCGCCACGGCTACATCGACGCGGCGCTGGCCGGCGGCTCGGAGGAGTCCGTGTCGCCCATCTGCCTGGCCGGGTTCTCGAATCTCGGCGCGCTGTCGAAGGCCGACGACCCCTCCCAGGCATCGCTGCCGTTCGACGCGCGCCGCGCCGGCTTCGTGGCGGGCGAGGGCGCGGGCGCCGTGGTCGTCGAGTCGCTCGAGCATGCGCTCGGCCGCGGTGCTGAGGTGCTTGCCGAGATCACGGGCTTCGGCTCAACCGGCGACGCCTACCACATGACGGCCCCCGAGCCCAGCGGCGAGGGCGTGGTGCGCGCCATGCGCCAGGCGCTCGAGGAGGGCGGCTTCTCGCCGGAGGACCTGGGGCACCTGAACGCCCACGGCACCGGCACGCCCGCCAACGACGCCACCGAGTCCAAGGCGCTGCTGGCGCTCGTCGGCGAGGAGGCCGGGCGCGCCGTGCCGGTGACGTCCGTGAAGGGCACGACGGGCCACACGCTGGGCGCCGCCGGCGCCATCGAGGCCATCGTCTGCGCCCTGTCCGTGATGAACGACTGCGTGCCGCCCACGGCCGGCTTCGCCGAGGCCGACCCGGAGTGCCCGGTCAACGTCGTCACGGAGGCGAAGACGAACTACCCGCAGAAAGTGGCGCTGTCGAACTCGCTGGGCTTCGGCGGCCACAACGCCTCCTTGGCGCTATCGCCGTATCACGGCTAGCGACCTGCGGGACGCGCGAGGAGGACGGTGCCGCCCAGTCGCTCGAACAGTCCTCGCTTCGCTGCGGAACTCGCTTGGTGGGCGGCACCGTCCTCCTCGCGCTCGTCGGAATTGCCGATATTACGGGAAAGCGCATCCGTTCGGTTGCAGAAGAAGCCGAGCGTGCGTCGATTGAAGAAGGAGTCAACATGGATATCGAATATCCTTGTGAGAGGGACGTCGTCGAGGCGGTGCTGCCGCATCGCGACCCGTTCTGCTGGGTGAGCCGCGTCGTCGCGTGCGAGCCGGGTGTCGAGGTGACGGCCGAGCTCGACGTCGACCCTGCGCTGCCGCTGTTCGCGGGCCACTTTCCGGGCCACCCCGTGCTGCCGGGCGTCATCATCATGGAGGCGCTCGCGCAGGCCGCCTCGTTCTGCATCCTCGTACAGCGCGGCGCCGAGGGATCCATCGGCTTCCTCACCGGCATCGACGGCGCGAAGTTCCGCCGCCAGGTGGAGCCGGGCGAGACGCTCACCCTCAAGGGGCGCATCGTGAAGTCCTCGTCGCGTTTGTGCGTGGCCGAGGTGGAGGCGAGCGTCGACGGCGCGGTGTGCGCGTCGGCCACGCAGAAGTACGTGCTGGCGAAGGCGGAAGCGTAGGCGTGGGACGCGTGTGCGTTCCGAGGCAAGAGGCAAGGACCATTCGATGAAGCAACGCAAGCAGAACTACATCACCCTAACAGTGGACGGGGAAGTGCTTTCCTGTGGAGGAGTGCAGGCCGCACCCGAACTTGAGCCCGCGCCTGCAGCGGCTGATGTCGCCTATCGACTTTCACGCGCTGCTGGAGAAGCCGCCGCTGCACTTCCCCTTGCGCCGAACGCGATCGACTCTGCGGACATGTCCGAATATACCGACGTCGCCGGTGGGCGCGGAGCGGCCGACGACGGGGCTCATCCCGTCGTTCTCGTGATGGCGCGCGCGAAGACGGCAAAAAAGATGCTGCCCGCCGCCGCTGAGGCGGGCTTTTCTACGTGCGCGGTCTACACGCAGGACCGCCGCCTTGAACCGCACCTCAAACTCGCACAGCAGGCAGTGTGCTTAGGCGAGCGCTACTCGGCGGCGCTGTTCTGTAACAGCTGCGCCGTCCTCGAGGCTGCTGAGACCTGCGGCGCTTCGGTTGTGCTCCTCTGCGACGAGGCGCTCCCTCTGGCCGAGGTGGACAGTTTCCTTGCCCGCGCAGCGGCTCGGAGCATACGGGTCTTTCGACCTCTGAACCAGGATATGCCCGCACTCGGCTGGGTGCTGTGCACCACCGAGAAACCCCCTTTCGACGGTGGCGCTTGGCGAGCCTGCCCCCATTGCGGCCTCAAGTTCGACGAGGCGAGCCTCGCATCCGGCCATTATGTATGCCCGACGTGCAGCGGCTATCTTCGCATGTCGTCTACCGAGCGCATCAACGACCTGCTGGATGCCGACAGCTTCGTAGAGTGGGATCGGTCGGTTGCCGAGACCGACCCGCTCGACTTTCCCGGTTATTTCGAAAAGCTTGAGGCAGCGCGTGCGAAGTCGGGACTTGAAGAAGCGGTTCGCACGGGCGAGGGTCGCATCGCAGGCCTGCGCTTTGCCATTGGCATCATGGATTCGCAGTTCTTTATGGGATCGATGGGCTCGGTGGTGGGCGAGAAGGTGTGCAGGCTCTTCGACCGAGCCGTCGAGGAACACCTGCCGGTCGTGGTCTTCACAGCATCGGGCGGCGCACGCATGCAGGAAGGGCTCGTGTCGCTTATGCAGATGGCGAAGGTGTCGTGCGCGATTGAGCGGCATGCCGAGGCGGGCCTGCCTTATATCTCGGTGCTTACCGATCCAACCACTGGCGGCGTGACCGCTTCGTTCGCCATGCAGGGCGATGTGATTCTGGCTGAACCGCGGGCTCTCATCGGCTTCGCCGGGCAGCGCGTTATACGCGACACCATCAGACAGGAACTGCCCGAAGGATTCCAAACCGCCGAGTTCGCTCTCGAGCACGGGCTGATCGACGCTATCGTGGAACGCGAGGAGCTGCGCGGGATGATCGCGCACATCCTGGCCATCCACCTTGCGACCGCCTCCGGACGCTTCGAGTCGGGTGATCGCGAGATTCTCGTTGACTATCAGTCGGTGCGCGAGAACCTTGAGCACGGCACCGATACGTACAATACGGTCACATACGGCGATATGGACGTTCCGATGCTGGCTGGAGAGTCGTCAGGGCGGAGTGCGCGACGGTTGAAGGAGCGACTTTCGGGTATCGTCGACCGCTTCGAGCGGTCGGGCTCCGTATCCGGAAAGCGGCTTGAGAAAGCGTTGGCGCGAGGGGAGTTTGATGCTGAGAACGGGGCGTCGCTTGACGATGCGAACGGGCATGCAGAAGTAGCAGGCGTGACGGCCGAAAACCGTGCATGGGAGAGCGTGCAGCTCGCCCGCAACGTGCACCGCCCGACTGCACTCGCTTATATTGATGCGCTTGTGGACGGCTTTATCGAATTGCACGGCGATCGTGCCTTCGGCGACGATGGAGCTATCGTAGGCGGTGTCGGGTGGATCGGCGGCCAGGCGGTTACGGTAATCGCGCAAGAGAAGGGAGCGGACTTGAAGGAGCGCATTCGACGTAACTTCGGTTGCCCCCAGCCCGAAGGATACCGTAAGAGCCTGCGTCTTATGCGCCAGGCCGAGAAGTTCGGTAGACCCGTTGTGTGCCTCGTGGACACGCAAGGCGCGTTTTGCGGTATGGAGGCCGAGGAACGCGGTCAAGGCAACGCTATCGCCGATAACCTCCTTGCGCTTGCCGGGCTGCGCGTTCCTGTGGTGAGTGTGCTTCTGGGCGAGGGAGGTAGCGGCGGCGCGTTGGCGCTCGCGCTCGCCGACCGCGTGGCCATGCAGGAGCATGCAGTGTACTCGGTGCTGTCGCCCGAGGGCTTCGCGTCGATTCTGTGGAAAGATCGCACGCGTGCACCCGAAGCTGCGGCCGTTATGAAAATGAGCGCTGCGGAGGCGCACGGTATGGGCATCGTGGACGCGGTACTCTCCGAGGGACCCGCGCCTGCTCACGAGAATCCCGACGTTGCTGCAAACAACGTTAAAACGTACGTGATGGCATCGCTCAACGAGCTGTGCGATGCGCCGACCGAGGAGCTGCTCCGGACCCGCCACGAGCGCTTCGCCACATTCTAAGCGAGATTTGATTGCGAACGAGAAGCGCCCCGCCCTTCGGCATGGTGCCTTCGCGCGGCGTCACGTTGTGATCGGCGCTCGATGGCTGTGCTTAGAAGGGGTTGGCGGCGCGCAGCTTGTCGAGGAGCTTGCGATAGACGCGATTGCGAATCCATGGCTCGGTTGATGCATCGAGCGCGTCGTTGAGATCGAACCAGCGCACGCCGCTGTTCTCGTCCGGCTTGATGCGCAGCGGCTCGTCCGGCGAGGCCACGGCCAGGTACGTCACATTGAGATGCAGATGTGAGCTCACGTACCGCCCGCGCTTATCGTGTCCGTCCACGGTGAGCACCTCGAGCGAAAAGATGTTCCCTGGCCCGCACGGCACGATCCGCGCGTTGATGACACCCGTTTCCTCCTCCAGCTCGCGCAGCGCAACTTGTGCCAGGTCGCGCTCGCCGTCGGCGTGCCCGCCGATCCAGCTCCACGAGCCGTACGTGGTATGGAACACCATGAGCGTCCTGGTAGCGGTGGGGTCGACCGTCCAGATCGAGCACGTCATGTGCGCGAGCGAGTCGCGGTCGAACACGTGTGGGTCGCACTCCAGCTGCCGCAGGATGACCGCGCGGTCCGCAGCCTCCTGCTTGTTGAAGGCCCGGTAAGCGCGTATGTCGTCGATAAGGGGCATGGGGGTTTTGTAGCCGATATGTGTTGGTTTCCATGGATCGAGCCATGCAGAATCAAGAAGAATTTATTTTACAACTCATTGAATTAGAATGTTCATGTCGCGTGAAACGCGTGGATTGAAACAATGAGTTGTACAAGGATGTTATAAGGATACAGCCGGCATCAGCCGGCTGTATCCTTATAACAAATCATTGAATGCTATTTATTGATATGTTACGATAAGAATCAAGGTCGCATATCTTTTGTAACAGGCTATTGCGACTTGCCGTGAACCTGCCGAGAAAGGAGGCGGTATGGAAAAGCTGGTAGGATTTGCGGAAAGGCTGGTAAAGCTGGTCAGAGAGATTGTTTTCCTCATTCAAGAATTCACGAATCTTCTCCGAACCAGCTAATCAGAAGTGGTGAAGACGGAGGTGGTAGCCTTCGTCTTCACCGAAGATTTCATTATAGCAGCTTATTTCTGGCGCATTGCTGCAAGTATGAGGCATTGACATATTGCCGATTTTCAGACTTGACCCACTCGATAAGTTGAACAGGAGGCTTGAACATGTACGTCTCCCATGTTTCCGAGGACGGACGCATCGAAAGAGTGGTCGACCATTTGCGCGAGGTGGCCGAGATGGCGGCGGAGTTCGCGCGCCCGTTCGGAGCTGAAAAGTGGGCGTACCTGGCGGGTATGGCCCACGATATCGGAAAGTACTCTGCGGAGTTCCAGAACCGCATCCTCCGCGAGGGACACAAGGTCGACCACTCCACGGCAGGGGCCTACGAACTCTACGAGCAGGCTGGATTGCTCCCGCTCTCTTTTTGTGTCGCCGGTCACCACGGCGGTTTGCCCGACGGCGGCTCGCTCGCCGAACTCGAAGGCCCGACGCTGATAGGACGCTTGCGCAAAGCGGAACATCACGAGCTTCCCGACTATCGCGCTTATGCACGCGAGATCGAGCTGCCCAAAGCGGAATCAGTCGTTTTCGACAACATGACCCACTTTGATCCCTTCTCGCTCGCCTTCCTGACGCGCATGGTGTTCTCGTGTCTGGTCGATGCCGACTTTCTCAGCACGGAGTGCTTCATGGCGGGGTCGCCGCGCGAGCTTATGGCCACCGATCCGCTCGAGGTGTTAAACGAGCGTCTTGAACGCAAGGTCCAATCGTTTTACCCTCCTCGAGGCGAGCTCAACAAAACGCGTTGTGCCATTTTGGATGCGTGCGCCGAAGCGGCATCGGATGCTCCGGGCGTTTTCTCGCTCACGGTTCCCACCGGCGGCGGGAAGACGTACGCGTCGCTGCGTTTCGCTCTGCGCCATGCCCTCGCCGAGGGCCACGACATGCGGCGCGTCATCTACGCGGTGCCCTTCACGTCGATCATCGAGCAGAACGCCGAGGTGTTTCGTGAAGTGGTCGGCGCGAACAACGTGCTCGAGCATCATGGCAACTTCGACTTCGACAATGCGGGCGAGGACGGCGGAATGCTGCGCCTCGCGACGGAGAACTGGGACGCGCCCATCGTGGTCACGACCAACGTCCAACTCTTCGAATCGCTGTATGCCAACAAGACGTCGCGTTGCCGCAAGCTGCACAATATCGCGAATAGTGTGATCGTACTTGATGAAGCGCAGATGCTCCCGACGAAGCAGCTGCTACCCTGCGTGCGGGCGTTGGCCGAGCTGGTCCACCGTTACGGATGCACGGTGGTGCTGTGCACGGCGACCCAGCCGTCACTCGGCGAGATGTTCGCCTCGTACGGATGTCCGGTGCGCGAGATCGCTCATGAGCCGCAAGCCCTGTACGAGCGTTTGCGTCGAACGGAGTATCGCTTCGTCGGAAAGATCGAAGACGAGGCGCTCGCCGACAGGTTAGCATCGCACAAGCAGGCGCTATGCGTCGTCAACAGCCGCAAGCAGGCGAAGGCCCTGTACGATTCGGCGCGCAGGGAGCTGGGCGACGACGGAGGCGTCTACCATCTGTCGACGCTCATGCATCCGGCGCATCGGGAAAGGGCGCTCGCTGCAATCCGTCGTCGGCTGGCCGCGGGGAAGGCTTGCAGGGTAATCGCCACGAGCTTGATCGAGGTCGGCGTCGACGTCGATTTTCCCGTCGTGTACCGCGCGCTCGCCGGCGTGGACAGCATGGTGCAGTGTGCCGGCCGGTGCAACCGCGAAGGGAAACGCCCTGCCTGCGAGAGCATCGTGTATCTGTTCGATCCGAAAACGTCGTACGGTATTCCGAACGACACCGCCCAGAAGTGCTCGATCGCCCGGTCCATACTGCTCGGGATAGGCGTCAGCCTTGAGAACGCTGGGGCCGAAAGCGAGGGCGTCCCGTGCGACATCGGCTCGCTTGAGGCGATCGCATCGTATTTCGATCAGCTGCACGAGCTGCGCGCCGACCGGCTCGATGCCGAAGGGGTACTCGGGGACCTTACGGAGATCGATCGAGCGGAGTTCCATAAGGACAGGCCGATCCCCCTCATCCCCTTCAAGGATGCCGCCGGCCGCTTCCGCATGATCGAGGACGGGTCCCATTCCGTCATCGTTCCCGACCCTGCGATATACCAGGAGCTTCGCGACCTCCGCGCAGGGACGGGCACGCGAGGGTCGATGCGCCGCGTGGCGCGTTATTCGGTGGGCTTGTACGACAACGACCTCAAAGTGCTGCAGCGCGCAGGTGCCGTCAGGCTGTTGGACGGGGATACCTACGAGCTGGTCGATCCGAGCCTGTATCGCGAGGACACGGGACTCGACGCATCGGATGCGGGAGGGAAGGGTCTTTTTTTCTGAAAAGTATTCCAAACCTGTACCGTAATCGTCTCTTGCAAAGCGTGATCGGCTGCTATGCTGCATATATGAGCACCTTGATAACGATATAGCGTCAAGAATCGCGTACGTCGAAAGCAAGCGAAGGACTTTGAGAAAGCAGAGGAAGGAGGTGTCCTATGGCTTACGGCATTCAAGTTGAGGTGTGGGGCGATCGGGCGCTGTTCACGCGTCCGGAGCTTTCGGTGGAGCGCGTGTCGTACGACGCGATGACCCCCAGCGCCGCAAGAGGGCTGCTCGAAAGCATCTACTGGCACCCGGGCATGCGCTACAGCATCGACCGCATCCACGTGCTCAATCCCATCCAATTCACGAACGTGCGTCGCAACGAGGTGAAATCGAAGGCGCTCGCCAGCACCATGCGCACGGCGGTGACCGGGGGCGGCAAGCTTCCCTATATCAATACGAAAGACGATATCCAGCAGAGAGCGTCGCTCATCCTCATCAACGTCCGCTACGTGATAGAGGCGCACTTTGATCTCACCGACAAGGCGATGCCCGAGGACAACCCTGGTAAGTTCAAGGATATCATCAGGCGAAGGCTCGAACGGGGCCAGTGCTACTCGATGCCCTATTTCGGAACGCGCGAGTTTCCGGCGCATTTCAAAGCGTGGGAGGGGCCGCAATCGCCCCAGGGCTGCTATGCGTCGGACGGCGAGAAGGATCTCGGCCTCATGTTGTACGACATGGATTACAGCGACCCGAAGAACATCACGCCGATGTTCTTCCGTGCGGTCATGCGCGGCGGCGTGATCGACGTGGCGGGAAGCGAGGTGTTCCGATGATTCTCCAAGCGTTGGTTGGTTTTTACGAGCAGCTCGCCGCGGAGCGTCCCGAAAAGATCGCCCGGGTCGGGTGGTGTTCGCGCCAGGTGGCGTTCATGCTCGAGCTGACGCCCGATGGCGAACTGGTCAACGTCATTCCGGCTGTGGAGAAGCGCGGTTGGGCGATGATGGTTCCCGAACAGGTGAAACGCACGGTTGGCGTAGCGGCGAACCTGCTGTGTGATAACGCGACCTACCTGCTCGGCATCGACGCCAAGGGCAAGCCCGAGCGTGCTCGGCAGTGCTTCGAGGCGGCGAAGGAGCGCCATCTGGCCTTCTTACGAGAGCTCGAGTCTCCTGCAGCTACGGCGATCAGGCGTTTCTTCGAGACGTGGGATCCTGGAGAGGCGCTCGAGCATGCAGCCGTCGCCGATGCGGGTGAGGTCTTGCTCGCGGGTGGCAACCTCGTCTTCCGGGTTGGCGGGAAGAACGCGCTCGACGATCCCGTCATCTGCTCGGCTTGGGAGAAGGCGTGCAGGGAGCCTTCGGAAGACGCTGCCGTCATGACCTGCCTCGTGTCCGGCGACAACGCTCCCATTGCTCGGCTGCATCCTGCCATCAAGGGCGTCGTGGGCGCGCAAGCTATGGGAGCTTCGCTTGTTGGTTTCAACGCGCGGGCATTTGAATCCTACGGGCACGACGAAGAGCAGGGCCTCAACGCGCCGGTGAGCGAGTATGCCGCGTTCGCTTATTCGACGGCGCTCAACTACCTGCTTTCCGATCGCAAGCATCATATGAGGGTAGGTGACACGACGGTGGTGTACTGGGCCGACAAGCACGACCAAGCCTGCGTCGACATCATGTCCGACTTTTTGAATCCTCAAACCGGAGACGGCGATGCTGAAGGTAGAAAAGGCGGCAAAGGCGACCCGGACCGCGCCATCGACGCGGTGATGCAGAGGCTTGCCAAGGGACTGCCGATCGCGGAGGTCGATCCTCATGCGAACTTCTACGTGCTCGGGCTTGCTCCGAACGCCGCCCGGCTGTCGGTGCGCTTTTTCCAACGCGATACGTTCGGTGCCATGCTCAACAACCTGTACCGGCACTACGAGCGGCTCGACATCGTGCGCGCTCCCTACGAGAAGAAGTACCTCGTGCCGTACCGCTTGCTGGCCGAGACCGAGAATCCGAATGCGAAGCAGCCGGCCGCCACGTCGCTGCTCGGCGGCGCCCTCCTTCGCTCCATCCTGGGAGACCAGCGCTACCCCGAAGCCCTGTTCGAGCAGACGATACTGCGCGTGCGGGCTTCGCAGGACGACGATGAGCGCCGCACGCACAAGGTGACGCGCGGGCGGGCGGCCATCATCAAGGCGTACCTGATAAGGAATTGCAAACGAAACGAGGAGGAGGAGGTCACGGTGGGACTGAACGAAGAGCGTTCCGACGCCCCCTATGTGCTGGGGAGGCTGTTCTCGGTGCTCGAGAGCATCCAGGAAGCCGCAAGCCCTGGCTTGAATTCGACCATCAAGAACAAGTACTACGATTCGGCCAGTGCCACGCCGAGCGTGATCTTCCCGATCGTGATCGGTCTGTGCGACAAGCATCTTGCCAAGCTCGCACGGGACAGCAAGGGGCTTGCCGTCCATTACGAGAAGATGCGCGGGGAGCTGCTCGACAAGCTTGACGCGTTCCCCAAGCGGCTCTCGCTCGAGGAGCAGGGCGATTTCATCTTGGGATACTACCATCAGAACCAAAAACGCTACGAGAAGCGCGATACCGAATCCGACCGGATGCAGGAGGCATAGCCATGAGAGACCCCATTAAGAACCGTTACGATTTCGTTGTGTACTTCGATGTTGAGAACGGAAACCCCAACGGAGACCCCGATGCGGGCAACATGCCGCGCATCGACCCGGAAACCGGGTACGGCATCGTGACCGACGTGTGCTTGAAGCGCAAGATCCGCAATTACGTGGAGACGGTGAAGGAAGACGAACCAGGCTTCGACATCTACATCAAGGACGGTGTCGCGCTCAACACGAGCGACAACCGCGCCTTCGAAGCGCTCGGCGTCGATGCGAAGGATATCAAGAAGCTCAAGAAGGACGACCCCAGCCTCGATGAGAAAATTCGCGACTTCATGTGCGGCACATTCTACGACGTGCGCACGTTCGGCGCGGTGATGACCACGTTCGTGAAAGGCGCCCTCAACTGCGGGCAGGTGCGCGGGCCGGTGCAGCTGACCTTTGCACGCAGCGTCGATCCCATCATCCCCCAGGAGGTCACCATTACGCGTGTGGCCATCACGACCGAGGCGGACGCCGAGAAGAAGGGCACCGAGATGGGCCGCAAGTACGTGGTGCCCTACGCGCTCTACCGCGGTGAGGGCTACGTTTCGGCGAACCTGGCGCGCAAGTCGACCGGCTTCTCGGAGGATGACCTTGCGCTTCTGTGGGAAGCTATCGTCAACATGTTCGAGCACGACCACTCGGCAGCACGCGGCAAGATGGCGGTGAGGGCGCTCGTGGTATTCAAGCACGATGGCGAGCTGGGCAACGCTCCGTCGTACAAGCTGTTCGATGCCGTGTCCACCAAGAAGAAGAAAGGCGTGGAGGCTCCGCGCTCGATCGACGACTACGAGGACATCACGGTCGACGAGAGCGTGGTTCCCGAGGGGGTCACGGTCCTGAGGATGGTGTAGACGGTGTACGACGAGGACGAGTTCCTCGCGCTGTCCGGCATCCAGCACTTCGCGTTCTGCCGTCGGCAGTGGGCGCTCATCCACATCGAGCAGGCGTGGGATGACAACGTGCTAACGGCGGAGGGCGAGTTCATGCACCGACGGGCCCATGACGAGGAGCTGCGCGAACGGCGGGGAGACACCATCGTCGTTCGCGGTTTGGCAGTGCATTCGCGGACGCTCGGCCTGTCGGGGAAGTGCGATGTTGTCGAGTTTCGCAAGGATTCGGGCGGCCATCCTCTCGCGGGGGAGGATGGCCTTTGGCGCGCTGTACCCGTGGAGTACAAGCGCGGTCGCAGCAAGGTGAGCGACGCCGATAGGTTGCAGTTGTGCGCTCAGGCGCTGTGCCTGGAGGAGATGCTTGGCGCCGATGTGCCCGAGGGGTGCCTGTTCTACGACGAGACGCGCTCGCGCGAGCGCGTGCCGATCGACGGGGCGTTGCGCGCGGCGGTGGTATCAATGGCTGAGGAGATGCACGATCTGTACAGGCGCCGGCGCACGCCGAAGGTGAAGCCGTTCGCGGCGTGCAGGTCGTGCTCGCTGTGCGATATTTGCCTGCCTCACGCGATCAACCGGGCTACGGTTGGGGAGTTCGTGGCGAAGCGGCTGGCCGAGGAGGCGCTATGAGGCATCTGCTCAATACCCTGTATGTGTTCACTGAGGATGCGTACCTGACGCTTGACGGCGAGAACGTCGTTGTTCGCAAGGATGGGTCGGAGCTCGGGCGTGTGCCGCTGCACACTCTTGAGGGCATTCTGTGCTTCTCGTATCGAGGTGCCAGCCCAGGCCTCATGGGCGCCTGTGCCGAACGCGGAGTGGCGCTCTCGTTCTTCGGTCGGAAAGGCCGCTTCCTTGCGGGCGTGCACGGTGAGCAGCGCGGCAATGTGCTGCTGAGGAAAACGCAGTACGCATGGTCGGAGGACGAGGGCAAGAGCTTGACCGTAGCGCGCAACTTCATCATCGGCAAGCTATACAACGGTCGCTGGGTCCTCGAGCGGGCCGTGCGCGATCACGCGTTGCGCATCGATGCAGAGGCGGTGAAAGCGGCTTCAACGAAGCTTGGCGCCTCCCTTCGTAGCGTGACGAGTTGCGAGACGATGGATTCCTTGCGCGGTATCGAGGGCGATGCGGCGGCGGAGTATTTTGGTGTTTTCGATCAATTGGTGCTGAGGGACAAAGAGACGTTTCGCTTCAGCGGCAGGGTGCGGCGGCCGCCTACCGATGCGATGAACGCTCTGTTGTCGCTGTTCTACACGGTACTAGCCTTCGACTGTGCGTCCGCACTCGAAGGTGTGGGCCTCGATCCTTTTGTTGGCTTCATGCATGCGGATAGGCCAGGACGGCGTTCCCTTGCTCTGGACTTGATGGAGGAGCTGCGGCCGGTGTTCGTCGACCGGTTCGTTCTCTCGGCCGTAAACAACCGGTGGATTCTTCGGCGTTCGAGCAGCGGGAATCGGGCGAGGTTCGCCTGACCGACGAGGGGAGAAGGATTCTGTTCGGCGCGTGGCAGGAGCGGAAGAAGGAAACCATCACGCATCCGTTCCTGAAGGAAAAAATGCCTCGCGGACTCGTGCCCCATGTTCAGGCTTTGTTGCTCGCCCGTTGCGTGCGAGGCGATTTGGACGGGTATCCTCCCTTTATGTGGAAGTGAGGTGCATGCCATGCTGACGGTGATTACGTACGACGTGAACACGGAGGATCCTGAAGGCCGGCGACGCTTGCGAAAAGTGGCTCGGCACTGCGTGAACTATGGACAGCGCGTTCAGAACTCGGTGTTCGAATGTGTGGCCGATGCGGCGACGATGGTCAAAATCAAAGGCGAGCTTGTTGATTTGATCGATCCCGATAAAGACAGCTTGCGCTTCTATTACCTAGGGAATAAATATCAAACGAAGGTGGAGCACATTGGTGCGAAGCCGAGCTACGAAGCCGAAGGGTTCTTGGCTTTATAATGACTGGTGCGAACATGAGGCTCGCAGACGTCACGAGGAAGGTTCGCACCGATTTCGGAGGGGCGGGCAAGCTGTCTTGGGTCAGTTTTCGATCTTCTGATTGTTATGTGCTAGATGTCGATGCGGACGGAGCGCTAGCACAAAATGTTGCGGTCACTCCCCACACGGGGAGTGCGGGTTGAAATGCGAGTACCGTGGAGCTCACGGCGCTCGATAAGCGTCACTCCCCATACGGTGAGTGCTGATTGAAAACAAGGCGAGAAAATCAACGAGAAAGGAGAAAAACAAGATAGCAAGCAGCATCTTCGTACTCATACCTGCGCTTCCCACGTCCTCACAACGACATGTCGGAGGCATGTCGTGTCGCATGAGCTTCTGAGCCATCACCGCGATGGAACGTTGCGCAGGATGTACCCGAATTTGGCGGATGGTACAATGCTCCTCATGGCAAACGATTACAAGGAAACGGACGGGTCTTAACGCGATGAAGATAGCCGTGAGCGCATGCTTATTGGGAGTGGGGTGCCGATACGATGGGGCTGCGAAGCCGTGTGAAGAGGTGCTGGCTCTTGGTGAAGAGCACGTGCTCATTCCTGTTTGCCCGGAAACCGACGGTGGCATTCGCGCACCGCATCCTCCGAATGAGATAGCCACGTTCGAGCGGGCGTTGCGGGTGATGGACGCGGAGGGGGCCGACAACACCGACGCTTTCTTGGCGGGAGCTCAAAAAACACTCGAGCGCGTGCGTGAAGAGGACTGTACGTTGGCTATCTTCAAGGCGAAAAGCCCCTCCTGCGGCAACGGCCGCATCTATGACGGCACCTTTACGGGAAGACTCGTTCCGGGCTATGGCGTGGCGGCTCGGCTGCTGCGCAGCGAAGGTATTCGCGTGCTCGATGAGCAACAAGTGCGAGTCTGCCTTGCCGTTAGCGCTGCAAGGCATCCGGGCATGCCGGCTGCCTTGCTCGCGGAAGCGTCCTCCAAATGCCCGACGCTCTCCACCGAGCGTCTTGTGCTGCGCCCATTTGTCGAGGATGACATTCAGGATGTGTTCGCATACTGCAGCGATCCCGACGTCGGACCGGATGCGGGCTGGGCACCTCACCGAACCCTTGAGGACGCACGCTTTTTCATCGAGGAAATCGCTTCGGTGCCACATGTATTCGGGGTGTTCGAGCGCGTCGCAGACGGTGGGTGCGGTCCTTGCGTCGGCTCGATCGGTCTCATCGGAGATCCTCAGCGGCGCAACGTCGATTGCCTCATGCTGGGCTACGCCCTCGCGAAGCAAGCGTGGGGGCACGGCTACATGACGGAGGCTTCTCGGGAAGTCATACGGTACGGTTTCGAAGAGCTGGGACTTTCGCTCATCACATGTACCCACTATGCTTTCAACGACCGTTCGGCTCGCGTCATCAAGAAATGTGGTTTCGAGTACGAGGGTGTGTTGCATGCGGCCGAAGCTTCTCCTGACGGCATCCTGCAGGATGCCGCGTTGTATCGGCTTACTGCCGAGGCTTGGCGACGTGGACGCTGATGGCTTATCGCCCGACGATGGCTCCGCAGCGTCTCGACTGCTCGAGGCGTTGGTCGCGTTCGTGCGATCGGCGGGAGAGCGGTGGAGCGTGCAGCGTATAGCGGAGTTTGCGGCTATCGCGGTAGGCGATCGGGCGGAGGTGGGCGATGCTTCGCAATACGTCTTTCACCGGGCGCGTCGCGAAGGCTATGATCTTCCCCCGTTTCCCTTGGCCGGCTGCGGAGAGATCCGCCGCTTCCTTGTCGATGAAGGTGTGAGGAATCTGCCTGAGTGGTATGCGAAGATCGGCATCGAAGGCGAGGCGTATGTACGTCTGCACGAGAAAACGCTCGTGTCGGTTCGCAGTTCGACGGGCATGCGCACCGTGCTCCTCATCGACGGGCTTCTGTATGACCGTCAGGCGGGATTCGTGCCCTTAGCAGAAAGTGATCTGGTGCGACGCTTGGACGAGGAGGAACTCATGTCGCTCATGGAATTCGTGCTGTCAGGTGTCAGGTGAGCGCGATGTTTGATGAGGGGCCTTGTGGGGGAGGGTTCGCCGGCGGATTGAGCGACGACGGTCAGCGATCGATGTTTAAGAATTCGAGCATCGCCGATCCCGCTATGCCACGGTATTTTATGTATGTGCTGTCGTGCGCTGACGGCACTCTTTACACAGGCTATACGGTCGATGTCGAGAAGCGCGTCGCCGCGCACAACGCCGGCAAAGGCGCGAAGTACACACGTAGTCGTACGCCCGTCGAGCTCATCGCGTGCGCCCGGTTCGAAACCAAGCATGAAGCTATGAGCGCCGAATACCGTTTCAAGTGTCTGACGCGTCCCCAAAAGGATCGTCTCGTGCGTTGCGCTGCGGTCGATCCGTTCGAGGAAGTGCTCCGCACCCTCATGCCCGGGGAATGCCCCGGAGACGAACTCGCAGAGAACGGGTAGCACGCTCGGCCGGGTTCATCGTCCGGCTGCGCCCGATGCACGGCTCCCTGATGCGTATGCCGATCACTAAGCTCTGCTGAGTTGTCACATCTGCCAAACGAACGTATGGCGCGTCCGCATCCAGCATTGCTCGCCCTATACCTCCGCCAACGCCTCGAGAAGTCCACGCATTTCGCGGCAGTCCTTCAGGGTGTAGCGCGCATGGGTGGGGCCTCCTCCTACTTTGATTGTCCAGGCTGTTTCCGGTGCGGCTTCGAACACGTCTTCGTCGGTACGGTCGTCTCCGGCCGCCAGCAAAAAGTCGTACATCGGATTGCGAAACCAACGATGAGCTGCATGTCCTTTGTCGACTCCGCGCGGTTTTATTTCCAGTACCTTGTTTCCATCCATGAGCGCAAGCCCCTGGTCGGCCAGCCCGTCGCTCAAGGCGTTCTTGATTTCTATCACGCGCCGCTCCGCCAGCTCCTGGCTGCACGTGCGGTAATGCCACACCAGCGAGAAATCCTTCTCCTCAAGCAGCGATCCCGGCGTGCGATCGACGAAATCGCAAAGTACCGGCCGCAGGGCCTCTTTCCACCCATCGCTCAAGGGTTCTTCGAGCATCCAGGCGTCTTCCGCTTTCCTGCGGAACCACACGCCATGCTCGGCCACAAGATCGACGGACAGCGCGCCAAGCCACGTTTCGAGCGTGTTCCGATCCCTGCCCGACACGACCACGATATCGGTCTCCTCCGAGGAGAGTCGCTCGAGCAATTCCAAAAGGCGGCTGTCCGGCACGACTCGTCCCGGATCGTCCGAGAACGGCATGAGCGTTCCGTCGTAGTCGAGCATGAGCGCGCGCCGACCCGATCCGCGGAACGCATCCAACAGCCTGACCGCTGTCGTCGGGCCCAGTAACCGCGCGCTCATACCGGCCTGCCTCTGTTTCACGCCATGCGCGGCGTCCAAAAACTCGCGAGCCCACTTTTCCGATGTGTAGCGGGCGAGTCGCTGCTGCATCGGAGCGTTGCGACGCCGCTGCTCGTCGGTACCCATGGTAAGCGCCCGTTCCATGGCCCCCACCACATCTTCCAGGTCGAAGGGGTTCACGCGCAAAGCCTCATGCAGTTCGTACGATGCTCCGGCCATCTCGGAGAGCACGAGGACGCCTCCGCCTCCATCGTGGCAGGCAAGGTACTCTTTGCAGACGAGGTTCATCCCGTCGCGCAGGGGCGTCACGAGCATGACGTCACTGACGGCATAGAGGCTTGCCAGTCGATCGAACGAAAGCGATCGATAGTAGTAGTCCACCGGGGACCAGTCCATTGTGGAATGCTTGCCGTTGATGAGGCCAACCAGCTCGTCGATCTGCTTCTTGAGCGCCCGGTACGATGCAACATTTTCGCGTGAGGGCACGGTGACGAGCACGAGCACTACGCGTCCCTCCCATTCGGGATGGCGGTCCAGGAAAATGTCGAAGGCGTGCAGGCGGTTCGGGATGCCTTTCGAGTAGTCCAGGCGCTCCACCGACAGCATCACCTTGCAGCCCTCGTGACCCTTCTCTTCGGCAAAGGCTGCGGCCGCCCTTTGCACTTCGGGTTTGCGGGCCGCCTGTCGATAGCGCTCGTAGTCGATTCCGAGCGGGAACGCGTCGACCTGGGTGAGACGTCCGTCCACTGTCAGGGCTCCGCTCGTATTCTCTACGCCTGCTATGCGCCGACAGCTTGAAAGGAAGTGCCGGACATAGTCGTACGCATGGAACCCTATGAGATCGGCTCCCAACACGCCTCGCACGATATCTTCGCGCCATGGCAGCATACGGAATGTCTCGTAGTCGGGAAACGGTATATGCAGGAAAAAGCCGATGGTCGCATCGGGCAGCTTGGCGCGCAGCAGGGTTGGTAAGAGCATGAGGTGATAGTCTTGCACCCACACCACATCTCCCGGGCGGGCTACGGCTACGATCTCGTCGCAGAATCGCTCATTGACGCGGCGGTAGGCTTCCCATTCTGCTTCGTCGAAACGAACGAACTGCGGGAATCCGTGGAACAGCGGCCAAAGGGCCGAGTTCGAAAGCCCTTCGTAGTATGCTTCGGCATCCGCGGGATCCAGAAGAACGGGTAGGCAACCGCATGCGGCCAGTCTTGCGGCCACATCGGCCTGTTCCGCCTCGTCGAAGTCTGCCGTATCGCCCATCCACCCTATCCACAAGTTGCCGTCCTGCTCATGCAGGGGTCCCAGGCCCGATGCCAGACCCCCGACGCTGCGTTCGAGTGTGATATGCCCTTCGGCATCGTGCGACGCGCGATAGGGGAGGCGGTTCGATACGATAATAAGGCGCTCTTGGGCGCTGCGGTCCAGTTCCGTTTCCATGGGTTCGCTTTCGTCTGACGTTTTTGTCATTGTAGGAAACCTCGACGGCCGGTCGCAATCCGGTTGGAGCCTTGTTGCGCGTCCGTAGCGTGTCCGTGAAGCGTCGCGTTTGCGGCTTGCATTCTGAGTCGGCGGTCGAGCAGGGCGCGCGCCGATCGTCGTGGTATCATGGGCCGCATCAGCCTTGCTCGTGGAATTCGGAAGAGGATATGCAGACCTACATCGCACATTACCGATCGCCCGCAGCCTCGGACGCCCGTGCTACAGGCCTGTTCGAGTTCGAAAGCGATGCGCGCGCCGGGTCGAAAGGCAATCTCCGCGACGCGCGGCTCAAGATGCTGGAGCTTTACGGCAAAGACGCGGTGTCGTGGACGATAGATCGCGTCGAGCGCAAACGTGCGACCAAGCAGGTGCAGGACGGCCAGCTGGAGCTTGATTTCAGACCGCCGAAAGCCGAGCGCAAGCGCGCCAAGAAAAAGGAGTGGTGGTAGGGATTCATGATGCTCCGGTGACAGCTTCGGCACGGTGCAGAAAGAGGCGAACCGTCTTTCGTGCGAAGGCGCTATAATGAGGCCCGATATCAGAAACGCTCCAACGTCCGATTTTGGCCTTCGCCGGCCGCGTCGGACGAAGGGCGCACGATTGACAGGATTCAGAAGCGACATGAAGAAAAAGCAGGTTAAATTCCTCAAGCGACTGCTCGAAACCCCATCCGCGACCGGCACCGAGATTGCTGTCGCATCGGTTCTGCGCGAGCGATTGGCCGGCGCGGCCGATGAGATTCGAACCGACGTCATGGGTTCGGTGCACGCGCGCTTAGCTGGGCGCGGCGACGGCCCCTCGTTCATGCTAGCGGCTCATATGGACGAGATCGGCCTGATGGTTACGTATATCTCGGATGACGGCTTCTTGTCGGTTGCTGCCGTGGGCGGTGTGGATGCCGCCATCCTTCCCGGCCTGCGCGTTGACGTGCACGCGTCGAACTCCCTTGAGCCTCTTCGCGGCATCGTGGGCCGCAAGCCTATCCATCTCATCGCGCCCGACGAGCGCAAGAGCGTCACTCCCATAGACAAGCTGGTCATTGATCTTGGTCTTCCCGGCAAGCAGGTGAAGAAGCTCGTGAGGGTGGGCGATGTCATCACCTTCGGCGTAGGGTTCGAGCGCTTCGGGAAAGGCATGGCCGTCTCCCGTGCTTTCGATGATAAGGCGGGCGTATGGGTGGCTGTCCGCGTTTTAGAGACGCTTGCCGAGGCGGGCCGCGCTCCTGGAGACTTCATAGCAGCGGCGACCGTGCAGGAGGAGATTGGCACGCGCGGGGCGATTACTTCGGCCTACGGCGTGAATCCTGATGTGGCGGTGGCCTTCGATGTAACGCATGCTACCGACTATCCCGGTATCGAAAAGTCCAAGCACGGCGACATCGTGTGCGGGGGCGGCCCCGTGATCGCGCGTGGACCGAACATCAACCCCGAGGTGTTCGAGCGTCTCGTGACGGCGGCCGAAGCCGAAGGCCTGCCGTACCAGATCGAGGCTGAACCGAGCGTGACCGGCACGGATGCGCGGTCAATTCAGATCACCCGCGCGGGCATACCCACGGGCCTTGTATCCGTGGCGCTGCGCTACATGCATACGCCTACCGAGGTGGTATGCCTTGACGACATGGAAGCTACGGTGCGCCTCCTTGCGCGTTTCGCACAGGATCTCGATAAGAGTGCGTGCTTCGTGCCCGGCATGGAGGACTCGATCGTGGACGATGGAGCTGGGATCGCTCCGATCGACGAACATGAGACGGCGGCGCAGATTCAATTCGACGAGACCGGCGTGGAGTAGGGAGTTATGAAGCGCGAAGCGAAAACTATAGCGAGGAATCGTAAGGCGTCCCATGAGTACGAGCTCATGGAGCGTTTCGAGGCCGGCATTGAACTCACGGGCACCGAGGTTCGCTCGCTGCGCGAGAACAACTGTCAGCTCACGGACTGCTTCGCGATCATCCGCGGAGGGGAAGTGTGGTTACACAACGTGCACATCCCCCCGTTTTCACAGGGAAATATCGCTAACGTTGATCCCGATCGCAAGCGTAAGCTCCTGCTGCACAAAAAGGAGATACGCATGTTGCAGGAAAAGACGCGCGAGAAGGGCATGGCGCTCGTGCCCACTAAAATGTACTTCAAGGAGAACGCGCTCGTGAAAGTGGAGTTGGCGCTTGCCCGCGGCAAGAAGACCTATGACAAGCGTGCGAGCATGGCTGAACGCGACTCGCGCCGCGAGATCGAGCGGGCTCTCAAGGAGCGCAGCCGTTAACCGCGCTTTCCAAACGACGATCTCGACGCTTCGTGCGCTTGAGATGAGGAGGCATCATGGATCTTGACGAAGAGCTAACAGACCTCGAAGACGGCCGGCAGACCGATGCCGAGCAGATAGACGAAGAGTCCGAGATCGAAGACGTTGCCGAGTTCCAAGACGATGAAGAATTCGAGCCTGAGGCCGACGAGGAAGACCTTGAGCAAGCCTACGACGATTTCTTCTTCGCAGGAGAGGGGCCAGAGGGAGAAGGCGACGTTGACGATGAGGGCAACGACGGTGGCCTCGCAGCTGCGGCTTTGGAGGCGGAGGGTATCGATCTATCCGAGGAGGGCTTTCACATTGTCGATGAAAATGAGGCGGCTTCGCTTGCGGACGATCTTGGCGGGCATGTAGCTGTTTACGGTGATGGCGAGCCGTACGAAGATGAAGGATCCATTGACGCTGCCGACGCCGAGGAGCTTGAAGATGCTCCCGGCGTCGCCGAAGGCCGTATCGGCGATAGAGAAGAGGCTGACGTCATCGAAGATCTTGAGGGAGGCCAGCTGGCGGATGCGCAAGACGCTGCTGAGGAAGCCGAGAATGCAGAGGATGCCGAAGCTGATGACACGGAGGATGTGCTGCTCGTCGAGTCTTCCGAAGAAGACGACGGCTACGAACTTGTTGAGTTAGAGCTCGATGAGGATGCTATCGTGCGCTACATCGAGGATGACGATGGGGAGCGTATCGGATTCGTCCTCATGGAGGACGGCGAGGAGGCGGAATACTTCTACGTCGCTGAAGATGATGACGATGAGGACAGCGACGATGAGTTCGATTTCGGCATAACCAAGGAGGGCGTCGCCGAAGTCACTGGCGACATGAACGCCATCTACAAGGACGGGATAGCCGTGGCCGCCGAATTGAAAGGTGCGTTCGACGACATCAAGAGCGCGCTCGACTTCGGTTCCGTTCTCAAGAAGTAACAAGGACGCCTTATCGCTCCAAAAGCGGTGGAGTTGACCTTGTCGCCTGAAAGAACGAGCGCCCCCATCGGAATCCGAAGGGGGCGCGATCACGTGTGGTGGAGGCGCGGAGAATCGAACTCCGGTCCATACTACATCGTCCATGAGGCCCTACAAGCTTAGTCGGCGATCAGCATTCGGTCGCGCGCGGTCCGCCGACGGGCGTTGCGCTTCCTAGCCGGTTCGATCTTTGCCCGAGCCATACCGGCTACGTGCTCGAGCGCATTCCCCTAGGTTGATGCCGGACCAAAGGGCGGGGAAATCCTAAGGCCGACAGCCTGGTGCTATTAAGCAGCCATGGCGAGCGCCGGAGCGCTCTGAGTCTTAGCTTTGCCAATTAAATTGACGGTACCCCTGTTTTACGTGGCGAGGAGACCACGGCCTGCTCCTCATTTCGGACGTACCATGTCGAAACCAGTCGCCCCCTTGCAATGCAAGGCGAGCTCGTCGAGGGACGAGCTGTGCGGGTCGAAGGCCCCACCTTGTCAAAGTCCGAACGCCAAAAACCATCCGGCAGGCCGCCAAACGGCGAACATCCATTCTAACCGCGTCCGCTCGTTTGTCAAGCCGCGCGCAGGCAACGACGTTGTTCGGGGAGTCCGAGGAGCCGCTTTCGACCGGGAACGAGCAACGGGCGCACGACAGGCCGATGAGCCTGGCGCAAGAGGGCGTGGTATGCTTGCGCCTTTCAAAAGCGCTCTTGTCGGGAGTTAAGATACGTCGCCGTCGGTTCGCGATATGAAGCGCTCGTGGCGATATTGTGGCGCTCGTAGCAAGAGGGGCTTCGCTCGTCCTTTTGTTTGCCGTTGCTTTGCCGCATCTTGCTACAATGGAAACGAGCACCCGAGCAATGAGAGCGAGTATGAACAAGAAAAAGAACACGGCTCCGCAGGGCCGTCATGCGATCGGGCCTTCAACGGCCGACTCATCAAAGAAGGCTTTCGATCAAGGAAGCGGGACTGCGCCGTCTTCTTCCTCGGCTCGTGGCCAGGCAGCGCGTTCCGGCCTTGCAGGAAAGCCCGCTCCATCGCGGGTTCCCGACGCGACGATAGCCATGCCGCCGGCGAAGCGCGGTACAAAGCCCCCGAAAAGCACTGTTGCCGCCAGCAAGCAAAGCGCTCCGTCTCCGGGCGTGCGGCCCGTCGATGCCTCGAAGGCGAGCAAGCGCTCGCGCAAGAACAAGCCGCTCAAGGTGGTCGGGATTACGCTCGGCGTCATCTTGGGCCTGCTTGTTGCCGTTTACGCCGGGATCGCCGTCTACTTCACCGATCGATTCATGCCGAATTCCAACGTTGGAGATATCGACGTATCGCTCATGTCCGCGGCGGACGCGGAGAAGGCGCTTGTCGAAGCTATCGATGACTATACGCTCTCGATCGGCGGCGACGGCTTTTCGCTTACGCTCTCCTCGTCCGATGCTGCGCTATCGATAGACGAGGCGTCGGTCATTCGTGACATGCTGGACGACACGAACCCCTGGCTTTGGCCGCTCGAAGTGCGCAACGACCACGACGAGACGGACAAGCTCGTCGCGGTTTCGAATGGGACGGGCCTCGAGGACGCCATACGTTCAGCGGTGGAGGAGTTCAACGCGTCGGCCGAGCAGCCTGTGAACGCCACCATCGCCTACGATCCCGACCAAGGGGCGTTCGCTGTCCAGCCTGAATCGGCCGGCACTGCGCTCGATGCCGATCAGATCGTCCGCAAGGCCGATGAAGCGCTGGCGGTTCTTAATCCGAAGGTAACCCTCACAGCCGAAGATCTGCTGAAGCCTACTGTGCTCTCCACCGATGCGGCGCTTGCCACGGCAACTGCGAATGCGAACACCATGATCGCGGCCGAGCTCGTTCTGACCATGGCCGGTGACACGGCGGCGACGCTCGACGCGGGCCTCATATCGCAATGGGTTGTTCTCGGTGAGGATCTGTCTGCGACGCTTGACGATGGAGCTCTCACAGCATGGGTCGAGCAGCTTGCGTCCGACTGCAACACGGTGGGGACGCAGCGGTCCTACACGCGTCCCGATGGCAAGTCGATCACGGTGTCCGGCGGGGCGTACGGCTGGACGGTGGACTCTGAGGCGCTGCTCGCTACGGTTAAGGACGCCGTAGCCAATGGCACGCAGGCTACCGTAGAGATACCATGCTCCACGTCGGGCAAGGCCTACAACGGTGCGGGAGGACAGGACTGGGGCGCGCGCTACTGCGATATCGACCTGTCGGAGCAATATGTGCGGTTCTATGACGAATCCGGGGCGCTCGTGTGGGAATCCCCGTGCGTATCAGGCCTGCCCAACGGCAAACGCGATACGCCAACCGGCGTGTACTGGCTCAACCAGAAGGCGAGTCCGTCCACGCTTATCGGCTACGAGAACGGGAAGAAGACTTACGAGACCCCGGTACAGTACTGGATGCCGTTTGTCGGTAACAGCGTTGGCCTGCATGACGCTAATTGGCAGTCCTCGTTCGGAGGCACGCGCTACAAGACCAATGGAAGCCACGGATGCGTGAACCTGCCGCCGTCGGCTGCAGGCGAACTGTACGGTATCATCCAGGCGGGCGACGTAGTGGTGTGTCACTGGTAGTTCAGGTGATCGTGAGATCGGCCGCTTTTATCGGCACGATGCCTCTCAGGTCTTCGAGCGAGACCTCCACCTGGCAGCCGATGCGGCCGCCCGAGAATACGATGCGCTCGTGTAGGAGCGCTGTTTCGTCGATAAATGTAGGGAAGAGCTTCTTCATGCCGATGGGCGAGCACCCGCCGTGCACGTATCCCGTAAGCGGCAGGAGCTCGCGTGCCTTGATCATGGCAATGGACTTTTCGCCGGTCGTTGCTGCCGCCTTCTTCAAGCTGAGTTCGCGACCTGCGGGGATCATGAACACGTAGTAGCCGCCCGACCGTCCTTGCGTAACGAGTGTTTTGAATACGCGGTCCTGGTCGATTCCGAGTCGGCGCGCCGACTCGACGCCCGAGAGCGCGATAGGCGTCTCGAAGAACCATGAGCGGTAATCGATTCTCGCGGCGTCGAGCACGCGGATGGCGTTGGTCTTGCGATCGCGTTCTTTCGTCATCCAGTCCTTCCTATCTATTCGACTTGGGCTCCGTTGCGTCTTGCTGGCCACTCGATCGTACCGATCATGGATCGCGCAAGGACTCGAAGCATCCGAGTGTCTCGGTGAAGAATGCTTGCAGTATACTGGCAAGCATGAACGATAGTATACCAAGCGCACCGAACCAAACTTCTTCCCTCCGGTTTCCGACGCACGGACCCGCGGGCGCTCTCTTGTCGGGCGTGAGCCCCTGCGCGCCCATAGGCGTGTTTGATTCCGGCTTCGGTGGGCTCACGGTCGCGCGCGAAATTGCGAAAGCACTGCCGCAAGAGTCCATCGTGTATGTGGGGGACTCTGCGCGATGCCCCTACGGGCCGCGCGACCTAGCAGAAGTGGATGGATTCGTACAGCAGATTGGCGCCTGGCTTGTAGAGCGCGGGGTGAAGCTCATCGTCATCGCCTGTAACACAGCGACTGCGGCAGGACTTGCGCATGCACAGAGGACGTTCCCCGTCCCGGTCATCGGCGTTGTGGAGCCGGGTGCTCGCGCGGCTGCTCATGCGACGCAGAACCGTCGCGTAGGCGTCGTGGCTACGAAGGCCACGGTGGAATCGGATGCTTACACGCGCGCCATCCGCCATCTCGACGCCGGTATTACGGTATTCTCCACAGCTACGCCGCGCTTCGTGGAAATTGCCGAACAGGGCATCCGTATGGCAGAGGGGCCCATTGAGAATTACACATCGCTTGCATCGAAGGTCTATATTCGCCCTGCGTTCGAGGAGATTGCGCGCGAGTACCTGGAACCCCTCCGTCGTTGCGATATTGACACGCTCGTGCTTGGTTGCACGCATTTCCCTCTGCTCAAAGCGCTTATCGGCGGAGTCGTCGGGCGTGGCGTCACGCTGATTTCGTCGGCGAGGGAAGCGGCGCTGGACGTCGCCGAGATTCTTGCGCGACGCGATGCTCTGGCTCCATCCGATAATGGACCTTGCTACGAGTTCTTCACGACGGGCGAGGACGTGAGCGAATTCGCGAGCTTCGGCAGCCGCGTGTTCCGCGCGCCTATCGACACGGTTGCTCGTGTGGAGCTGGCTTGAGGGCGGCTGGGTCGCAAGAGGCGGGAACTGGAAGAATATGCCGAAGGAAGGCGGAGGCATGAAAACGGTAGTGCTCGCAACGAACAATGCGCACAAGGCTGCGGAGATCGCAACGGCGCTTGACTTCCCCGGCTGGGAGTTCCGTACGTTGCGCGAGCTGGGACTTGAGTCTGATCCGGAGGAGCTTGCTGATTCCTTCGAAGGAAATGCTCGCATCAAAGCGCGCGCTGCGCACGAGGTATCTGGCGGGCTCGCGTCACTTGCCGACGACTCCGGTCTTGAGGTGGATGCGCTCGACGGAGCTCCCGGAGTGCGCTCGGCCCGGTTCGCCGGCGAGCCGTGCGATGACTTCGCGAATAATCAAAAGTTGCTGGCTGCGCTTGCCGACATGCCGGATGGAGAGCGCACAGCGCGCTTCGTGAGCACGTTGGTTTTTATCAACGAGGACGGTACCGAGACGGTCGCACGGGGAACGATCGGAGGCTGCATCGGTCGTGAAGAGCAGGGGGAAGGCGGCTTCGGATACGATCCGCTGTTCTTTCCGGACGTGTTTGGCGGCAAGCGCACGCTCGCCGAGGTGAGCCAAGGCGAGAAGAACGCGGTGTCTCATCGCGGCAATGCGCTGCGCGACCTTCGCGAGCAGCTGGAAGCCTCCCTGCATTTCCTCGGCGATCCCGAGGGGTAGCGCGAAGCCGTCATCACTTCGACAAGGCTTCTGGTATAATACCCATTGCCGTTTCGGCGTCGGGGCGTGGCGCAGTTTGGTAGCGCGCCTGCTTTGGGAGCAGGATGTCGCAGGTTCGAATCCTGTCGCCCCGACCATCATATTCCGACTACGGTTTGATCGCGCACTTCGTGTCTTCGCCGGAATGCATCCGTTTGCCCAGGCGCCGCGTTCGGAAGAACGCTTGCTTTGCAGCGCGCGAGGTTGTGCATAGCTACGATTGCTTTAATGCCTGCTCCACGTCGAAGAAGCCCTTCCAAGGATCGCTGTGCGAACCGATGCGCTCAAGGGCGTCAGCCATCGTCACGGCATCGGGCGCAACGTGGCCGAGTTCGTCCCACGACAGAGGCGTTGACACGCGGGCCCCGTGGCGGGCGCGCAGTGAATATGGGGCGATGCTTGTGGCGCCTCGACCGTTGCGCTGCCAATCGATGAAGATACGGCCCTTGCGCTTCGCCTTGCGTATGTTGTTGGTATACCGGTCGGGCCAACGCTGCGCCATCACGTCGGCGATGCGCCGCGCGAAGCTATGGAACGCCTCCCATGAGGCCGAGGGTTCGAACGGAACGACCACATGGTAGCCTTTACCGCCGCTTGTCTTGAGAAACGACGTCAGCGACAGCTCGTCGAGCATCCCTTTCAAGTCGCGCACGCCTTGGCGTATCTGCTCAAGACCAAGGCCCTCGTCGGGATCAAGATCGAATACCATCATGTCGGGCTGCTCGAGCGTTTCCACACGACTGCCCCATACATGGAATTCGAGCGTGTCCATCTGCGCTTCCGTGACGATGCCTCGGACGTCGTCCACGTAGAAGTACTCCTCCGGCGTGCCATCGCTTGACGGCACGGTTACCGTTACGACGCCTGCGGCGCCCGGACCGGGATGCTTCTTGAAAAAGCATGCGGATTCAATGCCGCGCGGACAGCGTACGATGCTCAAGATGCGCCCGCTCGCATAGGGCAGCAGGGCTTCGGCGGCTTGCGCGTAATAGCGTACGACGTCGGCCTTGGTCACGTCGGGATCGGTGAACAAGAGCTTGTCCGGGCTCGTGATGCGGACGCCATCCACCACGAGTCCGTCAGTCGCGGCGGTTCCGCGGGGGCTCTTCGGACGGGGCGAGCGCTCGCCCGGCTCGGCAGCGCGTCGCTTTGAGCTTGGCGGGTCGGAGGCGCGCTCGAGCCCGTTCTTCGAGTCGCTCGATTCCGCCAAGGCATGCGCGGCTCCGGTGTTCTCGGTGGTCATGCGATGCTCCGTTCTATTTGTGCTCGATGCGTTGCGTTCGGGGGAGGCGATGCGGGAAGCGGGTTCGCTCTGCTTCGCAGCGCGTCGAGTCGTATCGTCGGTGTCGTTGCTTGCGGCACTGGGTCGAGGCGCGCCGGCGGCATCCTCGCGATGAACGTCTCGGGGTTCTTTGTCGGCGCGTAAGCCCTGGTAGCTTGGATGGCGGAGTTGGCCGTCCTCGGTCCATTCGGAAAAACGCACCTGAACCACAAGCTCAGGCTTGAGCCATGTAAGGCACTCTCCCGTTCGAGCGCGAGGCGGGTTCGAGAACGGGGGGTCGCAGCGTTCAAGGCCCCGAAACCGCTCGAGCAGCTCATGCGCATCATCTGCCGAGATGCCCGACCCCGCACGCCCTGCGTATTCAAAAACGCCGTTCTCAAAGGTGCCCAGTAGAAGAGCGCTTACGCCGGCACGGGCTTTCTCGGTGCAGGTGTAGCCTCCCACGACGAACTCCTGGCTGCGGTCGCATTTCAGCTTGATCCAATCGCCGGTGCGCCTTCCACGATAGCGAGAGTCTCTTCGTTTGCCGACGATGCCTTCTAAGCCTAGTTCGCACGCGGCGCGGAAGCTCTCTTCCCCCTGCTCTGAGACGTGCGCACTGAAGCGAACAGCCAGTGGCGCATCATGTACGAGTTCCTCGAGGAGGCGCTTACGCTCGACAAGGGGTTGATCGCGTAGATCCTCGCCGTCGAGCGCGAGGAGATCGAACACGATGTAGGCGGGTCGCTTGCCTTCGGGACTTCGAAGAAAGCTCTGGAGCGCCTGGAAGTCGGACCGTCCGTCCTCGTCCGTCACCACGAGTTCTCCGTCGAGGACCATCGCACGACCATCTGACCAGCGAGAAAGCGAGGCGGCTATATCGGGAAAACGATCGGTGTAGTCAAGTCCATTGCGCGTCGTAAGGCGCGTTCGCCCGCCTTCGACGTATGCGACGATGCGATAGCCATCGTATTTTACTTCGTATAGCCAGTTGCGGCCTGTAGGGACGTCAGTTACAAGCTTGGCTAGCTGGACCGGCGTTTCCTTGAAGGGATTGCGCTCTCCATGTTCGGCTGCTTCTTGCGCAATCTCTTCCATCGTGCGTCCGGTTTCAATGCTCGTCGTGAACGGCGAAATCGCGTTTTCGGATTGAGCGAATTCGTCGCGCTCCTTGATCAGAAGCCAATTGTCGCCGCGTTCGCCGGGTTTTTGCCTAAGCTTGACCAGCACCCAAGCTCCTTTGAGCCGCTGCCCGTATAGCTTGAACTTCAGCTCTCCATTGCGGAGGCTTTCGTCGACGTCGCCGAGCGGCGTCCAAAATCCCTCGTCCCACAGCATCACGGTGCCGCCGCCGTACTCGCCTTTCGGTATGGTTCCCTCGAACGAGCGGTACTCGAGGGGATGGTTCTCAACGTGCACAGCCAACCGCTTGTCACGTGGATCGAAGGATGGCCCTTTCGGAACGGCCCAGCTCAAAAGCGCGCCGTTCCACTCGAGACGCAGATCGTAATGGTCGCGCCGTGCTACGTGGTGCTGTACGCCGAACCTGAGACGGTCGGAAGGATCGACCGTAGGAGAACCCGATCCGCTTTCGATCCCCTTGGGCTCGGGTGTGCGGTCGAAGCTCCTCTTTCGGTTGTACGCTTCGAGTTGTGCGTTCATGGTCGTATCGGTCCGTCCTCCGCTTCGGGTGCTGCCGGCTCGCGTTGGCTGACGACGCGACTGTACTGCTTCGAAAGCGATGCCTGGCTTGGGATGGTGGCTTCGGCAATACGACGTCAATGTGCTTTGGTATCGCCGTTACCCAGCGGACGGGAGTTTTTCGGATCGACGTCTTTGCAGTGGGAAGCGCACGTGCGATACGGCGGCTTGTGTATTGCGGGCAACTCGCGCATAGGCCTCGATGAAGCCGGGCTGTACGTCTGTGTAGTAGGGGAGGCCGACGGGATGTGAAAAGGCCGAAGGCAAGGTGCCCTCGGCCTGGCAATCGGATGGAGCGGGTGACGGGAATCGAACCCGCGTCATGAGCTTGGAAGGCTCAGGTTCTACCATTGAACCACACCCGCGTTTTGCGCGACGCTCATTGTACCGCAAATTTGTCGCATGCGCACGAGATTCTCGTGCACAAAAGGGCCGCAGCCTGCGCCTGCAACGGCTATGGTCCTTATCGAAGAGGGCAGTCCCGGCGAGTAAGGGTACTCGCGAGAGAACGTACTCCAATGTAGCGGGTTCCATGCACGTCTTTCTCGCGGATGATCTTGAGCGTAGCGCGCTATCGTTGAGCGTACAGGTTATTGTGGCACCTGTGTCCTGAGATATTCGACGATGTCGTCCGATTCATACAACGGTTTGCCGTTGACGACCAGACAGGGAACCTGCTTTTTGCCTCCTACGCGCACAAGGTCGTTCTGAATGCCCGGCTGCAGCGTATCGCGCGTATCCATCATGATCTTTCGATCGTCCATGAACCGAAGAACTTTCTGACAATAAGGGCAGGATTTCTTGTAGTACAACGTGTGATTTTCTAGATAGGGCATTGGCGTTGCTCCTTTCGACGCTCGTCGACGAGAGGTGAGCGCACGGCGATTGAGCTTTCTATGATAAAGGAGGGTGCCATCAAAACGGCGCATCCAAACGAACCGTTGCCAATCGGTTTACCGAAGGATTACAAGGAAGCGCTGAGAACTACGCCTTGTCTTCAAAGTGCCAAAAAAGCAATAATGTCTATTGCCATACTATTATAAATATGACATCATAAAAAGTTTAATTTTTAGAAAATTAAAAAGGCCGTCCTTGTTGAGCCGGACGACCTTCGAATTCTGGTGCGCCCAGCAGGATTCGAACCTGCAACCGACGGATTAGAAGTCCGTTGCTCTATCCATTGAGCCATGGGCGCCTTTCGGAAAGCACCGATATTATACCGTAAAACTACTGCGCGAGAACAAAGGATGCGACAAAGGGGTCGAGAGGGCCGAGTCTGTGAGGATATCAGCAAGTAACAGGGGTTATGCGACAATCGCTCGGTTTCAATTCCACAGGTAAGCAGATCGCAAACGGCCTGTTTGACCGCTATCTATAAGACGCTTGCATCGGAATTGCATCTTTTCGAATGTTTATGCATTCACATTAATAAAGACTTGGCTGCTTCGAGCTTGAAACGCGTTTCTTTTGCCGCAAAACAAGGGATCGAAGTGCATGCGAACCGCTACAGTGCTTTATCGTAAAAAAGTAAATTTGTCGAAAATATGGAGAAATGCACAAAAGAATGACTCCGTTCGCCGAAAAACCACGAGGCATTTTGACGTGTTCAGATTTGTTTCAGTTTTGTGGTTGCAATTTGACCTGAAGCATGAGATTTTGGCGATATCGGACGGACGCCTGGTGCGCAACGGGCGGTTCCGAATGGCGAAAATCTGGAAAATGCATACAGAAAAGGAGGGTTGCAATGGCTGGTGTGAACGTCAAAAGCGAAATCAAGCCTTTGAAAAAAGTTCTGCTCCACCGCCCGGGTCGAGAGCTTCTGAACCTGACGCCGAACACGCTCGAGGAGCTGCTGTTCGACGATATCCCGTTCTTGAAGGTCGCCCAGGAAGAGCACGACGCCTTCGCGCAGATTCTGCGCGACAACGGCGTTGAGGTCGTGTACCTCGAAAAGCTCATGGCCGAAGTACTCGATCAGAACCCCGAGCTGCGTGAAAAATTCCTCAAGCAGTTCATCGAAGAGGCCGGAATTCGCACCGAGCGCTACCAGAAGATCATCTACGATTACCTTAACGACAACTATCCCGACAACTACGACCTCGTCCTTAAGACGATGGAGGGCATCAACCTCACCGAACTGCACACCGACAAGTCGAACTCTCTTGTCGACCTGGTGAGCGATTCGTCGAAGATGGTGGTTGCCCCTATGCCGAACCTGTACTTCACCCGCGATCCGTTCGCGATGATCGGCAACGGCGTGTCCATAAATCGTATGTACTCCGTCACGCGCAACCGCGAGACCATCTACGGAGAGTACATCTTCACGTATCACCCCGAGTTCAAGGACGTCCCTGAGTACTACAGCCGTTACAACACGTTCCACATCGAGGGCGGCGACATCCTCAATATCAACGACAAGGTGTTGGCCATCGGCATTTCGCAGCGTACCGAGCCTGATGCGATCGACGCTATCGCGAAGAACATCTTCGAGGATTCCACCAGTCCCATCGAGACGATCCTTGCGTTCAATATCCCGAACTCCCGTGCGTTCATGCACCTCGACACGGTGTTCACTCAAATCGACGTCGACAAGTTCACGGTGCACCCGGGCATCCTTGGCCCTCTGACCGTGTTCGAGATCACTCCTGACGGCCAGGGCGGCATCCACGTCAAGGAGATCAACGACACGCTCGAGGATATCCTTGAGAAGTATGTGGGTCATCCTGTTGAGCTCATCCCCTGCGGCGGCGGCGACCGCATTGCGGCCGAGCGCGAGCAGTGGAACGACGGCTCGAACACGCTGTGCATCGCACCGGGCACCATCGTGGTGTACGAGCGCAACGACGTCACAAACGCCGTGCTCAAGGAAAAGGGCCTCAAGGTTCTCGAGATGCCCTCTGCAGAGCTCTCCCGCGGTCGTGGAGGTCCACGCTGCATGAGCATGCCCATCTGGCGCGAGGACTAGGCGCTCAGCTTTTAACTCCCGGGCGAGGCGAGACCCGCTGTCGCCCGAACGTGGGGGATCCGAACGGATCCCCCACGGAAGCGGTAATCTGCGGGCGGTTTACTTGGCGTCGCCCGCTTTGTTGGACATCGATGAAAAACTTGGCAACGTACGACGAAAGGAATTGAATCATGCCCACGAGCCTCTCCGGACGCAACTTCCTGAAGCTGCTGGATTTCACCCCCGAGGAAATCCGCTATCTTATCAGGCTGTCCAAAGAATTCAAGAACCTCAAGCTGACGGGTACCCCCCATCGTTACCTCGAAGGTAAGAACATCGTGCTCCTGTTCGAAAAAACCTCCACGCGCACCCGCTGCTCGTTCGAGGTTGCCGGCATGGATCTGGGTATGGGCGTCACCTATCTCGATCCCGGCAGCTCGCAGATGGGCAAGAAGGAGTCCATCGAGGATACCGCGCGCGTGCTCGGCCGCATGTACGACGGCATCGAGTATCGCGGCTTTGCCCAGGAGATCGTCGAGGATTTGGCCGCAAACGCCGGCGTGCCGGTGTGGAACGGCCTGACCACTGAGTTCCATCCCACACAGATGATCGCTGACATGCTCACGGTTGAGGAGAACTTCCCTCAGGGTCTCAAGGGTCTCAAGTTCGTGTTCATGGGTGACGCCGAGAACAACGTGGCGAACTCTCTCATGGTCGTGTGCGCGAAGCTGGGTCTGCACTTTGTGGCTTGCGGCCCGAAGGCGCGTATGCCGAAGGCTGAGCTCGTCGAGGAGTGCAAGAAAGTAGCGGCCGAGACCGGCGCTTCCATCACCCTGACCGAGGACGTGAAGGAGGCCTGCACGGGCGCCAACGTCATCTACACCGACATCTGGGTGTCCATGGGCGAGCCGGACGACATCTGGGCCGAGCGTATCAAGCTTCTCGAGCCCTATCGCGTGACGAAAGAGGTCATGGACATGGCTTCCGATGACGCTATCTTCATGCATTGCCTGCCCTCGTTCCATGATACCAAGACCACCATCGGCGCCGAGATCGCTGAGAAGTTCGGCGTCACCGAGATGGAGGTCGAGGATGCCGTGTTCGAGTCGACCCAGTCCAAGGTGTTCGACGAGGCCGAGAACCGCATGCACACCATCAAGGCCGTCATGTACGCCACGCTCTCCTAGTCGTAATCAGAAGAAAGGGGACGAACTATGGCATACCAGAAAGGCGAAGGCAAGTCCGTGGTCATCGCTCTTGGCGGCAACGCCTTGGGCGACACGCCGCAGGAGCAGCTGGAGCTGGTGAAGAACACGGCCGAGCACATCGTTGATATGGTGGCCGAGGGAATCAACGTCGTGGTCTCCCACGGCAACGGCCCGCAGGTCGGCATGATCAATAACGCATTCGACTACGCTTCCACGCATGACGGCAAGACGCCGGCTATGCCGTTTCCCGAGTGCGGAGCTATGAGCCAGGGCTATATCGGCTATCAGCTGTCGCAGGCCATCCTGAACGAGATGAAGCGTCGTGGCATCATGCGCTCCACGGCATGCGTCATCACGCAGACGGTGGTCTACCCGGAGGATCCGGCATTCCAGAACCCGACGAAGCCCGTAGGCGCCTTCCTTACCGAGGAAGAGGCCATGAAGCGCGCCGAGGAGACCGGCTACACCTATAAAGAGGACGCCGGCCGCGGTTGGCGTCAGGTGGTGCCTTCCCCGAAGCCGCAGCGCATCGTGGAATTCGATGCCATCAAGGATCTCATGGACGATGGCTATATTGTCGTTTCCACGGGCGGCGGCGGCGTTCCGGTCGTCGAGAAGGACGACTCCTACCACGGTGTGCCGGCGGTTATCGACAAGGATCGCTCGAGCGCCAAGCTTGCAGCCGACTTCCGTGCCGACATGCTGGTTATCCTCACGGCGGTCGAGAAGGTGTGCATCAACTTCAACACGCCGGAGCAGCAGGAGCTGAATGCTATGACGGTGGCCGAGGCCAGAAAGTACATCGACGAGGGCCAGTTCGCTCCCGGTTCGATGCTGCCGAAGGTCGAAGCCTGCATCGAGTTCGTCGAGCAGCATCCCGAAGGGCGTGCGCTCATCACCTCTCTTGAGTGTGCTGCCGACGGCTTGAAGGGCAAGACGGGTACGGTCATCACGGCGTAGGGGACGCTCGCTGTACGGCTTCCTCCTGCCGCCGCCCGCTCCGCATTCGAACGGGCGGCGGCGGATGCGCCGCACGAAGAAGGCGTCTTTCGCCTTGTGGACCTTGCACGTCTTTAGGGGTGCTCGCGGGCCGCGCGGTTATGCTTCCGGCCGGTTCGCTCGCAGGTTCTTGAACGCACCACGCAACTATCAATCCTCTGGTAAGGAGGGGTCTTATGACCGCGAAAGAAAAAAGCAGAAAGAAACGATCTATTTCTTCGTTTACCATTTTGCTGATTATCCTCGTTGTGCTTGCCGTCGTCACCGTGGTGATGTCGCTTGCAGGCGTCGAAGGAGTTGAGGGAGCGACGATCGCCAATGTGACGACCGCTCCCGTCAAGGGCTTTACCGATGCGCTTCCTGTATGTCTCTTCGTCCTCATTTTGGGCGGATTCCTGGGAATCGTGACCGAGACGGGCGCTCTTGATGCAGGCATCGCTGCGCTGGTGAAGAAGCTGAAGGGTAACGAGCTTGTGCTCATCCCCATCCTCATGTTCATCTTCTCCATCGGCGGCACCACGTATGGTATGTGCGAAGAAACCGTGCCGTTCTACCTGCTGCTCGCAGCAACCATGGTCGCTGCCGGCTTCGACAGCGTCGTCGGTGCGGCTGTTGTGCTTTTGGGCGCCGGCTGCGGTGTGCTGGGCTCGACGGTGAACCCGTTCGCTGTCGGTGCGGCTGTTGACTCGCTGTCCGGCACCGGTATCGCCATCAATCAGGGCACCATCATCATGCTCGGCGTCGTGCTGTGGCTGGTAACGCTCGTCATCTCCATTCTGTTTGTCATGCGTTACGCGAAGAAGGTCAAAGCCAACAAGGGTTCGACCATCCTCTCGCTGCAGGAGCAGGAGGTTATGAAGGAAGAGTTCGGCGAGGCTCAGCAAGAGGCTGTCGAAGCCGAGGCCAACCCGAACGAGAAACTGATGACGGCGCGTCAGAAGTGGTCGTTGATCGTGTTCGCCCTGACGTTCGTTGTCATGATTGTCAGCTTTATCCCGTGGGAAGATTTCGGCGTAGATATCTTCAACGCGGGTGCGGCTACCGAGGAAGTTACCGAGCAAGTTTCCGGCGACGATATCTCGGCTGCCTGGACCGACAATGAGGTCGGCGGAGAGCTTTCGTTCACCGGCGACGTCGAGGGTACGGTGACGACCGAGGAGCAGATCTCCGAAGGTTGGTCCGCGTTCCTGACGGGCGTTCCGCTGGGGCAGTGGTACTTCGACGAGGCATCGACTTGGTTCCTGCTCATGGCTCTGGTCATCGGCGTTATCGGCGGTGTGTCTGAGAGCCGGTTTGTGAAAGCGTTCATCAATGGCGCGGCGGACATGATGAGCGTTGTGCTGATCATCGCGCTTGCCCGCTCCATCACGGTGCTCATGGGCGAGACCGGTCTGGATATGTGGATTCTCGAGAACGCGGCAGCGGCACTCTCAGGCATGTCGGCCGTTATCTTCGCTCCGTTGTCGTTCCTGCTCTATATCGTGCTGTCGTTCCTCATCCCGTCGTCGTCCGGCATGGCGACCGTGTCCATGCCCATCATGGGCCCGCTGGCGAATTCGCTTGGATTCTCGCCTGACGTCATGATCATGATTTATAGCGCTGGCAACGGTCTGGTGAACCTGTTCACCCCGACAAGCGGCGCCATCATGGGCGGCTTGGCTCTTGCAAAGATCGAGTACTCCACATGGCTGAAGTTCGGTGGCGTGCTGTTTATCATCCTCGGCGTCGTGTGCGCGGTTATTCTTACGGCAGCGATGCTAATCATCCCAGGCGCAGGAGGAGCAGTGTAACCGAGCGTCTCGGACAGCGTGCTTCCCGGACAGGTTTTTGAAGGGGCATCGCAGTACACAAAGGCCCCCGCGCATTGAGTCGCGGGGGCCTTTGCATGTATCGGCCTGAGGCTGGCGGACGAGGAAGGCCGCCGAAAACGATAGGGACAAAGCGGCGGTCTTCACCGGGTCAGCCGGAGCGTTTGTCCCGAGACGTGGGTGAAGCGGGCTAGAGCGGCTTTTTCATCCAGATGTGAGGAACGTGCTCGTCCAGCTCTTCGGTGCCGTACCGCTCGTATCCGGCGCGTTCGTAAAGCCCGGTTACGTGACACTGAGAATGCAGATGCATCTCGGTCGCGCCGGCTTCGCGCGCCACACGCTCCGACTCCGCTAAGAGCGCGGCGCCGAGGCCGCTCTTGCGCGACTCGGGCAGTACGGCCAAACGGCCGAACACCCAGCGTCCCGGATCATCGGCATGTTTCGGATCGGGGAACGTTCGCGCACAACCGACGAGTCTCCCGTCGCGGTACAGCGTGAGATGAACGGTTGTAGGATCATCATCGATCTCGTCGAATTCGTTTTTGAATCCTTGCTCTATCATGAAGACGCGCGTTCGCACGAAACGCGCGTCTTCGAAACGCCCCTGCTCGAACGTTAGGCCCATGGCGTACCACCTTTCATTGCGTGACTGCATCGACCGCGTCGCGTATGCCTGCCAACTGCCTACAATACCATAGTCTCTAGGTACGCGGATCTTCAGAAGCGCGCAATGGTTTGAGTCTTGCACGAGGTCATGTGTACGTTTTCTGCATAACGGCCAAAGTCGCGCCCATCGCTGGATCGATACGGCTGCATCTTGCGAAAAGGTGGTAAAATCATTCGACATATACACTCCCGAGATCCACGAGGAAAGACGTTCACCATGCAAATTCGCGAACAACTTGAAGAAGTCTTCGACCAAGCTATTGCTGCGGCAGTCGAAGACGGATCGCTCGAGCTCGAGCAGGCTCCCGAGGCGGCGCTCGAGCGTCCGCGCGACGAGGCCAACGGCGACTGGGCGTCCACCGTGGCCATGCGCTCGGCCAAGCTCGCCAAGAAGAACCCGCGCGAGATCGCCCAGATCATCGTCGACCACCTGCCGGAGAACGATCTCGTGCAGAGCGTGGACATCGCCGGTCCCGGCTTTATCAACATTCGCCTGGCCCCGTCGGCCCTGCAGGGCGTGGCCGCCCAGGTGCGCGCCGAGAAGGGCGACTTCGGCCGCGGCACCATCCCGGAGGGCGAGCGCAAGATCAACCTGGAGTACATATCGGCGAATCCGACCGGCCCCCTGCACGTGGGTCACGGCCGCTGGGCCGCGCTCGGTGACGCCACGGCGCGCGTCATGCGCCACGCGGGCTACGACGTGTTCGAGGAGTTCTACATCAACGACGCCGGCACGCAGATGGACAACTTCGGCGAGTCGGTGGCCGTGCGCTACCAGCAGCTGCTCGGCCGCGACGTGGAGATGCCCGAGGCGTGCTACGCCGGCTCCTACGTGAAGGACATCGCGCAGACCATCATCGACGAGGACGGCGACGTGTGGCTCGACGCCGACCCGAAGGAGCGCATGGAGAACTTCCGCGAGCGTGCCTACGCCTACGAGCTGGCCGAGCAGCACCGCGTCACCGAGCGCTTCGGCACCACATTCGAGTGCTGGTTCTCCGAGCGCAGCCTGTACGTGCCCGACGAGACCGGCAAGAGCGCGGTCGACCGCAGTCTCGAGGCCATGGACGAGAAGGGCTACATCTACGTCGAGGACGGCGCCACCTGGTTCAAGTCGAGCGCGTTCGGCGACGAGAAGGACCGCGTGCTCATCAAGGCCAACGGCGAGATGACGTACTTCATGAGCGACGTGGCCTACCACTACAACAAGATGGAGCGCGGCTTCGATCACCTCATCAACATCTGGGGCGCCGACCACCACGGCTACATCGCCCGCTGTGAGGCCATGCTCGCGGCCTGGGGCTGGCCCGGCGCGCTCGAGATCATGCTCGGCCAGCTGGTGAACCTGTTCCGCGACGGCGAGGCCGTGCGCATGTCCAAGCGCACCGGCGAGATGATCACGTTCGAGGAGCTCATCGACGAGGTGGGCGTGGACGCGACCCGCTACCTCATGCTGGCGAAGTCCTCCGACCAGCCCATCGACTTCGACATCGAGGTGGCGAAGAAGAAGGACGCGTCGAACCCGGTGTACTACGTGCAGTACGCGCATGCGCGCATCTGCTCCATCCTGCGCAAGGCAGCCGACCCGGCCGACGCCGCGGCCGCCGAGGCCGGCGAGATGAGCATGGACGAGCTGGCTGCGAAGGTGATTCCCGCCGACGTGGACCTCTCGCCGCTCACGCACGAGTCTGAGCTTGCTCTCATGCGCAAGATGGACGACTTCGGTCCGCTTGTGGCCCAGGCCGCCCGCGACCGCGCCGCGTTCCGCCTGACGCACTACGCGCAGGACTTGGCAGCGCTGTTCCACTCCTTCTACACGAACTGTCACGTCATCGGCGAGGAACTGGCTGTGCGCGATGCGCGTCTCGCGCTGGTGGACGCCACCCGCATCGTGCTGGCGAAGTCGCTCGATTTGTTGGGCGTGAGCGCACCGGCGAAGATGTAGAGGAGACTCGGCGCTTAGGAAAGTGCCGGAAAGCCTATAATCCTCTGGTTGACAGATGCCTTTCAAAGTGGCCGCTCGACTCGATGTCGAGCGGCCACTGCGCTTCTTTGCGACGGACGCTGCTGTCAGGTTGCGCCTATAATTCGCGAAGTTCGGCGCAACCGAGAAAGGTTCATCCTGTCACACGTTGTCTTCGAGATCGAGCTGCATCAGGTTTACGTTCTCGCGCATCCGCTTTGCCTCCGCGCGGCAAAGGTCTCCTTCCTCGTAGCGCGATTGGATCTGCTCGAGTTCCAGCTGCAAGCCCAACCGCTCAATCTCGATCGCTTTGTCAGCTGTCCTTGTGAATGCCGTAATGGAGGGATTCGCGCTGCGCAGCATGGAAACCGTGCGTTGGTATTCCATCACAAGCGAGCTCACGTTCTCGGCCGGCTCATCGCATTCCGGCGAGGTGAGCATGGTCTGGAGCTTCCCGATAACGTACTCGGTGCCAGCAAGTTGGAGTTGGCGGCTTTCCTGCGCGTGGTCGGTGGGGGAGAAACCTGGCAGGCCGCTGAGGATGCGATGCCAGGTTGAGCGCAGTAGGATCCGCAGGCGATGCGAGGAGTGTTGGAGCGAAAAACGTCCAGCATGGTGCTCGATGAGGTTTTCAGCATGCGAAAGTCGTCCCAGGTACTGATAGCCTACCAGGGGGCTCGTCTTTCCGCTCTCGATGAGGTCGAGTACGTATTCGCGCTCCCAGTCGATCGCTTTGAGGCGCAGCCCCGTGATGGGTTCGTCCTCTATGTCGTGATGATCTTTGATGCGGGCTATGCGCTCGTTATAGGAGTGGATGACGGTCTGGGTGGCCGCGCGGTTTTCGATAGTCTGGCGTGCGGCCAGCTCTTCGATGACCGTGCGCAGGATGTCAAGCCTCACTTGCGTTTCGTCGCAGGGCTCGTCGGCTTCTGCGGATTCGTTTCGGGAGGCGATGAGGGGAACGATGAACGTGGCGATGAGCAGCGTGACGACGATAACTCCACAAGCGAGGAAGATTATGAGGTCACGCTGGGGAAAGCGCACGACCGCGAGCGGGTCGCCGTAGGAGATGGTGTAGGGGATGGTAAGGACGACGGCGAGCGTGATGGTGCCCTTTGGCCCGCCGAGCGTCATGATCAGCCAGGAACGCAAGCTTTTGCGCCAGTTTGTGCGCTCGTCCTGCGGCAGCTTGCGGTTGCGCAAGCGATCCATCACGCAGAGCCAAACGAAACGTACGATGTAGGATATGAGCACGATGAGAAGCACGTAGCCGATAAGCACGCCGTTGTTAATGCTCACGTCGTCCCATGACTGCTGCATCACACGAGGAAGCTGGGTTCCAAGGAGCACAAATACGAATCCGTTCAAAGCGAATGACACCACGCGCCACACGCTTGACGAGACGATGTTCATGCGCGAGATGGAAGGGCTCATTGCGCGCGGAGAAACGACGTTCAGAATGCCTGCCGCTACGACTGCGATGATGCCACTCGTGCCGAGTGTGTTCGCCACAAGATAGACGATAAAGGGAACGAACAACTCGAACAGCACATGAAACGTCGTGTTCTCAAGACCCCAGGAGCGCACGCGTCGCACGAAGACATTGCCGAGCAGTCCGAGTGCGACGCCGATCAGGATGCCTCCTAAAAAACTGATCGCAAAGTTTGCCGAAGCGTTCAGAAGCGAAAAGGTGCCCGTAGTCACGGCGGCTAGGGCGAACTGGAACGAGACGATGCCCGATGCGTCGTTGAGGATGGATTCGGCCTCGAGGATGCTCTTGTCGCGCGGAGCGATGTTCGCATCTTTCGGTAGAGACGCGACAGCGATCGCATCGGTTGGCCCGATGGCTGCTCCGAGTGCGAAGGCGGCGGCGAGCGGGATCGAAGGCTCAAGCCAGTGTACGGAGAACCCTACGATCAAAGCCGTGACCATCACCAGGCCTATGGCGAGCGACAGGACGGGGCTTCGGTTCGCCCAGAGAGCCTTCTTGTCAATGTTTTTCGCTTCGTCGAAAAGCAGCGGCGCGATGAACAGCACGAGGAACAGGTCGGGATCAAGGTTGATCTGGATTTGTGACGGCGCGAATAAAGCGATCAGCAAGCCGAGCGCAATCTGGATGAGAGGAGAGGATATCTTCGGGACAAGCTGGTCGATGACGGAAGAAAGAAGGATTGCGGCAAGCATGAGCAAGGCAAGTACGAGCGCTTCCACCTAGGCGTTCCTCCTTCGCTGTCCTTCGGCCGTCCGATTGATGTATTGTACCCGACGAGAACCCCGCTGATGCTCGGGATGATTGAGAGTTTCGAAGAGGAAACAAAGACGTGTCCCCGACCGCGCTCGGAACGATATGCTGGTTGGGCGCTGCTGCTCGAGCGAGTCTAAATCGAGCGCAGCAGCGCGATGCTTGTCTTGATGTAGAGCGTGTAGGCGACAGAGGCGGTCGAGGCGAGGACGAGGTCGCGCTCGAAATCGCCCTTGGACGAGCCACCGACAAGGCCGCGGGGGCTTGTGGGGTTCGGCGAGAACAGCGCGCGCAAGGCGTCTTCCAGCGCATCGCAGAAATAGTCGTATGCCACCTGGGTGTCGAAGCTCGCGATCTGAGCATGGATAAGACGTTCTATCTCGCCGATGGAAAAGGTCTGCTTGAGCGTGCCGATGACGACGAGGTAGGCGACATGCGAGCGCGTGTAGCGCTTTGAGCTTACGGCTGGCAGGACGCCTTGCTTCACGTAGTTGTTCACCATCGAGCGCGTGAGCGCTTTCTCGTCAGGCCCGTAAAGCGGCGCAAGCGCGTCTTCGAGCAGACCGACGAGCTGATCCATGTAGAGGTCGATGTGCGGAATCTCGTGGAAGCGGGGTAGATGCAGCGAGGCAAGCTCTTGTGCTCTCGCCGATGCGCTTATGTCGTCCATGGTTGATCATCCTCCATCCGAGCTGCTTGCGATCGCACACGATCATACCAAGAGAGGTTTTGTGCGTCAATTTCAATAAACTCTTGACAAGGTTATCAACAATTTATAAGTTGGTTTTAAATACGAGGAAACCTCGTGATCGAAAGCAAGGATAGCCCATGGACGCCAATCGCATCGCGCTTATCGTAGACTCATGCACAGATGTGCCGCCGGAGGATATCGATCGGTACGGTATGTACGTTGTTCCCCTGCAAGTGAACTATGCGAACGAGAGCTTTCTCGACAAGGTGACTATCACGCCTCAGCAAGTGTACGATCGATTCGCGGACGAGGTGCCTTCGACGTCCACGCCTACTCCCGCAGTTGCTCGGGACGTGCTCAACCAGGTGGTTGCCGACGGATACCGCGAAGCGGTGATCGTGACCATATCGAGCGGCTTATCGGCGACCTATGACCTCATGCGCTCGGAGACGGCCGGTATGGCATCGCTCACATGCGAAGTCGTGGATACGAAGAATATTGGCATGGGGGCGGGGCTCGTGGCACTCGCGCTGGCGAGGCTGCTGGCCGAGGGGGCGTCGCTTGATGATGTCCGCAGGGAGGCTGCGAGTATCGTAGAGAATACCAAGGTGTTCTTCTGCGTGGACACGTTGGAGTACCTGCATAAAGGCGGGCGCATCGGGAACGTGACGTACGCCGTGGGCAGCATGCTGGACATGCGCCCGGTCATCACCTGCAACGATCAGGGCGTGTACGTGACGGTGTCGAAGGCGAAGGGCCGCCGCCAGTCGCTCAAGAAGGCTATGGGCGCAGCCGAGAAGTTCGCCTCCCGATTCGAGCGCGTCACCATGGCTGTAGTGAACGGCGACGCGGCCGCGGAGGCCGCCGAGGTGCGCGCCGAGCTGGGCGGGCGCGTGGCGCACGCGGACGCCTGGTACGAAGGGCAGATCAGCCCCGTGCTGGTGGTGCACACCGGCCCGGGCCTTATCGGCATCGGCGTGCAGGGCGTGTAGCGGCGCGGGTACAGGCCCTGCTACGCCAGCGGCAGCGCGATCTCCACGGCGAAGCCCTCGCCGGGCGCGCCCTCCAGCGCGAGCGCGCCGCCATGGGCGCGGGCGATGCGGTCCACCAGCACGAGGCCCAGGCCGTGCTCGGAGGCGGCGCTGGAGTCGAAAGCCCCCGCGGCGCAGACCGCCGCACTC
>NZ_PPEK01000008.1 GCF_002899715.1 Enteroscipio rubneri | reverse complement strand
GAGCCCGCTGGGGCGGTGGGCGATGCGGTGTCGGGAGGTGCGGGCGTCGCGCCTGGCCTTACCTTTCGCGTTGCGGCAGTTGCTCTGCTGTGCCTGTTTACCGGGGTGTTCGAGGAAGGGGTGTTCCGCGTACTCGCACTCGATGCTTTCGCGCTCGCTTTCGGCACGGGTCGGCGAAACGGCTACGACGCGACCGTTTCCGGATCGATCGCTTTCAAATCCGCGGGCCCATGGCCGCGGGGTATGCTCAAAGCGGCGATTGCTTCGTCGGCATTGTTCGGCATCCTGCATGTGTCGGCGGTGGACGCAGCCGCGGCGGGAAGCGCCGTCGCTTGGGCGCAGTTTGCGCTCAAGCCCGTGCAGGCGGGCTTGTTCGGATTCTTCATGGCGGCGCTCTTCATGCGCACGGGCAGCCTTTGGACGGTTGCGGGCGTGCATGGCTTGTTCAACCTGATGTATACCGGTCCCGTGCTTGTGACGAGCGGCCTTTCGTCCACCTACGTTACAGGAAGTCCCGCCGATCTTGCGCTGCTCGCAACGACGGTGCTTCTGCTCATCCCGCCGGCTCTCGCCGCCGCGCACACCTTCGGAAGTCCTCGCGAGGGATCGTGCGGACCCCCCTGATTCGTGAACCCGCCTCCTGCAGCGCGACCAATCCGATCTTTTGCGTCAGAGAAGTATTTTCGGCCTTGCATCGGCTGGTCAACTCCTGTATCATCTGTTCTTGCTTTCGACCGAGGTCGGAAAGCGAATGCGGGTGTGGCGGAATTGGCAGACGCGTACGGTTCAGGTCCGTATGAGAGCAATCTCATGAAGGTTCAAGTCCTTTCACCCGCACCACTGGTTTTTAAAGAAACCCCACGTCAAAAACGTGGGGTTTCTTTTTCATACCTTGAAGAACGCCTTTGCACCCCTCCTGGGGCGCATAGGTTGCATTGCGAGCGCGCATCCTGCGCATGTTGGCGAGCAGCCGCAACGTCGCGATTCGGGGCATTGCCCTATAATAGGCGCATGGTAGGCAACAGGCAGCTCATATTACAACGATACCGGCCCATCGTCGAGGCGGGCTCAGGTGGATTCGGCACGGTACAGGTTGCCTGGGATACGCGCATCCAGCGAAAAGTCGCCATCAAGATCATCGAGCTCGACGAAGCGGATGCGGCGCGTGCAGCCCTTCCTGGTGCCGATGCAATGCGCGCGCCCCAAGCCTCGTGGGACGAAGGCGCCGGATTCGCGGAGGAAGGGTTCGAAGACGACGGATGCGAGGGGTCTGGGGCCTTCGATAAAGAAAACGCGGAGCCGTTCGTGCGCTCGCTCGCGCATGTGCCGGGTCTCGACGAGGCTCGGACCGCTGCCATGTTGAGCGACGCGAGCATCGTGGCTGTCTACGACTTCGAGGTACAGGGATCAACGGCCTACCTCATCATGGAGTACGTGGAGGGCATGACGCTCACGCAGCTTTTGCGGCGCTACGACGAGCATCTCACGCTCGATATCGTGGCGGCCGTGTTCGCGGCTGTATCCCATGCGCTCGAGGTGGCGCACGACAACCAGGTTCTTCACCTGGACATTAAACCGGACAACGTGCTCATCAACCGACAGGGACAGGTGAAGGTAACCGACTTCGGCCTGGCTACGCTGGCGGATGCGTCCGGCTTCGGCGTTGCGGGCGGGGGAACCATCGGCTACATGCCGCTCGAGCAGATGCGGCAGGAGAGCCTGGACGCTCGCTGCGACGAATGGGCGCTTGCCTCGGTTGTCTACGAAATGCTGGCGGGAGAGAATCCCTTCTTGGCGCCCGACCTGGCGCGTGCGGAAGCGAGCATCGAAGATGCCGAACTCGTGCTGCCGTCGTTGTGCTGGGACGAGCTCGATGCGGCGGCCGACGACGTTATCTTCTACGCGCTCGACCCTGACCGCGAAGAACGCTACGACAACGTGACGGATTTCGCTGAAGAGTTGGAACCTTTTTTGGGGGATCCGAAGCGCGGCGTGCGGGAGCTGGCCGCCCTGGTGGGACAGGCCCGGATGGACAACGAAGAGGACGGGCGCGCACTTGAGGAAGCGCCGGTCGACCGCGTTCCCTTGAACGAGCGCGTCACGTGGCGCCAGCGCATGATCGCAGCTCATGTGCTGGGTGCGGCCGGGAGCGCGCTCGTCGCGCTCTTGGCGCTGTCGAACGTTCCCGTGCCGAACGAGATGCAAGGGCCGGTGTTCTGGGGGCTGCTTGCCCTCATCGCGCTCGCCGGCGCGCTCAAGCCTCACCTGGGCGCTTTGCTTGCGTACGTCGCGCTTGCGGCCGCTTTTATCGTGCGCGATGCGCCCGCTGCGGGATGCGTCCTGCTGGCGGCGACCGCAGCCTGGTGGTACGGTGCGGGCCGCAAAGGCGATGCCGCCGCGAATGTCGCCTTCGCGCCTGCGCTTGCCGGAGCTGTGGGACTAGGTCCGATTGCGCCGCTTGCAGCCGGTTTCTGCCTTCGTCCGGCTCGTGCGATTGCGACGACGGCGTTTTGCGTGCTTGTCGCTACGCTGCTGGCGGCATGCGGTTCTCAGACACTCTTGGGGTGGGAAGCGTTCGCGCACATGGATTTCGCCGGAGTCGACATTCAGGCAGGCATGTACGCCCTCCTCGTGCAGCCTGCCTACTGGTGCATGGTCGCCAGCTGGTTCGTGGCGGTGCTTGTGCTCAGCGTGTTTCGGCTGCGGAAGACGCGCGCGTTTGCGGCGCTGGGCACGATTGCCGCCGGGGCGCTTCTGCTGGGCGGGCTTTTTGCCGCCGGGTACGTGACCGGCGCGACGGCCCAGGCTCCCGCTCTGCCCGATCTGCTCGTTACGCTTGGATCGTCGGTCTTGGTGCTGGTCGCGTGCGTATTCGTCGAAACCTGTCCGGATGAATATGCGTACGATGACGTTGCGCTTGCAGGTGACGAGGGGTAGAAGCGGGAAGCTGCCAGGGAGGGAGGGCAGCTTCCCGCGGGAGATGGCTTTACTTCACCGTTCCTCCGGCAACGATCTTGCCTGCAACGTAGCCGTGCGTGAGCGCCATGCCGACGGAGCTGCCGGCGGCTGGCGTGGAATAGGCGTTGCCGAAACGCTGGCCCAGGCAGTTGCCCACTGCATACAGGCCTTTGATGGGAGTCTTCAGGTCGGAGGAGAGCACGTTAAGATTGTCGTCGGTCACCATGCCGCATAGGCTGACGAGGCCGACGTAGCCGCGTCCGGTATTCGGCTGCGCCGATCCGAAGAACGGCGGGTTCTCGATAGCGCTCATGAACACGCTGTCCTTGCCGAAGTCGGAGTCTTCGCCAGCATGGCACATCTCGTTGTAGTGCTCGATAGTGGCGAGCGCTTCCTTCTTGGCATCGCCCTCGTAGCCCAGGTAATCCAGCAGCTCGTCGATGGTATCGGCAGCGTACACCTGGTCGGGCATCGTGTTGTCGTATTCGATGACGTACACGCCGTCGACGCTGACGCCTTCCGCTCCTTTCCCGACGGCAGACTGCATCTGCTCTTCCATACGATCCATGATCTTGATGATGTCGACGCCCGCTGCGCCCCAGTTGGGGGAGAAGTGGTCGGTCGAGCACTGCTTCATAACGTCCATGTACTTGGAGTCGCAGATGGTGGCCAGAATGCCGCGCGGCTGCTTGAGCGTGGTGGGCTTGATGTAGGGCGTCATAGCTTCGTTCATGAAGCGCTTGCCGTAGTCATTGAGCCACAGGAACGGCGTGGTGCCCCACGGACCCGCGTTGCCGCCGTTGGTGTTCATGCAGGGGCGCGGCGCCTGCTCGATGAAGCCGCCTGCCCAGCAGCCCAGCTTGTGTCCGGTGCCCTTGTTGTTGCTCTCGCCGGTCATCTCCTCGCGAGGGATGTCGCAGCGCAGCGACTGCTCGTTGATGTCGGTGCACAGGTTTACTACCATGTCGGGATTTGCGCCGAAGTCGCCGGTGGCCAGGATGACGCCCTTCGCGGCGTTGTAGCGCACGTATCCGTCCGGTCCTTTCGCGATGACGCCCGTCACGTCGCCCGCGTCATTCTGCTCGAGCACCGTGACGTCGGTCTCGAAGAAGTACTCGGCACCTAGCTTTTCGGCGGCGTCTTTGCAGTACAGCGCTATTTCGGTCATGCGCGATACGTCCTCGCGCCCGCAGACCGGCGTTGGATTCTTGGTGCTGAGGTTTTGGATGGTCGTGGCCCAGGACTTGAAACCGCCGCGCTCGAAGGGATAGTAGCTGCCGTCAGGCATGTTGTAAGCCACCTGGATTTGGGCCTGGCCGGTCTCAAGGTCGAACAGGTTGGAGGTCTCCGGGATCTGCGCGATGATGTTGTCCAGCATGTCGCCGGAGTTCGCCACGAACTTGCGGATGATCTCGGCGCTGACGCGCCCGCCTCCGCGGCGGATAAACTCGGCCACGATATCGCCCACCTTGTAGGGACCATAGCCTTTTTCTACGAGCCACTGCGCGTTGAACGCGCAGATATCGTTGCCCAGCTGCACCCAGGAAGCTTCCGGCTGGATTTCCAGCACGGCCACCTTCGCGCCTTCCTGAGCCGCGGCAAGCGCAGCCTGCACGCCGGCGTTGCCGCCGCCGCACACCACCACATCGTAATCCTTCGTCTCGGCAATGTCGCCCTCGTCTACGACCGGCTTCTCGCCCAACCAGTCCTCTGCACACTCATACCCCTTGGGAAGGGCTCCGGCGTCCGTCGTGTTGCCGGCGCTTCCGCCTTCTTCGGGCTTCGCGGGGCTGCAGCCAGCCAGCGCGGCGCCGCCTGCGGCGAGTGCTCCGGTGGCTAGAGCGCCTTTGAGGAAGTTCCGTCGATCGATTGCATGTTCCATGGTGCATCCTTTCCTTGTGATTTCGGCGCGAGCCTTGTGGCTATCGGCCCAGTACCGTGCATCCTGCGGCATGATGTCGCGAGTGCATCGGGTAGAGCACGCAGCCGCTTCCCTGTGGTCATGATCCCCTGCGGCAGCGCCGTCGCCCGTATGATTGCGCAGGTTGCGCGTGAAGTCGCTATCCATCCGGTATGGTTTTGGCTGCGGGTCGCGCGCAGCCTATCAAAACCTGATAGGTTGCTGTCGGGGCGGTGTGGTAGTATCGTTTGACATAAGGGCTTGTGGGGAGGGGAGTCGGTGCGAACTGACGTGAGGAAACGGTCTTCCGGCATGGCGGTGGCCTTCGCCGGATTTGTGCTGTACTCTGTGTACGTCTGCACGACGTTCGTCTCGCCCACCACCATCTCCTCGGTTGTAGAGATCGGCTATCTGCCCAAGGCGCTCTACCTGTTCTTCATCATTCTGGGCCGCATGGTGGGGCTTGCTGCGGTGACCGTGCTCCTTGTACGTCGCAAGCGCCAGCTTCCGCTGGCGGCATCGGTGGCGGCCTCGGCGGCTTGCGCGCTAGTCGGATTCGCCATCATGGCCATCGTCTTTCAGCTCACTGCGGTGGCGCACATCGAGGTGCTGCTGCCCTGGTTTTTTGCCAGCGGCGTGTGGATCGGCGCGGGGGATGCGTTCGCTATCGTGCTGTGGTTCACGTTCGTCAGCGCGCTTCCCATCCGGTCGAGCTACGTGTTTCTGGTCGGAGCAACGGTGGTGGCCGCCGTACTGTACATCGCGACAACGTTTCTTCCTGCGCCTGTACCGTGGGTTGTGGCTGTGGCGTCGTACTTTGCGGCGCTCGCCTGTTGCGTGCGCGCCCTGCGCTCTGGCGAGCATTCCGCGCGCGCTGAGCGGCTTGTCGATCCATCGGCTGACCGTCGAGCGTTCCGGCACCTCGGTCGCCCACTTGTCGGCGTGGCGCTCATGGCCTTCATGGCCGGTCTCATGATGAACGTGACGGGTCAGGAGAATATTTCGCTCGAAACCTACCAGCGGACCGCCTTCGTCATCATGTTCTCGCTGAACGGCATCCTGCTGCTGCCCGCCCTGCTGGCGCCCCAAGCGTTCCAGGTGCCGCGGCTCTATAAGTTCATCCTGCCCTTGTCGGCTCTGGGCTTCTTGCTTCTCCCGCTTGCCTGGGACGCCATCGGGCGCGGTATGGTGAATTCGTTCGTGCAGGTGGGTTTCACGTTCACGAACATTATCTTCTACTGCCTCATCGCCGAAGAGTACCGCTCTGAGGAAGCGAGCCCACTCAAGGTGTTCTGCATCATGCAGCTTGTCGTGATGGGCGCGAACTTCGCAGGACTCTTCTTCGCGTTTTTCTACATCGGCTACCTTGAACCCGGCGATATTGCGCTCACCATCCTGGCGCTCGTGGCGGTCTACCTTATCCTCATTGCCACGCTGGTATTGTTCAAGGATAAGAACCTCGTGAAAGAAGGGGGTGGCAGACGGGGTGCGCCCAAGGCGAGAGCCGCCGATACGCTGGATGCCCCTGTGGTTACGGGCGGCGCAAACGAGAGCGGCGCGTCCGAGGCGGACGGCGTTCGGGCGTCTGAGCGCGCGCAGGTGTTGATAGAACAGGCCAACCTTTCGGTGCGGGAGCGCGAGGTGCTCGACCACCTGCGCCAAGGCCGCGCGCCAAAGACCATCGCCAAGCTCCTGTTTGTGTCGGAGAACACCGTGCGTTTCCACATTCGCAACATCTATCAGAAGTTCGGCGTCCATTCGCGCACGGAGCTTATGGAGCTGTTCGACGTGGAGCTTGACGCAGCGGCAGCGAACATGGTCCGAGCACCCTCTCGTCCTGAGTGAGCTTGAGCGTGTCGGGGTCCCCCTCGCGGGCGCTGCCTTCCGAGCGTTTTGCAATATCCTTGAGTTCTGCGCTGCTGTGCAGCCTTCTTGTCGTTCCCGCTGCAGATGAAGCTGCTCGAAACCTGCCTTTTACCAGGTCAGAATTCCCGAATGCGCATTCACCCAGCTATAGCAACTCGCACACCTTCCCCAGCAGGGGCTCGAAGCTCACGCCGCGATCGCGGAACTCGGGCTGCTGGGCGCTCACAATCATGGCGTCGTGCACGAAGTCGCCGGCGAAGCGCACGGCCTCTTCCAGCGGGCGGCCCGCCATGACGGCTGCCAGCAGGCACGACGCGTACAGGTCTCCCGTGCCGTGCAGCATGTAGGGCAGGTACTCGTTGTGCACCTCTACGGTTTCCATGTCGGCGCCGCCCACGAAGTTGCGGATGCACGTCTCGCCCTCGCGCTGGATGCCCTTCAGCACCACGTGCTTCGCGCCCTTTGCCACCAGGGCGTCCACCAGGCGGTGCGCCTCCGCATCCGAGATGTCCGTGCCGGCCCACTCGTCGCCGATGGGCTCGCCCAAGATGATGGCAGCCTCCGTCAAATTCGGCGTGAGGATGTCGGCGCCGCAGGCCAACTCGGCCATGGCATCGCAGAGCTCCGGCGTGTAGGTGGGGTACACCTTGCCGTGGTCTGCCATCACCGGGTCAACCACGCGCAGCGCGGCGGGGTACAGGGCGTACAGGTCGCGGATGCGCTCCACCTGCTCCGGCGCGCCCAGGAAGCCTGAGTACACGGCGTCTATCTTCACGCCGATGTTCTTCCACGCCGCCAGGTAGTCGGCCAGCATGTCGGTGGTGTCGTGCATGTACCAGCCGGGGAACGCCGTGTGCGACGAGAACAGGCCGGTGGGGACGGGGCACACGTCGCAACCCGCGGCCGACAGCACGGGGATGGCCACGCCCAGCGAGCACTTGCCGTAGCCGCACAGGTCGTGCACGGCGGCCACGCGGGGGATGTAGGCGCCTTCGCGGGCGTACAGGGTGGCACCGTTCTCGTTCATAAGCTGCATTCCTTTCCCGTGTTGCATCAGATTGAAAGTCCAAATTCGTCGCGCTTGCGCCTTGCATCCAAATTCGTTTCGCTTGCCTCTTGTATGCTGCTGCAGCCCAACCTACGGCTCGCGCATTCGTAGCTCGTTGAGGCCGGCGGATCCGCGGAACCTCCTGTGAGCGCTGCATTGTATGATCGTGTAGGAATGGGAGACATGCGAGTTCGGTTGACGAATTGAAAACGGATTGCCGGGCAAAACGACGATTTAAGCCGCTTTCGTCTGCCAGAGAGCCTTGATCTTCGATCGAACGACGGGCTTACTTGCCTTCTTCGTCGTCATCGTCGAAGAACGACCAATCGTCTTCATCGGCTTCGCGATCGATGAAGGTTTTACGCGTTCTTCGTTCCATGATGACGCATGCTATCAGGCTCGCCACGATTCCGATACCCACGAGGCATCCGAGCCCTGCGTATGTCTCAAACAAGAAATGGTACAGTGCGCCGAAATCCATAGCTACCTCGTTATCTCATGCTCCGGCCCGACGTAACGAGCGCGGGCGGTCTTCTTGCTGCGCTAGAGTATACTATGCCCGGCCGAATCCGCCAGGGCGGTTCGGCAATTCCCTTATTCTACGTATCGGAGGAGTCGCTCATGTGCGCTGTGAGCAGGGGCGGTCGAGGTCGGAGGACATCGAATGCGGTCGCCGCTATCGTGTGCATCATACTGGGGGCCAGCGTTGTGCTGGCCCTTATGCAGTTCATCGACCATAAGCTCAACCAAAGCGCCGAGAACCAGGTGCTCGCCTTCACGGAGCAAGCGGCGTCGAACGTGGCCGACCGCATGGCGATGAAGCAAAACGCCCTTGGTGCGTTTGCTGTGCAGTCGTCTGATCCGGCCGAGCTCGTCCCAGCACTCAACGCGCTGAAGCAGCGCAACGGGTTCGCTCACGTTGCTGCCGTCGACTTGACCGGTCAGGGCTTTCTCGAAGACGGCACGCCGTTCTCCTCCGAGGTGCTCGGGCAAGAAGAGACTGCGCTTTCGCAGGGCACGCAAGCTTATTCGGACACGTTCGTGAACAACGAAGGCGTGCGCGTGCGTTTGGCCCAGCGACCGTTGTTCTTGGACGGGCAGCAATCGGGCGCGCTGTATGTGGAGATCCCGCTCGATCTGTTCACGATGCCGGCGAAACTGAATATGTTCGACGGACGCGGGTACTTTATGTTGTTCGAGGCTCGGACGGGAGAGATTCTCGTTTCGCCGGACGAGCCTACCAAAACGCCCATCGGCGAGCGCATGTCGCTGTTCGATTTTCTGGACGAGGCAGCGCGCTATGAAGCGCCGGAAATGTTCGACTCGTCGGAAGAAGCGAGCGAAGCGCTGCTCGTCATGACGGCGAACATGGGAAGCGACCTGCGCGGACTGGAAGATGCTGTGGCGCAAAAGCATTCGGGTCTGACCACAGCCGCGGTCGATGGCAAGGCCAGCTATGTATGCGTTGCGCCGGTGGGCACGGGATGGTGGTATGCATGCGGAATCGTGCCCATGGAGAACGTGCGAGCCGAAGCGTCCTTCGTGACGACGTCGTTTCTGGTCGTGATATTGATCATGCTCGCTTGTTTGGCGGCGGTGGGTCTCCTGGTTATCTCGGCGTATCGCAAGCGCTTGCGCGAGCGCCACGTAGCCATGATGTCCCAACTCTACGACGCGCTTTCGGAGAGCATCGACTTGGCCGTCAACCTGTACTCTCCAGCGGACGGGAAGGTGACGCCCATTGTGGAAAAGGCGGCCGATATCATCGGCTACCGGCTGACCGACTTTCTGCACGACGAGCGACTGTCTGCCGCCATCGGACTTTCGGATGCCGACGCGGCCTTGTTCGATCGCATCCGCACGGGGCGGATCGAGTCGGCCGAGCGCGGCGAGATCCCTTTCTTCTGTGCTCGGAACGGCCGCGAGCAATGGGTGGGGTATTCGGTCAGCCCGCTTATATTCGACGGTAAACACCAGCTGCTTGTCGTGCTGCAGGACAAGACCGCCGAGAAGGCGATTCAGCTTTCTATGAAAGACGCCATGCATGCAGCCGAAGCTGCGAACGAAGCGAAATCCGAATTTCTTTCTCGCATGAGCCACGAAATCCGCACGCCCATGAACGTTATCATCGGCATGCTGCAGATTGCGCACGGATCGCTCGACGACGTTGAGAAGATGAGGGCGTGCCTTGTCAAGATTGGTGCGGCATCCGACCACTTGCTCGGCCTCATCAACGATGTGCTGGACATTTCGAAAATCGAGAACGGGAAGATGACCTTCTCCAGCGAACCCTTTCGGCTTGCCAGCGTCCTTGCCCATGCGATCACAGTGGCGCGCGTCCAGAGCGAGCAGAAGGGCCAGAAGCTTACCGTGTCCGTGCCCGATCACGCGTCTTGCGTGTTCGTGGGCGATCCGGTGCGCATGAAGCAACTGCTTATCAACCTGCTCACGAATGCCGTGAAGTATACGCCCGAAGGCGGGCGCATCGAGTTCGACACGAATATCGCGCCCGGTGCCGTTATGGGGTACCGGCAGCTCACGTTCGTCGTATCCGACAATGGGATCGGCATGTCGAAAGAATTCCTAGAGCACGTGTTCGAACCGTTCACCATGGAAGGCCGCTCGCGCGAGCAGGGAACGGGCCTGGGCATGTCCATTGTGCGCAACATCGTTACGATGATGGGCGGCAGTCTGAACGTGGAATCCGAGCTCGACCATGGTTCCACGTTCACTGTCACGCTCAATTTGCGCATCGCATTGGAGGCGGAGCGCAAAGCGTTTGAAGAGGCCGAAGGATTCTTCGACGCAGGTGGGACGATGCAGGGCGAGGGGAATGCGAGGAGCCAGGGCGACTCAGGCGAGAAGCGCCGGAACGTCTCCAGTGCGGTGTCGCCCGATGGGCCTGACGGCTCCGCGCGCGGAACGCATGGAGCGAAGTGCGGAAGCGGCGGCGCATGCGGCGCTTTCGCTGGCGGCGATGCGCCCGGCAGCTCGAGAGGCGCAGGACCCGACTTTGGCGTGCTGCCGAAGAGCGGCGGCGCGCCCTCTGACGTATCGCTTACTTCGGAACGTGTCGGTCCGCCGCCGGCGATCGACCGTGGAGAGCTCAGAGGCCTACGCGTTCTCCTAGCCGAGGATAACGACCTCAATGCAGAAATAGCGTGCGAGTTGCTTTCGGAGTCGGGGTTGGTGGTGGACCGCGCGGTTGATGGCGAGAAGGCATGCGGCCTGTTCGAAGCGTCTCCCGTAGGGACCTACGATGCCGTGCTCATGGATGTGCAGATGCCACGCCGCGATGGCTACGAGGCTACGCGGTGCATCCGCGCACTTGATCGTCCCGACGCGGCAAGCGTTCCTATCATAGCCATGTCGGCGAACGCGTTTTCCGATGACGTGCGGGCCTCATTGGCGAGCGGCATGGACATGCACTTGTCAAAGCCCATCGATATGAGGCAGGTTCTGTCCGCTATTGTGCGTCTCGTCCGCAAGCGCCGCGCGGACGAGGGCAGGGCATGAGCGCCGATGGATTTTGAACCGATACGGGGGCTGTGCCGACCCGGCAAGATAAAAAGCCGGCAGATCGTTCATGCCGAGCGGTGCTATTCGTGCTTATGAAAAGCGTGCGCGAACATGCCGTCGGCGTGAAGGTGTCTCGGAGCTTGTCGGGCGTGCGGTATACTGGGCCGAACAGTGAATCCGACCGAGAGGGAGCGCCACCATGCTCGACATTAAATTTGTCCGCGACAACCAAGAAGCCGTCGCCGAGGCGATGAAGAACCGCCATGCTTCGTGGGACGCGTCGCGCTTCTCCGAGCTCGATGAGACCCGTCGCGCCGCCATCGCGAAGGAGGAGGCGCTGCAGGCCGAGCGCAACGCCACGTCGAAGTCGATCGGCCAGATGATGGCCGCCGGCCGGAAGGACGAGGCCGAATCCGCCAAGGAGCGCGTGCGCGCCATCAACGACGAGCTGGCCGTTATCGGCAAGGATCGCGAAGCGGCCGACGAGGCCCTGCGCGAGCTCTTGCTGGGCACGCCGAACATGCCGGCCGACTCCACGCCCGTGGGCGACGACGAGGACGACAACCCCGAGGTACGCCGCTGGGGTACGCCGCGCGATTTCGCCGCCGAGGGATTCGAGATGAAGCCGCACTGGGACCTGGGCCCCGAGCTGGGCATCATCGACTTCGAGCGCGCGGTGAAGCTGGCCGCGAGCCGCTTCATCCTGCTGGGCGGTCTGGGCGCCCGCCTGGAGCGCGCCCTCATCAACTTCATGGCCGACACGCACGCGTCGCGCGGCTACAAGGAATGGTGGTGCCCGGCCATGGCCAACGCCGAGACGCTCACCGGCACGGGCCAGCTGCCGAAGTTCGAGGAGGACCTGTTCCACACCACCGAGGGCCTCTACCTCATCCCCACGGCCGAGGTGCAGCTGACGAACATCCATGCGGGCGAGGTGTTGGACGCCAGCCAGCTGCCGCTCAAGTACTGCGCGTTCACCCCGTGCTTCCGCGAGGAGGCGGGCAGCGCCGGCCGCGACACGCGCGGGCTCATCCGCGTGCACCAGTTCGACAAGGTGGAGATGGTGAAGTACGCTAAGCCCGAGGAGAGCTTCGACGACCTGGAGGCCATGGTGGCCGACGCCGAGAACATCCTGCAGCTGCTGGGCTTGCCGTACCGCGTGATCAGCCTGTGCACGGGCGACATCGGGTTCTCGGCCGCCAAGACGTACGACCTCGAGGTGTGGCTGCCGTCGTACAACGGCTACAAGGAGATCTCGTCGTGCTCGAACTGCACGGACTTCCAGGCGCGCCGCGCGAACATCAAGTACCGCGACCCCGCGAACTTCAAGGGCTCGCGCTACGTCCATACGCTGAACGGCTCCGGCCTGGCGGTGGGCCGCACGATGGCCGCCGTCATCGAGAACTACCAGCAGCCCGACGGCTCCATCAAGGTGCCCAACGTGCTGGTGCCCTACATGGGCGGCGTCGACGTTATCGCGCCCGAATAGGCGCGTCGCGGTCGAGGAGTCGAAACGCGGGTGGTACAGAAGCGAAAGCGTACGGGGAAGTCGAATTCGGGGCCTGCGTCCGTAGTGGCGGGCGGCACGGCTTCGAAGCGCCCGAGTCCGCAGCCGGCGAAGCGGACAGCGAAGGGTGGTCGCGTGCCGGCGGGCGGCTCAACGGCGAATGCGCGCGTTGCCGGGCGCGACGTCGCTGGTTACTCTCGTGAAGAAACAGCTGATCGGGTACGTTCGGCTCGGAAGGTGAAGAACGCCCGTCGGCGTCGCTGGCCCTTTGTTGTTGCAGGTGCGCTCGTGAGCGTGCTGCTTGTTGCTGGCGCCGTGTTTTCGTGGGATCGGTGGCTGCGCTACGATGACGTGGCCGAGTTGCAAGGGGAGTGGCAGGTGCACGGATCGGACGCCACCATGGTCATCGACGGCGAGTCCATCCACCTGACCGAGGACGTCGCCTACCCCTACGCGCTCGACACAGGAGCGAAGACCATCGAATACGCGTTCGGAAACGCAGCAGGGTCGGGCCGTTATCGCTTCTCGCTCGACCGCTCCCAGCTTGTCATCATGGACGGCACGGGCTACTCCTGGTGGTCGACCTTGCTCGACGACATCGGCTGGATGGCGGGGCAGGCGGCGGATGCCGTGCAAGGACGTGCGACCGCGGAGCCGCCATCCGGAGAAGGCGTGACGGTGCTCGATCGCGTGTCCCATGATGCTGCGGCTGTGCCGCGCGAGGCGGGCGACGGTGCAGACGCGTAGCGTCATCGAGGTCGAGCGGCTGACGGTGCGTCCCGATCGCGTGGTGTGCGACGTGGTTGTCGCGCCCGGCGCACCGCGATGCTCGTCTCCGCTGCTGGCCGATCATATTCGCGCAGCCTTCCCCGACGTTCCCAGCCACGCGTGCGTCAACGACGATGGCGATACGTTCGGCGCGGTTCTGGAGCGCACATCGCTGCCCCACGTGCTGGAGCACCTCGTTATCAGCCTTCTAGCGCGTGCGGAAGCGGCCTCTGCGCGCGGTGCGGGTGATGGGATGGTGTTCGTCGGTACCACCGAGTGGACGGACGAGTTCGCCGGCCGAGCACGCGTGGAAGTGAGCTTCACCGACGATTTGGTTGCTTTGCGGGCTTTTCGCGACGCGACGCATTTTTTGAACGACGCGGTGCTAACCTGTTCGCCATGACTACGGCTCACCTCACATTTGACCAGACGGGCGACAAGATTGCCGAACGCGTCGTGAAGATGCGCTCTTCCGCCGTGCGCGACCTGTTCGCCGCTGCGTCGAACCCCAACATCATCTCGCTCTCCGGCGGCATGCCCGACGTGTCGCTGCTGCCGCACGCCGCCATCCGCACGGCCGCGCGCGCCGCGTGCGACGACGAGCGCGCCGTGGCGCTGCAATACGGCTCCACCGACGGCCGCGTGGAGACGAAGCAGGTGTTCTGCGATCTCATGCGCGACATCGGCGTGCGCGCCAAGCCCGAGAACGTCATGATAACCACGGGCGCTCAAGAGGCGCTCGACCTTATTGCCAAGACGTTCCTGAACCCGGGCGACATCGTGCTGGCCGAGGGTCCCACCTACCTGGGCGCGCTGCAGGCGTTTTCCGCCTACGAGCCCGACATCCGTTGCATCCCCTTCGACGACGAGGGCATGCGCATGGACCTGCTGGAGGAAGAGCTCGCACGCATCGGCAAGGGTAACCCGCGCCTGAAGTTCCTCTACACCATCCCGAACTTCCAGAACCCCGGCGGCGTGACCATGGTGCCCGCCCGCCGCAAGCGCCTCATCGAGCTTTCCGAGGAGTACGGCTTCATGGTGGTGGAGGACGATCCCTACGGCCGCCTGCGCTACGAGGGCGGTCACGTGCTGCCGCTCAAAGCGCTCTCCGACGGCGTGGTGTATCTGGGTACGGTGTCGAAGGTGTTCGCACCGGGTCTGCGCACCGGCTGGATAGCCGCTCCGAAGAGCGTGCTGGCCAAGATCAATCTGGTCAAGCAGGGAACCGACCTCTGCGGTAGCGCGTTCAACCAGGTGGTAGTGGAGCACTACTTCACCGATACGCCGTGGCAGAAGACGCTGCAGAAGTTCGTGGACACCTACCGCGTCCGGCGCGATGCCATGTTGGCCGCGCTCGACGAGCACTTCCCGGCAGAGGCCTCGTGGACGCGTCCCGAAGGCGGCTTCTTCGTATGGGTCGCGCTGCCATCGTACGTGGACACGGGCTCCATGCTGTCGGTGGCGCTGGAGAACGGCGTGACATACACGCCGGGTGACGGCTTCTTCCCCGATGGGAAGACCGGGAAGAACTGCATGCGCATAGCGTTCTGCTATGAGAGCCCCGAGAACATAACCGAAGCCGTTCGCCGCCTTGCCGGCGTCATCAATGACCGGTTGGAGCTGTATCGCGCATTCCTGGAAGCCGGCGCCATCGAAGCCGAATGAATGTCATCCTCAGCGGAAGCGACGAAGTCGTCGAAGCCGAAGAATTCCCCGCGGCGCCAGTCTCAGGGCTTGCCGATTGAGCAGGGAGAACGGACCGAAAGGAAGCCACAATGGGCCTCAAAGTTGCAGTGTTGATGGGCGGTGCGTCGTTCGAGCGCGAGTTCTCTCTGGCCAGCGGCAGGAACGTGTGCGCGGCGCTCGAAGAAGCTGGCCACAAGGTGGTGCCGCTCGACACCACAAGCGACCTGGTGCCCACGCTGCGCAGCGAGCGGCCCGACGTGTGCTACAGCGCCCTGCACGGCAAGCACGGTGAGGACGGTACCATCCAGAGCCTGCTCGAGTTCCTGGACATACCGTTTGTCGGCTCGCCATCCAGCGTGTGCCAACGGGCATGGAACAAGGACTCCATGCACTCCGAGATGGCCGCCTACCGCGCCATCACCGGTGACGCGCCGGTCGCTTCGTGGCCGCAGGGCCTCTACCTGGCACGCGACGCGTTCAAGGACATGGGTGCGGCTACGGCGCTCGATCTGGTCGAAGAGCGCGTGATCGGCGGTTACCCCGTTGCTGTGAAGCCCGCTCACGGCGGAAGCGCCATGGGCGTGCACAAGGTGGACTCGGTCGACGATCTGGGCGAAGCCATCCTCGATGCGCTCTCGTTCGACGAGGCCGTGGTAATCGAGCAGTGGATCGATGGCGTGGAGATGGCCGTGTCGGTGCTCGGCACCGGGTGGGACGCGCATGCGCTGCCGCCGGTGGAGATCGTGCCGAAGGGCGGCATGTACGATACCGAGGCCCGGATGACGCCCGGCGCCGTGGAGTATTTCGCGCCTGTGCGCAACGCCTCGCTCGCGCCCGACGAAGCCGACGCGCAGGCTATCCGCGCCGAGATCGAGCGCGCTGCGCTGGAAGTGTATCGTGCCTATAACGTGCGCGACCTCGCTCGCATCGACCTTATATGGGATGGCGCCCAAGCGCGCGTTTTCGAGGTAAACGTGTCGCCCGGCATGGCCGAGCGCTCGCTGTTCCCCGCCGCCTGCGCCGCCGCAGGTTTGTCGCTTCCCAACGTTCTTAACGAGCTGGTCAGCCAATACGCATAACGTGGCGAAGTAGCTTGCTCTTTGATTGAAGCGCGGCAGCGCAGCATTGCCGTGCGAGCGTCCCGATACGCCATGGGGCCTGTGCGCTTCCCGCCACGCGGTGCCCGAAGCGCGAGCTAGCGTGGCGCGCACCGCCAAGGTTTCCCCATGCGGTTCGACCTCGCCGGACCCGCACTTCATTATCTTCGACTTCCAAGCTGCGCGCTCATGCGGCGCGCGCGACGCCCATGCTACAATGAAAGTGGAGAATCTATCTGCGCCGAGCGTGGATCGTGAAGGGCGAGAGGGGCTTATCATGGGCAGGTCGGGCGACGGGGGCAGCAACGACGGCGGACGCTCGTCCGGAGGTCGATCGTCAGGCGGCTTTTCGGGAGGCGGTCGATCGTCAGGCGGCTTCTCCGGTGGCCGATCCTCTGGCGGACGGTCGTACGGCAGCGCATCCGGCAGCTCGTCGCCGAGCCAGCCCAGCGGTTCGCAAGCGCAACCGTCGCGCCGCCCGAACAGCGCTCCGAGCGGTCCGCCGCCCGAAAGACGTCCTCCTCGAGGCGGCTTCCATCATCGCCGGCGGCGCGACCCCCAGATCGTTCCCGTAGTTATCGAAACATCTGGCAGACGGTACGACCAGGGCGCGTATGCAACGGGTCCCGCTGAAGCCCCGGAGCCGATTGATCCGGCCGCGCGGCGGCGCAAACGACGCTGGATACTCATCGCCATCGCCGCCCTGTTGCTGCTGTCCGGGTTCTCCGGGCTGGTCAGCTCATGTGCGGGCTTCCATATCGACGGCACTCCTATCATCGAGCGCACGGCACTGTCGGCCGGTTCCGTTTCCGAGACCGGCTACTACACCGATGAGGATGGCGACTGGATCCACGACGCATCGAAAATGGAGAGCGGCCTGCGCACGTTTTATCAGAAAACGGGCGTGCAACCCTACGTGTACATCCTGCCGAATGGCTCATCGGCCGATCTTGTGGCGTTCGCCGAAAGCAACTACGACAAGCTGTTTTCAGACGAAGGGCATTTCCTACTCGTGTTCTGCGACGATGGCGAGGGCGGTTTCGATTGCGGTTTCACCATGGGCGATGAGGTGACGCCCATCATGGACGACGCGGCGATCGATGTGCTAGCCGGAAACCTCGACAAATATTATCGGAACCCTTCCATTTCGGAAGAGGAGATATTCTCGAAGGCGTTTGCGGATACCGGCGAGACCATCATGGCGAAGGATACCTACTTCGCAGGCTCGCTTATGTGCATTGCCATCGTGCTCGTGCCGGCGCTCGTGTACGTGGGTGTGCGCGTCTTCCGCGCTCGGCGCGAACAAGAAGAGCGCGACCACAAGCTCCAGGAGGAGATTCTCAGGACCCCGCTTGAGAAGTTCGGCGATGAGGAAGTCGAGGAGCTTGCGAAAAAGTATGCCTCCGACGCCCCGCAAGCCGCCACGCCCGCCGCGACTCCTGCCGCCGTTCCGGTTGCGCCCGTGCCCGTTTCGGCGGCCGCATCCGCCGCGGCATCCGTTGCCGACGAATTCGACCAAGGGGCCGCGACCAGCCCAGCCATGCCCGCACGCGGGGATACCTCCCCCGACGCGCACGAATAGACAGTACCGGACCGAACGACAGGAGTGAACGACATGGGAATGCTTGACCGCTTCGCTGACATCATCAAGGCAAACATTAACGATCTGCTCGATAAGGCAGAAGATCCCAGCAAGATGATCGACCAGTACCTGCGCGATCTTACCGAGAACCTGGCAGAGGTCAAACGCGAAACTGCGGGCGTCATGGCCGAGGAGGCGCGCACAAAGCGTCTGGTCGACGAGAACGCTTCCGACATCGCGAAATACGATGGCCTGGCGCGCAAAGCGCTGTCTGCCGGCAATGAGGACGATGCTCGCACGTTCTTGTCCAAGAAGCAGGAGCTGGAGGCGAAAGCGGCCAGCCTCAAGACCACGTTCGACGCCGCGCACGAGAACGCCGCGAAAATGCGCCAGATGCACGACAAGCTGGTGGGCGACATCGAACTGCTGAACGGTCGCCGCGAAGCCATCAAGGCGAAAGTCGCCGTCGCTCAGACGCAGGATAAAGTCAACGAGTTCTCGGCCGGCGCCGACAAGGCTGCCGGCGCCGTGAGCGCCTTCGACCGCATGGAGGCGAAAGCCGACCAGATGCTCGACCGAGCGAACGCCATGCACGAGCTCAGCCAGCAGCCGGTCGACGAGGCCGCTGCGCTCGAAGCGAAGTACGCCGCCGCCGGTACTGACGCCGCCGTAGATGACGAGCTGGCTAAACTGAAGAAGGAAATGGGCCTTTAGCTCGGCAGCTTTGGTCGGTCGCGGTCAGAGCGAGAATGCTCCGGCGTTCGCGGTGCCGCGTTCTTTGTTCAGCAACGAAATAGCAACTTAATCATAGAACGCTCGTGTTTTCCATGCCGGCGTTAGATAGGTGCCCCTATAATGAGGTCACCACAAACGTCCAGGATTCCAATTAGGAGGCAGACATGGGCAACAAACTCGGATCTTTCCTCATCGGCGGTTTGGTTGGCGCCGCCGTCGCGCTGCTGTACGCTCCCCGCTCGGGCAACGAGACGCGGGCCATGGTTACCGAAAAGATGAGCGACGCATGGGGCGAGGCGCAGGAGCTGGGCTCCCAGGCGTCCGCTAACGTGCAGCAGGCCTACCAGGAGGCCACGAGCAAGGGCCAGGAAGTCATGCACGATGTGGCTTCCAAGGGCCAGCAGGTGGCTCAGGAGGCCCAGGCCAAGGGCCAGGAGCTGTACGGACAGGCCGCTTCGCGCGTCCAGGAGGCTGCCGACACCATCAAGCCGGCGTTCTCGCAGAAAAACGACGAGCTGCGCGACAAGATCGAGGCCGCGCGACAGCGCATCGCCTCGCAAGTTGCGCAGAACGCCGAAGCTGCCCATGATTCCGTGAGCGACACCATTCCGGTTGCGGCTGACGCGGTGCAGCATGCTGCCGACAAGGCGAAGGACAAGGCCGACGACGTCGCCGACGCGGTGGCGGGTGACGACAAGCCCCAAGCCTAGAGCGAGCAAGCAGGCGAACGAATCGAAGCGGCAACGCGGGCGGCATGTTCTCAGCCGCGCCGCGTGCCGCTTCTCGAGTATGCGACGGCAGTGCAGCGTTGGGGGTTGCCGCGGCAAAGCCGTCGGACAACGCGCCGCGTAGCCGTGGAGAAGAAGGATATGGCTAGCAAACTCATTACCACGCAGGAGCTCACGGGGGTGCGCGTCCTCGGCGGCAAAAATGGCAGGAAGCGCATCGGCAAAGTGCGCCGCTTCGTCTTCCATCCTCAGGAAAAGCGCTGCATCGGCTTCATCGTGAAGCGCCCCGACCTTCTGTGGATGTTCCGTCGCAAGGACCAGTTCGTTTCCATCAATGGCTACGACATCGTGGACGGGCGCATTATCGTACGTCCCGTGCCCGAGGCGACCGGTCGAGCGGCATGCAAGGAACTTGGCGTTGATTGGGATCGCTGCGTGCTGTGGGTGGGCCTGCCTGTGATGACCGAAGACGGCGAGGTGTTCGGCATCGTGGGCAATGTCACGTTCAACTGCGTCACGGGTGCGGTCGACACTATTGAAACCGACGGGGGCATGACCGCTAACGCGCTTTTGGGCAAGCGTATCATCTCATCCGATATGATACGGGGTTTCCGGCGCGGAATGGGGGCAGCCCTCGCGCAGACGGGCGACGAGGCCCAGCAGGACGACGAGCCCGTGCTCGGCGCCATCCTCGTGGACAATGAGGTGAAGCAGCTCGCGGCTGAAGGCGGCGTGGCGGAAAAGGCAGGCGCGGCCACGGCGGTTGTCGTCGACAAGGCCAAGACCACGGTCGACAAGGCGAAGCCCGTCGTAAGCGAGGCCGCCAAGAAGACCGGCGAAGCAGTGAACAAGGGGGCCTACGCGACCGGTCGACAGATCGCGAAGTCCAAGACCATGTTCTCGGACTTCAAGGAGGAGTACGACAAGGCTCGTGGTCCTAAGCCCTCCAAAGACGAGCAGGCGATCGAGAAGGCGGAGGATGCGGCGACGCCAGATGCGCCCAAGCCGGCCGCCAAGAAGAAACCGGCCGAAAAACCTGCTCGAAAGAAGAATATGTTCTCGGCGTTCAAAGACGAATTCGATAAGGCTCGCAAAGATGACTGATACGTTCCACGCGGGAAAGAAGAAGCAGGCTGCCGACGAGCAAGCCATCGACGAAAAAACCGCCGGCGAGAAAGCTGCCGGCGAGCGCGATGGGATGCCGCTCGGGCGCCACGAGGCCCAGCGCAAAGAAGCTTCGCGCGAATGCGATCAGGAACCGCGCGAGAAAACCCCGCGCGATAATCGCGACGGGGTCCTGCATGAAGGGGACGGAGAGCACGTAGTCGTTCGCGGTCGCAAGATCGAGAAGGCCGATATCTTCAAATTCGTCGGCCTCATCGCCTTTTTCGGATTGATGGTTCTTATCTGTGTGCTCTTGTGGCCGTATTTCCACGATCTGTTTGAGCCTGGCGGCATTGACCGCATCATCGACGACGTGCGCGGTGCGGGTCCGGTCGGCTTCCTCATCTTGTTGGGGTTGCAGTTCCTGCAGATCGTCGTAGCGTTCATCCCGGGCGAGGTGGTGCAGGTGGCGGCTGGCATGCTGTACGGCCCGTGGCTCGGCGCGCTCATCATCTTTATCGGCTGCGTTTTCTCGAGTGCGTTCATTTTCGCGCTTGTGCACAAGCTGGGTGCGCCGTTTGTTCAGAGCATGGTGCCAACGCAGCATCTGGAGAAGTTCCGGCGCTTCGAGCAATCGGGCAAGCTCAACATCATCGTGTTCGTCCTGTTCCTCATTCCCGGCCTACCGAAGGATGTGTTCACCTACCTCGTGCCGCTCACGGATATGCGGATGCGGACGTTTCTGGTGCTGTCGAATATCGGACGCATTCCGGGCATCGTTGTTTCGACGTATGCTGCCGACGGTTTGGTGGAAGGCCGCATCATCGAGAGCGTTGCCATCTTCGCCGTAGCGGCCGTCATTGCGCTTTTGGGGGTCATATTCCGCGAGCGTATCATGGGATTGCTCGGCAAATCGCACAACAAGGATAAATAAGACTGCGTTTGCATGTTGAATGCTTTTTGGGACAGCGAAGGCCGGTCGGTAGGATCGACTCGTATCTCGCGGACGACGGGGAGTCGACGGAAGGCGACGGGCAGAGGTTCGCGGCATGCGCGCCTCGTGCGGGCGGGGCGCGTGAGCATGCGTGTTGCCGGTGCGTCGGGCTTCTTAAGAATCCATCGACACGTTAACGGTATTGTGACGAATCCGCCCCGGTGGTCGGCGTGCACGTACTATGACGGTACAAACGCCATAGATGCAGTAGAGAGAGGCGCGTATGGACACCAACAAACCTTTGAACGCAACGGACGAAGTTGCTGCAGCCGAAGCTGAATTGAAGGCGGCGCAGGAGCGGTTGGATGCTGCGAAAGCCAAGCTTGCTGCCGTAGAAGCCTCGGTTTCCGAAGCCGATGCACCCGAGAACGCGCTCGTCGATGCCGAGGCTGGCAATGCAGGCGCACGCGGGCTTTCCGAAGCCGAAGATACATGCGATGCCGAGCCTTCCGTTGCGGCTGAGGCCGCAGAGGCTTTCGAAGTCGTCGAGATCGTGGAAGTGGTTGAGGCGGTCGAAGGGGCAGGCGCCTGCGACGGGGCCGAGGCGCATGAAGCCTCTGATGCAGATGCTTCCGACGGAAACGTTCCCGATGCAGATACCTCGGGGATAGGCGTCGCCGACGCCGCTCCCGACAGGGCCGACAAACCCGCTTCGGAATCTGGCGCGAACCGTGCGCCCGACTGGATTCCCTATTCGACGCCCCAGACTCCGACTTCTTCGCCGGTGTACGGAGATGCCCAGCAACCGGGTTACGATCCTGCAACCCGCTCCATGCCCCAGCAGCCTCCAGCAACGCCTTTCGGTGCGGCTTCCGGCTCGCCGTACCAGCCTCCAGTTGGGTATGTGGCACCCGGATATGGGCAACCGCCCCATGTGGGGCCGAATGCCGTGCCGCCCCAGCAGGCGCCGTACGGTTACCAGCAGCCCTACCGTCAAGAGCAGTACGCGCCGCCGGTCGTGGGAACGAAAGACCATGTAGCGGCTGGTTTGCTGGCCATCTTCTTGGGGTGGTTGGGCATCCACAAGTTTTATCTGGGCTATAACACGGCAGGGTTCATCATGCTCGCGGTTTCCATCGTGGGCGGCATCTTCACGGTGACGCTTGCCACGTGGGTCATCTGGGTCATCGCCATTATTGAGGGCATTCTGTATCTCACGAAGTCTCAGACGGAATTCGAGCACATGTACGTGCTGAACAAGAAGGAATGGTTCTAGCTTTCGTTCACCGCTTTTTCGGTGAATAGACGCAGGCGGTGAAGGTTTTTTAGTTAGAATTGCGCTATCGATAAGGCGCTGACATACCGTGCAGTATTCCTTAAGGAGGACACCATGCCCAGCATCACCCGCGATCAGGTGAGAGTTCCGGCCGACGTCATGCCGGAGTCCCGTGACGAGTACATTGAGAATTATCTGAAGGCCACCCGCGGGACCGGCCGCCTCATGCTGTTCGCGTGCGATCAGAAGATCGAGCACCTGAACAAGGATTTTTACGGCGAGGGCATCGACATCGCCGACGCGAAGCCTGAGCACCTGTTTGAGATAGGCCGCCAGGGCGTGTGCGGCGTGCTTGCCGGTCAGCGCGGTCTCATCGCGCAGTACGCGGCGGATTATCCTGAGATCAACTACCTTGTGAAAATGAACTCCAAGACCAACATCGTGCCCGGCAGCCAGGACGATCCCTACTCGCCGCAGCTTTACGATCTTGACGCCGTACTTGCTATGCGCGAGGCTGGCGTGAATGTGGTAGGTATCGGCTATACCATCTACTTAGGCAGCGAGTACGAGTCCACCATGATGGCCGAGGCCGGCGAGCTCATCGCGCAAGCGCATGCGAACGGTCTACTCGTGGTGCTGTGGATCTATCCGCGCGGTAAGGCCGTCAAGGCCGAGAAGGACCCGGCGCTCATTGCAGGTGCTGCGGGCGTAGCCCTGTGCCTCGGCGCAGACTTCGTGAAGGTTAATCCGCCGAAGCCTGAGGACGGCACTGCGCCGGCCGAGGCCCTTAAAGTGGCCACGATGGCTTCCGGTCGCACGGGACTCGTATGCGCGGGCGGCTCGACGGTGGATGCCGAGACGTTCCTCACCCAGCTCTACGACCAGATCCACGTGGGCGGCGCCGTGGGCAACGCTACCGGCCGCAATATCCACCAGCGTTCGCTCGACGAGGCGGTGCGTCTGACCAAGGCTATCAGCGCCATCACGCTGGCCGACTATTCCGTTGCCGATGCTCTGGCCGTGTTCAATGGCGAGAAGGATTTCTCGCTGTAGAGCAGTGGCAGCAACGTGCACGTACCGCAAGCGTCCTTGCCCTTTTCCGGCAGGGGCGCTTGCTTGTTCCTGGGCACCCATGTGGTGAAGCGCGACCCGCAGCTATCATGCCGATTCTCGAATATTGCCATCGGCTGGCCGAGGCACCGCGCTCCTGACGCCAATGTTTCACGTGAAACATTCGTTCGCTACCTGGGGACTCTGGCCGATACCTGACCGACCAAACCGATGCCGAACCGACCGGATTGACGGATCGACCGGACCCGATACGGCCGTTCCGTATGCCGCCGCTTCTATCCATGCGTGCAGGAGCGCGTTTTTTGTTGCAGGAGCCCAATCAGCGGTTGTCAACATGCCAAGGAGTAGGAGGATTCCACGGTTTCCGGTTGACGTCATTACCTCAGATGAACGCTATTGTTTCAGGCGGTAGCCATCAGACGATCGATCAGGTCACGGAATGCTTGTTGCCTGCCGCATCAGCTATCGTCGCGCATACAATCTGCTTTTCAGCGGTGAAAGGAGCAGCGATGCGCGAGATATCGGGTTTGGCGAAGTTCGGCTACTTCTGCGTGGGCCTGTTCGGTGGACTATTCGGCGTGCTGGCCGCGTGGTTTATGGGCAAAGACGGCTGGGGGTGGAGCGAAGGCGGCAAGCTGTTCGCTTGGTTCGGCTGTCTCTTCTGGGTTATCGTGTGGGCGATCGTGATCGTCACCGGCGGAATCGCGACGTTTCTAGCCGTTCTGCTGTAGAGCTGCCTAGGCCTTCCTCCTTGGCCTGAAGCCTGCGCTTGGACGCACGGTGCCGAACCGGTCGCCGAAAACCAGTGGTATTCTGCAATCGTATTTTGCATGACGTCATACCATGGCACCGCAAACATAGGATTTCGCATTTCGAATCGGTTTTGATTCGTTGTTCGAACCGGTTTCGAGCTGCTTTTCGCAAACGTCGGTTCGACGATAGAGGAACGACCGGGAAGCGCGAGCCCGCCGATGCGGAAGAGGCGGTTTTGCGTCTCTCGATCTTGCGAGGGGGCATCGTTAATGTATACGTTTTTGATCGGCCTTGCCGTACTGCTGGTGGGCGGCTGCCTGTACGGGAGGTTCTGCGAGCGGGTGTTCCAGCCCGACCGCCGTACGACGCCGGCATATGCCCAGGCTGACGGCGTGAACTACGTTCCGATGAAGCGCTGGAAGAATGCACTTATCGAGCTGCTGAACATTGCGGGGACCGGTCCCGTACTCGGCCCCATCCAGGGCATCCTGTTCGGACCTATTGCGTTCGTGCTCATCCCGATAGGATGCGTGCTGGGCGGCGCGGTGCACGATTACTTCAGCGGCATGCTCAGCCTGCGCCACAAAGGGGCTCAGATGCCTGGTCTTATGCAGCGCTTTATGGGCAAAGGCGTATACCAGGTCTACAATATCTTCGTGTGCCTGCTCATGTTCCTGGTGGGCGTCGTGTTCATCTATACGCCGGGCGACATGCTGGCCGGCTCGGTGCTCGGGCTTTCGACCTCGTTCGTGAATGCCGAGACGGGCGCCTCGCTCGGATTCGAGGCCATGGCTCCGGTGCTCATTATCTACGCGATCATTCTTGCGTATTACCTGGTGGCTACCTTATTCCCCATCGACAAGATCATCGGGCGAATCTATCCGGTGTTCGGAGCCGTCCTGCTGCTGTCGGCGGTGGGCATCTTTGCCGGGTTGTTTTTGGGCGGAGGCATCTTCCAGCTTAACGAGGTGTGGGGCGTTTGGCCTATCTGGGCAAGTATGGAGAACCTCGTCCCTATGTTCTTTATCACGGTGGCATGCGGCATCGTGTCAGGCTTCCACAGCACGCAGGCGTGCATCATTGCGCGCTCGGTGAATAGCGAATTTGAGGGCCGCTCAACCTTCTACATGATGATGATCTTGGAAGGGTTTATCGCCATGATCTGGGCGGCTGCAGCTATGGTCGTGTACAACGCAGGCGTCGCTGAAGCGGGCGTGACCGGTGCGGTGGCGGTAGTGGGTATCATTGCCAAGGATTTCCTGGGCGAAGTGGGCGGCATCATTGCCATTGTAGGAGTTATCGTCCTGGCCATCACGTCGGGCGACACGGCATTGCGGTCGCTTCGCCTCATGCTGGCCGACTACTTCCACATCGACCAAGTGGCCCGAGTGAAGCGGGTGGGCCTCGCACTCGCCATCTTTGCGCCGGTGGCGGCGGTGCTCGTGTATTCGAAGTTCGATCCGAACGGGTTCAATGTGCTGTGGCGTTACTTCAGCTTCGCGAACGAGACCTGCGCCGTGTTCGCTTTTGCGCTGATCAGCGTGTATCTGTTTGGAAAGCGCAAGCCGGGCATCATGACGCTTGTGCCGGGCTGCTTCTACATGTTTGTGGTGTCCAGTTACCTGCTGAATGCGAAGATCGGTTTCGGCCTGGACTGGTCGCTGGCCTATGCGCTGGCAGGCGCGTTGACGGCGGTGTACTGCGTGCTGGTGGTGCGCGCCGGGCTCGTGCGTCGTCGTCGTATCGAAAGCGGTGCGCTTAATCCGGTCGAGTACGAGACGCCCAACGATGTGCTCGAGGCAGGTGCGGCAGAACGTGGCACCGAAGGAGCGGGCGAGGACCGCGAAGACGTGCCCGACTTCGTTCTGTAACTCCGTTTTGGCCGACCCTGGAGTTCGTCTTTACCAACTCCAGGGTCACTTTAGTGTTCTGAACAGTGGTTATGATGTTATGTAGGGTACATGTTTTGGCCTATAGCCCTCAAGCGCCGTCTCTGCCTGTAAAACAAAACCCCCGCCACGATCGTGACGGGGGTTCATCATGTAAAGTGGTGCGCCGTGAGGGATTCGAACCCCCGACGTACTGATTCGTAGTCAGTCCCTCTATCCAGCTGAGGTAACGGCGCACATCGAAGCAGCAGAAGATATTCTGCCAGTAAACGCGGAAGCTGTCAACGACAATTTTCATGGTGCGGAGAAATTGCACGACCCGTGGTCCGGGCTTGGTTCCCAGAGTCCTGCCATGGCGGCTGCGGGAGCGATCCGGCGCGTCGGACCCTTTGTCTTTCTGGTTGCGGTCAGCGCATCGGTCGCGCCTGATCAAATGCTTAGGTTGCGGCGGTTGAAGACGGCTACGGCAACCGTGAATAGGGCGACGCCTATGACCGCGAGCGCAGCCGCCCCTAGGGCGGCCTCGCCTTCGCCTGCAGCCAGGCCGTAGTAGTCGAACAGCATGAGCGGGTTCACGTTTTCCAAGAACTCCAGCTTGTCGCCCGCTTGCGACAGCATCTGCATGAGGAAGAATAGGATGCCGGCGCCTCCGCCCACCCACAACGCCGCGCTCGCGCTTGCAAACAGACAGGCTGAAAGGAAGCACATTCCCGCCAGGAACACCCAGAGCGCGAGCATCCCTGCGTTCGCGCGCAGAAGCCCCTGCGTGTCTAGATCGCCCGGGAACATGAGCTCGGCGCAGCCCACCTCGGCAAGCGTGACCAGCATGGCCAGCAGCGCAAGGAGCGCCACCATCGCGCCGGCGAGCGTGGTCGCGATGCGCGTGCGGCTGTTAGGCGTGGCCAGCAGGTACGACATGGTGCCGCGATCGAGATAACGCACCATGAGCTTGTTCGCCATGATCACGATCAATACGAACGGGAACATGGTCAACAAGAAGCCGTACAGGTAGTTCAGCATGAAGTCGGTGAGCGTGGTCGCTTGGGTGGCCATGCCGAACGCCGCGAACAGTTCGGGTATGCTGGCCATCATCATGTCCAAACTCTTTCCGAGTTCAGGGTCGAACATGCTTACGACCACGGCGATATACATGACGAGCACCGCATATACGATTCCGAAAACGAACAGGTTCGAGCGTAGCTCTTTGGCGAACAGGGTCCTATTCATGGGAGCCTCCCTTCTCCGACGCATCTGCTCCGTACAGATGCATGAACAGCTCCTCCAGCGACTGCTCACGCGCGGCTAGGTCGGCAACGGGGTAGGCGGCCAGGTCCTTCACGAACGCATCCGTCGATCCCGTTGCCGAATGCGTTATTCCCGTCATCGGTTCCGTTGTCGAACGTGCTGCTTCCGACATCGATGCTGACATCGATGCTGATATCGATCCCGCCGAATGCACCGCAGCTCCTCGAACGGGCGCCTTCGATCCCGCCACGGTCACTTCAACCACGCGCTCGCTTTTGCCCGCAGCCTCGGGGTGTGCCGTACGGTAGCGCTCGCATGCGACGGCATCGGCGAACGTCACCGAGAACACGCGCTTGCGTGAACGGCGCACATCGTCCATATTCTCAACGGCGGCCAACCGGCCCGCGCGGATGAACGCCACGCGGTCGCATGTGCGCTCCACCTCCTCGAACAGGTGCGACGAGAGCATGATGGTGGCCCCGCGACGCTTCTCGGCCATGACGAGGTCGATAAAGCGGCTCTGCATGAGAGGGTCGAGGCCGCTCGTAGGCTCATCGAGCAGCAGGATATCGGGCCGTCCCATGAACGCGCATACGAGGCCCACTTTCTGCTTGGTGCCTTTCGACATCTTGCGTATGCGCCGACCGGCATCAAGCTCGAAGTAGTCAACCAGCTCTCGCATGCGGTTTCGATCCTGCAGGCGTTTCATGCGCGCCATGAACTCGAGGAAGGCGGTGCCCGTCATCTCGTCCATGCAGGCGATCTCGCCCGGCAGATAGCCCAGCGATTGCTGGATACGCGCCCGTTCGATGAAGCAGTCCCGCCCCCCGATACGCGCCGTACCCGCGTCGGGCCTGATGAAGCCCATGAGATTGAGCATGGTCACCGTCTTGCCGGCACCGTTTGATCCGAGGAATCCGAACACCTCGCCCGGTTGCACGGCGAACGAAACATCGAATACGCCGCGACCCTTGCCGTAATCCTTCACAAGGCCGCACACCTCGATAGCTGCCGTGCCGCTGGGGACTTCGCGGCTGCGCTCTTCAGCGGCGACTCCGCTCCCTTCGAATATCTCACCTACGAGAGAAGCTTGGTTCTCGCCGCATGCCTTGTCTTCGGCAAGCGCATCGCCTTCGACGGAACCACCCTGCGCTTTCTGCGGCGCTTCGCGTAACGTCATAGGTACTCCTCCTTGTACGAGTAGGCCTTTAGCATGGCGCACCAGCGGTACATCTCGTCCAGCATCGCGTCCATGTCGAGGCGCTGATGCAGGGCGCGCTGCTGGTGCAGGTAGCCGTCAGCCAGCCAAATTAGCAGGTCGAGCACGTACTTCGGGTCGATGTCGTCGCGGAACCGGTCAAACCGCACGCATCTGAAGTACGTGGAGAACATCAGGTCGATTTGCCGCTGCGTCCAGCTGTCCATCGTGTCCTTGATGTCTTTATGCTCCGGGTAAAAGGCCCGGACGGAGAATTCCAACAGGTAGGGGAAACGCGAAAACACCTTGCGCTTGGTTTCCGCCGCGTAGATGAGCAGCTCGAAGAAGTCGTCGATCTCGTAGAACCCGTCGTCCACCACCAGATCGGACACCTTCTCCATGAGGTGCTCCATGAGGTAGAGGTACAGCTCCTTCTTGTTCTTGAAGTAGAAGAACAGGAGGCCTTTCGATATGCCAGCTTTGCGGGCAATCTCCTCGGTTGATGCGCTTTTGTAGTCGAAGCGTCCGAACATCTCAACGGCGGCTTCGACGATTGCGTCCTGCCGCTCTTCGGGAAGGCTCTCGAACTTCTCGAACTCCTCCTTCCGGTTGCCCATTGTCGCCTCCTTTCGTCGTCGACCGGCTGTTCGCGTGCCGCCGTGTTGACCGGCCGGTCAATCGTTCTCGGATTTCATCCTATACGGTTGACTATTTTTATGAAGGGGTCGAGGACGGGATTTTCACACGCCCTCCCCGTCGGGACGATTGTTTGGGAAAGGAGCACGTTCGGGCTCTGTGCGAATACGTGTCGCGGAATCATTCGCTGGGCGGTGTGCAGAAGGTTACCCAAGCTACTTCACATTCGTTTCGGAAGGCTGTCTTCAGTAAAGCATCCGGCCGATTCGGTGGGTCTGGCGCCCCGGACGGGGGGGGGCGCATACTTCCGATACTTGTCAGTAAAGACGTTCGCATGCGAAGGGGCGATTGCTGAAGTCGCGCCAGAGGCTTCTATCGTGCATAGACGCTGCGCTTGCGGGCGACGAGTCGCTCGACGAACCCGCTCGCGGGATTCGCAAGCACATCGTGCGGCGATGCGTACTGCACGACGCGTCCAGCTTCCATGACCATCACTTTTTCACCCAGGTCAAGTGCTTCGTCGATATCGTGCGTGACGAACAGGGTGGTGACGCCGGTCTGGTTGTGGATGCGCTTGATTTCGTCCTGCAAGCTTGCGCGTGTGATAGCATCCACGGCGCTGAAAGGCTCGTCCGCCAGCAGGATGTCGGGGCTGGCTGCCAGCGCGCGGGCGATTCCGACGCGCTGGGCCTGGCCGCCGGAAAGCTCGGCGGGATAGCGGTCGCGCAGGTTGGAGGGCAGCCCTAGAAGCCCTATCCATTTGTCTACCGCGGATTCGGTGCGTCGCTGGTCGCGCCGGTTCAGCAGGCTCGGCACGTACGCGATGTTCTGCTCCACGGTGAGGTGGGGGAACAGCACGCTGCCCTGAATAACATAGCCTATGGTGCGCCTCAGTTCGATAGGGTCGGCTTCGGTGGTGGCGCTGCCATGCACAAGCACCTGCCCCTCGTCGGGCATGACGAGAGCGTTGGCTAGCTTGAGCAGCGTCGTCTTGCCGCAGCCCGAGCTGCCGATGATGGTGACGAACGATCCGCTGTCGACGCTCAGACTCACGTCGTTCAGGGCGACGGCATCGCCGAATCGCTTCACCACATGGTCGAATTCGATGGCGGGCATGTTCCTCTCCTGCGCACTCGGGCTTCCCATGCTATACCAGTCCCCTTTCGGACAGAAACGCGTCGGCCACGTCCTTCGGCTCCCTGCCCTCCATTTCGACCGCGCCATTCATGCGTGCCATATCGGCGTCGCTTATAGCGCCGTCCAGCTTCAACAGCACGTCCTGCAGCTCGGGGTGCGCTTCCAGCGTGTCCCTGCGCACAATGTCATAGCACCGGTACGACGGGTAGAAATGCCGGTCATCCTCCAATACCACGAGGCGCTCGTCGGTTACCTGTCCATCGGTGGTGGACATGGTGATTGCGTCCACCTGACCGTCGAACAGCGCCTGAAATTTCAGGCTTATGTCCATGTCGGCGGTGGTTCCGAAGTCCATGCCATAGGTGGCTTGCAGGCCGGGGTAGCCGTCCTCCCTATCGTAGAAATCGGGCTGTGCGCCGAACGTGAGCTCGGGAGCGACTGCTGCAAGGTCCGAGTACGTGTGCAGCCCGTAGCGCTCGGCTACGTCTTTGCGAACGGCGATGCCGAAGGTGTTGTTGAACCCGTATTCGCATATCCATTCGAAGCCGAATCGATCCTCATAGGCCTGGCGCAGTTCGTCGAACATCGACTCGTCATAGAATTCCTCGCGTTTGAGCACCGTCGTCCAGGCTGTGCCGGTATATTCCGGGTACAAGTCGAAATCACCGCGCTCCATGCCGGTATGGATGTTGTATGTTCCGCCGCCGATACCCTGGGTAATCTGCACGGAGAGATCGGTGTCATGCTCGATCAGCGTTTTGAGCATCTCGCTGAGAATGTATTGCTCGGTCATGGGCTTCGTGGCTATATCGATGGTGCCGCCGCCGTTGTCTTCCGCGAACTTCGCGTAGGCGAAGGTGCCGCCCGCGATCAGCACGACCGACGCAGCAACGGCTGCGACCGCCCGTCCGCCGCGCCTCAGTTTCTTGGCGCGGACAGTTGAAGGCGAGGGCTCCAAGTGGCGACGTGCGCGCTTCTCGGCAAGGCCCAGCAACAGATCGACGACGATGGCGAGTGCGGCAATCAGCACGCTGCCGGCCAGCGTCATAGCCAAATTGTTCGTGGTAATGCCGCGATAGATGGCCACGCCTAAGCCGCCCGCGCCGATGAAGGACGCGATGCCGGCCAGCGCAATGGTCATGGTCGCCATATTGCGGATACCGCTCATGATGACGGGCGCTGCCAACGGCAGTTCGATGCGATAGAGCGTCTGCCGGTCGGTGGAGCCCATGCCGCGCGCTGCCTCGATGATGGCCGGGTCGATGGCGGTAAGGCCCGTGTAGGTGTTGCGCACCATGGGCAGCAGCGCGTAGATGGTGAGCGCCGTCACGGCGTTGAGGTCGCCGATGCCGGTAAGGGGGATCAGAAAGCCGAACAAAGCGATGGAGGGGATGGTGTAGATGAAGTTCACAAGCGCAAGCACCGGTTTCGCGCCGCGCCGCCATTGAGCGATAGCAATGCCGAGCGCCAGCCCGATGATCGCAGCGAGAGCGATGGAGACGAGCGAAATGGCGATATGCTGGAGCAACAGGTCGATGAACCAGTCGCGTTTTTCGATGAGTAGGGAAAACATTGATTCTATCACGGCGTGGCCCTCGCTTTCGGACTGTCGTGGAGGTCAGTCTATACGGCCCGCCTGCACCACGCTTTTTCAGGGAAAGGCGGTTGCCGAACCGTGAGCGTCCCGTCGCGTTCGCCGACTAGTTCCCTCCCTGGGATTGCGCCGCCCGCCTGCTCGCTCTATCATGCTAAAGAAGCATCGCTGTATCTCCCATCCACCAGAGCAACGGGAGGCCGTACGCCCCGCGGACGGCCGGATATGCGCATTGCCGGAACAAGGAGAAGGGGCCGCGTTCGGCGCGGCAGGAAGGATGTGCTATGAGCGACGAGAAAGAGAGGAAGATCGCCCTCTACGAGAACTTCAAAGCGATCAATGCCATCGACGCGGCCTACTACGACCAGTACGATGTAAAGCGCGGCCTGCGCAACGCTGATGGCACGGGGGTCGTCGCCGGACTCACGAATATTGCGAACGTCCATGGCTACGTGGTGTCTGACAACGAGAAGATCGCCGACGAGGGAAGCCTTCGCTATCGCGGATACGATGTGTACGACCTGTTGGGAACCGATGCTGCCGAGCGCCGCTTCAACTTCGAAGAGGTGGCATATCTGCTGCTTATGGGCGAACTGCCCACGAAGGACCAACTCGACCGGTTCGTCTCGGTGCTCGACGCCGAGCGCGAGCTGCCCAACGGGTTCACTGCCTCCATGATTATGCGCGACACGCCGCCCGACATCATGAACGTGCTCGCGCGCTCCATTCTGCTGCTGTACGCGTACGATCAGGACGCGGAGGATCGCTCGCCGCATCACGAGATTCATACCGCCATCTCGCTCATCTCCCGTCTTCCGCGCATCATGGTGCTGACGTACTACGCCAAGCGCGCCCGTTACAACAACGAATCCATGATCATGCATCGTTTCATTCCCGGCCAGTCCACGGCTGAGACCATCTTGTCGATGCTGCGGCCCGACCGCTCGTTCACGCAGGAGGAGGCGCGCATGCTGGACATCATGCTGTGTCTGCATGCCGAACACGGCGGTGGCAACAACTCCACGTTTACGACGCGGGTGCTCACTTCGGCCGACACCGATCCGTACTCCACCTATGCAGCTGCCATGGGCTCGCTCAAGGGCTCGAAGCACGGCGGCGCGAACCACAAGGTGCTCGCCATGCAGCAGGAGATCAAGGAGAACGTGTCCGACTGGAGCAACGACGATGAGGTTGCTGCCTACCTTGCGAGAATCGTCAACAAGCAGGCCTACGACAAGACAGGCCTTGTCTACGGCATGGGCCACGCCGTGTACACGAAGTCCGATCCGCGCGCCGTGGTGTGCAAGCGCTTTGCCGAGGAGCTGGCAACGGGTACGGAATACGAGGCCGAGTTCAACCTGCTTCGCAGTATCGAGCGCCTCGCGTCCGAGGTTATCCTGCGCGAGAAGGGCACGAGCAAGGATATGTGCGCCAACATCGATATGTACTCCGGCTTCGTGTATTCGATGATGGGGATTCCCGAGGATCTGTTCACGCCGCTGTTCGCCTGTGCGCGCATGCCTGGTTGGGCTGCGCATCGTTTCGAGGAGATCGTCTCTGGCAAGCGCATCATCCGCCCGGCGTACAAATCCACGCGCGGCGGCAAGCGCCCCTACGTTCCGATGAACGAGCGGTAGTTCTTGCTCGGTATCCGAAACCGAGTCGAGCCCCTCGCACCGAGGGGCTCGACTATGCACGTCCGCGTTGCGGGTTCAGCGAGTCGACTGCTCGTGGAACGACTGCACGGTGGTCGATGATGGCGAAAGACGATAGCAGGCTTTTCTGCGGAGCATTTTCCGCACAGTCCTGTCTGCTGGTCTTCTTCGGCAGATCCTTTTCGCACATCGACTGAGCCCTGACCTGCGATCTGGAATACCGCCAAGACAAAAAAGCTTGCATCGGATTGAGGGAATCTATGTGGCGGAGGCGGTAGGATTCGAACCCACGATGCCTTTCGGCATAACAGTTTTCAAGACTGCCGCCTTCAACCACTCGGCCACGCCTCCGCATTGCTATGAAACGAACGACGCGGCCCCCAAGACCCCGATGTTTCACGTGAAACATTCGTTCGCCACATGCTTTTTCGAAACAGGTTTCGAAATGCAAGCACAGGATACCATATAATAATTGGCATGAACGATGAAGACAACAGCGCCGACGTTCTCGGCGCCGAGCCGAAGGCCGGCGCGTCTCGGGCGCGCGATCTCGCGGAAGCAACCGGCGGCACGGTTCCTTCCGGTGCTGGTTCGGCTGATGCTCTGCCGGCGAGCGACTCGCGGCAGCGAAAGTCGCGGCCTTCTGACGAGGATTACATGCGCATGGCGATTGAGGAGGCGCATCGGGCTGCCGCCCTTGATGAAGTGCCCATCGGCGCAGTCGTCGTGTATGAGCCGACCGACCCCGCAACGCGCCGTCCATTAGCCGAGCCTCAGGTGATCGCGCGGGCGTGCAACCTGCGCGAGACGACGCAGGACCCTGCCGGCCATGCGGAATTTCTCGCTCTCAAGCAAGCCGCCGAACGTCGAGGCGTGTGGCGGCTCGCCGGCTGCACAGTCTATGTGACACTCGAACCGTGCGTGATGTGCGCGGGCCTTATGCACCAGGCGCGCGTAGATCGCTGCGTGTACGGTGCGGCCGATCCAAAGGCAGGGTCTCTTGGGACGTTATACGCGGTCAACGAGGACAAGCGCCTCAATCATACCTTCGAAGCCGTGCCGGGCGTCCTTGCCGACGAGTGCGCTGAGCTTCTGCGCTCGTTTTTCGCGGCCAAGAGAAAGAAACGAACGGAGCAGGCATGATGCAATCGGACGAACGAGAACGAAGAGCGCCGCGTGCCGAGCAGCCCGTGGACCTGATCGCCGCGGCACGCGCGGCGCAGCTGTCCGCCGCCCCGTTCAAAGAACCTGGCGCAATTAAGCTCATCGCGCCGGCGAAGGTGAATCTGTTTCTCGATATTGGGGAGCGGCGTGCCGACGGGTACCACGAGGCCGTGAGCATCATGCATGCGCTCACGCTTCGGGATGTTCTGCACATGAGCGTCGCCCCGCAGCGTGCCGGAGGATTGGACATCGACCTTGCCTGCGTTGCGCACGGCGGGCTGCCGCCTCTCGATGTGCCGACGGAGCGCAATATTGTGAGCAAGGCGGTGCGTGCCCTTGCCCGGCGCATTGGCCGGAACGAAGCCGAGGTGGTGACGGTGCGCCTGGAGAAACACATCCCCTCTGAAGCGGGTTTGGGCGGCGGATCGTCCGATGCCGCTGCGGCGCTCGCAGGCGCGGCGTATATGTGGGGCCTTGCCTCCGATGATCCGCGCATTGAGGAGGTCGCACGCGAGCTTGGGGCCGATGTGGCGTTTTTCCTGCATGGGGGATGCGCGTGCTTCGACGGCGTGGGCGATGCGTTCATGCATGAGCTTGAGCCGATGGGCGCGTATGCCGTGGTGGTCAAGCCCGAAGCCGGCGTGTCGACGGCCGAGGCGTACCGAGCGTTCGACGTTCGTCCCGAGCGCATTGCGGGTGCCGATCGGGAACGGGCCCTCGCCGCGCGCCGGGCGTGCGACGTGCCGCTCCGCAACAATCTGGCGAGTGCATCCGAATCTCTCGTACCGTTGCTCGCCGAGGTTCGCGCGTGGATGGAAGCGCAGGACGGCGTTGATTGCGCGCTCATGTCAGGCAGCGGATCGGCCGTGTTTGCACCTTGCCGGTCGTTTCAGGATGCAAGCCTGGTTGCCGCCGAAGCCCATGCGCGCGGGTGGTGGGCGCGCGCGACGATGTTCGGGCCTGTGCGCGCGGGGATCGTCCCTTCGGGCGCCGGGCGTTCCGCAACCGCTCGGTAAGCGTGGCGCGGCCGTGCGCCGCGCGTGCCAGCATAGGCGGCGCCGCAGTGTCCCCGCCTACCATCGCGTTCGCGGTTCTCGGCGCGTCGGCGTCTCCCAGCCGACGCGTACGAGGGAGCATTCGCGTCGATGCGAGCCGTGGAAGGCCAGGCCCTCGAAGTGGAACTGGGCACGGGCGCACAGGGTTCTCTTGCCGGCTGCGAGGGTTTTGTCGGTCGCATGACGGAGCGCCTTAACGCAAGACGAGCGATGGTAGAATATACTGCACGTAACGGCAAAGGAGAACCATGGATATCCTCGTAATCGTCATCCTCGTCATCGTCGTCGTGTTGATCGTCGCCATCATCGCGCTGTACAACAACCTCGTGAAGCTGCGCAACATGGTGGACAATGCTTGGGCGCAGATCGACGTCCAACTGCAGCGACGCCTCGATCTCATCCCGAATCTGGTGGAGACTGTCAAGGGCTACGCCACGCACGAGCGCGGCACGCTCGACGAAGTTACGCAGGCGCGTTCGGCCGTGATGAGCGCGCGTACGCCGGAAGGTAAAATGGAGGCCGACGGCATTTTGACAGGCGCGCTCAAGAGTCTGTTCGCCGTGGCCGAAGCCTACCCCGACCTCAAGGCGAATGTGAACTTCCAGCAGCTTCAGGCCGAGCTTTCCAACACCGAAGACAAGATCAGCTATATGAGGCAGAGCTACAACGACACCGTCATGAAGTACAACACTGCCATTCAGACATTCCCTGCCGTGCTGATTGCGGGAATGATGGGCTTCTCGCAGCGGGAGAGCTTCGATGCCGCAGCCGGTTCCGATGCGGCTCCCCGAGTACAGTTTTAGCATGGAGCCGTCGAACGCCGCGCGCGCAGAAAGGAGAGCCGTCCGATGATCGCACGTCTATCGCGCATCGTCCCGATGCTCATTCTGCTTGCCGTGCTGGCGGGCATCGTGTATCTGGTGATGGCGTATCGGCATTCTCCGAACAGGGCTAAGGAAATTCTCATCAAGATGTTCACCGTCATCACCGGTGGATTGTCGGCATTTTTTCTGCTGGTCAGCGTCTATGCGTGGTTCGAGCATAACGAAGCGGTGTTCGACCTTGCGCTCAGCTTCCTTGTCACGGCGCTTATCGGCCTTGGCGTTACCTTTATATGCCGTGCCGTATTCTTGCGGCATCATCCGAGCTATCGCAAGAAGCCGATGCGGACCGAGCGCCTGAGCGATCGTCGGAAGGGTCGCGGCGGGCGCGACGGCTAACACGCCGGATGCTGGGAAGCCGTTGGAAGGTTTCCGTCGGAACGCGGCCGCGCGCACCCAGCGCGGGCGTACCGGGCCTCGGCTGCGATGGCCCGCGTTGCCGGGTTCTGACAGCGTGGGAGGTGGTTCCGAACGGTAAAAACCCTCGTGCGCGCTGGGCGGACGAGGGTTGTACGTTTCAGTGGCGGAGAGCTGGGGATTCGAACCCCAGATACGCTTGTGGCGTATACTCGCTTAGCAGGCGAGCACCTTCGGCCTCTCGGTCAGCTCTCCTCAGTATAGTAGGTGCGATTTGCTATGATACCGTGACCATCTTCAAGTTGCAAGGAGCATGATCGTGCAAAACATGAGCGGTTCGTATCTTGGCTTTCGAGAATATCGAGATTCCCGGGCGCGTTCGCTGGGCGCGTCGCTTGCGCTCGTGCTTACCGTGCTGGTGGCGGCGTGCTGGATGGCTGCGTCGAATCCGGTCGAGGCGTGGGCGAAATCGTACACGATGCCAAAGGTGGATATCGCGGCCCAGGTGGAGACCGACGGATCGCTGCACTTCACAGAGCAGCGCACGTTCGACTTCAACGGCGACTTCACCGCCGTCTGGTGGACGTTCGAGAACCTTCCGCCTAACTCCGAGTTGCAGATGAACGGAGCCCGCATGGCTGCCGTTGACGCCGAAGGCAAGGTAGAGGGCGACTGGGTGACGATGAAAAACGAGCCGTTCGTGCTCGCCTGGCGCGACGAAGGCGGTCCCGGCACGGACGCGTATTCGCTTGATGCAGCCAAAAACACGGTCTACGCGTTCTTTCACGCGTCGAACGAGCGTGTCATCATCGAGCTGGATTATACCGTGGTCAACGGTGTGCAGGCATTTCGAGATGTGGGCGAAGTGAACTGGCGCTATATCGGCTCCCATTGGGAGGAGACCGCATCGGACGTGACGCTGACGCTTGCCTTGCCCGTACCCCAGGGAACCGAGGTTGTTCCGGGCGACAACGTGCGCGCATGGGGCCACGGACCGCTCGACGGCTCGCTGGTCGTCAACCCCGACGGGACCATCGTTTACACGGTTCCATCGGTGGCTCCCGGTCAGTATGCCGAGGCACGTGTCGTGTTTCCCGTCGATTGGCTGACGAATCTATCGGGCGAGGCGGCACTCGCCTTCAAGGACCAGCTGCGTCTCGATGAGGTGATGAAAGAGGAGCAGGGGTGGGCGGATCAGGCGAACCGCGACCGCGTGCTCGCGCTTGCGTTCGTCATCGCGTGCGGCGTCATCTGTGTGCTGCTGATAGGTTGGGCGCTCCGAGCATACTTCAAGTACGGCAAGGAATACGAACCGGACTATACCGGTGAATACTGGCGCGACGTGCCCGATCCATCCGTGCACCCTGCGGTCATAGGCAGGCTGTGGCGTTGGGATCGCGAGAGTCAGGACGACTTCACGGCCACGCTCATGCATCTGGCGCATATCGGTGCGGTACGCATCGATTCCGGGAGCTACCCGCAACCGGGCGTGTTCGGCGCCAAGGAGGTGTCGGACTACTACATCACGCGGTTGCCGGCGGCCGATACCGTGACCGATCCCATCGATCTCCAGGCGCTCGCGCTCCTGTTCGGCCAAGTGGCCGAGGGGGGCGACGCCCTGTGGTTCGGCACGCTTAAGAAGTATGGCGAAGACCATCCCCAGGAATTCCTCGACGCCATGCAGGCGTGGCAAGGCGTTGTTTCGGCGGAGACGAATAAGCAGGACTTCTTCGAGCTCAAAGGAAAGCGATACCAAGGCTATCTGATTGCCGTAGCCGGCCTGGTGGCGATGGCCGGAATCGCGATCGCAGTGTTCATGAGCAACTTCATCCCGCTTATCTTCATGCTGCCAACGGCTATAGCGATCGGCGTTATTGCGAACTACCTGCCGCGGCGCAGCGTGCGCGGCAATAACCTGGTGGCGAAGTGCAAAGCGCTGCGCAACTGGCTGCGCGACTTCTCAACGCTTGACGAGCGCCCGCCCACCGACGTGAAGGTGTGGGGCGAGTTCATGGTGTATGCTTACCTGTTCGGTGTGGCCGAGCAAACCATCAAACAGTTGCAGATCGCCATGCCGCAGCTGTTCGAGTACGACGGGTCGCTTGGCGCGACGTACGTGCCGTGGTGGTTCTGGTACACCGGCGCGCATACCGCGAGCGGAGCGACGCTGCCTTCGGTGGGCGATATGCTGCAGACGTCGGTCGCGAACACGATGTCGACGGCGCAGGCGGCCATCTCGGGTGCAAGCGGGAACTTCTCGAGCGGCGGAGGCTTCGGGGGCGGCTTCTCGAGCGGCGGAGGCGGCGGCTTCGGCGGCGGAGGCGGCGGCGCGCGGTAGGACGCCGGCCGCTGCGCCCTGCGCGCCGCCGATCACGGTACGCGGTAATGGCCTGCGGGTCGGTTGGCCCGCAGGCCGCTTCGTCCCCAGGCCGTTCGGATCGCCGGCCACTGCGCCCTGCGCGCTGCCGATCGCGGCGAGGATTTTCAGCGAGAAATCGGGACCTACGTATAATCGTGCGATGGCGGCGCGCAGGGTGGTTGCTATAATCATCCGCCATGAACACCTTCGCGAACATATCCGGTCGTATTCCCACCGGCGTCTACAAGCTCTTGTTGGTTGTGGCCACCGTTATTTGGGGACTCAGCTTCGTCGTCATGAAAGATGCCGTCGACGTGCTGGAGCCTGCATACCTCATCGGCTTTCGCTTTCTGGCGACCGGTCTCATTCTGGCCGCGGTGTTCTGGAGGCGCATGCCGCGCGCCTTCGAAAAGGACTACCTGATCAAAGGGATGATACTCGGGGTGCTGTGCTTTCTGGCGTTCTGGGTGCAGACCATTGGGCTGGACAACACCACGCCGGGTAAAAATGCGTTTCTCACTGCGACGTACTGCGTGATCGTGCCGTTCGCCTGGTGGGCGATTGCGCGCAAGCGACCCACGGCGTTCAACCTGATAGCCGCAGTACTGGCTGTCGCCGGCATCGGCTTGGTGTCGCTCACGGGGGCGCTCGAGGAGCTGTCCATGGGTTACGGCGACTTCATGACGCTCGTGTCCGCGCTGCTGTTCGCCATCCATATCGTGTACGTGTCGAAATTCTCCGAGACCAACGACGTGCTCGTTCTCACGGTGATGCAGTTCGTGGTCGGTGGCGTGCTGGGCATTGCCTACGGCGCCTGCTTCGAGACCCTGCCGCCTGTATCGGCCCTGACGCCCGGCTTCTTCTGGAACATGGCGTACCTCGTGATCTTCGCATCGTGCGTGGCGCTCGTCATCCAAAACGTGGCGCTCGCGCACGTGCCGCCTGCCCAAGCCTCGCTGTTTCTCAGCCTCGAGTCGGTGTTCGGCGTACTGTTCAGCGTGCTGCTGTACAACGAGCAGATCACGAGCCGTCTGCTGCTGGGCTTTGCGCTCATCTTCGGGGCCATTGTGATCAGCGAGACATTCCCGCTTAAGCGCAAGGTGCCGCAGGAGGAGGAGTCGGAGCAGCCTGCGGCCCGCGCGGCTCGCGCGGCGGACGCCCTCGAATAAGGCCGTCGCGTGTGCGGCTTGCGCAATGGCCGCGAAGGTTGCCTGACCCGGAGACTCAAGAGACTCATAAACCGATTGCCTTGCTGCTATAATCGAGCATGGTTTCTGCGGCGCGTACGAGTGCGCGAAGTCGCCGGTCTCAAGCTTAAAGGAGAGCAGCATGGCACAGAAGGACAACATCATACTCATCGGCATGCCCGGTGCGGGCAAGTCGACGCTTGGCATCGTGCTGGCCAAGATCATGAATTACGATTTCATGGACGCCGACCTGGTCATCCAGAACCAGTGCGACAAAACGCTGCAAAAGCTCATCGATGCGTGCGGCCCCGAAGGCTTCATCGAAGTCGAGAATCAGATTTTAAGCGATATCCAGGCCTCCAAGTCCATCATTGCCACGGGCGGATCGGCCGTGTACTCCGACGAGGCCATGCGGCATCTGGCCGAGATCGGTACGGTGGTATACCTGCAGATATCTTACGACGAGCTGGTGAGCCGCCTGCACGATTTGCAGGAGCGCGGTGTGGTGCTCAAGGGCGGCATCGGTATGAGCCTGCGCGAGCTGTACGACGAGCGCAAGCCGCTGTACGAGCAGTACGCGGAGATCACCATCGACGTGAACGACCTTTCTATCACCGCCGCTGCTCGCAAGGTGGCCGACGCGCTCAAGTAGACCTTGCAGGGCGTACGTTCGGTCCAAGTGCACTTCGACTACGAGCGCGCATCCAGAAAGCAACGAACTATAGAGACCGCGCGTGTAGCGTCGAGATCGCCGGAGTTGATGCATAGGTCGTAGTTGCGCGCCATGCCCCAGTTTTCGTCGGTGAAGTAGCGGTAGTAGCTCGCACGGTTCTTGTCCACGCGAGCGATGCGCGAGCGCGCTTCGCTCGCGGACAAAGTGTTGCGGCGCATGACGCGAGCGACGCGCGCTTCCATAGGCGCGCTCACGAACAGGCTCACAAGGTCCGGATGGCCTGCGAGTACATAGTCGGCGCAGCGGCCGACGATGACGCATGAGCTTTCATCGGCAATGGAGCGCAGGATATCGACTTCCGTTCGGTAAATGCGGGAGGCCACCGGATGCTCCAAATCCGTCGCGCAGAAAAAAGCGTTCGGATTGAGCAGCAGTGGTCGCAGGGGTTTCTCGTCGAAGTCCGCCACTACGTCGCCATCGAGGCCGCTCTCCTCGGCTATGCGTTTGAGCAGCAGCTTATCGTAGTACGCGATGCCGAGCTCTTCCGCCAAACGCTCGCCGATCTCGCGACCTCCGCTGCCATATTCCCTGCTTATAGCTATGACGAGGTGCTGGTCCATACCGTTCCTTTTCTCCTGCGTTCCACGTTGTGTGTATTGTAGCGGTTCGCCGCTTCGCCCCACCGAATCGATGCAAAAACGTCTGCCGCCGAGCGGAGGACTCTGGAATGGCAAAAATCGTCGAGAAGAACGCATCCGGCTTTCCGCTATCGCGCAGAAGCCGGATGCGTTCTCGTCGCATGCCGCGGGAGGTCTGGTCGATGGGGTCGCCTAGGCTGCCCCACCTGTTTTGCCAGGTGAGTCTACTTGGTTGCGCCGCCTTGACAGGCCCACCTGGCAGGGCGGCGTCCTACCTGGCAGCGCCCAGTCGATCTTCCAGCGGATCGATGGGCGGGATGTCCCAGTTGTCGCCGGGCAGGTGCGGCTCCATGCCTTCCTCGTCGCCAGCGGCTTTGAGGCGCGCGAAGTAATCCTTCGTCTCCTTGGCCACCACGCCCGACAAGGCGATCAGGGCCACCATGTTCGGCAGCGCCATAAGGCCGTTGAAGATGTCGGCGATGGTCCACACGGCGGCAACGGTCATGTAGGGGCCGATGAACACGGCGGCGATGTAGAGCCAGCGGTACACTTTGACAGCCTTCATCGAACCGTTGCTGAAGTACTCAAGGCAGCGCTCGCCGTAGTAGTCCCATCCGAGGATGGTGGTGAAGCCGAACAGCACAAGGCACGCCATCAGCACGAACGAGACCACGTCGCCGGGGATGAACGGCAGGCCCGCCTGGAATGCGGCAGTGGTGACTGCGGCGCCCTCAAGGCCGGGAATTTGGTATGCGCCCGTCATAACGAGTGCGAGGCCCGTCATGGAGCACACGACAATCGTGTCGAGGAACGTGCCGGTCATGGACACGAGGCCCTGGCGCACCGGCTCCTTCGTCTGGGCGGCTGCAGCGGCGATGGGAGCGGAGCCGAGGCCTGCCTCGTTCGAGAAGATGCCGCGCGCGATGCCTTTCTGCATGGCGACAATGATGGCGCCCAGCATACCGCCGGCTGCCGCCTGCAGGCCGAATGCGCTCTCGAAGATGGTGACGAATGCCGTCGGCACTTTGTCGAGATTCGTAATAATGAGTATGAGCGAGAAGCCCACGTACAGCACCACCATGGCAGGAATCACGCGTTCGGACACTTTCGCGATGCGCTTGAGGCCGCCGATGACCACAAGGCCCACAAGCAGCGCCAGCAAAAGCGAGCCGATGACGGTGAAGATGGAGTAGTCCATTCCAAGGATGTTCACCGTGACGTTCTTCTCGGGGTCGAAGAACCCGGTAATTGCGCTCGATATTGAATTGACCTGCGTGAACGTACCGATGCCGAACAAGCCCACGCACATGCCGAAGAACGCGAAGATCTTCGCCAGCCAGCGCCAGTTCTTTCCCATACCGCGTTCGATGTAGTAGAACGGGCCGCCGAGCACATGACCGGTTTTCTTGTCGATGCTGCGGTACTTCACGGCCAGCAGGCCCTCGGAGAACTTCGTCGCCATGCCGAACAGCGCGGCCAGCCACATCCAAAACAGCGCGCCCGGGCCGCCGGCGACGATGGCCGTGGCCACGCCGACGATATTTCCGGTGCCGATAGTGGCTGACAGAGCCGTGCACAGCGCGCCGAAACTGGTGACCTCTCCTTCGCCGCCCGTTTCGTTCTTGATCATGTAGCGCAGCGCGCGCGGCAGCTGCCTGAACTGAACGGCGCGCAGCCTGACCGTGAGCAAGATGCCGCCGAACAGGATGAGCACCATGAGCGGCACTCCCCAGATGAAGTCGTCGATAGCGACGAGCCCATCGTTTATGACGCCGAAAAACCCTTCCACGTACCTGCCTCCTTAGCACGATTGCCTGGTGCGTTCCCCTTCGCCCGTGAGCGGTAGCCGCGGGCGACTTCGCCTTGCGCGCGCAAGGGCAGCTGGAGGTTGGGGAGGGGGAAGAGGGCGACCGCATGGATAGGCGGCAAGCCGGCATCTTCGCTCTGTCCTTTTGCCTGAGAGTTTCGGCGGCGCTTGGCCGCCTTGCCCCTTCGGCACCCGGTTCTCGCCGGGATTCTCCAGAGGCCCCTTCACGCCCTGTCTCGTGCGGTATGCGCATCGATCCAGGGAGCATCAACGGGGTGACGCTGTGATTTGCGGTGGACATTGTAGCAAGACCGCGCCAGTTCGACAACGGCCAATTTTCTGCAGGCCAACCGTTTGGAAAGCGCTCTCTCACTCTTTCGTGGCGCGCGCGGCAATCCCGTATGGTGATACGGACACCTGAGGACCCGTTCCTGCAGGAGCGATATACACGCCCGAGGACCCGTCCTGCCTGAGAACCAGGGACGCCCGATGATCCCTTCCGACAGGATGCACGCACCCGAGGATCCCTTCCGACAGGAGGCTTCATGTTGCATTTCTTCATCCCTTGGCAGTCCGTGCGGCAATCGAAACTCGTCACACGGACGGTAGCCTTCATTGCGCTGCTTGCTGCGGCGTTTCTATGCTCGCTCGCGCTTCATGTGTCCGCTTTCGCGGAAGATGCCGAGGCGACCGCCGACACTCCCGCACCCGAGCCGCGCGTAGCCGACCTCACCGATAGGCTGAAGCTTGACAGCATAGCGCTGCAGAAGAAGACGGGCAGCACGTGGCAGGATGTTGCGGAGGGCGAACATCTGACCAACGGGGCCTACGTGCGCATCTATATAACCTGGAGCATTGACGACATGACGGGCGCTGAAGAAGGCAGCACGTTCACCATCAACGTCGATGGCGACGACCATTTCCTCGCGTACGACTTCGGACCGGAAGACCTGGTTGATCCTACCACCTCGAAGGTCATCGGTTCGTATGTGGTCACGGGTAGCCACGACCAGAACGGCAATCCCATACCCGGTCCCGTTTCCATCGTCACCACGCTGTCTGCGGAGGGGGCGCAGTTTCCGTCGCTGCACAACGGGTTCTTCTCGCTCGAAGGGTATGTGCGCGGCACGGGCGACGACATCGTGTTCACGGTGAACGGCGAGGCGCTTCCCTCGTTCGGCATTGACCCGCCCTCCACGGCCCCGCTTCCGGGTGTGCCGCTGATGAAGTACGGCTCGCAGGTGGCCGGGCAGAACCAGATTGTGTGGAGCATGGGCGTAAACCTGGACAACGTGGTGAACGCCTATAAGTCCTACGCGCAGGGCAACCCGCAACCGTCGCCGAAGCAGGGAAGCCTGCTGCTCACAGACGAGCTGCAGGGCGGCCAGGCCATCGCGTCGGACAAGGTGGTGGTGTATCTTCCCGTGCAGGCCACCACCGACGACGGCGTGGCGCAGACGCAGCAGTACGCGGCTTATCCCATCACGGATATGTTCGAGAAGGTGGACGCGTCGTCCGCCGACGGTATGACGCAGGACCAGTTCGCTTACAGCGTGCGCTTCGCCAACAAGCCCACCATCGGCGTGTGGGAGGGCCATGTGGTGTACATCGGATTTGGCGACGTGCCCACGGGCGACGGGTCGAGCGCGCTGAACATGGGCAAGATACTGGACGGACGGGGCGATGAGGCGCTTGCCGCCCTGCTGACCCAGAACAACGTGACAACCGCTCAGCGGGACATCATCACGGACTACCTGGCCACCACGGGGTCGAACAAGGGCGACTTTACGTCGTTCATCATCGAGATGCGCACCGACGCGTCCGAGACGGGCCAGTACCAGAACACCGCAACGCTCACGTATGGCGACTCATCGTCCGAGACGGCCTCGGGCGGCGCGCATTTCACCGTCATCTCGGGCGGCGTGGAGGTGAGGGATGGCAAGGTCGTGCTCACGAAGGTGGATGCCGACGACGCCTCCGTCGTGCTGCCTGACGCCGTGTTCAAGCTGGAGAAGATGCAGCCCGACAACTCTTGGGCGCCGGTGGCGGGCGCCGAACGTCTGACGACGGGTTTCGACGGCACGCTTACGGTTACGGGCCTGCTGCTGGGCCAGTATCGCTTTGTGGAGCTCTCGGCTCCTGGCGGCTACGAGTTGGAGACAGCGCCGGTGGAGTTCGCCATCGCCTCGTCTACGCCAAACCACGCCGTTGCGCTCACGGCCGAGAACACGAAAAGCCCCGTGATGGGTGACGTGCAGCTGATGAAACGCGACGCCGCCAACCCCTCCGTCGGGCTGGCCGGCGCCGTGTTCAAGCTGGAGCAGCAGGCCGCCGACGGCACCTGGACGACGCTTGAAGGACACGATCACCTATCCACCGACCAGGACGGCCTTATCGAAGTGGGAGATCTGCCCGTGGGCAGCTACCGGTTCGTGGAGATCGAGCCGCCGGCAGGTTATATCATGGCCGATCACGCGATTGAGTTCGCGATCACGCCCGATGGAGCCGGCACGGTCTCGCTCACCGCCGACAACGAGAAGAGCCCTGTGCTACGCGATGTGACGCTGACCAAGCATGATGCGGACGATCCGAACATCCTCCTAGGGGGCGCCGTATTCCGTCTTGAACAGCAGGCCGCCGATGGCACCTGGGCTGTCCTGGACGGCTACGAGCGCCTGACCACGAACGCTCAAGGCGTACTGGAGGCGAGGGCTCTGCCGGTTGGCAGCTATCGATTCGTGGAAGTGGAGGCGCCCGACGGATATATGCTGGAGGAGACCCCCCTCGCCTTCGAGGTGACGGACGATGCCACGACGCCGATTGCCTTGACGGCTGCCAACGAGAAGAGCCCCGTGCTGGGAGGCGCTACGCTGGTGAAGCGCGACGCGGAGGATGCCGGCACGACGCTGGCCGGCGCCGTGTTCAAGCTGGAGGCATTGCTGGGCGATGGCACGTGGGCCGAGGTGGCGGGCTACGAATCGCTGGTCACGGACGATGGCGGCCGTATCGAAGTCGCCGATTTGCCGGTGGGGTCGTACCGATTCGTGGAGACACAGGCCCCGGACGGTTATCAGCTTGACGCTACGCCCGTCCTCTTCGACGTGGCCGAGGGCCAGACGGCATCCCGCCTTACCATGGACAACACCCCGCTGCCGCCCGATCCCGTGGATCCAGTCGACCCGACCGACCCGGCGGATCCGTCCGACCCGACCGAGCCGCAACCTCCTTCGACGCCTATGGGCTCGCAAGAGAAACCGATGGCGAATCTGGCGAGTACTGGCGACGCGCTTCCCCTTGCAGCTTGGGGCGTGCTTGCTGCGGTCGCGGTGGGTGCGCTCGCTACGGCGCTGAGGGCTCTGCGTCATCGCGCTCGTCGTCGCTAGCCGCCGGTGGAAAACCGCTTTTCTCGGGCTCATACGGTCGAGCGCGTGGTCGGCTCGCCTGTTCCTTGTGGAATCTGCCGGCGGGCAACGGCGCAAGCCGCGCATGCCGTCTCTACCGGGTGCGCGCGGCTTTGATTCAGCCTGCCTATGCGCGTCGCATCATGGTCATCCGGTGGACTATACTATCGGTATCTGAGCGGGCGGATTCGGGTTAGAAGATGAGCTGCGGCGCGGAAACAACGGACAAACGCTCAGGACAAGGCATGCCGCGCATCGCGCACTGAAAAGGGCATGCGACGCTTGTGCGCGCTTGTGCGCGCTTGTGCGCATTGGGCAGGATATCGGCGCATCGCGCACCATCGGGCATGCGACGCGTGCGAAGACGACGGGGAGGCGGCTGACGACGCATGAGATTCACCATTGTGGCGGTGGGGAAGCTGAAGGAACGGTTCTGGACCGATGCCTGCGCCGAGTACCTCAAGCGCCTGCAACCCTATGCGCGCACGGCGGTGAAGGAGGTGGCCGACGTCGACCCGGCTCGTACGGGAGGCGTCGACGCGGCGCGCGAGCGCGAAGGCGCTGCCATTCTGGCCGCGCTGCCCGCGTCCGCGCATGTCGTGCTGCTGGCCATCGACGGCGCGGAGCGTTCGAGCATGGGGCTGTCGAAACGGCTCGACGCGCTTGCGCTGGGCGGCACGAGCGAGTTCGCGTTCGTCATCGGCGGCTCGGACGGCGTGAGCGACGTCGTGCGCGCCCGCGCCGACGAGCTGCTGTCGTTCGGCCCCATCACGCTGCCCCACAACCTGGCCCGCGTCGTGCTGCTGGAGCAGCTGTACCGCGCCCAGAAGATATCCCGCGGGGAGCCGTATCATAAGTGAGGGGCTGTCCGGTCTTGCTTTGTGCGGGATCGCCTTTCCGCCTGATCCGACTGTTCTTTGGGTCTGATGGTGCTCCAGCGCACGAAACGTGCGGCTGTGTCCGACTGAGGCCGCCGTGACGGAGCCCGTCGTATGAGGAGCGCTATAATGGCGGAACTGATAAACCGTAGGGGGAGGGCCATACCGGAGCGGCAGAACAGAGAATTGAAAACAGTTTGGAAGGACGATCCGCTCCACCAGGTGCGCGACTGCTCGAACGCGCGGGAGCAGAAGTGCCGGAGGACGGGCAGGTCGGCCGACTAAGAAAGGCAGCAATATGCGCTTCATCTCATGGAACGTAAACGGCTTGCGCGCCGTACAGAAGAAGGGCTTCGAGGATATCGTGTGCGAGCTCGACGCCGACATCGTGGCGCTGCAAGAGACGAAGCTGCAGGAGGGGCAGGCCACGCTCGATCTGCCGCAGTACCGCGAGTACTGGAGCTACGCGCAGAAGAAGGGCTACTCCGGCACGGCCGTGTTCACGAAGGAGCAGCCGCTTCAGGTGCTGCACGGGCTGGGCAACGACTACCTGGACACTGAAGGCCGGATCGTGGCGTTGGAGTTTCCGCAGTTCTGGTTCGTAGACGTGTACACGCCGAATGCGCAGAACGAGCTGGCGCGTATCGACCATCGCATGGAGTGGGACGACGCGTTCCGCGATTTCTGCAAGGGGCTCGAGGAAGGCGTGCTGCCGGCCAGCGCGCCGGTGCAACGCCCCGCGCCGGGCGAGGGGCATGTGACCGTTTCCGAGCTGCCACGCACCGAACCCGGCGAGAAGGCCGACCCGAAGCCTGTTGTCATGTGCGGCGATTTCAACGTGGCCCACCGGGAGATCGACCTGAAGAACCCCGGTCCCAACCGCGGCAAAGCCGGCTTCTCCGACGAAGAGCGCGGTAAGTTCACCGAACTGGTGGAGGCGGGCTTCGTCGATACGTTCCGTCATCTGCACCCCGACGTGGCAGGCGCGTACTCGTGGTGGAGCTACCGTTTCAAGGCGCGGCAGACGAACGCGGGATGGCGTATCGACTACTTCCTGGTGAGCGAGTCGCTGGCCGGCGCGGTGGAAAGCGCGTGCATCTACGACGAAGTGTACGGCAGCGACCACTGCCCGGTGGGGTTGGAACTGGCGCTATAGGCGATGCTGCGTCTGTTGGACGTCTTCCGACGCTCCTCATGGCGGCGAGCGCCGCGTGCACATAGAGAACATCGAGCCGAAGCCGGGCTCCTCATCGCGCAAAGTACGTCTTCATCTCCTCGATCGACTGCGGACGATGGCGAGCGGTTCGGAAGCAACGCGGGATGCTTGTCCGCCAGTCGTGTGTCGTGCGAGGCGGATGGCCGGCCGATCCGGGGATGCGGGATCGGCCGGCGCAACGGTTTCGCTAGATGCGGCCCTTGGTAAGATCCTGACCGCTGGCCACGAGTGCGGCAACGCGTCCGGTGGTCATGGCGCGGCCCAGGCTCATGCCCGGTATGACCATCTGGTGCTCGAGGCCGCCGAAGAAGTTGCCCTGACAGTTGCCGACGGCGTACAGGCCTTCGATGACCTCGCGGTTCGCGTCAAGCGCCTGGCACGAGCCATTCGTGATGATGCCGTTCAAGGTGCACAGCACGCCGGGCCTGCGGGCTACGGCGTAGAACGGGCCCTTGCGGACGGGCTTCAGGCGGCCGGCCTGTTTGCCGTAGTCGTCGTCGTAGCCGGCATCGCACAGCTGGTTGTAACGCTCCACCGTGGCGGCCAGGGCATCGGAGGGCACATCCATGGCTGCGGCCAATTCCTCGATGGATTCGCCTGTGAATACGTCGCCTTTCTCGATGCCTGCCTCGATGCTGGCGACGATATCGACGGGCGGCTCCTTTTTCATCATGCCGGAACCCATGTCTGTCCAATCGGTGCGGAAGTTGTCGTCGAATACCTGGAAGTGCAGGTAATCGGGCTGATTCATGTCCTGCGCATACAGTTGTCCGTACTGCATGTCCTCGTTGCAGAAGCGTTTGCCGTTCTTGTTGACGAACAGCCAGGGGATGCCCGAACCGCCGATGTCGGGAACGTCGATGGGCGGGTCGTAGTGGATGTTAGAGCAATGCGGCGCGAGCTGCATGAAACCGCCTACCCACATGCCCATGAGCTGGCCGTCGCCCGTGTTGATGTCGGGGCGAGTGTAGGCCGACTTCAAGCCTTCGGCATGCGGTAGATACTCGGCGCGCATCTGGGGGTTGTTGCCGTAATCGCCCGCAGCGAGGATCACGCCATCGGCGGCAGTGACCTTGATATAGCCGTCCGATCCCTCGGCGATGGCGGCGCTCACACGGCCTGTATTGTCGTCGTCGCGCACGAGCTGCACGGCCGGCGTGCTGTAGCGCACTTCCGCACCGTTTTTTTCGGCGTAATCGAGCAGCCACTGGGCGAGCGCCTGCATCTGGCCGGTCCACATGTGCACGGTGGGGAAGCACTTGTTGTACTCGTCGGGATATTCCATACCGGGCTGATAGGTCATGATCACGGGGCCGACGCCTTCGACGTCGTTGGTGAGCGCGGTCGCCCAGTCTATGGTGGGCCCGCTGTTATAGATCCACGTTTTCAGAAGGTCGAGGTCGGCACGGTTTTCGCCCTGACGCGTCCATTCGGTGACGGCGTCCCACGGATCGAAGTCGGCTCCGACCTCCAGCTGCGCCTTCGAATTCCAAGCTGCTGCGCCCGACCCGTGCGAGAGTGCCGTCTCGGCCTTTTGCAGCACGACCACCTTCTTGCCCGCTTCGGCTGCGGTTGCCGCCGCAACGGCTCCGGAGATGCCGCCGCCGACGACGACGATGTCGGCCTCGACCGTTTCCTTGATGTCGTCGTCGGCGATAGGCGCCGGAGCCGCCTTGTAGTCGGTCGACTCCGCTGGCGTCGCTGCCTTGTCGCCGCCAGATGATCCTGACGAGCCGGAACCCGAAGCGCATCCGGCAAGTGAGCCGGCTGCGATGGTGGCTGCGGCCACGCCTCCCAAGCCGATGAACGAACGCCTGGTTACAAGTGGTTGTTCCTTGCGCATGATATCCCCTTCCCAAAAATGGTTATGCACGCGACGGCAGCGTTTCGCCGTCTGTCGGCATCATGCGGGAACCAGGAGCGCCTGTCGTCCGATAAACTGTTCGATTTTTGGTAAATGCGCGATCGTACGATCCATACGATGCGCCAGAAATCTGTTTATGAACAGGCGATACGTAGCCTGGCGTCATGTCGTACTGTTCGAGCGATACACGAAGGTCGAATCGAGCCTGCGTTATTTTGAAGGGGATGTCTGAGATTCAACCACATCGAGAAACTCTTGCCGCGAATGGACGCCGAGCTTGCGATAGATATGGACGAGGTGCGTTTGTGCCGTGCCTTGCGCGATGTGGAGTTCCTCTTGGATGAAGGGCAGGCTGCGTCCCTTTGCCAAAAGCCGGGCCACTTCGGACTCGCGGGCCGTGAGGCCGTAGGTGTCGGACAGAAAGGAAAGCGCATCGTCGTTCGCTGGATCGTCCGCAGATGCGCCGCTGTTCGCGCCGACGGTCCCGTCCCGCGCATCGGACAGGGCGTGGGCTTCCGACAGGGCGCCGGCGTCGGCTTCGGACGTGGCTTCGGCGCCGGCGCCGGACGGGGCGTCGGCTTCGCACAGGGCGCTGGCGTCGGACGGGGCGTCATCCCCCTTCGCCTGCGCGCGTGTCGCAGTATCGGGTTCCGCTCCGGGCGGTATGAGGCCCCAGGCGGTTTCGAGGTCTTTCGGGTTGACGACAAGCACCGCCGAGGTGAAGATCAGGAATACGGCGACCGATGCAATCACCGGCAGCTGAGCTGCTCCGACCGAAACTGCCTGATTGAGCGACGAAGCGATAGGCACGCCGAGCACCACGGCCAACGCGGCACAGCCTTGCGATGCGCCGAATACGGCGAATGCCGGTGCGCCGGTGCGTTCGGTGACATCGGCGCTATACATCCATACGAGCGCGCGGAAGCACTGGAACGCCGCGCCGAATACGGCGTAGGCGAAGAAGAACGAGGTGCTGGTGAGCGTGGCGACCAGGAACCCGGCCGCCATGATGAGCAGCGTGACGCGGATGCCGGGCATCTCGGAGGGCTTCTTGTGCGCGAACCGGGGAATGAGGGCCAGGATGATGCCCATGACGACAACGCCGACAGCGCTTCCTAGCAAGTAGAGATTCCCCATGTCGTCGAGGTTCGTCCCGTCGCCGGGCGCCGTCGCGAATCCGCGCAGCACCTCGCCGCACAGCGCGTACAGCAACACGGCCGTCAACGGCAGGATAAGGCGCGGGGCGAAGCGACGGGTCGTTTCGGCGCGTCGGTGCGCGGGTGGATTGCCGTCGGCGCCTGCCGGCGAGCTATCGGTTTCATCTGCTGGCGCGTCGACCGTTCCATTCACGGGCGCATCGAGGCTTGCGGCGTACAGCAGAATGGCCGAGCAAACGGGCATCAGCGCAGTCGTGGCGATGGCGATCGGCGAAGACATGAGCTGCACGAGGAAGAAGATGAGGGCGGCCAGCAGGTACGAAGCGATAATCCCGAAGAGCGAGAAGCGCGCTCCGCGTCGGCTGTACAGGACGCTCCATGCCAGCACAAGCCAGGCGGTCGTCACGCCGGTGACGAGGGCGCCGATGGTGGCAAGCACGACCGCCACGGGCGAGGCCGTTCCCAAAAGCAGCGATCCCAGGGGGATCAGCAGGGTCCCGCCCAGAGTTGCGAGCGATGAGAGGGCGATGGAAGAACGTCTGAGCGCGTACGGCTGGAGTCGTCGAGCGAGCAGGGCGCAGGTGATGAGCGTGAGCGCATGGGCCCATGCGGCCCAGTTCCACAGACCGCTCATGGTTTGATCTGTCGATGGGGGCAGAAGAACCGATGTGTAGAACGTTATAAACAGCCACGCCCAATAGAAGCCTAGACCAATATAGTTGGCTCCTCCCAGCGAGAAGTATCGTTCGGCTATGCTCGGTTGCGTGTCCACCGTGCCTCCCCTTTGTAGTACGAAAGCAGATTATACCTGATTCGTCCATGAGCCAGGCGGGGGTGCGCGCTCGGGCCGCGCTCCACGGCGCTGGGAGCGGGTCGCCATCGTTTGTGACGATGGCGGACGTGGGTCGCGTGCGCTCGCGGTTCGCTTCACGGACGCAGGAGGTGGGCGCCGGTCGCGACGCAGTGCGGCACGGCGCATTGTTTGGTCGTGCTATGATGCATGCGAACGATGCGCGCACGGCATAGTTCCGCGCGGGCGAATGAAGGCAAAAACAGAGAATAGATGGACGATAGGCGACCGATGGATCGAGAGAAAATCGAAGCAGGTGTTCGGCTCATCCTTGAAGGTGTAGGAGAGGATCCCGAGCGCGAGGGCCTGCGCGAGACGCCGGCGCGCGTGGCGCGCATGTACGAGGAGGTGTTCGCGGGCCTGAAGCAGGACCCGGCCGAGCACTTCGCCACCACGTTCGACGAGCACCACGAGGAAATGGTGCTGGTGCGCGACATCCCGTTCTACTCCATGTGCGAGCACCACTTGGTGCCGTTCTTCGGCATGGCGCACGTGGCTTACATCCCGGCGGCCGATGGACGCATCTGCGGGCTGTCGAAGCTCGCGCGCCTCGTGGACGTGTTCGCGAAGCGCCCGCAGGTGCAGGAGCGCCTCACGTCGCAGATCGCGGACACGCTCATCGAGCAGCTGCACCCCCAGGGCGTCATCGTGGTGCTAGAGGCCGAGCACCTGTGCATGAGCATGCGTGGCGTGAAGAAGGCCGGCGCGAAAACCACGACGAGCGCCGTCCGCGGCGCGTTCGAGCGAAGCCAGGCCACCCGCGCCGAGGCCCTGTCGCTCATCTTCGCGCGCAGGGACTGAGCGCCGTCGCAGCGTCCGTGTGCACATCGGATGTTTCACGTGAAACACTCGTTCGCGATCAGGTACTATGGATGAAGAACGAATAAGACGCCGTCCGGCGGCCACCAACTCGCCGGTTGAAGTCACGAGGACAAAGCGAAAGGGATCAGCCAATGAAGTGCGTTATCTCGGTTCTGGGTAAGGATCGCAGTGGCATCGTCGCCGCCGTGTCGACGGCGCTTGCGGAATGCGGCGCGAACATCGACGACATCAGCCAGACCATCCTCGACGACATCTTCTCGATGACGATGCTCACCACGCTCGATACCGCGGTCGCCGATTTCAACACCGTGCAGGAGAAGCTAGAGGCCGTGGGTGAGAACCTGGGCGTCCAGGTGATCATCCAGCGCGAAGACGTGTTCCAGTACATGTACAAGATTTAAGCGCGCCCGCTCCGGCTGATGGCGCAGAGCGCAGGGGGCAGCCACCGCAACGGCGCACGCGTAATGGGAGGGGCAACCGCACGTGCCACGCGCGAAGCAGCCGCCCGTCGCAACGTCACGCGGGGTGTAGCCGCTCGCAGGGCATGCAGCATGTGGGAAGCAGCCGCCCGCACGCGCCACGCGCGAAGCAGCCGCCCGCGCCCGTATGCGCGACGGGAGGGCGGCCGCTCGTGCGATGGGGGCGACTCCGCCCCTTCCCATAGGCGGAGTCGCCGATAAACTTGCTCTCTTCCGCCTGCGGGCGGGGCGGTCGATTCCAGCTGCGGACGGGGCGGTCGAAAACTCAACCGAGCGGATTGGCGTTCGCGTAGTCTTCCCCCAGAATCGATGCCATGGGAATATCTCCCATCCAGTCTTCGGCGACCGTCTTGTTCAAACGACTCTCCACGATATGGCGCGCTGCCGCGCAGGAGCACCACAGGGCTACAGGCTGGTTGGTGCCGCCGCCGTATACCTGGCTGTCCCAGCCGGCGGTGGCGATGCCCGAGGCGTACAAGCCGGTGATGGCCTTGCCGTTGGGGTCAACCACCTGTGCATCGGTGTTAATGTGGATGCCGCCGTTGGTGTTGTAGGCGTTCACGCCGACCTTTGCCGCGTAAAACGGGGCGGTCTTGAGCGGCCAGATGAATTCCTGCGGTTTGCCGTACTCGTCGGGAGCCCCGTCCGCAGCGGCGTTGTACGCCTCTACGGTTTTGACGAATCCCGCCGCATCGAAGCTCTCCACGTCCGACGCGATGGCCGCCCCCAGTTCCTCGATGGTATCGGCTTGGTAGAACCACTCCTTGTCCTGCACCTTTTCGATGTTCGATCGGATTTCGAGCGGGGTTCCTTTTTTCGTGGCGCTATCGAATCCGTTGTGTCCGTTCTGCCATTCGCCGGCCTCCCATCTCTGGATATAGGACTCATCGAACAGCGAAAACGCCTGGCTTTGCGACAAGACGACCTGCGGGATGCACGTGAAGAACAGCTGTGAGCCGGTGTTGAAGCCGAACGACTCATCGTAGAAGCGATTGCCGTACTGGTTCACAAAGACGCTCGAGAACTGGAATCCGGCAGCCGTGTTGAGGTCGGAGTCGAACCCGCACGGATCGTCGGCCGTGCCGATGCCCGCGAAGAATCCATCGATAGTCTGCAGCCCGGTGCGTCCATGCGCGGTCTGCTCCACCATGAGGTGGCCGTCGCCGTCCTGCCCGACGCCAAGGGGCATGACCTTGTTCAGATCCACGTTCGAATAGAGCTTGAGCAGCTCGGGGTTGCTGTTCATTCCGCCCGATGCGATCACCACGGCCTTGGCGTTAAGCTGGACGACACTGCTGTCGGAAGCCTTGTACTGCACGCCTGTGACGGCATACTCGTCTTCCAAAACGAGCGCGAACGCGCGGGAGCCGGTGCGGATGTCGACGCCCAGCTGTTCGGCCTGCGGGGTGAGCGTTGCGATGGCGGATGCGCCTGTGCCGCCCTCGTAGAGGGGCTGCCCGCTGCCGTAGTCTTTTACCCGCACTCCGTGCTTCCCGAACAGCCAGTCGGCGCAATCTCCTTGCTGGGTACGCAGCGCGTAGAACAGCGATGCGTCCACGACGAAATTGCGCTGGATCATATCCGCCTGCACCGCCGCGCGCGCCTCTTCCGGCGACATGTTGAGGAATCCGGCACCGCCCTCGGCGAAGTTCGTATTGCCGCCGAGGGCGTCTTGCTTTTCAAGCATCACCACCTTTGCATCAGGGTCCTGCTCCTTGGTGAGCATCGCAGCCGTAAAACCGCCCATGCCGGAGCCAATGACGACGACATCCACATCCTCGGTCGAGTCGGGATTGACTGGAATGCCTACGCCGTCGGGGTTGGCATAGCCGGCGCCCACCGGGGAAGCTGTCGTGCCGCCGTCGGCATCGTCGTGCGCGCCGGATGCGCCGGTGGACTGCGGCGAGCACGCCGCCAACATGGAGCCGGTTGCTGCGGCTGCGCCTGCAACGAGTCCCCCCTTCAAGAACGTGCGCCGATCAAGATTTCTCGAACTATCGCTCATGGCGATTCCCTCCTTCTTCGATTGCTTCGAAACCGTTGAAGGATTCTAGGAACCATTGCCGCATGCGGCAATCGCGAATAAAGTGTGAATTCAAATAGTACTTTTGATCAGGAAGAATAAAAAGAAATTTCCGGGGTCACCCTTTTTTCGCGAGGTCGTTCAGCTTTTCGAGCAGCTCTTCGCGCGATGATACGTCAGCCTTTTTGTAGATGTTGCGCACGTGAGTTTTCACCGTGTTTCCCGAAACGAACAATTCTTCGCCTATCTGTTTATAGGGGATCCTCTGCACGAGCAACTGGGCTATCTCCGCTTCACGGGGGCTCAGGCCAAACTGCTTCACCCAAACAGCAGACTGGCTGCTCACTGAGTCTTCTCCGTAAACGGCGGACAACGCCGCCGCTTGATTCGGCGCCTCCGCAGCGCTTCGAAGCGATTTCGCGCGCCAGTAGAGGAAAAGCGTTAGGACGAGCAGCAGCATATACATCAGTCCGCTGGAAAACGCATTGGCGAACTGCACGGGCACCAATGCTCCCAGCAGCTGTCCGAATTGGCTGCCGAAGAACAGCAATGCCACGAGAAAAGTAACGCGATGCCGTGTGCTGCGTGCGGCTAAAACCGCTGCGAAATACCACATCAGGTTGAAAAAGCATGCGAAACCCCCCGTGTTGACGGCCATAGGGGCGACCACGCTCACTCCCTGTACCGATATCAGCAGCATCCCTGTGGCCACGAGCGGAACAACGAACAACAGGCACTGCTCGAAAAGCGACTGCCGGTATTGGAGAAAAAAGACGGCGACCAATAGAAGTGCGCTCAGGCAGGTACCGATAGCTTCCGAGGTCATTCCCGCACGCATGCTGGCCGCTTCGAGACCTCCGATAGCGAATGTGCGCAGAAGGCCGTAAGCGAACCCGGTGAGCATGGCGAGGGCCACCAATGACCGCACGGTCATATCGACGCGCGTCGGAGCGGGAACGTCTGCGGATCTTTCAGGGGAGCGAGCGGAGGTGAAATAGAGGGCGGCGGCAATCAGCACGAGCATTGCGGCTGCAACCATTTCCGCGATCATCGGCAGCTGCGAGAGCAGGGCGAACACGACAACCCCTGCGACGGTCTCGACCGCGCAGGCCAGCGGTACGAAGCGGTAGCCCATGCGCGCATGCAGCTCGCCGTACAGGACCAGTGCGAAGCTGTTCCCGATACCGGAAAGCAACGCGCCGACGGCGCCCGCGAAGGCGCCCGCTTCGACGATGGATGGTATCACGAGCAGCACGAGCGCAAGCGATGCGCAGCCGGCGAACATCGCATACGAGGCGGGATGCGCGTACAAGCTGAGGTTCGGCTTGCGCCATGCAAGCAAGGCCAAGGCTCCGAGGGCGACGACGGTTCCTGCGATGGTGAGCACGAACCTGCCGTCATAGCCGCTCATGAACGAATCGAGCGTTGCGATGGGGACGTTCCAGAGCAACAAAAAATGGCTGCCCCACCATGCGATGCTTCCAAGTACGAGAAGGAGGTTGCTTTTGAGCGCAGCCGAAGCATCGACGCACAGGCCCTTCGCTTCCCGAACGAACGTGGATACAGAACCCTCTTGCACGCATTTCTCCTTGCTGGCTTCGTTTCGCCGATGACAGACATCGGCGAGGGGGCATCGATACTGTAGCATGACTTTTGCGTCCGCGCCGCCGGGCTCTGCTATGATGGCAGGTGTCGTCGCAACGTCAGTCGTGCATTTCCAGGTATTCGACAAGCTCGTCGCGCGAGTGCACGTCAAGCTTGCGGTACACGTTTCTGATGTGGGTCTTCGCGGTTCCTTTGGCCACCACGAGTTCCTTCTCAACGGCGCCAATCGACTTTCGCTGAGCCAACAGGAACAGCACCTCCTCTTCTCGTTGCGAGAGCAGGCGCTCTTTCGCCACCTTTCCGCACAGCGCCGCAAGATGCTGGTCGTTGACGAGATAGCTTTCGTCGGCGTCCTCGGAGCTATCGAAAAAGGCGACTCCCCAGCGATCCGGCATTCCCTTGCTCGTCAGAAGCATCATGGTGAGTACGGCTACCAGAAGGATGACGAGCGCGTTCAGAACGAAGTCCGGAGGAAGACCGCCCATGAAATCGGTTTCGGAAACGAGCGATTCCGTTTGCCGTCCGAGCATGTTGAACGAGACGCGTATGGCGCGTTCGATGCCGAACAGCCAAATGGCGGATATGCCCTGTCGGAAGCTCAGGCTGGTCAGGATGATCATGATGAGGATGGAGAAGGCGGTGTACGCGCCGGTCAAGCAGAAGTCAGCCGCTGCATTGTCCAGAAATCCCAGGCTTGGCAGGATGAGGAACGTTCCCACCATGAGCGGCAGGGCGAACCGGTAGATCACCCTAAAGTCGAACTTGCCGCCCTGAAACACCACGCCGACGAATACGAGAGATGCCATAACGACGGTGCCGAATGCCGAATGCGGCCCGAACGTGCTTGCGTAGAGCGAGGACTCTTTTAATCCGTAAGCGAAGGCGAACAAGGCCATGAGCAGAATCGGTTTCCAAGGGAAGGAGAAGCTACCCCGGTACGGATGCGGGAGTTCTTCGGGAGGGAGGGAGCGGAAGCTCGCTCGAAGGCAGGCGAGCGATGCGAGGGGCATGATCAGCATGGCAGCGAAAAGCCACGGCATGAGGAATCCTCGGCAGATGTAGATGAGCATCGCTCCCGCAACAATGGATGCGCAGAAATACAGCGCGACGCGCACTGGATTGAGGCAGCAGTACAGCTCTGACCAGAACAGGATGCTCAAGGCAATGCCGAACCCGCCCAGCACCGCAGAGGGCACGGCGAGCGTCGCGGCATACTCCGGGGCGTACAGCGAAGCGAACAGCCCCAGCGTGGATCCGATCAAGGAGATCCCGCACGCTCCGTAGAGCACCTTGCGGTTGTACAGGGTGCCGAGACGCCGCGAGGCGGCGACGAAGACGAGCGCCGTCGCAAGAATCGTCAGATCGAAGCAATCATGTCCGCTGTACTGCGTGGCTGGAAAATCGACAAACGATCCGACGAAGGCTAGTTCGATCCACGCGCGATAGATGCCGAACCCCAGAAAAGCAAGAGGGATGGAAGGCAGCCGGGCAAAGAGACCGACGGTCTTGCCATCTCCGGTTCCATGAGGGGCGGAATCGCGCCCCGGCTGTTTCGACGTCGAGCATATCCCCATAGGACCCTCCCATGCCGTCGTTCCCATTCTATAGCAAATACGTGCAGTGCCGGTGACGATCCGTCGAGTCGAAGCTTTCGTTAGGCATGGAATTACCTGATGAAATGGGTAGTAGATGGAGAAGGATGAGGGGGGATGAGCAAGATCATCCCCGCCGATCCACGCGCCCGAGTGACAGCACATCGGAGGAATCGTAACGTGCTAGCTGCGCAGGCGCAGCGGCCGTAGTTCGAAATGAGGCCGCGCGCTTTCTAAGAACGTTGAAGGAGGAGAAGATGGGGAAGATGGAACATGAGCTGACGCGCCGAAGCTTCTTGCAAGGGGCCGTTGCGGGAACAGCCGGCATTGCAGCCCTCGGTGTTTTGGGAAGCTGCTCGCCATCGGGCGGTGGGTCGAGCAGCGCCTCGGATGACGGCTCGCACGATGTCACCCAGACAGGATCGTCCGCCAACGCCGCATCCGCGGCCGACTGGCTTGGCGCCGAGCCCGATGTTGGCGAGCCCGAGGAAACGGTGGAGACGGATGTTCTCATCATTGGCGCGGGCTCAGGCGGCATGGTGGCGACCATGACCTGCCTGGAAAAGGGCTTGAAAACCATCACGATCGAAAAGACCGGCGCGGCCGGCATGGTGCGTGACGATGTTGGAGGCATCGGCTCGAAGCTGCAACGGGCAGAAAACAACAGCCCCGACCCGGCAGCGTGCCTGCACTACATCACCATGTATGCCGCCAACGACATGGACCAGCGTCTGGTGAAGCTGTGGTTGGACGAAAGCTACGAAGCGATCGACTGGTACGCCGACCTGCTTGAACGACGCAACGTCGGGCACTTGCTGTTCGAGGGCGGCTACTCCGCCACGTTCGACGATCCCGGCGCTTATCCCAAGTTCCAATCCGGGCACAGCCCCGTATGGGACGACCCTGAGCGGACGAGCAAGGTGGTATGGCCCGAGTACGTGGAGGAACTGGGCGGCGAGTTCCGCTTCGAGACGGCGTTCGTGAAGTTCGAGCACGACGATCACGCGGTTACCGCCGCTCTCGCCCAGGATGCCGACGGCAAGGTGATCCGCTTCAAGGCGACGAAGGGCATCATTTTGGCAACCGGCGGATACCAGCACAACATAGACATGCTGCGGGCTCTCCAGCCGCAGACGCTTGCCAGCATGCCGGCAGGCTACACGTCGGCCGGCCTGACCGCCGGGGATGGGATCAAAGCCTGCTTGTGGATGGGAGCCGCATTCGATGAGACCCATGCGTGCATGGTGTTTGATCGCACCGGCATGTATCCCAACGAGACGCCTCTCACCTGCACCGAGGGCCTGGGATGGCCCGAACTTAAAAAGCAGGTCCGGTTCGGGTCGCAGGCGTGGCTCAAGGTGAACTTGAACGGCGAGCGGTTCGCCAACGAATCGGCGCCCTACGACTACATTGTCCATGCGGCGGCCTATCAGCCCGAGCATTGTTGGTGCACCATTTGGGACGCCAACTACCTTGAGCACATGAAGCAGTTCGAAACGGTCGGCTGCGCGCGCCACTACCCGTATCCCAATGGAGCTCCGTCCGATGGCAAGTACGAAACGCTGCCGGACACTATCGCCGAATGGGAGCAAGCCGGCTTCGTGCAGAGCGCCGACACACCCGAAGAACTGGCGACAAAACTCAACATACCTCCCGAGACGTTCGCCCAAACGGTTGCGCGCTACAACGAGCTTGCCGCCAAGGGCCATGACGACGATTTCTACAAAGAACCTTATCGCCTGATCGCGCTCGATCAGCCTCCGTACTACGGGCTGCGCACGTGCAGCAGGCTCTTGTGCACGCTCGACGGCGTCCATGTCAACACCGATCTGAACCCGGTCGATGCCCAAGGCGTGCCGTTCACGGGCCTCCATTTGGTGGGCGACGTGTCGGGCGGATTCTTCGCGCACTCGTATCCCAACCTGTTCACGGGTCTGGCCAGCGGAAGGACGATGACCTACGCGCGCCATGCCGTCCGCACGATTCTCGGCGAGAGCCTGTAAGGCGAAATCAAGAGCCTGTAGGGCGAAAGCGCGGGGGCCGCATCGATGAGATGCGGCCCCCGCGTACTGGCGAGAAAGCAGAAGCGGTGGCGCTCGGGGAGGGGCCGCACTCTGCTTCCGATTCTCTAAAGCTTTGCCGGTACCATCCGGTCGTGCTCTCTCGCGAAGGATCGCACCTGCTTCCGATCATCTAGAGTCTCGCCGCTGCGTGTTTCGCGGCGGTTCTCGCGGTATTGATGGAATTGCCGCTGCACGAGCCAGGCGTGCCGATGGTATACACATTGCGGTAGAGCATGCAGCCTTCCACGCCCACCACGTACAACCCCTCGATTGCATGATGGTCGGCATCGATGGCCTGAGCATTGCGATTGGTTGCCACGCCTCCGATAGTGGTGAACATGGCGTTGATCGGTTGAGCCAGGTAGTAAGGGGGATTCTGCAAAGGGACGAGAAATCGAGGATCTTTGTCCCAGAGCTCGTCTTTGCCCGTGGCGCACATGGCGTTGTACTCGTTCGCAAAGCTCTCAAGCCGGTCCGGATCCAAGTCGGCGGCCTTGGCGAGCTCGGCGAAGGTGTCCGCTTTGAATACGTCTCCCTCACCCGAGGCGAGCGCGCTTTCCAAGAGGGCGCGCATGTCGTCCTCCTGGGTGGCGGCATACGCTTCAAATATGGCTTCGTCCCAGATCATGAACGAGCGTTCCTGGTTCCATTTCGGCGGATTCGCCAGCGAGAGGTTTACCGTGCAGTTGTCCTCCTTATAGAATCGCTCACAGCTTTCATTGATCCATGGAATTTGAGGTGCCATGCAGAAACCGAGATTCGTCATACTGAAGGAGAACGATTTGATGATGGAGCCGCAGTTGTCGGCTGCGTAATCTGCGAAATCCTTTGCGCCGGCGGTGATGGCCATGTCATGCCCGGACCCGTCGTCATGAGGCGATCCGACGGATAGGAGCCGATCGGCAGGGTAGCCTATGTTCGAGCAGAGCTCATAGTTCGCGCCGAATCCTCCGGTGGCCAAGATGACGGCTTTCGCATTGACCTGTATCCACTCGGACTTATTCTGCGCATACACTCCGCATACATTTCCATCGTGGAGGATGAGCTCCTCGGCTTTGGTCGAGAACTCCACCTGGATGCCAAGTTCTTCTAGTTTGGCCGTCATCGGATTGATATAGCCTTCCGTGATGCCGCCTTGATACCAGTGAAAGGTTCGATAGTCCTTGCCGTGGTAGTCGTCCACTTTGTCGAACTTTACACCCTGCTCAATGAGCCAATCGATATTCTGGCCAGAATTTTCCATCATCTCGAGCCAGGCAAGGCCGTCTGCGCGCCATTGGGATTGCTCCATCTCGCTCATGAGGATGTTCTTCAAATCCACTTGGATGCCGAGCTCCTTTGAAAGGCTTGAATCCACCCCGAACGACCCCTCTACGCCGTTCGCCGAGGCCCCGCCTGTGATATCGGCCGCCTCCAGCACGATGACATTCGCTCCGTCTTCATGCGCCTGTACCGCTGCTATCATGCCGGAAAACCCTGCCCCGACGACGCATATGTCGCATTCGTAGGTTTGGGCGACATCCTTTTCTTCCGTAGCGCTTGCGGATTCTCCGCCCTCGCCGGCGGTTTGGTCGGATGCTGTTTGGCCCTGGGGTGAGCAGCCGACGACGCCTGCAAGCGTTGTTCCGGCAATGCCGCACGCTGCTCCCTGCAAAAAATTCCTTCGCGTGAGTTTCATAGGTTTCCCTTCCCTTCGATAACAGACGACACAAACCGTACTCGTCGATTGCCGGCCTGTAACCATGCTTGGCGGGTGCGTGCCGAAAGATCACCCGGCGTGGGTGACGGATCGTGCCTGCGAAACAAAGCCGCTCCGCTACAATCGGGTCAGGGAATTGTGCAAGACGGGGAGATCTGGCATGGATTCGAGGAAAAGGGTATTTGTGGCAGTCGTTGGATATGCCGCATTCGTAGCTTCTGCAACGCAGGTGTTCGTCTCTCAAGGGTATCAGCAATTAGCTACGGAGACGATATCCTCGCGCATCGTGGAGAACACGGCGTTCTTCATGGCGTATTTTCTCGTTGCTACAGCGCTTTTGCCGCGCGGCATCAAGCGTGTTCCGCTTGGTTTGGCATTGATCGCCGCAGGAACAATCGTGGTGAGCCAAGGAGTATTCTACCTGCACAACCATGGTATCCTGACGATTCCTTTCGGAATTATGACTGGATTGCACGTTGGGACGGGCGCCTCGTTCGCGGTGCTTTTCGCGTTCTGGGCAGGAGTCGCTTATCTGTTCGACAGGCGCAGCTTTCAGTTCTGCATTCTGGCAGGCAGCCTTATGGCATCGTTCGCCGTTATCTTCATTAGCGCCTTTCAATCGGCGGAGGCGGTGCTGGTCACCAAATGCCTTTTCCTTGTCTTATCCGCCGGTTTTTCTGTAAAGCTTGCGATGCCTGCGAAAAACAGCTCGGGCGAGAAAGAGCGCGATAACGTCCGCTTGCTTTCCGGTATCAAAGGCCTTTTCGTTCCGATCATCTGCGCGGGGGCGTTGGGGTTCGCCTACCAATACTCATGGACCGTCGCCGGATTGGATGCGCTTGCCAGTATGTTCTTCGCCATCGGGGAGGCGTTTGCCGTTTCGGTCGTTTTGTTGGCGGCGTCGATGCCGGGTGTGCGCTCCTTCAGCGTTGCATGGGTGTTTCGCCTGCTCTGTCCAATTGCCTGCTTGCTGATAGTCCTGCAAGCGTTCGTGGCCGGCGTTTTGCAGGTGCTGTGCATGGGTATCGTGAGCGCTGCGTTCAACCTCTGCCTCATACTGCTCATGCCGCTGTGCGCCTCCATTGCGAAGCGCAAGGGGTTCTCGGCTTCGGGGCTGTACGCTGCCGCGGCAGGCGTGGTGAACATCTTTCCGACGCTCGGATATGTCGTGGGATTGCTGCCGCGCGACTATACGGGCGTGGGGATGTACGTTCTGGTATTCGCAGTGTTCGCGGTTCTGCTGGTAGCCGCTCGCTTGCATGATGGCAGCGCATACGACTCCGACATCGTTTTGGGAAGCGGACAGGAAGGCGATGACGGAGGAGGAGCACCTTCAACGCTTTTAAGTCGGGACTATTTTGCGGCTCTCGTCTCCGAAGAGTACGGGCTTACAAGCCGTGAAGAAGAAGTGCTGCGCATGGTGTTGCTCGGCAGGGACGCTCCCTCAATCTCCGAAGAGCTGTGCATTTCGGCCAACACTGTGAAAACGCACATCAAGCGCATCTATCGTAAGGTGGATATTCATTCGCGGCAGGAACTTGCCGATATGGTGGAAGATTTTGAAAACTCCGCCCATCAAGGCCTTTTGGGCTGACGCATGCGGCGACCGGTTGCGGGGGGGGGGGATTCGTAACCAGTTGGCGACTTATGGAAGTCCTCATCGTAGCCGGCTGCAGCTAGCTCGTTGTACCGCTTGATCGTGACTCCCTTGTACATACCACCTTTGGGGAACCGATATCGTGGCCAGTCTTTTTATCGTATACCTCGTCGGTAATATAATCGCGGCGTAGCTTGCCCGATCGGGAAGAGGAGGTGCTCGTGCTTTCGCTTTAGGTCGATCGCGATCCCAAATCAAAGCGGAGCTGTACCTTTCCCTCGGCACCGTTAACACGCGTATCTCTCATATCTATCAGAAATTGGGCATCCACAACAAAGACGAGCTCTCGGCATATTTCGAGGAACACGACGGGTCACCGTCGCTTTCGCAGTTCGTTTTTGTGGCGGCAGTTGCGCGGCCGCACGCGCATGCGGGCAAGAGATCGTGATCATCGATCAAGTCAAGTCATGCTTCCTATTTATTAAAAGACGCATCGGGAATGTACTCAAGCAGATCCCCTGGTTGGCAATCGAGCGCCTCGCATAAAGCGCCGAGCGTCGAGAAACGTGCCGCTGTTGATTTTCCAGTTTTAATGCGAGACAGATTAACTTGAGTAATGCCTACTCGGTCAGCTAGCTGCTTAAGACTGATCTCGTATTTGGCCATGATGCGATCGAGGCGCCAGACTACCGGCATGTTGAACTCCTTGGCATCAGAAAGCAATTTGTTGTTGATTTGCTACACCCTAGTTTAGCAGCTTTCCTTACCGTCTTCGGTATGGATATCAAGACGACGCTGGGTTTGAGGATAAAAGAGCTGCGCGATGAGCGCGGTATGACACAGCGTGCTTTTGCAGAAGCGTCCGGCATTGATAGGAGCTATCTTGCTGCGATAGAGAACGGCGAGATTAACGTCGGCATTAAAACAATTGAGCGTATTGCAAATGGTTTCGACCTCACGGTCGGGCAACTTACTGAAGGCCTTTAACTCAAGTTTCGACAGATTGTCCGCTTCGAATTCGTCGAATAAGATGAGCTTTGCGGTCTCTTGGACTATCGACCCTCTCTTTTCTATATCTCCGATCACATTTCTAGGGTGAACCATGGTTTCACCCTAGAAATGTGGTTGCCGTCGGCCTCCTCCCGGGCAGAATGCATCTCGTCTGATTGACCAATACGGAGGAGGACAACATGAGCATCAACAGACGCGACTTTTTGAAAGGTGCTGTCACCATGGGAGCCTTGGCGGGAGCGGGTTCGCTGGCTGCATGTGCGCCGCAAGGCGGTGCGGACGATTCGCCAACGGCAGGGACGACGAAGGCCCGTTCATGGGAAACCGTACCCGACCCTATTCCTGAAAACGACATCTCCGAAACTGTTGAGGCGGACGTGGTCATCATCGGAGCCGGCGTGGCCGGTATGACGGCGTTCATGCACGCGTGCGAAGCGGGAGCGAAGGCGGTCATCATCGAAAAGATGTCGCAGCCGAGCGCACGTGGACTCGATATGGCCGCCGTGAACACGCGGGTGCAAAAGGCCGCGGGCGTTTCGATCGACAAAGGCCAGCTGGTCAGCGATTTGGTGAAGGCATCGGGCTACAAAGCGAACGGCAGCCTCATCAAACTGTGGGCCGACAAGTCCGGCGAGGTGTTCGATCGCATAATCGACCTTGCAGCCGATCACGATGCCGAATTCGTGCTGGGCATGGGCTCGTCTGCAACAGCGAATGCCCCCGATTTCACCACGCGCACGTATCCGACCGATCATAACCTGGCGGGATACGGGGTGCATGAGTGCATGGAGGCCCTTGTCGGCTGGATGCAGGAGCGCGCGCTTGCCAACGGTGGCGCGTCGTACTACAAAACAAGGGCCGAACAGCTGCTGAAAGACGGGAGCGGCAATATTATTGGCGTGGTGGCTTCGCAGGGTTCCTCGTATGTGAAGTACACTGCTTCCAAAGGCGTGATCCTAGCGACGGGCGACTATGGCGGAAATGAGGACATGGTGGCGGAGTGGTGTCCGCTGGTTGGTCGCGTGCACGGTACCGCCTACATTCCTCCCGAGGCCAACACGGGCGACGGCATCAACATGGCCCTCTGGGCGGGCGCTTCCATGCAGCCGGGCAATCATGGCCCCATGGTTCATCCCATCCAAGGCGGCGGTGCGCTGTGTACTGCGTCCTTCTTGCGGGTAAATGCCAACGGAAAGCGGTTCGCCGACGAGAACACAACGCTGCCCGGCATTACCGATGCGGTGATGAGCAGCGCGAAACGCACTGTCTGGACCATCTTCGACGCGGACTACGAGAGCCAGATGGCTTCCATGTCTGCTCTGAGCACGTACAACTTCAACACTGCCGGCTCGCTGACGAAGTATTTCATGGACGGCAGCATGACACCCGATGCCGTGCCGCCCCTGCCTGAAATCGTGCAGATGGGTATCGATGAAGGCGCCACGTTCGAGGGCCAGACCCTCGAAGAGCTCGCGACAACGATCGATGTTCCTGCCGATGCGCTTGTGGCGACGGTCGCTCGCTACAACGAGCTCGTCGACCTCGGCGTCGACGAAGACTTCGGCAAAGATCCGGCCTGCTTGAAGCCTATTGCGAAAGCTCCGTTCTACGCTTCGCAGGTGCCGGCCAAACTGCTGGTCATTCCCGGAGGGTTGAATGTGGACGATCAGCTGCGCGTGCTCGACTCTGAAGAGCGCCCGATCGAGGGTCTGTTCGCCTGCGGTAACGTGCAGGGCAACTTCTTCGCCAACGACTATCCCATCTGCGCTCCCGGGCTGAGCCATGGGCGCTGCATCACGCTCGGCGCATTGCTGGGCGCAGCTGTGGCGAAGGGCTCGCTTGTGCAATAACAGCTATCAGGGCTTCCGCATTGCAAGGTCGTAGAGCTCTTGCTTGCTGTGGATGGCGAGCTTCCGGTAGATCGATTTGCAGTGGCTGCGCACAGTGTTCTCGCTCAGCATAAGCTTCTGTGCGATTGCGGCGTAGCTCAGCTTCTGGGCGAGCAGGACCATCACCTTCAACTCGCTCGGGCTGATGCCGTTCGTGTCAGCCAGGGCGGCGCAACGCGTTTCCAAATTGCCGCGCGCCGCCCCTTCGAAGTCGGATAGGCGCTTCTTCGTCTCCAGTTTGCCGAGGACAAAAGGAAAGACGAGCAGGTAGATGCAGACCATGAGCACGATGGCGACCAGCACGTCTTTGGACAGGCCGCTCAAGTACACGAGCGATCCGACGAGCGTTCCCAGCCCGATAGCTGAAAATACCATACCTTCACCGAAGCCGAACACGATGAACGGGTTGTCGCGCCTAGTGTACGCGATCTTTGCCAGAATGGTGCGAAGCAGAACCTCCATGAACGTGTACGCGATGCTGACGAGCGCCGTGAGAACGGGCCAGTAGAACGATTCGAGAAAGAGCGTGGGAATGAGTAGCGTTGCCAAGCCGAGCGCTACCCAGGGATATATGCTGTCGATGTCGGGCGGCCGCTTCTTGACGAACGACGCAACGCCGAGTATCGCGGCGGCCAGCAGCACTCCCGCCGTCGACAGCGTGTTGATGAGCGTGCCGTTGAAGTTGCTGGCGGCCACTTCGCGGATAGCGTTGAACTCAAAGGCCAAGGCGGCCACGCTGAGCACCGGTACCAAGACCGGGCGCAGCGTCGAACGCGCAGGGGATTTTCCTAACCGCGGAGCGTGCACGGTCGACTTTTCAGAAAGCGCCTCGGTGGCGTTGGCGCAGTGTTCGAAGAGCAGGAAGGCGGGTACGAGCAAGGCGAACGCCGCTATCCTGGGAGTAAAGAAACCCTCGATCTGGAAGAGGGCTATGCTGGACAAACTCGACACCCCTCCCATGATGAGCATGGCTGCGAAGGATGCCCGGGGTTCCAAACGAGAGAGCACCTCTCCCCAGAGTAGAAAGTACATGCCGTTCGTAATGCCGAACACCGCGCCGACAATCAGGAAAACGACGGATGCCGAAGGGCACCACAACGATGCGGCCAAAAACATTGCCATCGAAAGAGCCAAGAGAGCGGTGAAGACAACGCGGAGTGATCGACTGGAGCGTCGGAAGTCGGTAAGCACAGCAATTGCAAGAACCGTCAGAGGCGCGAGTGCTATGGCGACCGTGGCGCCGATTCGGAAAAGCTGGGAGAGGTTGCGCACGGACTCGTCGGCTTCCATCGCGAAGGACAGTCCTCCCCACATGAAAGCGATGTTAACGGCAAGGAACGTTCCGTATCCCAAGCCGACGAGCACGATGAGTTTGCGGTTTTCCATGTGCGTTTCTTTCGCAGAACGTCTATGAGCCGGTGTCAAGTATACCCGACCGCGAAGGGTAGGAGCCGTCATCGCGCTTCGAGAACGGGAGCCGACCGGTGCGCGGAGGGTATCCTCACCCATCTTGCTGAAAAACCGCTAAGACGATAGCGGCGGATGCATTCATTTCGTACAGCACGGTGAAAACCCATATCAGACATATTTATCAGAAAACAGGCGTCCGTACGCGCTAGGAGCTTATCGCGCTGGTTGTTCAAAAGAGCGAGCGAATCGAAGAGCGCCCTGACGGCGCCCGTACGAAGCACGACGAGTGAAGCTGGCAGCGCCGTCGTCCTCGCTTTCCGCTGCGCACGGTTCACGGTCTTCCACTATAATGCGCCCAGGAGGGGGAGGATCGCATGCCGTTCGCTGTTCGCAAAGGTTTCGCGCGGTTCGATGTAAAAGCTATTATCGGTTCCGGTTTCCTGTGGGCGTGGTTCGACGCTCTATTCATGAGCGTATTCTTCAGTCCGTCTGGCCAACAAGGGTTCATGTCGGAGATCGCCGCGATCTGCATATTCGCATTCGGCGTACCGCTGTACGTGGTCACAATGCGTCGCAGCGACGCGATGCGCCGGCTGTTGGCGAGAAAGAAGATCATGGCGGCGGTTGCGGTCGCAGGCGCCGTCGGTTCACTGGTGCTCGTATGCGCGGGGTTCGCTGATAGCTGGACGCTGCTGTTCGCGGGTGCCGTGCTCTGCGCCATCTTCATGGGATTCGCCGGCTTGGCGTGGGGTGCGGTTTACAGCAGTGACGGGGCTCGCAGCGCCATGGTCTACGTCGCGGGAGGCTTCGCGTTCGCGTTCGTGGTCGACGTCCCTTTGCTTCTCATGATCCCGGTGGCTTCCGCCTGCTTCTTCGCGCTGCTTCCGGCGGCTTCGCTGCTCATGCTCGCTCGAGTGGATCCGAAACTCAGCACCTATGGCTTCCGCAACGAATTGACTACATCGTCCGAGCAGAACCTGGCCGAGCGCCTGCGCTCCAGCTTCGGCGTGTCGCTGCCAGCCCTTGGCGCCGTGATGCTCATCATGATCGGCTTCGGATACGTCCAGCATCTTGCGTCGTTCGCCCCGCAAGCGGTTGAGTCGGCTATAGGCGGCGGCGTTCTGATCCAGGTTGTCAGAGGTATGGTGGCGGTGGTCGCGTTCTTGGTCGTGCTCGTTGCGCCGAAGCGTGCGAGCTGGATGTATCGGTTGGGGCTGCTGGCTATGGTCGCCGGTTTCTCGCTCATGCCGTTTTTGTACGACGGTCAGTCGTTTGAAGCGTCGGGAGCTGTCATTATCGGAGGATATACGGTATTCGACGTGCTCAGTTGGGTCATTTTCTCGCAGGTCGCCCATACGCGCTCGAGCGAGCCGGTAAAGACTATCGCCGTCATGCGGCTGGCGGTGGGCGCGTGCTATGCGGCGGGAGCTGCGATCGCCATCGTCCTGTCCTTCGCGATGCCCACGAACGCTCATGGTTACGAGGAGGCTATGTTCGTCGGGTACTTGATGACGGTCGCCATCGTGCTGCTGCTTACCAGCAAGGAGGTGTGGGAGCTGTTCGCACCTCAGGTGCTCGTGCGCCCGGTTGCGGAGGTTTCTCCCAACGTCGAGGATCGGCCCGACGACGTGCTGCAGGAGCGCTGCCAGGAGTGGGGTTTCACGCAGCGCGAGCAGGAGATCATTCGGTTGTTGGCGGTAGGCCGCACGCAGCCATGGATTGCCGAGAGCCTGGGTATATCCGAGAACACGGTGAACACCCACGTTCGCCGCATCTACCAGAAAATGGGGGTGCACAGCAGACAGGAGCTGATCGACCTGGTGCTAAACGCATAGTCGCACGATTCATGCGACCGAGTCGCCCTTGTCGCACGAACCCTGCGATCTTTCGGAAAATGGCAGGATTCGTGCGTTTCGCCCGCTTCCTTTCATCCCTAGACTGCAAGGGCGCTTGAAGAAGCGCTTTGCACGCAAGGGGCGTGCGAAGGTTACGGGAAGGGATGAGACATGGGTATTTCACGTAGGACGTTTCTGAAAGGCTCGATCGTTGCCGGCGCCGGTGCCGCTGCGGCTGCCGCGCTGGGAGGATGCGCCCCCGCCGCTTCCGAGGGAGGCTCCGGTTCGACGTCGGCTGCGGGTTCGTCGAACGGCATCGGCAAGCACACGTGGGAAGTCGCGCCCGAGCCTATTACCGATATCGCTGAGACGAAGGACTACGACATTGTCATCGTCGGAGGCGGCCTCGCGGGCAACTCGGCCGCCGAGGCGGCGGCGCGCAACGGCGCAAAGGTCGCTTTGCTTGAGCGCACCGAAAGCATTCAGATTCGCGGCGTGGACGTGGCCGCTATCGGCAGCAACTGGAAGCTTGAGAACGGCGTGAACATCGACATCGATACGGCGTGCATGTTGCTGTATCAGTGGTCCAACCAGACGGTCAACTACAATCTGCTGCGCACCTGGGCCGAGCAGACCGGTCCCGTGTTCAACTACATCGAGGAGATGGTGGGCAAGCAGGGCATCTCGATGGTGTCCGCCCTGTCCGGCACGGCCAAGTACGGTTGGGAGACGCTCCCTGAGCGCTGGCGCATCTATCCCGATGCCGTCTCGTTCGTGAAGGGTGACGAAGTGGGCACCGTGCGCCCCGATGGTAAGGAAGTCAACTGGACCTTGGGCGAGGCGCTCAACAAGTCCGCCACCGACAGCGGAGCCGAATACTTCTTCAACACGCATGCCGAGCAGCTGGTTGGCAATGCCGAGGGCGGCATCACAGGCGTTATCGCCACCGGCGAGGACGGCAAGTACGTGCAGTTCAACGCATCCAAGGGCGTTATCCTGGCAACGGGCGACATCAGCGGAAACCAGGAGATGGTCGACGCCTGGGCTCCCATCTGCAACCGCTCCGACGCGTTCATCTACACGCCGCAAGGCGCCAACACCGGCGACGGCATCCTCATGGGCAGCTGGGCCGGTGCGGCTATATCGAAGAGCCCGGCAGCGCCCATGGTGCACCAGTTCACACCCAGCTCATACACCTTCAATCTTACGGTCTTCATCATGAGCTGGCTTGCAGTCAACAAGAACGGCGAGCGCTACGGCGCCGAGATCCCGTTCGAGCCGTACCTGACGAACGCCCGCATGAACACGCCGGGCGATATGGCGTGGTCCGTCTTCGATGCCGACTATCCGAAGTACGTGCAGCAGCAGTGGCCCACGAAGTACGAGACGTGGCTTGACGGCATCGAGGAGGAGATGGAGAAGCGCATCGAAAGCGGCGAGCTGTACAAGGCCGACACGCTCGAAGAGCTGGCCGAGCAGATCGGCGTGCCTGCCGACAAGCTGAAAGAATCCGTCGAGGGCTACAACGCCATGTACCAGAAGGGCGAGGACACTCGGTTCGGCGTCCCGGCGCAGTTCCTGTCCGAGGTGAAGACGGCTCCGTTCTACGCGACGCCGCTCGTGTGCTCGACGCTGACCATCCCGTTCGGTCTTCATGTGAACGAGGACTCGCAGGTGTGCACCGAGGAAGATGCTCCTATCAAGGGCCTGTTCGCCCTCGGCAACGTGCAGGGCGATTTCTTTGGCAAGGACTATCCGGTGCACTGCCCCGGCATCAGCCATGGCCGCTGTGTCACGTTTGGCCAGCTGGTGGGCGAGGCGTTGGCAAAGGACTCCGTGCTCACCGAGCTGATTGCCTCATAGCCTCGAACGCCATTCCCGCTGCGCCGCGGCAAGCCTTCCCTCCCTTGTTCGCTGCGGCGCGATTCGATCGCCCGGTCCTGTTTCCCTGCAGGGCCGGGCTTTTCTGCGAGCAGCAGGTGAGTGGCGCAGCCCTGCCTAGGAGGGGATACAGGGCTGCGTCGGATATGTTCGAAAGCCTGAGCGCCCTCTCGCAAGGTTCGGGGAGAGGGGGTACGGGGCGACGCTTTCGCGCATCCGCCGTTTCGCCTCACTGTGCTTTGGTCAAGGTCGTAGCGCTTACCCGAGTTTGCCCGCGGCCAGATCTTTGCCCAGCACGTAGGGCAGGGTGATGCAGGTGGCGCCGTAGTTCATGCCCTCCATGGCGAACGTGTAGGTGGCTGAGTAGAAGTTGCCAATCATGCAGCCCGCGTTGAACAGACCTTCGATGGGCTCGTCGTTCTCGTCGAGCACACGCAGGTTGACGTCGGTGCGCAGGCCGCCGAGGGAGGTTAGGAAGCCGGGTGTGAACGATGCGCCATAGAAAGGGCCGTCGCCTTCGCCGATGGGGATGAGCTTGTCGGCGGTCTTGTAGAAATCGGTGTCCACACCGCTCGCGCACATCTCGTTGTAACGGTTGACGGTATCGATGGTCTCGGCGGGCAGCCCCAGCTTCGAGATAACCTCTTCGCGCGTGTCGGCCTTGACGATGCCGAATCCGTCGGCGTCGGTGTCCCAGCGCTCGATAACCTCTTCGGTTGTAAAGTATTCGCCGTGCGCATAGTTGATGGCGCCCCAGGGACCGCCCGCTTCGGCTCGGTTCTGGCCCCAGATGCAGTAGGCGGTCTTTTCGGGCAGGTGCATGATCGTGGCGCATGCAAGGCCGCCCAGCACGTCCTCATTCATGAAGCGCTGGCCGTTCTTGTCCACCATGAGGCCGGTGTGGCTCGTGTAGGGCTGGTCGCCGGGCAGGTTGGGACGGCCGAGCATGATGTTGTTGGGCTCCTTCTGCCATGCGCCGCCCACCCACAGTTCCATTTTGTGACCGTCGCCGGGCATGAGGCCGCCCATCCAGATGCCCTGGTCGTAGTTGATGTCGGTTGTGAAATCGCACAGCTCCACGGCCTGTGGGCAGTACTTCTCCATCATGTTCCTATCGTGGGAGAAGTCGCCGGTCGCCATGACCACAGCCTTGGTACCCACGTACTTGGTGTACGCGCCGTCGGCGTTGGAAGCGATGATGGCGTCCACGCGCCCGCTCGTGCCGTTCGCCACGCCGCCGCGCACCAGCTGCTCGCCCTTCACGTTCCAGCGGACGTCCACGCCCAAGTCCTCGGTGATGTAGCGTCCCATCTCCGCGGCGATGTATCCCTCGCCGTTGCCGATAGCGCCATGCAGCTCCTCGTCGTCCACGTAGAAGGCGTGGGCCGCCGTGGGCGTGTACATGGGGTCGCCTTCCTTGTACGCTGGACCGGATTCGATCGTCGTTTTGATGTTCGCCTTGGCTGCGATGTCAATGATCCAGTTGATGGCTTCTTCTGAATTGTTGTAGAACTTATACCATAGCCCCGGCCTGAAGTTGCCGCCGTTGGCCGCATACTGCATGCGGTAGAACCAGGTGGGATCCATGCGCGGGATGCCCATCTGCTCCATGACCGTGGAGTACACGCCGTTGTTGGATCCGCCGCGGCTGACCGGTGCGGTGGACGCGCTGATGAGCGTCACCTTGAGGCCGTTCTCGGCGCATGAGGCCGCAGTTACCATACCGGACATGCCGCCGCCCACTACCACGACGTCGGACTCCACCGTCTCCTTGATGTCGGCGTCGGCGATAGGCTCGGGCGCAATCTCGAAGCTCCACTGCTGCTCGGCGCTGTTCGTGGCCGTCGCCTGTGCGGCGTCGGATTCGCTCTTCGGCGCGTCTGCCTGGGGCGAGCATGCCGCCAGCGCCCCTCCCGCCACCAGACCCGCGGCGCCCAGGGCGGCGCCTTTGACGAAGCTGCGTCGGTTCAGAGTACCCTCCATGACAATCTCCCTTCCTTGTGTGTGACGAACGCTCCCGGGAACGAGCTACTGCGCGAACGGGCCGTGCGGCAGCGAGCGGGTTCCGAGTTGTCCGAAGCGTATCCGATCAGGCAAAACAATGGCTCACCCAGCCTGGGTGGTTTTTCGCCCAGAAGCCGCGCGGCGCCCTTCCTTGCGTCGGGCCGTTCGGAGCGTGCGGTACAATGGACATGCGCCGCGCGGGCGTCGATGCGCTCGAATGTCGGCGCTATCCGTGCGAGGGAGAGGGAGGTGCGGACCGGTGGGGTTCAAAGCTCGTCGCCCGAAAAACACGGAATCGAAGCCGAAACCGCGTTTTTCGGGCGACAACGTGAAGCGCGAGCAGATGCTGGCCGCACTTGCATACGGGTTTTTCCTGGCATGCACCTCGGTGATGCTCTGGGGCGGGTATCTGCGTTTTCTCACGGGGATCGAAAGCCCGGGCGCGCTCATAGCGGAGTACTTCGCGCGTACGGCCGCATTTCCCGCCTCGCTTGCGGTAGCTGGGGTGGCGGCCTACCGCCGACCGAAGGCGCGCGCCTGGCGTTCTCCGTTTTTCGCACTGGGGCTTTTCTTGACGGGGGCCGTGTTGGTCGTCTTGGGGCAGACGAATATGTTGTCCTCGGGATGGTCACTCGTCGCTGTAGGTTTCTGCTTCGGCTGGGGAAGCGGTCTCATGTTCTGCACATTGCAAGAGATCGTAGCCGCACAGAAGGTATTCGCCGCAGGCATCGTCGTGTTCCTTGCCGCCGGCGTATCCGCACTTCTGTTTTTCGCCGTCGAACTGCTGCCCGAGAGCATCGTCCCCGGAGCCTCTCTGTTCGCACTCGCTCCCGCAGCCACCGTGCTCGTCGCGGTGGCGAGGCGCCGCGCGCCGAAAACCCACCCGATGTTCGAAATTGTTCCCTCCCAGAGGCGCGATCGGTGCCGCGAGGCTGTGGCAGAGCTTTGGCGGCCGCTGTTATGTGTTGCGTTTTCTGCGTTCATCGTGGGTATCGTGCGCATCGGGTCGGCGTCGGGTGGCGGGTCGATCGGCCAGACGAATGCGAGCAATATGATAGGGCTGCTCGTCGCCTCCATCGTGTTGTTGGCATCGTGGAAGCTTCTGTACGAGCGCGTCACGCTGATGCGGCTGTACCAGATCCTGTTTCCTCTCACCGCAACGGCGTTCTTGTTGCTGCCGCTGCTCGAGGGTGCGTTTCGCCAGATAGTGCTGTCGTTCGTGTTTCTGGTGTTCTCGGTCACGTCCTCGCTTATGGTCGTGTCCTGCGCCCGCACTGCGCGTAATCAAACGCTTCCGCCGGTGCTCGTCTACGGCCTGTTTGCCGGCGTCGTGTACGCGAGTCAGCTGGTGGGCTCGGTTGTGGGTCTGTTCGTGGGAGCGGGGCGCGGCGTCGGTCTGGCCGAGCTGTCGGTCGTGGCGCTGGTGGCGGTGTACCTGCTTTCAATCGCCATGGTGGCACCGCATGGAAAGCGCCTCCGGCGCGCGGCCGGTCCGGCGATCCTGGCAGAACCCGCTCTGTCCTCGGGAGGCGCCGAAGGGAAGGATGCGGTATCGGCGGGATGCGTGGTCGTGGTGAACCGCTACCGGCTGTCGCGCCGAGAGGCCGACGTGCTCGATCTTCTGGCGCGCGGGCGCGACGTGCCCTACATTGCCGAGGAGCTCGTGATATCCAAAAACACGGTTCGCAGCCATATCAAGAGCATCTTCGCGAAAACGGGGGTGCACTCCCGCCAGGAGCTCATCGACCTCGTGGAGCTTGTCGAAGCGTGAGGCTGCGGTGCGCCTTCTCAGACGCTCGAAGAGGCTTCCGGCCGTCGTATGACCCTCTCGCCGAGCCGTGGTAGCGTCGCATTCGTGCGGCTTTGGTTCGGGCAGCGATTATTTGCGCAGAGCCCCGATTGCGCGTGCGCGGTTGCAAGCCGCACGCCGAGTTTGCTGCGCTTGAGCCTGCGCTCGTGCGTTTGCCGGCGTACGAAACCGTTGCCGAGCACCGCGTCTCGCGAGTACGGCTATATGATAGTATTAAGATATCATTTAATCGAACGCAAAGACGAGCGGAAGGACCAGCATGAAAGCGATACGAGAATCGAAGGTCGAATGCGCGGCAGAGCGACGCGAGCAGCGAACGACCGACGGCGTTGCGGTCGATATCGCATACGTCAATCCCGACGATGCCCCGGTGAGCGACGCTGAAATCCGCGCCTATCTTGATCGCGGCAACTCCCACCATCCGAACAGTTCCGTCACGGGACTCGCCCTCGAAGTCGATGGCGAGGACGTGGGCATCCGCTACGAGCTTGCGGCAGCGCCGTTCGATCGCATCCGGCGCATTACGGGCTATCTGGTGGGCACCATGGATCGTTGGAACGACGCGAAGACCTCCGAGGAAGCCGATCGAGTCAAGCACGGCGTGGCGTAGCGCGGGGAGGCACGCGAGTGCCGGAAAGGGTCCGGAACGTACGATCGCCCGCTTTCGTGCTCCGTCCCTCCGAGGCTGGTCGAGCTCACGGCCGTACACGGGTATACTGTCAGGCGCGCCCGATGCCCGGTGCGCACCAGGCGTATGCGATCGGAGGATGCCCATGGACAAGGTTAAGGCCGTACTGCCAAAATTGAAGCTCTGCGTTGAGCTGGTGCGGCAGGAGAGCCTATGACCAGGATATTCTCGCACACACGTCCGATCGAGGCCGACATAGTAGACGCATTCTGCCTGCTGCAGAAGGGCTTCACGGACCAGTTCGTGTACTACGACAAGCAGCGGGCATGCCGCTACATGGGGTTGGGACGCTGCATTGCGTTGCCGACGCTCGACGATGCCGAGAGCGAACTCGAAGGGCCGACGGCACAGCCGCCCGTGTTCTTTTCGTTCAACCGTTTCGATGCGGAGAACCCAGCGCCTCCCGACGAGCTGTTCGAGGCGTTTCCGCGCCTCAAGTTCATGTTGCCGGAGATCGTGCTCATCGAGAACGAGCGGGGCACGCTGCTGCAGGTGAACTCGCTTGGGCCGGTGTATCCGGGGCGTATCGAGCGGTTCGCTCGCCAGGCGCTGGCTGCGCCCGCGCGCCGGCGCGAGACGATACCCTATCGCATCGAACCCGATTCGCGTGCGGCGTGGCGGCAAGTTCTGGACGCCGGCCTGCACGCCATCGCCGAGGGACGCGTGGAGAAGGTGGTGCCGTCGAGGCGCCTCAAACTCGTCGCCGAACACCCCTTCTCGTCGAAGGACCTGCTGGTGAACCTCATCGACGGGTCCGCCCGCGGCACGGTGCTGCTCTACCGCTACGCCGACGTGTTCTTCTGCGGGTGCACGCCCGAGCTTTTGGTGCGCAAGCGCGGATCCAACCTGGAGAGCATGTGCCTGGCCGGCACGTGTCCGGCCGGCAGCTCCGAAGAGGACCGCATGCGGCTGGCAGCCGAGCTCATGGCCGATTCCAAGAACCGCTCCGAGCACGATTACGTGGTGCGCTTCATCCGCGAAGTATTCAACCGCACATGCCACGATGTGGACGTGCCTTCCGAGCCGGGAATACTTCCGCTCACGCACGTGCAGCACCTGTGCACGCCTGCGCGGGCGCGCCTGCTGGAGGGCGTCGATCTGTGGTCGATGATGGAGGATTTGCATCCAACGCCGGCCGTAGCCGGCACGCCGGTGGGCGAGGCGAAGATGCTGTTGCGGCGCATCGAGCCGTACAACCGCGGGTTCTTCGCCGGGGCGTGCGGCTACGTGGACGGCGATGGGGATGGCGAGTTCTCGGTCGCGCTGCGCACCGGCGTGTTCGACGGCGAGATCGGCTGGCTGTACGCCGGCTGCGGCGTGGTGGCCGGCAGCGATGCCGATGCCGAATACGACGAAATCGATATGAAGCTCATGACCATCCTCTCCGCTTTCAGCGGAGAGGATGGAGCCGACACTGCGGCTTCCCGCAGTACTCGATCTGCGGCCGCTGACGAAGGCTCACGGAGCGAAGCACGCTACGCCTCCGCCATCGATTGCATCTCGGGCACTGCGGAAACCCTCGCTGGCTCTACGAACAACCAGCGCGTTGAAAAAGGAACCATCCGATGAGCGCAGACCCGGCTGTAACGGCGTTGTTCGTGGGTGCATTTCTGGACGAGCTCGCGCGTTGGGGCGTGCGGGATGTGGTGGCGAGCCCCGGTTCGCGCTCGACCCCGCTCGCCATGTGCGCTTACGAGCTGGCGCGACGGCATCCCCATAGGCTGCGGCTGTTCGTGGACGTGGACGAGCGCGGTGCGGCCTTCTTCGCGCTCGGACTGGCCAAGGCGAGCGGCCGACCCACGGCGGTCATCTGCACCTCGGGCACGGCGGTGGGGAACTACTATCCGGCTGTGCTCGAGGCGGAGTCGTCGCGTGTGCCGCTCGTGATGCTCACGGGCGATCGGCCGCCGCGCCTGCAGGGCCTTGGGGCTCCGCAAACGTGCGACCAGCTCAAGGCGTTCGGCGATCACGTGCGTGCGTTTCGCCAGATGCCGCTGCCGACCGAAAGCGCGTCGTCGCTCGCCTTCGCCCGCCAGGCGGCCCGCGAGGCGTGCATCGCCGCAGGCGGGAATGCTCCCGCTGCGGGGCCTGCGCGCATCGCGGGGGCGTGCCTGGGCGGACCCGTGCACGTGAATTTTCCGTTCGACGAGCCACTCAAGCCCGATCTTGGCGTCGAGGGGCTGTTCGAAAGCGGGCGGAGCGCGCTCGAAGGGGCGCCCATCGTGAGTCCGCGCAGGTCGATTGGCATGCAGGATGCTCAGAGCCTTGCAGCAATGCTCGCGGGGCGCCGCGCGCTCGTGTATGCGGGCGAGGGAACCTGCGAGAATGAGCTCGAGGCAGGCAAGGTGCTCGGCTGGGCGCGGTCGTTTAGCCTTCCCCTCCTGGCGGATCCCTTGTCCGGCTTGCGCTCGTTCGACGAGGACTTGGTCATCGACAACTACGATTCCGTGCTCGGCGCGGGCGGCTTGGCGCCCGAGGGTCTTGCGCCGGAGGCGGTCGTCCGCTTCGGGCGCTTCCCCGTGTCGAAGAAAGCGACGCAGCTGATTGCCGCTGCGCACCCGATGCAGATCGTCGTCGATCCGCTGGAGACGCGCGACTGCAATGCGGCAACCGACCTGTTCGTGCAATGCAGGCCGTCGGAGTTTGCGGGATCGCTTGGGATGGCGTACGACCTGCAGACCATCGAGTACGAACCCGATGATGCCCAGCGCGCCTTCGCCCGCGCGTGGATCGATGCAAACGACGCCGCCCGCGCGCGCATCGCGGCGGTGGACGATCGGGAGGCCGGCTTCGAAGGGGCGTTCGTTCGACGCGTCGTGGAACGTGCGCCCGAAGGGTCATGCCTGTTCGCCGCCAATTCCATGAGCGTTCGCGCGCTGGACACGTTCTACCTCAAGAGCGCGAAACGCCTGACCGTGCTGTGTAATCGCGGTCTCAACGGCATCGACGGCACGGTGTCCGCAGCCATCGGGGCGGCGCAATGGTTCGCCCAGACCACGTTCATCACCGGCGATCTGACGCTCCTGCACGACCTGAATGCGCTCGCGCTCCAACGCGAGCTGCGCGTGCAACGGGAAGCGAGCGCTGCACGCGACGGCATATCCGATGCGGCGCCGTGCATCGCGATCGTTCTGCTCAACAACAACGGCGGCGCCATCTTCGACATGCTGCCGCAGAAATCCGACGACGCTTACTTCGAGCGCCTGTTCCTCACACCGCAGGACGTGGATTTCGAGGCGGCGGCGCGCGCCTTCGCCGTGCCGTACGAACGGGCCGGCACGGCGGCGGCGTTCGACGAGGCGTACCGCACCGCATTGGGCACGCCCGGCATCTCGCTCATTGAGGTTCGCGTGCCTCTGGAAGGACTCAAGGAGCGCTACCGCCCGTACTGGTAGGGGCGCTTTGTGCGCACGCGCGAACGGCGGCGTTGGGGCTTTCGCGCAGCCTGGCGTGTGGGACGTGGCGCTTCGTGCGCACGCGCACGGCAGCGCTTGAGAAAGGATGACGGATGACGACGGAACCTCGTTTCGAGCATGCGGGTGTGCGGTACGGAGTACGCTGCTGGGGTGATCGGTCCGCAAACAGCGGTTCCTCCGCCTATGGCGCCCCGCTCGTGCTCGTGCACGGATTCGCGCAGAGCGTCGCGTCGTGGGACGAGGTTGCGGGGCGGCTCGCTCGTGATCGCGCCGTCTACGCGCTCGACCTCGTCGGCCACGGGCGCAGCGACCGCCCCGATAGTCCGCAAGTCTACGCGCTCCATGCGCAGGCCGAAGCCCTGCTCGCATTCATCAGCGCCGTCTCGGATGGCGAGGGCGGCCGAGAAAGCCGCAAGCCTGCCGTAATCGGGTACTCCCTTGGCGGTCGCGTCGCTCTTGCGGCCGCTGTTCGGGACCCGCAGGCCTTCGCTGCCCTCGTCCTTGAAAGCGCCGGCCTGGGCCCGGCGAATGCGCGTGAACGCGCCGCTGCCCGCGAACGCGACGCCGCCCAAGCCATGCGGCTGCGCACCGAAGGCCTGACCGCCTTCATGGACGCATGGGAACGCCTCCCCCTGTTCGCCACCCAGAGCGATCTGCCCGCTGCCGTCCGCGAGCGCGTGCGCGCCGGCCGTCTGGCCAACGACGCCGAGGCTCTGGCCCGCACGTTCGAGGGCGCAGGCCAACATGCCATGCCGTCCCGGCCCGAGGCGCTCGCCGCGCTGGCGTCGATGTGCGAAAGCGGAGCGCCCGTGCTCTACCTGGCCGGCGCGCGCGATGCGAAGTACTGCATCCTCGCCGAAGGCCTGGCGTCGAACGGGGTCTGCGAGACCCGCATCATCGAAGGCGCTGGTCACAATGTTCATCTCGAAGCTCCGGGGGACTTCGTCGCCTCTCTGCGGGTATAGCGATTGAGCGGTTGGTTGAAGCGGTTGCTCTATGTGGGGATATTCTTCGGTAAAGCCTACAATATGTTGAGTTGGTGTACTATAGAGATGATCGTATCAAAACCCCTCTCAATGCAGCGCGCGATCGGATCCTCCAAGGTCTTGGTTCGCGCGTATCGAAAGGACGTGCAGTGAGCGACATCGCATGGCAGGCGGGCAAGGCGTATCGCGAGATCATCTACGAAACCTGCGATGGCATCGCCAAGATCACCATCAACCGGCCCGAGCGCCGCAACGCCTTCACTCCGCTCACGGTGAACGAGCTCTACGACGCGTTCACCGTCGCACGCGACGACGCGGAGATCGGCGTGATCATCCTCACCGGCGCCAACCACGATGGGCGCCCCGAGGACCAGGCGTTCTGCTCGGGCGGCGACCAGAAGATCCGCGGCAACGGCGGCTACGTGGGCGAGGACAACATCCCGCGCCTCAACGTGCTGGACCTCCAGCGCCTCATCCGTGTGGTGCCCAAGCCCGTCATCGCCATGGTGAACGGCTACGCCATCGGCGGCGGCCACGTGCTGCACATCCTATGCGACTTGTCCCTGGCCGCCGACACGGCCAAGTTCGGCCAGACCGGCCCCAAAGTGGGCAGCTTCGATGCGGGCTATGGCGCGGGGTATCTGGCCGCCATCGTCGGCCAGAAGAAGGCTCGCGAGATCTGGTACCTCTGCCGCCAGTACACGGCCGCGGAGGCGCTGGAGATGGGTTTGGTGAACAAGGTGGTGCCGTTCGACCAGCTGGAGGCCGAATGCGTCAGCTGGGCGCGCGACATGCTGCGCCTGAGCCCCACGGCGCTGCGCTTCATGAAGGCGTCGTTCAACGCGGCAACCGACGGCCTGGCCGGCATCCAGCAGCTCGCAGGCGACGCGACGCTGCTCTACTACACCACCGACGAGGCGAAGGAGGGACGCGACGCGTTCAAGGAGAAGCGCGCGCCCGACTTCGACCAGTTCCCGAAGTTTCCCTGATGCGGCTTATGGGCGAATGAGGCGCTCGAATGACTGTTGACGATGACGGACGCAGAGAGGCTGGACGCGAGCAGCGATGATCGGCATGTTCGAAAGCATGGTGCGACGGTGCCCCCAGCGCACATGCTTCACCTATGTCGATGAGGCTGGCGAAGAGACGGCGTACTCCTATCGGGAGACGCGCCTGCTGTCCGCGGCGCTCGCGCGCTATCTGAGGGATCGAGGCGTGCGGCCAGGCGACTACGTCGCGGTCGATTTGCCGAATTGCCCCGCCTATGTGCAGCTCATGCTGGCTGCCGCCTATGGCGGTTTCACGCTTGTCGTGCTCAACAATCGCCTGACCGAGAGCGAGAAGGCGTCCCGTCTCATGGACGTCGAGCGCGCCACCGGCGCAGGTATCGCCGTGCGCATCAACGAGGCGAACGTCGAGCGCTACGTGAGCAAAGCGATGGCACTGCTCTCTGGCGAGCTGGTGGTGCGCGGAGGCAACCTTATGCAAACGCGCGTCTCCCGCACCACGTTCTCCTCGCGTGCGAGCATGGCGGAGGCGGAACCTCGATCGGCGCGCGGATTAGGCCGCGCCTCGTCAAGTCGGGCCGCTCTCCGACGTCGCAACGAGGTGGCGCGCCAGGATGCGATCGAAGGGGTCATCCACTTCGCCGAGCATGCGGCGCACGTGTTCGACCGCGAGGCCCGCGCGGTGGTCATGTTCACGTCGGGTACGTCGGGCCGTGCGAAAGCCGTGACGCTGAACTGGGAGAACCTCTGCCGTTCTGCAGAGGTGTCGAATGCGGTGCTCAACCGGCAGGGCGAGGGACTGTGGCAGGCCGCGTTGCCCCTGTACCATGTTGGCGGATTCCAAGTGATCGTGCGCAGCTTTCTGAACTGCTGCCCCTTCATCCTTTACCGGCGTTTTGATGCAGACCGCCTTGTATCCGATGGGGCGCGCAAGGGCGCGACGCATGTGTCGGTGGTCGACAAGATGCTGCAGGATATGATAGCCACGGGGCGCGGCGAGGCGCTGCGTCGCTACGGCTGCATCTTGCTGGGCGGCGGCGCGACGAATCCCAGCACCATCGAGCGCGCCCGCGCTCTCCGGCTGCGCGTATTCGTGAGCTATGGCATGACCGAAACGTCGAGCCAGATAGCGAACTCCCTGCTCACGCCATCGTATGCAGGCGGTCTGCGGCTGCTTCCCGGATACCATGCGCGCATTGTCGATCCGGGCGAGGATGGCTTCGGCCGTTTGGCGGTGCGAGGTCCGGGCCTGTTCCGCGGCTACCTGAACGCGCGCGCCGCGCTCACGGTGGACGGATACTTCCTCACGGGCGACACCGCCGCGCTCATCGATGGGCTGCTCTACGTAAAAGAACGCACCGACGATATGTTCGTCTCCGGCGGAGAGAACGTCTACCCGGCCGAGATCCGCGAAAAGCTGCTGCGCGTACCTGGCGTGTCGGACGCTTACGTGTTTGGCGCCCGCGATGCCCTCTGGGGACGCCGGCCCATTGCGTTCATCGAGCGTGCCCCCGAGCCGGCCGCTGCGCCCCCGACGGCTTCCGATGTCTCGGGCCGCCTGCGGGAAGCGCCTGCGCGCTCGGGGGACCATGAGTTCGCCGTGTTCGCAAGGGAGAGCGTCGCGTCCCAGCTTTCGAAAATCTACCAGCCTAAGCACGTGCACGTGCTTGATGCGTTCCCGCGCAGCGGCATCGGAAAAATCGATCGCGCCGTGCTCGAGCGCCTCTACGAGGAGCGCATCGAAGTGACCCGGGTCGCCCTCCACCGCATCAGCGTGCCGTTCATCACCCCGTTCGAGACGGCGAAAGGCACCTTGTCGCAGCGAGAGTCGATCATCGTGGAGGTGACCGACCATGCGGGCAGGACGGGCCTGGGCGAGTGCGTGGCCTTCTCCACCGATTGGTACCTTCCTGAGACGCTCGATCAGGATCTGTGCGTGTTGAAGGACGTGCTGGCGCCTCTCGTGCTGAACGAGGCGCTTCTGCATCCCGGTGAGGCAAGCTCGCTGTTCACCGCCTGCGCCGAGGCCGCCAGGCATCCCATGGCGTGCGGCGCCCTCGAACCGGCGTTGTGGGACCTGTACGGCAAGATCGTGAACAAGCCGCTGTGGCAGCTTGTCGGCGAGGCGTTTGCGTCTCCGGGGTCGCCGACATCGGTTTCCGCCGCGCGCGCAGCTTCGGTGGCGGATGTGCTTGCTTCCTCGGTCTCGCCTTCGTCCGCGCTCGATGCGAGCATCTCGGTGCCGGCCGGCGCCGTGGTGGGCGCGGGATCCCCGAGCGAAACGGCCGCTGCTGTACGCCGCTGCGCGGAAGCGGGCTATGCGCGCGTCAAACTGAAGATCAAGCCCGGAACTGCCGTTGCATGCGTGCGCGCCGCTCAAGCTGCCGCTCCGAACGCTCTGATCACGCTCGATGCGAACCAGAGTTTCACGGAGCGCGATACCGACGAGCTGCGCGCGCTCGACGCCTGCGGCGCTGCCTGGATCGAGGAGCCGCTCGATCCGCGGCGCATTCCCGCCGGCGCTCCGACGGACCTGTTCGCCCGACTGGCGCGGCTGCAGCGCAGTATGCGCACGCCGCTGTGCATCGACGAATCCGTCGCCCGTCCGCGCGACGTGATGCGTGCGCTTGCGCACGCGGAGCTGCGCTGCTATTCGGTCAAGATCGGCAAATTCGGAGGCATCCAGCCTTCCATCGATTTCGTTCGCCTGGCGCAGAGCCGCGGCATCGATGTGTGGATGGGCGGCATGTACGATACCGGTGTCTCGAAGCGCATGCATGCGGCGTTCGAAACCCTGCCCGGTGTGAATGCTCCCGGGGACATCGGCGCCACGTCGCGCTATTTCGCCACCGACGTAACCGCGCCGCCCTATACCGTGGAGCGGGGACTCGTAACTCTCAATCGCGAAGGCGACCCTTCCGGTCTGGGCTGCTCGCTCGATCGGGCGGCGCTGTCGAGCGTTCTGGTTGATCGCACCGTCATCGACCGCTCGAGCGGCGCCGCACGAACGTCTTTCGCCTCGTAGTCGGCATCCAAAATATTGCATAACGGACTGCCCGATATGAGGGTCGTGGAGTATGATGCTCTGAACGGAAAACGAGGAACGGTGGTCATAATGAGTGATTCTGCGCATCGACCGGCTGCGACGGTGGCCGTCGCGTCCCCCGCCCGACCCTTGAGCGCGGATTCGTCCCCTGCTATCGCTAAGCCTCATCAGGGCGGCATGGGAATCTTCCGACTCGTCACCACCGTTATCACGCTTATCGTGGGCGGCGGGGTGTTCACGCTGGCCGGAGACCAAGCTGCCGGCGGCGCGAGCGGCGCCGCCATCCTCACCGCATGGGGCATCTCGGGCGTGGGCGTGCTGTGCCTGGTGCTGACGTTTTTTGCGCTCTCTCGCATCAAGCCCGAGCTTAAAGGCGGCATCTACAGCTATGCGAATGCGGGCTTCGGCGATTTCTTAGGTTTCAACAGCGCCTGGGGCTATTGGATCAGCGCGCTTCTGTGCACGGTGAGCTTCTCGGCGCTTCTCTTCGGCGCGCTCACGTACTTCTTCCCCGTATTCGGTGGCGGCACGAACCTCCCGTCGGTCATCGGGGCAAGCTGCCTTATCTGGTTTTACGTGTTCCTCGTATCGCGCGGCATCAAAGAGGCAACGGGTGTGAACGCCGTCATCACCATCTCGAAGTTCGTGCCCATCTTCGTGGCTATCACGGCCATCATCTTCCTGCAGAAATTCGATCCGGCCATCTTCATGGCGAACCTCGCGCAGGGTGCCGAACCAGGCCTGCCGTTCTTCGACCAGGTGAGCAATACCATGATGATCACCATCTGGGTGTTCGTGGGCATCGAGGGCGCGGTCGCCATCTCGGGCCGCGCGAAGAAGGACAAGGACGTGGGGAAGGCCACCATCATCGCGTTCGTCTGCGTGCTCTCCATCTATCTCATGGTGAGCACGCTCAGCATGGGCGTCATGCCGCTTTCGGAGCTCGCCAATCTGCCGAACCCTGCACTTGCGGGCGTTATGGAACATGCGGTGGGCCAATGGGGCGCCATCCTCATTAACGGCGGCGTCGTGCTCTCGCTTGTCGGGGCGATGCTCGGCTACACGGTGCTTTCCAGCGAGTCCCCGTACGAGGCGGCTGAGCAGGGCGTGTTCATCAAAGCCTTCGCTAAGACGAATAAGAAGGGCGCTCCTATCGTCACGCTCGTCGTAACGAACATCGTCATCGAGGCATTCCTCATCATCATGTTGTTCTCGGACAGCACCTACCAGTTCTTCTATACGCTTTCCGCGGGCATGATCCTTCTGCCGTACCTGCTGTCGGCGGCCTACTTCGCCAAGCTCACCTTCACCGAACCCGGCGCGTTCAAGGGCAAGATTGGCGGAAATATCGTATTGTGGCGCATCTTCGGCATCTTCGGCGTCGTATACAGCTTCTTCTTGGCTTGGGCGTCGGGTGCGGTGGGGCTTACCATCATGTCGCTTCTGTACGCGCCGGGCATCCTCATGTACGTCAAGGGAAAGAAGGAGCGCGGCGAGCCGTACTTGCAAAGCACGCTTGATAAGGTGGTGGTGGCCGTCATTCTGGCCGCCGCCGTGGCTTCTATCGTGCTTATCGCGACGGGGGTTGTCGTCATCTAGCCAGCGCGCCGAACCCTCCTTTTTGATGCTTGGGAGTGAACAGGGCCTCCCCAAGCTCCATCTGCTCGTTTACACTGAACGGAACGATGTTCCACGGGGTTACGAGCATGCACGGAGGACGTAATGGAGCTTTTGGAGGAGCGCATCAGGCGCGACGGGGTAGTGAAGTCGGAGGGCGTCCTGAAGGTGGACAGCTTCCTGAACCACCAGTTGGACATCGGCCTGTTCGATGCTATGGGAGCCGAGTTCAAGCGCCTGTTCGCCGATGCGCCCGTCACGAAGATCCTCACGATAGAGGCATCGGGCATCGGCATCGCGTGCGTGGTTGCGCGGCATTTCGGCGTCCCGGTGGTGTTCGCGAAGAAGGCGCAGTCCATCAATCTGGACGGCGACATGCACACTACGCGCATCGAATCGTTCACGCACGGCCGCGTCTACGACGTTATCGTGTCGAAGAAGTTTCTGGGGCCGGACGACCACGTGCTCATCATCGACGACTTCCTGGCGAACGGCTGCGCCCTGAACGGCCTCATCGAGCTGGTGGACGAGGCGGGTGCCACGGTGGAGGGCATCGGCATCGCCATCGAGAAAGGCTTCCAGCCCGGCGGCGACGGCCTGCGCGAGCGCGGCTACCGTCTGGAATCGCTCGCCATCGTGGACGCCATGAACCCGGCAACCGGCGAGATCGAGTTTCGCCGATGAAGCCGTTCGCAACCGAGGAGCTGTTCAAGCTCGACGGCGCTATCCCGCTTTTGCGTGCCGTGCCCTACGGCGTCCAGCACATCCTGGCCATGTTCGTGGCCAACCTCGCGCCTATCGTCATCGTGGCGGGCGCAGCAGGCCTCGGCACCGACCAGACGGGCTCGCTCATCCAGAGCGCTATGCTCATCGCCGGCATCGGCACGCTCATCCAGCTGTTCCCGCTCGGGCGCATCGGCTCGGGGCTACCCATCGTCATGGGCATCAGCTTCACGTTCGTCACCGTGCTCTGCGGCATCGTGGCCACGTACGGCTACAGCACGGCCATCGGCGCCATCATGGTGGGCGGCATCATCGAGGGCGTGCTGGGCCTGTTCGCGAAGTATTGGCGGCGCATTATCTCGCCCATCGTGGCGGCCGTGGTGGTCACGTCCATCGGGTTCTCGCTGCTGGGCGTGGGTGCCACGTCGTTCGGCGGTGGCAGCGGCGTGCCGGACTTCGGGTCGCCGCAGAACCTGGCGTTGGGCACCGTCTCCCTCGTGTCGTGCTTGGTGTTCCAAGTGCTGGCCAAGGGGAAGGCCAAGCAGCTCTCCGTGCTGTTCGGCCTGGTGATAGGCTACGTGGTGGCGCTGTTCATGGGGGCGGTGGACTTCAGCGGGTTCGCGGGCATGCAGCTGTTCGCGCTGCCGCAGCTCATGCCGTTCACCCCGGAGTTCAACCTGGGCGCCATCGTGTCGGTCACGCTCATCTTCCTCGTGTCGGCCACCGAGACCATCGGCGACACGTCGGCGCTCACGATGGTGGGCTTGAACCGCGAGGTGAAGGAGAAGGAGCTCACCGGCTCCATCGCGTGCGACGGCTTCGTCAGCTCGCTTTCGGCCTGCTTTGGCTGCTTGCCCATCACGTCGTTCTCGCAGAACGTGGGCCTGGTGGCCATGACGAAGGTGGTGAACCGGCGCGCCATCGCCACCGGAGCCGTCATCATGGTGCTGGCTGCGTTTTTGCCGGTCATCAGCGTGGTGTTCTCGTCGTTGCCCGAGGCGGTGTTGGGCGGCTGCACCATCATGATGTTCGGCAACATTATCGTGAGCGGCTTCCAGATGATCGCGCGTGCCGGCTTCACGCAGCGCAACATCACCATCGCCGCGCTGTCGCTGGCCGTGGGGATCGGCTTCACGCAGGCGTCGGCGCTGTTCGCGGTGTTCCCCGAGATCGTGCAGAGCGTGTTCGCGCAGAACTGCGTGGCCGTGGTGTTTCTGGTGGCCGTGGTGGCGAACCTCGTGCTGCCGCGGGAAGCGCAGGCGGGGGATGCGCCCGACGCGGTGCCCTCCGGGTCTGCAACCAGTCCGGATGAAGGCGATCTGGCGTCCGCGTAGCCTGTGCGCGGCCGCTACCGGATCTTCTCTAGCCGCGGCACCTGAAGGGCGACGCAGACGAACAGCCCGCCCATGGCGGCGAGGGTGGCAAGCGTGACGAGGGCTCGTTTCATGGGGTGCTCCTTTGCGAATTGCGGAACGATGTCATGGGAATACGATATCCCTGCCACCTTGCGGTAACCTTGCAGGTACCTTTGAAGCATCTAACAGTTTTGTCAGATTGCGTTGGGGAGAAGACAGAAGCGAAAGGCTGCAACCGGAGTCGAGGTTTCGTGGGTTTCGTTGGGCAAGCACCTTGCGCTTATCGCTGGACCCGCAACGTTTTCACAGTCGGCGGCAAGCATAGGGCGCTTGTCGCCGACTGTGAAAACCTACTTCTGCTACAGTCCTCCTTCTCAGGTGTTGGAACCTCGAGGAAGCTCTCTCAGCGTCGCTGCAGACGCGCGCCTGACTGCCGATTCCGCAGCCTGTTCCAGGCGAGCATGGCGGCTGCGATCGCAAACCCGAGCGAAATTGCAACGGCCCCCGTCAAGGTGGCGGTATTGTCGCCAGTGGGAGCGAGTGAGGCTCGCTTCGTTGCATCGTCAATGACGGCAGACGGTTTGGTGGACTGTGGGGTGTCTGCTCCGCCTTCTGCGGTGGGATCGTCGTCAGTGGATCCGGCGGGGTCGTCGCCGACGGGCGGTTGAGGAACCTGCTGTTCGCTCCACTTTGCGAACAGCGTCAGGTCTTGCGTCACCGGTGTGTCGAAGGAATACGCTTGCGTGAGCGCGACATCGGCAAACCAGCCGGCGAACACGAAGCCGTTGCGCGTCGGATCGACGGCGGGTTTTGTTGCGAAGCCGCCGTTCACGATCTCCTGGGCGGCAGGCGAGGGCGACCCGCCGTTTGTCTCGAAGGCCACGTAATGCTTGACGGGCGCGGGTGGGACGACCTCAGTCCACTGCGCGTACAGCGTGAGCGGTGCGGTCACAGGTGTGGAGAAATCCCAGGCCTGTGCATACGTGTCATCGGTGAACCAGCCGCCGAACTCGTAGCCTGTGCGCGTGGGCGCGGTAGGCTCGCTTGCTGCGTTGTCTTTCGTTATGAGCTGCGTCTCTATCTTCGACGCACTCTCGCCCGTAACGAAGACCACCTCGTACAGATTTGGCTGAGGATCAGGACTGTTCAGCCACTTCGCGTACAGCGTGATGTCGCCGGTGACGGTGTCCGACTCGAAGTTCCACGGCGTTGTGAGCCCCTGGTCGGTGTGCCAGCCGCCAAAGGTGAAGCCGTCCTTCTTGGGTGCGGCGGGCGCGGTGATCTTCGAGCCGTCGACCACCGTCGTCAGGGGGGCCACGGCGCTGCCGCCGTTCGCCTCGAACAAGACGGTGTGCTCGACGGGCTGCGGGGGAGCCACGGGGTTCCACTTCGCATACAGCGTGAAAGGCTTGGTCACCGGCGTGGTGAAATTATAGGTGTTCGTGCACGCGGCATCGGTGAACCAGCCGTCGAACGTGAAGCCTTCGCGCGTGGGCGCGGTGGGCTCCGTGACCGTCGCGCTGTCCGCGACGGGCTGTGCATCGACGGCGCTGCCGCCGTTCGTCTCGAACGTCACGGTATGCGTGTCTACGTACACGATGGAATACGTGGAGAAGCGGTCGGTGGATATGAGGATGGTTTCGTTGCCCTTGTTGCCGTCTTCGTCATCGAGTAGCTGCGCCTCCCACTGCGTGCCGTTGTGGTGCGTCCTGGTCATGGCAAACTCGCGCGTGGTGCCGTCGCCCACGCCGAGCAGCGCTTGCGGCACGTCGAACACCAGCTGCACCGGCGCGGGTAGTGCGGTGATCGGCTCGGACGTAAGCATGGTGGTGCCGTTGCTCAGCTCCTTGGTTACGCTCGCCGCGAAATGCTGGCCCACTTGATTGGTACCCAGGATGCCTTCAAGGGCTTCACGCTCGTCGTCTTCGCTGGGTGCGTCGATGTTTTGGATTTGCACGATCACTCTGAGCAGGTCGGCGTCGCCATTTTTAAGGGCTTCGACTTCGTCTTTGCCGACCGCGCCGATGAAGCGCGACTCCTGCTTGGAGGGAATGGCGACGTTCGCACCCACCTCGGTGCTTATTGCCAGTTTCACCTCAATTTCGACCTTGGGCACCTGCACAACGGCCTCGTTGAGTTTGTTGACGGCGTCTTGGCTTACGGCTTGCTTCTCTTCGGGCGTCATCGACTCGAAGTCGAGCTTCGCATCCAAGACGTCGTCCTGCTTTTGCTCGACGACCGCTGGGGCGTCTTCAGGATTGATGGTGGGCAGGCTGTCGATGATCTCATCGACGGAGGCCTTGTCCAGCTGAGCGAACGTCACTGCGACAGTGGTGGCCTCTGTGGGGGAAAGCGTGAGCACGCCCTCGCGCAAGCCTACCTTGTCGTATTGAGCGGCAACGCCGTTCGTCGTCACGCTGTCGATCTTGTAGCCGTAATCGGGCATGATGCGAAGCTCGATCGGCGTGCCCGTGAAGACGAGTTCCGTGTCGGAGGGATCGACCGAGCCGTTGTTTCCGGCAGTGACCGTCACCTTGATGCCGTCGACCCACTTCGCATACAGCGTGACGTCGGCCGTCACGGCGTTGGCGTCGAAGTCCCAGGCATCGCCCGAGAAGTCGGGGCTTGCGTACCAGCCTGCGAAGATGTATCCTGCGCGCGTCGGGTCATCCGGCTTCGTGGCTTTCTCGTCTGATACGACCTCCTGCGCCTCGACGGTCGAGCCTCCCTTCGAGTCGAACAACACGGTGAACTGCTCGTGCATTAGCCACTTCTTGTGGCCGGCGGTTTGCGTGTTTGTTCCCAGAACGAACTTCCCGCTCGGCTCGGTGAAGGCGACGCTGCCTGCGCTTTGGTCTGAGAAGTCGAAGTACGTCTGCCCGGCGACAAGGTCGCCGTTCACCTCAAGCGTCAGGTTGCCGTTCAATGCGCCGGCGCCCGCGATAGACCCGCCCGCTGGCAGCACCACGGTGCCGCCCCCAGTGAGGTTGCCAGCAATGGTGACCAGAGCCTTCGAATGTTGCACAGACAGAGAGCCGTCTTGTGAGAGGGCAACGTTGCGTACGTGCTCAAGAACAGGAGCGGGATCGGCTGCATCAAGCGTAAGGCTTGCGTGATCGTGTATTTCCACGTCTGTTGCAGGAGTATCCTTTGTCGCCGCGATGCACGGTAAGGTGACGGTGGTGGCGGTGTTGCCGTCGCCGACTACCACGGTGGTGTTTCCACCCGACCAGGTGGGATACAGATTGAGATCGGTGTCGATGGCGCCCAACAGGGTAATGGTCAAATCGCCGTCTACGGTGCCCGAGTAACTTTTCTGGGCATAGATGGGCTGGTTGCTGAAGGCCATGTTCTCGAAGATCAGCTCGACGGATCCGGCCACCTTCGCTCCCGTTCGACCGCCGGGCCACGGGCTGCTGTTCGCGTTGTTGCCCGTGCCGTTGAGAGTGCCGTTTCTCAGGTGCGTTGTCACGTTGCCGGAAACGACGATCTGGTCGGGAACGCTGCTGCTGTTGCCCATGATGGTTCCGCCGCCCACCACTTTGGCCGAGTAGCTGTTGGGCGAACTGGCAAACGAGTAATCCGACAACACGTTCGTTATGTTTCCGCTGATATTCGCATACGCCATGCTGTTGTTGATGTACGAGCCGCCGAAGAAGGTGCCGCTCAGCTTTCCGCCCTGGATGCTCGACGTTATCGAACCGGTTACGTGCGAGCGCATGCCGATGTCGTTCTTCGCCCCGCCTGTGTCTTTTATGAAGCACCCGCCGTAGTAGGAGCCTGTGGAGAAGTTCGCTCCCGTTTCAACCGTGATGGCGTCGCTGTCTGCGGTTTCCGTCAAGCCAACGTGAGCGTGACTTTGGGGAGCGGTTATCATTTTGCTGCCGCCAATGAGATTTTTTACCGTGACGTTGTCGCCAAGGGTGATGCGCGTTGCCCCGACATCGGCAGATGCTCCGGTGCTTCCAGAAAAATCGCCGCCTGAGCCGATGGTGCAGACGGCGCCGCCGCCGACGATGTCTTCGAGAACGGAGACGCCTGATTCTACCGTCACCGAGGTCGTTCCCACCACGCTTACGTTGGAGTGGCTGCTCGTCGCGAAGCCGCCTCCCACAACGTTTGCGCTGATGGACGAGTCGTATGTTGTGGAAAACTTTACGCCAGAGCGCACGATAACGTCGGTGCTTCCGACCCGGGCCTGTGTTTCGTCAAGGTCGTCGCTGCCGCAGGTTGCCCATCCTCCGCCAACAACTCGATAGGCGTTTTCGTACTTCGATCCCTGATTTGCTGCGGGTGCCACCTCAAGGTGGACGGTTCCTAGTACGTTTGCTGTTGCGCCGTAGAGCGCCTCGCCGCCTCCGATAGTTCCCTGTCGACTGTTTTCGGCCGCGCGCGCCGTCTTGGCGAAGACGTCGCCTCCTACAGCGGCCTGGGCGTTGCTTCTCATTGCATATCCGCCGCCAACGAAGTAGGAGAATGCCTTGTAGCCCTTTTGGTAACCCGTGCCGTTGGCCTCGTCGTCTTCCAAAGCGGCAAGATGCGTGCTGCCGCCAACGTTGGCAACGGCGCTGTTGGTGTTGCTGCTCGTGCTCTCTGCGTAGCCGCCACCGTACGCTCCCATGCCGGTATTGCTTACAGACCGTCCCGAAGCCTCATACGTCAGGTTCGTGTCTCCCACGACATGAGCGACCACCGACGCGTTCGTGACGGGGCTGGCGTAGCTGCCGCCGCACGTGGCGTAGCCACCCCCGACGCTTTCGCTCGCCTTGCCCGCAATGGTAATGTTGGTTGATTCGCCGACGTTTGCCTGCGCCTGTGTGGTGGTGCTGCCGCTCGAGGGGGATTCGGCGTGACCACCCCCGTATATATTTTGCGACGACCCGGTTTTGCTCACGAGGATCGAGGTAGATCCCGTCACGTCCGCAACCGCCTGAGGTTTTTGCGTAGACGATTTTGCATGGCCGCCTCCGGCCACCAGGCGGGTTTCGCCCTCGACGACGATCTCGCTGTCTCCGGTCAATGTGGCATTACGGCCACCGCCGTGAATGTATTCGACATAGGCAGACTCTCGAACTGTGATGGACGAGTCGTCGACGATGTCGTGTATTCCGCCGCCGTAAACGTAACCAAATATCTCGATGTTTTTATCGACGATCAGGGGGATTCCGTTTGCGAAGAGGGTGATCCGCCAGTTCATCTGGCTAATCTGCACGCCAGTAGGGGATTCGGTTGCGATAGTGAACGAGGTGATGCCTTTGTCGGTAGGCACCTCGTAAACACCTTCATCCGTAAGGAAATCGCTGTTCACGACGAAAGTGACATCGCCTGCATCGTCGGGCAGCGCCGCGAACGCGGTCGAGAGGTTTATGAAGGTGTTGGAGCTAGGATCTGCCGTGGCCGAGGAATCAATGACGAAGCGTGTCGGGGGGGGGCTTGTATTATTCGCTGTGTCGGCATAGCCCATGCTGGCCAGTCCTCCAAAAGAGAGGGCCAACGTTGCCAACGTCCCTGCAATGACCTGTCTCCATGAACCCATTCGACACTCCCTTTTCCCATAAAGGGTTTCGACGTATCTGCCGACAGGAGGTACCGTACGGCTGCACGGCGAAGCTTCTCATTTTCGTTGAATGATCACAATATAACACACCCCCATGTTGTAAAGCGTCCACAAGTGCATTGTGACTGGCTGAATGCGCTGTTGTGTAACACGGTCGGAGCCGTGTGCGCAAAACGTTGCCGGAGCCGCTCCTATTTGTTGCAAAACGTCGTAAACTTCTGTATATAGGATAGTTTTTCCTCGTGTGCGGCGTTGCTGATGGTACAAAGTGTGAGGACATTGAATTTCGTCGCGGCGCTGCACTCGAGAGGCGGCCGCGGCGATCGGCAGCCTATCTATAAAGGAGACACGCTTTAATGCCCGTTGCGTTAAGCCTCGTACTCGTCCTGTTCTTCCTTCTAATGAATGCGTTCTTCGTCGTGGCCGAGTTTTCGCTCGTGCGCGTGCGCAAGTCCCAGGTCGATATTCTTCTCGACGAGGGCCGATCCGGCGCCAAGTACGCCAAGACCGTCGCCGACAACGTCAACGCCTATCTTTCCGCCTGCCAGCTGGGCATCACGCTTGCTTCGCTTGCTCTGGGCTGGTTGGGCGAGCCGGCCGTTTCGGCGCTGATCGCCCCTGGCCTCACGCTTATCGGCCTTCCCGAGGCCGCCATCCACGCCATCGCCGTCGCCGTGGGATTCATCATTATCACGGCGTTGCACATTGTGGTGGGCGAGCTCATCCCCAAATCGCTCGCCATTTTCTCCACGGAGCGCTACGCTCTGTTCACGGCCGCGCCCCTCGTATGGTTCTATCGCATCACGTATCCCATCATGTGGCTGTTCAACTCCATCACGAACGGCGTCATGAAGCTGTTGGGGCACGACATCGCAAACGAGCACGAGGTGTACACCGATGAGGAGATTCGCCTGCTTATCGACGAGAGCACCGAAAGCGGCCTCATCGATCCCGACCAGAATGAGTACGTTGACAACATCTTCGATTTGGGCGATAAAGACGCCGAGGCCATCATGACGCCGCGCACGAACGTGATCTGCGTAGATCTGGAGGATACGCTTGAGGAGAATCTTGCCATCATCCAGACCTACAAGTACACCCGCTATCCCGCGTGTCGTGGCAGCAAGGACCGCATCGTTGGCTTCGTGCATGTGAAGGATCTCTACACCCTGCCCAAGAACAGCACGATAGACGATCTGCGCGTCCGAGCGATCGAGGCCGTGCCCGAGGGCATACCCATCGCGAAGCTGTTGCAGACGCTTCAGGCCAAGCATACGAAGATCGCCGTCGTCATCGACGAGCACGGCGGTACGTCGGGCATCGTCACCATGAGCGACATCATGGAACAGATCGTCGGCCGCATCGACGACGAATATCAGCACGGCGGCCCGGACGAAGTGGTCCAGTTGGACGATGGAAGCTACTTGATCGACGGGTCTCTTCCCATCGACGAGGTGGGCGAGCTCATCGGCTTCGAGCCCGAGGAGGCCGAGGAGTGCGAGACGGCGGGCGGCTTGCTGCTCAACGTGTTCGATCGCATTCCCGCAGAAGGCGACACCGCCACGCTCGAGAACGGCGCGGACGAAGCCTCGTTCACCGTCGTGGACATGGATCGCCACCGCATCGACAAGATACGCGTGGTTGTCGAGCACAATGAGGATGCGGACGTCGACGAGGATCGCTAGGGCAGGGCGCGCCTCCGAGCGGAGGGCTACGCTCGGAGCGGAGGGCTACGACACGGTCATGCCCAGGAACCGCTCGGCGTTGTGCCACAGCAGGTTCTCGAGTTCGTCGTCGGTAAAGTTCGCGCCCACGAACTGCTCGTATTCGCTTGCCGGATCCCACATGGGATAGTCCGAGCCGAACATCACGCGATCGGTTCCCCACAGGCGCGTAAGCTCGCGCGTGTGACGCTGCCCCAGGTACAGCTGGGCGCTCGACGCGTCGCAGTATACATGGTCGTTGCTGAGGATGGTGTCGCGCAGCACGTCATAGCCCACGTCGTAGCGCGACCAGCAGCCGAAGTGCGCAGCATCCACCACGAGGTCGGGGAAGGCGCGCAGGATTTCCACGAGGCGGCGCGGATGCGAGTGGTCGTAGCGGTAATCGCCCGTGTGGATGATGACAGGCAGACGGCCGGCGATGATCTCGTAGACTTCCATGAGACGCGGGTCGTCCATATCCACGTGCTGCGAGTCGGGATGCAGCTTCATGCCCTTCAGGCCCAGTCCGATGGCACGCTCGATCTCTTTTTCTGGATCGGGGTAATCCTGGTGCATGGTCATGAAGCCGATGAATTCGGGATGGATGCGGCATTGCTCGGCAATGAAGTCGTTGATGGTTTCGACAGCGCGGGGCGAGGTGGCCACGGAATGCACGACGAAGTTCGTGATGGGTGCACGATCCTGGGCGGCCAGCAGGTGCTCGGCCGTTCCCTCCCCGTACATCTCGATGTTGTAGAAATCGCCTACAGCGTCGACGGCTTTCGAGGCGATCTTGTTGGGATAGATATGGGCATGGACGTCGATGACTGCCATGAGTCGCGCTCCTTATTGATGGTTGCGTACGTGTGCGATCGCCCGGCATCGGCGTGCAAGGCGTCGGTCCGGGTTGCAGGCAACGTGCTCAATTCTAGCGCAACGAGAGGCGGTTCGCATCACTCAAACTCGCGTGCCCGACCGGGCGTCAGAAGAAGACCTCCTGGTATACTGGATGACGCGCAGAGGAAAGAACGAGGGGGTTGCCATGGAGACTGTACAGGATGCCTACGTCCGCAAAACGCTTTCGCTCGACGAGCTGTTCGACCAGTTCATCGTATCGGGAACGTCAATGTACACAGGCGGTCTCCATGTGCCCTCCGCGATCATCCACGAGCTAATGGCGCGCGTCGCCGACGGCCGGGTGGAGGGCATCGACATCTACGGCAACTGGATGAACGGCGATTTCGACTTCAAGAGCTTGGACGTCGGCCCCGAGCGGTTTCGGTATCACACCTATTTCGCCGGACCGAATGAGCGCGCCGGTTTCGGTACGTGCGTCGCGCATATCCCAGCGCATTTCAGCCAGGTGAGCGCGCTTATGCGCAGCGTCAACCCCGATTACGCTGTGGTGCAGATGACCCCGCCGGATGCACGCGGGATGTGCAATATTGGGCCGCTGGGCTTCGAGCCTGGCAGCATCCGTGCCTGTAAAGGGATCATTGCGCAGGTCAACTCAAAGCTTCCGCGCGTATTCGGCGATTCCCACGATTTTTCGATAGACGAGATCGACGCCTTCATCGTGTGCGACGAGGATCTTGAAGACATCGCCGTCAAGCCCGCCACGTCCGAGGAGCGCGCGTGTGCGGCGCTCATCGTGGACCGCATCGACGACGGCGACTGCATTCAGCTGGGCATCGGCGGCATCCTCAACGCGGTGGCCGAGGGCCTTATGTCGAAGCGCCATCTGGGCTGCTTCACGGAGATGTACTCGAATGCACTCGTGCCGTTGCAACAGGCGGGCGTCATCGACAACAGTCGAAACAGCTACTTTCCGGGGCGCTCGGTGGGCGGCTACTCCACGGGCGCAGCGCGTCTGTACGAGTTCATCGACCGCAACCCCGAGGTGTACTATTGCAGCTACGATACGGTCACCAACCCGTACTGCATCGCGAAGAACGACAACATGGTATCCATCAACACCGCCATATCCATCGACCTGACAGGCCAAGTATGCGCCGAGAGCATCGGCTCGCGTCAGTATTCCGCAAGCGGCGGGCAGGCCGACTTCGTGCGCGGTGCGCGCATGGCGAAGAACGGTCGATCGTTCATTGCCGTCACGAGCGTGGCGCACACCAGGCAAGGTCCCACGTCCAAGATCGTGCCCATGTTGGCGTCCGGTAGCGCCGTGACCACGCTGCGCAATGACGTGCAGTACGTGGTGACCGAGTACGGCGTGGCTGATCTGGCGTTTCAGGACGTTCCGACGCGAGCGAAGCGCCTGATTGCCATTGCTCATCCCGACTTCCGCGACGAGCTGACCTTCGAAGCCAAGCGGCTGGGATTGCTGTACTGAGCAAGCAGCAGATGAGCGTGCCTTTCGAGCTTTTGGGGCCCTTGATTGAATTGCATGTTTAAGACCGGTCCAATTTAGTCTTGCCATTGGATAGAACGTAAGCCTTTCGAGCGGGCAAGAACGTGTGCGTTTTGTGATAGATCAAGAAATGATTTGCGTAAGGTGCGGTGCAAGAGTAACATTCAATCTCGCCGCTTTTCCTGTTTGCAGTTAACCGAGCAGGAGGGGCAGGCGCAAATAGTGCGGGGTGGAGCAGTCTGGTAGCTCGCCGGGCTCATAACCCAGCAACATTGACAACTTAGTTTCTAGAAATTGCGGGGTGGAGCAGTCTGGTAGCTCGTCGGGCTCATAACCCGAAGGTCGTTGGTTCGAATCCAGCCCCCGCGACCATAAAACACCAGGTCAGAGGCTAAATCCTCTGGCCTTTTTTATTTCCCAAATCAGGCTGTTTTTGGGCTAATTTGGGCTAAAATGCCCTCCTTTGGCCCTTGCCCGAACCTCTACGTCGGCACTTTTTTCCGCCGTCGAAGCGCCCTTCGAGATGAGGTTATGGGCTAATTTTGGGCTAAAATACAATGAAACAATCTGCAACCTGGGGAAACCCCATGAAACGCCAGGGCCATTAGCCCAAAAATGGGCCGATCGGCGATCCAGCGATTCCACATTGCGAACACAAAGTTTCACGTCCTCCTTCTTTCGCGGAGAAATTCTCCCGTGCCCCTCCGATGGGGCGAATAGAACCGAATAGAACTGAAAAACGCCCCTCTCGTTTGCCGCTCACCTGCCCATTCCCAATAATCTAGCCAGGCATCGATTAGGAGATGTCTCTTTTCGGAAAGCACGAAGACAGAGAAATGAGCAGGCATGGAGACAAGAAAGACCGGCAGCACCAACGATCGGCAGGACCTGCTTGCCGAGATGCTCGGCGTCATGGCGCGACTCCGGGCCGCCGAGGAGCCGTCCCCCGCCGATGCCGAGCCGCGCCGCGATGCGGGTTCCAAAGGGCCCGCGGGCGAGGAGTGGCTCTCTGTACAGGCGGCGTGCGACTACGTGCACGTCTCGCGCACGACCATGTACAGGCTCGTCAGGGAGGGCAAGCTACCGTCCCACCGCGTAAGGGGGCGAATCCTGATCTGCAGGGAGACGCTCGACCGGTGCATCAAGGACGGCTTGCTTGCTTAAGCGAACGTCTTAGCGTTTTACAGGATCCGCGACTGCTGCCCCTCGTCCGTTCAGCCGCCTTCCGCCGTTGAATGTGCATATGCCCATACGGTCGCGTTCGCTTCAGCAGAAGCGTGTCGGAAAGGAGTGCGTGCATGTCGGACGCTGGAGTGAAGAAGATAAAGGCCAAAGAGGAAGGCGCCGGGAGAAGGCAGGTCGCGGAGATCAAGCTCATCTGCACCGAGAAGGACATCTACACGATAGAAGAGGTCGCCGAGATGCTCCACATCAACAAGCATCTGGCGTACAAGCTGATCAAGCTGCCTGAGGACCCGCTGCCCGCCCGCCAGCTCAGGTTCAGGACGAGGGGCTACCTCGTCACGAGGCGGGAGCTGAACGAGTGGGTGGAGCGCAACGCTCCTCTGCTCGGAAGCCCCGAGAGATAAGGGCGAGGCTGGCCATGGCGGGCGGCGAGGAAGGCTTCATCGTGATCCGGAGGTTCATGATAAAGCAGTTGAAGCTGCAAGGGGTCCCCCTGCTGCTGTACGCAAGGATATACGGCTTCACGGTCGGAGGGGGCGCGGGCTGCTACGAATCCCAGAGGTCCATGGCCGAGAGCCTCGGCGTGAGCGAGAGGGCGATCGGCAAGGCCCTCAGAATCCTCAGGGAGAAGGGGCTGGTCGTCGAGGTCGGCTCGCATCGCCTGCGAAACGGGCGCTCGACCAAGGTCTTCCGCGCCGTGAACCCGCTCAAGGGCGCTGGTGGGACAATCTGTCCCACCGGAACGGACTTCGCCGAACAAAGTTCCGAAGGGCAGCGCCCCCTGCCCGAACGGCCACGACGACGCCCTCCGAATCGAGTTCCGCCAGAGAGTATAGAGATGAAAAACCCCAGGGAGAGGAAAGCCGAGGATGGCTTCGACAGATACAGCTTCTGAGCCAAGCCGCTTCACCGAAGCGCAGCTTGCCGAAATGGGGATGGAGTACCCTCCCCCTCCCGAGGTCCGATGCCTGCATTGCGGGAGGCGGAAGGCCCCTTTCGCCCTTCTGATCGCCGGAAAGGTCGTCTGGATCAGCGGAGGGTGCGGTTGCGACCAGGAGAGGGCGGCGAAGGAAGAGGAGGAGGCCAGGAGGGCTGCCGAGAAAGACCGGCGCTACACGGAAAAGCTCCGCGCGGTCGGCATACCTCCGCGCTACCAGAATGCGGTCATCGACAGCAACGAGGCCGCCATGTTCCTCGCCGACTTCGACTCCCGTCCCGGCAGCGGGCTCTACATCCAAGGCACGTGCGGATCGGGGAAGACGTCCCTTGCCTGCGCGCTGGCGCGCAGGCTCTTCGACGCGAAGAAGCGCGTGCTCGTTACCACGGCGATAGACATGCTCGGGGAGATCCAGCGGACGTTCGACGACTCGAGCCCAACCCTCGACGTCGTGAGGAGGTACGTCGAATGCGACCTCCTCGTCATCGACGACATGGGCAAGGAGAGCGCGGGGGACTGGGCTGTCCGCACCCTGTTCCAGATCCTGAACGCGAGGTATGGGGAGATGCGCTCGACGATCGTCACGAGCGAATACGACCCCCCGAACCTCGGGAGGCGAATGAGCCGGCAGGGGTTCGGCGATCCGGCGACCGCCATCCTGTCCCGCCTGAAGGAGACCTGCACGCGCATCGAGCGTCCCGACGTCGACTTCAGGAGCCTTCCCGGAGGGTATCCGGGAGGCCGAGCGACCAGCGGAACCGAATAGAACCGAGCGCGCCGCCCACCGACCTCGACCGCTCCCGCCCGATGGTTCAATGGGCGCGAACCGTCCTCCCGCCGACGCCGACGGCGCCGATCCGGGGGGCAGCGAAAGGGGGCGAGGTCGTTGGCGCACGCTGCGACGCATATCGGGGCCGACCGGGCCGACGCATCCGTCCAGGAATCCTTGGCGGCGAAATGCCAGGAGAACGGCTGGCTGAGAGCCGGCGGATACGCCTGGCAAGACGACCCCTACCTCGAAGACTATCCTTACGACATCCGCGAAGCATCCTCGATGGAGGAGCTTCGCTCTTTTTTCCGGCGCGGAAACTGGGCGATACGGCAGGGCGTGGTCTACCGCGATCTGGCCTTCGTCCAGCAGGTCGACGGCGGCGACGAGTGGTGGACCCTCAAGAAGATCGGCGACGAGGGCGAGCCCGGCGATTGGCTGGCGTTCGAGAACTGCTCGTTCGGCGGCCTGAGCCGGGACCGGCACGGCTTCAACGATCTCATCGTGGGCATGAGCGCGGCTTCCGCGAGCGAATGCGAGAGGCTCGAATACAGGCTTCCCATGCTCGACGAGCCCTGGAGCCTCATGACCGCCTGCTCCGAGAACCGGGCGGGCGATCAGGTTGAATGCAAGATCCTCGAGAGCCGTTGCGGCGACTACGCGGTGAAGGCGTACGAGCGCCCGAGCTTCGACGGCGCGATGCTCGAGATATCCGACCGCGCCTCCCGCGCCCTCGTGTTCCATGACGGGGCATGCGACAGCATCGTCTCCGCTTCGGGCAGAGCCCGCGATGCATTGTCCTCCCTGATTGAGGGGTCGCGGGAAAGCGATGGAAGATCGAGGTCGGAGGCGGCGAGAAGCAGGCTCAGGAGCCTCAGAGACGCTTCGTCGGAAGCCTGCGAATCGTCGTCGGCGATCAACCCCCCTTCAAACGCAACGGGAAGAAACGGCAAAGCACGTTCCTAGCAAGGCATTCGATGCCGCTGGAGCGTGCTTTGTCGTTTTGCGAAGTGGGACAGATCGTCCCAGCGAGAAACGGAGGTAGAACCGATGGCCACTGATTTCGGGGACGAAAGCGGCGAGAAGCTGTTCGACTGGGTGCTGAGGATCGGTCAGGACGCAAGCGAGCAGGCGATGCTCGCGAGCGCCGAGAAGCTGAAGAACGCATTGCGAAACGCCCGCGGGGAGATAGGGGGAAAGGGCCCGGAGGATGCCGTGGAGCAGCCTTCCGAGTGGGCGAAACTCAGCATGGAGCAGTTCGCGTCCCTCCCCGAATACCGGAGCATCAAGGAGATCATCGACGGGAAGCTTACGGGCGAGGGCATCGAGCACGCCTTCTTCGAGGACAAAGGGAAGGAGTACCTTCTCTTCAAGGTGGAGGACGCCCCAAGCGTCTCTCGCGCGTTCGGCGACCTGGAGAAGCAGGCGGACATCGCCCTCGACAGGGCGCTCGAGGCGCGCGGAAAGACCCGCGAGCAGATAAGGGACGCCCAGCCGCTCGAGGAGCGCGCGGCGTCCGCCCGCGAGAGCGCGAAGGCGATGGAGGCGGCGCGCGGCAAGGCCCATGAGGTCGAGATCGCGGCGGTGAGGTCCAAATGAGCCCTTCCCTCATCGCGGCCCTGATGGCGACGCCGATCGCGTTCGCGGCCGGGAACCTCTACGCGTCGAACCTGGCGTCGCTCCCAGGAGAGCCGATCACGAACCTGGCGACTGCCGCCGTCACGCTGCCGGGCTTCGTCGCGAAAGGCGGCGGTTTCACCGGAGAGCCTGCGGGGATCTGCGTCGGCGTCCTGCTCGTCTGCGCGGTGTGGATCGCCTGGTCGTACCGCCTGACGGCCAAGGGGACCAGGAACGGCGAGGAGCACGGCAGCGCCCGCTGGGCGACCAGGACCGAGATGAGGGCGTTCGGGGACGCGAAAGCGCCCGACAACAACATCATCCTCGCGAAGAACGCGCGGCTCGCGCTCGACCGCGGGAGGTTCGACCTCAAGACCGACCGCAACCACAACGTCGTGGTCGTGGGCGGCTCGGGCTCCGGCAAGACGCGCTACTACGTGAAGCCCAACCTCATGCAGCTCAACTCCAGCTACTTCGTGACGGATCCCAAGGGGACCCTCATCGGCGAGATAGGGCATCTCTTCGCGGAGGCGGGATACGAGATCCGCTCCTTCAACACCATCGACTTCGCCGAATCGAACCGCTACAACCCGCTTCGCTACGTGAGGAGCGAGGCCGACGTCCTCACCTTCGTCGAATGCCTCATCAAGAACACCACGGGCGACAAGGACCATGCCGGAGACCCGTTCTGGGAGAACGCGGAGCGCCTGCTCTACACCGCGCTCGTCTCCTACCTGCTCGCGCACTGCCCCGAGGAGGACCGCAACCTCCCCGGGCTGCTCGTCCTGCTCGGGCTCGCGGAGGCGAAGGAGGAGGACGAATCGTACATGAGCCCGCTCGACATCCTCTTCGCCGAGCTCGAGACGGGAAAGAAGCTCGTGAAGACCGGCGAGGCAGCCGAGGAGGACTTCGAGAGCAGGGCGTTCTCGAGTGGTGCCGGAGGGTTTACGTGGGTGAGGACCGGCGAGCCGGTGCCGCCCGAGGACGACTTCTCGCTGTCGAACTACAAGGCGTTCAAGACCGCCGCAGGCAAGACGCTCAAGTCGATCATCATCAGCTGCAACGTGCGCCTGAAGCCCCTGTCCATCAAGGAGGTCTCGAAGCTCCTCGAGCGCGACGAGATGGGCCTCGACGAGCTCGGCGAGGAGGGCAAGAGGACGGTCGTCTTCGCGAGCATGCCGGACACCAACTCGACCTTCGACTTCCTCTTCGCGATCCTCATGTGGCAGACGCTCGACGTGCTCTGCAACGTCGCGCTGAGGCGGCATGCGGGCCATCTCCCCACGCACGTCCACTTCATCCTGGACGAGTTCGCCAACATCGGCCACGTCCCGGACTTCGAGCGGACCATCGCGGTCGTGCGCAGCCGCAACATATCCTGCTCGATCATCCTGCAGTCCCTCGCCCAGCTCAAGAGCCGCTACAAGGACGACGCGCAGACCATCCAGGACTGCTGCGACACGACGCTCTTCCTCGGCGGGAAGTCGGGCGAGACCAACAAGGAGATCTCGGAGGCGGTCGGAAAGCAGACCGTCTCCACGATCACCTTCAACGACTCCCGCGGCTCCAGCTCGAGCCGGACCCGCAACTACAACAGGCAGGAGCGCGACCTCATCCAACCGTCCGAGGTCGGAAGGCTTCCCAGGGACGAGGCGATCGTGCTCATCACGGGAGCCTTCCCGTTCAAGGACAAGAAGTACCCGCTCGAGCGGCATCCCCGTTACAGGCATATCGATCCCGGCCGTCCAGGGGCAAGGCATGCCGAGCGGTTCGGCTTCGCGTCCTATCGGATACGTCAAAAGGAGGAGGCATGAGGGAAAGAAGAGCCTAGGGGCGGCGGCGCCCGGAGACCCGGCCCATGCGCGGGCGACCGCGCATGGGGCCGCCGCCCGCATGCGCCTCTCGGGATCGACCAGGGCACATCGCCGCGATCGCGGCGAGAAGAAGAAAGGAAACCATGATGCTAACCCAGATAATCACGCTCGTATCGGGCTGCGTTACCTTCCTCGGCGGGTTCCTCGTCGTGTGGGGCGCGGTCTCGCTCGGCCTCGCCATCCGCGAGCAGCAGGGAGGCTCCCAGATCGCGAGCGCCATCTCGACCATCGCGGGCGGCGCGATCATCATCGCGGCCGCCGTCTACTTCGGCATGCTCGACACATCCTGGCTCCCAGCGTAGGTGGTCGGCATGTCATTGCAGATACCGATTCAGAAGGACATCGGCGAGTACCAGGAGAAGATCGTCGGCAAGATGAGCCTGCGCACGCTCGCGTGCGTGTCCCTCGGCTTCGCGTCCGCCATCGCGGCGGCGGCGATCGTCTACTTCGGGCTCGGAATCGAGGTCGGCAACGCGACGCTTCCCGTCATGGCAGCGGCGCTGCCGTTCTGGCTCGCCGGGTTCTGGCGCCCCTTCGGGATGAAGCTGGAGGAGTTCCTCCCCCTTCTCTGGGAGCACTCCATGAACAGCCAGACGATGCTCTACGACACCGGCGACGCGCTCGCCGGCTGCGCATGCACGGGCCCCGTCGCAGGAAAGCCCTCCCGCAAGGCGCGCCGCAGGGCCAAGAGGAAGGGGGCCGAGGTCCATGGCCCAGAACAGTTCTAGGAAAAAGGCGCCCGCCAGGAAGTCGAGCCTCATGGGGCTCCTTCTCGGCGGCAGGAAGGCGACGGGCGCCGAGGCGAAGGCCCGCGAGGAGAAGGCCAGGCGCACGTCCAAGGCCCGCAACTCCGCGAAGCGCCAGCTCGACTACATCGGATACGACGCCATGTACAAAAACGGCATCGCCCAGGTGGAGGAAGGGCTCTTCAGCCAGACGGTCGAGTTCTCCGACATCAGCTACCAATCGGCGCGAAGGGACGCCCAGGAGAACATCTTCTCCGTCCTCTCGAGCCTCTACAACTACTTCAACGCGGACACCTCGGTGCAGCTCTCGATCGCCAACACGCCCATCCCCGCCGACGTGATCGGGTCCAAGCGCTTCTTCCGCCACGTCGCCGACGTCGACGACGGGCTCGTGGACGAGTACAACCGGATCCTCAACGACAAGCTGCGCGAGGGCGTGTCCAACCTCGAGCGCCACCGCTACCTCACCTACATGGTCGGCGCAGACGACGTGGACGCGGCGACGCCGAAGCTCGCGCGCATCCGCGCCGACGTGTGCCAGACGCTCGCGCGCATCCGGTGCGACGCGCGCCCGGTCGACGGCGAGGAGCGCCTGCGCGCGATGGACTCCATCGTCCGCCCCAAGAAGCGCTTCGAGTTCAGCTGGGACAAACTGTCCCAGTTCCGCGGCCTGCGCACGAAGAACCTCATCGCCCCGAACCTCATGGACTTCGCGCCCGAGGGACGGGCGGACTGCTTCGAGTCCGACGGGGTGTTCGGCAGCGTGCTGGCCATACGCGACTTCGGGAGCATGCTCGAGGACTACTACCTCGCGAACATCATCGACCTGCCCATCCCGCTCGTCGTGACGCTGCACATCCAGCCCATCGCGCAAAGCGACGCGCTCGCGATGGTGAAGCGCCAGCTCGACTGGATGGACAAGGAGATCATCGACGAGCAGATGGCGGCGGTGAAGAAGGGCTACGACTACTCGATCCTCCCGCCCGAGCTGCGCTACTCGAAGGAGGAGGCGGAGGAGCTGCTCGACTTCCTGCGCAACAAGAACGAGCGCCTCTTCGTCTACACCGGGCTCGTCTACACCTATGCCGACAGCCTGGAGGAGCTCGACCGCCAGGTGGAGCAGGTGGTCTCCGTGGCCCAGGGGAACTCCCTCGGGATCGTCGGGCTCGACTACCGCCAGAAGCACGCGCTCAACTCCATGCTCCCCTTGGGGCGCAACCACGTGAACGTCTCCAGGCACCTCACCACAGGCCAGATCGCGATGCAGATGCCCTTCGCCTCCCAGGAGCTCAACCAGGAAGGCGGCGGCTACTACGGCCAGTCCAAGCAGTCGGGCAACCTCGTCATCTGCAACCGCAAACGGCTCGCGAGCCCCATGGGGTTCGTCTGCGGCAAGCCCGGCTCGGGCAAGTCGTTCAGCGTCAAGCGCGAGATCCTGAACACGGTGCTCGCCTTCCCCGAAGACGAGGTCGTCATCTTCGACCCCGCCGGCGAGTACTCAACCCTCGTCGGAAGCTGCAGTGGCCAGAACATCCGCCTCGCGCCCGACTCGGACACGTCCATGAACCCCTTCGACCTCACGGACGTCGAAGGCAAGGCGGACGCCGCCCAGATGGCCTTCAAGATCGACGCGTTCCTGGCCCTCTCCTCCGCCATGATGGCGGAGGGCGCAGAGGGGCTCCCCGAAGCGGACAAGTCCATCATCACGCGCTGCGTCGAGGCCGCCTACGCCCAGGCGGGAGACCGCATCCCGACCCTCGAGGACTTCTACCGTGTGCTCGTCGAGCAGCCCGAACGGGAGGCGCGCGACATCGCGCTTCGCTACGAGCGCTTCGTGAAGGGGGCGCTCTCGTTCTTCAACCGCCAGAGCAACGTGGCGTTCAAGAACCGCGTCACCAACGTCGATCTGCACGACCTCTCCAGCAACATGCGCGTCTTCGGCATGCTCACCGCGCTCGAGGCGGTGCGAAACCGCATGTACGAGAACTTCGAGCGGGGCGTCACCACCTGGCTCTACATCGACGAGGTGCAGAGCCTCTTCGGGCATCCCGCCATCATCGAGTACTTCTCCAAGTTCTGGGCCGAGGGGCGCAAGTTCAACCTCATCTGCACCGGAATCACGCAGAACTCGACCTACATGCTCACGCACGAGTCCGCCCGCAACATGGTCCTGAACTCGGATTTCTGCCTGCTGCACAAGCAGTCCGCGCTCGACCGCAAGAGCTGGGTGGACCTGCTCACCCTTTCCGACACCGAGGCGGGCTACATAGACGATTCCATCAAGGCCGGCGAGGGCCTGCTCGTCGCGGGCGGCGTGCGCGTGCCGATCATGGACGACTTCCCGAAGGGCGCGCTCTACGACCTGTTCAACACCAAGCCCGACGAGATCGCCGAGCTCAAGCGCAAGGCCGTCTTCGAGGCGAACAGGCGGGCGAGCTCCGGATCTCGGGATGCGGATGGCGAGGAGAGCCCTGAGCGATGAGCGGCCAGGGCCAGACATACCAGGATGCTGGGATGCGCGAGCTCGTGGCGGCCGAGAAGGAGACGGTCCTCAACTCGGGGACGGTCAAATCCGCCGACGACCAGGCGCTCTCGACGCTCGCGGAAAGGTCCACGGCGGCACGGAAGGCAAGCCCGCTCGCCGCCGCAAAAGCGGGACGCGTCCCGAAGGGCGCATCGAGGGGACGCGAGCGATCCTGCGGAGCCGCCGAAGGATCGGCCGTTTCGGATCAGACCGCCGCGCAACCCGGGCGCCTCGGCGGGCATCGCTCCCCGATCGGAGCGAAGGCGGCGATTGGGAACGCGGCGGTGGACGAGCTCGACGACACCGAGGAGTTCTCGGGAGCCGCCGGCGTCCGCGACAAGGCCGTCTTGGCCAAGCGCCTCTCCAACAGGGCCCGTGCCGCGGGCAAGGCGAACGGCCCCGTCCGGCAGGCGGGATCCGGCAAGCGCCCCGGCGCGTCCTCCAAGAAGGCGTCGCGCGCCGCGGGATCCGCCAAGGGGAAGGGCGCGGCCAAGGGCGCAAGCGCCTCGGCCGTCCGCGCCCAGGCTGCCGTCCAGGCGAAGGCGGCCGAGGCTGCAGGCGGCGCCAAGGCGGCGGCAGCGGCGAAGAGCACATCGGCGAAGGCGATAGGCGGCGCCATCGCGAGCGCAGCCGCCCCCTTGGGAGGCGTTTTCGCGGGAGTGCTCGCGTTCATCCTCGTCGCGCTCGCCGTAAGCCAGCTCGTCGCGGCGCTGTTCGGCTTCTGGCAGAACGAGGCGGCGAAGCAGAGCCTCGCGGGCCTTCCCCCCTACATTACCTACGAGATGGTGGAGGAGGCAATCGAGTGCCAGGAGGACTACGGGCATCCGGCGGGCTGCACGATAGCCCAGATCATCTGCGAATCGGGCCAGGGTGACCACATGAGCCAGCTCGCGGAGCGCGACCACAACCTCTTCGGGATGAAATGGTCCTCGTCGTTCGCCGCCTGCCCAGAGGTGACCGGCAAGTCGGCCTGGGCTACCAACGAGGAGTACGGGGGCGAGGCGGTGGCGATCACGGCGTACTTCACCTCGTTCGCCTCGGACGTGGACTGCATCCGCTTCAGGAGCCGCGTCTTCCTGCAGGCGGGCCACTACGCGAACAACCCGCTCATCCGCGAGGCGATCGAGGAACGCGACTCGGACAAGATGGCCGAAGGCCTCAAGGACGCGGGATGGGCGACGAGCTCGTCCTACGTCGAGAGCCTCAAGTCGGCCATGGACGCCTACGGCCTGCGCCGCTTCGACGGCATGAGCCTGGAGGAGTTCCGGAGCCTGGACCAGGCGAGGTCGACCGTGGTCGCGGCGGCGCGCAGCCAGCTCGGCGTGCCCTACGTCTGGGGCGGGACCACGCCCGGCGTCGGGCTCGACTGCTCGGGGCTCACCCAGTACTGCTACGCCCAGGCGGGGATCTCCATCCCGCGAAACTCCGAGGACCAGGCCGCGTTCGGCACCAAGGTCCCCGTCTCGCTCGCGGAGCCCGGGGACATCCTGTGGCGCCCGGGGCACGTCGCCATCTTCATCGGGGACGACAAGTACATCCACGAGCCCTACTCGGGCGAGGTCTGCAGGGAAGCGTCGGGCGTCGGCTACTTCACCGCGGCGATCAAGGTCATCGGATAGGAGGAGGAAAGAATGGATAGGAAAACGAAGATCATCGCCGTCTTGGCGGCAGGGGCGCTGGCGATCCTCGTCGGATCGAGCGTAGCGCGCTGCACGCTCGCGCAGGACGGCGGCGAGGCGGGGCCCGATCCCGTTTCGCAGGAGCAGGCGAGCCCGCAGGAGGCCGGGCGAGGCGACGAGGAAGAGGATGCCGGAGCCGCCGGCGGCGCGCCCAAGGGCTTCTCCGCGCTAGCCGGATCGTCCTGGACGAGCGAGGACGGCGGGTCCTCGCTGTCCATCACCCCGACGAACCTCGTCGTGACGTCCCCGGAGGGCACGACGGTCCTCTACTACGCGCTCGACGAGGAGTCCTCCGCGGACGGGAGCCTCTCCGCGACGCTCTCCGTCTCCCAAACCGTAAACGGCCCGCAGCAGCTCGCGGTGCTCTTCGTCACCAGCGGCCCAGACGGTTCCCAGAGGATTGTATGCGACGAGCTGGGCGGCGCCTTCGTGCGCGATGTCGCCGAGGAAGCGCACGTGTCGATCGGGAACCCGGACGAGGCGCTGTTCGACGCGTTCGGGCACACCCGCGACGAGTTCGAGGCGGTCCTCGGCGAGTTCGCGAAGGGGGCATCCCCCCATGCGACCGAGGCGACCTGGGACGGCGAGGTCTGGCTCGACTTCAACGCGGGCACCAAGCTCACGAACTTCACCCTCGACGACGCGGCGAACACCCCCGTCACCGTGGTCGACGACGGGTCCGGGGAGCTGACGTTCCGATGATCGCGCGCATCGAGGCAAAGCAGGGCGGCAGGGAGCGCTTCGCGAGGGCGTCCCTGCTCTCCTTCATCGTCTGCGCGGCGATCTTCCTGCCGGCGCGGCCCGCCTGGGCGAGCATCGCCGACGACATCAACGGGTGGCTCTGCGGCGTGCTGCGCGACTGCTGCAACTGGATTTTCTCCCAGCAGGCGAACGTCCTGGAGTCGATCGGCTACGAGGGGATCCTGGGAGCCGACTTCGGCAGCATGCTCACGACGGCGGGTGGGACCTCCATGTACGACATCGTGCACGCCGTGTGGCAGGTCGCGATCCTGCCCATCGGCTGCGGGGTGCTCTCGCTCGTGTTCACCATCAAGCTCATCCAGATCTCCCAGCGCATGGACGGCAGCCAGTCGCTGCCGGGCGTGAAGGAGGTGGTGTTCCTGCTCGTGTTCTTCGCCGTGTTCCTCTTTCTGATCCAGAACAGCTTCGAGCTCATGCAGGCGATCTACGAGGTGGTGGGGCTGGCGATAGACAGGACGATCGCGCTGTTCGGCACGGGGGGCGCGCTCGACCTAGGCGAGGTCTCCATCGTCACGGGGGACGACGACCTGCCCTCGCTCATCGCGATGCTCCTCGTCTCGCTCGTCAGCTGGCTCGTCGTGCTGGTGGCCTACATCGTGAGTCTTGTGGTCTGCTGGGCGCGGGCCCTGCAGCTCTACATCATGGCGTCCTTCAGCCCGATACCGCTGTCCCTCATGGCACTCGACGACACGCGCCAGATCGGCGTCGGCTACATCAAGAACTTCGCCGCGGTCTGCATCGCGGGGCTGATCATCCTCATCCTGCTCGTCTCGTTCCCCCTCATCCTGGGCGGGCTCGTCGCCGTCAACCCCGGCACGGGGACGCCGATAGACAGCATCGCGAACGGCCTCACCTACGCGCTCCAGTACCTGGCCATGTGCGTCCTGCTCATCCTCTCGCTCGTGAAGAGCGGCACGTGGGCCCGCGACATCGTGAGCGGGTTCTGACCATGGAAGCGCGCAGGCACACCTCGTCCCTCGGGATGAGACCCTGCGGGCCTTGCCGCCGGCCCGGGCCCGGTCAACAAAGAGAAGGGCCGGCGCCATCCCGATACCAAGGAAAGGAGAAGAGACGATGGCCGAAGAGAAGAAGAACACCTACATCACCCTGCACAGGAACTTCGTCAAGGCCGATATCGAGTACACCGACCCCAAGAGCGGCGAGAAGAGGACCTTCAACTCCGTGACGCTGCCGAAGGGGACGGTGATCGAAGGGCGCGACGTGAGCTACTACCAGTTCTCGCCCATGTTCGTGAACCCCTCGAAGTACCGAGGCGAGAACTTCGTCGACATACCGCTTCTGACGAACAGGGAGGTCTGGCTGCAGCGCTCCATCCTCGACGCCGAGGGCAATCCCGTCATAGACGAGCGGACGGGGCGTGCGGCGAAGGACACGGTCAAGGTCATGCCAGCGCAGCTCAAGACTGCCCTCGACGAGGCCCGCAGGGAGTACCTCGCGCAGCGCGAATCCAGGGAGCAATCGCTCAGCTCGCGCGCCGAGCATGCCCGCGAGGGCGCTTCCGCCCTCTCCGAGGGCAAAGCCCCTTTTGAGAAACCAGCACGATAGGAGGTGCGGCATGCGCAAATCAAGCCCCATCGGCGCAGTCGACCGCTCCGCTCCGCTTAGGGCGATCCTCGCCGTCCTGCTCGCATTTTCCGGACTTCTCGCCACGCTGTCGCCGGCGTTCGCCGAGGAGGCCCATGCGGCGCAGACGGCGAAGCTGACCGTCGGGTCGAGCATCTACTACGGCGGCTACTCGACCAACTGGATGTGGGCGGACGGCGAGATCGCCTACTGCGGCAACCCCTCCGCCTCGACGCCGGCATCCGGAACCTACCCCAAATCCGCGCTCAGCGCTCCCTCCGGACGCACCGCCGAGGCCGTGGCGGACCTGTGGTTCGGCTACGGCTCCCCCGGCTTCGACGCCTCCATGTGGCCGGATAGGTGGTACGACGGGTCGGCGATGAGCGACAACCACTACGCCGCCCTCACCCACATCCTCCTGTCCGACACCTACACCTCCGACGGCAACTACGCCATGTACGGCTGCACCGAGCAGTTCAAGGACTGGGTGCAGTACAACGTGCTCGGATTCGGGGACTCGGGGGAGGTGACCAACCCGGACGCGACCGGCCGCCAGATCGCGGCGCGGACGGGCGAGGTGCCCCGGAACTTCGAGGCCTTCCAGATGAGCACGGGAGCCGGCACGCAGATCATCCTGTCCTTCGAGTACACCCCCTTCGGCGAGATCGTGCTCCAGAAGGGCTCGGCGCTGCCCGAGGTCAGCGGGTCGAACCCCTGCTACAGCCTCGCCGGCGCGGTCTACGGGGTCTACTCGGACGGCGGGCTCGCCTCGAGGGTCGGCTCGATCGAGACCGACGACAACGGGTCGGGCAGGCTCGGCGAGCTCGTCCCCGGCACCTACTGGGTGAAGGAGACCGTCCCCGCCAAGGGCTACGCCCTCGACGAGACGGTCTACGAGGTCGAGGTCCATCCCGACATGGCGAGCGCCGTCAACGGCGCCGCGGGCGTCGCCGACTACCCCAAGTCCGACCCGGTCGGCATGCTCGTCATGAAGGTCGACGCGACGACCGGGGAGAGCTCCCCCCAGGGATCGGCGTCGCTTGCCGGCGCCGAGTTCACGGTGCGATTCTACGAGGGCCTCTACGCCAGCGCCGAGGAGGCGGAGGCGTCCGGAGATCCCGCGCGAACCTGGGTGTTCGCAACCGACGCCGACGGCTTCGCGGACTACGCCGACGCCTACAAGGTGGCGGGCCCCGACCTCTACCATATGAGCAACGGGGATCCCACCCTTCCTTTGGGCACGGCCGTCATACAGGAAACCAAAGCGCCCGCCGGCTACAACCTCGACGACGGGGCGGGCGGCGAGCCCAAGGCTTTCTGCATCCAGATAACCGACAGCGGCGCCATGGGCGAGGCCGTCTACACCTACAACACGCCCAAGGCGCCCGACACGGTCGAGCGCGGCGACTTCCGCCTGGTCAAGGAAATCCCCATCGAGGCGGAGGACGAATCCGGCATAGTGCAGGAGGCCGACCGCGTGCTGCTGCCCGGCGTGCAGTTCCAGCTGATCAACGCATCCGAGAATCCGATCGTCTCTCCCGAGACCGGCGAGAAGGCCGAGCCCGGCGAGGTGGTCTGCACCATCACCACCGACGAGAACGGCCTCGCATCGACCCGAGGCGGCCTCGCCGTCAACGGATGGGACATCCCGCAAGGCTGGTCGGGGGCCCTGGCATACGGCACCTACACGGTACACGAGGTCATCCCGGACTCCGTGGCGGAGGACTTCAAGGCGGAGTACGGCCACGACATCATCCCGGTCCCCGACTGGAAGACGACCATCTCCGAGGAGGGGCAGTACGACCCGCCGACGCTCGTGAATAACCACATCCCGCAGACGCCGCTCAAGGTCGTCAAGACGGACGCAGAGACGGGACGCCAGATCCCGCTTCCCTGCTCCTTCCAGCTGCTCGATGACGACGGAGAGCTCGTCACCTACGAGAGCCACTATCCCGAAACCCACATCATGGACACCTGGACCACCAACGAACGCGGCGAGGTGACGCTGCCGATGCTGCTCGAACAGGGCGACTACACGCTCGTCGAGGTGCAGGCGCCAGAGGGCTACGTCAAGGCGCTCGAAGGCAAGACCATCACGGTCGGGGCGGTCTACAACGATTGGGACGACCCCATCGAGGTCGAGTTCGCCGACATGCCCCAGAAGGGCACGATCAGCGTCGTCAAGCACGACTCCGCGACGGGCGAGCCGGTTTCCGACTCCGTCTACGTCGTGGAGGCGGCATCCGACATCGTCACCGGCGACGGCGCCGTGCGTGCCCACGCCGGCGACATCGTGGCCACGATCGAGACCGACGAGGCGGGCCGCGCCACGAGCGGCGAGCTCTACCTCGGGACCTACACCGTCTATGAGGCCAAGGCCAAAGACGGCTACGCGCTCGACGTCGCCGAGAAGACCGTGACGCTCGAATACCAAGGCCAGGACGTCGCCGTGTTCGACGAGATGCTCGAAACCGAGGACGCCCCCACCGAGCTCAAGGTCAAGAAGGTCGACGCCCTCGACCCCGGCAAGCCCGTCGCGGGCGCGATCTTCAGGCTATGGAACGACGAGGGGACCTACGACGAGGAGCTCGTCACCGGCGAGGACGGCGTCATCAGCGTCCCGTACCTCCTGCACGGCGCCTACCATCTGCAGGAAACCTCGGCCCCCGAAGGCTACGTCGTGAGCGACGTGGACGACGAGGGCAACGCCGCCGTCCACGAGCTCTTCGTGAACGACCAGGGCATGTTCGAGCGGGAGGACGGCACCATGAGCGCGGTCTTCGAGGTCGAGATCGCCAACATGCCCAAGACCATGGGCACCACTGCCACCGACGCCGCGAGCGGCACCCACGAAGGACAGGCGCGCGAGGACCTCGCGATCGTCGATGTCGTCGAGTACACCGGCTGCATCCCCGGAGACGAGTACACGGTCGAGGGCGTCTTGATGGACGCCGAGACGGGCGAGCCCGCGCTCGACGACGACGGCAACGAGATCACCGCCCAGGCGACCTTCGTTGCGGAGGACTTCACAGGAAGCGTCGAGATGACCTTCGCCTTCAGCGGCGCCGGACTCGCGGGCAAGAGGCTCGTCGCCTTCGAGACCATGACGTGCGGGGGCGAGGAGTACATGGTCCACGCCGACATCGAAGACGGAGGCCAGACGGTGGCCGTCGTCGACATCGCCACGACGGCCGTGAACCCCGAGACCGGGGATGCCACCGGCATCGCGGACGAGGGGCTCGAGCTCGTCGACACGGTCGAGTACACGGGGCTCACGCCAGGAAACACCTATACGATGACGGGCCATATCGCGGACGCCGAGACGGGCGAGCTGCTCATGGACGGTGACGGTGACGCCTACGTCCAGGAGGTCGCGTTCTCGCCCGAGGAAGCCGATGGAACCGTCGAGGTCGCCTTCGAGATCGACGCGAGCGCGCTCTCCGGCAAGACTACCGTGTTCACGGAGACGCTCTCCGACTCCGAAGGGAACATCATCGCGGTGCATGACGACATGACAGACGCGAACCAGTCGATCTTTTTCCCCATGATCCGCACCAACGCGGTCGACGGGGCTGATGGGGACAAGAACCTCGTCGCGGGCGAGTCCGCGGTGATCGTCGACACCGTGACCTACGAGAACCTCATCCCCGGCAAGGAGTACGTCGCAACGGGCGTGCTCATGGACAAGGCCACGGGAGAGCCTTTGAAGGACGCGCAGGGCAACGGCGTATCCGCCTCGGCCGCGTTCACGCCCGAATCGCCCGACGGGGAGGTCGAGGTGGCCTTCGGGTTCGACGCCACGGGCCTCGCGGGCAGGAGCGCCGTCGTGTTCGAGTCGCTCGTGAAGGACGGCATCGAGGTCGCGACGCACGCGGACATCGATGACGAGGCCCAGACGGTGGCGATCGTCGAGCCCGAAGAGGATGCGCTCGGCAAGGGCTATCCCAAGACCGGCGCAGCAGCGACCGCGGCGGCGGCGGGAGCCAGCGGCCTCGCCCTGGCTGCATACGGCCTGGCCGGTGCGGCGAACGGCCTTCTGAAGCGTCGCAAGGACGTTGCGGACGACCAGGGCGAAGATGTTTAAATCCTGCCATACGCATGCCGGCAGGGAGGGCGGGCGAAAGGCCCGCCCTCTGGGCGCCGCCCCGCGCATCGCCCTGACGCTTCTCGCGGCGGCCCTGCTCGCCTTCGCCCTGCATCAGACTATGCTGCCCGAGAGCAGCGAGGGCGCCTCCCCGTCCCTGCCCGCCCTCTTCGACGGCGTCTCGGGCGATCAAGGGGGCGCGGAGGGCCGTTCGATCGATTGGGCGGAGCTCCCCGAGGCGGTCGTCGCATGGATGGAGGTGCCCGGCACCTCCATCGACGAGCCCATCGCCCAGGCGACGGCCGACACGCCCGATCGATACCTCCACGTCGACGCGTTGGAACGGGGATCGTACGGAACGCCCTATCTGGACTGGGAATGCACGCCGGAGTCCGCCTTCTCAATAGTCTACGGGCATCACATGGACGACGGCAGCGTGTTCGCCGATTTCGCGCGCTTCTCCGACCGCGCCTACGCGGAAGGGCACAGGGACATCCTCGTCTGGACCCGCGCGGATGGGGAGATGCACGAGCTGCGCGTCGTCGCAGCGGACGTGGTGGATGCGAGCGGCGAGCGGGTCCAGGTGACGTTCGCGAACGATGAAGAGCGGGCAGCCCGCCTCGGCGAGAGGATATCGCAAAGCGACCTGACGCTCGAAGAACCCGACCTGTCGGTTTCCAAGGTCTGGGCCTTCGCCACGTGCAGCTACCAGACCTGGAACTCGCGGACGGTGGTCTATGCGGTCGAGGATAGGAGATGGGAATGAAGGCGTTTCTTTTCGTGTTCGGGATGTTCCTCATGTGCAATGCAATCCTCGCATGGTGCTGCCTCAAGGTGGGGTCTTTGGACGAGGACGAGTAGCGGAGCACGATAATTTTGAGCGGTACCGTCAAGAATCTTGCGCACTTTTCCGACAGCCTCATAAGCCCGCCGTCCGGTGCGGCTACCCCTCCAGCAGAGTCACGTCCAGATAGCGCCTCGAGCCCCACTCGCTCTCGGCCACGTACT
>NZ_PPEK01000007.1 GCF_002899715.1 Enteroscipio rubneri | reverse complement strand
TCAAGGTTCCCGCGGTCCCCCGAAGGGTCCCGCCGCGTCAGCCGGAGCCGAACGCGCAAGGAGATACATTACCTTCCCGCAACCAACCTGTCAAGAACTTTTTTCGAAAACTTGAAAAGTTTTTCGAAGGCTTTCGTCTTCGGCTTTCCAAGTCGCCGACTGAACAGCTCTCAGCGATGGTGCGCCCACGCTCTCCTCAAGCGCGGGTATTGTATATTACCGGTAAGGTGTCCGTTACGCAATGGGTAATTTCGAAAAACTTAAAATTTTTTCGTTCGTCTCGAGAGGGCCATGAGCGAGGCTGCACCCAACCCGCGACAGCTTCGGAAGCGCCCGCCTGTTACTCTTCAGACGTGCAGCGGCCGCCCTTGTGGCCGCCTTGGCCGTGCTCCCGTCCTCGTCCGTATCCCTGCGACTGCGGCCCATCATCAACCTGCTCGCCAGAACACTCCGCAATAAGATCGCGCAATTCGCGCATGGACAACGAGGCGCACTCCTCAAGCGTCATATCGGGATCGAGCTGCATGAGTTCAAGAGATGCACGATAGCGGCCGACGCCCATGCCAGCCTGAACCGCCTCGTCGCGCGTCTTCGCATCGACTTCGTGGCAGCTGCCACGACACGCAAGACCGCTTAGGCACGCATCGCTTTGAGAGCGCACTTGTTCGGCCAAACGCTCGTCGCCCGACACGACGCTGATTTCCAGGAAGGAGCCTTCTTGCGAGAAAGGCGCGAAGACATCGCTTGTCGTAAGCGCATTCAAAGCCTCGTCGTAGGAGCGGCCCTCCAGCGCAACGCTCTCGAGCAGAACCCGTCCGTCATCGTTGATCGCCGTGGTTTCCACAACAATGCCGAAGCGGTTGAGGCCAAGTTCGATGGAAGGATTCACGTCGATGCCCACATAGGCGACCGGTTGGTCGTACAGGCGCACCGCGCCGAATCCCACCGCCGCCAAAACAAGGCAGGCGGCGATTGCGACGACAAGCCGGCGGGATCCAATGGGCCGGCCAGAACGGCGACGAGCAGCAGCGGATGTTTCTCCCTGCCTCCCGCGCTGCGCGACCGGCGCAGATGCATGCTCTGCGCGGGCATTGCCAGTCGTAGCCCGCAGGGCCTCGATGCGCTCGCGCGTGCCCCGCAGCACCTCGTCGGGAACCGTCACATCGTCGAATGCGCTTTTTACCAGCTGGTCGAAGTCGGTCATGACAGGGCCTCCTTCAGCTGTTTCTTACCACGGGCAATCCATGAGTAAATCGTGTTTACCGGCGCATCGATCATCTGCGCGATTTCCGGAGCGGTATAGCCTTCATAAAGGGAGAGATACAGCGGCGTGCGCGGAGGATCGGGCAAAGCGCGCATGGCATCCACCACATCGCTTGAGAATGAAGACGGCTGTGCGCCTTGATCATTCGAAATGTATGAGCCTTCCAGATCGTCTTCATCGAGACGGGCATCCGAACGATGGGCGGCTTTGAGCAGATCCTTGCATGTGTTGGCCGCGACGCGTATCAGCCATGCCTTGCGATGCTCTTCGTCGCTGAACGAAGCCTCGTCGGCGAGCGCATATTTCATCATCGTATCTTGAAATGCATCCTGCGCATCCGACGATACGCGGAAATACAGGACGCAGACGCGCCAGACGGTGGATCCGTGACGTTCCATGGCCCGTTCTATGTCCTCATGAGGCCTCACCGCCCCGCTCTCGCCTCCGAAACTAGCAGCCGCGTCCGTGATGTCCGCGCGCAGGGCCGCAGCCCGACCCGGAGCCGTAGTTGTCCGCATCGGAGGCGCGTCCGCATCCGCCGCGCGCATTCGATCCGTAGTTGTCGCAAACGCCGTCGCCGTCAGCGTCAGCGTAGCCCTCGCAGCCGGGACACGCGCCGGAAGCGTAGTTGTCGCAAACGCCGTCGCCGTCGGCGTCGACGAAGTCGCGATGATGGCGGCCCGTTGGCGCGAGACCGCATGAGTCGCAAACGCCGTCGCCATCCGCGTCGACGTAGCCAGCGCACGCTGCTCCCGGTCGCTCATCAATGATCTGGGCTATAACCTGCGAGAAAGCCGAGACAAACCCTTGGCGCTCCTGCATCGCCGGTGTCGTTTGCCCGAGCACAGCGGATCCTGCCGTAGCGAATGCGATGTTCGGAACGGCCAAGACCGCGAGCACGACGAGTGCCGCGCATGCGATCATTTTCTTCTTCATAGCTCTGTCCTCCTGATTCGGCACGATTCGGTCTTCACCACTAACACGATCGAGACGCGCGAATCCTTGCATCGTTTTCGAAATTGTTCACCCGCAAGCGAAAAACCCGATAATACCTGCGCGCGACGCGACGAAAACCAGCAATCTGCTGGATTGGCCGCTACGCCAAGCGGGCGAACTTGCGCTTCCCCACCTGGATGACGGCGCCTGCAAGCATGGACGGATCGACATTGTAGGATTTCGCCGGAAGCGGCTCGCCGTTTACCTTCACGCCGCCGCCATCGATGAGGCGGCGCGCCTCCCCAGCGCTCGCCGCAAGCCCCGCATCCGCCAACAGCTTGGCTACGTAGATCGTGCCGTCGTCGTTTGGTGTAAGATCCGCCTTGAACTCCGGGATATCATCGGGCATCGCATGCTGTTTGAACACGCGATCGAACTGCTCTTCGGCCGCATGCGCGGCAGCTTCATCATGGTAGGCGGCCACGATGTTGCGAGCCAGCGCCCGCTTCACTTTGTTCGGATGCAGCTCATCGGATGCAAGACCACGCTCAATCTCGTCGATCGCATCGACGGGCAGCGTGGATGCCAAACGGTGGTACTTCACCATGAGCTCATCGGGGATGGACATGACTTTGCCGAACATATCAGCCGGCTCGTCGGTGAGGCCGATATAGTTACCGTAGCTCTTCGACATCTTCTGCACGCCGTCGGTGCCCTCGAGCAGCGGCAGCGTCAGGCACACCTGAGGCTCCAGGCCCATTTTCTCCATGAGCTCGCGCCCAGCGAGCAGGTTGAAAAGCTGGTCAGTGCCGCCGAGCTCGACATCAGCTTTGATGACAACGGAGTCGTAGGCCTGCATGACCGGATAAAGAAACTCGTGCAGGCTGATGGGAAGATTCGAGGTATAGCGGTTGTGGAAGTCGTCGCGCTCAAGGATGCGCGCTACCGTGAAATTGCTCGCAAGCTTCAGCAGGCCCTCCAAGTCGAGCGACAGCAGCCATTCGGAGTTGTAGCGCAGCGCGGTCTTCTCGGGATTGAGGATTTTGAACGCCTGGTCCACGTACGTCTGCGCGTTCACCTTGATCTGCTCGCTCGTAAGCTGCGGACGCGTCGTGTTGCGCCCGGACGGATCGCCGATAAGGGCGGTACCATCGCCGATAATAAGCGTGACGCCGTGGCCGAGATCCTGAAACTGGCGGAGCTTGCGCAACGGGACAGCGTGGCCAAGATGGATGTCGGGGGCCGTGGGATCCACGCCGAGCTTGATGTTGAGCGGCGTGCCTCGCTTGAGTTTCTCGGCAAGCGCGCTCTCCGGCACGATGCGGGCAGCGCCCGAGGCGATGGTATGCAGCTGTTCTTCAACGGGTAACATCGATCCCTCTTTCCTTACTATATATAGTAGTTCGTGATTCTACCATATAGGCCGAAGCCGGTACCCGAGAGCAGCTGCGCTACTGAACCCCGCGAAAGAGGTGACCGCTCGTCGCACCGGACTCCTTGGGAAGCGCGTTGCCGCCCGCATTTGCAAGGCTGCGAGCGCGCACGACGCGACCAACCGCCTGCGCCGCCTCTTCGACGTTCATGAGCGTCGTATCGATCATGAGCATAGACACACCGGCACGCACAAGATCGGGCAGTGTATGGACGACATCGAGGCCAACCCCGTTATATAAACGGCTGCGGCCCAGCGCATCGGTGACAACGGGAAACTCATAACCCTTCTGGTCGCGCAGATAGTGCGGACTCTTGCGCCGAGGGCACAGATCGCAGCGTTCATCGCAGGGACCCTGGCTCATGAGCAGGCAATGTTCGGTGACCATAAGTTCTTGACGGCCCACGATCGTCAGGCCGAGCTCCATGGGAGCGTCTTGCGCAAGCTCGGCGATCTGGCCAAGCGTCAGCTCGGGAGATAGCCACACCCGCACAGCCCCGAGTTCTGCGGCCGCAGCGAGAGAGAACCTGTTCGCAATGGGTATATGGGGGCCTGCCTCGGCCTCGGCACCAAGTTCGACAGCCCGCACGAGGGCGCCGAGGCTGTCGACGAACACGGGCTTGCCGGGTTTCACGTAGCTCCACGGATCGAATCCGAGGGCATGCTCCCGCGTCCCGGGAACAGGATCGTGATCGACTGCCGACATGGCTACGACCGTCTGCTTCGGATAGCCGGCCTGTTCGGCCGCAGCGCTGCGCTGCCCGGCGACGACGGCTTCTCCGCGCTTGTAATTGAGGGCCGGCACGTACACGGCATCGGCTCCGGCGCGCTTCGCCGCGCGGGCGCAGGCGGGATTCGCGGCCCAGGCGACGATGCGACATCCACGTTCGCGGACGGGAGGAAGCGGAGCCCGCTCGCCCACACGCGGAAGGCGACGGTCGCCGCATCCCGAGAGCAGCTGTCGTTCCAACTCCGCAAGCGCTTCGGTGCGGACACGGTGAATCTGGGAGAATCCCACGCCTGCGCCTTCGTCTAGCTCGACATCGAACGCCTTCAGCGAGAACGGCGTGCTGCCAAGCCGATCGACATGGGCACGCACGTCATCGGCGCTCACCGGCTTGGTACGCGCCTTTTCCACGACGTCTCCTGCAGCAATGCCGCACAGGCTCTGCGTAGCAGGCAGGCCGACGGGACGGCGGGCCGTCGGCGCGAGCTTGAATTCCACTTCGAGCGGCTCGCCCAACCGCAGCTTCGCATGGCCGACGATCGGGATACGCGGCAGCAGAGGATCGTCCGCGAAGCGGGCGGCGGCGCTGCGGACGCGAAACACCCGATCGCCCTTTCCAACCGGCCGACCGGGAGCCACGCGCACCGAGCCGCCTTCGTCGCACTGCACGTCATCGAGTGTGTAGGCGAACCGACCTTTGTTCGTCCAGAACTCCAGGACATCGCCCTTCTCAAGCGTACGTTCGGCAGTTATCGACGCCGCGCCGTCCTTCACCCAGGCGACGCGGCCCACGAACACGCCGCGATTGTTCGGGCGGCCGTAGCTCATCATGGCGTTTCCGCGTTCGCCTTCAAGATACGCTGTCGTGAAACCGCGCGAAAAGGCCTCGGCGAGCGCTTGGTGTTCCTTGTCGGTGGCAACCGCCGACGTCCCCGCCGCGCGCGCTTCGAGCACGCGATCGAGCACAGCCCTATAGGCGCTGGTGACAGCCAGCACGTAGTCAGGCGACTTCATGCGCCCCTCGATCTTGAACGATGCTGCACCCGCCTCGACGAGCTCGGGCAGCAGATCGATCGCGCACAGATCCCGCGGCGAGAGCAGGTGATCTCCGGGCGCCGGCAGATTCGTTCGGCGCGCCACATTGCGCAGTTCGTAAGGCAGGCGACAGGCCTGGGCGCATAAACCACGATTCGCAGAACGACCGCCGATAAGCGAAGACATGAAGCACTGTCCGGAATAGCACACGCACAGCGCACCGTGGACGAAGACCTCCGTTTCGAGGCCGAGTCTATGCGCAACGTCGGAAAGATGCGCGATCTCGGCAATCGACAGCTCGCGCGCGAGCGTCACCCGCTCGACGCCGAGCTTCGCTGCAGCTTCGATACCGGCCGCATTATGGGAGTTCATCTGCGTCGATGCGTGCACGCGTGCCTCGGGCAGCGTGCGCATGAGCTCGAGGGCGACACCGATGTCCTGAACGATGAGCGCATCGGCTCCGGCACGGTAGGCCTGACGGGCGGTTTCCAGCGCACGCGGCGCCTCCGAGGGAAGCACCATGGTGTTGAGCGTCACGTATACCCGTACGCCGCGCATGTGCGCATACCGGCAGGCATCGCCAAGCGAATCGAGCGTGAAGTTGTCGGCGCCACGACGCGCATTGAACGAGTCGAGGCCGAGGTACACCGCATCGGCTCCGCCGCGGACGGCAGCGTGCAGCGCCGCGGCGCTACCGGCTGGCGCGAGCAGTTCGATATCGTGCATGGTTATCCTCGCTTCGGTGTTCTATGGGCGGCGATCTGGCCGCATCGGAATTCTGCAACCCGTCTTTTCGGGAATTGCGTGTGCACGCCGGCACGTAACAGTTTGGTGTCGGCGGTATGGTAGTATAATCGAACGATGAAAATACGTCGAAAACAGCGCGAAAAGCGCACCCATGCAGTGAAGTGGGGCATCCTTGTTGCAACAGCGGCGCTCTGCTTCGTCGGTTACTGGGGAGTGCAGGGCGTCCTACACGTCATGGAGGGCTGGACGGACGATCTGCCGAGCATCGCCGATACCGACTTCACAAACTCAGCCGAGGAATCGGTCATGTACGCGAGCGACGGCTCGACTCGACTCGCTGAATTCCAGCTTGAGAAGCGCGATCCCGTCACGATCGATCAGATTAGCCCGTTTGTGCTCCAAGGCACCGTCGACACCGAGGACGTGCGCTTCTACGAGCACAATGGCGTCGATATCGCAGGCATCGCGCGCGCCGTCATCAACAACATCACGGGAGGCCAGCTGGAAGGCGCCTCAACCATCACACAGCAGCTCGTTCGCAACACTATCCTGACGCAGGAAGCCAACGAGATATCGATCGAGCGCAAGATACGCGAGGCCGAGCTGGCAACCGAGATGGAGAAGCAGTATTCCAAAGACGACATCCTGCTCATGTATCTGAACACCATCAACTACGGCGACGGGTGCTACGGCATCGAGGCCGCAGCTCAAAACTACTTCCAAGTATCCGCCGCTGAACTCACCCTCGTCCAGGCCGCCACGCTCGTGGGCATCCCCCAGTCGCCGACCTATCTCAATCCGAAGGCATATCCGGAAGCATGCCTCGAGCGCCGCAACACCGTGCTCGATCGCCTGCTCGCTGCAGGTCATATTTCACAGGAGGAGCACGACGCAGCGCAGGCCGAAGAGCTGGCCCTCGACCCCGCGCCAGAGGCTCCGAGCGATGGCATCTACGCCTTCCCCTACTTCACCAGTTACGTGCGCGCGCAGCTGTTTGCCGACGACAACCCTTACGACGTGTCCTATGCAGACCTGTTCGAAGGTGGGCTGACCATCTACACGTCCCTCGATCCCGAGCTCCAACAGATGGCCGAAGACGCATGCGCCGACCAACTCGACCGCATGTCGTCGGATCTGGACTGCTCCCTTGTGGCCGTCGACACCGAAACCGGCCAGGTGAAGGCGATGGTGGGCGGCAAGGACTACAGCGCAAGCCAGGTCAACCTCGCAACAGGCACGGGCGGATCGGGCCGTATGGCAGGATCGACCTTCAAGGCGTTCACGCTCGCTGCAGCGATCGAGCAAGGCATCGACCCCGACACGCCCATCGACTGCACCTCTCCTCTGGAGCTTTCAGGAGGTCATCGCGTCGAGAACTTCGGTGGCACCGATTATGGGATTCGCTCCATCCAAAGCGCGACAGCCGTATCGTCGAACACGGGCTTTGTACGCCTTTCCCAGGAAATCCATCCGACCTCGGTGACAGACATGGCCGAGCGCCTGGGTATCCCGGGCGAGAAGCTGAGCCCCGTTGAAGTGGTCACGCTGGGCAGCACTGCGGTAACTCCGCTTGAAATGGCGCAAGCCTACAGCACGTTCGCAACCGGCGGCGTGAAACGGGATGCCGTCGTGGTCACCAAGATCGAGGACAAGAACGGAAACATCATCTACGAAGCAGCGGACACGAGCAAGCGCGTGCTGAGCGAAGAAGTTGCAGGAGCGACGACGAACGTGCTCAAGACCGTTTTTACTGAGGGCACCGCCCGCGGTGCGAGTCCTTCGAACGGACAAACGGTAGCCGGGAAGACGGGCACGTCTGAGAATTACATCGACCACTGGCTGGTCGGCTATTCCCCCACGCTGTCTTGCGCCACATGGATCGGCAACCCTGCCGGCAATATTGAGGGCACGTCGAACATCACCTGCAACCGGCTGTGGCACGACTTCATGAGTGCAGCGCTGGAGGATCAGCCCCTGGTCGATTTCCCTGCCGCCGAAGACCCCGATTACAACAACGATTTCAATAAGAAGCAGCAGATCACCCTCGGAGACCCTGATCCTGCGGATGCGCCGAGTGTGGTTGGCATGACGCTCTCGGATGCGCAGTCGGCTTTGAGCGACTACACGGTGAGCGTTGTTGAAGAGTATTCCGATACCGCAGCAGCGGGCAGCGTGATCGGCCAGTCTGTGCAGGACGACACGATTGTCCTCGTCGTGTCAAAGGGGCCGCAACCTCCGACCGAACCCGCGCAGCCCGATCCAGATACGCCTCCCCCGACCGAACCCGATCCTCCCGCTGAAAACGGCACGGGAGGAACCTAGGCAGGCGAGGCGTATCCGCAAAACGTTCTCCCACCGTCGAGCACCATCGCTCATAGAGCAGCGATAAGAAAAAGGCCGAGCCCGCTATGGGCTCGGCCTTCTCAATGACCTTGAACAACCGGGACGCATGCGAAACGCGCCCCGGTTGTTCCGAGCGCTTATTCCTTAGAAGCGGCGGTTTCGTCACCCTTCTTGAGCTTGTCGATGCCCGCGTCGTATTTCGCCTGGATATCGGCGATACGCTGATCGTACGTCGACCAATCGAAGGGCTGCTCATCGGTGGCGCTTTCGATCTCCGTGTACAGATCGATGTAGCCGTTGAGCGCATCCTTCAAGCTGTTCGTTCCGTCGACGTAATCCGTCTGGATATCCTTCAGAGCGTCGGGAACTTCAATGCCGTTAAGTTCGTCGAGCGCTTTGAAAGCGTTGTCAGCCTGAGTGCGCATGCCCACCACGTCATCACGCGACACGGCATCCGAGAAGCTTTCGAGCCTTGTTTGAAGCTCGTCCATCGCCTGGTTTACTTGCGACATGTACTGTCGTCTGTCCAGCTGGTCCTGATCGACAGCCGATCCTCGCTGCTGACAGCCGGCAAGAGCTGCGATCATCAAAACGCTTGCAAGCGCAACGGCGAGCACCTTGACGAAGTTCATTCGTTTCATAGCGTATCTGCTCCTTGTTCGAGAATTCGTGTTCATCCGGGTAGCGAGAAACCTCGCCAGCTTAGCCTATGCCGCTGAGAGCAGCGGTTTCCTACGACCAATACGGCTCGCGTATCCATATGCCAAACGGCGAGAATCCACGATTCGAGAACGAGGCCACAGCTGGCGCGGGCGTCGTTCCGCCGCCATTGCCCGAATCGCCTCCGCCGCCGGAACCGCCGCCGCCATCGGGCGGATTCGGATCGGGATCGGGATCGGGCTTGGGCTCGGGATCCGGATCCGGCTTAGGCTCAGGATCGGGTGTCGGATTTGGACTAGGGGCAGGCTCCGTCGTTCCAGGCGCGACGGCGCCAGGATCACTGGGAGTCGTCGGATCTTCCTGCGGCTCATCGGTTTGGTCCTGGTCGCTCTCGTCAGCCCATGCGCCGCCGATATGGTAGGTGGCATCCTTGTAGCTTTCGTACGGAGGATTGCCTGCTTGCGGGAATTCCTCATGAGGCTCGCCATCAAGCGCCGTACCGACGAAGTTTCGGAACACATCCGCAGCCGACGTGCCGTTGAGCGAGATGCTGTTGGACGGGTCGCCCAACCAGATGCCCACGGAAAGCTGGGGCGTGATACCGCAGAACGTGATGTCTTTGTAATCGCTGCCCGTGCCTGTCTTACCGGCGGCCGGACGACCGTCGGGAAGCGCTGCCGCTCGTCCGGTACCGCCGGTGATGACGCCCTTCATGACTTCAGTGGCCGCATGAGCGACTTCAGCCGAGATCACCCGCTTGCCTTCCGGATGGGAGTTGTCAAAGATCACGTCGCCTTTGCTGTTCGTCACCTGCAAGATGGGCTCCGCTTCGTAGTGCATGCCGCCGTTCGCGATGTCGGCATAGGCATCCGCCATATCGAGCATCGTGACGTTGTACGTGCCGAGTGTGAGCGTGGGATCTGTTTCGGCAAGCGGGGAGCTGATGCCCATGCGTTTCGCCACTTCGTACACTTTGTTGGTACCCATCGACATCTCGAGTCGCACGAAACCGGTGTTCGACGACACGGCAAACGCGCTTGCGATGCTGCGCGTGCCGTAACTCTTATTGCCGGAATTGTGCAGGGTCTGTCCATATCCTTCGATTTCGGCGGGCGACGAACAGTCGACCGTCGTCTTGTTCGGATCCATGCCTGCCTCGAGCGCTGCGATAAGCGTGAACGTCTTGAAGGCCGAGCCGCAGGGGCGACCAGGATCGGCCGCATTCGTGCCGGAACCCGTCGCCAGGTTGACCTTGCTCGCACTGTAATCCTTACCGCCCACCATGGCCTTGACATGGCCGGTGGACGGATCGATGGCCACGATCGCGGCTTCAGCCTCATCGGGCAGCGAGGATAGCTTCGCATCGGCAGCGTTCTCAGCCGCCTGCTGCGTGGACGGGTCGATGGTGGTGATCACCTTGAGACCGCCCTTGAACACCTCGTTAGTCGAATACTTGTACTTCCCGTTTTCGTCTGTCAGCGTCTCGCGCACGTAACTTGTGAAGTACGGATACAGGAAGATGCCATCGGTCGAAGGCGTGGTTGGATTGAGTGCGATAGACTCAGCGCACGCGGCATCGTGTTCCTCTTGCGTGATGTACCCGTTCGAGAGCATGCGATCGAGAACGACATTACGGCGCTTGAGACTGTTCTCGGGGTTGTCGATAGGGTTATTGTACGTCGGTGACTGCGGAATGCCGACGAGCGTGGCGGCTTCCGCAAGCGTGAGATCAGTCGCGTTCTTCGAGAAATATCGCTGCGATGCGGCTTGGATACCGTAGGCACCTGATCCATAGTTGATGGTATTGAGGTACATGAGCAGAATCTGGTCCTTGGAATACATCTCTTCAAGCTTGACGGAAAGGTACATCTCGCGCACTTTACGCTTGATGGAGATGTCGTCCATCTCCTCCGAGAGGATGGTGTTGCGAACGAACTGCTGCGTGATAGTGGAGGCGCCTTCGAGCTCGCCTCCCGTGATGTTGTTCACAAGCGCGCGCCCTATTCCAGTGATGTCGAACCCGCCGTGCTCGTAGAAGCGCTCATCCTCGGTAGCCACCGTGCCGCGGAGCACATACTGGCTGATTTGATCGAGCTCAACCGGATCCCGGTTCTCAAGCTGGAACTTCGCGAGCAGCGTGGTCCCATCGCTCGCGTATACCTCGGTCGGTTGCGCCGTATTGAATGCGTCTGCGTCGGTGTAGTCAGGCAAATCCTCGAGCCAAGTCGAGCCGAGGGCGTACACGCCGACGCCGCCGGCGATCACGACGGCGGCGAACACAGCCAAAACGGCGAGAAGACCGATAGAGGGATGCTTCTTTTTAATCCCCGGCCTATTTTTCATAGAACGTGAAGCCACGTGGCACCTCCAAAAAAACTTCGCTCATTGTAACATCGAGGGTTGTGGCCTCTGGAAACCACACAAGTTTGTTGGAAAATGGTCATAAGAAGAAATGCCCGGTGGAAGCCTCAATTTGGAGCTGAAACGACCGAGGGGACCGCCCGGCCCCCTCGGTCATGATCATGTCGCGCAGCTCGGATCCTCCGTTCGACTGCCGCATTTTGAAACCCGTGAAACACGGTGCGCGCCTCTGTCCGGTTCCCGGCGAAAGCGGAAGCTGGGCACGATTCCGCGCTCGAGAAACGCAGAGCACCCTGCCTTGCTTCTTCTTCCGTGGTGCGGCGCGATCCGTTAGACGGCGGCCTCGTCGTCGGCGAGCACTTGTTTCGCCAGCGCGAGCTGCTCGGCTACGGCCGCATAGCCCGTGCCGCCCTCGGTGGTGCGGGCGGCCACGATGGCGTCGAGGTCGAGCGCCGAGGTGATGTCGGCCTCGAAGAGGTCGCTTTCGGCCTGGAAGTCCGCGAGCGCGAGGTCGTCCAGGTCGCAGCCGCGCTGCTCGCACAACAGCACGAGGTGGCCCACCACCTCGTGGGCGCGGCGGAACGGCATGCCCTTCTTCGCCAGGTAGTCGGCCACGTCGGTGGCGGCCAGGTAGCCCTTCTTCGCCTGGGCGCGCATGCTCTCGGGCTTCACGGCCATCGTCTCGATCATGCCGGCGGCGCACACGAGGCAGTCCTCGAGCGTCTTGGCGGCGTCGATGGCTCCCTCCTTGTCCTCCTGCAGATCCTTGTTGTACGCGAGCGGCAATGCCTTCATGGTGACGAGCAGCGCCACGAGGTCGCCCACCACGCGCCCGGTCTTCCCGCGGATGAGCTCGGCGAAGTCGGGGTTCTTCTTCTGCGGCATGATGGACGAGCCCGTGGAGAACGCGTCGGAGAGCCCGATGAAGTCGAACTCGGCCGTGGACCACAGCACGATCTCCTCGCACAGGCGCGACAGGTGCATGCACGACACGCTGCACGCGTAGGACAGATCGAGCAGGAAGTCGCGGTCGGACACGGCGTCGAGCGAGTTGGGGATCACGCGCGAGAAGCCGAGCGACTCCGCCGTCATCTGGCGGTCGAGCGGGTACGTGGTGCCGGCGAGGGCCGCCGCTCCCAGCGGGCTGGCGTCGGCGGCACGGCGTGCGGCGGCCAGGCGCCCGAAGTCGCGCGCGAGCATCCACACGTAGGCGAGCATATGGTGCGCGAACAGCACGGGCTGGGCATGCTGCAGGTGGGTGTAGCCCGGCATGATGACGTCCGGATGCGCCTCGGCCTGCTTGACGAGCGCCTGGCGCAGGGCGACGTTGGCCGCCATGAGGTCGCTGCAGCGCTGCTTCGCGAACAGGCGCGTGTCGGTGGCCACCTGGTCGTTGCGGCTGCGGCCCGTGTGCAGGCGCGCGCCCGCGTCGCCGACATCGGCTATGAGCGCACGCTCCACGGACATATGGATGTCCTCGTCGTTGATGTCGAAGGCGAACTCCCCCGCCTCGATGCGCTCCTGCACGCGTCCGAGCCCGCCCGCGATGGCGTCGGCGTCGGCCTGCGCGATAACGCCCGCCTTCGCCAGCATGGCCGCGTGCGCCTTCGAACCGGCGATGTCCTGCGCATAGAGCGCCTTGTCAACCGGCAGCGAGGCGCCGAAGCGCTGCGTGAACTCGCTCACGTTCTCCGTGAACCTGCCTGACCAGAGTGCCATGGATTTCCTTTCGCTTACGCCAAGACGGCTTCGGCCTCGGCCACCACGTGCTGGCCGAGCGGGGTGACGTCCTCGTACTTGCCCTTCTTGAGGGGACCCTGCTGCTTCTCGGCGTCGAAGAGCTCAGCCGGGGCGCCCTCCTGCCGGCGGTTCGAGGCCCACGTCTTGCCGGAGAGCGTCTGCAGCTTGATGAAGCCCTTGGCGGCCGTGTGGTCGAACGCATCGTCCTTGTCGTACGTGGCCAGCGCGTAGTCGTAGAGCGAGTAGGCGCTCTTCCGGCCGACAACCGTGCAGGAGCCCTTGTAGAACTTCAGCTTCACCGTGCCGGAGAGGCAGCGTTGCGTGGAGGCCATGAACGCGTCGATAGCCTCCTTGAGCGGCGAGAACCATTGGCCGTTATAAACGGCGGTGGCCCAGGCCTGCTCCATGCCCAGCTTGTAGTGCAGCACCTCGCGCTCGAGCACGAGGTCCTCGAGCGCCTTGTGCGCCTGGATGAGCGCGAGGCCCGCCGGCACCTCGTAGCACTCGCGGCTCTTCACGCCCACGAGCCGGTTCTCGATCATGTCAATGCGGCCAAAGCCGTGCTTGCCGGCGATCTCGTTCAGCGCGTAGATGATCCCGAGGAAGCTCTTCTGGTCGCCGTTGATCATATAGGGCAGGCCGCGCGCGAACGTGAGTTCAACGTATTCGGGCTGGTCGGGCGCCTGCATCGGATCGCTCGTCATGGTGTAGATGTCCGCCGGCGGCTCGGTCCACGGGTCCTCCAGCACACCGCATTCGATGGCCCGGCCCCACAGGTTGTCGTCGATGGAGTACGGCGACTTCTTGGTGGTGGGCACTTCGATGCCGTGGGCCTGCGCCCATTCCATCTCCTCGGGCCTGGTCTTGAGCTCCCACTCGCGCACCGGGGCGAGGATCTCGATGTCGGGGTCCAGCATCGTGATGCTGGACTCGAAGCGCACCTGGTCGTTGCCCTTGCCCGTGCAGCCGTGCGCGATGTACTTCGCGCCGAACTTGTGGGCGGCGTCCACGAGGTGCTTGGAGATGAGCGGCCGCGACAGGGCGGACACGAGTGGGTACTTGTTCTCGTACATGGCGTTGGCGGCGAGCGCCTTGGCTAGGTACTCCTTGGCGAACGTCTCCCTCATGTCCACGACGAGGCAGTCGAGCGCGCCGGATTTGAGCGCCTTCTGCTTGATTTTCTCGAGGCCCTCGTGCTCCTGCCCCACGTCGCCCACGACGGCGATGACGTCGACGCCCTTGTTCTCCTGGAGCCACTTGATGCAGCACGACGTGTCGAGGCCGCCCGAGTATGCCAGTACCGCCTTATCCTTCTGATCAGCCATGGTGAATCCCTTTCCTACGCTCTATTTCTTTTTGTTTTAGCTGGTTCGTGCCCGGATCTCCGATGCAGGTACGGGTGGGCCTTAGCTCCGCCCTGCCAATTCCGGCATGCGGATACACGGGGACCCGTGTGCATCGCGGCTTTTCGCGGTGGCGTGAGCGCCGGGCGGCCCTCACGACTTCATGCTGCTGGGCAGCGTTGGGGGAAGGGAGGGAGAAAAGCGTCCCTCGCAAGAAAAGTAGACGACTAACGTCGTCGCAGTCGGTCGATGGCGCGCTCGACGTCAAGAGCGGCCTCAGGGCTTTCGGCAGCGATCATGATCGTGTTGTCGCCGGCGACGGTGCCGAGCGCGCCGCGCAAGCTCGCTTTATCGAGCGCAGCGGAGACGCCGGCTGCTCCGCCGGAGAACGTCTTGACCACGATGAGATTGCCTGCCACGTGTACCTCTTCAACCAATTCGGAAACCATGCGCTGCAATCGCAGCTCCTCGGGAAGGATATAGTATCCTTCACGGGATTTCACCAGTCCCATGTCCATGATGTCGCGAGAAATCGTTGCCTGAGTGCACTCGTATCCAGCGGCTTGCAGCTGGTTCGCAAGATCCCGCTGCGTCTTAACGTTGTGTTCGCGAATGATATCGCGAATGACGTCGTGCCGTTGTTGACGTTTCCTCATGCTCGATACTCTCTGCTCCGAGAACTGGCACATGCGGTTCAGCTCACGTCTTTTCGTATGGGGTATGCAGAAAACCGCAATCTCCAGTCGAAAATATGCACTGTATAGTACCGCATATAGAAGCGTTCTGCTGTCAGAATTTAAAAAATCGAGAAGTTTTCCGGCGATCGGAACGATTGGACCGGAAGAACGGAGGATGTGCAGTCGGAGTGAGGAGCCGTGAGCCGATAGCGAGACGGATGGACGACAAGGCTCCGCAGAACAGCATCTAAAGAAGGTTGTGCTCCATTTTGTAGGTAAGCGTGAGGTATGTGCGTTCCCGGGCACTTTGCTTTGCTGCACAACGCCCAAGGCGTCCGGTACTTTATCACACTAAAGCACCCACTGATCCGCTGCCAAAAAACATGCCGGTTTGGCACGCAAGCCCCTTTGCCCTCGACTCGCTGCAAGCATCGACCTGGGAAAACGCGCAGCTGGATACTTGCGTCACGACTCTTTAAAGCAACACTTGCCATCATTCGTGCCAAACCGGCATGTTTTTTGGCAGCGCATCCCCGTGCCGCCGGCGCGGCGGACCTGGAAGAGCCAGCCGCGCCGGGAATGAAAGGAAGGAGGGAGGGTGGTTTACTTCCCGAGCGAGGACATGCCGTCGAGCACCGTGTCCGCTCCGGACGCATAGGTGTGGCAGTTATCGCATGCCTCGGATATGCCGCCCAGCTGCTCGGGCGCATAGTCGGCGCTCCCGCCGTGGATCGGGTCGTAAGGGTTCCAAGGACCTAGGTTCTCGAAGGATGCCTTCCCCGCCTCGTCGACAGCAGAGCCTTCGACATAGGGAGTCAGAGCGGGCGCGTTGCCGTCAAGCTTGGGCCCGACACCGACGACCGCATTGACGGCGCTCTCCGCAGCCACATACCCGAAGGTGATTGCGCGCCCGATGGAAGTACCAGGAATGTGGCGAGGGTAGTTGCCCGAGAAGAAGCTGCCACTCGCATTGCCGCAGGCATACAGTCCGCGGATGGGCTCATCGTTCACGTCGAGCACGCTGCAATGCTCGTCGATGCACAACCCGCCCGTTGTGGCGAGAACATTGCTGTTCGTGGTGAACGCGAACAAACGCGAACCGGTAAAGGGAAGCGTGACCGCAAGATCGCGATCGAAGTCCTCGTCGCGACCCGCCTCGAAGAACGATCCGTAGCGTTCGAGCGTGGCGGACAGCCCGTCGGCGTCGATGCCAGCCGCCTGAGCCAGTTCGTCAGCCGAAGCGCCCTCATACAGCCAGCCTTTCTGCTTGAATTCTTCGAGCGCGTCCTCCATACCCTCGTACATCGTCTCATCGAAAATGTACCAGCAGTTTTTGCCGTAGCCCGGCTGCGCATTCTGAGCGTTCGAAACCACCTGGAACGGCGCATCCTCACGAACGAAGCGATTACCGCGACCGTTAACCAGGATACCGAAGTACACGGCGTTCCAGGTGCGGAAGTCTGCGAACGAATCGGGCGTTCCCCAACGGAAGTTCATGACCGGATGCGGCACGGGATCCATCTGGGCCCCCACGGCAAGGCCCATCATATGCCCGTCGCCCGTGGTGCCCCAGCCGGGGTTCCACCAGCTCGAGTTCGCGTAGTCTTCGGGCCTGGTCCACGCCTGCATCATCTCGGGATTGCAATCGTAACCACCGGTTGCCATGATGACGCCCTTGGATGCATTCGCCCGGAAGTAGCCGGATTCGTCGCGTGCGACCACGCCCGTAACGGCCCCTGAATCGTCAGAGACAAGGCGAACTGCGGGCGTCGAGAAACGTAGATCAACGGTATCGTAAGCGTTCTTGGCCACATCCTGCATCTCAAGGCACACGTAGATGCCCGACAAGCCGGAGCGCACGCCGGCGTCAGGCGGCAGGGCGGGAGAATCGTAGAAGCCCAGCTCGGTGTCGATAAGCGGCGTCATGGCGGGGAACCCGCAAGATGAGGGGGCCTGCTCGACCTTGCTGATCACGAAGCCGTTCGCCCCTTTGTCGAGCACGCTCTGCCAGAAATCCGTCGCCTCGCCGGAACGGTCGACATACGTGCGCGCCGGTTCGGGGCGCGTGCGGTAGTACGCTGATCGATAGATCTCATCGAGCAGCGCCGCCTTGTCGATCTCAGTGCCTTCCTGACAGCCGGCCCCCACTGCGCCAAAGCACTCGAAGCACCCGCGACCCTTGGTCATCTTCTCGAGGATGAGAACGCTCGCGCCCAGGTCCGCCGCTTTGAGACCGGCCATGAGACCCCCAACGCCGGCGCCCACGACCACCACGTCGAAGTCCTCCTCGCGCTGTATTTCGCTATCGGGGATGTCGCGCGCTTCAAACGCCACAGGACCGCGCGGGCCCGGGCAGACGGCTTTGCGCGCGGGCATCAGATTGGCACCGCCCTCGTATACGTTCGTATAATCGACACCATCAACGCCGGTTGCAGCGTTTGCGTCTTTATCGGGCGCCTCCCCGCCGTTGGATGCGCATGCGGTGCCAACGACGCCCATGCCGGCCACCGCTGCCGTTGCGAGCGCTCCCTTCACGAAGTTTCTGCGAGTGAACACGTTTGAATCGTCTGTTGCAGCCATAGCTCCCTCTCTTGTCCTTTGGTTCCCACTGAAAGTGTACGCTGTACACTTTGTGGAGTATACAGCGTACACTTTCAGTGTGCAAGAACCGCTTCCCCGCATCCAAGCGTTTCCATCGCTCGCTCGTCTGCTACCATCAGTGGAAGCTATGCACCTCGATGGTATTGCAGGAGGATGTTCCGCATGCCCCAGAACAATTCGGAGTTGAAGAACAAGCGGGTGCCGCTGAACCGGGAAACGATCATCGCCAAGGCCCTCGAGATTGCCGACGAGGAGGGCCTGGAGAACTTGTCAATCCGCAAGTTGGCGAGCGCCCTCGACCGTTCGGCAATGGCGCTGTACCGCCACTTCGGCTCTATGGAGGAGATACAACAGGGCGTGGTGGCACGCGCATTCACCGAAGTGGATACAGCTCCCGTGCCCGGCGAGCGTTGGGATGACACAATCAGGCGCACGACAGCGTCAATCCGACGCATGCACCTCCGCCACGCATCCGCCCACCTCTACCTTGCCGAAGGCGCAGCCTGGGATCCGGGGCTACGCGAACATACCGAGCGCGTGCAGAGTCTCCATGGGAACCAAGGCATTCCCGAGGATATCCTCACACGGGCATGGCGCATCATCGACGCGTTCCTTTCGGGTTTCATCGTCAACGAGATCAGCGAGATGGAGCACGCGGATTCTCTGCCTGCAGCCGACAAACCGGCATGGCTGGATACCGTTGAAGCCGCCTACTCGGAACAAGCATTTAACGACGGGGTCGAAATTATCATCGCGGGGATCCGCGGCCTGGCCGCGCCCGATCCCTGCGAGTGGCGCACGCCCACCGAAGACTGAGGCGCGCTCGCCACGAAGCGCAAGAAACCACCTGGTCAAAAAGGGTGATGCGCCCAGGATGCGGGACGCGTCCTCGATCGAGGGAGCGTGCTCAGCAGTCGTCTGCACGCGTCAGTGGGCAATTCCCTTCTCTGCGACGAGCAACGTGCGGAGGCGTTCGATGAGCGCATCCACATCGGCCTCCGAGCACACGAGCGGCGGCAAGAAACGGAGCGTATGCGGTCCGGTGGCATTGAGCAGCAGGCCGGCATCCAGACCGCGCGCAACGACGCCGAACGCGTCGAAGCCCTTGTCTAGATCAGCGGCCACCATGAGACCGAGACCGCGGACTTCCGTCACCTGCGGCAGCGAAGCAAGGCGTGTTCGCAGATAGACCCCCACCTCGCGGGCGTTTGAGGCAACGTCTTCATCGGCGAGCGCCTTCACGGTGGCCTCGGCGGCCGCTACCGCCAAACAGCTGCCCCCGAACGTCGAGCCGTGATCTCCCGGCTCGAAGGAGTCGGCTGTCTCGGCGCGCGCAGCGCACATGCCCATGGGAAATCCTGAGGCGATGCCCTTGGCGATGGTGACCACGTCGGGCACGATGCCGAAATGCTGGAAGCCGAATGGATAGGTTCCGCAACGGTACATGCCGCACTGTATCTCGTCGCACACGAGCAGCGCGCCGGCCTGATCGGTCAAACGCCGCGCAGTCTGCAGAAATTCGGCCGTGCAGGGATGCACGCCGCTTTCCCCCTGCACGCATTCGACCACCATTGCGCAGATGGCATCGCCCTGTCGAACGAACAGCTCTTCAAGCGCGGCAACGTCGTTGAGCGGCGTGCGCACGAAGCCGTCGGGCAGGGGTTGGAAGGCCTCCTGCTTGGCAGGCTGCGCCGTGGCTGCGAGCGTGGCGAGCGTACGCCCGTGGAAGCTGGCATCGAGCGTGACGATGAGCCGCGGAGCGGCAGCTTCGGCGGCGCGCACGGCGGCCGCATCGGATCCCGCCGCCTTGGCGGACGCGCCAGCGAGCTTCTTAGCGTGCAGGCGCGCGAGCTTGAACGCGCACTCATTGGCCTCCGCCCCCGAATTGGCGAAGAAGCTGCGCCACGGCCGGCGCTCGTTCTCCGGCGTGCAGGTATTCAGCAGATCGGACACGGCATGCGCCACTTCGCCGCGATGCTCGATATAGTAGTAGTTGCTGACGTGAACGAGCTTGCGCGCCTGCGCGCTGACGGCCTCGACCAGAGCCGGATGGCAGTGCCCAAGGCTCACCGCACCCACACCCGAGACGAAATCGAGGTACGTGCGACCCTCCGCATCCTCCACCCGCATGCCGCGCCCGCGCACAAGCTCAACGGGCTTGCGCGCGTAGGTTCCCATGACGTACGTGGATTCGAGTTGCCGCTCCTCGTTGAAGTTCATCGTCCCTCTTTCGTCGCCGTTTCCTTCTTCGTCCTGCGGATTCTACGCTATCGGCCGGTGCGCGTTCCCTCTGCGCCCAGTGAGCCGGATGGTCCTATCCCGCCCGATCCCGACGCCATCCTATTTTCGAGCAGCTTCGAAGCGAAGTTGCCGAGCGGGTGCGCGTCGAACTTGCATGCCTCATCAGTGGAATGCATCGTAGTGCCAACGCCGGTGCTCGTGAGCAGTTCGAGCAGAAGCGAGTGCGGCGTAATGCCGTTGATGACATGGGCGCGGAACACGCCGGCCTCCAGCGCGAGGATGCACGACTTGAGCTTGGGGATCATGCCGGTGGACACGATGTTATTCTCCACCATGTATTGCGCCTCGAACACCGTGAGGTTGGAGATGAGCGAGTCCTTGTTCTCGAAATTCTCGTAGAGGCCGTCAACGTCGGTGAGAAACACCACCTTGTGTGCGCCAATGGCGGCGGCGATGTGGCCGGCAACCATGTCGGCGTTCACATTGTAGAAGCCGCCGTCCTCGCCGAGCGCGACCGACGCGACGACGGGAATATAGTCGGCATTCACGAGGTCGTCGAGCAACGGGCGGTTGATGCGCGTGATACGGCCCACTCGGCCCAGTTCAGGGCTGGCCTGCTCGGCTACGATGACGCCCGCGTCAGCGCCTGACACACCTACGGCGAAGTTGCCGTGCTCGTTCAAGGCTTCGACGAGCTCCTGGTTCACCTTGCCCATGAGCACGGTACGCACGAGATCCATGGCTTCGGGCGTCGTGACACGTTGACCGTCTTTGAACTCCACGGGAAGCTGCATGTGCTCCATAGCCTCAGTGATGGCCTTGCCGCCGCCGTGCACGATGACGGGGTTTACGCCGACGATCTTGAGCAGCACGATATCGGCCATAACGTCGGCGCGCAGCCGCTCGTCAACCATGGCAGAGCCGCCGTACTTTATGACGACCGTCTTGCCGGTGATATTCTTGATCCAGGGAAGCGCTTCGACGAGCACTTCCGCCGCTTTGTGCGAGGCGCCATGGGGGCGCGTGTCCTTCGCGTATTTCATGATCGATAATCTCCGTTGATCGTGATGTACTCGTGCGTGAAATCGCACGTCCATACCGTGGTGGCGGCGTCGCCCGCGCCGAGGTCGATGTCGAGAACGATCTCTGGCTGCTCGAAGCGGCGCAGCGCCTCGTCCTCGTCGAAGGCGACCGTGAGCCCCTTGCGGCACACGGGCAACCCCATGATGTCGATGGCGGCATCCTCCTGACGGAAGGCCGCGCCCGACTTGCCGACGGCTGCGGCGATGCGACCCCAGTTGGCATCATGCCCGCAGATGGCGGTCTTGACGAGCGGCGAGTTGGCGACGGCGCGAGCCGCGAGATCGGCGTCCTCGGGAGTGGCCGCACCGCTCACGCGCACAGTGACGAGGCGCGTCGCGCCCTCGCCATCGGCAGCCATCTGGCGCGCGAGATCCTCGCAAACGGTTATGAGGGCTCGCTCGAACAGCTCGTAAGCAGAACCGCCCGGCTCGAAAGGCTGCGCGTCAGCCGTGACGGCGGCGCCGCTTGCCATGAGGAAACACGAATCGTTCGTGGATGTGTCCGAGTCGACCGTGACCTTGTTGAAACTCGACCCCACCGCCTTGACAAGCGCCCGATGAAGGACATCGGGCATGATCGGCGCATCGGTGGTGACGACGGCGATCATCGTGGCCATATCCGGCATGATCATGCCGGAGCCTTTCGCCATGCCGCCTACCGCGAACGTGCAACCGTCGTATCCGATACCGTCCCCCGCGAACGTAACGGCTGCCTCTTTGGGCCGCGTGTCGGTGGTCATAATAGCGTGCGCGGCATCATGCCCGCCAGCAGCCGACAGCGACGTCGCAGCGGCCGAAACGCCGGATTCGAACGGCTCGATGGGCAGGTGCACCCCGATGACGCCCGTGGAGGCAACCATGACCTCGTCAGCCGTGCAGCCAAGCGTCTCGGCCACGATGCGCGCAGACGCGCGAGCCGCCTCGAGGCCGCGCTCGCCCGTCGCGGCGTTCGCATTGCCCGAGTTGATGACGACGGCACGCGCAGTACCGTAGCCGCAGCTATCCAGATGTGCGCGCGATACCCTGACGGGCGCAGAGCAAAACACGTTGCGGGTGAATACGCCCGCGCACGCGCACGGCTCGTCCGAAACGACGAGCGCCAGGTCGAGACGCTGGGGATCGGCTCGAAAGCCAGCGTGCACCCCGGCAGCCGTAAAACCGCGTGCCGTGGCAACGCCGCCGTTCGGAACACGGGGCAACGGCGAGGGACGCCGTTCGCTGGCGCGCAACGGAACCGCTCCCTCAGGCGCACCGAACCCCACATCGATTTCATGCTCGGTCATAAGCTTCCTTCTCGTCGAATACGGTTTTGCATCGGTCGAGACACGTCACACGGGTACCGCAGCGCGGTCGAATCCGGCGCTCTCGGGCAGTCGAAGCACCGCGTTTGCACATTGAACGGCCTGACCTGCTGCGCCTTTTCCCAGGTTGTCGATAGCGCACACCGCAATAAGCATGCGCGCGCGTTCGTTGACGGCGAGCCCGATATGAGCGTTGTTCGTGCCCGCAACCGCCGAGGTCTTAGGCATCTCGCCGACACCGAGCACGTGCACGAACGCGCTGTCGCCGTAGAAGGCGCGGTAGTGTTCGATGATGGAGGCGGCATCCAAAGGCGCGTCCGACGCAAGCGGAACGTTGACCGTGGAGAGCAGCCCGCGATTGAGCGGCGCGAGATGAGGGGTGAACACGAGGCGGCCATCGAGCTCGAGAATCTGCTCGATCTCGGGCGTGTGACGATGCGTCGCCACGCCGTAAGCCTCCAGATTCTCGTCAGCAAAGCAGAAATGCGTGCGTGCCGACGCCTTCTTGCCGGCGCCCGTAACGCCCGACACGGCATCTGCGACGACGACGCCTCCAGGAACTACCCAGCCAGCACGAACGGCGGGCGCCGCCGCGAGCGACGTGGCGGTGGGATAGCAGCCAGCGCAAGCCACGAGCGTTCCCTCCCCCATCTTGTGCGCAGCGGCGGCGCGGACGAGATCGTCCGGGAACAGCTCCGGCAGGCCGAACGTTGCCTTCTCGAGCAGCTCGACCGCCGTATGGCGGGCGGCGTACCACTGTTCGTAAACGACGGGATCTTTCAGGCGAAAATCGGCCGAGAGATCGATGACGGTCGATCCGCCTGCCACGAGGCGCGGCGCCATGCCGAGCGCCGCCGTGTGCGGCACAGCGAGGAACACGAGTTCGCACGTATCGAGCGCCGGATCGTCATGGGAGGCGAATGCAAGGTCGGTTGCTCCGACGAAGCCGGGATACTCCGAGGCGACCGCCGTGCCGGCCAGTTCATTGGACGTAACAATGGAGAGCTCGAGATCGGGATGGCGCAAGACGAGCCGGACCAACTCGATGCCGGCAAACCCCGCTGCCCCTACGATGCCCGTCGTGATGGCCATAGCGCCCCTCTTTCGTCGAATCCCGGACGGTTCCGGGTCCAAGCGTGCGAACCGATGATCGGGCTGGAAAATCGTGCACCTGCACAAAAATGCGCTCGAATGTCATTGAGGTTCATCCTAAAAAAGATCAGTCCGTTTGGCAAGGCGCGCAATGAAATAGTAACAGAGTTCTCGGGTCCTTCAGCTCTCGTCCGACGCCGCATGAGCTGAAATAAGCGACAGGCCGATGCGAACGAAACCATGGCGAAATAGAAAAGAAGGCGAAACGGCGGACAGGAAAGAGTATGGTATGCAAAGCAGCATTATCATCGACACGAGTCTGTTCAGGAGCTTGCACTATGAGCGAACCAGTCTGCGCGCCCGAAGCGGCCGCACGCACGGCACAGCCCGCCCGCGAGAGCAATATCGAAGCCATCGTCGCCTACTTCGAAAGCGGCATCAAGCCCCACGACTCCCTGGGAGAATTGGGTATTGAGCTCGAGCACACCATCGTGCACGATGACCTGAGCCCGGTTCCGTACAGCGGCGAGCACGGCGTTGCCTGGGTGCTCGCAAAGCTCCAAGCCGAGTACCCGCACGCAACCACCGACCTCCACGGGGATCTTTTGGGGGTCGCCCGCCCAGGAGAGGCCGTAACCATCGAACCGGCTGCCCAGCTCGAGCTTTCAGCAGGTCCCTTTGCAGATCTCGTCTCCGCCCGAGAGGCATTCGAGGCGTTCGAACAGCACCTCGCGAGCATCCTGTCGCCGGTCGGCGAGCGGGCGCTCACCATCGGCTACCATCCCACCGCCGCCGCACGCGACCTCGAGCTTATTCCGAAACGCCGCTACCAGTTCATGAACCTGTACCTGGGCGCTAAAGATATCTACGGTCCCTGTATGATGCGCGGCAGCGCCTCGACGCAGGTTTCCATCGACTACACGAGCACGTCCGACTGCTTGCGCAAGCTGCGTCTCGCGTTTGCGCTCGTGCCCGTCTTCTCGCTCATCACGGACAACACGCCTCGGTTCGAAGGAGCGGTTCGCACACACAAGCTTGTACGAACCGCGATTTGGCAGCATGTGGACAACGACCGCTGCGGGCTCGTGCCTGATGTGCTGGATCCCGATTTCAGCCTGCGCCGCTACGCCGCCTACATTCTCGACGCTCCCGCTATTCTCGTGCCGTGCCGCAAAGAGCAGTGGTGCTATTCGGACCGCACGTTCGGCGACATCTACGCCGAACGCACCATGACGCGCGCCGAAGTCGAACACGCCGTTTCGATGTTCTTCAATGACGTACGCCTGAAGACCTACGTCGAGATCAGGCCCGCAGACGCTATGCCCATCCCCTACGTCATCGCTTATGCTGCGCTGATCAAGGGTTTGTTCTATGACGCCGCAAGCCTTGACGCACTCGACGCGCTTTTCGCCAACGTGCGCGCCCCCGATGTGGAGATAGCGAAAAAAGACCTCATGGCACAGGGCTATGATGCCGAAGTGTACGGGCAACCGGCAGGTCGGCTGTGCGACAAGGTGCTCGCGATAGCCGAATGCGGCCTCGACGATGACGACGCGGCGTTCCTCGCCCCGCTCGCTCGGCTGATCGAGCGTCGCACTACGTTGGCCGATCTTGCGGAAGCGGAGGCGGTATGAACAACGAGAACCGCATGGTGAAGGTGGCGTATCGAGGGTACTTCGACGATGGGACCACGTTTATCGACCAACGCGAGCAGCCCATCGAATTCCCGTGCGTCGCTGGCTGGATGCCCCCCGCGTTCATTGAAACGGTGCGCGACATGGAAGTGGGCGAAACAAGACGTGCGCACGTGAGCGCCGACGAAGCTTACGAGGAGCGCACCGACGCGCGCATCCTTGAAGTCGAGCGAGCGAAGATCCCCGCGGACGTCAGACTCGTTGTGGGCGAGATGGTGAACCTCGAGCAGCCGGACGGCCAGACCTTTCCCGCGCGCCTTACCGCGCTCGACGGCGAGCGAGCCGTATTCGACATGAACCATGACGCCATCTGTAAGGCGCTCAACTTCGAGATCACCTTGTTGGACGTCTACGATCTGCCGGATCGGCGGAGGATCTGACGGATCCCCGATTCTTGTCGAAGGCGGATCGGATACCCGACGAAGGAGGCGGAGCGTTGGAAGAGAGGGCGCTCGCCCGCCTTGAAAGCTGCTGCGCGCGCTCGCAGCACATACCGAAACCGGCTGCTTCACGAACTTGTGGCAACTTAGAGCAAGTTTGCCTTGAAGAAGAGGAAGCGGCAAGCCCTCGGTTAGACTGGGGCCATCGCTTTTCAATCGACAAGGAGCTTTTCATGAGCAACGAAGGCAAAAAGGTCAAAGTCCACTATACCGGGACGCTTGACGACGGCAAGAAGTTCGACTCGTCGTTTGACCGCAACGAGCCCATCGAATTCACGTGCATGGCCGGCCAAATGATCCCCGGGTTCGACGCCGCCGTGAAGGACATGGAGCAGGGCGAGACCAAGACCGTGCACATCCCCGCTGCCGAAGCCTACGGCGAGCGCGACGAAGATATGGTGCAGCAGGTGCCCCTCTCACAGATACCGAATGGTGACGAGCTGCCCGTCGGCCAAACCGTGTATATGATGGGCCAAGGCGGCCGCCCGTTCCCCGTGTTCGTGCGCTCCATCGAAGATGGTGTCGCCACGTTTGACATGAATCACGAGCTGGCAGGCCAAGACCTCAACTTCGAAATCACGCTCGTCGAGGTCGCCGACTAGCACGGGCCTCGCCTCGGACAATGCGCGACCGATGCAGTACGGATCGCAGTGATAGCACGTTCGCCGCCGGATCAGATGACCGGCGGCGTTCTTTTTTCGGAAATCCGCTCATCGACGGGTTCAACTCGACGGATGGCAACCGACTTCGAGCGCGATAGGCGTGACAGACGCATGTGCACGGAGAGGCTTCTGGCCAGAGTACGGGCCTCATCGCGTCGAAGCAGCCCGCATCAGCACATACCCATCCTGCGACTCGCGTCGATGCAACGATCCCTGAATTCGGCTCTCGCGATACCGTTGAGTCTGGCCGTGCGCGCAGCCAGACTGTCACGGAAGTCGGTCTCGAAACGATCAGGCTCCTTGAGATCGAACGAGCGCGCCCGCCCCGCCGTGCTGTCCGGCGATGGCGGCTGGGCGGAATCGTTTCCCGAAGATGCGACGCCGAGCAGCACCTTCCCGCTTGCTTCGGCTTGGCGCGCAACAACCCGCTCGTATTCGAATCCGAAGAACGTCATCTCCCAAACCGCGCTCGCGATCACGAGATAGCGTTCGCGGCGGCACCAAGGTCCTCCAAGCCACGTTTTACATGCAAGGGTCTGTTCCCAAGGAAAGAGCGTATAGGAGCGTCGTATCGGCAGTTCCTCATACGGAACGTTTGGGGAACTGCGTCGCGTAAAATCTTCACCGCGGGCGGCCGCCTCCTCGTTCGAACATGCCAGCAAACGAAGGTCGTCGAACAAGACAAGCGACGCGCCGAGCCGGCGTTCGATATCGAGACTGCCCGCATGCAGTACGAATGACTCTTCCGGCATGAGCAGAAAGTCCCGACCCGTCTTCTTCTTCATCGGCAATACGCGCATTGAACGCAGCGTGCTCGCAAGCCGCTTCTCCATGGCACGACGTCGCTGAGGAGTCGGCGGCTCATCCTCCATGCGAGCCGCATGGTCGTCCAGGATCACGCGCATCAAAAGCGTCTCATCGCAGCAGCGGATAAGCTCCTGAAGCGCAGGCAGCTGCTTGGGGGCGACATAGCTTCGATCCCAAAAGCTGGCAGGAGACATGGTGCAACACCTCTTCACCAGGCGTTCCATTGCCGAGAGGATCTTGCAAGCGTGGTACGGGCAGCGTGGAACACCGCTACCATCTATGGGCTGCCGCCTTGCGAATGTAGGCGGGACAGCGCTTGCACTGGCTCTATTTGCTGATACCAGTATAGCATATATAAGAACGTTTGTTTGGTATTTTTGCAAGACGTATCCGTCCGTCGTGTCCACGAGCATCGGTTGAGCATCACGAGAACGCGGACGGCGCAGAGGCCGGGCAAAAGGGCGGCAAGGGGACGAACCGCGGCCTCGTCGCCCCGCAAAACCCGCTACCAGGAAAGAAGCTCGTACCCGTCGTCGGTGACGACCGCCTGCACCTCCCACTGGGCCGTATCAGAACCGTCGGCGGTACGGACGGTCCATCCATTCGGATCGCTCATATCGATATCGGCTGCGCCAGCGTTGATCATAGGCTCGATGGTGAAAACAAGCCCCGGAACAAGCACCATGCCAGTGCCGGCCTCGGCCACATGACTGACGAACGGGTCCTCGTGGAACCCGAAGCCAATACCGTGCCCGCCGAACTCGCGCACGACGGAGTACCCGCAGCGCTTCGCATGTTCGTTGACGGCGGCGCCCACATCCCCCAGAAAGCCCCAGGGCTTCACATCCGCGAGACCCGCCTCCATGGCCCTTCGCGTTTCCTCGACCAAGCGAAGGCGCTCCTCAGAGACGTCGCCGATGCAGAACATACGCGAAGAATCGGAATAGTACCCGTCCAGGATAGTGGAGCAATCCACGTTGACGATGCTGCCAGCTCGAAGCACATCGTCCTCGGATGGCATGCCATGACAGACCACGTCGTCTATCGATGTGCACACGCTATACGGGTAGCCTTCATAGTTCAAATCGGCTGGCACACCGCCGTGCTCAACCGTGTAGTCGCGTACCCATCGGTCTATCTCAGCCGTTGAAATGCCCTCGCCGATGCGCTCAGCCACGTAGTCGAGCACGCCGATATTGATCGCCGCGCTCTTCTTGATGCCTTCGATGTCAGCCGGCGATTTCAACAACGAGCGCGGAGGGACTTCATACCCTTGCCCGCGAGCATCTTCCAGCCGCTCGTCGAATCCGAGATGGCACTTCTTGTATTTTTTCCCGCTACCGCACCAGCATTCATCGTTGCGGCCAGGACGCACATCGTCATCGTACATGCTCGTCTTCCTTTCGCTCGCGGGCTATTGTACCGCGAACTTGTGTGTTGTCATCGGGCTTTCATGCGGATCGCCGACGCACGCGATGGTAGACGAGCATTCCTGCAAGCACGAACGCAGCCGTAACGGCAAACACGATGGCGGTCGCCCGCCAGTCTCCCGCCGCCGCATAGGACGAGGCGAGCGTAGCGGCCACGACCGAAGGCAGCCGCCCGACCGTGGTCACGGCTACGAGGTGCACGGGACGCATGCCCGCGAGCGCTGCGAAGTACGCCATGATATCCTTCGGCAGGCCTGGGATGAAGAATGCTACAAGGATGGCCAGGTCGAAACGCTGCGAGCGCTTGAGATGAGCGAGTTGTGCGCGACGTTTAGGCGAGAGGAACAGCCTGAGCACGCGATCACCCCAGCGTCTCACGATGAGGATGATGACGACGCAGCCCACCACACTGGCCGCCAGATAGACAAGCGCTCCCTCCCAGAAGCCGAACGCGTACCCGGCCGCCAGCTCAAGCGGCTCACTCGGCACGATGACGGTGACCTCTTGCGCAACCACCAGAATCCCCAGTACGACGGGCGCGAGCGGTCCCAGGCGTTCCACCTGCCGCTGCACCAGATGGCCGTTCGTAAGGAAAGCGAACACCTCGCGCCCGTACAACGCGAGCAAAACGACGGCGATTGCAAGGACGACGCCAAGCACCGCGATGATTACGGCGCGGTCTCGACGCAACCGCTTTTCGTCGTCTCCTTTCGCCATCGTCCGCCGTCCTTCCCGCATGCTTCGCGATACGTAAAGCACTGATTATCCGCTTGGCGTATGCGCACCGAATTGCCGCAAGACGACGGGACGGAAACGGATGGGGGGTTCAGCTTGCCGGATACATCTCCTGGCGCTTGGCGCAGCCCACGCCGAGAGCGCCGGGGCCCACATGGCAGGCAATGCTCAGCGGTAGTCGGTCCACGAACACGTCACCCGAGCCGAAGGCGGCACGCATTTCGTCGGCCAGAGCAAGCGCATCGCCTTCGCGGTTCGTGTGGGCCACATAAAGATGCACGTTCTCCACGCCGCCGAAGCGCTCGTCCACGTCGCGTGCCAACGCCTTCATCATGGCGCGCTTAGCGGCCTTGAGCGACTTGGCAACCGTGAACGCATCCAATTTTTCGCCCTGTATCTGCAACACGGGCTTGATCTTGAGCACCGAGCCGACAGCAGCCGCAGCCGGGGTGATTCGGCCGCTTCTACGCAGGTGATCCATCGTGTCCACCATGAGGTAGATGCTCGCGTCGAGCCTCGTCTCCTCAAGCAGCGCACGAATCTCTGCCGCAGAACGTCCCTCGCCGGCCCATCTGAGCGCGTCGAGCGTCGCCTCGCGCTGCGTGACCGAGATGCGCTGGTTGTCCGCCACCTGCACGCGCCCCCCGAAGTGCTCGGCCAAGCCGCGCGCCGTCTCGCATGAGCCCGACAGGCCGCTCGACATGGGGATGTACACCACCGTATCGTACGCCTGCAGCAAGTCGCGCCACCGCATGCCCAGATCGACGATGGAGGGCTGCGACGTCGCGATGTCCGCGCCTGCTTCCTGGCGCTCGTAAAAGCGCTCGGCGTCAAGGTTGACGCCCTCGAAGCACTCTTCGCCATCCACGACGAAAGGCATGGGAACCACGTGCACACCCAGCCGTGCGGCTTCGTCCGCCATGATGCCGCTGTTCGTATCCGTCACGACGGCTATGCTCTCGCTCACGATCGTCCCCGCTCTCCGCATGAGAAAGCGGCGGAAACCATCCCGCCGCTCGCGTGCGGACCGCTGACGCTCCGCACGATTTCGTCACCACATTATGACCCAAGGGACCGTATCGCGCATCGTACAAGCCCGTCCTGCCACACCATCTTCACGGCATCCGCCCCGAGCGCTGTCAGGCGACGGCGCGACCGGAACGCCACGCTCCGGTCCACCTTGAGGAGATTGCGCGGCAGCCGTATCCCGCGCGATGACGTGATCGGCTTCGGACGCCATGGAGATCCCGTCCCAACCTGGGCCTTGCCTTGGGTTTCGACCCACCGACGCACGAGCGGCGAGAAAAAAGAGCCTGCGCTCTTGCAAGCGCAGGCTCGGAATACCTCGACGACCGGGTGTTTCAGCTAAGCTCGGACCTCGGCGCCGGTGGCTGCGCTCACCTTCTTCACAAGCCGGGCGTGCGCCTTGTCCACCTCTTCACTCGTGAGCGTGCGGTCAGATGCACGATACGTGAGCGCATAGGCCATCGACTTCTTTCCCACGCCGACGCGCGCCTCGTCGCGGTATACGTCGAACAGCCGCACGTCCTCCAGCAGCTTGCCGCCCGCCGAGGTCATGCACTGCACAAGCTTCTCGTGCGCGATGCCCTCATCCACGACGAACGCCACGTCCATGGACACGGCTGGGAACGTGGGGACGTCGCGGTAGTCGCGAGCGGGGCGGGACGCCTTCGCGAGCGCCTCCACGTCCAGCTCGAACGCTACAACCGGTGCGTCCGCTTGATACGCATCTACGGCCAGCGGATGCAGCTCGCCCACCCAGCCAAGTTCCGTGCCGCCCGACAGCACCGCGGCGGCCCGCCCGGGCTGCAGGTGCGGGGCCTCCTCGGCAGAAAGCGGCTTGAAGCGCAGCTTCGGCAGCGCCAGCTCGCGCGCCAAACTCTCGACGACGCCCTTGCCGTCGAAGAAGTCGAACGGGGCCGGCGCGGCGTTCCAGCCCGCGTCGCCCATGGCGCCCGCCAGCACGCCCGCCAGGCGGCGGCGCTCCTTGGGCTGCTTGCGGCCCTCGGCCGCGAAGAACACGGCGCCCGCCTCGTAGAGCTGGACGTTCTTCACGCCGCGGCTCTGGTTGTACGCCACGCTGCGCAGAAGACCCGGCACGATGCTCTGGCGCATGACGGACTGGTCGGCGTTCAGGGGGTTGATGAGCTCGACCGGCTCGCCCAGGCCCTCGTGCGGCATGCGTAGGCGGTCGAGGTCGCCCGGCTCGGCGAACGAATAGGTCATCGTCTCGTTGAGGCCGCTCGCCCGCATGACGTCGTTCACCGTGTCCATGACGTGCTCCATCCGCGAGCGCGTGCCCACGCGGCCGGGGCCGCCGGGCAGCGTGGCCGGGATGCGGTCCATGCCCCACAGGCGCAGCACCTCCTCGTACAGGTCGATCTCGCGCTCGAGGTCCGGGCGGAACGTGGGCGCCGTCACGGCCAGAACGTCGGCATTGCCCGCCGGATCGTCGGCCACCGCGCAGCCGAGACGGCGCAGGATGTCCTCGATGTCGGCGCGCGGGATGTCAGCCCCCATCATGGCGCAGAAGCGCGGGATGCGGAAGCGCAAATCGGGCGCCGTCGAGGGCGCCGGCCACTCGTCCACGATGCCCTCGCCGTTGCGGACGGCGGCGCTCACCGAGCCCCCGGCCACCTCCACCATGAGCGCGGCGGCCGCGGCCGAACGCTCCTCGATGCCGTGGTCGTCCACGCCGCGCTCGTAGCGCATGGAACTCTCGCTGAACAGGCCCAGGTTGCGGCTCGTGCGGCTCGTGCGGCCCGGCTCGAACGTGGCGGCCTCCAGCAGGATGTCCACCGTCCCGTCCGTGACCTCGGTGTCCAGGCCGCCCATGACGCCCGCGAGCGCCACGGCACCGAGCTCCGGCGTGGAGATGACCGTCATATCGGGCGTGAGCGCGCGATCCTCGCCGTCGAGCGTAGTCAGGCGCTCGCCTTCGGCGGCCGCGCGCACCACGATATGCGCCACGCCGTCCGCATTCTTGAGCTTGTCCAGGTCGAAGGCGTGCAGCGGCTGGCCGAACAGGAACAGGATATAGTTCGTCACGTCCACGATGTTGTTGATGGAGCGCTGGCCGATAGCCGCCAGGCGCTCGACCATCCAGTCGGGGCTCGGCCCGACCTTGACCCCGCGGATGACGCGCGCGGTGTAACGCGGGCAGCGCACCGCGTCCTCGATGGTGATCCTCACCGTCTCGTCGACGGGCGCCGAGGAGGCGTCCAGCACGAGCTTGCCCGCCATGCGCCCGAGCGGGCTCTCGTAGTCGGTGCGGTACATGGCGCCCACCTCGCGCGCCATGCCCACCATGGAAAGGCAGTCGGGACGGTTCGGCGTGATCTCCAGGTCGAGCACCGTGTCGGAGAGCTGCGCGAAATCGGCGATGGGCATGCCTACGGGCGCGTCCTCGGGCAGGATCCAGATGCCCGCATGATCGCCGCCCATCCCCAGCTCGCGCTGCGAGCAGCACATGCCGCAGCTGGGAACGCCGCGCAGCTTCGACTTCTTGATCTTGAGGTCGCCCGGCAGCACCGCGCCCACGGTGGCCACCGGCACCTTGATGCCCGCCGCGATGTTCGGCGCGCCGCACACGATCTGCACGGGTTCGCCTGCGCCCACGTCAACCGTCACGACGTGCAGGTGGTCGCTGTCAGGGTGCAGCTCGCAGGTGAGCACGTGCCCCACGACCACCCCGTCGAGCGCCGCGCCGGTCCTCTCCACCGCCTCCACGCCCGTGCCCGTCAGATCGAGCCGATCGCAGAACGCCTTCGTGTCCGAAGGCACGTCCACATATTCGCTCAGCCACTTCAAAGATACTTTCATATCGTTCTTCCTATCGTCTATGCGCGTCGCGCATACTATTCCGAACCACTCCCGCCCCTCGCGCCTCCCAAGAAAGCAAAACGCGCAGGTCAACCCCTCTCACCATGCCCACGCCTGCCCGACTCCCTCGACTTGAAGCCGGATCCCGGTCATCAGGCGAGCCGCAACAACGTCAACCGTGTGAAAGCGACGGCGGGGCGGCGCCCACCAAGCGAGTTCCGCAGCGCAGCGAGGACTGTTCGAGCGACTGGGCGCCGCCCCGCCGTCGCCGCCAGAAACCTCAGAACTGCCGAAGGAAGCGCATGTCGCCTTCCACCAGCATGCGCAGATCCGGCACGTTGTACTTCAAGCAGGCGATGCGCTCCACCCCCATGCCGAAGGCGAAGCCGGAGTACTTTTCCGGGTCGATGCCGGACATAGACAGTACGTTCGGGTCCACCATGCCGCAGCCGAGGATCTCCAGCCAGCCGGTGCCCTTGCAGAAGCGGCAGCCCTCGCCGTGGCAGATGCCACAGCTCACGTCCACCTCGGCCGAAGGCTCCGTGAACGGGAAGTAGTGGGCGCGGAACCTCGTCCTGCGCTCCTCGCCGAACAGCTGCTTGCACAGGTAGTCGAGCGTGCCCTTCAGGTCGCCGAACGTGATGCCTTCGTCCACGACGAGGCCCTCGATCTGCGTGAACTGGGGCAGGTGGGACGGGTCGGCCACGTCGCGGCGGTACACCTTGCCGGGCGCGATCACGTAGATAGGCAGCTCGTTGTCCTCCATCGCGTGCACCTGCACGCCCGAAGTCTGCGTGCGCAGCAGCACGTCGGACTCGCCGCGCACAGCGACCTGGTCGCCCGAGCGGTCCACCACGTAGAACGTGTCGGCCAGGCTGCGGCTGGGATGGTCGGCTGGGGCGTTGAGCGCCTCGAAGTTGTAGTAATCCGTCTCCACCTCGGGGCCCGTGGCCACCGTGTAGCCCAGGCCGAGGAATATCTCGGAGATCTCGTCGGTGATGCGGTTGATGAGGTGCCGCGTGCCCATCTGCTGGGCGCGGCCCGGCAGCGTCACGTCCACGGCGGCCGCGTCGATTGCGGCGGCCAGCTCGGCGGCATCGAGGGCCGCCTTGCGCGCGGCCAGCGCCTCCTCCACTTTGACGCGCACCTCGTTCACCATCTTGCCCACCTGAGCGCGCTCCTCCTTGGGTACCTGCCCCATGCCGCGCAGGTACCCCGTGAGCGTGCCCGCCTTACCCAGCACGGCCACGCGCACCCGATCGAGCGCGGCGGTGTCGGCCGCCTGCGCGACATCGCCGAGCGTTTGCTCGCGCAGCGCCGTCAGTTCCTCCACGATTGCCATGTTCGCTTCCTTTCCGTCTCTCTTTGCCCGCCGTGCAACGCCAATGCGGGCAACAAAAAGAGCCCTCTTTCGCCCTTGCTCAACGGGATGCGCATCCCGGAATCCAAGGACGAGAGAAGGCTCTCGCGGTACCACCTCGGTTGACGAGCCTCGGCTGCGCACCCGCCCGTCTCGCGACGATGGGGCGCACGGCTTTCGGCCGCCCGCTCATATGCTCTGTGACGGGAGCGCCCGGCGCGTTCTACTGCACGTCTTGCCGTCCGTCGAATCAGGACTGCATCCGCCTTCAAACGCACTGCTCAGAAGGGAATCGCCGCTTTCGTCGCCCGGGTGCTTTCAGCCGGTGGCACCCGTCTCTGCCGACGACCTTCGCATGCGGCGCTGTCTTCGTCATCGCGTGTAACGATGCAGTATAGCGCAAACGGGTGCCGCTGCGCGAGAAATTCCTCCGAGCTTCCACGCGAGCAGCGCGCGAGCGTGCAAACGGAACCGCCGCGAGAGAAGCCCGAGCGTAAACCTGCGAAGCGCAGGACGTCCCTTTGCACGAAGGGATCCGACGAAGCAAGAGCCGCCGGGACCTTGAGGCCGATCCTACAGAAAGCGGTAGCTAACCGTGCGCAGCCCCCATGCGGTGCAGGACGAATAGCCGAACGCCTTCCATACACCGGGCTGCAAGTCGAGCGAGCGGCTGCCGCCACCCATGCCGCCGCAGTCGTTCACGGTCGCATACACGGTCTTGCCATTGTAGGAAATTTCGACCGTACGGCCGAAATAGGAGCGATAGTTCGGCCACGCCATGGGCACGGCCACGCCCATCGACCAGTCGTCGCACACGGCGCCGGTGGCCGTGGTGCCGGGATTCGGAGTATAAGGGTCGGTCGAGCCGCCATAAGCGGATGCGATACCCGTCCTCCAACCGCTCTCAGACGATCCCGAATCAGAACCTCCCGAATTAGAGCCGGAATCAGGGGCAACGGGTTTCGGGTCGGGCTGCACCGGGGTTCCCGGATCCACCACATCCTCGCGATCGACCGTGTTTGCATCGCTCGCTATCGGGGCCTGTTCGGATTCTTGAGAGGCTGCCAGCTGCTCGGCGGCGCGCTGGAGCGCAGCAAGTCGTTCAACCTCCTCAGCCTGCGCGCTCTGGAGCTGAGAGGACGCCGAGGCCACCACTTGCTCGGCCTCCGCCTCCTTCTCCTCGAGCTCGGCGAGCTTTTTCTCCTGCTCGTTCTTCTGGAAATCGAGGTCGCTGGCAATGGCTTCGAACTGGGCGACACGCTCCTGCTGCGCGGTGATCTCGTCCGATTGGAACTGTAGGACAGATTCAAGATAGGACATGCTGCGGAGAAACGCATCGAAATCCTCCGCCTCAAGAACGAGCGTCAATAGAGATTCCACCGAGCCGCCGCGATACTGGTACACGGCCGTCTTGCCGAGCGCAGTCTGGCCTTCGACGACTCCTTGTTGGGATTCGAGCACCTGCGCAGCTGTTTCGTCGATGCGTGCTTGCAGATCGTCGACTTCCTTCTGAAGCGCGTCATGCTCCGACGCGATGCTCTGCATGCGCGCCTCGGCCTCATCAAGCGCCGCCTGTGCCTCAGCCACGCCCACAGCGCGAGCAGTAGACGGAACAGCGGGGACGAGCGCGAACGCGAGCACACAGGCAAGCATCAGCCGACCAGCGCGGCTAACGCCAACAGCGCTCGCGCATTCTACCCGTTGGGAAACAAACCTCATGGCGCTACCTGCATGCTCCTTCTTGGCGCCGCTGCGCCACTCGTTCGTTTGCAGACCCGTAGCCCTGACTGACGCTCAAGTATTTCGTATCGGCGCATATTCGGCAAGCCTTCCACCGCGAAATACACAGGAGGGCCACGGCGGCCCGTGTGCGGCCCCATGCGCGAATCCACAAAGGACTGATCTGCGTCGGCGTCGACGAAGCGAGAGACGGAGCCGGATGCGTCGCGGCCGGAACAAGCTGGAGCGGCGTGTCGGAAAGCCCGCTCAGCCTTCCCGCCCAAGCTCGTCGGATATCATATTCAGCGCCGTCGAGCACGAGATCTTCTGCGCGAGCAGCTGCTGACCCGTCGCGCCGCGCATTCGCCCGCGCGCCTTCAATGCCTCGAGTTCCGCAGCGAGGCTCGCATGCCGCGCTTCCAAAGCCTCGACGACGTTCTCGAACGCCGCCAATCGCTCCACGACAGGCCCTCGCAAAGAGCCGTCATCGTCGAATTCCGCCGCCCCTTGCGCGACGATGTGCGATCCGTCCGCCTGCTTGCAGGTCATACGTTCCATGTGCGCCCTTTCGCTTCCGTGCTAGTATGCGAGAATTAGTGTAGCGCGACCGTCCCGACCGCGCACGACGTTCTCGTGTGCCCTGCCGGAGACGGGCCGCTCGGAAAGGCAGACCATGCAATCGCAGCGCTTGTTCGAGATCGTCTACCTGCTCATGGAACGCTCGCCGCGTCCGGCCGGCGAGCTGGCGGCGCGCCTCGAAGTGTCGGAGCGCACCGTCCGCCGCGACGTGGAGGCGCTTTCGGCAGCGGGCGTTCCGGTGTTCATGACGCGCGGTAAAGGCGGCGGCGTGCACCTTATGGAAGGCTACGTGCTGGACCGCTCTCTTATGACCGATGCTGAACAGGACGAGATCCTTGCGGCACTGTCCGCCCTACGCCAGACGGGGGCCGCCGACGACGCGTCGCTTCCCGAGCGCGTCGCGCGCCTATTCAGGCGGGAGGGCGCCGACTGGCTGGACATCGACTTCTCGTTCTGGGGAGCGCCGGCCGCGTACCGGCGGGCGTTCGACCTGGTAAAACGCGGTATTCTGGAGCGACGGCTGCTCTCGTTCGAGTATCGCGACGCGGCCGACCGCACGAGCCAGCGCACCGTGGAGCCGGCGAGGCTGCTGTACAAGGACCGCTCCTGGTACGTGCGCGCCTGGTGCCGCGAGCGCGGGGACTGGCGTACGTTTAAGGTTATCCGCATGGTTTGGGAGACGATGGAGCTGAAGGACGAGACGTTCGACCCGCGCCCGCTGCCGCCCGACCTCGTGGAAAACTATTCAGCCCGCAACCGGGCGCACGTCGTGCTCGCATTCGAGCCGGGCGACCCGCGCGTGCGCGAGGAGTTCTCGCCCGACGCCATCGAAGCCCTCCCGGACGGACGCTTCCGCGTGACGTTCGATACCGAGCTCACCGACCGGGCGCGCCATCACCTGCTGTCGTTCGGCGCCGGCATGACGGTGGAAGAGCCGGACGAACTGCGCGAATGGATGCGAGATCAAGCTCTCGCCATCCTGAAGGCCTCGGAAGAGAAAGAAGCTCGGACTCCTGCTCTCTAAAAGGGAGAGAAGGCGTCCCCCTTTGCCGCCCTGTTTCCCGAACAATTTTCCAAAACCGGTCACGCCCTGTCCGGTTCGGTCGCGTATCGTGCTCCCCGTCATCAAAACTTCAACGAGAGGAACACCATGAACTACGAGATCGTCGAGCTTCCCGCACGCACCGTCGCAGGTTCCGCCGTTCGCGCGTCCAACAACTCGCCGGAGGAAGGCGCGGTCATCGGCCAACTGTGGCAGCGTTTTATGGGCGAGGGCATGGACCGCGCCATTCCCGAGGTGCGCGTGGAGCCCTACGGCTGCTTCGGGCTGTACTGCGACTACGACTTCTCCGACATGAGCTACAAGCTGCTCATCGGCTGTCAGACGAACGCCGCTGACGCGCCCGAGGGCATGGAGCGCCTGGAGATTCCCGCCGGCCGCTACGCAAAGTTCGCCGTCCGCGGCGGCGACTGCGTGGGAAGTGTGCAGGAGGTATGGGCCGCCATCTGGGCCGACGAGGAGCTCACGGCGCAGCGGGCCTTCACCTTCGACTTCGAGGGGTACCTCCCCGGCGAGGACATGTCCAACGCCGACATCGACATCTTCGTAGCGCTCAAGTAGACGCGTCCAAGGAAAGGAGGGAGCATCATGGAGCCATCGAAGGGAAGCGTCGTCGCGTACCTGCCGGAACGATTCGCCGACTGGGAGGCGGGCCTTGCGTGCGCTGAGCTCAACCGGCCGACCGCCGGCTACCGAGTGCGCACAATGTCGGCCGACGGGGGCCTGCGGCGCTCCATTGGCGGCCTGGCCGTCCAGTGCGACCTGGCCGCCGACTCCCTGCCCGAGGATCTGCGCCTGCTCATCCTCATAGGCGGCGAGACCTGGCTCGACGGCTCAAACGACGCCGTGCTGGCTGTCATCGACGACTGCGTCGCGGGCGGCGTGCCCGTGGCCGCCATCTGCGGCGCATGCACGTTCCTCGCGCGGCACGGCTACCTGGATGCGTGCGACCACACCGGTAACGCGGACTTCGAGTTCGCCCAGCTGGCACCCGCCTACCGAGGACAGGAGCATTTCCGCTTCGAGCCGGCCGTGGACGGCGGGGCGATCATCACGGCGAGCGGCGCGGCGTCGGTGGAGTTCGCGCGCCTCGTGGTGGAGCGCCTGGGCGTCGAGCCCTGGGGCGGCGTCGACACCTGGTTCGCCGCCTTCAAGCGCGGGGTATTCGTCACGGCATAATGGCAACAGCCGGTTGCTTGACGCAGCTTGGCGGGCATGGTTCCATGAATGCGCTTGCATCCATCCGACGAGAATCGAGGAACCCATGGCCATCAAGGAGACACTCATCGAGCTGCGTGAGCGAAACGGCCTCACCCAAACCGAGATGGCCGAGCGGCTGTTCGTGACGCGCCAAGCCGTGTCGCGCTGGGAATGCGGCGACACCCAGCCGGGCATCGACGTGCTCAAGCTCATTGCCACCGAGTTCAACGTGCCCATCGAGAAGCTGCTCGACATGCCCCTGCAAACCGTATGCCAAAGCTGCGGCATGCCTCTTGCGGACGCGAGCCTGCTGGGCACGGAAGCAGACGGCTCCCCCAGCGAGCATCATTGCAAGTGGTGCTACGCGGATGGCTCTTACCTCGGTGAATGCACCATGGAAGACATGGTGGACATCTGCGTGTCGAATATGGCCGGACCCGAGGCGCCCTTCACCGAGGACGAGGCGCGCGCCTACATGGAGGCGCTGCTTCCCACGCTCGAACGCTGGAAGGGCGCCGCACCCGCCGACGCACGATAACCTGCGCGCGCCCAATCGTGCGTGCATGAACGAAGGGAAAGAAGCCGTGGCTGGAGCATTCGACTTCAAGAAGGAATACCGCGATCTCTATCTGCCGAAGGAGAAGCCGGCCCTCGTCGACGTGCCGGCCATGAGCTTCGTCGCCATAGCGGGTGCGGGAGATCCGAACGAGGAAAACGGCTCCTACGCCGATGCGCTTGCCCTGCAGTACGCCTTTTCCTTCACTATCAAAATGACGAAGATGGGGAATTGGCAACCGGACGGCTATTTCGATTACGTCGTGCCGCCGTTGGAGGGCCTTTGGTGGACTGTTACGGGAGGGTTCGACGGACGCAGCATCGTGGACAAAAACCTTCTGCAATGGATATCCTTGATTCGCCTACCCCCGTTCGTCACGCCCGAGGTGTTCGCTTGGGCCCGCGAGCAGGTGGCGGCCAAAAAACCCGATTTCGACGTGACGCGCGCACGATTCGTGACGTTTGCGGAAGGACCGTGCGCCCAAGTGCTGCACAAAGGCCCCTACGACGACGAGCCAGCTACCATCGAAGCGCTTGAAGCGTTTGTTGCCGCAAGCGAGCTGGCGAGCGACATAAGAGACCCGGCTAGCACTGAGGCCATGATGGACATGCTCGATACGTGCGGAGGCGTTCCCTCGGTGCGCCTGCACCATGAGATCTACCTGGGCGATCCGCGCCGCACGAAGCCCGAGAACCTGCGCACCGTGCTGCGCCATCCCGTGAGGCCCGCATCCGCATGAGCGATGCCGCGCCAAGCCCCTGCCCCGTCGTGCGCGCGCGGTCGATCCTTCAGAAGGTGCGCACGCACGGAAACGAATGGTTCGGCATCGACTACAACATGAACCTGTACCGGGGCTGCTGCCACGGCTGCATCTACTGCGACAGTCGAAGCGAGTGCTACCGCATCGACGACTTCGACCAGGTGAGCGTCAAGTTCGACGCGCTGGCCATCCTGCGACGCGAGCTGCGCAGCCGCCGCACGCGCGGCGTCGTGGGCATCGGCGCCATGTCCGACACGTACAATCCGTTCGAGGGTGAGCTGCGCGTAACGCGCGGGGCGCTCGAGCTGGTCGAGGAGTTCGGCTTCGGCGTTTCGGTGGACACGAAGAGCGCCCTCGTCACGCGCGACATAGACCTGCTGAGCGCCATCGGGCGCGCGGGCGGCGCCATCGCGAAGATCACCGTCACCACGGCCGACGACGAGCTGGCGCGCATCATCGAGCCGCACGCGCCGTCGCCGAGCGAACGGTTCGCAGCGCTGGCAGAGCTGGCCGACGCCGGCGTGTTCTGCGGCGTGCTGTTCACGCCGACGCTGCCATGGGTGACGGACGACGATGACACGATCCGCGGCGTCGTTGAGGGCACGGCGGCGGCCGGCGCGCGGTTCGTCTTCCACTTGACGGGCGTCACGATGCGCGACCGACAGCGCGAGCACTTCCTCGAACGTGTGTCCTCCGTCGACCCCGCGCTACCCGAACGCTATCGCGCAGCCTTCGGCGAGCGCTACTTCTGCAACAGCCCGCGCGCGTCCGAGAACCGCGCCCTGTTCCGCGCGTTGTGCAAGCAGCACGGGCTTCTGTGGCGCATGTCCGACATCATCAAGGCGTACAAGCCCGCCCAGCCCCTCGGCGCACAGGCCAGTCTGTTCTAGCGACCCGATGGCGAGAAATACAGGGAGGGGCGACCATCGAAGCGAAGTCGCACCGAATAGGGTGCCAGGACATGCTTCACGCGAAGCATCCGCGTCTCCCCCTGCCGGCGGGAGTCCGATTTCTATTTCCCGCGGTGCTTGGCCTTGCGCTTCTCCTGCTTGAGGGCGAATCGACGCTTAGCCTCGGCCTCGCGGGCTTCGCGCGAGGCCGCTTTCCGCTCCGTCTTGCGCTCTTCATAGGCGGCGCTCATGGCCTGCTGGGCCTTCGTCCCGATGCCCGCATGCTCCACCTGTTTGCGCGCCTCGCGCTGGCGACGCTTTGGGTTCGCATGGGGTGGCGCCTGAATGCCCGCACCCTCAACGAGCCCGAACGGCAAAGAAGCCCAACGCGTGCACACGAAAGCGAGGAGCTCCGTGTCGGTGGGCTCTGTTGCCCCGAACACAATGCGGCATGCGCCGTAGCGGCCCTCGTCCATGTGCTCGCAAATTCCAATCCAGAATTGGCCGTCGTGAAACACGGTCAACGTGGATGAAGCGATGACGTTCATGATCGTCCTCCTTGTATGTAGCTGGCACGCGGAAAATGGACAACCAAGGAGGCAGGTTACTGACGGGAATCCTTGCGAAACCGGGCTACTTCGGCTCAAAGGGCGACTCTCGCGCCCGGACTACCAACCGGGCCGTGTTTTCATGTCCGCACGCGCTATGATAGCACGCCTTACGCGCGCCTTCGCGACGATACCCCGGCCGTGCAACTTGCGTGCGCCGCAGTGCAACTCGACCGCGGGCGCCTTGTGCAGGCGCGATAGGTTGGGCATACTGGCGGCATCGGCCAACCACCGCAACCCCACCGACGGGAAGGCGCGCACCATGAACGTGACCATCACCGAGAATCCCGCGCTCGACGACATCGAGGTGTCCGTCGCGTGCCCGCGCATAGACGAGCGCGTCCAGCGCATCGTCGCCTCGCTGGGCGCCTACGACCGCACGCTCACGGGCGAGCGCGACGGCGCCGTGCACCGCATCGACCGGGATGAGGTCTGCTATGCGGAGACCGTGGACGGCAGGACGTTCCTCTACACGGCCGATGCCGTGTACCGGACGCCGCTCAAGCTCTACGAGCTTGAGGACAAGCTGGCGGGCACCGAGTTCGTGCGCGCATCGAAGCAGATGCTCGTGAACTTCGACCACGTCGCGTCCATCCGGCCCGCCCTGAATGCGCGCCTGCAGCTCATGTTAGACAACGACGAGGCCGTGATCGTGTCGCGCCAGTACGCGCCCGCCATCAAGCACAAGCTCGGACTGTAGGCTGTGCGGCGCCGATCGCGCCGCACACCCCCCCGACCCCCGACCGTCCCTCCGTCAGAAGGAGCCCCCATGAAGAAGATCGCCGTCCAAGCCGCCTCCGCCGCGTGCATCATGTTCACCATCGTCATGCTATGGTTCACGGGCATGGGATACCTGTTCGCCGGGCCCAGCTACGGGCTCAACCTCACCCTGAGCGTGTTCGGCGCCGCCTTCGGGATGGCGGCGCTCCAGGCGCTGTGGTTCACCGGCGCCGTGTTCAAGAAACTCGCCTACCCGGTGCGCATCGCGGGCTTCGGCGCCTGCGGCCTGCCCGTGCTTGCCCTCTGCGCGTGGGCGGGCCCGTGGTTCCCGCTCGACGATCCGGGCGTCTGGGCCACGTTCGCCATCGTGTACCTGTTCATCCTTGCAGGAGTTACGATCGGCTACACCGTCTACTTCAAGAAGACCGCCGGCGGCTACGACGCGGCGCTCGAACGCTACCGCAACCAGAACCGTCACTAACGGCCGCTGCGACGAAACAGCCTATCGAACGTAGGGCGGAGGCTCTGGCCTTGCCGGAGAACCTATGGCACTGCAGCTGCCGAGCGTCAGGGGCAAAGCCGTTGCCCTACAGCCCCACAACAGCAACCCGCTTTGCAGAAAGGCATACCCATGAAAGAGAAGCTCGCCTTCGGCACGAAGGTCACGGTCGCGCACGTCCTCACCTACACCCTGTGCGGCTTTGCGGCAATGTTTCTGTTCGACTACCAATCCTCGGTGGAGGCCATCGGCATGCGCCCCCTGGACGACCCCATCGTCGGGCTGGCCCCCGTATTCCAGATCGTGCGCGGCGCGCTGTTCTCCCTTGTGCTCTGGCTCATCCGCCCCGCGTTCATGGAGCGCAAGCACGGCTGGCTCGTCGTGTGGGCGGTCATAGCCATCGTTGGCATCTTCAACACGCCAGCCCCTTCGCCCGACTCCATCGAGGGCTTCATCTACCTCGCGCCCACGGACGCGCCCCTGGGCATCAGCATCGGAGGAACGCTCGAGATACTCGCGCAGACGCTCCTGTTCAGCGTGGCCGCCACCTGGTGGGTCAAGCGTCATGCCTCCGGTGCGCCCGGCTCCTCGGCGACCGGCTCCGGCACGGTGAAGTCCTCCGACCCGAAGTTCTGATAGAAGCGCCCCGCATCGGCCGTGAAGCGCAGCACGCAGTAGTCGGGATCGGTCACGCCCAGCGGATAGTACGTCGTGTCCCCCTCCTGCCAGATAAGCTCCTTCGCCCAGGCGTCCTCGAGCACCTCCATCGTGCCCTTGAGCATGACGCCCCGGAAGAACCGCCGGTCCATGAAGTAGATGCATGCCTGCGGGTGCGCGCGGTAGTGCCGCACCCGCATCGACGAGGTGTTCGTGGTGAAGTAGAACGTGCGGATGCCCTCGCGACGGCGCGGCGGGAGCATCGCCTTGATCTCGGGGAAGCCGTCCCCGTCCACCGAGCCGACGAACGAGGCGTTCTGGTGGTCGACAAGGTTGCCGATGGTCTGCTCGGGGTCGCGCATCATGGATGCCTCGCTTTCGTCAGAGGGTACCGCTCTTTCGTTTGCGCATTGTATCACGCGAACATGCGTTTTGTTACCGGCGGCAAGGCGTATGCCTTGCCGCCTTCTCTCCTCCCCTCCTCATCGATCTCGCTTCGACCGACCATAGTCTGAACAGCCCTTTGACCGAAGCATGCCGTCGCATAGGGTCCAGTGGCGTAAGATGTCCGATACGCTAGACGGAAGATTCGGAAAACCCGCCCGCGCCGAACGGCAGACGAAGCCCTGAAGGCAAGGGCGCTCGCCGGCCAAGTCGATCGCGTCAGGAGGAGGCGACGTGCCCGTGAGCATCGAACGAGTTCCGCGCCTCAACCGGCACCGGAACACGGGTCCGCGCCTCCCCATGCTGCGGGCCGCCATCGCGCTCGCCATACTGGCCGCGTTCTCGCTTTCCTCCTGCGCTGCAAAAAACGACGACACGGCGACGGCAACCGCGTCGTTTACGGCCATGGACACCGCAATGACCGTTACCGTGCACGCACACGATCGCAACGAGGCGGATGAAGCCCTTTCGAGCTGCACTGAAATCGTACGAGGGCTGGACGAGGCGCTTTCGCCCACTGAGGATGGCAGTTGGATTGCGCGTTTGAACGACGCCGACGAACCCCTGCCCGCGCCCGACGACGTAGAAAAGCTTATCGAGGAAGCGCTCGGCATGGCGGAAGCGACCGGCGGGGCCTTCGATCCCACCATCTACCCGCTTACGAGCGCCTGGGGTTTCACGAGCGGCAACTACCGGACACCCTCGGATGCCGAGATCGAGACGGCGCTCACCCGCGTCGGCTTTCGCTCCGTGGACGTCGACGCTGCAAGCGGCGCAGTCACGCTCGATAACGAAGCCCAGCTCGACCTCGGGGGGATCGCAAAAGGCTACGCTGCCGACCGAATCACCGCTGAGCTCCGCGATCGCAATGCAACAGGCGCGCTCGTCGACCTCGGCGGGAACGTGACCGTGCTTGGATCGAAACCCGACGAGACGCCATGGACCGTCGGCATCGCAGACCCGCACAATCCCGAAGCGCTCGCCGGCACGCTCCAGCTCTCCGAGGCGACCGTGTCCACCTCGGGAGACTACCAGCGATACTTCGTCGACAGCGAAGGCATCCGACGCCATCATCTCATCGACCCCGAAACGGGCTATCCAGCTGAAAGCGGACTGTCTTCCGTCAGCGTCGTCGCAACAAGCGGCGCGCAAGCCGATGCGCTGTCGACGGCTTTATTCGTGCTCGGAGTCGATCGCGCCGTCGACCTATGGCGCGCGACACAGAATGACGAGGCATTGGCATTCGAAGCGGTGTTCATCGCATGCGACGGATCGGTGCTCGTGACGGAAGGGCTTTCCACATCCTTCGCGCCCTCTGCCGCCTACGACGGCCGCGTGGAGACGGTACCGCGATGAGCGCGCCGCAGCGGCTCACGGCCCAACGTGCCGAGATCGTGTTCGCGGGCATCGTGTTTGCCGTCGCAGTCCTCTTGGCCGCCTGCTTCGCCGTAGGCGGCAGCGCAACAGCGGGAACCCATGGCGAACGCACGAAGGCCATCGTGTCCCGCGACGGCGCAGTCGTGCAGACCATCGATCTCGGCAACACAGACGAATTCGATATTCTCCTTTTCGAGGACGACCGCGGCAGCAACCTCATCGAGCTCGACGGCGGCCGCATCCGCGTGGCGGATGCCGATTGTCCCGACAGGACATGCGTGCGCACGGGCTGGATCGAGCGGCCGGGACAGATCATAGCCTGCGTGCCCCATGGTCTGACGATCATTATCGAACGCGAAGGAGAGGGGACGCCCAATGGCCCGGACGCAGTCGTTGGCGCAGCGTGATCCCAATGCCACCCGCCGAGTGTGCCGCTGCGCGCTGCTCGCCGCACTCGCCGTGGCCGTCGCCGCCGCAGAAGCTCTCGTGCCGATGCCTGCCCCCATCCCCGGGATGAAACTAGGGCTTGCCAATACCGTCACCGTGATTGCCGCGTTTTGGCTTGGCCCGGCAGAAGCGACGGTCGTGCTGGCCGTCCGTATCCTGCTCTGCGCCGTGCTCGCCGGTCAGCTGGCCGCCCTCCCATTCAGCCTGGTCGGAGGAGTCTGTGCGCTCGCTGTCACCCTGACCTTCGTCCATCTGAACGCGCGCGGGAAGGTGCGCCTATGCTGCATGGCGGCCGCCGTCGCGCACAACTGCGGACAGATAGCCATGGCAGCGATCCTCACCGCAACACCTCAAATCGCGCTCTATCTGCCCATACTGCTCGTCGTTGGAACAGCGACAGGATATGCGACCGGCACATTGGCTGCAACAGTGCTGGAACGCCTGCCGCACCTACTGGCGTCCGCAACGAATCGGATCGAGCGCCAGAACGCAGAGCCCTCGCCAGGCGGCACCGCCTCCGAGCAACATGGAGCAGGGGCCTGTGCACCGCATCCCGACCGTTCGACACCGTCTGCCGAGCATCCCCGCCACGCGTAACACCTCACCTACCGCTGACCTAAGCACCTCTGAATCCACGATGTCGGGTTGCTATGATGATGTGCGTACCGAACACCAATCTCGGACAGGAAGCGTGCTTTGCGTCAATCGTAGCGCATTCCGCAGAAGGGAAGGCTTATGGGTATTTACGTCATCACCGGAGCTACGAGCGGCATCGGAGCGAAGACCGCCGAGATTCTGCGCGGCCGAGGCCACGAGGTAGTCAACATCGACCTCAAAAACGGCGACATCGATGCGAACCTCGCCACGAAGGAGGGGCGCGCAGGCGCCATCGCAGAGCTGCACGAGCGCTATCCCGACGGCATCGATGCCATGATCTGCAACGCAGGCGTCTCGGGAGGCAAGGTTCCCATATCCCTCATTATCTCGCTCAATTACTTCGGGGCGACCGAAATGGCGCACGGCGTGTTCGATCTTCTTGAAAAGAAGGGGGGCAGCTGCGTCGTGACCTCCTCGAACTCCATCGCCCAGGGAGCGGCGCGCATGGACGTAGCAGGCATGCTCAACAACCACCCCGACGAAAATCGTATCATCGAGCTGGTCAAGGACGTCGATCCTGCCGTCGGGCATATCTACTACGCTTCGACGAAGTATGCGCTCGCCCGTTGGGTGCGCCGCATGAGTCCTGACTGGGGTTCGCGCGGCGTCCGCCTGAACGCCATTGCACCAGGAAACGTGCGCACCGCTATCACGGCCAACATGCTGCCCCAGCAGCGCGCGGCCATGGAAGGCATCCCCGTGCCCACCCATTTTGGCGAGGAGCCGCTCATGGATCCTATCGAGATCGCGAATGCCATGGCGTTCGTCGCCTCGCCCGAGGCTTGCGGCCTGAACGGGGTGGTCCTGTTCGTGGACGGCGGCACCGATGCCCTGTTGAATTCCGAGAAAGTCTACTAGGAGGCGACTATGGTCATCAACGATTTGGTCTCGGCGATGCAAAACAAAGACCACGAGGCGCTCGCAGCATGCTTCGAAGAGGATTGCCGCCTATTCGACTATTGCCCTTCCGTCGCCGGCCGGCAAAACGCCTTCCTGTACGGGCGCAACGCCATCGAAATGTCCTACCACAACAAGTTCATGTTCGGCGGCTTCGGCATGCTTGATCCGTACGTGGTGGATGAGCGCACCGTGAACTTCTACGCCGATTACAACGGCACCATCATCCACGCCCTCGCTCAGATCGAGAACTGCAACGACGGCGTATGCACGCTCGACAACAGCCTTATCCAGGAGCTGGTGATCCGTCCGGCATAAGCTGGCGCCACCGCTCCCAGCCGCATCGCACCCGTCTCCAACGATGCGGCGACCCCGGCCCGAGGCGGCCGCCCGCGCAAACGGGCGGCCGCCTCTCCGTTTTTCGTCGGGGCCTCTACGGTCTGCAATTCTTGCAGGGTTCGTATCCGCGGGCTTCGGCTTCCGAGCGCGTTGTCGGAATTTTGCTCTTCCGCAGCGACGAACATCCGTCACGATGGTATTTTTCACCTGTTTTCGTAAGATACACGGTGTCGCCGCCACGGTCGTCCGCAGCCGAAGCCGCTGCGGCAGCAGCCGCCTCGCGCTCTGCAGCAGCGGCGGCCTCCTGCTCCGCCGTTGCTGCCGCAGCGGCTGCAGCAGCCTCTTCCTCGGCCTTTTGGCGTTCGGCCTCTTCTTGCGCCGCCCGAGCCTGCATCGCCTCGGCATCCTGCACTATCTTGATGCTGACCGTACGATCCTTCAAGCCATCGAACGAGCACTCGACTCGATCCGCCTTCAGTAGCACTTCGCCGACTGCAAGCGACGATGCATCGATCTCGAACGAGTACCGTCCTGGCGAACAAGCGAGCGTATAGGTTTTGCCAATCGCCGCTTCATGACGCTCGCTCACTTTTACGCCATCCGTTTGCGTTCCACTCACGATCACCGTGACCGAAGCGGGCGCAAGCTCTTCATCGCTCTGCACGACAAAATCGAGTTCATGCTCCTCGGGTGCTTCAACCGTTTTCGGTTCCTGTTGAACGGACGAACTGGAAGGCTGCTGAGCCTCGTTGTGAACACCTCCCGAAGCAGCTCCTCCCAACGCGACCATGACTCCGAGCACGACAGAACATATCCCGAGCGCAAGCGTCGCCTTTGGCGCAGTCATACCGGAAGAAGAGGGTTTCTTGCGCCGGTCATGAACGAAGAACCCCAGCGATACGGCACCGCAGAGCGCGCCGACAAGTGAAAGCACGCCGGTGAAGCTCAGGGCAAGACCGACTGCAGCAAGCACGAGCGCGATGATCGAATCGGTTTTCGGCTCGGATCGTTCTATGGAAGGGAGCGAGGTGATGCCGCCCTCGTACGAACCCGAACCGCATTCCCCGGTCGCCTGCTGGCTTGTCGCTCCCGCATCGGGTTTGTCCCGCATGGCCGGCGATTCGTCGGAGGGTTCGGCTGCAGCACCCCCTTCGGGCACGCGCATTCCAGCCTCCGGAGCTTGATCGGGCTCAGTTTCCAGCTCGCTCTTTGCGCTGGCTTGTCCCCTGTCGCCAAGGCGTACTTTGCCTCGTGCCGGATACTCGATCATGCCATTACGATGGAGTTCCGACCGAGCCTTCTCAAAACGATTGGAGAACAGGGCCGATGAACTGCCGGTGACGCAAAAGGCTCGCTGCGCCGATGTGAGTCCCAGACGTTTCGCCGTTTCGCTTTCAAACGAAGCGAGCGATCGCGATCTCCCGCTTTCCAAAACCTGCAAAGCCGCCGGTTTGATGTCCTCGATGCCGGGGATATCCTCCCGCGACACCCCTTTCGAATCCCCCATGCGCCATCCTTCCTGCCGCAAGAGCATACCCCTTGCCTCGGAAACCCCTCTGCCTTCTCATTCTAGCAAAGCGATCGATGATCACATGACGTTATCGATAATAAAAAGCTGTTCGCAGCGCAAACGTGCCGAAGCGCTCGCTCGCCATCGCCTTCCCGAACAGCCATCGCGCCTTGATTCGTCGCCCCTTCAAAACGCTTGAACGCCCGCAGACGCGACAAAGGGCCGAATCGCCAACACCTCACAAGCATTGTCGATCCGGCCCTGAAACGGGCGAGCCTACGCGTTTGCCCGAGGCTCTTGCTGGGTGATGCAATGGATGTTGCCGCCGCCGTAGGCTACTTCCCGGGTGGACACGCCCACGACTTCCCGATCGGGGAACATCTCGCGTACCTGGTCGAGGGCCAGCTCGTCGTACTCGTCGTCGTACTGCGGCACGATGACGCCGCCGTTGACGATGAGAAAGTTCATGTAGGAGGCGATGGCGTAGTCCTCGGTGGTGCGGGGAAGCGTGCCCTCCACCACGTCGACGGCGTCTACCTCCTCCTGCGTCATGTAGGTGAGCTCCTTGGGCATGACCAGCTTGTGCACCTTCAGCTGGCGCCCCTTCGCATCGGTGGCCTGCGACAACGTCTCATAGGCAGCGTGGGCGGCCTCGTAGAAGGGACTCTCCTCGTCGTCGGTCCAGATGCAGGCCGCCTCGCCGGGCGCAACGAAGCACGCCACGTCGTCGATGTGGCCGTTCGTCTCGTCGGGGTCGATGCCGTCTTTGATCCAGATGACCTTCTCCACGTTCAGGTACTCGCGCAGATAGCCCTCGATGTCCTCCTTCGAGAGCTCCGGGTTGCGGCCGGGCGACAGGAGGCACATCTCGGTGGTGATGACGGTGCCCTCGCCGTCCACATGGATGGAGCCGCCTTCCAGCACGAACTGGTCGGGGCGGTAACGGTCGGCGTGGGCGAGGTCGGCCACCTTCATGCCGATGAGCGCATCCTGATCCCAGGGGAAGTACAGGCCGTCGTAGAGCCCACCCCAAGCGTTGAAGTGCCAATGCACGGCGCGAACGCCGCCCTCGTCGTTCACCACGAACGTGGGACCGCAGTCGCGGATCCATGCGTCGTCTGACTCCATCTCGATGACCAGCACGTTCTCGTCCTCAGACATCTCGAAGCGCGCGGCCTCATAGTCCTCGGGCTTCGCGCCGATGATAACGGGCTCGAACCGGGCGATGGCGCGCGCTACGTTGGCGTAGGCTTTCTGAGCGGGTTTGGCGCCGTCGCGCCAGTTGTCGGGGCGATGCGGCCACAGCATCCAGATGCGCTTCTGCGGCTCGAACTCGCCCGGCATGCGGTAGCCGTCTTTCCGAGGAGTGGATTCGTTCTCGTATATAGTTTTCATACGTTTCCTTTCGACGATAAAGAACAGAGTTGCTTGGGTCAGCGACGATCGACGGGGTTGATCTTTTCCGCAACAGCGGCATCGAACGTCTCCGGGTCGCCGCTCGCTTCCATACCGAGATAGTCGACCTTTCGGCCGCGCGCCGAGAGCACGCGCACAATCTCGCCGATGACGACGAACGCGATTACGCCGATAAGCATCGGTATCTTCGACAGCTCCTCTTCGGAGCCGTTCAGCGGCACGATGGTGGCGATGATGGACAGGACGAGCAGCACCACGGGGAGCCAGCATACCACTGCCAACAGGCCTTTGCCGCCGGGCACGCGGAACACCCGCGGGCGAGCAGCGTCCACCTTGCGCAACTTGAGGAACGCGGGGAACATGGGGATGTAGCTGATAAGCAGAAACACGATGTTCATGGAGAAGAATATCCAGAAGAAGCTGTCGAAACCTGCAAGCTCCATGAGCGGCGAGAGCAGCACGAGCACGCTCGCAACGATGCCGTTGATGATGGCGGCGCCGGTGGGCATACCATTCTGAGCGCTCTCGTGGGCGAAGGGCTTCGGCATGTTCTTCTTCTTAGCAGCGTGCTCGGCGACGAAGTTCACGCCGAACGACCAGCTGACCATATTACCGAACAGCGTGATGAGGAATACCACGGCCACCACGACGAACAGCACGCTGCCGAAGCCTGCCATGATCCCCACCGCATCCATGATGCCCGAATCGAGCGAGATGTCGGAGGCGGGGATGGCGGCGCTGATGCCAAACGAGCTGAACAGGTAGAGCGCCGCGATGGCGATACCACCCGCAATGATGGCTTTGGGAATCTGCTTGCTCGGATTCTCCATCGATCCCACGTAGGTGGTGATAACCTCGAAGCCCATGAAGTTGAACAAGATGATGGAAAGATAGGTCAGACTGTTCGAGTCGAGCGAGGGCAGGAACGTCTGAGGGGCCATGTCATTTGCGAACCCGTAATTCACGGCGTACCAGATGCCCAAGCCGCCCACCACCACGGCGATACCCACTTTGAGCACAGCGGCCAGGTTGAGGATCCAGGTTGAGTCGGATACCTTCGAGAAGCTGAGGAATACGACGATCCAGATGAACGCGAGCTCTATGACGAGCGAAGGCAGAAGCCCCAGCTCGAACCCTGTGATAAGCGCAATGGTCTCGGGGAACAGAAATGCGAGCGAAGCCATCCACAGCGGGAAGTTTATCCAGTAGTACCAGCTCACGCGGCTACCCCACGTATCACCGAACGCGCGGCGCACCCAATCGTACAGACCGCCTTCGTCGTCGTAGGCGGTGCCCAACTCGCTCACCACGAGTCCATACGGCAACAAAAAGGCGATGATGAGGAAGATCCACCAGAAGAACTGCGAGTTGCCGATGGCGGCCGCAGGAGCCGCCGCCTCGGCCACGAACACGACGGTTATGACCGACAGTATCGCGTCGATCAACCGGAATTTCTTATTCTTTGCCATAGGTTTCCTTCTTTCACGCACAGGTTGGCGTAGTCAGTCAGCGAGGGCAGCTGTGGTGCTTGAGATTCGTGGGATGGCGAGGGCGACGCGTACTTCGGTACGCGAGTTCGCGGCATCGCTCGAAGATTGAGCGCCACGGCCGCCCGTCCCCTTCGGGGACTTGCTTCGCGGAGCAGCACATCGACTCGTTCCGATGGCCGCTAGGCCGTCGGAACCCCCTGCTTGCCGAGGCCTTCCAGCAGATAGTTCAGCTGGTCGTGCGCCTCGCCGGCTTCGGGCTCCTCGGTTTCGGCCTGCTTGCAGAAGTACGCCAGCAAGCCGCGGATGGAGTGCTTGCGGTTCTCGGCTTCGTCCCAGCAGATGGACTGCGCACCGTCAATGACCGCGTCGGTGACCTCCTCGCCGCGCGAGGCGGGCAGGCAGTGCATAAATTTGGCGTCCGGGGCGGCCATCGCCATGAGCTCCTCGGTGACCTGGTACGTCGGGTAGAAGATGGCCATCCGCTCGTCCTTCGACAGCTCCTTGTCGTACAGGCCGTACCACACGTCGGTGTACACGAAGTCAGCGTCCTTCATCGCTTCCTCGCGGTTGTCGGTGACGCTCACGCTGCCGCCCGACACCTCGCAGTTCTTGCGGCCGATCTCCAGCAGATCCTCGCGGATCTGATGGCCCTCGGGGCCGTACTGCACGAAGTCCATGCCCATCTTCGAGCAGATGAACATCTCGGACACGCACACCTGGGTGGCGTCGCCCACGAACACCATCTTGCAGTTCTCGATGCGCTTGCCCTCGGGCAGGTGCTCGATCATGGTGAGAAGGTCGCCCATCTCCTGGGTGGGATGGTTGTAGTCGGACATGCCGTTGATCACAGGGATCGTGGCGTACTTCGCCAACTCCACGAGGTCTTCGTGGCGGTCGACGCGCGCTTCGAGGATGTCGAGCAGGCGGCTCATGACGCGCGCCGAGTCCTCGATGGTCTCATGCCCGCCCAGCTGGATGGTACCGGGCGCGTAGAACTGGCCCGTGCCGCCGAGGTCGGCCATGGCACCCTCAAACGACAGGCGCGTGCGGGTGGAAACCTGCTGGAAGATCATGCCGAGCGTCTTGTGCTTCAACAGCTCGGGAAAGTAACCAGCCTTCACGCAGCGCTTGAGCACGCGCGACAGCTCAATCATGTCGAGCAGCTGGTCCTTCGTGAAATCATTGGTATCGAGAAAATCCTTGACGGTCATCGCGATGGGCCTCCTTTAGAAGTGGGGACAAGGGAACCGGCGCGACCGGATTGCAGTACGGACGCGCCTTAGATGCAAGTATCGGGGCTCGAGGAGGAGACGCTCGACAGTGACGAGAAGTCGTGCGAGAATCGAGAGCGAACCGAAACCAAATCGATGAAGGAGCCGTCATGGACCTGCCTGGCCTCATCACCGTCCCACCCGATCCCATCGAACAACTCGACAGCCTAGCGCACATGGTGGGCGCGTGCTTCCGTGAAGAGATGTGGTACGCCACCTGGTTGGAGGCGATTGATTCACTCGGAGCGGACGAGTCACGCAAGCTCGAGATCACGCGCGCAGCCATATACGCGGACTACGCCGTCACGGCGCCGTTCCAGTGCGTGTACACGCTCCCCGACCGCGCGGGAGCAGCGAACGCCTACCTGCGCAGCGAGCTGGAAGGCGTCACCTGGCCCGAACTCGAGGAGCGGTCGGGCGCGCTTCTGGCTGCAGCGCTCACCGCCCAGGAGGCCGAGGCGCTGGGGCCACGCGCCGAGGCGATGAACCCCCTTTCCGACACCTGCTGGCCACTTGAGCGGGCCGGCGATGACGAGGACTTCATCTACTTCATCTCCGTGGGCGTCGACCCCGAGAAGCGCGGCACGGGCGCGTTCCGCCGCCTGTTCACACCGTTTCTCGCCTACGCCGATGAGCACGGGCTAAAAAGCTATCTCGACTGCTACACCGACCGCTTGGAACAGCTGTACGGCCATTTCGGCTTCCAGACGGTGGAGCGGCGCGGCGCCCCCGGCTTCGACATCGTGGAGCGCCTCATGGTGCGCGCGCCGCGCTAGCCTAGGAGAGCCCATGAAGTCGAGCGAATTGGCGGAATTGACCGGGTGCACGGTACGCACGCTGCGCCACTACCACGCCATCGGGCTTCTTCCCGAGCCGCCGCGCGGCGCGAACGGCTACCGCGACTACGGCGCGGAGGACCTTGCGCGCGTGCTGCGCATCAGGCGACTCGCGTCGCTGGGATTCTCGCTCGAGCGTATCGGGCGCGTGATGGACGATATGGATGCGAACCCGGCCGATGCGGCGGGTGTGGGCGCCTCGGAGGCCCTCGACGAACTCGACCGCGAGCTGAAGCTGCAGATCGAGCACCTTGAGGGGCAGCGCCGCACCATTGCCCAGCTGAAGCAGGAGCAGCTCGACCCCGACCTGCCCGTGCGCTTCGCGCGGGCGGTGCGTGCGCTCATCGATTACAAAGAAGGCGCCATCTCCAGCGGCGAGCGCGAGGCCCTGCTGATCGCCGCACACCTCTACACCGAGTCAGACACCGCCGAGCTCGAACGCGTCATGGAGAGAGTCCACCGACTCGGACTGTTTGATCAAATAAAGTCGTTGAACGAGCGCTTCGACGAACTGCCCGCAGACACGCCGCGCGAGGAGCTCGAACGGCTCATCGAGGAAGCGCTCGAGACGATCGACCCCCTTATCGACTGCTTCAATTCCGCCAATTGGGAAGACATAACGAACCCGGAAGACGCCGAAATGGAGCGTTTCGTCGACGAGCTCATGCGCAGGGGACTGAACCCCGCGCAGCTCTACGCCGAGGATCGGCTGGAGGAGGAAATAAAGGCACGCATTTTCGCCCGCCAAGACGCCGCTTCCGACACCTAGCCCCTCTCCTTCACAACTTCGCCACGCTCCGCTTGACCCCGACGTTACGTCAGGGTTTTTACTGGTGCCTGCACGAAGCCGCCGAGACGGCACGCACGAGACGGCCGCTCCGCGCCCACCGCGACCGAAAGGATCCCCATGCACGGCAAAAGCACCACCATCCGGTTTCTCACCTCCAACGCGCTCTCGCTTCTGGGCAACTCTGTCGCAGGCGTCGTGTTGCCGCTGGTGCTGCTGGCGCGCACGGGCGACGCGCTGGCGGCCGGCACGCTCGCTCTCATCTGCGCGGTGCCCCAGATGCTGGCGGGCCTCATGGGGGGCGCCCTGCTCGATCGGCTGAACCGACGCTCCATCTCCATCGTGTCGGACTTCATCTCGGCACTCGGCATCGCGCTTCTGCCCGTAGTGGACATGGTGTGGGGGCTGAACTTCGGCTGGTTCGTGGCGCTGGGCCTGCTGAGCGCCGTCGGCGACATCCCCGGCATGACGGCGCGCGATGCCCTGCTGCCCGCCGTATGCGAACGGGACGGCGTGAACCTGCAGCAGTTCCTGGGCGCGGCCCAGTCGCTCGACTGCATCGTCACCATCGTGGGACCCGCGCTGGCCGCGCTGCTCATCGGCTTCGGCGGCGACGTGAACGCGCTGTGGGTGACCGCGGCCCTCTCGTGCGCGGCGGCCATCGTCACCGTCACCATCCCGCGCTCGGTAGGCGCCGTGCCCCCGCGCGTAGCCGCAGATGGCGCATGCGATGCAGAAACAGCGCCCGCGAAACGCCGCACAGCCCTCCAGCGCGTCGCAGCCGCCGCCCGCGCTTCACTCGTGGACGGATGCCGTGTGCTGTTCAAAGACGACGCCGTGCTTCGCGCCTCCACCCTGCTCACGTTCGGCATCGTCATGGTCATGGGCAGCTTCCAGGGGCTCGTGCTGCCGGTGCACTTCACCGAGACGGGGCATCCGGAACTGCTCGGCTATGTGCTGTCGGCTATGGCGGCAGGCATGCTGGCAGGGTCGCTCGGCTACGCGGCGCTCGCCCCGCGCGCCCGCAAGCGCACGTGGTATCTCATCTCGCTTGCGGGCATGGCGGCGAGCGTTGCGCTTATGGGCATGCTGCCCGCCTTCCCCGCTCTTATCGCAGGTGCAGTCGTCCTGGGGATGGCGGCCGGACCGGCGTCTGCACTGCTGGGATTCTTCGCCTACGACCGCATTCCCAATGCGCATCGCGGCAGCGCGCTGGGCACGCAGAATGCGCTCATGCTGGTGGCCGCTCCCGTCGCCGTGTTCGCCACCTCCATCGTGGTAAAGTCGGCCGGTACATCGATAGCCGCGCTTGTATTGGTGGGCGCCTGGATGCTGGTGACGGTTGCCGCCCTTTGCGCGAAGAGCATGCGCAACCTGGACGAAGCCGTCCGCTCGCCCAGCGGCGCAGGGGAGGCCGCGCGGGAGACTTCTGGAGCGGCCGCTCAATCTCCGGCCGAGTAAACCCGACGATAGCGCGCTCGTTGCGCCTTTCCAACGGCCGCCCGGGCGCCGCGTAGGCGTTCGGGCGGCGCTCCTATCATGCCAAGCGGAAACGCCCGGGCGCCCAAGCAGCGCGCCCTGCACATGAAAGGAGCCCTCCATGGCACAAACCGCATTGGTCACCGGCGCAACGAGCGGCATCGGCGAATCGCTTTGTCTGCTGTTCGCCAGCGACGGATACAACCTGGTCACCGTAGCGCGCGACAAGGAAGCGCTCGAAAAACAAGCCGACGAGCTGCGTTGCCTGGACATCGAGGTCACCCCCATCGCCTGCGACCTCTCCAATCCCGACGCCGCGCGCACCATCTTCGAGCGCGTGCGCAAGGCCGGCATCGAGATCGAGTTCTTGGTGAACGATACCGGCTATTCCCCCGCCGGCCGCTTCGCAGAGCTGCCCATCGCCGACATTCGCTCCATGATCCAGGTCAGCGTGACCAGCCTCGCCGAACTCACCAACGTGTTCCTGCACCCCATGCTCGACCGCGGACACGGCCGCATCCTCAATATGAGCTCTATGATGGCGAAGACGCCTTGTCCCTACAACGCGTTGTACGGCGCTGCAAAGGTGTTCGTTCTCTCGTTCTCCACCGCGCTTGCACGCGAGCTACGCGGCACCGGCGTTACGGTGACCACCGTATGCCCGGGCGCCACACGCACGAATTTCCCACGAAACGCAGGCATTGAGGACGCGCCGGCGTGGAAGTACTTCTCCATGGACGCCGATGAGACGGCTATCCGCGTCTACCGTGCCCTTATGCGCGGCGAGCTGTGCGCGGTCACCGGCTGGTACAACAAGATCGGCGCGTTCGGGACACGCTTCATGCCGATGGGATTCCAACTGATGGCAGGCGAATGGCTCATGGGAGCTCGCAAGCATCCGCTCCGCGAAGAGGAAGACGAACACCGCTCCGATGGCTCAACCTGCTCCGACGATCGCGCACCACGCTCGTCAGGTGACGACAAGAACGGGGAGCGCCAGCACGCGCACGGCAAGGACGACCGCAAAAAGCGCGACGGCGGTTCCGCTTGCTTCCACAGCTCCCGTCGCATGACCATCGACCCGGACGATTGGGGCTGGTTCGGCTGGTAGCTCGCTCGAACGGCGGCTGCACCGTGAATGCGCTGCGCTTACCGCACGTACTCCATCGAGCCAACGTCACCAAGCGAAAAACACTCGCCGTCGAAAGCGAGTCGGGTGACGCTGGCGTTGAGTATCTTGAGCGGGTCGTTTACGCGCGAAGGTTCAAGCAGGTAAACAAGCGTACGCACGACGAACGAATGGGTGACCACGAGCACATTGCCGCCGCCGGCCGCAAGCGCAGCTCGACCCGCATCCTCGAAGAACCGCTTGAGGCGGATCTCGATGTCCGCAAAGCGCTCGGCGCGCCCGGAACGATCGGCTGCGGCGATGACATCGGCAACTTCGGGCAGACGGCTGTTGAGCTCTGCAAACGACAGCTTGCGACCAAACCCCTGGGCGAATACTCGGTGAAGCTGCTCGCCCGGCTCTCCCTCCAGATCGCCATAGCACCATTCGCGCAAGCGAGCATCCTGAGCAGCAGGGATGGAAAAGCCATCGTCCTCAGCGCACGCGGAGCGGGAGTTCGGCCCGGCCGGCACGTATACAGCGCTCTGCACGGCTTCGACGCTGGCAGGCGAGCCCTTGCCCTGCGCCCGCTCGTCGAAGCGCGCCCTTGCGCGTTCAGCCGCACGCGAATCGAGCACCTCGTGAAGCGTCTGCACCGCGCGTCCGCTGTCGCTCGAATACGCGGCGGCGAAATCGACGCCGGCGAGTCCCCGACCGAGCGAGCGTGCAGCTCGCACGCCCTCCTCGGTCAGGGGCGTATCGCACCAGCCCTGCACCTTGCCCATGACATTGAACAGGGTCTGACCGTGCCGCACGACGAAAAAAGTCACGTCCACGGCGCTACGCTCCTTCGTAGTTCGCCAAGAATGCCCGGGTGCGTTCATGCCGGGGGTTGTTGATCAGGTCTGCAGCCGTTCCCTCTTCCACGATCACACCCCCATCCATGAAGATAACGCGGTCAGCCACGTCACGCGCGAAGCTCATCTCGTGCGTGACGATAACCATCGTCATATGCTCGGCAGCAAGGTCGCGAATGACATTGAGCACATCCTTGGTCAACTCGGGGTCGAGCGCACTCGTAGGCTCATCGAAGAACAGGACTTCGGGATTCAGGCACAGCGCCCGGGCGATGGCCACGCGCTGCTGCATGCCTCCCGAGAGCTCGCAGGGAACCTTGTCCTCCGTGCCCGCGAGCCCCATCTTGCCCAGCAGGGCGCGCGCGTGCTCGAACACCTCATCCTTCGGGCGCTTTTGCACGTGGAGGGGCGCATCCGTGATGTTCTTCAGCACCGTGTAATGCGGAAACAGGTTGAAATTCTGGAACACCAAGCCAAACCGCATCTTGGCTTCGCGCTGCACCGCCTTCGATGCATACGCCGCCCGACCCGCGGCATCGTTTTCGGCCACGATGAGATCGCCGTAAGCCAGGCGACCGGAATCGAGCGTCTCGAGCAGTGTCATGCAGCGCAGCAGCGTGGATTTTCCTCCGCCCGACGGACCGATGATGCCCACGACCTCGCCCTGGCTCACGGAAAGCGAGATGTCCTTGAGCACGATCGCGTCTCCGAAGCTCTTCTTCGCCTGTTCGAGCAACACGATTGGTTTGTCGGTCATCGGTACTCCTTCGTTCCCTAGAACCTCGCGGCTCTTCGAACTTCGTCAGTCGTGGTAGTAGTCGAGCTTCTTTTCGATGCGGGTGAGGATCATCTCGACGGCGAGGTTGAACACCCAGTATATTGCGCCGGCCACCACATAGGGCACCATGCTCACTTGAGAGGCGGCGAGCGCCTTCGCCTGGCTGAACATCTCCATGATGCCGAGGACGAATGCAAGCGAAGTATCCTTGACCAACGTGATGATCTCGTTGCTCATTGCCGGAAGGATGCGCTTGACCACCTGCGGCAAGACGATTTTCATGAAGGTCTGGCCCTTGGAGTAGCCCAAGACCGTCGCCGCCTCATACTGCCCGCGCGGGATGGACTGGATGCCGCTGCGATAGATCTCGCCGAAGTAGGCCGCATAGTTGAGGACGAAGCCGACGGAACATGCGACGTACTTCCAGTCGTTGCCCATATTGAGTCCGAACAGATAGTACGGTCCGAACATGAGCGCCATGAGCTGCAACATGAGAGGCGTACCGCGCATGATGGAGATGTAGAACCGCGTGATGAGCGCAAGCGGTTTGAACCGGCTCATGCGGCCGAGCGCCACTACCACCCCGAGCGGCAGGGCTCCCACAAGTGTAGTCAAGAATATCTGGGCGGTGAACACCAGTCCTGATAGCAGCAGTTCGATCATGGTCGCGAATTCCATGTTGCCCCTTCCGCCGTTCTGCCGCGCCGCCCGATAGGCAGGTCCCCTTGGGGAGACAGCGGAACGGATTGACACCGCGAAGCGCCGAGGCACGCCGTCCTGCCGGTCGAAGTCCTCCCCGCACGCATGGAGCGTGCTCTATCGGACGTTCGCGGCAATTCGACGCACCTCAGCGCTTCTCGCTGATTATTACACCAAGCTGCGTTACAGCACCCAGTTGTCGTAGGTGATGCCCTGGTCGGCGTACTTGTCGCACAATTCCTTGACGAAACCCTCGTCGTCAAGCTGCTTGAGAGCGTCGGTCACCTTCTGGGCCATCTCCGTGTTGCCCTTCTTGAAGCCTACGGCGTAGTTCTCGGTGGACAGGGGATCGAGCTGCACGTAGGCATCGGGTTTCGCGGCCATCTGATACGCGGCGATGGACAGATCGCACGCAACAGCATCCACCATGCCGGACTCAAGCTGCATGAACGCGCTGTTGTATGTATCGATGGTCTGAAGCTCCTTGAACGTGGAGGCAAGGTCAGCCTGGTCGCCCTCGAGCACGTCGAGCGCCGCGGAATCGACCTGCGTCATGACGATCTTGTCGGCCAGGCCATCCAGCGCGGCAATTCCGCTATCGGCCTTCACGACCACCACTTGTTCGTTCATCATGTACGGATCGGAGAACGTGTAGTTGTCCTCGCGGCCCTCCATGGTGAAGCCGTTCCAGATGCAGTCGATGGAGCCGCTGTCGATGAGCGCATCCTTCGCATCCCAGTCGATGGCCTCAAGCTTGAGCTCCCAGCCATTCTTCTCGCATACAGCCTTGGCCAGCTCCAGGTCGAAACCGGTAAACTCGCCGTCGTCACCCACGTAGCCGTAGGGCGGATAGCCCTGATCGAAACCGAGCGTAAACGTGTCGCCCTGAGCGTCAGCCCCGTTGCCCGAATCCGCGGCCTGTTCGCTGCCGCCAGAGCATCCTGCCAGCAGCACCGCCGAAAACGCGAGCGTCGTCAGAGCGACGACGAGCGCCAAAAGCTTCTTCTTCATGTGGTTCTCCCATCCTTCTCCGAAGGTGCCGCTCCCTACCCCGGTAAACGGCACATCCGCTTTTCTACTTTACTGCACTAAAGTGCAGCAGAGAGTATAGCACAGATGGTGCAAGACGCACGAACCTTCGGGGGACGAACGAACCTTCGGACAGAACGCGCGGCAGACGGCACACCGAAAAGCATGACGAACAGTCGGAGCGGAGCAACGAACGAGGCTATGCCTCGCACGGAACGCGGCAACGGGGCGAGATGCGTCCGATACACGCCCTTCTCGGGATGCAGGCATGGCCTGTACGGCGCCTCTACCAGGAATCCCCCTTTTCGGAGGATGGGGCACAACCGGATGCGCCCGAAACATCCGATGCTTCACAGGCCGCATGGGCGCATCCTGCATTCAAGCCCGCAAGAGGTACGGCCCATCCGCCGTAGACGGCGGGCAAGCAGCGCCAATGGGAGAGGAACGAGAGGATAAGGAGAACATCATGAATAACGAACGCGCCGCCAGCAAGACGAACGGAATGGCAGGATCGGGCAGCCTTTCAAGACGCGCTTTCCTCGGCGTCGGAGCGACGGCCGCGATCGGCGTCGGCGCCCTCGGATTGGCAGGATGCGCGCCCCAGGCGAGCGAGTCCGCCGGCACGTCCAGTTCGCAACCTGCACCTACCGCCGACGATCCGTGGGCCGGTTTCCGAGCCGAGGAGTACGCAGGATCCGCGAGCGAGACGGTCGATGTCGACTTCTGCATCATCGGCTCGGGCGCATCCGGCATGGTGGCCGCCGTCGAAGCCGCACAGAACGGCAAGCAGGTGCTCGTGCTGGAGTCGCAGGAGAACCCCGGCGGAAACGGCATGAACACCGACTGCTGCTTCAGCTTCGGCTCGCCTCAAATGGAGGAAGGCTGCGCGAAGTACGGGCTGACCGTCACCCCCTCCGAAATCATTCGCAGCGAAGTTGAGCTGTACGATTACATGGTAAACCCGCTGCTCTGGGCCGATACCATTGCCCATTCGGCCGACAACACCGCCTGGATGGTGGACAACGGCGTGCGCTTCGCGCCGACCACCGACTACTATGCCGGCAACATGGGCAAGACGCCCACGGCCCTCATGTGGGAGGACAGCTTCTTCAGCGGCGGCGAGTGCATGATGAAGCCCTTATTCGCTGCAGCCGAGAACTTGGGCGTCGAGACGCGAACCAAGACGCGCGCCAAGGCTCTCAAAACCTCGGAGGACGGTGCAGTGACCGGTGTGTATGCCGAGACGAAGGACGGCGTGCTGGAGGTGAACGCGAAGGTCGTCATCCTCGCAGGCGGTGGCTGGGCGGCCAACATGGACATGCTCGCCGAATACGGCGGCTACGACCCCGAAGCCATCACCTCCATGAGCGCAGCAGGCAGCATGGGCGATACGCTGAAGATGGCGGCGGCCATCGGCGCCCGCCAGGAGGCCAAAGCGCGCGGCTATATGTTTGGCAACATGATTGAGGATTTGACCACGTTCTCGCTGCCGCAATACCACCCGGGCATGTGGGTGAACGAGGACGGCGACCGCTTTGCAAACGAGGACTGCGGAGAACTCTGCCATGATTACACCGGCACGGCCGTAGGAGCCCAGAACGAGGTCTACGTCATCTTGAACGACGCGATGGTGGACGAAGCCGAAGCGAGCGGCAATAGCCCCGATTTGCGCAAGGAGATCGAGGCGGCCTTGGCCAAGGGATCGGCCAAGGCCGTATTCAAGGGAGACGACGCCGCCGATCTGGCGAAGAAGGTGGGTTGGGCAGGCGATTTCGAACAGACGCTGGCCACATATGAGGAGTACGTCGCCAAGCAGTTCGACGACGAGTTCGGCAAGGATCCTTCGTACCTCGTCTCATTCGGCTCCGGCCCTCTCTACGCCCTCAAGATCCACCAGGAAATCGCGCTGTCGCTGGGCGGCATCATCACCAACCGCTCCTGGCAGGTCGTCGGCGAAGGCAGGCAGCCCGTTCCCAATCTCTACGCTATCGGCGCCGACGGACAGATGGTGTATTTGGGCCTGTACAACTTGAACACCTCGGGTGGCCATATGGCCACCAACGTTGAATCGGGACGCTACTCCGTGAAGCACGCCGTCGCGCACTGCTTCTAGCACTGCGAGCAGCACATCCACCGTTCCCGACGCGCAGCCTATCCCGTGCCCCGGCTTCCCTCCGCCGGGGCACGTCCATTGCGGCAGACGCTCTCGCTACCGGCCGAACTCGTCAAGCATCCTGAGCAGGTCCTGACGGTTGCCAACGCCCGTCTTCTCGTAGATGTGGCCGATATGGGTCTTCACCGTGCTGTGCGCTACGAACAGCTCATCGGCAGCGGCCTGCACGCTACGACCGCGCGCGATGAGCGCAAGGACCTCCGTCTCGCGCGCAGAAAGCCCGTATCGGCAGGCGAAGCGTTCGCACCTCCCAGGCGATGCGTCCTCCTCGGCACGCGCAGACGCCAGAATCGCGCCATCCGCCAGACTCTTTCCCGGGATATCGAACGACCCCGCCAGAATGAATGCGAATACGAGACCGAGCGAGATGACGGTCAGCCATGTTCCGGCACCGCTTGCCAAGAACAGCCCCAGGAAGAACGCGAGCAGCAGCGAAGCCTGCATGACCGCTCCGCCGAAACCGAACACGCGCCAAGGACTTTGGCGAGCCGCAAGGCAAGTGCGCGCCAACGACGTCAAGATAAACATCTCGAAAAGGATCGTCCCGGCCAGCACCAGCGCCGATGCAAGCACCTGATCTTGCGACCGCGCGAGCGCGAGCGCGATGAGGCCGACCGATATGATGGGCACAACGAACCGGTAGAGCAGATTCGAATAGCGCTCATGGCGCGCCAGCGCATAGTCCACCGCCGCCACAAGCGCGATGATCACCGTGTAGATGCCGTATATTTGGAACAGCGCAGCGCCAGATGCCTCGGCTGCAACCCGACTCGCCGCTCCCGTGACAAATCCTGCAGGCAGCTCGTATACGAACAGACCCACCACAAACGCGAGAGGGAACAGTGCACGCAACCGGGCCTTCGCAGCGCGCCCAGGAGCACGGCCCTCAAACACCAACCGGGAGGCGGAGGTCGGAAAGCCCGCCACAGCCGCACCGGACACGAGCGGCAGCACCAGGAGCGCTGCTACGGCCACCGTCGCATCGATTCGTGTCGTGACGAACCAGATGACTGTGCCGCATACGGTGGCCAGCAAAAAGACGGAGCCCGGCACCTTGCGCCCGACAAGCTCCGTGAACTTCGACATCCAGCAGAGGAATAGCAAAGCGCCACCGCACGCCGCCGCCGCACGACCGAGCACGATGCAAGCGGGAGGCAGCCCGAGGAGCACGGCGCCCGTCAGTATGGCCGTCCCGACCGTGCACAATGCCGCCGTCAGAAAGAACGTGTGGTGACCCGCGAACCCCATCGGACGAAGCGATGCCGCAACGGCGCAGATCACCTGCACGGCAAGGTATGCGACATGCACCACAAGCGATGCCGCGCCCGAATCCAGCGGCGACGACGCCCACACAAGCGGGCTGGACGTCATGGACAGCCACCAGGCGTTCGAAGCGCCGAGGCCCAGGCAGAACAACACGGTATGCAGCATGTCCTCTCGTTGCACCACAAGCCTCCCCGCCTCGTGCATGTGCGATTGCACATCATCCCTCGGCCATTGTACGCCTTTCACTTCGTTCGATCATCATGAACACAACGAAGGGCGCGCGGAATGGACGCGGGACTGCGTCGGAAAAAATGGGACCGTTGTGACCTGGCCTTACCCGGGAACGAAACGCCTCGGCGGTCCTGAGTCCCTATCCTGATTCCCGAATTCGGCGATTGCCTGCCACTGAGTCCCGGCGGGAGGGAATGCGCTATCATAGGCGCATCGAAGCGATGGCCCTCCGGACGGCGGCCTTCCGGATGAAAGAGGAGGATATGGAAAGCTATCTGCACTATCGGGAAGAGGGAACGGGCGATCCGCTCATCCTGCTTCACGGAAACGGCGAGGACGGCGGGTACTTCGTACATCAGATCGAACGATTCTCGCAGCGATTCCGCACTATCGCGGTCGATACGCGCGGACACGGCGCGTCGCCACGCGGCGACGCGCCGTTCACGTTCGCGCAATTCGCCCGCGATCTCGAAAACTTCCTGAACGAACTCGAACTTCCGCGAGTGAACCTCCTCGGCTTCTCGGACGGCGGCATCATTGCGCTCCTGTTCGCGCTTGAGCACCCCGATCGCGTCGAGCGCATGGTGCTCAACGGCGCCAACCTGTTCCCAGAGGGCGTCGAACCCGGCCTGCGCGAACGCATTCGCGCGAAGCACGAGGCATACCGTGGCAACGCGCCCTACGAGGATGCCGACACGCAGCGGAAATACGAGCTTGTGCGCCTCATGGCCGAGGAACCGCATATCGACCCGGCCGATCTTGCCGACCTTGCCGTGCCGACCCTCGTGATCGCCGGCACCGGAGACATGATCGAGGAGGAGCACACCCGCCTTATCGCCGCAAGCCTACCCTGCGCCGAATTGGCCATCATTCCCGGCGATCACTTTATCGCCCGCGACAACCACGAAGCATTCAACGATGCGGTCGAGCGGTTCCTTCTTGCCCCGTAGGCAGCGTGCACGTTTCCGGAGCAGGGATAGCTATCGGATCCACCACGGCCCCGCGATAGCCTCGCAGAATTGCGAAGCGTGCAGCCCATCCAAGGAGGGTTGCACGCTTCGATCGCGTTCGCGCTAGCTTCGCACGCCCGATATGGTCTGCTCGACAATGCTGTCCATGACATCGGCCGTGAGCATGCCCGATACGTAGCCGAACACGTTGCCGTCCTTGTCGATCATGAACGTCGTCGGAAACGACATGATGCCGTACGCGCCGAAAAGTCGGCTCGACGTGTCCATGAGCACGGGGTACGTGATGCCGTGCTCGTCGATGAACGCCTTCACCTCTTCCACACTCGCATCGCTATTCTGCGGGTGCTCGTCGGTCTTGGGATTGGCCACGCCAAGCACCACGAGATCGCCTTCATTCTTGCCGCGGTCGTTGTACAGCGCCTCGATATCGGGCAGTTCGCGTTGGCATGGCCCACACCAGGTGGCCCAGAAGTTCAGGAAGATCGTTTTGCCCCTGTAGTCCGACAAGGTATGCTCCACGCCGTTTTGATCCACGAGCACAAGATCTGCGAGAGGAGCCTGCTGCACATCGGAATCCGCTTGCCCAGCCGAACCCGCATCGGAGTCCGGCGAACCGGAACCGGCTTTCGAGTCACCGTCTGCCGTACCCTGGTCGGCAGGCTGCTCCTGCGCAGCCGGCGCGGCGCCAAACGACGATAGGTAACTGGTCACGCCGTTCATCCACCCGGTTATGGTCATGATGCCCATGACGATGAGCAGCGCGCCGCCCACCTTCACCGTGTATTTCACCACGTTGCCATGCGACTTGAAGAACCTCAGCACCTCGCCCGTGAACAGGCCCACCGCCAAGAACGGCAGCACGAACCCGAGGGTGTACACGCCCACGAGCAGAAACCCCGTAGCCGCGGAAGCGCTCGACGACGCCATGAGCAGCACACTCGCCAACACCGGGCCCACGCACGGCGTCCACGCAAAACTGAACGTGAAGCCGAGCACGAGCGCCACGAGCGGATTCATGGCGAAGCGGTCGAGACGGAACGGCAGTCGCCGCTGCGTCTCGATGGCGCGAGCCTTGCCGAATGCGCCGAGCATGTACAAGCCGAATGCCGCCATGACGAGACCCGCCAGGATGGAGAACAGACGCTGATTGCCTGTGAAGAACTGACCGAGCGCCGTGAAGCCGAAGCCCAGCAGGAAGAACGCAAAGCTCACGCCCGCAACGAAGAACACCGTATTCATGAGTACGTTCACACGTGGATACTCAAAGGTGCCGTCCTCGCCCCGCTTCGCCGTGCCCCCCGGCAAGGTACCCCACGTACAACGGAATAAGCGGGAGCACGCAGGGCGAGAAGAAGCTCAACAATCCCTGGATGAACACGGTGATGGCGGGGACGCTCGTCTCGAGAGAAAAACCCATGGCGGCCTCCTTGCGGGTCGCGAAACATGTACAGGGTCAAGGCCTCAACAAGAGGCCGGATGCTTTATACGCTGCCGAAGATGCGCGCGTCGATGTCGGCCACGCTTGTGAGCGCTAACCGCTCGCGGCAGCGCTCATTGAGATCAACGAAGATATCGTCCATAATGTCCGCCATTCCCGAGGCCACAAGGCATTCCATGTCAGTATCGCCACTTCTCCACGATGACTGGACGAATCGAACGCCAAGCGCGTCGGCCACCTGCTTCAGATCAGTCTTGGCAGGATCGGCGGCGAACCGATAGCCGCCAACGCTTCCCTCCCGTGTCTCCACGAAGCCGGCGCGCTTGAGAGGGGCCATCACCTTGCGCACGCGCGCCGCGTTTGTGCATATATTATCAGCCAGCGCCTCGCTCGATACGACGTCGGCCTTATGGTTCAAGTACACGAGCGCATGAACCGCAACGACAAAATCGCTGTTCATAGTACACCTGCTTTCTTCATACCGAACATCCTGCGCACGACAACGGCCTCGTCGGCGCATATCGGACAAGAGGCGCAAGCACTTCCGCTCGGATTCTTCCGCGGTGCGCATGCTGAACCTCGGACGGCACTTTGCAACCTAACTGTATTCATCATTTATACAGTATTTTCTGTACAGAAGCTAGATACAGTTTACCCGTCGACAAGATATCCACGAACCGAGCCGGCTAGCGCTTCAAACTGGAAAGGATGGCTGGGCGTGCCGGAGGATTCAGCAGGTGAATGAGGCGCGGCTCGAAATCAAACAGCTCGTCGGTGGAGACGACGGAGTCGACTTCGAGGCAGTCCTTGAGACAGGCGTCGGCGCACAACCCGCATTGCACGCAGTCAGCCGCCGAAAACTCGAGGAAGCTTCCATCTCCTTCCTCGGGCTTCAAATCGCTTTTGGCGAGCGCGCCCGTAGGGCAGAACACCGTGCACATGCCACAGGAGCTGCACGCCTCAAGATCGATGGCAACGGTACCGAACAGGCGCGTATCGATCTCGTCCGCAACCGGCACGCCCAATCCGTCCATCGCGTCGAGCACGCGCATCCTTCGTTGCGGGTTGAACTGTGGAAGTGTGCCGGAATCGGACATGCGCAGTCGATCGCGCAGCGTGGGCGCGCCCTCTTTCTCGTTCTTGAAAGCCACCTCTACCGTCTTCTCGGCTGCGTCCTTCGCACGCGAGCGCGCCTGCGAGAAGAACCCGCGACGTGAAGCCCCCAGCAGGCTGCGCTTGTCTTCCAGCACGATATGCTCGGGAAAATCCGAGGCCCGTTCCACGCGGACGGCGCAGCCCTGCGCAGCCATGAGGCTGTTGGCCGACTTCACCGTGGCGTCGATGCCCGCCACGTTCGAACGGAACCGGCACGTATCGCACGTGCCGTCCACCAGCAGGATCTCGTCCACCCCGCGGGCGGCGAGGCCCAGCAGCACGCTCTCTTCAAGACGCGCGAGACAAGGAACCTCTGCATACTTCGAAGGATCGCCTCGATGCTTCGAAGCGATGCGCGCGCAGGCGAATACGGCCGATCCGCCTGCGGCAACCACCGAGGAGGCAATAGCCGACGCCAAATCCTCGTCGAGCGGCTGAAGCGGAATGAGAGCCTCCGTCGGGCAGACGGTCGTGCAAGCGCCGCATGCAACACAGCGCTCCGTATCGATCGAGAGCACGTTGTGCTCGGCGTGCACGGCATCCATCGGACAGACATCGGTGCATCTGCGGCACGATGCATGGCGGTTGCGAACGGCAACGCAGCGGTCTACCGCCAGATACACCGCTTTACTCTCGAGCGCCTCGGCCACTTCCATGATATCTACAAGATTCGGCATGCCCGCCCATTCCGCCTTTCTTCGTTCCTTTTCACACTCGCCCCCGAGGAGACTAACATGCGCGTCCTTATTTTCCGAGGAACGATTCCTCGATGGAGCGCAGCTCCTCCGGCGTGTTCGCATTGATGAAGCAGCCGCCCATCGGCTCAGCTTCGAGCACCCGCTCCTGCGGAAACTCACACACGTTGACCTCGGAAAAGAACGCCTGGGCGCGCTTCTCGCCCCGATCAAGCGCCGCTTGCACGGCCGGCAAGCATCCCGCTCTCCGGTAGAGCGCGTGAAACGGCTCGAAACCGTGCTTGTTCGAAGGAACAACGGCGTCCGCACCCGATTCGTTCATGGCAAGCGACTCGGCCACCACGAGTGACGCGCTGGCAAACACCATGTCGCACGCCACCACGGCCACGTACGGATTGCTCGCCGCCAGAAGCGCCGTGTAGAGTCCCGGGAGCGCACCGCGCACGGTGCGAGCATCGGGCACGAGCCGGATGCCGTGCTCCGGATACCGCTCTTTCAAGAATTCAAGATTCTCCGGCTCGTTCGTCGTGATGATCAGCTCGTCAGCCGCTGGAGCAAGGCGCTCAACCAGCCGGCAGATGAGCGGCCGACCGGCAAAGGCCACCGTCGCCTTGCTGCGGCCCATGCGGCGACTTTCCCCGCCCGCCTGGATGACCACCGTCACTCGGGGCCGCGCGAAACGCTGTTCGAGAAAGTCTGCCAGCGCACGCACGTCGTCCGGATCGAACGCCGGCACGCCGTAGGATACTGCGGCACGCCGAGCCTCGTCGATATCGGTGACGACAGCGACCGTGCTTGCCGTAGGCAGCTTGCCTACAATATCGACACAGTCGATACCCGACGGCAAGGATCGGTCATCGCCCTCGCCGGGCGCGCCCAGGACGTCGTCAGACGCGCCCGAAGCCGCCAGTTCGCACGCACTTGTATCGAGGCTTCCCGCGCCAAGGGCAGCCCTGTATGCCCCGCGCTCCACCACGACGCGCTCGCGCGCAAGCTGAGTGAAATCGGCGCCGAGCGGCCAACCGCACCGCGCACCTTCGGCGAACACGGAAGCCGCGCGCGCATCAGACTCGTTGGCCGCACGCATGATCTCGATGGTGGGCAAGCCGCTTTTTCGGTAGCCCTCCACCACGACGATGTCGTGACCGGGCATGCCGCGCACGATGTCCGCACACTCCAGCTCACCTTCGATGGACTTGATGCATGCCATTTGCCCTGGAGCGGCTATGACGGTCTCCCGCGCGCCCGCGGCGCGGTGGCGGTACGAGTCCTTGCCTGGATAGTCGATATCGAAGCCCGCATGGCTGTGGTGCTTCACGCTGCCCACATCCAAGCCACGCGCGACGAGTTCAGCGATGAGCCGCTCGACGAGCGTGGTCTTGCCTGAATTGTGACGTCCGACGACGGCAACAGCCGGGCTGGGAATGTACACCATGCGCTCCCCCCTCTGCATTCGGCGCACAGTATAGCATGACGTCCCTCTTCGACGCGTGAGGCTTAGCATCCGGCGCGCCCGCACGCAAGCAGAACAGCTCACCGAAAACTATTGTTGTGATTTCGTGGAGATTGTTTTATAATATGCTCTGTTTTACAAGAGGCTTCGATGCTTCGCTAAAGAAAGGGGTTCTGTTTTTGGAGGGGGCAGGACCCTTTTTCTTTCGTAAAACGGGCGGGCCGGATGCCAAGCATCCGGCCCGCTTCTTATGCAGCTTGACCACCTCGCTGCAGAACGGGTGCGCCTCGCATACTCGCCATCCGTCAAAAGCCTACAGCTCTCGACGCGCCTCGAGAGCGCGCCCAAGCGTCACCTCGTCAGCGAACTCCAAATCGCCGCCAACGGGAAGGCCGCTTGCCGGACGCGTGACGCGAATGCCAAGCGGCTTGATGAGACGCGCCAGATAGGCGGCCGTCGTCTCGCCCTCCACGTTGGGATTCGTGGCAAGCACAACCTCTTCGATATCTTCAGAGGCCAAGCGCTTCATAAGCTCGGCAATATGGAGGTTGTCCGGACCGACGCCCTCCATGGGCGACAGCTCCCCACCCAACACGTGATACAGCCCCGAGTATACGGCTGTTCGCTCGATGGGCGGAATATCGCGCGGCTCGCCGACCACGCAGATGGAGCGCGCATCGCGATTGGACGAGCGGCATATTTCGCACAGCTCGTCCTCGGCGTAATTGAAGCACCGCGCACAGAACCGCACGCTCTCCTTCACCTCTGAAATAGCCTCCGATAGACGCAGCGCCGTCGCCTTATCGGCGTTGAGGATCCAATAGGCTATCCGTTGCGCGGATTTGGGCCCGACGCCGGGTAGGCGCTCGAGCTCATCAAGGAGCTTTTGAATGGACGGCGCTGCATGCACGGCTTAAACGCTCCGACTACATGAGCCCGGGGATGTTCATGCCCCCGGTCACGGTGTTTAAGCGGCGCGAGCTTTCCTCGGAAACACCGCGCAGAGCCTCGTTGACGGCAGCGAGCACCGTATCCTCGAGCATCTCAACGTCGTCGGGATCAACCGCCTCGGGGTCGATAGAGATGCTCTTCACGGCCATATCGCCGGTTGCCACCGCCTTGACCATTCCGCCGCCCGCCGTAGCCTCGAACTCCAGATATTGGATCTCTTCCTGCGCTTTGGCGAGTTCAGCCTGCATGCGTTGGGCCTGTTTCATCATCTTCTTCATGTCCATGGTCTTGCCTTTCGGTCTCATTGGTATGTTCGAACGCCCGATTTCTCCTGCGGGCGCCACTTGCTCGCCGAACCGCCCCTACTCCCGCACTTCCTCGACAACGACGCCGTCTCCGAAGCTCGCCTCGAGCACGGCGCGCAAATCGTCAGGCGAGTCGAGAACCGCATCCGCCGACACGGGGGCGCGAACCCCCTCTTGCGCGGTTGCGACAGCGGGATCGGGAGCTGCAGGAGCTGCACTGCCGACGCTCGGAAGCGGCGCGGATGCAGAAGCCGCAGGCGCAGCTGCGGGGATCTGGGGAGACCTGGCGGGCGCAGGCGCCGATCGATCGGCGGAAGCTCCTGCGAGCGCGGGTGCGAACTCGTCATCATAGGGCACACGCTCGTCCTCGTACGGAGGAAGATCGTCGTAAAGGTCGACCGGCACCTGGTCGGGATCGACTGACATTGACGGCGATGGAGCAGCGGGAGGCACTGATGCTCTCGCCGGCTGCGCTGGAGCGGAAGCCGGGCAGGTGGCGACCGGTGCGATCGGCGCGCCGGTATTCGAAGATGCAGGCGGCTGCGCAGCTCGCGAGACGGCTGTTTCGGCCTGTGCTCGCGCGGAAGATGCCGCGCGAGCGATCGGTCTCGGCGACATCGTCGGCGTCTCTACCGGAGCCGCCGACGGCGCCGGGGGGACGGACGTTCCGTTCTGCGTGTAGGCAAACGCCAGGGTCTCTCCGGTCGCCTGAACGAGAGCCGCTGATACGGCATCTTGCACATCGGGTTTCTGCACGGCTTTAAAGGCAAAAGCGTTCTCCGCAGGAAACTCGATGACGAACAAGGACTTCGCCTCGTCGTAGATGGCTTTTGTGTTGAGGAAGAGCACGCCGTACGCCGCCTTGTTTTTCTTGAGCGCGACGAGTGCGGCCTGCCACACCCGCTGCAACGCAGCGGGGTTGCGCAAGCTGGCGATCAACTGATCAGAGGGGCCTTTCCCCGTCCGAGCGACTGACGCAGCAGCCGGGACGGCGGGGGCCGCAGCGGGCTCCGCAGCACTCGGCTCGGGCGCAACAGATCCTGAGGCCGGGACGGGAGGGGCAGCAGGATCGGAGACAGCCGAGGGCGTTTGAACCAGCGTCTGCACAGGATCGTCCGACTCACCTCGCCCGTTCTGGACGGCGGAAGGAGCTTGCCCGCGCGGCATGGAAAACGGCTCGTCCGCAACGCCCGTCGATGCTGCCTGCGCAGCGAGGGCGGCCGTATTCGATGCTGGCGAGGAGGCGATCGGCGGCGCGGACCGCGCAATCTGCGAACCGTCGCCGGCAGGATCCGCACCCGTCACATGCGCGACAGCGGAATAACCGCTTTCGAGCGCTTCCACGCGCTCGGCAAGCCCGGCCAGCGTGAGGTCGGAATCGGGACGCACCATGCGCGTAAGCGCGATCTCGAATGACAGGCGTGGATTCGTGGACGTCTTGAGTTCGGCCGACAGATCGCCCAACACGCCAAGCAGCCGCGCAAGACGGTCGGACCCGAACAAGGGCAACTCGCCCGTCAACTGGCGGCGCTCGGTGGCGCCCACCTCGAGCGCCACATCGGCATCGGTGAGCGACATCACGTAGAGGTTGCGCACGTGCTCGGACAGATCGCGTGCGAATTGAGCGAGGTCGGCTCCTGTCTCCACATACTCCGCCGTCCAGCGAAAGCACGCCGCCACATCACGTTGGCCGATAAAGCGGACGATCTCTGCAAGATCGTTCGTGTCCACGCCGCCCAGGAGCCGTTCAGCAACCTCGAGCGTGACCTTCCCTTCGCCGAACGCGATAAGCTGCTCAAGAGAGGTGAGCGCGTTGCGCATGCCGCCCTCGGCACGGTGCGCGATGAGATCGAGCGCCTCCCCCTCGAACTCCACGTCCTCGCTCACACAGATAGCGCCAAGGCGCGATACAATGGCCTCGGCCGAAATGCGGCGGAAGTCGAATCGCTGGCAGCGCGAGTGGATGGTCTCGGGCACCTTCTGGGGATCCGTCGTGGCCAGGATGAACACCACATGGCTCGGTGGCTCCTCGAGCGTCTTCAACAGCGCGTTGAACGCAGCCGTCGACAGCATGTGAACCTCGTCGATGATATACACCTTGTACCGGCCGCGCGTGGGCGCGAACTGCACACGGCCGATAATCTCTTCGCGCACGTTCTCCACGCCGGTACGACTTGCAGCATCCAGCTCGTAGACGTCGGGGTGCTCGCCGTTGGCAATCATCACGCAGTCGTCACAGGTTCCGTCCGGCTCAGACGTGGGTCCGTGCTCGCACAGAAGCGCCTTTGCCAGCAGGCGTGCCGTGGTGGTCTTGCCCGTGCCGCGCGGACCGGTGAACAGATAAGCATGGCTTACCTTATCCTGCTCAATGGCGTTTTTGATCGTGCGCTCAATGCGCTCCTGGCCGACGACGTCCTCGAAGATCTGCGGCCGGTATTTTCTGTACAGTGCCTCTGACATGACGCGTGGATCCCGCTTTCCCATAGGCGTTTCAAGTTCTCGCACCTAGTATAAAAGAATCGCCCCGCACGCGGCGGCAGCCTTCTCCGCCCTCACAGCATCAGCAGGCGCTTTGGCGCGGCTACTCCGTGTCGGCCTTGGGGGCCTGCTTACCCTTGCGAGAACTCGTCGCCGCCTTGATCGCACCGATGATGGCCGGAGCTACGCTCACGGCCACGATACCCAGCACGATGACCTCAAAGTGCTCCTGCACGAACGGAATGCCGCCGAAGAAGTAGCCCACCAGCACGAACAGGCTTACCCAAGATATGCCGCCGATGCAGTTGAACAGCGTGAACTTGCCGAAATTCATGTGGCCCGTACCCGCAATGAACGGGGCGAACGTGCGGAAGAACGGCATGAAGCGCGTGATGACGATGGTGAGGCCGCCGTACTTCGCGAAGAAGTGGTCGAGCTTGGCCATGCGCTCGGGCGTGAGCGCCTTCACCTTGCCCGAATCGATAATCCGCGCACCGAAGAACCGAGCGATCCAGTAGTTCGAGGTGTTGCCAAGAATGGCTGCGACGTAGAACACGATCAGTGTGGCCCAGACATTCAGCCCGCCGCCATCTGCCGAGAACACGCCGGCCGCGAACAGCAGCGAGTCACCCGGCAAGAACGGGAAGAACACGAGCCCCGTCTCCACGAACACGATGAGGAACAGCGGGGAGTACACCCAGAGGGGCCCGAGCGCGATGATCCAACCAGCAATCGCCCCCCGAGGATCGGAGAGCAGGTTGACGAAAAAGTTGATGATATCCACAAACGCCCTTTGGTTTCGCTTTGATACACGAGTATCCCGGATAGGCAGGGGCGCTCGTCAGCGGTCCCTTATGGCTGCTTCCTCCCGGACCTGACCAGGTTCGGAACATGGCGCCGCCCCGGCCCATCCGGGATACTTCTCATAACACCGGTCAAGTATAAACGAAGGAGAATCTTCCCCGCTCCCCTTCCCGCCTGAAAGCAATCAAAAGCACACAGACCCCAGAGGTTCGGCATATACGCGCCGGAAGCGCTCGGACCAGCGCGGGCAAGCACCTCGCTTCCGGCTTACAGAAAGCCGCGCTTCTCCAGAGCCATCAGCACATTGCGCCCTTCCTCAGTGCCTTCGATGATGCGCCGCGCGCGACTACTGTCACCGATGTTGATAATTTTCACACTATTGTCGGCGTAGATCTGCTCCAAGTCCTCCAAAACAGGCTTGAAGGCCTTCATACCCAGGCAAACGAACCCGTAATCGAAGGGCAGCTCGCGCTCCCCTTCCTCGGTCTTCACCACAAAGCTGTCGGCGCGCACTTCCATCAAAGCCGTGTTGACAAGCTGCTCAACGTCGTTTTCGCGCATCATCGTGCCGAATGCAACCTTCGAGACGGGGTCGAGTCCGTTGCCGATGAGGGGCAGCATATCGACGATGGTGCAATCGGCGCCGCGGTTGGCGAAGAACTCGACAACGTCCAATCCCACCGCTCCCCCGCCAATGACCACCACGCGCTTGCCAGCCGCATCGTCTGGATATTCGTCGAGCGAGTCGATCATACCCTGGATCGACTTGACCGCGCCGCCCGGAAGGTCAATGAACTCATGCAAACCTGCGATAGGCGGCAGCAACGGCTTCGAACCCGTGGCGTTCACGATGATGTCGGGGTGGAACGTGGCGAGAGCGTCGGCGGTCGCCTTCGTCCCGGTGAAAACGTACAGGTTCTTGAGCTTCGCGGCACGCTGTACGAGATAGTGGGGAAAGTCGGCCAGTCGACGTTTCTCGGGGATCTTCGCGATGACAGTCGAAAGCCCGCCGAGCTCCTCCTTCTCTTCCAGCAAAAAGACACTGCATCCCACCTCGGCCGCCGTGCATGCCGCCTCGAGGCCCGCCGTCCCACCGCCGATGACAACGACATTGCACGGCTTATTCACCCGGCGCTGCAAATAGGCATCCCCGCCCACGACGTCGGGATTGACGGTGCAGCGGATGGGGATATTGCTGGAAATGCGATTGCCTGCGCATCCAATGTTGCAGGAGATGCACTTGCGAATCTCGCCTTCCCGTCCGTACCATACTTTGCGCACCCAGTTGGGGTCGGCAATGAGCCCACGCCCGATGCCGATCAGATCCGCATCGCCTTGCGCGAGCACCCGCTCGGCCACCTCGGGGTCGCGGTAGTTGCCCACCGAAATGCACGGCTTCCCATAACGCTCCTTCACCGCTCGGGCCATGTACGAGCGCCAGCCGTCAGGAAAGAACGGGGAATCGAGCTGCTTGTGCATCGATGCATTGAGTGCCGCCGAAACATCGAACACATCGATGTACTCTTCGACGAAGCGCAGGTATTCGAGGCAATCGTCAAGCGTGTTACCGCCAGGCAGGAACTCGTCTGCGCTGATGCGGCAGAGAACCGGGAAACGGGGACCCACCTGCTCGCGCACCTCGCGCGCGACGAGCGCGAGGAAACGGGCACGGTTCTCGGCGCTTCCGCCAAACTCGTCGGTGCGATGGTTGGTGAGTGGCGAAAGGAACTGGCTGATAAGGTATGAGTGGCCGCCGTGAATCTCGACTGCGTCGAACCCGGCAATGACTGCGCGCTTGGCGGCCTCGCCGTAGCGCCGAGCGATCTCGTGAATTTCCTTGACCTCAAGCGGACGCGGGATATCGCCGCCGTCTTTGGTCGGCACATCGGACGCGGATACGGGCTGGACGCCGGTACGGCTGAAGCTGGCCGACGCGCCAGCATGGTTGATTTGAACGGCAATGCGGCCTTCGGCCAGGTGCACCGTCTCGCACAGCTTGTGCAAGCGGGGGATAAACCCGTCATGATCGAGCCGCAGCTGCGTCGTGCCGTTGGAGCCGGTCGGCGAGTCGACGCTTGCGTTCTCCATGATGATGAGCCCGACGCCTCCGCGGGCGCGCTGCGCGTAGTATTCGATATGCTCGAAGCTCATCTCGCCGCTCAGTTTGCCGAAGTTGCTCCCCATCGGGCACATGACGATGCGATTTTTCAGCGTCATATCCCCGATCGTCAGAGGTTCGAAGATATGCGGATAACGCTGTTCCATGGAACCCTCCTTTATCGTTTTCTCCGGAATCGATTATGAAGCCGATGCCGCAGAGTTTCAAGCGGTTCCGCGCACGCAAAAGCCCGCCGAACCGTCGACGGGCTTTTGCTGTGTACAGGCTGAGGACGGATCAGGCAGTCTTGGCCGACGGCCGCCCAGTACGCTACAGCGTGCGCAGGTTGACTTCCTTGAGCTGGCGGCCCGTCACGGCGCTCGGGGCGCCCGTCATCGGGTCGGACGCGCTGCTCGTCTTCGGGAAGGCGATGACGTCGCGGATGGACGCCTTGCCCGCAAGCAGCATGACCAGGCGGTCGAGGCCCAGCGCGATGCCGCCGTGGGGCGGCGCGCCCAGCTCGAGCGCGTGGATGAGGTGGCCGAACTTCTGCTCGATCTCCTCGTCGGTGAGCCCGCACACGCGCAGCACGCGGCGCTGCTCGTCGGCGTTGTGGATACGGATGGTGCCGCCGCCCACCTCGAAGCCGTCCATCACGAGGTCGTAACTGTAGCTGCCGCACGCCAGCGGGTCGCTCTCGATCTTGTCCACGTCCTCGTCCAGCACGTGAGTGAACGGATGGTGCTCGGCGGCGTACTTCTTCTCGTCCTCGTCGTACTTGAACATGGGGAAGTTCACCACCCACAGCAGCTGATGGCCCTCGCGCGGCACGTTCAGCGCCTCGGCCATGTGCAGACGCAGCGCGCTCAGCACGGCGCTCGCCACCTCGTAGGTGTCGGCGGCGAACAGCAGCAGGTCGCCTGGCTCCACGCCCATGGCTTCCTTCAGCGCGGCGAACTCCTCGTCGCTGAAGAACTTGATGATGGGGCTCTTCTCCTTGCCGTCGGTCGTGAACGCGATCCAGGCCATGCCCTTCGCGCCGTTCTCGGCCGCGATGTCGGCCAGCTTCTCCACGTCGCCGCGGCTCCAGTCGCCCGCGCCCTTCGCGTTGATGGCCTTCACCACGCCGCCGGACTGCGCCACGCTCGAGAACACCTTGAAGCCCGTGTTCTTCACGATGTCGGTGATGTCGACGAGCTCCATGCCGAAGCGCGTGTCGGGACGGTCATTGCCGAAGCGGTCCATGGCCTCGCGGTACTGCATGCGCTGCAGCGGGAACGCGTGGTCGACGCCCACGGCCGCGAGCGTCTCGGCCATGACGTCCTCCATGAGGTTCATCACGTCCTCGCCCTGCACGAAACCCATCTCGATGTCCACCTGCGTGAACTCGGGCTGGCGGTCGGCGCGCAGGTCCTCGTCGCGGAAGCATCGGGCGATCTGGTAGTAGCGCTCGATGCCGCCCACCATGAGCATCTGCTTGAACTGCTGCGGGCTTTGCGGCAGCGCGTAGAAGCGGCCCGGGTTCGGACGGCTCGGTACGATGTAGTCGCGCGCGCCCTCGGGCGTGGAGTTCGCCAGGATGGGCGTCTCCACCTCGAGGAAGCCGCGCTCGTTCAGCGCGCCGCGCATGGCCTGGGCCACCTTGTGGCGCAGGTGCAGGGCCTCGAACATCTCCGGGCGGCGGATGTCCAGGTAGCGCCACTTCATGCGCGTGGTCTCGTCCGTCTCGATGCCGTCCTCGATGGCGAACGGCGGGGTGACGCTCGTGTTCAGGACCTCGACGGATTTCGCCAGTACCTCGATCTCGCCCGTGGCCATGTCGGGGTTCACGGCCTCCGCGCCGCGGTCGCGCACCGTGCCCGCGATCTTCAGCACGTACTCGCGGCCCAGGTGCTCGGCCTTCGCGAAGTCGTCGGCGCTCACGCAGTCGGGGTCGACGACCACCTGCGTGTAGCCCGCGCGATCGCGCAGGTCGATGAAGATGAGGCCGCCGTGGTCGCGGTTGTGCCACGCCCAACCCGTGAGCACGACCTCGCGGCCGACGTCGCCACGGCGTAGCTCGCCGCACGTGGCGGTGTGCATGCAGTATTCGTTCATGAAGTCCGTCATAGTGGTGGTTCCTTGCTCCTTGGCGATGCTATCTGCATTTGCCGTCCGCTCAGGACGCGGCAGGCGTTACTCAAACCTAGCCATTGTACAGGCCAACGAGGGGAAACAAACCCCTGATCGCGTCTTTTCATGCAAAATGCGCGCGAGGGCCCCTCTAAAACTCCGTATCCGTCAGCACGCAGTTCACCCCGTTGTCCAAACACAGCTGCTGCAGCTTGCGATCGAGCGTGAATAACGTGGCCGCGTGTCGCCGCGCGAGCACGAGATACATCAGGTCGTACACCGGATGATTCAGACGGACGGCCTCCGACAGCGCCTCGACGACAAGCTCGTCATCCTCGCAAAACTCGCTCACAAGGTTATTCGCAGCCTCGATATGGCCCTTCGCTCCATCTTGGTCCATCACACCAGCTCGCACGAGTTTCCAGAGCGCATTCGCCAGCTCAACTTTGAAGAACCGAGGCGCCACCGTTTCTTCGCCCTCGAGCATCAGGGATTGAAAGGCGCACCCCTCCGCATGCTCCTGCGTGATGGCAAGCGCAGCATTGCAATCGAGGATTATCATAGCGCCTCCCTCATCCGACCCGCTTCCTCGTAGAAGCCACACGCTTCAAGGATCGTGCGCGAGCGCTCTTCCCTGCCCTCATGAATTATCGAGACAATATCATCGGCGGTCATTTCAACCTTCGGCAGCTTCTTGATTTCCTCAAACAGCGCCTTGCGCTTCTCGATGCGGGCGGCTCGCTGGGCTTCGGTGTCGAAGTCGAGGGGTCGCGGGCGTACGGCGCGGTAGAGCCGCTCGCCGTCCCAGAAGTGGGAGGCGTCCTGATGCGCCAGCATCTGCTCCACGGCCACGATGGTCTGCTGGGCGACGCTACGATGCTGGCTGGCGGCGTAGGTTTTCAGTTGCTCGTACAGATCGTCCGGGAAATCCCTCACTTGTAGTGCCGGCATAGGTAGCCTCCTTCAACGCATGTCTATAGCATGAATTATACATGCAATGGAAGAGAGCTGCAACTATGCCAGCACTTTGGTCGATTGAATCGGCCAGGTTTAATTGGCGGCCTTAATTGCCCTCGCCGATGCCGCCGAACACCTCGGCGATACCCAGGGGCTCGGTACCGGAAGGCTCTGCGGCTAGGCAGGCGAGCAGCGACTTCGCCGCCGCGAGATCGACCAGATGCTCCTCGTGCGTCTGCATGTTGCGCGCCTTCACCTGGCCAGCAGCAAGCTCGTCGGGGCCCATCACGACCACGAAGGCGGCGTCCAGCTTGTCGGCCAGCTTGAACTGGCTCTTCAGACTGCGGTGCTGGTGGTCCATCTCGCTAGCAAGGCCGGCGTCGCGCAGCGCCTGTACGAGCGAGAACGCCTCCGCGCGCACCGAGTCGTCGACGCACGCCACGAAGCAGTCGCAGCGCCGGGCCGGCGGGAACGCGTAGCCTGCCGCCTGCAGTGCCAGCACGCAACGTTCGTAGCCCAGTGCGAAGCCGAAGCCGGGCGTGGGCCGTCCACCCACCTCCTGGACCAGCTTGTCGTAGCGCCCGCCTCCACCGATGGCGTTCTGACTGCCCATACCCTCCGTCACCTGCACCTCGAACACGGTGCGCGTGTAGTAGTCCAGGCCGCGCACGAGCTTCGGGTCCTCCGTGTACGCGAGGCCCGCACCGTCCAGGTACGCCTTCACAGTGCCGTAGTGAGCGCGGCAGTCGTCGCACAGGTGGTCGGTGATCTTCGGTGCATCCTCCATGACGGCGGCGCAGCCGGGGTTCTTGCAGTCGAACGCGCGCAGCGGGTTGATGTCGGCACGGCGCTTGCACTCGTCGCACAGCTCGTCGGCGTGCGCGTCCATGTACGCCTTCACGGCGTCGCGGTAGGGCGGCCGGCACGCGTCGCAGCCCATCGAGTTCACCAGCAGCTCGGTGGCTTCCACGGGAATGCCGATGGCCGCGTAGAACCGCATGAGCATGATGATGCCCTCGGCGTCCACGCTGGGCTCCTCGGCGCCCAGGCACTCGATGCCCACTTGGTTGAATTGGCGCTGGCGGCCCTTCTGCGGGCGCTCGGCACGGAACATCGGACCCGCGTACACCAGCTTCACCGGAGGCGCGCCCTGCGGCACCAGATCGTGCTGCACCACGGCGCGCACAACGCCGGCCGTGCCCTCGGGTCGCAGCGACAGGCGGCTCTTCGCCTTCACGGCGCCGCCGTCGAGCAGCCGTTTCAGGTTCTCGCCCGAGAGGGCAATGAACATCTCCTTCGAAACCACGTCGGTTGCCTCGCCGATGCCGCGCACGAACAGGTCCGTCTGCTCGAACACGGGCGTCTCGATGGGCACGTAGCCGTACGCGCCAAACACGTCGGACGCCACCGCCTTGAAGTGCGCCCAGAACTTCGCCTCGTCGGGCAGGAGGTCGCGCGTACCTTCGGGAGATTGGATTGTCATGGAGGTTCCTTTTCGTATCGTGCGTTTCGATTGCCCGCTATTGTAGCGCATCGGAACGGGCTGCATGCGTCCGAGGTTTTCCGGCGATTCGAGCGACCGGACGGGCGGATGTCGACGCGAAAGCCTATTCCTCGAGCGACTTCAACACGTTCACAAGCGCATCGTCGGGACGATACCGCAAGCGCAACGCAAGCAGATTGCGCGACACATGGAACAAGCCCGCATCGGCCGCTGCAGCAGCGCTCTCATTCAGTATGTCGAGCACGGCCGCCGTCGGGGCAATCGGCACGCCGGCGGCGGCGAGCTTCTCATCCAAGCTGTCTTTATCGGGAAGCGCGACGCCGGTTTCCTCGACAAGCTCATGCAGCTCGGCCGTCGCCTGCAAAGCAACCGCCGGCGACGTGGCGAGCGACTTCACATAGCACAATGCGCCGACCTGCGGGTCACCCGCATTCCAGCGCACATAGGCCAGCTGATAGTACGCCATGGCAATGTCGTCGGGCTGCACTGCGATACCCAGACCCCCTTCGAGCGTTTTCGCCGCGTTCTCCATATCACCCACAAGCATGAACGCACGACCGAGCTGTCGATAACCGGCGGACGTCGCGGGCGCAAGCTCGATAGCTCGACGACCGAAGCGTAGCGCTTCTTCGGTGCGCTCGAAAGAGTGTTCGAGCAGACGCACAATCTCCAGATGGCAGAGGTAGAACGTATCGGGCGCGAGCTCGATGCGCCGGTGCGCGTCAGCTGCTGCAAGCGACGCGAGATCCGGAACGAAGGACGTCGTGCTGTCCGTACCGACACCCTGCATCTTGCTCGCCTCATCGGCGAGAACAGCGCAGTCATCGCACGCCGCGGCTCGTGCGCGGTTGTAGCATACGCGTGCCGCATACGAATCGAAGCATCGATAGACGGTCGCGGCGCCATCCGCGTACCCGTCGATCATCGATGCCTCCGCAACGGCATCGATCAGGATCGAGGCAGCACTTCCAGGATCCTGCGGTGCTCGCGTGCGGGCGCGTCCGAGGGCAACCAAACAACGATCTTCTCCGAGAAAACGGCCTACGATGGCGTTCTGCTCCTCCATATCGAGCGAGCCTTCGGCCAATGCCGCCATCAGCCTGGTACAGGCCGCGACCGTTCGTGCATCTTCACGCGCTTCTGCGGCATCCTGCTCCTCCCGCACGAGACGGATAGCCTCTATCGTGGTCTCGGCCCGCACAATGCCATCCGCAAGACGCTCGCCGATCCGACGGCGGTAGGTATCAACCTCAATGCGCAGGTCGCGAGCCTCGCGCGCCGCAAGAACCTCGGCAGCTTGACCAGATATCAGCGCATCGGCGCTCTCGGGAAGCGCACGACGCGATACGGCCGAGGACAGCGCGTTCACGACGGCGAAGGGGTCGGCTGCCGGCAGATCGAACAGCGCGCCCGCATACGCGAACAAGGACGTCGGATCTCCCAGCCGAGCCGCATGGATGAGCTCATGATGCTCAAACAGGCCTCTCGTAAATGTAACCTGGTAATATGCAGGCGTATCTCCGACTTCCGCCGATCGGAATACGACGGGGTCGCCATCGGGAGCCTGAACGCGGTCGACATCCTCGACAGCAAGGGGACGGGCCACGAGATCGACGCGCTGAAGGAACGCGGACGATTCGAAAACGGCGAGCGCCAACGCGAGACCGACATGCATCGCATAGCAACGCGCTTGAGCCTCCCGTTCAGACGCCGTTGCGCTCGCCCAGCCGTCAACCGACGAAGCAGGCGCACCCTGCGCAGCCGACGCGTTGCTGCAGCGACGCGTCGGCATGAGCCCGGCGTCAGGCACCGTAATCTCGATCGCCGCTGCACCTTCGCCGACGTCGCAGCGAAGCAAGGCCTCCACGCGAAATGGGAGCCTCATCCGTTCAAGCGCAGCGTTCACGGCGCATCGTGTCGCCCATTCTCCGCCGACCTCGCCGGACGAAGCGTCGCTTGCCAGATCAAAGGCGAGCGACGATGAAGCGGCCGTGTCGACGAGATACCCCTCCCACCGCACGCAATCAATATCGCTCGCAAAGGATGCCCGTTCGTTGAACGCCTCGTTCATTAGAAGAAATCGGTTGAGCGCGCTCTCCAGGGCCCATATCTCACGGCGGGTGACAGGCGGATGCTCATCGTCCGCCGCAATGAAGAACGTATCGGCGTAGCGCGCGGTCCTGACAAGCCGCAAGATGTCGTCCGGCACGCCTCGAGCCTCAATCCGCTCGAGTCCGGCTTCGATAAGCCACCGCGCCAAACTTGACGCGAGCGCAGGGGGCCGCAGCACAGGATCCTCCTCAGCGCTTTCCACCGCGGAAACGATCGAGCGAAGCGCCGGAAGCAGCTTTTGCCCGCGCAGGACCGAGAAAGCAAAATCGACTCCGCGCGTTGGCATGGGAGCGTCGCAGGCTCGCGGCCGGTGGACAAACGCCAGAAAGGCGCGAGCCATCACATCGTCATAGGCCAGATCGGCCCCGTACGGCCCGAAATCATACCAGGAGTCGAAAATCGTATAGCGGCCGCGCCTGCATGCGTACTGCGCAACCTGACGCTTCCCTTCCGCATCGTGCACCTCGACGCTTCCCCGTTCCTCGTTCGATCCATCCTGCTCGGAGTACCGAGCGAACGCAAGCTCCGGCGGACGAGCAGGCGGCGACGGAACCGGACGATCCGTCGCAAACACCCGCCCGTAACGATCGATATAGGCAAGAATACGGAATTCGCTTGCACCGAGAAATTCCACCACGTAGCGATCGCTTTTGTTCGGCGCCGGGCACGCCCCTCCGATCCAGCCAAACGCACCGCAGTCGAACGCGACGGACGGCAACGCATGGGGTAGTACGCGTCGCACGGTACCGAGCAGCGCCTTCGCCGCGCCGATTCGATAGACGCCTTCGCGTTCCTCAACCTGCCGCACCCGTGCTCCTTTCGTGTCACCGAAAGCATAGCACGGCGTTTCGACTGGACGAGAAAAAACCGGACCGCAAAGGATACAACGCCCCCTCAGTGATGATGGTTACATGCCTGCTCCGCGCTCATGCGCGGAGCTTCGCCTGCAGCGACATGCTCAGCGGCGTCGCGCACGAGAGGATGTTCGTTGTCGAAGTACACAGCGATGCCCGCCTGATCGAACCCCATAAGCGGACGCATGCCCATACCTGCCGCAACGATGGCGTCTACGCCGGCCTTCGCAAGCAGACCAACGGGGCGCATGCAACCGCCCTCCTCGTGCGGAGGATTCGCAACCTCGAACGTGCCTGCAATCTGGCCGTCTACAATGTCGACCACCGTGAAGCAATCGCAGTGGCCGAAATGACCCGCGCGCTGGGAATCCAGGCCGGCCGCACCCATCGTGGGAATCGCCAGCTTCATCATCTTCTTTTCGTTCATCTTACCCTTCCTTCTCCGGTACTTCCGTATTCTCATCCAGCTGGTGCAGACCGCTTTCAAGCAGATCGACCAGCAGCTCGTCCAAACGCTGCCGGTCGCGCAGTACGTCGAGCCACTGCTCGGCAAGCTCGGCACCCTGCTGCGTAAGCTCGTATTCGCGGCGACGCGGGCCGACCTGCTCGTCGCACCATCGGGAAACGACAGCGCCCTCCTCTTCGAGGCGGCGTAGCGACCGGTACAATCCGCCCACGTCCACATCAACTTTCCCACCGGTCTTGTCTAGGATAATCTTGCGCATATCGTACCCGTAGCCGCCCGAATGCAGCAGCGCGGCGAGCGCTGCCGGCTCCGCAAGCGCCCCGCCCCCGCCGCCGCGCCGACGGCAACAGGACGTGCGCGTCGAAGTGGACGGCCCACCGCAGTCGCCGTGAGGCATGCGCATCATCCTTCCCGCTCCTTTCGCGCCCGCTTTGTCTGCGAACGACATGTATATGACATAAACATATATACGTCATATACATGCATGTTGTCAATATGCGGATGGGCAACGGATGGAGCGACACTCCTTCTCCTCGACGAGGATAGCGGACCTCATCCATCTATCCACCATTTCCCAGAACGCGCTTTTTTACCGTAGACACGTTTCGAGAAATCGGAAAGACAGGCTATCGCCGTCCCGCCATGGAACCGAAACGGGCTTCATACGCGAAACGACCCCTCCCGAGCATTCGCTCGGGAGGGGTCGTTTCGCGCAAGCCGTCACGCCGCTTGAGACCGTGCACCGTGTGCACCTCCGGATCCCTACAGGTGCGCCACCACGAGGTCGCCCATCTGAACGGTACCGACCACCTTGTCGGCGGGGGTGTCGGCCTGCTTGATGTCGCCGGTGCGCCAGCCCTCGTCGAGCACGGCGGTCACCGCGCGGCGGATGTCGTCGGCGGCCTCACCCAGGTTGAAGCTGTAGCGCAGCATCATCTCGACGGACAGGATCTGCGCGAGCGGGTTCGCGATGCCCTTCCCCGCGATGTCGGGCGCGCTGCCGTGGCTGGGCTCGTAGAGCGCCGTGCCGTCGCCGAGGCTGGCGCTGGCCAGCATGCCGAGCGAGCCGGTGATCTGGGCGGCTTCGTCGGACAGGATGTCGCCGAACATGTTCTCGGTCACCACCACGTCGAAATCGACGGGGCGGCTGATGAGCTGCATGGCCGTGTTGTCCACGAGCAGGTCCTCGAGTTCCACGTCGGGGTACTCCTCCGCGCCGATGCGGTGCACGATCTCGCGCCACATGCGGCTCGTCTCCAGCACGTTCGCCTTGTCGACGCTCGTCACCTTGTTGCGGCGCTTGCGCGCGGCCTCAAACGCCTGGCGCGCGATGCGCTCGACCTCGTACTCGCGGTACTCGAGCGTGTCGTAAGCGCGCTGGCCGGCGGCGCCGTGGGTGCCGCAGCCCTCTTCGTCGTAGAAGCGTTCGCGACGACCGAAGTACAACCCGCCGGTCAGCTCGCGCACGATCATCATGTCCACGCCGTCCACGATCTCCGGCTTGAGCGTGGACGCGTCGGCCAGCGCGGCGAAGATCTGCACGGGGCGCAGGTTCGTGTACAGGCCCAGTGCCTTGCGGATGCCCAGCAGACCCTGCTCCGGACGCGGCTTCGCCGGATCCGTGGTGTCCCACTTCGGGCCGCCGACGGCCGCCAGCAGCACGGCGTCGGAGGCTTCGGCTACGTGCAGCGTCTCGTCCGGCAGCGCGGTTCCCGTCGCGTCGATGGCGCACCCGCCCAGCAGCGCCTCGGTGTAGGCGAACGCCGTGTCGTACTTCACGCCCACCGCGTCCAGCACCTTGACGCCCTCGGCGATGATCTCGGGGCCGATGCCGTCGCCGGGAAGCAGGCAGATGTTGTAGGTTTTGGCCATGTTTTTCCTCACTTTGCAGGTCCAATAAAGTCAGCGAGGGTTTCTGAGGCAGCCCGGATCGTGGGGAAGGCGAAGGAAAAGCGTACTTCAGTACGCGAGTCTTTGTCTTCGCCGCGAGGCGGGCTGCCTCAGAAAGCCGCAGCGTCGAGCCGTTCCGCCGTTCGTAGAACGGCGGAACAACTTACTTCCCCATCTTCGCCTTCGTGCGGTTGATCAGGCCGCCAGCTTCGATGATCTCGCGGATGAACGGAGGGAACGGCTGAGCCTCGAAGGTCTGGCCCGTCGTCTCGTTCACGATGACGCCCGCGTCGGCGTCCACGCTCACCACGTCGCCCTGGCTGATGGCGTCCACCGCTTCGGGGCACTCCATGATGGCGAGGCCCGTGTTGATGGAGTTGCGGTAGAAGATGCGCGCGAAGCTCTTGGCGATGACCACGTCGACGCCAGCCGCCTTGATGGCGATGGGCGCGTGCTCGCGCGACGAGCCGCAGCCGAAGTTCTCGTCGGCCACGATGATGTCGCCGGGTTGCACGCGCTCGATGAACGACGTGTCGAGGTCCTCGAGGCAGTGCTTCGCCAGCTCGGCCGGATCGGACGTGGTCAGGTAGCGAGCCGGGATGATGACGTCGGTATCGATGTCGCGCCCGTAGCGGTGCGCGGTTCCTTTGAATTGCATGGTCGCAGTCCCTCCTAGTCCAAGTCTTCCGGCAGGCCGATGTGGCCGAGCACCGCGCTCGCCGCGGCGATGGCCGGCGAGGACAGGTAGACCTCGCTCGTGGGATCGCCCATGCGGCCGACGAAGTTGCGGTTCGTCGTGGCGATGGCGCGCTCGCCGGCGGCAAGGATGCCCATGTAGCCGCCCAGGCAGGGACCACAGGTGGGCGTGGATACGGCGCAGTTCGCATCGAGGAACACGTCCATGAGGCCCTCCTCCATGCACTGGCGGTACACGGCCTGCGTGGCGGGGATCACGATGCAGCGCACGTCGGGGTGGATCTTCCGCCCGCGCAGCACGTCGGCGGCCTGGCGCATGTCGACGATGCGGCCGTTCGTGCAGCTGCCGATGACGGCCTGGTCGATCTTAATGTCGCGCGCCTCGGCGGCCGGGCGCGTGTTCGACGGCAGATGCGGGAACGACACGGTGGGCACGATGGAGGCGGCGTCGATCTCGTAAACCTTCGCGTACGTCGCATCGGCGTCGGAGTGGTACTCGGTGTAGGGGCGCTCGGTGCGGCCGTCCATATAGGCGCGCGTCACGTCGTCGACCTCGATGAGGCCGGCCTTACCGCCCGCTTCGATGGCCATATTCGAGATGCTCATGCGCTCGTCCATGCCAATGCTCCGAATGGCGCTGCCGGTGAATTCCATGGCCTGGTAGAGCGCGCCGTCCACGCCGATCATGCCGATGATGTGCAGGATGACGTCCTTGCCGGTGACGCCGGGGGCCAGCTCGCCCTCGATCTTGAACAGCAGCGACTCGGGCACCTTGAACCACGCTTTGCCGGTGGCGTAGCCCACGCCGGCGTCGGTGGAGCCCACGCCCGTGGCGAACGCGCCCAGCGCACCGTACGTGCAGGTGTGGCTGTCCGCGCCGATGATGAGGTCGCCCGCGCCGACGACGCCCTGCTCGGGAAGCAGCGCATGCTCGACGCCCATGCAGCCCACCTCGTAGTAGTGGGTGATGCCCTGCTCGCGCGCGAAGTCGCGCACGATCTTGGCCTGCTCGGCGCTCTTGATGTCCTTGTTGGGGACGTAATGATCGGGCACGAGCGCGATCTTCGTGGGATCGAACACCTTCTCAACGCCGATCTTGCGGAATTCTTTGACGGCGATGGGGGCGGTAACGTCGTTGGACAGCACGAGGTCGAGATCGCATTCGATCAGCTGACCCGGCTCCACTTCGTCGAGCCCCGCATGGGCGGCGAGGATCTTCTCCGCCATGGTCATGGGACGTGGCATGTGTGCTCCTTTGTGCGGTGGGTCTCAAGCCTGCGCACGCGCAGGTACATGGAAAACGAGGCAATTGTACCACTGGCTTTTGCGCACAAGAAGAAGAGCCCCGCGGGGCTCTTCAAAGAGAAGCGATTTTCCAGATTGCGGTCGCACAGCGCGCATCCTAGTAGTAGCCGTGGCCGTAACCACCGTATCCCATGACGCTTGCTGCAACCGCAGAGATCATGCCGCCGATAGCCAAGCCGATCAAAAGGCCGATCACAATCCAAATCACGAAGCCGATGATGGCGAACTTGAGCGCGTCGCTTTTCACCTGCGGCATCTTGTCGACGTTCACAAGCCAGGCGATGATGATGCCTGGGATGCCCATGAGGGCGCCCACCACGAGCCAGGCAAACTTCATGCCCCCCGTCAGCTGCATGAGCGGAGCGGGAGCGTATACGGGCTGGGGCTGCGGGGCTCCGTACATCGGCTGCGGCGGCACGTGCTGGTTCATCGGAGGCTGCTGGTACGGCGCTGCCTGCTGGTACGCTGGCATCTGCGACCCGGCCGAATCGGGAACCGACGCACCAGCCTGCTGCTGGGGAGCCGCTTCGGGAGGCGTCGGTTGTAAAGGCTGCTGATTGTTCTGCTCGTCGGTCATGACGCACCTGCTTTCTTTTCGCCTGTCGTTACCATCGAACCGTCCTGTCGTCTCAAGGCCGACAGTCAGATGAATGCACCGTATAGGTTCGCAGCGTCCTGGTAGCGCCAGTATACGGGGCATGCGCGAACCGATGCGGCCCCGTCATCGAACCGACATGCAAATACACCATCTGGCGTAGAAACATGTCCGGGTTTATTGAGTTCTCCAGACGCAGTCGTCTAAGCGAGGCCTTCTAGCTAGGAAAGGGCTGAACAGAGCGCATCGAGCAACGTGATGGCGAAATGCTGCGCCGAACGTCCTTCGCCGGCGTCTCCCCATGCGGTGCCCGTCAGCTCAACGGCAATCCGCGACGGGGCCGACTCTTCAGCGACGCCGATAGCCGTCTCCAGCCGCAAAGCCAACGTCTCCTCGCCTTCGTAGCTGACCCGCGGGACGCTCGGAGCCGTATTCTCATCAGGCAGGACGATATGAACGAGCAGCATGGAGCTATCGGGCGCCACCAACAGAGAATCTGCGCTTACAATCTTGGATGCAGGGCTTGTGGCCAGCGCGAGATTCGACATGCGAGAAGCCACGCTGCGCGTGAATTCCTTTGTTCCGAACAGGCACAAGGCGTTGCGCTCAAGCACGTCGGCAGCTCGGGCGAAGCCCAGGTGGCTCGAGCCGTGCACAGCTTCCTTGCCCTCCCAGGAATGATGCAGGTTGCGAAGCGCCGCGTAGGTATAGGCGCCGGCGATACCGTCGGACGGAAGGCCGAGATTCAGCTGGAACTTGCGAAGAGCCAGCTCGGTGAAAGCACCAAAAATACCGTCGGTCTCACCGCACGCGAATCCGAGCGCACCGAGGGCACCTTGCAGCTCGAGCACATCCTGGCCATGAAAGTGGGGCATTCGCAGATATAACGTGCGGTCGCCCAGTTGAAAGGATGCATCTACCAGAGCGGACCACACCTTGTCCGTGACCTCGTCCGAAACGGGCAGGCACGCATGCTCGCAAAACGCCCATACGGCGGACGCCGTTCGCTCGCCGAATACGCCGTCGACCTCGTCTTCGTCGAGGAGGCCGACGATCGCGAGGCGCTGCTGCACGTCCTCGACCGCAGGACCTGTATCATGTCGCTTAATGGTTTCCATAGTCGTCATGGTACCGCAGAAAGAAAGCGCCGCCCTGTACCGGGACGGCGCTTCCACCAAAGCAACAGAGCGACTATTGAAGCTGCCTCAGATTCCCCCATGTCGCATCGGCCGTCCTGCAACGTGAAAGACGCGCGGCAACGCTCAGAATCACTTCAACCGGTTCACGAACCAATCGGCCATGCTCACCAGAAGATCGCGCGAAGCGGAGGGGCGCACCATGTCGATCAGGCGATTCTTTGCAATGCTCGTAAGGTTCTCGGCATAGCTGCGCGCATAGTCGATGCTGCCTGATGCCTCCATGATAGCAACAGCATCGGCGAGCACTCTTTGGTCTTTCTCTTTCGACGAGAGGATCTCGATAAGGCGATCGCGCTCATCGGAATGCTGAAGCGCGTGCACCACCATAAGCGTGCGCTTGCCCTCCGTGATATCGTTACGGAAATCCTTCTTCGTGGACTCTTCGCTGCCGATCAAATTCAGAAGGTCGTCTTGGATCTGGAACGCCAGGCCCGTGTCCAAGCCATAGTTGCGCAGCGCCTCAATCTCAGCCTCGGTTCCGCCACCTATGATGGCGCCAATGGCGAGCGGCACGGCACCGGAGTAATGAGCCGTTTTATGCGTGGCCATGACGAGGTAGTCCTCGGGCGTGATATCGTAACGGCTGTCGCGCGCCCAACCGATGTCGAGCGCCTGGCCTTCGATTGTGCGACGCGTCATGTCGATGAGCTCGGTAATGACGCGCACTTTCGTCGCATCATCGAGTCCCGTATCCGATACGACCGTCCCGTTCACAAGCGATAGCGCCAGATCTCCGGCATTGATGGCAAGGCCCACCCCTTCGGTGAGGTGCATGCACGGCTCGCCGCGACGCAGCTCGGCCTCGTCAGCGATATCGTCGTGGATGAGAGCTGCCGTATGGAAATGCTCGATAGCGGATGCAGCGCTCGTAGCGCGTTCCATGTCGCCGCCGACCGCAAGGCACGCGGCAAAGCAGATGAGCGGACGATGACGCTTTCCGCCGTTTCTGCTGTACGCGACAAGAGGATCGTACAGATAGCGATCCATATCGGGATGAGAGCCTTTCGGGATGAACGAATTCACCAGATCGCCCACGCGATCAGCGTATAGCGACAAGTACTCTTCGAATGATTCAGGAGGCTCTTTAACAGCTGCGATGATCTCGTTGATGTTGTCCATGGCTCTTCTCTACACGGGTTCGTCTGCACGGCCGTTGGTCATGGTATCACAATGCCCGCAGTCGACTTGAACCGGCTTCACGAGCGGCGCATTTTTCCGTTATTCCCGCATATCGCCCAGGGCTGCGTTATTTTTGAACCTCATTGGGACATCCCGAGGCAAGGTTCGGTATTCGCAAACAATCCAATATGGTAGGGGCGGCGGGACTCGAACCCGCAAGCCTTGCGGCGGAGGATTTTAAGTCCCCTGCGTATGCCAATTCCGCCACGCCCCCAGGATGTTCGGATTCGCTGAACGGCGACCGGAATCATGGTAGCACGTCATCGGACGACGCTGCAATCTTTGACGTGCGCGCCTGCTCCCTTTCCGCCTCCCGCAAGACAATGCCGTGGAGAATGTCCGTCTCGCTCACGGTGAATGAATCGAATCCGGCAAGATCGAGCACGGTTTGCAGGATGATCATACCTGCCACGATCACCGGCGCACGACCGGGATCGAGACCCACGATCTTTTGGCGTTCCGCCAGCGGCGCGCAGCGAAGCTCGTCATACACGCTATCGAGCATCGGGCGCGCAACGATCGCCTTGTGAACGCGCGTTGCGTCGTACACCTTCATGTGCTCGTGGACGGACACCACCGTGGTTGCCGTCCCAGCAACTGCAACCAGCCGATTTGGCACATGGTCTGCAACGCGCAGCCTCTCAAAGAACGGATGCATGCCCTTCGCTATCCATGAACGAGCGGCGGCGAGTTCATCCTTGCTCGGGGGATCGGATGCGAGAAACTTCTCGGTCACCCTACGGCATCCGATGTCGAACGAATGCATGCGATCCGGCTCGCAGCCCGCCGTTCCCACGATGACCTCGGTGGAGCCGCCGCCTATGTCGACCACGATCAGCCGTTCGCCGCCAAACTCGCATGAAGCGCCGGCGAAGGACAGCGCCGCCTCGCGCTCACCGGGGATCACCGTAAGTTCAATACCGGCGTCGCGCAGCAGCGCACCGAATTCTTCGGAGTTGTCCGCATCGCGCGCGGCCGACGTGGCCACAGCGGTCACCCGCACGTCCGGAGCGTCAGGAGCCTTATATGCTGCAAGCACCTCTTGGAATCGCACAATCGCATCGACAACGCGCCTCATCGCCTCTGGACGAAGCACGCCCGAAGCGTCGACGCCCTCACCCAGATTCGTGATCGCATATTCTCTGTCAAGTTCGGTCAGCCGTCCCCGCTCATCGATGTCGGCCACGAGCATGCGGCATGTGACCGTGCCAATATCGATAGCGGCGTAGCGGCCCGGCGCGCTCATCGCTGTTCCACACCTGCCGTTCGGGATCATCGGCCCCCCTACTCGACGCCAAACAGCGGATCGAGAATCGGCGAATACCAGGTTTCTGGCGCCGCTATGCTACCCGATACAATATTAGCGTGCACGGACGCGCTCTTCTCTTCGGAAGACGAGAGGCCCGATACCTTGGCCGTCTGCTCGCCTTCCTTGATCCAGCCCAGCTGATCGTGAGCCGCATTCTCTATGCCTGCATCGGTTTGCAAAGAGGACACCTCTCCCTGGATCGCATTGTTGCGCTCCACAAGGGCGGCATATTCGGCCGCAAGGCGATCACGTTCGCGCACCGATTGGTAATACTGCTGTACTGACGGATACAAAAACAAGCACGACAGCGCAAGGCAGACGACTACCGTCATGCTTGCTATGAACTTAGGTGCAGAAGCGGATGACGGGCTGGAGGCCGCCTTCGAACCGCGCTTCGCCGCGCGCGTCGAGGTTTTGTCCTGCATGCGAGCTGCCTGCCGGTGCTTCGCGCCCATTTCTCCCTTGTATACCGCAGCCCGCGGTCCCCCTTGGGAAGCCGATGACTCCGTATCGCCGAACTGCTTCGAATATGCGCGGCCGGCTTTGTTCTTCGCGCGGGAGCGCTTCAGGGAGGCAAGACGCGACTCTTTGCGCCGAATGGAATCATTCTGCACAGGATCGTCGTCGCAACCCTCGTCTGCCCGGCGCGTCTCTGTGCCGCTCCGGGCACGACGCGCGTCTCCGATACCGCGGCCAGCCGACGTACCACGACCGGCTTTTGCTCCACGATCCGATGGGAATCCATACCGATCGGCAACGGATGCTTCGGCACGCACAGCGCGACTCCCAAAAGACGAAGCGGCGGTCGTGTCGGGAAACGCGTCGGATGCGAAACGGCGAGAGGTCGCGGTCGGGCGAGAAGCGGCGGGCGTCAAGCCGGAAAAGGCGCCGACCCGCTCTCGAGAAGTTGTGGAAACCAAAGATGCGGGGCGTTGCGAGCGGTTCTCTTGGCGATACGAGGAACGGGCGCTTGAAGCATGCTCCGAGTTCGGACGTGTGCGCACGCCTTGCCTTACCTCATCGAACGAGAGAATATTCGTCTGTTTAGCCAAACGGAATGCGCTCCTTTATGCATCGTGGTTCGTTACTGGTGTGTGTAATGCCGGAAGCTCGGTGCAGCATAGCACACTGAGCATGATTCTGCCACCGATGCAGAAGCCTGCAACATATCTGCGCTCCTTCGAAACCAGGCGATAACCGAATCGATAACCATCGGTACTTTGCATACACCGCGCACCAGCACGCGCCTTGCCGCATAAGACCGCGCTGAGCCCGCGACAATGCTACAAGTCGAGCTTCTTGACGTAAGCGCTCCACTTTGCAAAAGAGTCATCACTGATTGCATGCTCCATGAGGCAGGCCTCTTCTTCAGCACGCTCAGCGGGGATTCCGAGGGCCTTGGTAAGGAACGCGAACAGCAGGTGATGTCGATCCAAAATGGACACCCCATAGTCGTACCCCTCGTCGGTGAGTGTTATATCGCCATAATAAGGCTGGTCCGCAAGGCCCTTCTCCTTCAGCGAGGCGATGGCCTTGTTCACCGAGGCCTTCGACACGCCGAGTTTCGTTGCGACGTCGACAGACCTCACCGACGCCTCCGTCGTGCCGCCCAGCATGACGATTGCTTCGAGATAGTCCTCATGCGACTTGGACATCTTCTCCACGGGGCCTCCTTCGGTTCGTCGTCACATGGTACCACACGACAAGGTCCGACGAAATCGAGCGCCCGTACGGAGGGAAAGGAAGAGCCAGCGAGGAAGGGGGAGGCCTCGCTGGCCGCAGTGTGATGGACGACCAGACGAGAGGAGTCTCCACCACCGTGTTGGTGATAAAAAATGTCTGAGGACTCGATTCCTTTGCCCTACCTGACATTTGTTAGTTTAGGTCAACTTATATGTGACTGCAATGGGAGTTTACTGAGGTTTACAATCTCTCCACACAGACGAGACGGATCGGCGGGAATCACGCACGCCCACGAGCGCTCAAGGCGCGAGCACAGCCGAGCCGTTGCCTGGCACAGCGCGGATCACCCGCGCCCACGAGGCGCCCTCCATGCAGCCTTTCGTCGAAACGGCAAGAAATCGCCGAATTCGAAACGGCGCCGCTTCCGGCGGGCGCGGAGCGCGCCCGCCGGGCAGGGCCTCGCTGCAACCAGAAGCTAAACAAAAGAAGGCAGGCCGGCACACCCGCAGCGCGCGACCGATCTGCCAAATCCGGCGATTTCTTGCCATTCTCGCCCGCCCCCGGAAGCGGCGAAACGGATGTTTCACGTGAAACATCCGTTCGCTGATCGTTGTGTGGTTGCGCGACGCTTAGCGGCGAGGCTCGGCCGCGGCGCGCTTCTGCATGTCGGCCACCATGCGGTCGGCGGCACCGCAGCCGGAGCAGCCCGCGCATCCGCCGGCGCATCCGCCGTGCATGTCATCCCCCTTGTGGCAATCGCACGGGCCGTTGCGCACCAGGCGTCGAATCGCGAGGAACGCGAGCGCCAGCACGACGAGTCCGACGACCACCGTGGACGGGGTGAATTCCAAACCGAGCATCTCGACTCCTTTCTTGCGAGTAGGGTCCGAGGGATCCCCCTCCCCCGAGCAACCTCTGTCGCGCCGCTTACGCGACGCCGCCCTCTGCTTCAAGCTTGCCTGCGACCTCGCCCTTCTTCTTGTCGAAGGCGGGCATGGGCCGGAAGATCTGGAACAGCATGCCGGCCAGCACCACGACCGCAACGCCGGTCCACAGGTTGAACGTCAGCTCGCCGGTGATGAGGCCGCCGAACTGGTAGAACATCAGCCCGATGCACCATGCGAAGACGGTCATGTAGCCGATGGTGAACCAGGTCCATTTCGCGTTGCCCATCTCGCGCCAGATGGTACCGATGGCGGCGAAGCAGGGCGCGCACAGCAGGTTGAAGGCGCAGAAGGCGAGGATGGCCGGCACCGATCCCGCGAACAGGGCGGCGAACGCGGCCCACATGGCAGGATCGGTCTCCCCGACCTCGCCCAGGCTGGTCAGAATGCCGACGGTGGCCACGACGTTCTCCTTCGCCACAAGGCCGGTGACGGACGTGACGGTGGCCTGCCAGTCTCCGAAGCCGAGCGGCGCGAAGATCCAGCCGATCGCGTTGCCCAAACCCGCCATGAGGCTGTACTGGATGTAGTTGTCCGTCTCGGTGTCGAGCAAACCGAAGCCCTCGCCCGCGTCGCCGAAGTTCATGAGCAGCCAGATGACGATGGTGGACAGGAAGATGATCGTACCGGCTTTGACGATGTAGCCCTTGATGCGGTCCCACGTGGACAGCAGGACGGACTTCACGGTAGGCATATGATAGGTTGGGAGCTCCATGACGAAGGGCGACGCGGGGCCGGCGAACATCCTGGTCTTCTTCAGCATGACGCCCGAGACGATGATGGCGATGACGCCCAAGAAGTAGAACGCGGGCGCGATCCACCAGGTTTGCTCGGTATTGCCTCCGGCGATGGCGCCGAACACGAGCGCGATGATGGGCATCTTCGCACCGCAGGGGATCATCGTCGTCGTCATGATGGTCATGCGGCGATCTTTCTCGTTCTCGATGGTCTTCGTGGCCGTGACGGCGGGCACGCCGCAACCGGACGCGACGAGCATCGGGATGAAGCTCTTGCCGGACAGGCCGAAGCGGCGGAACACGCGGTCCATGATGAACGCGACGCGCGCCAGGTAGCCGCACCCTTCGAGCAACGCCAACAGCAGGAACAGGATGATCATCTGGGGGATGAAGCCGATCACGGCGCCGACGCCCGCGACGATGCCGTCCATCACGAGGCTCTGGAGCCACGGGGCGACGTCGGCCGCTTCGAGGGCACCTCCGATCACCGCTCCCAAACCGGGGATCCATAGACCGTACGAGCCGTCGGAGGGGTCGGGCTCCTCTTCGGCCAACAGCGCCAGCTCCTCCTCGCTCGCACCGGCCTCCTCGGCGGCGGCCACGGACTCTTCCCATGCGCCCACGGCCTCTTCGTAGGCCGCGCCGCCGGTGTACAGAAAGCCGTCGCCGGAGATGCCGTCGTTGGCCCAGTCGGTGACCACGCCCGTGCCCACGGAGATGGCCAGGTAGTACACGAGCGCCATGACCACCACGAAGATGGGCAGGCCCAGCCAGCGGTTCGTCACCACGCGGTCGATCTTCTGCGTGGTGGTCATGTCCTTGCGCGAGCGCTTCATCGTCTCGTCGACGACGTGCGTGATGGCGTTGTAGCGCTCGGACGTAATGATGCTCTCGGCGTCGTCGTCGAGCTTGCCCTCCACCTCTTCGCGGATCGCCTCGACCGCCTTGAGATCGGCATCGCTGAGCTTCATGGCGGCAACGGTGCGCTCCTCGCCTTCGAACAGCTTGATGGCGAACCAGCGCGCGGTTGCCGAGGACACGCGGTTGCCCAGGATGCCCTCGATCTTCTCGATGGCCTCTTCCACCTGCGCGTCGAAGGGCATCTTCGGCTCGGCGGGCTTTCCGGCCTTCGCGGCGTGCACGGCGGTTTCCATGAGCTCGGCCATGCCGTGCCCCCTGAGCGCCGTCGTCTCGACGACGGGGCAGCCCAGCTGCTTCGACAAGCCGGCCACGTCGATCTTGTCGCCGTTCTTCTTCACGAGGTCCATCATGTTGAGCGCCACCACGACGGGCACGCCCAGGTCGAGGATCTGCGTGGTCAGGTACAGGTTGCGTTCGAGGTTCGTCGCGTCCACGAGGTTCACGACAACATCGGGGCCGCCCTCCAACAGGTAGTCGCGCGTCACGATCTCCTCGGGAGAGTACGGCGACAGCGAGTACACGCCCGGCAAGTCCGTGATGACCACGTCCTTGTCGCGGGTGTACTTCCCTTCCTTCTTCTCAACGGTCACGCCCGGCCAGTTGCCAACGTACTGGCTGGCGCCGGTCAGATCGTTGAACATCGTCGTCTTGCCGCAGTTCGGGTTGCCGGCAAGCGCTATGCGAATTCCCATGTTCAGCCTTTCCATCTGCTTCGAAGTTTCCAGGGGTCTGCCATTCCCCGTCGACCTGTTATAAGTTAGCTGTTACTAACTTAGTCTCAAAAGAGAAGCGCCGCAGCGCCTCTACCCTCGTCGTCTGGCGCTTTCGCCCGGCAACGTCAGCCGACGAGGATGCTCTCCGCCTCGCTCTTGCGCAGCGACAGCTCGTATCCGCGCACTGTGACCTCGATCGGGTCGCCCAACGGCGCGACTTTGCGGACGAACACGCTCGTCCCCTTGGTGATGCCCATGTCCATGATGTGACGCTTGAGCGCGCCCTCACCTTTCAAACGACGGACCGTGGCGGTTTTGCCGATGGCCACGTCGCGCAGCGTTCGATCCTGAGCTTCTGCCATATGCCTCGTTTCCTTTCCTTGATGTTTCCTGCGATTACGCCAACTCGATAAGCTCCGGCCGGTGCGGAGCAGATGTTTCACATGGAACATCTGCTCGTCTAGAACGAATGTTTCACGTGAAACATTCGCACGTGCACAGCGCACGATGCCCACCATGGGATGCACGCTATAGATGGCACCATGGATCCACGCCGTGAGGGTGCACCGTGCGAGGTGCGCTCCTTGCGGGGTGCGTGCTGTACCAGTTGTACGGTGCACGGAACGCCATAGTATGTTCGCTATGAAGGGTGCACCGTGCGGGGTGCGGACACGCTAAGCGGCGGCGTTCGTGATGATGCGGGATGCAACCTGGCGGTTGAGCGCAATCTGGGTGCCCTTGACCTCGACGATGAGGTCACCGGCGGCCTCGGAGACTACCGTCACCTGCGCGCCTTCGACGAAACCGAGGTTCTCCAGATGGTGATGAAGGTCACCGCGACCACGTACCTTCGCGATCGTGCCGGTCTCGCCGTCCCTCAGAAACGAGAGCGGCATCTGCTGGCACGCGATGCCGGGCGCAGACCCCGCGTCCGAACGACCGACCGTTCCCTGCATGCTTGCAACCGTTGCGTTGTCCATGGTGGCTCCCATCGAGTTAGCTTCATGTAACAAAAGTATCTTATAGCAAACTTTTGCAGAATGGAAGCCTTGGCTAACATTTTTTGGAATCGTTGACGGGACGTCGTGCGCAAGAGGACGTGGGCGGGAGCGGGGGCGAGAACCGGACGCCCCCGTGCGGGCTCAGTCGTCTTTGAGCGTCATGGCGTTCACGGCCACGATGACGGTGGACAGGCTCATGAGCACGGCGCCCACGGCGGGGCTCAGCAGGATGCCCGCGGGCGCCAGCACGCCTGCCGCCAGCGGGATGGCCACGATGTTGTAGCCGGCGCCCCACCAGAGGTTCTGCTTGATCTTGCGCGTGGTGTTCGTGCCCAGGTCGAGCAGCCGCACGATGTCCTCCGGATCGCTCTTCACGAGCACGACGTCGGCGGAGTCGATGGCAACGTCGGTGCCCGCCCCGATGGCCACGCCCACGTCGGCCTTCGCGAGGGCGGGCGCGTCGTTGATGCCGTCGCCCACCATCATGACCACGTCGCCCGCCGTGCGGCGCTTCTGCACGAGGCGCACCTTGTCCTGGGGCACGAGCCCAGCGTGGAACTCGTCGATCCCGAGGTCGCGGGCCACGGCGCGCGCGGCCTCCTCGTTGTCGCCCGTGAGCATGACGGGCGCGATGCCGCGCTCCTTGAGCTGCCGCACCGCCTCGCGCGCCGTGGGCTTCACCTCGTCGCCCTGGGCCACCACGCCGGCCACGACGCCGTCGATCACGAGGAAGCTCACCGTGAGGCCGCGGCCTGCGAGCTGCTGGAACAGGTCGCGGTCGTAGACGATGCGCCGCTCGTCGAGGTGGCGCGCGTTCGCAACGAGCGCCTTCCGCCCGTCCTCGAGCGTGCCCTCCACGCCCACGCCGGCCACGGCGTGCTCGTCGCGCACGGGCGCGGGGCGCACGCCCCGGTCGCGTGCTGCGGCCACGATGCTCGCCGCGAGCGGATGCGACGAGGACTGCTCGAGCCCGGCGAGGATCGCGAGCACGCAGTCATCGGCACGGTCGTCGGCGGATGCGCCGCCGTTTTTCTCGTCATTTACCGCGACCGTGCCGGCGGCCCCTCCGGCATTATCGCCCTTGCCATCGCCGGAGCCCGGCTTTCCCACCGCGCGCACCTCCGCCACGCGGAAGTCGCCCTCGGTGAGCGTGCCGGTCTTGTCCATCATCACCACGTTCACGCGCGGCGCCACCTCAAGCGCCCGTCGGCGTCGCACGAGCAGGCCGTGCCGCGCGCCGATGGACGTGGAGCGCGCGGCCACGAGCGGTATGGCCAAGCCGAGCGCATGCGGGCACGCGATGACGAACACCGTGACCATGCGCGTGAGCGCGTCGCCCACGCTACCCGTCACGGCAAGCCACGCGGCGAAGGCCGCGACGCCCACGCCCACGGCGGCGTAGAACAGCCAGCGCGCCACCTTGTCCGACAGCACCTCGGCGCGCGACTTCTCCTGCTGCGCCTGCGACACCAGCTTCATGACCTGGGCAAGGTAGCCCGACTCGCCCGTGCCGGTCACGCGCACGTACAGCGTGCCGTCGCCGTTCTGCGATCCGCCGAACACGGAGTCGCCCGCTCCCTTGGCCACGTCGCGCGCCTCGCCGGTGACGAGCGCCTCGTTCACCTGCGACTCGCCGCGCACGACCTCGCCGTCGGCGGGCACCTTCTCGCCCGCCTCTACCATGACGGTCTGCCCCACCTGCACCTCGGACAGCGGCGCATCGGCGAAGGAGCCGTCCGGCCGCTCCACGTGGGCCTGCGCCGGCAGGAGCTCGGCCATCTCCTTGAGCGCGTCGCCCGCGCCCATGACGGCCCGCATCTCCACCCAATGGCCCAGGAGCATGATGACGATGAGCGTGGCCAGTTCCCAGAAGAAGTCCATGTGCATGCCCGCCGCGTGCAGGACGGAGCGCTGGACGAAGGCGTAGATGCTGTAGGCGTAGGCCGTGGTGATGCCGAGCGCCACGAGCGTCATCATGGCGGGCTGGCGGCGCCTGAGCTCGTCCGCCGCCCCGCGCAGAAACGGCATGCCGCCGTAGACGAACAGCACCGTGGCGAGCGCCGCCACGACCCAGTCCGAGCCGGGGAACGCGAGCGTGATGGGGAGCGCCATCCCCATGGGCGAGGACAGCAGCAGGATGGGAATCGTCAGCACGAGGCTCGCGAAGAACCGCCGCTTGAGGTTCGCCCCGTGCATCGCCATGCCGCCCCCGGAGGCGTCCTTTCCGGAAGAGCCGTCCCGCCCGTCCTCGCGTTCGCCGTCATGCCCGCCCATCCGCCTCGCCTCGCCTTCATCAGTTGCCCTGCCTGCGCTATCGAGCACCAGGGTAGGACGCGACAGCGGCATCGCGCGGGTGCGGAGGCGAACCGTTGCACAGCGGAAACAAGGCGGTCGGGCGGGCGAAAGAGGCTCAGCCCACCATGCCCAAGGCGAGCGGCTCTATGCGCTCAAGATCATCGCGATGGAGGTCGAGCGACTCCCACAAATCGGTGTTGCGCTGCAAGTTCAACCAATACTCGGGCGATGTGCCGAACAGGTTCTCGTCAAATCGAGTTTTCGGGAAGAAAAACAGGGTCTCGCGACGCGCCGGTTGTTTTCGGAACATAGTATACTTAGGATGGATAATCGAAACGTGCGAATTCGACCAGAAAGCGCAGGACATGGCTGAAAACCATTACATCGACACGCGCGGGTGCGCCGAGCGCCCGGTCACGTTCACGGAAGCCGTCGTCGACGGGCTAGCGGCTGGCGGCGGGCTGTACGTGCCCGAGCGCATCCCGGAGCTTTCCCTGGAGGATATCGCGGCGCTAGCGCAGCTGCCCTACGCCCAGCGCGCGGCGCGCATCTACCGGGTGTTCGACGTCGACCTGCCCGCCGAGACCATCGAAGAGCTCATGGCCCAAGCCTACGGCGACAACTTCGACGACGAGCGCATCTGCCCCATCACGTCGCTTACGGCCGACACCCACGTGCTGGAACTGTGGCACGGTCCCACGAGCGCGTTCAAGGACATGGCGCTGCAGTGCCTGCCGCGGTTCTTCTCCGCAAGCGCCGCCCAGCTGCGCGAACAGGGGAAGCTCGACCACGACTTCCTCATCCTCGTGGCCACATCGGGCGACACGGGCAAGGCCGCGCTCGAGGGCTTCCGCGACGTGGACGGCGTGAGCATAGGCGTGATGTACCCCGACGGCGGCGTGAGCGACATCCAGTTCAAGCAGATGGCCACGCAGCGCGGGCGCAACGTGCAGGTGTGGGGCGTGCGCGGCAATTTCGACGACTGCCAAACCGGCGCGAAGAACGTGTTCGGCGACGAGGAGTTCGCGGAGCAGCTGTTGGAAGAGCACGGCGTGGCGCTCTCCAGCGCGAACTCCATCAACTGGGGGCGCCTCATGCCCCAGATCGTGTACTACGTGTCGGCCTACGCGCAGCTGGTGGCAGACGGCAAGTTGGGACTGGGCGACGAGCTGGACGTGTGCGTACCCACGGGCAACTTCGGCAACATCCTGGCCGCCTACTACGCCAAGCGCATGGGCGTGCCGCTGGGCATGCTGTACTGCGCCAGCAACGAGAACCGCGTGCTCACCGACTTCATCAACACGGGCACCTACGACATCTCCGAGCGCCCCTTCGTGCTGACGCCCTCCCCTTCGATGGACATCCTCGTGTCGTCGAACCTGGAGCGCCAGCTGTTCGAGCTGACGGGGCGCGACGCCGAGGCCATAGCCGGCTGGATGTCCGACCTGCGCGAGCAGCGCCACTTCCGCGTGGACGAGAACACGTTCGCCCGCGTGAGGGAGCTGTTCGCCTCCGACTCCATCGACAACGCCACGTGCCTTCGCACCATCAAGCGCGTGTTCGACGAGCACGGCTACCTGCTGGACCCGCATACGGCCGTGGCCTACCAGACCGCCGAGAACCTCCGGGGCGAGAACCCCGTGCTCATCGCGAGCACGGCGCACTGGGCCAAGTTCGGCGACAACGTATATCGCGCGCTGCACGGCATCGAGCCGGGCGCCGCGCTGCCCGACGACGTGGCCGCGCTTTCCGGCTGCGAGCTGAACGACCTGATCGCACGCGAGACGGGGGCGAATGACGTCCCCCGCGGCCTGGCCGAGCTCGACGCGCTACCCATCCGCTTCGGCGAGGTTATAGAGGGAGACGCGGACAGCATCGAGGCGGCGGCCGCGCGCTTCATGGAGAAGCTGGACGCGACGGCGTCCGCGCGCAACGACTGACGCTTCCCGCAACGAAAACGGCTATGACCGGAGAAGAACGAGGATAGACTATGAGCGAACTTGCGAACCTGAAGCCGACGATCAGGCTGTCCATCATGAACCCCGACTCCGAGAGCGGCTCGCTGTTCGGACGCGGCATCGCCAGCCTGTGCTTAGGCGTGCGCGAGACGGGTTCGCTCAACTCGTCGGCCAAAAGCATGGGCATGGCCTACAGCAAGGCATGGCGTATCGTGAAGGACACCGAAGCGGCTCTGGGCATCCAGCTGCTTGATCGCGACGGCGCGCACGGCAGCACCCTGACCGACGCCGGCGCCATGCTGCTCGAGGCCTACATGGCCATCGACAAGAAGCTTCAGGAAGACGCCGAGAAGGAGTTCGCCCGCATCCTGGGCTAGCGGGAAGCCCGCATGCCGCGCCCAGGCAAACCCGCTCGCCTGCTGGGATTCAGGTCTGGCACGGCATGGCATCAGGCGCTCGCCTGGAGCGACCGGCGCGAGGGATGCAGCACCAACTAACCTGCTGCCGCATCCAGTCCGACCCACCGCTGCACGGCATCGAACAACCGCACGTACACGTCGTCGTCGCGCTGGCGCGCGAAGGCACACAGCGTGGGCGTCCAGTGGCGAAGATGACGCTCGAGGAACTCCTCGGCGAAGGCGCCGGCCGCCCTCCCCCGCACGTTCCCGGCCGCCTGCACGCGGCGCAGGTGCGCCATAAACGCGAGCTCGGCCACAAGGTGATCCGGGCGCATCGACCCGACGAGGGGGCCGAACCCGTTCAGCGCGCGCGGGTCGAAGCCATACATGCGATAGCAGGCCAGCACCTCGGTCATGCGCCTGCCGTCCACGTGCCCCGGTTCCAGGCGACCGTCCTCGCCCTGGCGCGCATCGGCCATGCAGCTTTCCACCGCCGGCACGTACAACGGCGACACTGCTACGACCAGGCGGTCATGGAAGCGGTGCACCAGTTCCTCGCCGACGGCAACGTCGCCGGGCGCTTCCGCGCCCGCTGCTTCCAGCAACAGACCCATGCGCTCAACCTGCTGCGCGTCGGGCTCGTTGGACAGCACGGAGGCGAACAGCGCATACACGCTCGCCGCGGCAAGGCTGTCGTTCCCTATCTGTTCCACAGCTTTTCCTCTCTCGAAGGAGGGACGGGGTCGCGCCCCGCCCCTCTGGCCGCAAGGGCAGATCGGCGAGCGCCCGGGAGGGGGCGGACGCTCGCCGTGATGATCATTCTGCTAGAAAGCGGCCCCCAAGGTGATGCTCACCGCAGCCATCACGATAACGTAGCGCATCGCGAACTCCCCGATGCAGGAAGCCACATAGCCGATCATGCCGACGTTCGTCACGTCGCGCCGCTTCGAAATAAGGCGGCATACGCCTGCGACCAGGGGAACGACGATTCCGCACACCACCACCCCTATCCAGAAAACAGAGGCGAAGGATCCCACGAGCATGCGCTGCACCGACAAACTCGCAGCAGCGTGCGCCGAGTCGCCGGGAACGGCCGCGGTGGCGACAAGCAACGCCGCAAAGAGAACCCCGACGAGCACCGGCAGCACAACCTCGGCTTTGGGCATGAATGTCAAGGAAGGGAGTTCGTCGCGAGCGGAAAAGTAAGCGATGGCCGACACGAGCGAGAAACCGGCAAGAGCAGCGGAAACGACGAACAATGCAGGGAGGATCGCCATGTTCCATAGCGGATACGCCTTCGCAGCCCCAAGAAGCACGCCGGTATACGTTGCGACGCCAAGCGAGCATAGCATCCCCAGCACGTCAATGAATTTTGGAACCTTCTTCTTGGCAAGCTGAAAGATCAGGGACGCCGCAGCAATCACGAGAAAGACGCTCAGGCACAACACTCCCCAAGCCATAGGCGAACCGAGATTCGACACGAGGCCGAAGAAGCGTGCAGGACTGCCCAGGCCCGCTCTTGCATCCACCATGAGAAGCAGCGTACCAACTGCAACCGTCGCCAAACCAACGACCGACCCGATAAGCCGGATCTTCTTCGTCGAACCGGAAAGCCATCCGGTGACGCTTGCAAGGAGAAACGACCCCGCTCCCAACCCGGCAAGAAACAGGTAGCATACGATAAGCTCGTTCCATACCATGGCGATCACGCTCCCATCTCTTCGAGTTTGACGGCCACGCGGCCGCCGTGCAGCACCGACGACGACTTCGGCAGCGCATTCGTCTCCGCCAGGCCCACGTAGCACGTGTTCGTGCCGATGCCCAGCTCGGGCAGCATGCTCTCGGCGCCCAGCTCGGCCACCTTCTTCGCCACCTCGCTGTTCGGGTCGTTCAGATCGCCGAACAGGCGCGCATGCGTGGGACAGTTGCCCGCGCACGCCGGAAGCAGCCCGGCCGACGTGCGGTTCACGCAGAACGTGCACTTCTCCACCTCGCCGGCGTCGTTCTGCCAGCGCACGGAGAAGGGGCAGGCCGCCATGCAGTACTTGCAGCCGATACACTTCTCCTGATCCACGAGGATGAGGCCGTCGTCGTTGCGGTACGTGGCGCCCGTGGGGCATACCGCCAGGCACGGCGCGTCATCGCAGTGGTTGCACAGGTGCGGCACGTTCGCCCGCACCACGTTGGGGTACTCGCCCGCATCCCACGTCTCGATCCACGTGTTGAACTGCTTGATCTCCAGCTCGTTTTCGAACTTGCACGCGTTCACACACGCGTGACACCCGATGCACAGCGACACGTCCACCAGCATGAACGGCCGTTTGCCCGATTTCGTCTCAGCTCTTTGCATGGTTCACCCTCTATTCTTGTCATCTCGTAGGTCCAGCAAAGTCAGCGAGGGTTTCCCGTGGTGCCCAAGATCGTGGGGAGGGCGAGGGCGAAGCGTACTTGCATACGCGAGTCCTCGGCCTCGCCACGAGGTCGGGTGCCACGGGAAGCCGCAGCGTCGACCGGTTCCGACGGCCGTCAAGCCGTCGGAACCACCAATTTGAACATGCCGCCGTTGCGGCCCGGGGTGGACGCCTCGGGGTCGGAAAAGGCGAAGATAGCGCCTTCTCCGACCTGGGGGTCGAGCATCTGGCACAGCTGGACGCCAGTGTTGATGGCCGGGTTGCCCGGTACCGTCTCGTCGCCCACCGTCAGGTCGGTGGAGCCGTAGGCGTCCTGCGTGTAGCCGAATGAGATGCCAATGTTCCCGCGCGCCGTGCCGCCGCGCAGCATGGCCACGCCCTCCATAACGTCGCCGGAGGGGTTTATCGCCTGCACCGTGTCGCCATCCTTGATGCCCAGCTCGCGCGCATCCTCGATGTTGATCTCCAGGTAGTTGTGCGGCGAGAGCTCGCGCAGAAGCGCGCTATCGGACAGCATGGTGACACAGCGGAAGTACGGCTTGTGGCTGGCGGCGCCGAAGGGGTACTCCTCGCGCGAGTACACGTCAGCGATGGGCGTGCCATCGCTGAACGTCTCAGCATGCCAGCCGAGGGCGCCCTCGTAGAACTTACCGGTGTAGTGGTTTCTCACCGAGCCGCGCTCTTCGGAGTAGAAGTTCACCATGTAGGCGCCGGCGTAGGTCTGGCGACCCTGATCGTCCCACGTGTCGGCCTCGGGCCACGTGCGGCACCCGCGGCTGAGCAGGCGCTGCACCTTCGACCACTCCTCGGGCGTCACGGCCTTCTTCCACGCTTCGGGTAGCGTGTCGAGCGCCTGCATCCGTATCTCCTCGTCGGAGAGATCCTCGATGACACCGTCCTCGTACGCCACGTTCGCGAGCGCCTTCACGTAGTAGTCGCACGCGTCGTTGAACGGAAGCTTCTCGCCCGTGGCGGACAACAGCGCCTCATCGCCGTAGCCGGGCAGGCCCAGCTTGCGGCCCACGTCGCAGAGGTACACATCGAAGCTGGCGTGGCGCCCGTCATCCAGCTTCATCGACTTCGGCTCCACCATGGGCCACTGCAGGAAGTTGCCCTTGTGGGGCCACCAGGCCGCGTGCTGGGAGATGCCGAAGTGTTCGCGGTACATGGTGTCGGGCACGATGTAGTCCGCCATATGGGCGAACGTACCCTCCACCACGTCGGAGCAGATGGCCAAGGGGATGATATCGGGGTCTTTAAACGCCGCCATGACCTCTTCGCGCTGGGCGCCCGGCGTGGCCTTGATGGGGTTGCACTGCCACGTGAGCAGGATCTTCGCTTTGTGCGGGTAGCCGTTGGCCAGCGAAAGCACCATCTGGTTGTCCGACGTGCCCACGCCGCCCGGATACCACGGCAGCAGCGGCTTCGGGTCCTTCTCGCCGGCGGCCGTGCGGCGCTTGTACTCGCTCGTATCCTCCCAGGCGAACCCGGTGCGGTCGACGCGCGCGTCGGGCTTGTCCTTCGGCATACCCTCGGCCTTGCTCAGCAGGTAGCGCTCGCCGTTGCCGGGGCCGGTCACGCCCACGAACGTGGCGATGATGCTGCCCTTCATGCAGATGGCGCCCGTGAGACCGGCCAGCGTCGAGTAACAGCTCGTGGCATCCGTGCCGTTCGCGGACGTGACGCCGCCCGCGCCGTTGACGGACGACTTCGTGCCGTGAGCCACGAACTCGCTCGCAACCTCCTCGATGACGTCGACAGGCACGCCGCAAATCTCGGAGTACTCCTCGATGGTATGCTCGTTCGCGCTGTCCTTGAGGAACAGGTAGGCCGTGCGCACCTTCACGCCGTTGACCTCGCCTTCCCACTCCATGAGCCCCTTGTCGCAGTCGAGCGACACCGCCGGCTGCTGCGTGGCGGCGTCGATGCACACGTACTGATCCTCGAAGGCGTTCTCGGCCGAAGAGGGCGTAAGGCCCGCATCCTCGGGATGCATCATGTGGCGATAGTTCGGGTGCGCCTCGTCCACGATCACGAGGTGCGTGGCGTTCGTGCACGCGTTGAAGCCCAGCTTGATAGCTTGGGGCAGGTTCGGGGCGCACATAAAGCCCTCGTTGTACTTCTCGTTGTCGATGATCCAGCGGATCATGCCCATGGTGAGCGCCGAGTTCGTCGCCGGCTTGATGGGGTACCACACGGCGTTGTCCTGCGCCGGAGTGACCACGCCGTTGCCCAGATTCGGGTCGAACACCACGATCTTGGCCTGTTTGTTCTCGATGGTGGCGGCCACGCGCTTCAGATCACTCATCACGCTGCCGCCGTTGGCGCCGGGAAACGTGCCCATCCAGATGGCGTATTCGTTATTCTCAGCGTCGATACCGAGGTCATCGCCGTCGCCCGACTGGTAGGGGTACACACCCTTCGCGCCGTAGCACGACGAGTGGTGCGAGTACTTGTTCGAGCTGCCGTACATGCTGAGGAAACGCGTGGACGTCTGCCCGCGACCGTCGGTGCGGCCGCCGCAGTAGATGAGGCCGTTCGCCTTCGAGCCGAACTCGGGAGCGTCGGGCACGAGCGGCGTATCGAAGTCGCGCACGGCGCGGAAGCCCTCGATCTCGCGATCCTCGCCGAGGTGTGCGAACAGCTTGCCGCCCTCCACCGTCTCCTCAATGAGCTGGTCCCAGCTGATGGGCTCCCACTTACCCTCGCCACGCTTGCCCGCACGCTTGAGCGGCGTGGTGATTCGGTACGAATTCAAGTACACATCGAGCGCGCCGAGCGAGCGGCCGCAACAGGTGGCCGCACCGGTCTGCTTCGTAGGCGATTGCGTCATGGTGCGGTAGGCCTCCGTGAGCGGCTCGTCGAACGGCAGCACGGGATAGGCGTTGCACGGGTTGTAGGGGTTGCCTCCCTGCGCGAGGATCTCGCGCGAGTCGCGATCGAGTTTCAAGCGCACGCCGCACATGGCGTAACAGCCCACGCAATTGCTGTAGCGCACGATGACCTCGTCGTTAACCTTAATCTCGTCCGTATTCGGGTCGTAGGCAGCCTCCAGCTTGCGGCCGCGGCCCGACACCGGGAACTCCGGATCGACGGGCGCCTGCTCGGCGGCCTCAGCAGCGTCCGGCAGCCCGAGCCCCGCGAGCGCCGCAGCGCCGGTCAGGCCGGCCAGCTGCGTGAAGCGCCTTCTCGACAGATCGGTGATAGCCATAGAACCATCCTCCTTCTCCTCTTCCATCGTTCACCGCGTCCTGCAGAAGGAGGCGGCGACGCGCTCGCCGATGCCGCCGGCGCGTGCATCCAGAGGGCAACCGTACGCGTCGGCGCCGATGGTGCGCGCTTGGCGGCGGCGTGCCAACGAGTGCAGGTTCCAGCCTATGCGGGCGGATGCCGAACGCGCATCGGTGGGATACAATGGAAGGCGCACGCCGAGCGGAAACACCCTCATTGAATGTCAATGATTTTCCGATTTCGGCTGTTGGGGACCTGAGAGGACGATGCGGGTTTCCAACTATCAGTACTCCGGTATACTATAAAATCGAACGGGGTGGCAGCTGGGCGATACCGGGGGGAGAGCGGCGCATGGCGGACAAACTGTGTTCTTCCGTGATGGGGCCTGCACGGCTCGTGTTCGCTTCGGGGGAGCTGCGACGCGCGCTGCTGGCGTTCGTACTGTTGTACGCATGGGAGTACCTGGCGTTCTTCTCGAGCGCGCTCACCAGGAAAGCAACGGTGGCCAGCCCATGTCTGCCTGAACATTGCTGGGCAGCCGCCGGGCTCGTCGCAGCCCTCTGCTCGCTCGGGCTGCTCGCAGCGCGCAAGCGCGGATCCCTGCGCTTCACGGAGAGACTGACGCTGTCGGCCGCCGTACTCATGGGGGCGTGCAGCCTGGGAATCTACCTGCTGTACACGTTTGACGTGTACGCCGAAGTGGCGCCCTACGTGTGCGCCGGGCTCGTGGGGCTGGCGCTGCCTTTTCTGTACCTGCATCGCGTGCACCACTTCCCGCAGCTGGAAGCCGCGTTCCTGGGCACGTTCTTCGGGCTTGCGTTCCTTTTGGCCCTGCTTATCTACCTGCTGTTCATCCTGTTGCCTGCGCCGGCCGCCGTCGCATTCTGCACCGTGGCTCCCGTGGCCTTCCTGCTGCTGAGCGCACGGCAGCCGGCGCTCGAGCGCGAACGGTCCGTCGGCCGAGAGCAGACGGCGGCCTCGTTCTCGCTCAGGCCGCTGTTGGTAAACAGCGCCTCCGCGTTCATCTTCATCATCTGGCTGAACTTCGCGTTCTTCCGGATCATCGCTGCGCCGTGGGACTTCGCGTCGCGGTCGTGGTACTACCCATCGGTATTCGTGACCACACTCGTGGCGCTGGCGGCCATCCTCCTGGTCGTGCGCCTGTCGGCACTTCGGAAGCACCAGCGCGGGCAGGTGCGCTTCGCCGTGGTTGCGTTCGCCATCAGTTACCTCATATTGTACGTGCGGTTCTACAACCCGTTGCTGGCCACCATCGCATTCGCGTTCTGCTTCGCATGCATGATCGCGCTCGAAGCGCTGGCCTGGAGCTTCTGGTACCAGACGGTAAAGGAGGGGCGCAGCCGCGCCAACGTACCGCTGTTAGCCTACCTGGCCGTCAAGGGCGTGGGGCTGTTTGCGGGCGTGGCGTTGGGAGAGTGGTCGTGCCTGTTCACGGGAGGCGTCATACCGGTGACGGCGCCGCTGCTGTTCCTGATCCTGCTGTTCGCCTGCGCCATGGCCATCAAGCTGGAGGACTTCGACAAGCTGTTTGTGGAGGTGCGCGAGACAAGGCCGCCGCAAGGCTACGTCACCGATTTCGGGAACCTCATCATCGCAGACGCGCTCGAGCCCGCCCCCGCCGCGGGCGCGCCGGAAGCGACGGGCGGGCGCGCGGCGGGGGCTGAGAGCGCGGTCGACAAGCTGGCCGGACGCTACGCGCTCTCGCCGCGCGAGACGGACGTGGCGCGGCTGCTGCTGGCGGGACGCAACCGACCATTCATCAAGGACGCCCTGTTCATATCCACCGGCACGGTGAACTCGCATATCTCGAGCATCTACCGCAAGACCGGCGTGAAGTCCCAGCAGGAGCTCATCTCGCTCGCCGAGCGCGTGGCACGGGGCGAGGACGATCGAGAGGCGTCGGAGCCCGGCTACCGTGCGCGGTAGTATGCGATGGCCAGCTGGGTGCGGTTCTTCAGCTGGAGCTTCTGCAGGATGGCGCTGATGTGGTTGCGCACGGTGCCCTCGCTGATGTAGAGGGCGGCGGCTATCTCCTTGTTGTCCAAGCCCTCGGCCACCTGCTCCACGATGGCGTGCTCGCGCTCGGACAAAAGCTCGAGCGCGGCGGCGGCATGCGCCTGCTCGGCGCTCTGGGCCGGCGACCCCGCGGCAACGCCAGCGGGTGCCAGCCGCGCCGCGCCGGACAACCGCGGCCCCCCGCCCTGCACGAGGGCCTCCACGCGGCCGAGCACCTCGCCGCCCAGCACGCTCTGTCCGCACGTCACCGAGCGAAGCGCCGGGGCGATGGTGGCCACCTCCTGCTTGATGAGGTAGCCCTTCGCGCCCAGGCGCAGCGCCCGCACGATGTACTCGTCATCGGAGAACGTGGTCAGGAACACGATGCGCGCCTCCGGGTGCGCGGCCAGGATGCGCTCGGCCGCCGCAAGGCCGTCCGTACCCGGCATTTGGATGTCCATGAGCAGCACATCGGGCCGTTCGCGCTCGAACAGCGCCACGGCTGCCTCGCCGTCGCAGCCCTCGCCCGCCACGGCCACATCGGGCTCGGCGGCCAGGATGGTGGCGAGCGACGTGGTGACGAACGGGTCGTCGTCCACGATGCACACGCGGATGCGCCCCTCCTGTGCCGCGGACGGATCCGCGGCCTTCTCCTCGCTCATGGGAGATCCCCCTTCGGTACGGTGACGAACACCTTGAATCCCTGGTCGTAGTCGACGCGGAGCATGCCGCCCAGCGCGCGGGCGCGGTCGGACATGGTGGCCAGCCCGATGCCCCGCGCAGCCCCGGAGGCGGGCACCGAGTCGGCTCCTTGGCGGTCGAGCACAGAGGCGGGAGGCGGCACGGAGCCGTTGTCGTGCACGGCCAGCCGGTAGAACGCCGGGTAGGCGGCCACCGACACGGACACGCGGCTGGCGTCGGAGTGCTTAGAGGCGTTCGAAAGCGCCTCGCGCACGATGGCCAAGAAGCCGTAGCCCACGTCGGGCGGCACATCGGACGCGCGGTAGTCGATGTCCACGGCGAGCGTCGTGAAAGCCTCGGCCGCCTCCCTCATCTGCGTTTCCAGGTCGAACGCGTCGTCATGTAGGTCGTGCACGCTGGCGCGGACCGTGCTCATGGCCTCGTGCAGCGTGGCCCCCACCTGCGCCAGCTCCGAGCGCACCCGCTCGTCGTCGCGGTGGACCACCTGCAGCGCCTCCACCTGCATGATGGATCGCGTGAGCAGATGTCCCACGTTGTCGTGGATCTCGCGCGCGATGCGGCCGCGCTCGGCCAGCGTCGCCAGTCTCACCTCGAGGTCCTGCTTGTCGCGCAGCCCGCGGTTCTTCTCCTCCAGTGCGAGTGACGTCTCCTGCACGCTGTCGCGCAGGCGACGGTAGGCAGCCTGCTCCGCCTGGGAACGGGAGGTGCGAAACGACAGCAGGAAGGCCACCGCGCAGGCCAGCAGCACGACGACGACGGCATCGAGCGGCAGGCGCACGGCGGCGGCGAGCGCGGGCACCGTCCAGCACACGCGCAGGGCCGGATGGTCGTCGCGCGCCAGGTCGTACACGGCAAGCGGCAGGAACAGCGCGAAAGGCGGCAGCGCGAGCGCGATGGCCGCGAAGGCCACAGGCGGCAGAACGCCCCAGCGCCGCGGCAGCACCTCGGCCGCGGCGGCGCTCACCACGGCCACGAGCAGGGCCACGATCAAGGCGGGCTCCCAGGGCACCATGACGAGGCCTGCCAGGCAGCAGACGAGCACGATGGCTTTGTCGACGGCTCTTTCCATGGGGCCATGGTAGCAGGTTGCGCGCCGCCCCACGCGCCGCGCGGCGGCGGCGCGTGGAATTCGTGACATTTGTCACCCCGCGGGCGACGATCGATGACGCCGCTCACTGGCGGGCGGCCCGCCGACGCGCGATGATGGTTCCAGCATCCGGTGCCGCCCGAGCGGCCGCGCCGCCCGCCCTCGCCCGCTTTGGCGGGCGGGCGCCTTCGAGAGAGGAACCGCAATGGAGGACATCATCGCCGTCGACAACCTGGTGAAGCGCTACGGCGACGTGATAGCGCTCGACCACTTCAACCTGCACATAGCCCCGGGGGAGGTGTTCGGCCTTCTGGGTCCGAACGGCTCGGGCAAGACCACCGTCATCAACTGCATGCTGCAGCTGCTCACCTACGACAAGGGCTCCATCAGCCTGTTCGGCGAGTCCATGACCCCCGTCCGCTACGACCTGAAACGCCGCGTGGGCATCGTGCCGCAGAACGTAGCCGTGTTCGAGGAGCTGACGGTGAGGCAGAACATCGACTACTTCTGCGCGCTGTACGTGCCGGACAAGGGCCGCCGCGCGGCACTCGTTGACGAGGCCATCGCCTTCGTGGGCTTGGAGGACTACGTAAGGTTCCGCCCGCGGAAACTCTCGGGCGGCCTGCTGCGCCGCCTGAACATCGCGTGCGGCATCGCGCACAAGCCCGAGCTCATCTTCTTCGACGAACCCACCGTGGCCGTGGATCCGCAGAGTCGCAACGCCATCCTGGAGGGCATCCTGCGCCTGAACGCGCAAGGGTCGACCATCGTGTACACGAGCCACTACATGGAGGAGGTGGAGGACATCTGCACGCGCATCATGATCATGGATCAGGGCCGCGCGCTGGCAACCGGCACGAACGACGAGCTGAAGGCCATGATCGGCACGGGCGAGCGCATCCGCGTGGAGGTGGACGCTGCCGACGACGCCGTGCTGCGGGCGCTGCGCGCGCTGCCGTGCGTGGCGGGGGCGACGTTCGACGGCGCCGTGCTGGAGACGACCTGCGGCAACGGCCAACACAACGTAGCCGACGTGCTGGCGGTGCTGGCCACGCACGGCGTGGCCACCGGCCGTATCTACGCGGAGCCGCCCACGCTGAACGACGTGTTCTTGGAAGTCACCGGCAAAGAGCTCAGAGACTAGGGGGCTGCCATGTGGAACGTGTTCAAGGGGGCGCTCACGGTGCTCACGCGCAAGCGGGAGCTGTTCGTGTGGTCGCTCGCCTTCCCCATCATCCTGTCCACCATGTTCATGTTCATGTTCTCGAACCTGGACAGCTCGACGGCATTCGACCCGGTGCCCACGGGCGTGGTGGCCGACGCCGCCTACAAGGGATCGGCGTTCGCCGACGTGGTCGACGAGCTGGGCGCCTCCGGCGACGACCAGCTGCTCGCCGTGCACGCCTTCGCAACCGCCGACGAGGCGCGTGAGGCACTCTCCGCGGGGGATGTGCTGGGCATCGTCTCGGTCGATGCGGAGGGGACGCCGCTGCTCGTGGTGACGCCCAGCTCTGGCGGAGTGGGCGTTGAGCAGATAGGGCGCACCGTCCTGGGCACCGTGGTGGACACCTACGTGCGCAACGCCGACCTGGTCGCCGGCATAGCCGCGGACAACCCGCTGGCGCTCGCCGATCCGAACCGCGTCGAGGAAGCGCTCTCTCGCGGCAGCGTCACCGAACAGGTCTCGCTCACGCATGCCGCGCCGACCGAGTCCGTGCGCTACTACTACGCGCTGCTGGGCATGGCCGCGCTGTTCTGCGGGCAGGTGGGCATGCTGGCCATCTGCGAGACGCAGCCGAACCTGTCGGCACTCGGTGCCCGCCGAGCCCTTGGCGCCACGAGCCGCGGCAAGACGCTCGCAGCCACGCTGGCGGCCAGCTGGCTTGTCTCGTTCGCGTGCCTGATCGTGGCGTTTCTGTACATGCGCTTCGCCGTGGGTATCGATTTCTCGGGGCGCGAAGGCCTCTGCGTGGCGGCCATCGCCGCGGCGGCGCTGCTGTCCACCGCGCTGGGCACGCTTCTGGGGTCGCTGCCGAAGGTGGGCCTGGGTGTGAAGACGGGCCTGCTCACCGCGCTCACCTGCTTCCTCTCGCTGTTCGCGGGCTTGTACGGCGAGCCGTGCATGGCGCTGGCCGACAGCATCGCGCGGAGCTTCCCGGCGCTCGCCTCGATCAACCCCGCGAAGGTGATCACAGATGTGTTCTACAGCCTGTACTACTACGACTCGCTCATGCCCTTTGCCCAGAAAATCGGCATCCTGCTGGCGATGGCCGCCGCGCTGTTCGCCGTGTCCGCCCTGTTCATAAGGAGACAGCGCTATGCAAGCCTTTAAAGCCGCCCTGCACGTCGTCATGGACCATCCCGTGTACCTGCTGGTGTACGTCGGGTTCTTAAGCCTCATGGGCGTTTTCATTACCAGCAGCATCAACCTTGGCATCGACGGCTCGGAGTTCACCGCGTCGAAGGCGCCCTTCGCGGTTATCGACCGGGACTCCAGCGAGCTGTCCGAGAGCCTGGCCGCCTTCTTGGGCGAGCAGGGCGAGCGGGTGGAAGTGACCGACGATCCCTTCGCCCTGCAGGACGCCGTGGCCACCGGCCAGGCGCGCTACCTGTTGGTGGTGCCGCAAGGATACGGCGACGAGTTCATAGAGTCCGCACGCACCGGGGCCGAGGAGCCGGTGCTGGAATCGACGTTCAGCTACGGCACCATGGCCGGCACGCTGGTAGACGAGCAGGTGAACCAGTACCTGGGCCTCGTGCGGGCCGCCGCGGCGCTCGAACCCGATGCCTCCATGGCGTCCGTGCTGGCGCGCGCTGACGAGGCGGCCGCCAAGGCGGCCGACGTGGAGACGGTGCAGACGCCCAACTCGTCGAAGCCGGCCGACCAGTTCGCCTTCTACCTGCAGTGGGGCACCTACACCATGACAGCCGCCATCGTGGTGTGCGTGGGACTGCTCATGGCGGCGTTCAACCGCACCGACCTGTACCGCCGCAACCTCGTCTCGCCGATGAGCAGCCTGCGGCTGGGTATGCAGAAGGCCGCGGCCAGCCTGCTGGTCACGGCTCTGGTATGGGCGATAACCTGCGGCATAGGCCTGGCCGCATTCGGCTCGTCACTCGCAGGAGTGCCCCCGGCGGCCGTCGCGCTGGCGCTGGGCGGCGCGCTCGTGTTCGCGCTCGTGCCGCTGACCATCGGCTTTTTGCTGGGACAGCTGGGCGCGAGCGAGATGGTGGCGAACGCCGTGGGCAACATCGCCGGCATGGTGATGTCGTTTCTGGGCGGAGCGTGGATCAGCATCGAGCTCATGGGCCCCGAGATCCAGACACTTTCCCGGTTCATCCCCACGTCCTGGTACACCGAGGCCGTGAGCAAGAGCGTCCACCTGACAGACGTGACGCTGTCCTCCGCCGCCCCGGTGCTGGCCAACCTGGGCGTCGTGGCCCTGTTCGCCGCCGCCCTGTTCGCCGTGGCCCTGGTGGCCGGCCGCGTACGCATGCGGTCTGCGGAGGCCGGCGGCAACGCCGCGGCGAGCATGACGGGGGCGTAGGGAGCGCACGACCCGACGTCATCGGCAGAGCGCTGCGCATGCAAGCCACAGCGCTAAGAACGGCGCCATGGGCATGCCGTCTTGCAGCGAAATCCGACGAGAAGCCAGGCCTACGAGCGCTGCGCAGGCGGCAGCTCCATAGCATGCAGCGAATCCCAGCGGCGCGTAGGCGCCGCTGGCCAGCGAGAGCGCGCCCATGCAGCGGATGTCGCCTGAGCCGATCGGCTTGGAATCGTCGCGCCGGAACAGGCGATTCGCCGCGCGACAGCCCGCAACCACGATGATCCCGCACACCGCCCCCGCCGCCACCCCCTCCACGCCGTCTTCGCAGGCGCGGAAAACCGTGCCTGCGATCGCAAGCACCGCACAAGCCGCAACGGGTATGGTTCGCGTGCGCAGATCGCACACGACAGCTACCGCCATGGCAATCGCGCATGCGCAGACTGCGCCAACGGTTACAAGCTCGCATGGAATCATCGCTATGCACCGCCGATGACGGACTTCGATACGACAAGGCCGTCCGACTGGTGCTCGCGGGCATGGGTGCCCCGCACGTCGCTGCGATCGACGACGAACCGAGCAGGAGCGCTCGCGCATTCGGGGCGGCGCTCGACGAACGGCGGCGCTGCGACGCGCACGACGACATTGCATGCCGCACGACGAATACCGTGCCGCCCCTCCATGATTTCGCTTTCGCCCGCTCTTTCTGCGGACTCGATATCGGCGATGGGGACCGGGGGATCTTGTCCGACGACGTCGACCCCCGGCAGCTCGAACGTCACCGTCCAGCCTTGCATGCCCGACGGCTCGACGTGCACGTCGTCTCCGGTTGACTGCACGCTCACGCTTGCGCTCGGCGCTTCTGCCGCCTGATCCGCAGACGTGAGGCATGTCGCAGGCCGCGCGGACGCGAGAGCCGACGTCCCTCGCGAAACCCCGACCGGTTGCGACGCGCGTAGCGACGAAAACGGCACGGATGTCGAAGGGCACGACGCCGGCGCTTCCGAACACAGGGGCTCGCCGAAGTCGGTCGCGGACGCAATAGGAACATGCACCCGCCGGTTTGCCGATGCGTCCGGCACATCCGACACGCGGAGGACGCCCGAGCTTCGCTCGAATCGGTACAGACAGCCATAGCACACCTCGGCGTCGTCGAACGCTTTGGCAGCGCATATCGGGCATGCCTTCATGCCTCCACCTCCCCGATCCGCACGACTCCAAGCCGATCGCCCTCGGAAAACCACGGGCTTGAGCACGAGGAGAAGCGCTCGAGCACAGCGGCAGCACTGCGATTGCGCAAGCGACGCATCGGCCCCACGTCGCGATGGGCTTCAATCACGCGGCCTGCAACGTCGACGAAGGCGATGTCGAGCCTCCTTCGCATTCCCACCGTGTGAACATCGCTGCACGGCACGAGCAACAGCATCTCGTCATTCGGACGCGACAGCAAGAGCCCGCGCAGCCTGGCCGTTGCGCCCGAGGCTATCGCCAACGGCGCGCGGGCGGAATCGCAGAGTTCGTCGGCGAGGCGCGGTTTTCCGGCAGGACGCTGCCCTTCGCTGGGCAACGCGCCGTCGGAGCGTTCCTCTCTTTTGAGACGCTCTTTTCGACCTTGCACGTCTCCGATGCAGCCGAGTGCCGCGCAACGTGCCTTCTTTTCGCGCTCCATACCCATCACGCTCCTTCATCTAATGGCACGACCTGCACGACAACGCAAGTCGCAGTTCCGCTCCTCACGCAAGACGCGAGCGCCCAGCGGTATGCGCCGCCGCTTTTCACGAACGTCCCGTACGCGGAGGATCCGCTCCCGACGCGCGACCAACCCTTCGCCTCGAGCTCGGAGGACAGCTGGGCGAATGCGCGGTCGATCGGGTCCTCCACCGTGAATCCCACGATGCCCGCACGGGCATCTACCCGCAGATCGTCACGACCATCCAGCGTGAACAACTCCTCTTCGAACGATACCGGCGCATCGGATTGACAAGTTGGTGTACCGGCGCTTGACATGAAGCTGGGAGACTCTTCGCCAACAGACCGAATCGAGAGGTCGGAAGCCTCGCGAAGCACGCCGGTGCCAGAAGCCCCTCCGAAGCCCCCGGCGAGCGCCACCGCGAGCAGCGCCACGACGACAATCGCACAGGAGCGCAATGCTCGCACGCGCATCGAGGGCGCATGGTGCGCCGGCGCCCCTGCGAGGGCAGATGCGCGGAGTCGCCTCCGAGTCGCCGTCACACGAGCGCTCGGAGCTGCATGGAATCGCACAGCGCTCACAGCAGCACCCCCGGTTTGTAGCAGTCCACGGTGAATGAAATGGCATGCGCGATCTTCGGTAACGCAACGCCGAACACCGAGGTCTTCAAGCCCATGCCGAACAGCGTCGAAGAGAACTCGAGGGTCGATGTGAACGTGGCATGGCCACCCGCCGCGCCTTCGACTGCCACGCTCGACGCTGTGTACGGGCGGTCAAAAGACTCGGACAACGCAGCGGCCACGCGCGCCCTGCTCTGCTCCAGATCCTGGCCGTACGCAGGCGATGCGGCATGTATGCGCACCGCATCGCGAGAGGCGACGTCAAACGCGGAGCATTCGGAAAAGAACAGCAGCGCGTTAACGGCGATGGCGGCGACCGCCAGCAGCACCGGCAACGCAACGGCCAGCTCGACAGTCATCTGACCGTTTTCACCGCTGCGGCCCGCACTTGTCAATCCCACGCCCTCACCCCCGTCATCTGCGCGTATACTGATCTCAGACCATCCGCGATGCGTTGTACAAAATCGCTTGCCGCATGCTTCGCAGCGGCAGGAAGCGACACCTCGATCGTCACGGCGGGACCTCCTTCGCACAGCTCGACGACCGCAATCTCGAGCGTGCCCTCGAACGATTCGATACCCTCAACGGCGGTCTGCTCGAACGAGCTCACGATCGAGGAAAACACATCGTTCGATGCAAGCGGATTGGCGACAGCCTGCTCCTTCAAAAACAGCAGCCGAGCCGAAACCACGCCATCATCAGCCTGCGCCACGTGAGCCGAATTAACGAGAACCGGTTTGAGCGCATCGAGCTTTGCCGGCTCCAGACCTGCAGCGGAGACCGCTTCGCGCAAGGCGCCGGCAGCCCAGGTGCCGAGCCCGCTCGCGCTTGCAAGCGGCAGAGCGTCGAGCGCCTCGGCAACGGCTCCGTCGAGCACCTCCTGCCCCTCAGCATACGCCGAGAGCAATGCAGACCAGCAATCGAGCACCGCGCCCAACACGCCGACCGCCTGCCCGCCCTCGCCCGACAAGCCGTCAAGCAATGACGACACTACGTTCGCGCCCTCGTTCGCCGGCTCCGCAAGCAGCGTCGCAGACGAGACGGCGGCGCGGGCGCCCAGGATGCCTGTCGAGCGCACGAATGAGCTTTCGAACCCGGTAGACGCCGCTTCGCGGCCGCGATCCACCGCGAGGACCACGACACCGAGCGAACCGGGCGGCCGCGCATCGATGCGCATGCCCGACACAGCGCCAAGCGCTTCTTCGACGCGATCGAACAGCCCGCCCGCTTGCTGCTTGACTTCGGATGCGAGCGGATCCAGCTCAGCGCGCGCTTTCGCGTATTCGCTCGCAGCATCGGCAGTGGCTTCGTACTGATACTCGAACCCATTCTGGATGGAGGTCGACGCAGCCGCCACCTTCCCCATACTCGCAGCTGTGAACTCGCACCGGTCGCAGACAGGGTACGATCCTGCCTCCATCTGAGCGATCGAGCCAAACGATCCGGCTCCCACTGCGACCGGACACCCCGCCCACGCATGCATAACGAACGAGCCCGAAGCATTGCGCGTGACGGGATAGACGGCTTCGGTGTAGAGCGTCGTCGCGCGCATCTCCTCCGTGTTCTTCGGAAGATGGGGGAACAACGCCTCGAAGGATCCTTCTTCCTCATGCACGTATCCTCTTCCCACTTCTTCGGTCGCGAAGGAGTAGAACCGCTTCCGCAACTCCGAACGCGCATGCTCTCTGACCGACGAGCCCTCGGGCGCCTCCAGCGCGAGCCGAGCCGGATAGTACGCCTGAGCGCGCTCGAGCGCCACCGAAAAAGACCAGGTATCGACGCTCGAGAACAACGGATTCTCATCCCCCGCAAGCGAAGCGAGCGACTGCGCGCGTTCGTACATGCAGTAGGACGGATTCGCGCCGCAATCATGCTCGAATCCACGCAGCTTCGCCTCGTTGGCACGCGCCGCCGCGCGCTCGGCCTCCTCGGCCGCCCGCTTGACCTCCTCTGCATCCTGATCCACAGCATCCTCCAGTTCAGCCGCTCCAGCAGCCTCACCCACGGCAATCTCCTCCCCCTCCGCGGGAACGAGCATTGCAAGCGCAAGATAGTTCGAGGTTCCGCGATCGTTCGCGGAGGCGACCGAGGCGGCATTCACCGCAGCTAAAAACGGCAGAGCGCGCTGAAGACGGTCGAGACCGGCTGAGGCCTTCTCCGCGAAGCCGTCACGCGCCCGCGCCACCTCCCTACCCGCTTTCAGAAGCGCATCGGAAGCCGCAGCAGTCGCCGGTGTGCACAGCGCGGCAGCGCCAAGTCCCGTCGCCACAAGGCTCGTAAGCGACAGGGAAAGCACAACGGCATCGCAGGCATGCACAATGATCATGAATTCGGCGACTTCGTTCTGAGCTGCCAGCGCCGCCGCATCCGCAACATTCTGCACCTTCGACGATGCCGCGTTGAGGCGGTATACCTGCGCTGCAGTAAATACGAGCGAGAGCGTGACCAGCAGAGCGATCACCATACCAACCGTCGTGAAGCCGTCTTCGCACCGAAAGACGCTCATCGATTCCAACCGCCTGCATACAACCGATCGCTTCACGCATACCACGCTCCTATCCATCCCGCTGGATCACGACCGGCGTCCGCCGAGTCAGCCCATGCGGGCTGCGTCCGCTGCTCCGCCGCCACTTCGATCTCGAAATTCCCTGCGTCGTTCACAATGCCGAGCAGGACCCCACCCGCATCGAGCAATGGGAGCGGCTGCGCTTCGTTGTGGATGACAACGCGCACCGTTTCCGATTGCTCATCGCCCTCAAGCACGATGTCCCAGCTGCAACCGCCGTCATGCACGTGGAAGCAGGGTACGGGGGGCACGGCCCCAAGCCGATGCCTGACAAACGCCTCGCAGCCGTCGTCCATGTCGCCCGCCGCATCGGTCTTCGTAGCAAGCAAACGGCAGGCCTCCGCGGCGGCGGCGCCCATGATGATGCGGTCGTACAGGATCACGCCCGGCTGTATGAGGAGCAGCAACCCGATGAAGACGACCGGTATGAGAAAGGCCGCCTCGACCGTACCCTGCCCTTGCTTCGATCGCTCCAACAGCTCTTTCAACCTACGCCCAATGCGCACCTTCGACCCTCTCATCATGTCCCGCCCCCATATCAATACAAAAACACGTCGGCTATCGTTCCGGGGGCCGCCGACTCCACATGGTGCGACGCGGACGAGAGCGCATGCTCCACGAACAGCCCCTCCTCGAGTTGCCGCCACAGCAGAGCGCTCACGAGCACGACGACGAGCAGCGCCGCCGTCACGAGCGCAAACTCAACCGTCGACTGCCCGTCCGCGGCCTGTCGACGCCACGCGAGCCTTCTCAGAGTCCATTGATACCCTCTGCGATGGCATTCCACAGTTCCTGGAGCTTCGGGCGAAACACCGTGATAGCCAGGATCGCGATCACAACGAGGACGCCGACAAGAATGGCGTATTCCGTCGTGCCCTGCCCGTCTTCTCGACGCAACAAGCCCAACGCCCGACAGGTTCCCTTCGCGAGCCATTTCCGATACGTTTTCATAGTCGATCCTCCTCATTGGTCAGAACCCTTCCATCAACTCAAGCAACACGGGCCCGAGCACAAGCAGCAGCATGGCGGGGAGGATGAGAGCGCCTGTGGGCACCATCATCTTCACCGGAGCTTTCGCCACTCGCTCCTCTACGTGAGCCCGATGCTCGGCGCGTGCCTCGACGGCGGCCGATTCGAGTCCTTCGGCCAGCGACGATCCAAAGCGCAGGGACCGCACGACGCCCTCGACTACGCGTGCAAGCAGCGCCGAATCGTATGACGCGGCAAGCTCGCGCAGAGCCCGCTCCCGCGTCGCCAAACCGTACGACCATGTTCTCAACGCCTGTTCGCATGCGCTCGCGAACTTCGAATCGAAGTGGGCCGCATACAAGTCGAAGCTCCGGTCGAACGAGAGGCCGCTGCGCAGGCCGAGCGATACCACCTCGAGCATCTCGGAGAGGTCGCGCTCAAGCCCCTCTGCGCGCTCGCGCTCGAGCCTTTTGATAGATCGGGGGACAACGGATGCTCCCCATGTCGCGCCTGCCGCTGCGCCGAGTACTGCCAGCTCAGCAGAGAACGATGCACCGACGAGTGCGCCCACAGAGGAGGCAGCCGCCGCGAGTCGGATAGCCGCTTCGCAAAGCCCCGCCGGCGAGACGGATCCCCCGATGCCGGCTTTGCCCGCGTGCGCCGCAAGCCACCGTTCGGAGCGTGCCGCCCCAAGACCCCGCAGTAACGGCGACGCAGCCCCGAGCGCGATCTTTTGGGTCAGATCCGCCGCGTACGCGACGATACGAGCAGCGAAACCCTCACTGCCATGGCGTCTTGCCGCCCCGAGGCGGCAGCGTAGCCGGCGCTTGCGTTCGAGCGCGAAGTGCCTGCGCGTCCACGTAACCCCCAGGCATGCCCCTCCGGCTCCGGCAGCAACGGCGGACGCCATCGCGAGCAGCTCCACCGCAAGCGACGTCGACATCAGGATACCTCCACCTTCAGCATGCGGCGCACCATGGCTATGCCCGCAGCCTGCATACCCAGCGCCAGGGCCAGCGTCGCAAGGCCGAGTGCGCTCTCGAAGAACGGTTCCAGGAACCCGTCGCTCACGAGCGAGAACAGAGCAATCAAAACGAACGGCATCACGCTCACCACGCGCGCAGAGAGCTTCGCCTGCGCCGTTTGCACGCGCAGAGAGCGACGCAGTTCGATCTGGCTCTCGACGGAACCGCGCGCGGCGTCAAGCACTCGCTTCATGCTACCTCCTGCCTGATGCTGCACATCGAGAGCGACGGCTACGAACGCGAGTTCCGGAACCGAAGCCGATCCGTGCAGGATCGAAAGCGCCTCTTCGGCCCCGCGGCCGATTTCTAGCCGATGAGCTGCCTGCTCGAATAGGATCGAGAGCGGCTTCTTCGTCTCGACGGCCGTCTGCTGAAGCGTCTGCATCAGCGACAGCCCCGACTGAAAGCAAACGCTCATCGAGCGCAGGGCATCGGGAACCGCCTCCCTCAAAGCCTCGCGGCGGCGATCCTGCGCCGCCCGCAGCCATGTCGCCGCACAGGCGCACGTGCAGGCGCCCACTGCCAAACCGCACGCGATCGATGACGAAACCCACGACGAGGCGAGCATCGCGAGCGCGAGGGCCACGACAACGACGGACAGCAGCGCTTCCGGCGTCGTCGTTATGCCGCGCGCATCCAGCGCCGCAACGGCCTCCTCCGCAAGCTCGGCAACCGGGCGGATGCGCACCGCCGCACGCGCCGCCGGCTTCGCCCACCCCACGCCGCGACGCAGCCACCACTGCATCCGGCCCACGGAAGCCGCATCGACGGCCCTGGCTGAAGCGCCCCTGCGTCTCGCGCCGGCACCAACCGCCGAAACCGTCAACGCACCGAAGAAGAACGCCGCAGCTGCGCCTATTCCGGCAAAAGGCACATGCGCGTCCACGTTCGCACCTCTTCTCCACTCGCAACGCCCAACTCCGCCAAACCGTCGATCCATGACGGTTTGCGCACCCATCTTCCCTGCTGTCGGGTAATCGGACGTCTGAACAGCGACGTTGCAACGCACCGACGCCGATCCTCGTCAAAGGAGAATTCGGCCACCTCGGAGATGAACCGAGAGCCGTCGAGCGCCCGAGACGTCTGCACAACCAGATCGAACGCGCTCGCCACATTCGCTTCAATGACGTCAACCGGTAGCTCGACCGCATAGCGCACCATTGTCGTCAGGCGGGCAACGGCATCGGCAGGCGAGTTCGCATGGAGAGTTGTCATCGATCCGTCGTGCCCCGTGTTCATGGCCTGCAGCATATCGAGCGCTTCAGGCCCGCGGCACTCACCAACAACAATGCGGTCAGGCCGCATCCTGAGCGCATTGATGACCAGATCGCGAATGGTTACCTCCCCTGTGCCCTCTGCATTGCGCGGTCGGGCCTCCAGCCGTACCACGTGAGCATGTTCAAGAAAGCGCAGTTCTGCGGAGTCCTCGATCGTGATGATGCGCTCATCCTTAGGCAGGACGCAGGATAGCGCATTGAGCAGCGTCGTCTTGCCGCTTCCCGTCCCTCCCGAGACGGCTATAGATTTGCGCGCACGCACCGCCCACGTCAGGCACGCGAGCATGATCTCGTCCATTGAGCCAGCGGCCTTCATTGCTTCAAGCGTCATAACCCGATGGGCGAACTTGCGGATAGTCAACACGGGGCCATCCAGCGCGAGCGGCGGTATCACCGCGTGCACGCGATGGCCTTCGGGAAGACGCGCATTCACCAAGGGAGACGCCTCGTCGATGCGCCGTCCCAGAGGCCCCAGGACGCGGTCAATAAGCGCTCTCACCTGGCCCTCGTCGACAAACGACCGGTCGCTGCGGTGCAGGCGCCCCTCGCGCTCGAAATAGACGTCGCGCGGCCCGTTGACCATGATTTCGGTGACCGAGCTGTCGGCGAGCAAACTTTCGAGCGGACCGAAACCGAATGTCGCATTCAACAGCTCATCGACAAGCCCGCGGCGACGGTCATCCGAAAGCGCTGCCCAGGAGGGGTCCTCAAACGCACGGCGACAAGCACTTTTCAGCTCATTGCGCGCCCGACGAGGGTTTTCTCGTATCATGGCGGCGATATCGTCAACGGGCACCATGGCATGCACCTGGGTTTTCAGGATCTCCAAATCCTGCTCTCCTTGACTACTCGCCCCTTGAGAGCACCCGCCGGCCTTCGCCGCGCGTTCCATCAAAGACATGCCGCCTCCCTTCCCCTCCTGCGCGGACGCTTGCCTCTTCGCAATCCCAGACCTGTCCTGCGCGGCGCAGGCTCTGCGGCCGAGGGCGATGCGCCCGCGCTCGGAAGCATGTCGCGCAGCAGGGTCTCGAGGCTCCCGCACAATGCATTGCGCGACGACAAAAGCTCCTTCGGAAGCCCCATTCCCAAAAGCTCCTCGACCTCCCGACCGCCTTCAGCAAGCTCGACAACAGGAGCCCCTCGCAAAGCGCACGAGACGTCGATAGAGGTGAACAGAGCGTTTTTCGCACATCGATTCACTGCAAACGAGAACGGGCCCGTTGCGATGCCGCATCGAGCGCAGAGGTCGAGAGCGTGGCGGCACGCCCGCAAAGAGGAGGCGCGCTGATCGATGAGGAACAGTGCCTTCGAGCTGCGCTCGAGCAGGACGGCATGCTGCTCGGCCCACGAAGCCCCCGTGTTACAGACGACCACGTCGAAACGCGGGAGCAGCCAATCGAGCAGCGCCGACGCATGCCCGGCCACGGCTTCGGACTGCTCAAGCCGCCTCGGGGCAGCCAGCAGCGCTGGAAGATCGCCCTCGGGAGCAAGGTGCTCGATGCGTGCGGGCGTCGACAGCACTTCGTCGACCGTCGGAGGACGCTCCACGCCGAGCAGATCGGGCATATCGCCGAACTGCAGATCGAAATCGAGCAAGAGCGTACGATAGCCGAGGCGCTGGCACAGGAGCGCACTTAAAGCTGACACGGTGCTCTTCCCGGCTCCGCCACTGCCGCTTACAATGGGCATGAGAAAGCCTGCTCGCTTGCAAACGCCGCTCGCCTCCTGCTCCGATGCCGCGCACGCCGCCGACCAGACGCGCGGCGGGACCTCCTTCGCCGGCGGCGCCATGACCGTGCCGGACGGGCCGTCGAGACTTGCCAGCGCTTGTTCCCGGGCACGCGCTTCATGCTCGCAACGTGCATCGAGCGCAGACCGCTTACGTTGCGCGTAACGGGCAAGGAACGCCTGGCGTGTAAGCGAGGCGTCGATGCCGGCAGCCGAAGCACGGCTCTTGAGCGACCCCGTTCCCTCGAACGCCACGAGGCACACGCGCCGATCCACCCGATCGCGCTTCAGCGTGGCCGCCAGGTTGATAGGGGCGACATCATCGCAGGACGCAATCCACACTTCATCCACCGAACGATCGTCGCGCAAGAACCTGCGGGCCTCCGTCGCCGTTGCAAACAAGCGCAGCCACTCCTGCGCCGCAAGGTTCTCGCCCGCAAGCCCGAGCGTTTCCGGATGCTGCAGGCACGCCATATCGGCGCATAGTGCAACGTGAGACATCATCGCTCCGCTCCTTCCTCGGTTTCTTCGACACGAGAACCGAGGCTCGCTCCTCCCCCGGCGTCTCCAAGCTTCTCGGCGTCGGACTTCGCCGACATCTCGTCTCCCGGCAACGTGAAGTACAACTCCGTCTTTTGCGCCGCGGTCACGACCTCCTGTACGGATTCGGGAGCGACCGCCACGACGATCCATGTCACGCCCGTATCCGACGTCGAGCCTCCCGCGCTTGTTGCCAGCACGAGCACACTCCGAGCGATAACGTCGGTCGAAGTCCCACCCGTCGCATACATGTCCACCCGCGATCCCGCGCCCACTGTCCCGCCGACCGCCTGAACATCCTTCGCAGGCACGCTCACGGCAGTCAGTCCTTCGGGCACATCAAGCTCCGCTCCCACTTCTCCGAACCTACGCTCGGTCATGACTTCGCCCGCGACGATGGATGAGGCGACCTTCCTGCCCACCGCATCGTCGACCGAGCGCACGGCCTCAGCCGGCAGCAAATCCGCCACCCACATCCGAATCTCAACCGCCGCTGCATCCACTGTCTCACCGGCGGCGATATCCCGCTTCGCCACGCACACCTCCAGCTGCTCGCCTCCGTAGCGGGCAAGCGCCTCCGCCCGCGCCGCCTCCGCCTCCCCCCGCACACCTTGCGTGTAAGCGAGCACGCACGCCGCGCACAGGAACCCGCACACGATACCTGCGAACGCCGTTCTGTTTCGTTTCATGTCGTCCGCCTTTCCGCTACGCTTTCCAGTATGAACAGCGTCCCCAGCAGCTCCATGGCGCGTTTCTCCTCGGATAGTCGCTTCGATCAAGCTTCGCCCCTACTTCCCATGCACCCCGTTCCTGCACGCGGCTAATGCAGGTTCGGCGCGCATCCGATGCGCTTCTTTCGAAAATCAAGCAGGGATCCGACACGCACAGGAAATGCGGGCGACGGTGCGCATCGCAAGCGCAGGAGGGCGGCTGACGCATGCGGCAGGCGCGAACGAACGACCTGAACCGCGAATGCGCAAAGAAAGGCAACTCATGCGATGAGCCGTTGCGCACTCAAGCGTTCTATGGGAGAATGGAAAATCGCCGCAAGGCGAACGGCCGGTTGGCGCAGCGGGAGCGCAGGTCCCTTACAAGGACAAGGTCACAGGTTCAAATCCTGTACCGGCCACCATAAAATACAGCAGGTCATCGGGTACTTTTTCCGGGTGGCCTGTTTTTCTTTGAGCCGGTGGAAAACCGTCCGGGACACAATCAGGACACAACGCGCGAAAATCAGGCTGTTTTCAGCTCTATCAAACGTCCCTTGACGGGCTTGGCGGTGAACAAGTCGCCGATGAATCGCGCGGCGCTTTCGTCGTTCTCCGGTATCGCATGGGCGTACTGGTTCAGCGTGAGCGTGGCCGACGCATGCCCCATACGCGTCTGCACCGTTTTCACATCGTAGCCGTTCGCCAATAGCTGGGTCGCCTGGGTATGGCGCAGCTCGTGGAACTTCAAATCATCGAATCCGTACTTGTTCCGAAAAATCCTCCACCACCGCTCGAAGTTCGCCAGGTTCATATAGCCACCCTTGTCCGAGCAGCACACCGGCGTGCTATCGTTTTGTTTGATGCCCAGTTTAAGCAGCTCTAATGCTTGACGCATTTTCCACTCGCGCATATGATCGGCGGTGCAAGCGTCGATTGACAGCACTCGGATACTGCTTTCATCCTTGCCCTTGGGTGCCTTTAGCTCACCTTTAGCAGTGATGGCCTGCCGAACGCTGATACTGCTGATACCCGCCTGGTTCAGGGCAACGCTACCCCACGTAAGCCCGAACACCTCACCTCGGCGCATGCCGGTTGCAAGCCCTATCCGCACGGCCACGACGTTGCCGACACGGCTCAACCCGCGCAGATAGGAGCGCCCGAACAGGTTGCCGCGCTCCGTCTGGCGGGCTTCTTTGTCAGTTAGGGCGGCGTAGGCTTCGGCGTCTTCCCTTCCGACGCACTCCAGCAGCCTAATGCCCTCATCAACCGTGAGCGAACGCCGCTCCGGCGTTTCGCACCGCGGTGCCCTCACGCGGTCGCACGGGTTCCTTAGGATCAGTTCAAAGTCAACAGCTTTCTTCATTATTTGTTTCAGTAGCTTGTGTATCTGGTTCATCGTTGTGCCACTGCACTTGCCGCGAGCTTTTACCTTGTCGCGACGAATGGCGGCGTAGAGCGATTCCACCGTTTGCGGAGTTATGTCGCGTAAACGCTGATCGCCGATATAGCCGCTAAGCAGCTTGATCTGATTGCGCTCTCGGTCAAGCCTGATCGAACTTACCTCGCCCGCGTCAACGCGCGAAGAGTGCCATGAGTCAGCGAACTCCCTGAAAGTCAGCTTGTCGCCATCGACCGTTAGGCCGCTCTCATGCTCCCGGCGTATCTGGTCACGCACCTTTCTCGCCTCAGCCTTCGTGCCGTGGACGTTACGGGACACCACCGTGCGCTTGCCTGTAACAGGGTTGGTTCCGAAATCGATGCGCACGCGCCACACGCCGCGCCGCACCTCCGTTATGCTTCCGTCTCCTTTTGCCATGGTATTACCCCCTTCCTATGATTTGCACCTGCCTGGCTATATCCAACGCGCCCGGGTCAGCAGGCGGGATTGGTCACCTTGTTTTGCCGGGATTTCGCTGTGCCCATTTTGAGCATGCCGAGCTGCAATACTTCCGGGGCTTTCCCCGCTCGCCTTTCGATATGAACGGCTTCCCGCACACTTCGCATCTACCCGTTCGACCGCCTTCAAAGCTTTGTACCATGCAATACCAAAGCGATGACAGAAGACTGCCGCACCTTCTATATTCATGCCCTCCATTGGTGGTGGTTGTTCGGATATCGTAAAAATGAACAGTTATCAGCTCGTCAAGAGCCTGCTCAACCAAAAGCCTCAAACCGTCTCTATTGTTTGGAAAAGCGATAGTCGCGAGATAAAAGATGCCGTCGTTTTCTTCTTCGGTGCTCAATTTAAGCGCATGATCAGGTGCGGTGTTATTCCACCACTCTCGCATGTCTTTTTCCCATCTCGATACGCCTATTAGCTCGTTTTCATTTAAAGGAGTGTTTAAATCTCCGGACGCCCCATCAAGATAGACAAAGTAGTTTTTTCCGATTAGTGATCTGCGGTGATTAAGCTGAAGCCCATCGTCGTCTTCATACCATCCGGTTTTTTTATCGTTCGCTTCGAAATGGTCAAAGACAAGGCCAATGTGCTCAAGGTTTTCTATCGTACATTCATCGTTATCGAGAAACGCCCTCAAATTCATTGCAAGCACTAGCAAAGCTCGCGCATCTCTGTAATCGTCAAGCGTTGTTCCATGAAACTCGCCATGCTCACCGCTTGTTGGCGGGAAGGCAATGTACTCATTCCCGGCATAATAGAAAAGCGGCTGCCATTTGTCAGCAAATTGTGAAAGTTTTTTGTCCGTGTCGGCATGGATAAGTGCATCCAGAGTATCGGCGTCCGGCATCTGATGGTATTCATACAACCTGCCATCTAGACGCTCTAGCCGAGCGCGCGTTTTGCTCATTTCAATCACAGGGAAATTTATCATGCTAATGTCCTTATAAAGTATATATTTACAAGTACGTCTTTATATTTTACACTTTTATAAGGCCAAGTACAAGTAAGGATTGGAGGCTGAAATGAAGATAACCCAGCTTGAAAACCAACGTCACAAAGCCGATAACGGCAGGGGCATCACAAAAGCGGAGCTGGCGCGACGTGCAAAGATGCAAGGCAACATCATAGGATGGATTGAGGAAGGCCGATTCAAACCCTATGATTCGCAACTTAAAAAGCTAGCCAATGCGTTGGGCGTAGACGACCCGAATCAATTGCTCGAACTGGTAGAGGCGTAGCATGCTCCCGCTGAAAGCGGCCTTAGAGCCGCAGAGATGCCGCATGGTGTACCTCTCCGAGAAGCCCCCCGCCGACGCGCCGGAAATGCTCGCTGGCGAGCCGGATTTGCTCAGCGTGCAAGACTTGCACCGCCTCACCGGCGTGTCCGAGCAGACCATCCGCGCGGAGATAAACGCGGGGAGGCTCCCGGGGTGCCGCATAGGCCGCCGCCTGTTCGTGCCGAAGTGCAAGTTCGTGGAATACGCGACGGGAGGTGCGGAGAATGGCTAGACTCGCATTCGACTCCAACGCCGAGGAAACGCCGAAAGAAGCGCCCGGACACGCCGCAAGCCCTGGAAAGCATGAAGCAGCGAGCCGGACGCCATCAGCAGGGCCGAAGCCCTCCCCGAAGTCTACCACGCCCAAGCGCGCACAGAAGGCGGCGCGTGCGCGCTCTCGCGCTCTCACGTGGATTGCGGAGAACCCCGACGCATGGCACTACATGGAAGGTCTTGCCTTGCACGAGG
>NZ_PPEK01000006.1 GCF_002899715.1 Enteroscipio rubneri | reverse complement strand
GGTGACGATAGCAATCTCGCCGGGCCACGTATGCATGGGCTCGACCGCGTTCGACTTCACCATCGACAAGCCGACGCTCACCTTCCGCGCGCTCAACGCCTCGATGACGGCGGGTAACCCCCCCCCCATCGCTTGAGTACACCGTCGAAGGGCTCGTGGGTTCCGACCGCGTCATCCAAGAACCCCGCCTGTCGATTGTAGGCGATACGACGGCGGCCGGGAGCTGCACCATCGCCATCGCCGGGGCAACCGTGGATAACCAGGCGTGCTACCAGGTTGTATACGAACCTGGCACCCTCGCCGTCGCCGCTGGCCCCGAAAAGTCCAAGCCCGAGCCATCGGCTAAGCTCCAACCCAAGACCGCGCTTCCCGCCACCGGCGACAGCGGCCTGCTCGATCTGCTCGTTTGCACGGCGGGAGCGGCCGTCTTCGCCATCGGCCTTGCCGCAGGAAGGCGCCGCCGCACCAAGCGGGACTGACGGCGACCCTTCGACCTCCACCCGGCAGCCCGCCGAGTATTCACCGCAGCGAAGCCCCGAGCATCTGAGCACCGAGTAAGGGCCGCGCTTCGCGTGCTCGCGCACCACAAGCGCGCGTAGCGCGACCCTTACAGCAGCCCCAGCTCGCGGGCCTTGAGGACGGCGTCCATGGCGTTGTGGACGCCGAGCTTCTGGTAGGCCGCGGCCGTGTGGCTCTTCACGGTGGGGACGGTCAGGCCCGTTTGCTCGGCTATCTCGGGAGTGCGCAGGCCGCGCGCCAGCAGGGACAGCACGCGCGCCTGCTGGCGGGACAGCTTCACCGGCTTGCCGGCGCGCGGCGCGGCAAGGTTCGCGCACACGCCGCGGAACCGGCGGCCGCGCTCGTGCGCGGCCAGCAGCGCCTCCTGCACGAAACCGCGCTCGAGCGGGCCGTCGTAGCCGGGGCGCGCAATGCGCGCGGCTAAGCTCTTCAGCACCGGCTCCACCGATGCGCCCTCGTCGGCCACCACGCGGAAGAACCCGTAGGGCGCGAGCGTCTCCAGGGCCTCCGTCAGCGCGTCCACCGCCTCGTCCTTTCGGCCGCGCGCCCACAGCAGCGCCGCCGAAAGCGCGCCCGCCTCGCCCACGTCGAGCGGCCGGTTGAAGCCGCGCCCGAACTCGGCCAAGTCGCGGAGCAGCGCCTCGGCCTCCTCCGCGCGTCCGAGCGCGATGTACGCCCGCGCCGTCGTGAAGTGCTGGAACACCCGCACGAGGCCGATGCGCTCGGCCTCCACGACGAAGTACTCGTCGAGCCATGAGCGCGCCGCGCGGGCATCGGCGTCGAACAGCGCGAGCTTCGCCTGGTAGGCGCGCAGGTTATGCAAGAACTGCGACGCTTCCTGCGCAACGTAGGCCTCCAGCTGGGCCAGCGCGCGGGCGGCGTCGTCCGCGCGCCCCATCTGCCACAGCACCGCATGCTCCATGATGCCGATGCACACGCGGCCGTCCTCCTTGTTCTCGGGCACGAGCGCGCGCCGCGCCTCGTCGATGCCCGCAAGCGCCGCATCCAGGCGGTTGCGCTCGTACTCGAAGCAGGCTGGGATGAGCGGGCGCACGTAGCACCACTCGGTGCCCAGCAGCGGCGCGAACGTAGTGCCCAAAAGCCCCATCCCGTCCTCTTCGAGCGCGATGGCCGAGTAGTCCACGTTGCTGCGGTGGGGGTACGGCAGGTTCTGTGTGAACGACGTGAGCGTGGTGGCCAGGCCCTTCGGCGTGAAGCGCTTGATGAGGCGCCCGAATTTCGAGAACTTCCGCGCCTTGTCAATGATGGTGGTGCGGTGGTCGATGCTATGCGAGAGCGTGGCGGACTCGATGAACCGCGGGTCGAAGGCCGCGATGCGCGGCAGCGCGCGGTACAGCTCGTCCAGATGGTGCTCGAACCGCTCGCGCTGGCCGGTGAGGTAGTCGTACCACAGCGCCAGGATGTGCAGCGGCGGGCAGTCGCGGTACGCGTGGTCCGGCAGGTCGTCCAGCCGCAGCGTGCCCATGAAGTCGGCGCTGTCGGCCACCGAGCCGCTGCTGCTCTCGTACAGGTACAGCAAGAGGTACGTGTCCATGCCCTTGAAATCGCCGCTCTCCAGCCAGAACCGCAACGCCTGCGTGTAGTCGCCACGCGCGCGGAAGAACTCGGCGGCCCGCTTGCACAGCTTGGCGCGGTCGACGCCCTCTTCGGCGGCTTTCTCGCGCAGGAAGTCGCGAAACAGGTGGTGGTAGCGGTACAGGCTGTCCGAGAGCCGCATGAGGAACGTGTTGGTGCGCGCAAGCTCCTCCATGACGGCGGCCGCGTCGGCGCGCTCCGAAAGCAGCTCGGCAAGCGCCGGGTCGAACTGCTCCGCCACGCTGGTGGCCACGCAGAAGGCGCGCAGGCTTTCGTCCCACGTGTTCCACACCTGCTCCTCGAAGAAGCTCGCGAACAGCGTGCTGCTGCCGCCCCTCGTCGCGCGGTCGGACTTCGCGAGCGCCGCCACGCCGATGGGCCACCCCTCGGTGGCGTCGAACAGGGCGCCCGCCTCGACGGGCGCGAGGTCACGGCCGAGCGCCTGGAAGTAGCCGCGTATCTCGTCGGCCGTGAAGCGCAGGTCGGCCGCGTCCAGCAGGGCCGGGCCGCCGTCGGCACCGAGCGCGGCCCACTCCGCGGGCAGCACGCCGCGCGACAGCAGCAGCACGCTGAACGCCCGCGGCAGGCGCTTGAGCACGTCGGGCAGCGACTTGCGGATCTCCCGGTTCTCGATGAGGTGCACGTCGTCCAGCACCAGGACGTAGCGGCGCTCGAGCGGCGTCATCTCGGCCAGCAACCGAACCAGGTGCTCCACCGGCGAAAGCGAGAACCCGGGCTCCTCGATCACGGCGCGCAGGCCGTCGTTGCCCGCCTGCACCGAGAACAGGCCCAGGGCCAGCTGCTTGTAGAACACCGAGGGAACATCGTCGTAGCGGTCGAGGCCGATCCACACGCACGCGCGCTTCGCCTGCTTCAGCCACAGCAGCGCCGACACCGTCTTGCCGCTGCCCGCCGGCGCGCCCAGGTACACGAAGCGCCGCGTGCGCACGGCGCGCTCGATGGCATCCACCACCTGCAGGCGCGGCGCGCACACGTCCGGCAGCGCCGCCGGAGCGAACTTGTCGCTGAGGATGAGATCGTCCGGCATCGCCGCCCCTTTCACTGTGCCGCAACCCGTCTTTTTTACCGAGAGTATACCCTAAAACCTCATACCGTATGATAGCGCCGACCCCCTCCCGAGCGTATATTCGAAATGAAATGCGACTGGATCGATAGAGTTTCAACCCCGTACGCAAGGAGCAGGCATGTCCGAGAAACACGGCAGCAGCATAACGTTGACAAGGCGCTCGTTCGTGGCAGGAGCAGGCGTGGTGGCGATCTCATGCTCGCTCGGCTCCGTCGGACCGCTCATCCCTCGCGCGCACGCGGACGAAGCGGCGCTCGACGCTGCGGCACCCGCATCGGCCGACACCGCAGCCGCAGCCGCAACGTCGCAGGCGAACGCGCAGAACTACTTCCCCGACGCCTCGACGTACCACGCCTTCAACCTGGACACCTCCGTCGCGCCGGCCGACTTCAACGACGACACGTCGAGCGATCCCCTCGCGGGCTTCACGACGCTCGACCCGCAGAACCTCTACGTGGGCTACGTGAACCGAACCGACTACGACAAGGGGAGCGCCTACGTCGCCGACAGCCTCGAGGCGCTCGCCGCATCCTCGATGAAGCTCGACAGCATGGCTCGCAAAACCCTGGGGTCAACCACCCTCGACACCAACTGGAAGGACTATCAGTACCACGCGAACAACGCGTGCACGCTCGAACATAGCGGAGAGCAGCTCATCGTCTCGAACACCATCTACACGGGCACCTATCAGTCGGGTCACGGCAACAATCGCGAAAGCGGACAGGATATCCAATTGCAGCGCTTCGCGAACGGGCAGGTTCAAACGCTGGCGCGGGTCCGCCACGGCCTGACCGCGAAAAACGACCCGCTCATCATGGAGCACATCCAGCAGGAGGGCTCGCTCGGGCTCTTGGCCATGGTCGGCGGCGATTTCGACGGCGACGGAAACCAGGAGCTCGCCGTCTACAACCCCTACCCCGCAGGTCCCCACATCGTCATCTACCGCTTCGATTCCTCGAAGAACGCGTTCGTCAACGAGCAGGTTATCTACCTCGGCGACATCCATTCCAGCTTCGGCGGCGAATTCAGCGACTGGCTCATGCCCATCGTCCACCTGGCCACGTTCTCGCACGGCAGCTACGACGACCTCGTCGTCACCATGAGCCTGCCGCTCACCTACCATAACAGCCTCGGGTTCCGCAGCACGCCTTCATTCATGGCCATCTACTCGAGAAAGACCGGGGGATCGTGGTCCCAGCTCGAGCAGGTTTACAAGTACATCCCCGACTTCGGGGACTACCGCATGCGGTTCGCCTCGACGCTGCAGACCGACCTCAACGGCAACGGCGTACCCGAGCTCATCATGGCCGGCCACTACAACGCCTACAGCAAAGGCGACCAGGTGGGCTGGATGGTTCCGGAGAAAAACCTCGTGCAGATGTTCACGTTCGACACGGTGAAGGAAATCTACCAGTACGTCTGGGACGTCCCGCAGGAAGTGCCCGCGCTCAGCGATATCTTCGTGCAGTACGAGATGTGCGCGCCCGCAGCGCTCGCAACGGGAAAGTTCCTGCGCTCCGAGGCGAACGATCTGCTCTTCTTGGAGGGGTACGTGTTCTCGCTCTCGTCCACCAACAAGAAGGGCGATTCGGAGGCGGCGCACTTCAGGGACGGCAGCTTCACCTCGCTGTACCATATGAACCTGACGGGCAACCGCAACCACTTCATCACCAAAGCGGTATCCGGCAACTTCGCCAAAACAAACATCGGCACCGAGCAGCTCATCGTGCAGAGCGGGGCGGTGGAATCGAGCAACTACAAGGTCACCTTCGACGTGCGCTGGGTGCTGGAGCGCAGCGGCAAGCTCGCAACCGAGGACACCGATCCCAGCTTCATCCACAACGCGAGCACCGACGACAACGGCACGTTCTTGACCATCGCCGCCTGCGATATCAACAAGAACAACGCGTTCAAGTTCGCGCTGAAGTCCAAATCGTTCGGCTGGAGCGCGCCGCAACCCCTCGCCATCCTGGCCAGCGTGCCCTACTGGAGCGAGCTCTCCGACGAGCGGCTCGGCGAGGAGAAGACGGACATCGGCACCACGACCTTCGGCATCTCGTCGTCCGAATCGGCGGGCACCGAGGGCAGATGGGGCCTGGGCGGCGGCTTCAACATGTCCGCCGAGCTGCTCCTGGGCGCCGGGATCCTCGGAAACAGCGCCATGTTGGGCGGCGGCTTCGACTTCGAGGCGATGCTCAACTACGTGGGCAGCTACTATCATGAGCGCAACGTCGAACGCGCGCTAACGTATGAGGAGTACGCGGGCAGGACCATGGTCGTGACTTCGGCGGTGCCGGTGGTCGTCTACGAGTACGACGTGTACGTGCCCGAGTTCACGGTCACGCAGGACTACCTCGACGAATACAACAAGCACGCCGCGCCCGGCACGCAGTGGGGGCCGGAAAAGGTGGGCACCAAAGCGGGAAACGTCCACGTGGCCTACAAGGTGGACAACACCTACGATGCCACCCTCGGGCTCATGACGCTCGAGGATTACAACAATGCGGCGGCGAACGTGGGATCCAAGGACGTGCCGACCATCGACATGGCCGCCGTGTTCCCGCACACGCAGGGGGACCCCACCACCTATCCCACTCAAACGAGCCAGATCACGAACGTGCACAACAACGGCAACGCCCTGCTCGCGGGCCCCAACGTGCAGGTTGCCGCCGACAAGGGCTCGGCGACGTCGGCAGAGATCACGGTAACCGACACGTCCCAGTTCACCAACGGCTTCGATATAACGGTGGGGGGGTATGTCCTTGGCCGTGCAAGCCCAGGAGACGGTCGGCATCGCCCTGTCCGTGAGCGGACATGCGGGATGGAAGGCCGAGGCGACGGGCGGCGCCAGCTGGGTGTCCTCGCAGACGAAGGGCGCGCGGTTCTCCACGTCGCTGCCCTCGCTGCACCCCCTTTCCTACTTGACGAACAACGGCAACGAATACGCCTACGGCGTGCACCTGGCCGTGTGGCAGACCGATGCCGTGGCGAAAAACCCGCTCGTCATCGGCTACGTGGTGGAGGGAACCGGGTCGGGCGCCGCGCCGAAGAGCCTTCCGCTCTACCCCATGGCCTACAGCGCGAACGAACACAGCATCATCTGGGCCTGGAGCAACAACACCACCCGTCCCGCAGGAGCCTACGGCGTGGCGCTGCCCACGAGCAACACCCAGTGGACGGTGCCCGCCGGCAACGTGCTGGGCGTCGACGAGGGCAGGTTCTGGATCGAAGACGGCCTCGCCGCGGGCGACACCCGGCAGGTGCGGTTCCAGTCCTACGACGACCTGGGCCAGAGCAACCCGAGCGCCTACAGCCCGGCGATCGTCGGCACCACGATAGGCGGCGACGTCCCCGCCATCGACGAGCAGCCGAAAAGCGTGACCGTGTTCGGAGGGACCGCCGCCACGTTTTCCGTGCGCGCGCACTCCCAGCGCGGCGAGACCCTGAGCTACCAGTGGTTCTACCTCGACATCGCCTCCATCACCGACACCGACAAGGGTAAGGCCAACTATGCGGAATGGAAGCCCGTCGTGGGGGAAACAGGGCCCGACTACGCCATCGACGCGGCCGACACCCTGTGGAACGGAAAGCTCTTTTGCGTGGACGTGATGGATCGGACGGTCAACGCAAGCGGCGTGGTGCCGACGGTGCGCTCGCAACCGGCGCGGCTGGGCGTCGAGCAAACGAGCGCAATCGCCGACCCCGACGCAGCTGCGGCGACGCTCAGGATGGTGCCGACCATCACGCTCGAACTGACGCCCACCGACGGCAGCACCATCGTCCAGCACCGCGACGAGTTCTTCGTCCCCTATGGCTGCACATTCGACATGACCTTCACCGTGATGGACGCTGCGGGCGACCCATGTCTCGGCAGAATCACCCTCTCCAGGCACACCTACAAGAACGGCAGCCACAAGGTCGGAACGAGCAAGGACCTCGCCCTCACTAACGGACTGCATACGCTTCAAGGCGACTATCCCGCCTCCGATCCAAGCTCAAGCTACTGGCCCCTTACTCCTTCGGGGGATGACGGACCGCGGGTGTTTGAAGTCGAGGCTCGCCTTTCGCTGGACAGCCCCACGGTGACTAAGGTGCTGCCCATCAACGAGTACTTCATCATCAACTACGGCGTGGTCCTGCCAGAGCGCGCCGCCCACCTGCTCACCTGCGACACCGAGGGCCTTCTGCCCGGCGGACCGACGTACGCCCTCACGAAGCACATGCCCCTGCCTAGCATCGCCCCCGCGATGGTGGGCGCCCAGTTCGATGGCTGGTTCACCGACGCCGACCTGGCAAACCCGTTTGAACCCCCGTTCGCGTCCGGCCCCGGGCAGACGACGGTGTACAGCGCCTGGTCGCAGAACGAGTACGCCGTCTCATACGAGCTGGACGGCGGCACGAACAGCACCGACAACCCCGCTACGCTCATGAACGACAGCACGACCGTCACCCTGCGCGACCCCTCGAAGGAGGGCTACGCGTTCGAGGGATGGTTCGCCGACAGCTCGTTCTCGCAGCCCGTCACGGCCATCCCCCGCGGCGCGACGGGCGACATCAGCCTGTACGCGAAGTGGAGGCTCATCGAGTATCCCCTGTTCTATTTCGCGGGCATCGGCAAGAACCCCGCAGGAAACCCGACCTCCCACACGGTACTCGACGGCGAGCTGCCCATCGCGCCGCCCACGTTCGAGGGCGCCAAAGCGGGCACGAACGCCTGGTACGCGGACTCGCTGTTCACGCAAAAGGCTCCGGGCTCCATACCGGCAGGCAGCATCGGCGACGAAGCGTTCTACGGCTACGCGGATTTCGCCCAGCAGGAACCCGAGCCCGGTTCGAGCGACCCCGCGCAACCCAAACTCCTCGCCAAGACCGGCGACCAGGGCCCGCTTCACTTCCTAGCCGTAGCCGCCGTAACGGCCGGCGCCGCCCTGGCCGCATCGCTCGGCTTCCGTGGAAAGGGGGGCGATCGGTAGGGATGACGCGAGGCATATCCCTATCGGCCGTTCCCCGCACAGGGCCTTACGCCGCAAGCGACGTCGTACGGCCCTTCGGGCGTCTTGCACCGGCAGTCGAAAAAGAGAAAATGCAACTTCAAAAGAACCAGGCGATCGGAACCTCGAGAAAAAAGCCAAGCGAGTTTCATAGCACGAACAGGGACGAACGGTATCCTTTGCGCTGTTCAGCATCGGCAGCTTCACCGATGAGCTGAAAGACCTCGCCGCTTCCCGATCCGACGTGGTACTGGCAGGGCCGAAAGAGCCCGTCATGTATGAATGAGAGGACGGCCCTCCGGCCGAACCTTATTCCACGAGTCCCAGCTCGCGCGCTTTCAGCACGGCGTCCATGGCGCTGTGCACGCCGAGCTTCTGGTAGAGCGCGCCCATGTGGCTCTTCACGGTGGACAGCGACAACCCCGTCCGCTGGGCGATCTCGGGCTTCTTCATACCGCGGGAGAGCAGCTCAACCATGAGCTTCTGCTGCGGCGAAAGCGCCACCGTCTGTTCGCTCTCGCCGAAGCGCGCCGTCATGCCGCAGAACCGTTGCGCGCGCTCGCGCGCTGCCGCGAGCACCTGCCCCACGAAGGCGGAATCGGGTGCGCCGTCCGCCCCGAAGCCGTTCGGCGCGCTGCCGGCGCGAACGTGCGGTTCTCCCTGCTCAGCAAGATGTTCGAGCACTGGGACGACCGATGCGCCTTCGTCGGCGACCACGCGCATGAACCCGTACGGCCCGAGCGTCACGAGCGCTTCCGCAAGCGCATGAACCGCTTCGTCGGTTCGCCCCGACGCCCACAGAAGCGATGCCTTGAGCGCGCCCGCCTCGCCCGCATCGAGCGGGCGGTTGAAGTCGCGGCCGAACGCGAGAAGTCTCTCGATCAGCGCCTCCGCTTCACTTGCGCGGCCGAGCACAACGAGCGCCCGCGCCGTGGTGAAGTGCTGGAACACACGCACGAGCTCGATGTGGTTCGTCTCGGTGACGAAGTACTCGTCAAGCCAGGTGCGCGCAGCGTCCTCGTCGGCCCCGAACAGCGCGAGCTTCGCGCGGTACGCCTTCAGGTTGGGGAGGAAATGGGGGGCCTCGCCGGCCGCGTACGTCGCAAGCTCGGCAAGCGCGCTGTCGGCCTCGGCTGCGCGCCCGAGCTGCCACAACGTCGCATGCTTCATCAGCATGACGCACAGCCGCCCGTCCTCTTTGTTTTCGGGGATAAGCGCGGCTTGCGTGCTTTCGAAGCCCGAAAGCGCTTCTGACAGGCGGTTTCGCTCGTAATCGAAGCACGCGGGGATGAGCGGGTAGATGTAGCGCCATTCGGTGCCGAGCAGCGGGGAAAACGTCCGTCCGAGCAGATCCATTCCCCCCTTTTCGAGCGCGATGGCCGAGTAGTCGAGGTTGCTGCGGTGCGGATACGGAAGGTTGTGCGTGAACGAGGCGATCTTGGTCGCAAGCCCTTCGGGCGTGAACCGCTTGACGAACCGCGCGAAGAAGCCGAACCGCTTCGCCTTCTCGATGATAGTCGTGCGATGATCGACGCTGTATGCGAGGATGGCGAATTCCACGAACCGCGGATCGGATGCGGCGATGCGGGGAAGCGCCCGGTACAGCTCGTCGAGATGGTACTCGAAACGCTCGCGCTGGCTGGTGAGATAGGCGAACCACGCGGCCAACACGCGCAAAGGCGGGCACTCGCGATAGGCCGAATCGGGAAGCGCGTCGATATCAAGCGTGCGCAGGAAGTCGGCGTAATCGGCAACCGAGCCTCGGTTGTTCTCGAAAAGGAACAAGACGAGGTACGTGTCCATTCCGCCGAACTCGCCGCTCTCGAGCCAGAACCTGAGCGCACGCGTGTAATCGCCCCGCACGCGGAAATGCTCGGCAGCCCGCTTGCAGAGCTCGGCGTGGTCGGTGCGCTCGCATTCCGCCTTCTGTCTGAGGAAATCGAGGAACAGATGGTGGAAGCGATACGTATCGCCGTGCAGGCGCATCAGAAACGTGTTCGTGCGCGCAAGGCCGCCCATCACCTCGATGGCATCGTCGCGCCCGGTCAGAAGGCGCGCGAGTTCCCCGTCGAACTCGTCAGCGATGCTCGTCGCCAGGCAGAACGCGCGCAGGTCGTCGTCCCACGTGCTCCATACCTGCTCGGCGAAATAGTGTTCGAGCATGCGCCCGTGCTCAAGGGAGGCAGCCGGCCCGGCTTTCGCGAGCGCCGCAACCCCGATGGCCCACCCCTCGGTTGCGGTGTGGAGCTTGTTCACCTCGCTGGGCGTGGGAAACCTGCCGAGCGCATTGTAGTACTGCCTGATCTCGTCTTTCGAGAAGGCGAGCTCCGAGGCGCCGAGCACGGTCGGCGCGGTCTCCGCATCGGACTCGCGCCATGCATTGGGCGGCGGCGTGCGCGACAGGAGCAGCACCGCGAACGTACTCGGAAGCAGACGGAGCACGGAGGGCAGCGACTTGACGATCTCGCGGTTCTCGATGAGATGGAAGTCGTCGAACACGACCGCGCTGCGGCGCTGCGGCCGCTGCATCGCCTCGACCAGGCGCATCGCGTGCTCGACGGGTGACGCCGAAAACGAGGGGTCCACCAGCATGGCGCGCATGGCGGCGTTTTCGGGCTGCGTCGAGTACAGGCCCGTCGCGAGCAGCTTGTAGAACACCGAGGGCACGTCGTCGTAGCGGTCGAGCCCGATCCACACCGTCGACCGTTTGGCCTGTTCGATCCAGAGAAGCGTCGAGATCGTCTTGCCGCTACCCGCAGGCGCGGCAACGTATACGAAGCGCTTGCGGGAGGCGCGCTCGATCGCATCCACCGTGCGCAGCCGCGGCGCGCACACGTCAGGGAGGGCCGCCGGGGCGAACTTATCGCTCAATATGAGCTCGGAGCACGGGTCGCACGCGCGGGCGCCGTCTTGTTCCCCTTCGGCTTCGCCCGACTTCACAGCCCTCATTTCAGCACCCGTCCTCTTCGACCGATTCACGGAGCACAGTATAGCCCAAAACCCTCATACCGGCCGATACCGCCGCCTATTCTCGGCGGGTATAGTCGAAGCGACGGCAGGGTACGGCCGCGCCTTGGCAGGAAGGGGAAGCACATGGACCGATCGATAGCTGCATTCGACTACGCCATCCGCGTCGCGGAGCTGGTGCGCTACCTGCGCGAGCTGCCCGAGCATTTCCCCCTTTCAGCCGAGCTCTTGGCCGCCGGCGTGCGGGCGGGCATGGCGGCGCGCGACATCGATAGCCTCGGGCTCGACAGCGAAGCCGTGCGCGTCCGCGAGTCGATAACCGCGATCGACGAGGTTACGTACTACCTCGATATGGCCGTCCACTCGGGATACCTGACCGAGCTCGAAGGCTCGGGCATCCGCCAGATGGGCGTCGATCTGCGCACCGCGCTTGCAGCCTCGCTGACGCCGGACCGCCTCGAGTACAGCACTGCGCCGATTCATCGAAGGAGCAAATCATGATGAGCAGTAACAACCGATCAATTGACAGGCCCATCGCGCATTGCCACGCACGCTTCCGCGCGCAAGCCACGCTGCTCGTCTGTATAGCGGCCCTCGCCTTCGCCACGTTCGTCTTGCTCGGCGCCGACGATGCGCTTGCACAGGACCAGCAGGACATATCAGATGTCGACGCCATCACGGCTGAGGCGCCAAAGGACGCTTTCGGTGAGCTGCCGTCGGTCCACCTCGAAGAGGAAGCTGCCCCCTCCCTTGGCGCTCAGAGCGAATCGCCTGCAGCAGGCACACCGACTGCCGTGACGGAAGCCGACACGCCCGCTTCGAAGGGAGCCGTTGAAGCGGCGAAAGACGCAACAGATTCTACGACAGGAGCCATCGTGGCGGCTGCGAACAAGCCAGCCTACAAGCTCACCCTACCCAAATGCGCCGATACGGGTCTCGTCTACAACGGCACGCGCCAGCAAGGCTACAGCGGAGTTCCCGTGACCAGGATCCCCGCCGACAACGGTGTTGACGAGATGGACTATAACGGGCCCTTTGACGTCGAGTACAAAGGCATCAACGGCACGGCGTACAATCCCCCCAAGGCCCCTTCCGCAGGATATCAGCAAATCAACACTTACGCCCCCATCAACGCCGGCACCTACCAGGTGGTCTTCACAGTTCCCGAAGACCAGTCGTTCACCCTCGAACCCAACAGCTTCGAGTTCTCGATCGCAAAGGCGCCCGCGCCCGCGCTTTCGCAGCCTTCCGTGACCCTGTTCGACGCACCGGGCAGCGTTATGACGTTCGACCTCGCACGCATGATCAACCTGCCGAGCGACCTGGGCGGCGGGCCCGTATACGCGGTGAGCGCGTATACGGCGAACGGCCTGACAACCGCCTCCATCGACTCCACGACCGGCGAACTGACGTTCACCTCGAAAGGCGGGGCAGGCCTCGCGGCATCGGACACCGTGACCGTGGCGCTCGCCGACATGGGCAACTACGAAGACACCACCGTGCAGGTGAACGTGAGCTACAAGGCGAAACCCGCCACCACGATCAGCGGCGCACAGAGCAACGACAACACGCCGCAGACGACCTGCCAGACCGCCCCGCCGGGCAACCTCCTGGCCCACACCGGCGACACCACCCCGTCCGGCCTGATCGTGGCCGTCACGGGCGTCGCAGCTCTCGTTGCCGGAGCGTCCTGCGCCTTGGCCCTACGAGCCTCGCGCCGACAGCTGCGCGACTCCAAGCGACGATAAGAACGTATGCCGGGAAGTCATCGCTTCGCCCGACGCTCGTTTATCACGGGCACGTTCGTGCTCATCACGGGCGCGAACGTGCCCGCAGTCGCATCGCCGCACTCGATGCGCGGGATCGTCGTTATGGGGTTCGGTTCTCGGCATCGATCTTCTGGCGTTCGATGCTGCCCCAACGGCCGTGATTCTTGCGATAGCCCACGAGGGCAATCATGCGCGTGGCGGCCAAAACGAAACGCAAGACGGTAACCTCGAAGAGCGACAGCAGCAGCGCCTTCGCCACGTCGTGCGGCGAGAGCTTGAGGTCGCGCGTCTGCACGCGCGAGAAGAACGCCGTAAGCGACATGACGGCTCCGAACACGGCGTAAATGCCGAAGAACATGAGCATGAACGGGATGTTGATGAAGTTGAACGCCACAGCCAGCGCCACCGTGAGCAGGCCGAACAGCTCGATGGCGGGCGAGAGCAACTCGTAGATCAAGAAGTACGTGTACGAGAAGAAGCTCACCAGCCCGAACCGCAGGTTGGCGAACATGCGCCAGTGCTTCGTCATGGTCTCGAACAGGCCGGTGTGCCAGCGCCGCCTCTGCTTCACCAGGTCGCGCAGGGTCTCGGGCGCCTGGCTCCAGCAGATGGCGTCGGGCGCATACTTTATCCGATAGTTCCTGTTGTTCGTGCGGCAGAACACGTGCAGCTTCGTGACCAGCTCCATGTCCTCGCCCACCGTGTCCAGGTCGTAGCCGCCGCACGCGATGGCCAGGTCCTTGCGGAACAGCCCGAACGCTCCCGAGATGATCAGGTTGCCGTTGAACTGGTCGAACAAGATGCGCGCCGACAGGAAGGAACGGTCGTACTCCAGCACTTGCATGGCAGGGATGATCTTCTTCGGCAGCGAGTAGGCGGTCAGGCGGCCGTCCTTGATGCTGATGCCGTTGGAGATGCGCACGAGCCCGCCCACGGCCACCACGTTCTCGTGCTCCACGAGCGGCGCGGCTATCTCGCGCAACGAGTCGTACTGCAGCACGGAGTCGGCGTCGATGCAGATGAAATACGGATACTGAGACGCGTTGATCCCCATGTTGAGCGCATCGGACTTGCCGCCGTTCCCTTTGGAGATGAGCGTGACGGGGATGCGTCCGGCATGGCCGTACCACACGCCGTGCTCGGGCGTGCAGGGCACCTGTCGGCGGATGGGGCGGTCGATGGGGTGCAGGCCGAAGGCGTCGATGACCTTCTGGGCGGTATCGTCGGTGGAGCCATCGTCCACGACGATGACCTCGTAGAGCGTGTAGTCGAGGTTGAGCAGCGAGCGAAGCGAGCTCTCCACCGTCACGCTCTCGTTGAACGCGGGCACGATGATGGAGATGGGCACGTAGCAGTCCACCTCGAGCGTGCTCTTGTAGTGCGCCTCGCGCTTTCGCCGGTACAGGATGGATGAACCCACCGTCACGGACAGGAACAAAAACGTCGAGTACCCGATGAGGTACAGCACGAAGAACACGCCGACGAAGTACAGGAAGCCCTGCACGGCAGACGCCGCTGTCACGGTGGTGGCGATCACGCCGGCTCCGCCTCCTTCCCCTGCCCCCGCTTCGCGCGTTCGCGCTCCTCTTCCTCCATGCGCTTGAGTTCCCAATGGTAGGTGACCATGTCGCGTGCAAAGGCATCCGAACCGTCCAATACATCAGCGAGATCCTCGAGTGAGAGTCCGTAGCCGTACAAGGTCTTCGCCGCGTTGTTGCGCACGAACCACGAAGGACTGGACAGACAGCCTTTCAACACCTCGACGGCCTTCATGCTGGGGTAGTTCGTCAGCGCCGTGGCCGCGACGGCTGCATACTCCCAACGCGCCGGGTCGTCGTCAGCTGCCAGCTTGATTAGGTCGGCTTCGGCAGGCGGCCAGTGTCGGCGCATGAAGTAGCGGATGCACGCGAGGCGCACCTCGAGGCCCTCCCGCCCATCGCGCAAAAGGGCGAGCACCCGATCGGGGTCGCCGAGGCCCGCCATGCGCAGGTAGTTGACGAGGGCCGCCCTCGTCTGCGCGCCGAAGCGCGCGAGGCGCACCTCGAGCTCGTCCTCGAGTTCCGTCGGTTCGCCCGCGAACGCGAGCGCGGCCTCCGTTACCAGCTTGGGGCTATGGAACTCGCCGTCGCGCTCGAGCGTCGCAATGGCTTCGGCCAGCGCACGGGCGCTTCCCACCTGCGCCAGCGCCTCGAGCGCATTCTGCCGCGCGTAGAACGAGCCTTCGCGCACAGAGTGTAGAAGCGCCTGTTCCACCATGTCGCCGGCCGGACGCTCGCGATACCAGCGTTTCACGATGTAGGCGAAGTAGGCGCGATGTAGGTCGTCCTTCTTCGCAAAATAGTACGTGAGATGGCCGAACACTGCAGCGATGCCGTGCAGGTAGCGCTCGCTCTTATCGGATCCCTCGCGCACCAGGCGCTCCATCGTCAGGTCGAACGACTCCATGCCGGCCATCCGATGCATCGCACGCTCAAGCGTGCGCTTGTGCTCGTCGGTGGGAAACTCGGCGTTGCGCTCGATCTCCTGGCCAAGAAGCTCTGCGAATCGCTTCGTTCGAACATCGAACCGCCGCGCGTGCAGCTTCTCGTATGCCAGGAAGCCGAAGTTGAACAGGATCATCATGACGCTCACCAACAGATAGAGCGCGATTATCCACTCGATACGCATCAGAGACCGTCCGCTTCCGCCCGAGCGCCGACCTCCGGCTGCAAACCTTCCGGCTCGACGGCCTCGCGTGCCGTCGCTGCGGCGGCCGCCGCCGGATCGGCCGACGTCCACACCTCTTGCAAGGCGTAATAGGACGCCTTGAGCCGTTCATGATACTCGGGCTGCGTGCCCCAGCCCTCCAGCGGCACGTCGGCAAGGGAAACCAGCGCGCCTTCGGCGTTCTGCACGGCCCCGATTCCAATGCCCTTGATGGCGAGGTTCTCCACGCCGTAGCGCTCGTAGTAATCGTCGTGCACGAGCATCTCCGACGGACTGGAGAAGTTGAGCAGCTGCCAGGGCAGGCGCACCTCCACGAAATCGCGGCCGAAGCGGTAGTCGGCGAGAGAGTCGTACCCCTCGTGCGCCGGATTGCCGTCGCCCTCGCGCAGCAGGCCCGTCTCAAACGTGCGAGGGTCGTCCGCCCCGATGGCGATCGCTTCTTCGGCGTCGTTGGCCGCGTCCCGCACCGTGCGCAACGCCAGCTCGATCGTGCGGAACGTCGTCGAGTCCGATGCGGGCGGATCGGCGAACGCGTCGTCCAGTGCCAAGCGCCACATCATCATGGGACGCAGGCATTCGTAACGCTCCTGCACCGCCACCCTGCTCTCGCCCTCTCGGTGAAGCGCGACGATAAAGTCCACCCCACGGTCGAACGTCATGCGAGGCAGCTCGCCCGCCTGCGCGTCTACGAACGTGCGCTCCTCGGACTCGGCCTCGCCGTCTGCGGCGACCGCGTCGCCCTCGATGGGCGCCCCGCCCTCAACTCCCGCGACGCCCCCGGCTTCGGGCGCATCGTCTTGGGGCCGGCCCCAAGAGGAAAGGATGGCGGCGGCGTTGCCGTACGCCCCGCTCTTCGGCGTCGTGTCGATCGGCAAGTACACGTCGTCGCCCAACGCCGAACCGTCCTCGGTGCGCACCATGAGGTATAGAAACTTCTCGTCGTATTTCGCGCTCACCGTCACGCCGTCGCCCTGCGTAACCGCATCTTCGCCATCCCACTCCTCCAGGTCGCCGTCCACGTAGCTCACGCTGCGCTCGCGGCCCGGATCGAATGCGAGCAGACCGAAGAACTGCTCGTTGGTCTGCCAGTCGGGCCAGTACGGCGTCTTCTGCTGATCGGTGGCATACACGGTGTTCCACGTGCGCTTGAACCATTCGTCCTGCCACTCGAACACGAACGACCCGGCCGCGCCCGCCTGCCGTATGTCGTGGTACGTGCGCACAAGATCACGCGCCTGATCCTGCTCGCTGGCATGGCCCTGGTTGCGTCCGGTATTGTGATCCTGTTGCGCCATGCCCCGCGCGGCGGGAATGCCGAACTCGGAGATGACCACCGGCATGCTGTGATGGTCCACGAGCGTCTTCAGGTACGCGTAATAGGTATTCACCTCGCCGAGGTCGTCCGTGGTCTGCGCCAATTCCTCCACATAGCGCGCATAGTCGGGAAAGTACGGGTACACATGGTACGACGCGAACATGCCTGCCTTCACTTCTCCGGTGGCCTGCACATGCTCCGCATCGACGGCGGCGTATTTGTCGAACGTCTCCTCGACTTGTTCGGGATATTTGAACGGGTCGGTGCTCGGCCAGTTGGAGAACGCGATCAGATGCTGCTCGCCGTAGCGACGGCTCTCGTAGCCCACCACCTCGTCGCCCAGCTGGGCGAGCATGTTCTCGAACGGCGTCGCGTCCTCGGACGCGCGAAAATAGCAGCCTTCGTATCCGCGCCGATTGCCTTGCTGGAGGTCGGTATAAGCGACGGTGCTCGGCTCCCACTCCACGCCCAGGATGTAGCCGAGTACCCAGGGCGACACATCCCACCGGTACGACCCCGTACCCGCTACGCGGCCCAGCTCCACCATGCGCTGCCCGTGCAGCGCGTCCACCACCGTTTGGCTGTCGGACGTGAGCTTGCCGAGGTACTCGGCATCGAAACCGTCCATGTGCGAGTACCCGGCGTAGTCGTCAAGCCACACGCCGTGCATCAGGTATAACGGGGTCGGATTGTCCACATTGTACTCGTAAAACGCCTGATAGAACGCATCGCCCAGCAACGTGTACACGCGGACGGAGTTGGCGCCCATATCCTGGATCTGCTTGAACCAGCGCAGGTACGTCTCCTTGTCGATGGAGTAGTCGGTGGCGAAGTGACCCGGTTCGCCCGCCCCCAGATCCACACCGCGTATCTCGAACTCCTCGAACCCCTCGCCGCGATCGAGCAACACGCTGCGGCCCTCGGTCTTCACCTGAACCTGCACGTCGCCTTCGTGAAGCGGCAGTACGGACCAACCTTGGTAGAAGTAAAGATACAGCCCGCACAAGGCCAGGGCGAACAGGACGATGGCAGCGATGATGAACTTCTTCATACCCCCGACCTCAGTGGTTGTTCATCTTGACAGCGGACTCGTGCGAGAACTGGCGCAGGTCCTCGATGTGTGCATCGAGCCAGGCACCACGCGCTTGCACGAACGTTTTCACCTGCTCGACCGCCTCGTCGTAGGTGGCGGGGTTGCGCTCGTCGGGCGCGAGCTTGCCTCCTACGCGCACCTGCGTCGGATCGAACGTGTATCCCCACGCTTCCCAGTTGCGGTCGGCCGCATCGCCTAGGAACGACACGGTCTCGTCGATGTAGGCGCATACATACTCGTCCGCCAGAAGGTCTTGGCGCAGCTCGTGATAGCGGTCGATCACCGCTTCGACGAACTTCTCGTCCTTGCTCAGCATGTAGTAGAAGTAGCGGTCCACCATGGCGAACCCCTCGCAATCGTCGTAAGCGCGATCGACATAGTTGTCGTAGGCGCTGTTGAAATCCCATAAAGGACCGATGGTCAGTTTGCCGCGAAGATCCTTGTAGACGTACGTGGAATACGTGCCCGCATCGTAGTTCATCGTGAACTCGTTGAACACGAAGTAGTCGACGAAGCTATCCACGTCAAGACTTGTCCAATAGCCATAGTCGCTCGTATCGTAGTCGTAGGAATAGAGCGCTTTCTCAAGCGCATTCATATCTTGGGCGATCCAGTCCATCCGTCCCTGCGTCAGTTCCTCGTCCGAGGGGTACAGCACGGAAAACTCGCTGCGCTTCGGTTCGGTGCACGCGCCGAAATCCTCGAGCGATGCCGCATCGATATCCGGCCGATCCATCTTCAAAAGGTAGCTGGTCGTATCGCCCCTCCCCGTGGGCTCGGTCAGGTTTACGCGGTTGCCCCCCTCCTTCACCGACTCCATGAGCAGGAACACACCGCGGTACTCGCCGTCCATGAAAAGCTCGCAAAACCGCACGTCGGGCGAAAGCACGCGCAGATGCTGGCCCAGCGTGTAGCTCACGTAGTTGCGAATGAGACTCTTGTCGAGGTATGGGCCGTTCAGAACCCATGCGTTTTCGCTCGCCATGCCGGCCAGCTTCTCGTTGCGCGGCAGGCCGGCGTCGTCGACGAGGTGAATGCTGTAGTTGCGCTTGGGAAACTCGCGCGAACGATGCCCGCGGTAATGGACGAGCGTCTTCGACTCCACGCTCGGCGCGTCGCTCAGGCGGTTCGCATCGCCTTCCGCTCCGTCGTACAGCCGGAAGTCGGCCGTGATGTCGGCGCTGCCGTCCGGTGCGGTCGTGAGCACGGTGCGGTCGTCGTCGCGCAGAACCGGCTCGCCCTCCACATAGAGAACGTCGCCGGGAACATCCTGGCCGTGGGTGTCGATGGAAACCACGGGAAGATGGCTTGCGAAACTCTCCGCATCGATGGCCGTTCCTTGGTTTACCTGCACGTCCTGCGCACGCGCGCGTTCGTGCTGGGGCACGTAGCCCTGGAGCGTGGCATTGCTGCCCATAAGCGTGCCCACAGCCGCAGCTGTCACGACGGCTGCGATGGCCGCGATGGTTATGAGCTGGTATTTCCTGCCTCGTAACGCCTCCATACGCAAACGCTAGCTGCCGATCTCGTCGTTTTGCGCCACGATGTTCACGTACTCCACGCCGCCGAGGCCGTACAGCTCGTCGGTGATGGGGCGCTCGGCTCGTCTCTGCGCGCGGTCGAGTATGCCGCGAGACAGCTCGAACATGAACTCGACAGTGGTTTCCGTGGTGTTCTTCACGCGCTGCACGGCGCGGCTGCCGAAGTACTCATACACCTTGCCCTCGATGGGCAGCTCCTGTGTGCGAGCAGCACGCACCACCAGCAGCGTCCGCACGTCGTTGCGCACGCGGCCTAGAATGAGCAAGATGACGAATACGGCCGCGCTTCCGACGGCCGCCGCCGCGAACACGCCCACGCCGCAGCAGATGCCGCAGATGATGGCCCAGAAGATGTAGGTGGTGTCGCGCGCATCCTTGATGGCCGTGCGGAAGCGCACGATGGACAGGGCGCCCACCATGCCAAGCGACAGCGCGATGTTGTTGCCGATGACCGTCATGACGGTGGCCGTGAGCACCGTGAGCGTGATGAGGTTGATGTTGAACTTCTGCGAGTAGATGGTGCCGGCGTGCGATATCCAATACGACACGAAGATGGCCAGGCCGATGACCACCGAAACCCCGACGCGCAGCAGGAGGTCCTCCAACGTGGGCGCGCCCGTCGCCGTGCCCTGGAACAGTTGGTACAGTTGCTCTTTCACACTCTCTCCCCTAAAACTCGTACGCCATGCGCACGCCACGCGCCAGGCAGTACTTACTCACCGAAAGCTCGCTCTTGTCCACCATGTTCAACGCCGATCTGACATAGCTGAGCAGAAACCCGTCGAACTTCACCTCCAGCACCACGTTGAACGGGTCGAACACCGGGTATAGGGGTAACGCCGGATCGAACAGGTCCATGTTCAACTCCGTCGCCCGAATGTCGCTGTCCAGCGTCACGCGTATCTTGTTTTCCCGTGCGACGAACGCCTTCCGGCGATACTCCACGATAGCCTTCGGCATGTAGCCGTTGATGCTCATGAGCGCGTGCATCTCCGCCGCAAAGGGTTCCGGATGCTCGAGCAGCACGTCGAAGTCGCCGTCGATGAGGCAGCACACCTCGGCCTGCGTCAAGGACAACGAGCGCTTGCGTTGGTGCTCGCCCTGCTTCTGCTTGAGCTCGAGCAGTGCGAAGCCGGCCGCCGGGTCGTACACACGCAGGCGCACCTTGCGTCGCGGGTCGACGCCGAACAGCTTCTCTGCGAAATCGCGGTCGTGCAGCGTGTCGAAGTACAGCGATCGAACGGAGTAGCCGAACAAGCCATTGTGGGAATCCTCTGCGAGCACCTGTTCGAGCACATGCTCGAGCTTCTTCGCATTCATCGCATCGGCCAGGAACTTCTTCTCTTTGCGGCTGACCTGTCTCATACGCTTTCCGAATCCATGTGCCCTCGCGCTATCTTCTCGTGCGGCAGCCGATCACACCCTCCGCCCGACGATTCTAGCACTCGGCTTTTCGAGGAATCCGGTGCGTTGTCGCCGACTCGCATGTATCAAAGGAAAGTTGAAAGAGGGCGTATCGACCTGCACGGGTAAGTCCCGCCCGTCCGAAATAGTTGAAGGACAACCAAGAGCGCTCGTCGTAGAATGAACCAGCGAGTTCGTTGAAGCCCGGAGACCGGGAGGGGAGGCAGAATGCCCGATCTTATCGACCTAGCCCAGCGCGCCATCGAACATCCGGCGGCGGCCTTACTGCACGAAGAACGCTGCCTCGCACAACGCGGCCTGCCCGAGCTCTGCACGGCATGCTTCGATGCATGTCCCATGGAAGCCGTGTCGTTCGACCTGCTCGACGCTGCGGGAACGCATGGGGTTCTCGGCATGCCCGAACCCGCGCGCCCGCGCATCGATGCAGAGGCATGCACGAGCTGCGGCAGCTGCGTCGCAGCCTGTCCGACGGGCGCCCTAGGCGCGATGGGCGCGCTCTCGGACGATGCGCTCCTTGACGCCGTGCGACACGCCGCACGCGCCGTCTGCCTCCGCAGCGCCCGAGAGCGTACGGCGTCGAATGGGAGCACGGACATCGATCAAGGCGAGCAGGAAGGCTCTTCGCTGAGCAAGCCCGGTGCGCCGCACGTGACCTTCGTCTGCGAACGCGATGCGGAGGGCGTCGACGGCGCTTCGATCGTTCTCCCCTGCCTCGCCTGGATCGATGAGGCGCTGCTCGTGCACGCGGTAGCCGAAGGAGCACAGCTCGTCGTTTTGTCCGCTTGCGCCTGCACGACCTGCCCTCAGCGGCACGCCGTGCGCGAACTCCCCCGCACGGCGCAAAGAGCACGGCGCATCGCCGATCTCTGGAAGCTGGACGGAACAATCGAGCTGATCGACGAGCGCACAGATGCAGATGCGCGGAGCGGGACCGATGGCGGGATGTCGCGGCGCGGGCTGCTCTCACGTGCACGGGCGACAATCGTCGACGCCGCAACGAGCGCAGCAGCCCTTCAAGCGGAGGCGATCGTCGGCAAAGCAGGCGAGGCGGACAGCGCCGAACCGGACCGTCGACGCTGGCAGCTGCTCGACGACCTGCATGCGGTCGGCCTCCCCGATGGCGCAGATACCGTCCCCCGTGTGCTCGCCCCCCGTGCGAGCATCGACTTCGAACGATGCTCGGGCTGCGCCCACTGCGCGCTGTTCTGCCCCACGGGCGCGTTGCGCAAGTCCAGGAAGGGCCCAGGCGGCACGACGGTGCTCGAATTCGACGCTGCGCGCTGCCGCGACTGCGGCGCATGCGTCGAGGTCTGCCGCTACGGCGCGCTCGTCTGCGATGAGAGCCTCACGGTCGATGAGCTGTTCGCCTTCGATCCGTGCGAGCTCGTCATTCCCAAGCGCCGCGTCCTCCCCGAGCGCCGCATCCTTCCCGAATAGCACGTCGGTCGCCGAGCGCCGCTCAGGCGGCCCCGTCCTGCACGTCCCCAATCCCCCGCAGGAGTGAATTCCGCCGAAGCCCATGCGCAATGACAGAAAACTCGCACCGGGGGTTTCGGTTCAGGATCAACCCTGAAGGCCATGCGCCCGCATCGCTCAGCGGGCAGCGCGGTACTCCTCCATCAGGGCCTTGAACGCGGGCATCGAGCGCTCGATGGTAGCGCGCGAAACGCAGTAGCTCACGCGCACCCAGCCGCCCACACCGAAGCTGTCGGACGGCACCAGCAGCAGCTCGTGGGCCTTCGCGCGGTCGCTGAACGCCTGAGCGTCGTCTTCAAGCGCACGCACCCACAGGTAGAACGCGCCGTCGGGCTCCACGAACTCGTAGCCCAGCGCGCCCAGGCCCTCGGTGAGCAGGCGGCGGTTCTCTGCGTAGGACGCCACATCGCTCGGCTCGTCGATGCAGGCGGCGATCACGCGCTGGAACAGCACCGGCGCGCAGATGAACCCGAGCGCGCGCCCGGCGCCGGCCACGGCCGTAGACACCTCGGCCGCGTCGTCCATGAGGTCGGACACGTAAACGTAGCCGATACGCTCGCCCGGCAGCGAGAACGACTTCGAGTACGAGTAGCATACGATGGTGCGCGGCCACACGCACGGCACGTAGGGAACCTCGGCGCCGTAGGTGATCTCGCGGTACGGCTCGTCGCTGATGACGTAGATCTTGCGTCCCAGCTCGGCCTCCTTGCGCGCTAGCAGCGTGGCGAGGGCCTCCAGGTTTTCGCGCGTGTACACAGCGCCCACCGGGTTGTTCGGCGAGTTGATGATGACGGCGGCCGTCGCGGGCCCGATGGCCGCATCCAGCGCGTCGATATCAAGCTGGAAGTCGGGCACGTGCGCCGGCACCTCCACGCGCGTGCAGCCGGCGGTCTCTATCCACACCTGGTACTCGGGGAAGAACGGCGCGATGACGATAACCTCATCGCCCGGCTGCGTGATGGCGCTGATGGAGATGGCCAACCCCGCCGCGGCACCCGCCGTCAGGTACACCTGGTCGGGCGAGGCCGGCACGTCGAAGTGGCGCCGGATATGGTCGGCCACCGCGGAGCGCACGCGCGGGTCGCCGGCGGCCGGCGAGTAGCCGTGCAGCGCGCTCGGCTCCTCCTCCATGAGCTCCAGCACGGCCTGCTTCACAGCGTCGGGTGCGGGCACGCTCGGGTTCCCGATGCTGAAGTCGAACACGTTGTCGGCGCCTATCTCCGCCTTGCGCGCCATGCCGTACGCGAACAGCTCGCGAATCGCGCTCGGCTCCGCTCCCAGCCCGTACATCCTCTCGTTCACCATATGCACCACGTCCTCGTCTTGCCGCTTGTTTTTGTCGAAAAACAGGGTAGCACAACGCGTCCGCGCCGAGACGTCGAACGCGCGCATGAGCGGGGTGGACGCACGCGACGGAAGCGCCGAAAGCTATTCCCCGAACAGCATCTGCTCGAACTCGGCCACCGGCACGGGACGGGAGAATACGTAGCCCTGCAGCATGTCGCAGTCGATGGCGCGCAAGCGGGCTGCCTGGCCGGGCTCCTCGACGCCTTCGGCCACCGTCCCCAGATCCAGCTTCTTCGCCAGATCCACCACCGACTCCACCACGTCCCACTCGCGCTGGCCGGCATCGTCTCCGGCCGAGAAGAACGCGCGGTCGAGCTTCATCGTGTCGATGTCCACGTCCTTCAGCACGTTGAGCGACGAGTACCCGCTGCCGAAATCGTCGAGCGAGCAGCGGTAGCCGCGCGCATGCAGCAGGTCGATCACGCCCTTGAACGTTTCGGGGTCGCCGAACACCAGCGTCTCGGTCAGCTCGAACTCGATGAGCGACGCCGGCACGCCGTAGCGTGCGCGGATCTTCTCGTACGGCGTGAGAAAATCCTGCTCGCGCAGGTGCGCGCGCGACATATTCACCGAGATGGGCACCGGTTGCCGCCCCTGTTCGATCCACGAGGCCAACAGGGCACACACCTGCTCGAACACGCACAGGTCAACGTTGATGATGAAGCCGTTGCGCTCGAAGTACGGCACGAAGTCGTCGGGCGGCACGAGACCGCGCACCGGGTCGATCCACCGCACGAGCGCCTCGGCGCCCCCGATGGAGCCGTCGGCCAGGAGCTGCTTGGGCTGGAAGTACGCCACGAATTCGCCCCGCTCGAGCGCGCCGTGCATGCGGTTCTCCATATCCTGTTCGGACAGCAGGTTCTGGCGGTCGACGTCGCTGTAGAACATGCAGGTGAAGTGGCGGGCATTCGATGCTTCCTTGCTGGAGCCGCGCGCAACGTTCGCCCGGTCGCGCACGAGCGTCATGGGCAGGCTCGTGTCGTCGATAGGGTACACGCCCACCGTGAACGAGAGGAAGTACGGCCGCTCCGCATCCACGTTGAAGCGGTTGATATCCTGAACCATGCCGTCGATGCGTTCGTACATGGCCTGCGCGCCCTCGTCGCGCATGAGCACGTTGAAGGCGTCGGCGTTGATGCGGCCCACGCACTCGTCCCCGTCGAGGTGCGCGCGCAGGCGGTCGTACACGAAGCGCAGCACCATGTCGCCGCTCTCCGTACCCTGGATCTCGTTGAGCAGCTTGAACTTCTTCAGGTCCAGCGCCACCAGGGCATAGGCCCCCAGCTCGGCCTGGTCGATAACGCGGCGGGCAGTCAGGTCGAACCGCGTCTGGTTGAAGCCCTTCGTCACCGGGTCCACGAACGCGAGCCGCTCCAGCTCCACGTTCGCCTCCTCCAAGTGCTGCTGCGCCTCCACCAGGTCGGTTACGTCCGTCATGGTGGTGTAGGACAGCTGGCAGCCGTCCACGTACTCGTCAAGGAACGTCGAGACGAACTTCACCCATTTGTGGCCGCCCTTCACGTTCAGCCCGGCAATGCACTCGTACCCGCCCGTGTTCTTCTCGAGCGCCTCCGTCACATGCTCGGCGATGACGCCGAAGTCCTCGGGATTGTCCGCGAAGTAGAGGTCGGGTCGATTTTGGAACAGCGCCTCGTACTCGTCTTTGGGATAGCCGATGAAGTCGTAGTAGTAGCGGTTGGCCCATACGAGGGTGAAGTGCTCGTCGATCTTGTGCTTGCTCACGCTCAGGCGGAGAGTGTCCGCAAGGATGCTGTCCCCTTCGCTTACGAGCGACGAGTGGGTCGGACGATCAGGAACGTGCGCCATGACAGGCTTCTCTCTTTTTCGCCCACTGAACGCTCTGACGCCGCGCGGGCACCGCTAATTCAACGTGCCATTCTACGCCTTTTCCAGCCGGGAAACCAGGCTTCACGATCGGTGGAAGATAAGGCGGACGCAGACGAAAGACGGCGAGCGCGCAACTTGAAACCGGCGGCTACCAGCCGGCGCCCGCCTGTATCCGGCAACGCAGCGAGGGGATCGCGCAAGCGCGCGACGGCTATTCCTGCTTGACCACCAGCACGTCGCAGCGCATGTTCCTGATGAGATACGTGGATACGCTACCCACGAATACGTATTTAATGTTGGAGAGGCCCCGCTCGCCGCAGATGACCAGATCGGGCCGAAACGGCTCGATCAGCTGGCGGGAAAGGGTATCGGCGATACGACCCGCGCGCACGACCAGATCCACCGCAGGGATGGCCGAATTGTTCCGCGCTTCCTCAAGGATGTCGCGCAGCTCCTCCTCGATGCGCTTCTTGCCTTCGACGCACAGAGCCTCGAAATCGACGCCCGACGCCTCGTAGGGAACCGAATCGATCACATGCCCGAACGTGAGCAGAGATCCGTTGTCGGCCGCGAGCGCGAGTGCGCGCTGCGCCACCGCCGCCTGAGTCGAAGCCCCGTCGAGTGCTGCGAAGATGCGCCCGTAACGCTGTGCCATAACCGCTCCTTCCTTCGTGCCGATCGAAGTCTTATTGTACTCCATATTGGATAGGCGAAGGCGAGGACGCCCCGCTCTCCGGAGCGGCTCGACGAGCCGGCCTCGGCATGTCCCGAGCGTCCGAACCGGACCTACGAATGGCCCGCGCACGGGGCGCGGGCCATCGGGGAGGGAAAGCTTGCCGCCCATCGCGCATCCGGCGCATCGGACGGGGTTCAGGCACGAGGTTACTTCACAGGCGTTCCATCGGCGCTCGGCATGTCGTCGGTGGGATCCATCCATCCTTCTGCGGGAAGGGGGAACCCGTTGCCGTCGTTGTGATAGCCGCCATGACACGCCGTGTTACATACCAACACCGAGGTGCCTTCGATCGAGTGGCACCGAGTGCAATCATACGATTCGGCATGCGAGGCGTGGGGGTTGACTCCCTCCAAGCCGCCGTACGCGTCGTTCGCGGCTACGATAGAGTCGCGCGGATGGCAGCTCAGGCAGTTCTTCTTCGAGTAATCGCCGTTCATCGCCTCGATCTGCTTCGGTGTGTGCACGGCCATCATGCTGCCGGGCTGGGCGTTCGCGCTCTGCGTCGCAGCATCGTCCGACGTTCCTCCTCCTTCGCCGCTGGGCGCGCACGCGCACAGGGCAAACGCGACCGCTGCGAACACCGCGACGACAGCCAGCCTGATCGTCTGCATGCATTCTTTCTTCTGCTCCATGATCGCTCCTTGCCCGCGGATTAAATGTACTCGATGCCGAGCATGTCCTTGGCAGATATCCACGAGAAGCACTGGCCGTGACCGATGCCCGAGCCCATGATGTTCGGCGGGTACACGTTGCCGTAGAACGAGCCGGCCGTATTGCCCGCAGCATACAGTCCGGGGATGGGCATGCCTTCCTTGTCGAGCACACGGCAGTGCTCGTCATTGCGCAGCCCGCCGCGCGTGCTTGTGATGCTCACCACATGGCGCGACGCGTAAAACGGCGGCGTGTCGATGGTGGTCAGCCACAGGGGGTTCTTGTAGAAATCCAAATCCTTGCCCGCTGCGCAGAAGCCGTGATAGCGTTCGAGCTGCTCGTTGAAGATCTCGGGATCGACGCCCATCTGCTCAACAAGCTCTTCGAGGGTATCGGCCTGCACGGTAATACCGTTCTTGATATCGATCTCAAGCTGCTCGGGCGTGTTCATGGAAAGATAGTCGCCCTTCGGATAGCTTTCGGGGAACTTCGCCTGCCAGGCGCTGTCCCAGACACTCCATGCAGAGCCGTCGGCCGTCGCGGTGATCTTGGGAATAGAGCACGCCTGGAACGGAAGATCCTCGGGCATGAGACGCCGGCCGGTGGTGTCCACCATAAACACCGGCAGATTGGCCACCGCCGCATAGGACTTGGAGTCCTTGGCTTCGGGCCGCTCGCCGTTCGTGTCCACAGCGACGAACGGGAACAGGTCCCCAGCCGCGAAATCGTCCATGTCCGCGCCTATCCACATGCCCATCTTCTGGCCGTCGCCGGTGTTCTTGACCTCGGCGATGCTGCGAGTCTTGAGCAATGAAGGATTGAAATAGCCCATCATTTCGCGGTCGCCGCCCATGTCGCCGCAGGCCAGCAGAATGCCCTTCGAGGCGTTCAGCTTCACGTACTCGCCGCTCTCGTTCTCGCCGATCACCGAGATCGCGCGGCCGCTTTCATCGCGTACCAGCTGTACGGCGGGCGTGTTGTAGTGGAACGTCGCCCCGTTGTCCGCGGCGTACTCGGCAAGGATGCCCGTCCAGTCGATGTTCACGCCGTCGGCCAGGGTCTTGCCGTCCTTATCGACGAAGTAGATCATGGCTGCATAGGTGGCCCAGAACTCGTTCGCGCCCACCTGCCCGACGCCATCGTTGGTCACTTTGAATCCCGTTACCTGCTGGGGAACGATATCGTAGCCCTTCGACTGGAATACGGTCTGCAACCAGTCGATGTAAGGCGCGCTGTTGTCGAACCACTTGCCATACGACGACATGCGTCCTTGGCTGCCGTTGGTGATCTTCCACACGTCGGTGATGAACTTGTCACGATCGTAGGTGATGTCGTTGTCCACTTGGCACTTCGCGTTGAACCCACACGTGCATAGGCGCGCGGTGCCCCATGTGCCCGCCTTCTCCAGAACGTGCACGTTCGCGCCCTGCTCTGCCGCGAAGGCCGCACCGGGCAGCCCGGCAATGCCGGCGCCGCATACCACGATGTCGCAGTCGATGGTCTCGCTGATCTGGTCGTCCGATATGGGATCGGGCGCGACCTCCCAGTATTTCTCGATGGTGATGTCGGATTTGGCGGTCGGCTCCTCGCCCTGCGCAGGTTCGTTTCCCGCACTCGGCTTGGCTTCCTGCCCTCCAGCGCATCCGGCCAACCCGGCAAGTGCAGCGCCGGCGCCCAGCACGGCGGCTCCGCTCAGGAACCCGCGCCTCGATACCGTCGTCTTGTTCTTGAACTCGTCGCCCATGACGTTCCCCTTCCTTTACAGGAGGCGCCCCTCGCACCCCCTTCGTCGCCATCATCATGCGGACGCCTCGACGGGTTAGCCAGGCTCAAAGGGCGACGATTCTCCAAGAACGGTTAACCCCTCCCAGTAACCCCCTGGGTTAGCAGATCGCGCCTGTTGCAAACTACCGGCGCATGGGACAATGCAGCGAGGGGAGATGCGGCGCATGGAAGGGGATGCCCGTGGCAGAATTCAATCAGGCGCGCGCGGGGACGATCAACGTCCTGAAAACTTGCACGACCGATATGAGGTGGTTCTTTCTCGGGCCGTCCTTTCTGGTAGCGATCACCACGCTCACGCATTTTACAAACGGCTACAAGACGACCGCATTCGGAATTTCATATGCCGACGTGATTTGCAGCACGAGTATCGCGGTAGCGCTCTGCGTGCTGGCAGCCCTGCATAGAAACGCGTTGTTTGGCTTCCGCCGGACGGCCATCGTGACGGTGACGACTCTCGCCGCATGCGGATTCCTCGTCATGAAGGCGACGGCGGCCTTCGCACCCGACCTGCATGGGTTCGCGCTCATCCTCTCGGCAATCTCCATGGGCTTGTTCTTGGGAGTGGCCGCGCCGTGCTGGTTCGATTTCTTTGTCGGGCAGACCATAGAAACGGTGGCGTTCTCGCTGTTCGCGTCTATTATCGGCGGCTGCGCTATCTCCTGGTTTCTCCTCGGCATGACCCAGGACCGCTTGATCGCGGGATACTGCACCGTGGTCGTGCTGGCAGGCTTCTCGCTCGCCTATGCCCGCGAAAAGCAGCCGATGCGGCCGAATCGGCTCGACCGCGGAGAGCGGCCCTCGTTTTTGTTTCTCGCCGGCCCGCTGCTCACCGCGTTCCTGTTCAGCTTCGCCTTCATGCTCTCGGTCTCGCTCGTAGGCTTGGAATCATGGCACACCGATGCCGGCTGGAGCATGCTGTGGCCGGCGGCGCTCGTGCTTTGTGCCGTCGCCCTGTTCTCAAAACGCTTCAACATCGCCTCTCTTCTGTATCTTGCGCTCACACTCATCGTGGCGGGCATGCTGTTCGCCTCATTCCTTCACGTTGACCGGTCGTTCATCTTCTCGCTGGCCACCATGGGATGCGCCGTGAACGTGTCCTACCTCGTCATTCTGTTCTGCAACATCGGAGGCCGATTCGCGTTCAGCTCCTACAAGCTGGCAACGCTCCTGCTGCTCTCCGTGTTCGGCGGCTGTCTACTTGGCAGGCCCGCGGCGTTCGTCATGAGCTCGATCGACCGCAGCGGAGCTCTCACGACACTGCTCTCCATCTGCCTCATCATCGGCATCATCGCCTGCACGCTGGTCAATTTGAATAACCGAACCATCCAGCTGTACTCGAAGTACCGCTTCAAAGACCGTGGCGGCGCGCAGTCGCCGGCAGTATCGTCGCTCGTCGCCTCGTACGCCATCGGACGAGGTTTGGGAGCCCGTGAGCAGGAGGCCCTCTCCCTCTTGCTTGCAGGCAAGACCGCGAGCGAAGTGGCCGACGAGATGTTCATAGCCCACGGAACGGCGAAAGCCCATATACGCCATATCTACCAGAAGCTCGACGTGCATGACCGGGTCGAGCTGTTCGATCTCATGCGCGACGTCGACCCGCATTTCAAAGCACCGAACAAAGTCTGACGGACACCTGCGCGGCAAGGATCCCCGTGCCTTCCGCACGTGGCAGGACTTCGATGCGCCCGCCTCCAGACCCGCTTCCCTCGTTTCGTTCCGGCGCTCGCGTCGCCCTACGACGTAACGAGCAGGACAAGCCCGATGCAGAGCAGCAGCACGTAGGTGAGCTTGAGGAACCGCTCCTGGCTGAGGTGGCGCTGCAAACGGTTACCCACGAGAGTGGCCAGCACGGCGGCCGGTATGCACATGAGCACCACCTGTACGACGTCCGGTGTAAAATAGCCTTGCTGCACGGCGATGCCTGCGTAGATAAAGTTCAGGACGGCCCATACCATGGACAGTGTGGCACGAAACTGCTGGCGGTCTTGGAGCTTCTGCACCGTATAGATGACAAGCAGCGCTCCGCCCGACACGAACATGCCCTGGATAAGGCCGGCGAGCGCCAGCACGATCCACAGCGCCCACTCGGGAAGGAACCTCTGGCGCTTCGAAACCAGGTTCTTCGCGCCAACCAATAAAATGATCAGGCCGTATATCTTCAGTAGCACATCGAGCGGCAACACCGAGTCCAGCCAAATGCCCACGAGCACGAACGGCAGCATGGTGAGCACGATTTTGGCGAGCTCGCGCCAGTGCACATGCTTGATGTTCATGACGGCCAGCAAACCGCACGCAAAGAATCCCATAGCGTTCAGCACCGCCACGGAGCTGTGGAGCCCCAGCAGATGCGTGCCCACGGGCATGGCGAAGATGTTTCCGGCGAACCCCGTGACGGCTTGTATGGTGTACGCGAAAAAGAACGCCGCCAAGAATAGTGCTTTTTCCATATATGCTACAATCCTACTACTTATCCGACGGCGTACCAGTGTAGCACTGAAGCGCGCCGGAACCGACCACAAGCAAGCTGCGCGATGCGCTCGATCCGCACAGTGGAACGCACGGCGGTCTTACGCCACGTTCGCTCTCAGCCGAGCGCGCGGCACTGATCTGCAGAATGGACGAGCATGGCGGGATTCAGCATTACCATCGCCGGCGATTCGGCGCTCAACCTCGAGTTCGCGCATGTGATCTCGCCAGAGACGAGCGCGAAAATTCGCCTGGCCGCCGATAACCTCACCGCCGATCCCATCGAAGGCGTTACCGAGCTCGTCCCCACGTTCTGCTCGCTCATGGTGTATTACGATCCTCTGTCCGTCACATTCGACGAGTTGTCTGCCACGCTGCGCGGCAAGCTGCGCGACGTGGGCGAAGCCGACCTGAGCGTGCGCAAGATCGTGCCCATCCCCGTATGTTACGGTGGAGAGTTCGGCCCCGATCTCGAGATCGTCGCCCAACACGCCCGCCTCGAACCCGATGAGGTGATCGCTTTGCACAGCGGGCGCGACTACCTCATCGACATGCTGGGATTCCTGCCGGGTTTCGCCTACCTGGGAGGGCTTGATGAGCGGCTGCATACGCCACGGCTCGCCACGCCGCGCACCCGTATCGAGCCGGGCAGCGTGGGCATCGGCGGCGCTCAGACGGGCGTCTACCCGCTCGCGTCACCCGGTGGCTGGCAGATTATCGGCCGCACCCCGCTCAAGCCCTACGATCCCGATCGCGATGATCCCATCCTCTACGCGGCAGGCGAATACCTGCGCTTCGTCCCCATCACCCCAGACGAATACGCCGCTATCGAGGCGCAGCTTGCGGCGGGCACGTACGCATACGACATCGTCGTGGAGGGCGAGTAATATGGGCCTTGTCGTAAAGAAGGCCGGCGTCGTTACCACGGTGCAGGACAAAGGCCGCTTCGGATACCAGGGCAGCGGGTTCTCGACGAACGGCGTCATGGATCATCGCGCCTTCACCATCGCAAACCTGCTCGTCGAGAACGACCCCGACGCCCCCGTGGTTGAGTTCGCCCTCGCCGGCCCCACGGTCCGCTTCACCACGAACACGTGCATTGCCATAACGGGCGGTGATTTCTCTCCTACGCTCGACGGGGAACCGGTTCCTCTCTACACCGCCATCATGGTGCACCGGGGCTCTATTCTGCGCTTCAAGGCATCTAAAACCGGCTGCTACGGATATCTGGCCATCGCAGGCGGCAGCGTGCGCGTACCCGAAGTCATGGGAAGTCGCTCGACCAACCTCAAATGCGAGTTGGGCGGCTTTCGGGGCCGGGCGCTCGTCGTAGGCGACTACCTGCCCTTCGCAACGAAAAGCATCGATTTCCTTCCCAACCTTGGTTCGCACCGCATCGATGGGGACAATGCGTTCTACGGCTTCGAAGAGGACGAGGTAACGGTGCGCGTAATACCCGGACCGCAGGAACACATGTTCACCGATGCGGGCATCCAAACATTTTACGGTCGGACGTACACGACCACGACGAAGTCCGATCGCATGGGCTATCGGCTAGACGGACCCGAAATCGAGACGAAACGCGGGTCGGATATCATATCAGACGGCATCGCATTCGGCGCTGTGCAGGTGCCCTCGCATGGACGGCCTATCATCATGCTGGCGGATAGGCAGACGACGGGCGGCTACGCGAAGATCGGTACCATCGCGACCGTCGACATCCCGAAGCTTGTGCAACGGCCGCCGGGCAGCACGGTCAGGTTCGAGCGCATATCCGTGCAGGATGCGCAGGCGCTCCTACGCGAGGAAGCACGTCGATTCGATATGCTGGCGCTCAAGGTGCGCCGTCCGAGCGCCGACGGCATATCCCCGCGCAGGACCGCACGACGCCTGACCCCCATCCTGGAGAAGCAGGCCGAACGCACGCAGGCCGACACGCTGTGGATCGACCGCGCGAACCGGGCGGAGCGCGTGGGCAACCGCAACCTGTTGACCGGAACCCCGATCGCAACCGACAAACAACCCACAGCAAAAGGAAGCGCGCCCGCAGCATCCGCGCCCGCCGGCCCGCGCGAAGAGGGCGCTCCCGTTGAGGAGCGCAGCACACCGAACGCTGCGAGCGCGCACGAGGACGGCAACAACACAGCTTGACATACCGCACCCGACCGCAGAGCTGAGAAGAATCGCAAGGAGAAGCGCCATGGACACGAAAGCCATCGAAGAACTGATCGCCATCATGGATAAGGCGGAACTGACCGCTCTGCGCGTCGCCGATGGCGACACTAAGATCGAACTGGAGCGCAACCACGGGCCGCTCTCGTCGACTACTCTGCCGCTCATGGCCGACCGCGTGAGCGCGCTCCTGGCGGGCAAGATCGAAAGCCACGAGGCTGCCGCCGTGGAGGACGCCGACGAGAACACGGTGCTCGTGCGCAGTCCCATGGTTGGCATGTTCTACGTCGCCCCGAGCCCCGACGAAGACTCCTTCGTGAAGGTGGGCCAGGAGGTGCTCTCCGGTCAGACGCTCGCCATCGTCGAAGCTATGAAGATGATGAACGAGATCACCGCTCCTGCGCCCGGCGTCGTCGTGGAAGTCTTGGCGGCCAACGGCGCGCAGGTCGAGTACGACCAGCCCCTGTTCCGTATCGCTACCGGCGAAACGCATTAGGCGGTCGAGCCATGTTCGACAAGATACTCATCGCCAACCGTGGCGAGATCGCCGTCCGCATCATCCGCGCCTGCCGCGCGATGGACATCAAGACGGTGGCCGTGTACTCCACGGCCGACAAGCACGCGCTGCACGTGTACCTAGCCGACGAGAGCGTGTGCATAGGGCCGCCCGCCGCGCGCGACTCGTACCTGAACATTGCCGCCATACTTGCTGCAGCGAAGGGAACCGGCGCGCAGGCCATTCACCCCGGCTACGGCTTCCTGTCCGAGAACTCCACGTTCGCGAAGCTCTGCCGCGAGAACGACATCGTGTTCATAGGCCCCGCGCCCGAGGTCATCGACCGCATGGGCAACAAGAGCCAGGCCCGCAAGACCATGATGGAGGCCGGCGTGCCCGTGGTGCCCGGCACGAAGGAGCCGGTGCACGCGCCGGAGGAGGCGCTTGCGAAAGCGCGCGCCGTAGGCTGGCCCATCATGATCAAGGCGTCGTCGGGCGGCGGCGGCAAGGGCATGCGCGTGAGCCTGTCCGAGGACGACTTCTGCGAGCAGTTCTCCATCGCGCAGCGCGAGAGCGTTGGTGCCTTCGGCGACAACACCATGTATCTTGAGCGCTGCGTGCTGAACCCGCGCCACGTGGAGGTGCAGGTCATCGCCGACACGTACGGCGCCGTGGTAGCGCTTGGCGAGCGCGATTGCTCCGTGCAGCGCAACCACCAGAAGATGATCGAGGAGAGCCCCTCCCCCGCGCTGTCCGCGGAGGTGCGCGCCGAGATGCTGGACGCCGCCGTGCGCGCGGCGCAGGCCGTTGGCTACACGTCGGCCGGCACGATAGAGTTCCTGTTGGACGACCAGATGAACTACTACTTTATGGAGATGAACACGCGCGTGCAGGTGGAGCATTCCGTGACCGAGATGGTCACGGGCACCGACATCGTGCAGGAGATGATCCGCGTGGCAGCAGGCGACCCGCTCACCTTCACACAGGACGACATCACGTATCGCGGCCATGCCATCGAGTGCCGCGTGAACGCCGAGCAGCCCGAGCGCGGCTTTCTGCCGTCGCCCGGCACCATCTCCCAGATGCACCTGCCCGGCGGCAACGGCGTGCGCGTGGACACGGCCGCCTTCGACGGCTACGAGATATCGCCCTACTACGATTCCATGATAGCGAAGATCATCGTGCACGGCCGCGACCGCACCGAGGCCATCGCCAAGATGCGCACCGCCCTGGAGGAGATGGTGGTGGTGGGCGTGAAGACGAATCTCGATTTCCAGTACGCCATCATGGAGAACGAGACGTTCGCCGCCGGCCTGGCGGACACCAGCTTCATCGAACGGTTCATGAAAGGCGAGGTGTAATCATGTTGAATGCTCCCGTTCCCGCCAAGCCCGATGGCGTTGCCGACGAGGTCTGGGCGCAGATGCTTGCCGCGTCGCCGGTGGAGGCGCGTCGGCTGATCCGCTCGGGCGCGTTCACGGCGCCGACGAGCGGCCTGTGCCCCGGCTACGCGCAGGCGAACCTCATCGTGTTGCCGCGCGATCAGGCCTACGACTTCCTGCTGTTCGCGCAGCGCAACCCCAAGCCCTGCCCGCTGCTCGAAGTGACCGAGGTGGGCGCGCGCGAGGCCACCATCTGCGCCACCGACTGCGACATCGCCACCGACTTCCCGCGCTACCGCATCTACGAGCACGGCCAGCTGGTGGCCGAGGTGGAGAACGTCGAGGACTATTGGCGCGACGACCTGGTGTCGTTCGTCATCGGCTGCTCGTTCTCGTTCGAGAGCGAGCTCATCGAGGCCGGCATCGAGATCCGCCACAACACCATGGGCTGCAACGTGCCCATGTACCTGACCGGCGTACCGTGCACGCCCGCCGGTAGCATGTCCGGCAACATGGTCATGTCAATGCGTCCCATCCCCGCGGGCCAGGTGGTGAAGGCGGTGCAGATCTCCGGCGCCATCCCCAAGGTACACGGCGCGCCCATCCACATCGGCGACCCTGCGGCCATCGGCGTGCACGACCTGGCCCATCCCGAGTTCGGCGACCCCGTGGACATCCGCGACGGCGAGGTGCCCGTGTTCTGGGCGTGCGGCGTCACGCCCCAGTCCATCGTCATGAACAGCAAGCCCCCCTTTGCCATCACGCACGCCCCCGGCTGCATGCTCATCACCGATACCAAAAACGTGGATCTGAAGGAGTAGCGCAAGCGCGATACCGTCCCGCACGCTGCCTGTGCTTCGTGGGATGCGGACGGCGCGCGAGATGCGGGATGCAGACGGCGCGCGAGATGCAGGATGCGGAATGCAGGAGACGCGCGGAGGCAGAAAGCGCGAAGCTGGTGGCACCCGTGGATGAAACGCAGGATGCGGACGGCGCACGGAGTGCGGTACGCGAGACACGAAAACGTCACGAGCGAGGCATACGCGGAAGCTGAAGCATCCGAATGAGGCGTTTTTGGCAGAGAATCAGAGGTATGTGACTTTTCCGGAGGAGCTTTTTACAAAAACGTGGCTGGATTCCACCATAATCCCAGTTCACAATTTTCTAGCCATCGAATAGTGCACAGAAAAAATCACATACCTCTGATTCTCTGCCATGTTCGTGACGCTCCGTGCAAAACTGCGAGTCCAGACCGGAAGACGTCCCGAGCCAATACGCAAAATGCGGAGCACGGGGGACGCGGCCTGCACGAGTCGTGCGGCGACTTGCACCTGACGAGGGATACAGATGCGCGCCCTCACCGGCGAACGTTAACGAGCTAGTCTCAACATCGCAGGTCGGAGCTCAAGGGCCGACCTGCCAAGAGAATACCGGCGGCCATGCAGGCAAAATCGTACGGAAGATCGGCGGGGCAATTGTGGGCGCCGGGAAAATGCACCAGGGGCGCGTTCGCTCGCTGCGCGAACGCTTCTACGATGGCACCGACGGGTTCGTGACGGTCCATCTCGCCCAAGCCGACAACCAATGGGACTCGCGTAAGCGCTTCATAGTCCGGTTGGAACTGCGTGAATATATCCCCTTCATGCGCAGCGCTGCAGGCAGTGTTGCGCGCAGAACGAGCACGCTCGCCCACACTCGGTTCGTAGGCGCGTTCATTGTCTTTCGGTGCTAGCCCGAACAGAAACCCATCTCCGATGGATCCGATCGGGACGCCGCTACACGTTTTCGCCCACGCTTTCGCAATGCGAGCAGACAATGGAGAACCGGGCGGCAAGCATTTGGGCACCGGCGGCTCATAGCAGAGGGCCTGTTGCACCGCTTCGGGATGGCGCGCAATGAGCTCTAAGCCGATCGATGCTCCCACCGAATGAGTGAGCAGCATGAACGGACCGTCGAAGCACGCCAGCGCCACCGCGTACGCATCTTCCGCCTGCACTTCAAGGGAATACTCGCCGGATGGAGGATCATCGCTTCTGCCATAACCGCGCCGGTCGAACGTCACCACGTCGAACAGGCGCGAAAGAACCGCTGCGGCGTCATCGAAGAAATCGCAGTCCACCAAACCGCCGTGCAGCATGAGGATCGGCGGCCTCCTTTGCACCGCTTCTTCCTTTCCTTCGGCGCCTTTCGCTCGGCATTCGCCCTCGGCAGCCAACTCCGATGCGTTGGACAGCCTTTCGGTATCGGGAAGCCTCGACGCATGGCCCCGCTTTGGCGCATCGGGCTTCTCGTCGGGTGCAAACCGCTTGCAGAACAACGCCATTCCCTCATGCTCGATCGTAAACTCCTCGTTCATGCGACATCTTCCCTTCCGACATGCCTTCACTCGCCCGCATGCCCATAGCGCTCTTTGATCGCGCCAAGATCAACCTTCAAGCCACGCTTGAAGAAGTCGTCCACCTCCACGAAGTAGTGCGGCACCTTGATGGAGCTCAGCTTGCCTCGCACAAACCGTTCGAGCGCGTCGCGGTCGAACGCCGCTCCCTCCTCCATGTGCACGAGCGCTTTGGCAACTTCGCCGCGCTCGGCGTCGGGCACGCCTATCACGCAGCATTCTTCTACGCCCGGACAGTCTTTCAGCGTGTTCTCTATCTCGATGGGAAACACGTTCTCGCCGTTGGTTACGATCATATTCTTGAGCCGCCCCTGCAAATGCACGTATCCCATGCGATCGAGGTGCCCGATATCGCCCGAGCGAACCCAGCCGCCCTCCGCCATGATGCCGGCGGTGGAGGCGCGGTCATTCCAATAGCCGGAGAACGTGACCGGACCGCGCCACAGCAGCTCTCCGTCGGTCCCTGTCGGCACCTCGCGGCCCTCTTCGTCGACTATCTTGAGTTCGGTGAAGCACATAGGCTTCCCCACGGTATCGCTATGCTGCATTATGCTTTCAAGCGATTCGTCGCTGTCGGGATAGAAACAATTGTTCGGCCCCGTCTCGGTCATGCCATAGGCGTTGATCAGCTTCACGCCGCGTCTCCAATACAGCTCCATGGTCGATGTGCTGATGGGTCCCGCCCCGTTCGCAAGCAGCCGATACGACGAAAAGTCCGTGGAGGCGAAAGCAGGATGCTCCGCCATGCGGCGAAACACCGCCTCGAGCGCCAGACCGGTCGTGGGCCGCTCGCTTGCGATGAGTTCAAGCAGCACGCCAGGATCGAGCGAATCGGTGAGCACGATGCGTGCACCCACTAGAAGCGACGGCAGCGTCGTCACGTTCCAGCCGACGGTATGGAAGAACGGGAGGAACGTTATCCCGCAGTCGCGTTGCGTCAAGCCTACCGTCAGAATCTCGGACAGCGCGTTGTACAGGACGGCGCGAAAGCTTATCTTGGCCGATTTCGGCAGACCGGTCGTGCCGCCGGTGTGCACGAGCAGCTGGGTCTCTTCGATGTCGAAATCGGCAAAGCCGTCGAGCGAGGGAAGGCTGCACGCGCCGATTTCGCCCGCCATGATGTCGGAGTAGCAAGGAAGGGAACCGTCCTCCCCGTCGAGGGACACCAGCACGCATGACGCGTCCGCAAGGCGGCAGGACTCCTCGATCTTCTGACGATGCCCTTCGGATACGAAGACGACGCGCGGGCGCTCCCGCGCAATGAGCGGTGCGAGGTCGTCGGCGCGCAATCGCCCGTTGTAGGTGGTGATGATGACGCCCGTCATGAGGCTCGCGTAGAAGGCGTCGATGAAGGCAATATTGTTCTCTGCGGAAAGCGCGATGACCTCACCTTGCTGCAAGCCCAGGTCGTCGGTCAGATATTTCGCGAGTCTCGCGCCCCGGCATCCCAGCTCAAAATAAGCGTATCGCTTTCCGGTCGCACGATCGAAAACCGCCTCGCGGCTCGGGGTCCTCAGAATACGGTACAGAAAGCCCTTCACGGCATCGTTCAACATGATACGTCCCTTCCACGGCCTGCGCTTGAGCCAGAGAGCGCGCGTTTCCTTTCGATATAATTCCGACGGCCCGCAGCGGGATGCCCGCAGCTTGCGCGCATCCCGCATGCGCGACCGGATAGTCGGCGCATGATGCGGCATGCCGCTTACTTGCCCGCCGCCTTGATGAGCGCACGGCCGGCCGTGTGCACCATGATCTCCTCCGTGCCGGCCATGATGCGATAGACGCGCTGGTCGCGCCACAAACGCGACACGACGCAGTCGTCGCAGTAGCCGATACCTCCCATGACCTGCATCGCGTCGTCGATGACCTGGAAGGCGGCCTGCCCGGTGTAGCGCTTGGCAAGCGACGCGTCGATATTGATGGGCTGGCCGTTCATGCGCTTCCACAACGCCTTGTAGCACATGTTCTGCATGTTCTCGATCTTTATGGCCATGTCGGTGATCTTCTCCTGAATGAGCTGGAAGGTGCCGATGGTCTGGCCAAACTGGACGCGCGTGGCGGCGTGCCTGGCGGCATGATCGTAGGCGCAACGGGCCATGCCGATGTTGTACACGCAGCTCATGAGACGTTCCACATCGTAGTTCTTCATGAGCTGGATGAAACCCATGCCCGGCTTTCCCACCAGGTCGTCAGGAGTCACTTCGACGTCCTCCATGTACACCTCGTAGGTGTGCATCATGTTGTTGCCGATCTTGCTCAGCTGCGACATCTTCACCCCGGGCGAGTCCATACGCATCAGGTACATGGAGAAGTCGCGCGTGGGGTTCTCGTTCTTGAAGTCGCGAACGATGCACAGCATGTAGGGCGAGCAGTTCGCGCCGGTGTTGAACGTTTTGCAGCCGTTGAGGTACAGCTTGCCATCGCGCTCGTTGACCGTGGTGGTGGCGGCATAGCTGTCGGATCCGGCCTGGGGTTCGGAGAAGCCGAGCGTGAAGGGCTTGACGCCCTTGAGCCCCAGTTCGCAAATGATCTTCTGCTGCTCGGGCGTGCCGAACGACAGAATGTCGTCGACCTCGAGGGACTGGTTCACCCAGCACAACGACGGCCAGCCGAGCGCGATGGCCTCCTCGGCCACGAGGAATTTCGTGATATCGTCGCAGGGCGTGCCGCCCAGTTCCTCAGGAACGCCGAGAGCGGCGAAGCCCAGTTCCACCGCATCGTCGATGGCCTTCTGGGGCAGGACGCCTTCGTCGTCGCACTCCCGGAAATAGGACTCGTAATTGCCGCGCGCCATCATCTCGCGCACGCTTTCGATGAGCAGGCTCTGCTCGTCAGTCAGACCGAAATCCATAAGAAACCTCCTTGGTTGTGCCCGCATGCTACGGGCAGATAGGCGATGTTTCGCATCGCTGTGTGCCGGATGACGCTCGCACGGCGGTTTTCGCCGCTTTCGAGCCGCCCCGTTTCGCGCATCGATCGGTCGGGGCGGCCGCGTGCAATCGCAGAATGGAACGAAGCGGCCTCCTGACCAGCCATCACCTGGCCAGGCGCTTCCTGATTAACGGACTTCTGGCCAGCGGCCTATTGGCCGGCGGCCTCCAAAACAACCTGCAGCTCGCTTTCGGTCAGGTCCTCCTTCTTCTTCATCATCATGGCCATGGCCTTGACCTTGAGAATGAGCGCGATGGCTCCGAACGTAACCGTCGTATACACCGCCGTAGTGATAATGGTCGAAGCGCCCCAGGTCAGCGCCAAGCTGAAATCGAAATTGGACGCAAGGATGGTGGACGAGACGAGGAAGTACAAAAAGCCGTAGTTGTTGAAGAACGTGGGCAGAATTTCTTTGAAGATGGAGAATACGAAGATGCACGCGAACGTGCCGATGAACATCGCGGCCAACTCCGGCATCGAGCCCGCGCAGACGTGAATGAGCAGGAGGCTGACGACAGCCGTCACGATGCCCACCAGACCGCTTGCCACGATGTTGAGGAAGTCGCGGAACGTGCGCTCCTGGCCGATCATGAACAACAGCAGAGGCAAATACCCCGGCCACAACGTCATCATCGGATTCTCGCCCGCCAACCCCAGCAACACCGCGACGGCGTTGCAAAGCGGCAGGGCAATGCCCAGAATCGTGGCCAAAATGAGCAACTGCCCTAACGTTCCTTCTGTTTTTTCTTCTGCCATGGTTTCCTCCTTGTCGCCTTCGCGGAAAGCTCCCGCCTGCACGCGAAGTACGTGAACGTTTACGGCCTGCCCCTTTGCTGAGTGGCCGCTTCTCCCGTCGGAACCCGCAACGGGCGAGGCACGGGCCCGCCGCAGGCTATCCGCGTCTTTCAAGCTCGCACGAGGTTCTCGCGAGCGTAGAGCGCCGCTCCGAACGCCCCGTTGAACTGGGCGAGCGGCGAGGTGACGATCTGATGCCCTGCGCGTTCGGCAAGGCGGTTGCGCAGGCCCTTGTTGAGAGCGACGCCGCCGGTCATGGCGACGAGCGGTCGAATGCCCGCACGGCGCATGAGCCCGTAGGTGCGTTCGACGACCGACGCATGAATGCCGGCGACGATATCCGGGATGGGTAGGCCCTGCGCAAGCTTTGAGATGACCTCCGACTCGGCGAACACCGTACAAGTGGACGAGATGGGAAGCACTTCGTTCGCTTGCGCGTCGTACGCGGAAAGATCGGACACCGTGCATTCGAAGATGGAGGCCATCACATCGAGAAATCTCCCCGTGCCCGCAGCGCATTTGTCGTTCATCACGAAGTTCTCGAGCGCACCGTTCTCGCCCACGCAGAGAACCTTGGCGTCCTGGCCACCGATATCGACGATGGTGCGGGCGCCGGGAAACAGCTTGGCGGCGCCTTTCGCATGGCAGGACAGCTCGGACACCTGCATATCGGAGCCCTCGAGCACGTGACGGCCGTACCCGGTCGCGCACATGCATGCGATGTCATCGGTCGCGATGCCCAGCGCGGACAAGGCGGATTCCACGGCACGCTGCGGTCCCACCGTGCCCGCCCCGGCACCGTACAGCCCCGTGGCGGCGATGTCGCCGTTTGCATCGACGACCACGCATTTCGACGCGGTCGAACCCGCATCCACGCCCATGCACCACGTCTCGGTCATGGCGAATCCTCCTTTGGAACAGTGCGATCGTTGCAAGCGGCAGGGCGGTCGATCCCCCGCGCGGCGGGCATCTCCCGCGCCCGGGAGCCGCCTGCCGTTCCGGGTTCTCCCGCTGCCGAAACGGCGGAAGAACCCCTCAAACCTACCCGATGAGCTCGACGAACGTTTCAAGCTGCGTGCGCGCCTGCCCATAGGTTTCGGTGGACTGGTCGATCTCGATCGCCACGATAGGCACGCCGGCTTCCATGCACTCGCGCTTGGTGATGGGCTCGTCATACTCCTCGGGATCGCAGAACTTCGCGAGCAGGAGCACCACGCCTCGCGCGCCGCTCTCCTTGGCGAGCGCTGGAACGCTACGGCAATGATCTTTGTGCGGATCGTAGAGTACCGAGTCGTTCCGAAGGGCGCACCAGCCATCGGCAAGCGCCTCGATGGGGTCGCCCTCCTCGGGCACCTGCATTGCGAAAGCGCGGGACTCCTTGGCCAGATCATCCGCCACGATGGCGTACTTGTTCTCCTGCAGGATCTCGCCGATAGCGGGAATGTCTTCGTAAATACCGGAAAGAACGACCGGATGGTAGCCCTCGAGGCTCGACGGCAACGCGGCAAGTGCGGCATTCAGCTGCTTGACGAGGGGCAGGTGGTCGGCCTTGCGCAGATAGTAGCCCGCATTGATCACCTGCGCGCGATCGATGACGGAAACTTCGGACGGATGCTGGCCGGCAAGCTTCACGAACGCGCGCATCGCGGCGCGCCATTCGTTGTACAGCTTGATGGAAGCCGTGATCGCCTCGTCGTCGAGAATAGTGCCAAGGCATTCCTCCACACCGCGCTTAACCTCGGTGTAGGAATCCACCGCATAGTCGCGTCCGGCAGGGATGAAGCGATTCTGGGGCTGGGATACGAAGATCATCGGAATCTTCGAGCCCACGCCGGCGCTCCAGTTCTGCGAGAACGGGCGCAGGTTGTCGCACAGGCCGGTAATCATCATGCCAGAGAGCCTGTCGAGCTTACCGGTCAGGCCCATCTCCAGCGTCATCTGGCAGATGGAGCAGTAGAACGGCGGGAAGTACTTCTTGGCCTCGACGGCCGGACCCACCATGCCCCACACGCCAAACGGCACGCCGCCGCCCGCGTCCACAAGCTCCTCGGGCACGTAGTAGGGCCCCACGCCGATAATGCGACGGCCTTGCGCGATGTACGCGTCCGCCTGGGCGGATGGGTTCTGGGCGACCTCGGCGAACGTCGCCAGCAACTCCTTGACGCCTGCCATGGCTTATTCCCCCTTCTTGTTGTTATCCATGACCTCGATGAGGCCCTGCAGGCGCGTCTGATACTGCGCCTCGCTGAAGTTGCGTGGGTCGGACTGGTCGCCGTCGAACAGCACCACCGGGATATCCAGATCGCGCGCAATGCGGCGTCCCATTTCGGGCATGAAGCCCGACCACATCTTGCAGGAGCGGTTGATGTGGACGAGCGCGCCCTCACACTTGCCGTCCTTGCACAACTTCTTGCGCGCTTCGGTAGCGCGTTCGAGATTCTGGCAGTTCGGCACATCGGTCATCGCCTTCATCAGACCGTCCATGTCGTCGTAGACGCCGGAGAAGGCCGGGCAGTAGACGCAGCCCGTCACGTTGACGCCCTGCATGATGAGCGGACCCGCCGTGGCCTTGAGATAGGGCCACACCGCGATGCCCTCGTAGAGGATGCGATGCTTCTCGTCGGGCTTGAACGTTGACTTGTTGATTTTGACGAACGTTTTGCATTCGTCGATGAGGTAATTGAACGCGGCGAGGGCTTCCTTCTTCGGACGCGCGGTCGTGGCGACGGCCATATGGTTGAACAGGTCGAAGCCGTTCATCGGCGAGGGATCGTACTGCACGTAGGAGGTGGCCTCCAACCATGCCTTGGACGAGGCGACGGAGACGTCGCACACCTCCTGGAAACGATCTTCGTCCCACGTTTTGCCGGTGATTTCCTCAAGCTGTTTGACGGCGTGCTCGAACTGGCCTTTCAGGTATGTAATGCGCTTCTCGTCAACATCGTAGCCGTCGTTGAACGGAATATCGATGAACACCATCGGGATGTCCAGGAAGTAGGCGAGGTCCTCGTACCACGGCATCATCGTCTCGCAGATGCTCGTGGCGCCCAGCACGAAGTCGGGAAGCGGCATGTCGCGCTCGCCGTTGGGACACGCGGCAACATTGGCATAAGCTAGGTTGATGCGCGCATAGGCGCACAGGTCGTTGGAAAAACCCAGCTCTCCTTCGGCGTACTCCAGCAAGGGCAGGCTGCCGCCCTTCGCCGAGATGGCGGCCGCCTGGCTTTCGGGATAGACTACATGCAGTCCTAACGTCTCGGCTATCTCGGGCGGGAAGTTGGACGAGCACCAGCCTATCTTCTCTCCCCGCTCCTTGGCCTCGTAGGCGTCTTGGTACATCTTCTCCGCAAGCTGGCCGAGAACGAGCACCGCGGGAACATGTTTCGGCGGAGTCTGCCCGGCGGCGGCAGGAGTTTTTTCTTCTGACATAATGACCCCCTTGTCGGTCGACCGCGGCAGGCGGCCGCGCATGAGCGCGCTGCGCCGCGGCCTTCATCTTTGAGCGTCCCTACCGCCCCATTTGCGGGAGCAGCACGGGAAACGCCCCGGCGGCTACGCGATGCCGAAGTCGGCGAATACCTTGGCGTTGTCGGCTCCGACGGCCTTGCCCTGCTCGGCTTTCGGATCGTCCATGTCGGTGAAGCGGACGGGCGGCTGTCCGAGCGCGGTGGTGTCGCCGTTGGGGTAGGTGATAGGGGCGACGAAGCTGTTCTCCAAAGCCTGCGGGTTCGTCACGTTGGCCTTGAAGTGCACGAGCTTGGTGCACACGATGTCGGCAGCGCGGAGCTTCTCCAGTATCTCGTCGCAGTCATGCTGCATGAAGGCTTCCTCCAGCAGCTTGATCGTCTCGCTGCACAGCTCGTAGCTGGTAACCCACTTGTTGCGGTTGCCGTAGTCCGGATTGGAGAGCAGCTTATCGGAGCCGAGGGCTCGGCATAGCGGCTCCCAGTACCGTTCGGGCTCGTTGATGGTGATGCCGATCCACTCGCCGTCGCGCGTTTGATAGGGGATGCCGGTGGGAGCACTGAAACCGCGGTCGAGCGGGTAGGGATAGCCGAACTGGCTGAGTTGGGTGAGGACGGATGTCAACCACACGCCGGTGCCGTACAGAGACGAGGTTACATGGTCGCCCTTGCCGGTCTTTTCGCGGCGGTACAGCGCCATGCCGACGGCACCTGCCAGGATACTGCCCGCGGCGATGTCGCCGAAGCCGTAGGCGGAGTTCGCCGGATAGGTGGTGTGATCGGTGGCAACCATCAGATCGCGGGAAAAGCCGGTTTCCTGGAACATGGCCACCAGATCGAAGCCCGGAGCGTCCTTGAGCGCGCCCTTCTCGCCGTAACCGGACAGCGTGGCCATGACGAGACGGGGATACTTGTCCTTAAGAGAATCGTAGTCCAGGCCCATCTTCTGCAGCGCCTTGGTGCGGTTGTTGGTCAGGAACACGTCGGCCTGTGCGATCATCTTGTGCAGCTTCTCCATGTCAGCCGGATCCTTGAGATCCAGGCTCACGAACTCTTTGCCTCCGTTGATGGTGTCGAACAGGGGGTTCTCGTCAGGCTTGCAGGGAACGTTGAACGCCATAGCGAAATAGCGCTGGATGTCGCCGCGCGGCGGCTCTACCTTGATCACGCGCGCGCCTTGCGACGCCAGCATGCGCCCGGCTCCCGGCACCGCGAAGTACGAACTCAACTCGATAACCGTTACGCCTTCCAAAGGTTTCATACTGATGCTCCTTTCCGTTTGGCATCATGTGCCGCGTCCGCATGCGCGTCGCGCCACCGTCGCACCTCCGACGCCTGCAATCGTACGGAATCGAGACGGCATAGGGAAAATAGCGATTCGGAAGCAAACCTGATGAATTTGGAATGATGATGTTCTATAGTGGAATAGGCCGCTCCACAGGAGGAACGCAGGACGACGGCACGATCTTTGCATCGAGGGGGTGCAGCTGATTTGCACATCGAAACGCTTCGAGAGTTCATCACCATCGCCCAGCTCGGCAGCTACACGGCAGCCGCAAAGAAGCTCTACCTATCCCAACCGACGCTTTCCAAGCACATATCCGCTTTGGAGAAATCGCTCGGTCACAAGCTGTTCTTCGATGAGCAGCCTCTCATCCTCACCGAAGCGGGCCGCATTCTCATGGACTATGCGAGCAAGACGCTCTCACGAACCGAGACGATGGAGCTCAGACTTGCGGCGCTCAAGAATCACGTCCCCGAGCTTGTGAGGATACAAGACCTCACCTTCTTCGATTTCATAAGCGAAGAATCGCGCAAGGTGAAAGAAGCAGTGCAACGGCGCTATCCCAGCGTGACCTTCGATGTGCGCAAATGCAAGACGCACCAATCGTCGCTCGCAGCGCTGCTCGACGGCGATATCGACGTGGGATTTACGTTCAACATCGCCGAAACGCCGTTCGACCAGCCCGAGCTTGCCGTGCATTCCGGCTACTGCTCGCTGCTGCTCGTCGACTACGCCGGCGAGTTCCGCCTCGGCGTGCCGAAAAACTCCCCGCTGCTCGACATGGGATCGCTCACGCTCGGGGACTTCGCCGACCAACGCTTCTGCGCCATCGCCAGCAACCATTACGAAAGCTTCATCGAGGACTTCCGCGCGCTTTGCATGCAAGAGGGGTTCTTGCCTCAGATAGAATACGAGACCGTGCAGAACTACCACGACTTCTGGACGCGCGACCACGGCGACGGCATCATCTTCTTCGACCTGTCGCACCACAAGAACTTCACCGCCATCGACGGCTACCTGTTCGATACATACAAGCCGGTACGCCCGTTCGGCCGCAAGCGGACGCTCTACATAACCATCACGATGATCGTGCGCGACGAAAACCACGGCCCGGCCCTCGCTGCCTTTCTTGAGACGGCGGAGCGGATCAACCGCAGCCGCGCCGAAAAACTGAAAAATGCCGAGCAGACGAGAACCGCGCGACCGTGAATGCGCGGGGGTGCGAGCGGATCGGTTGTTGCACTACAATAGGAGCCGACCGCGACGCAAAAGAAGGGTGGCGCCATGTACCGCATAGACTTGAACAGCGATCTTGGAGAGAGCTTCGGCCGCTACACGCTCGGACTTGACGACCAGATCATCCCGCTCGTCTCAAGTGCGAACATCGCGTGCGGGCAGCATGCGGGCGACCCGATGGTCATGCGCGACACGGTGCGCATGGCGGCCGAGGCCGACATCGCCATCGGCGCGCATCCCGGCTATCCCGACCTGCAAGGCTTTGGCCGGCGCGACATGAACCTCTCTCCCGACGAAGCGTACTCCTACATGCTATATCAGATCGGCGCGCTGCAGGCGTTCTGCTCCGCGCAGGGCGTGCGCCTCGCGCACGTGAAGCCACACGGCCAGCTGTACAACCATGCGGCCATCGACCCGGAGCTGGCCGCAGCGCTCGCGCAAGCTGTCTGCGACGTCGATCCGAACCTCGTTCTCGTGGGCCTGGCGAACAGCGCGCTCGTGGACGAGGGGCGCAAGGCGGGCCTTGTCGTGGCCGAGGAGTTCTTCACCGACCGCAACTACACCGACGAGGGAAGGCTGGTCGGCCGCAACGATCCCGCCGCGCTCATCCGCGACGAGATGGAGGCTATCGAGCGCGTGAAGCACGCCATCCGCGACGGCGCCATCCTGTCCGTCACGGGCAAGCTCATCGACCTGCATCCCGACACCATCTGCGTGCACGGCGACAACGCCCAGGCGCTTGCGTTCGTCAGCCGCATTCGCCAGTCGCTCGAGGAAGACGGCATCGCCATCAAGCCCGTCGGCCGACCGTAGGAGCGCGAGCCCGAACCATCGCAGCTGGCCGGCAGTGCGTGCGTGCAGCACCTGAGAAAAGCGCGCCCGACGCAGGCAGCGCATTCTTCGGTCAAGCCTTCAAGAGACGATCGTATATCTCAAAATCCTCTTCGTCGAACACGTCGAACACGATGCGCTCGATGCGCACGTCGCACGCCAGCCATGCGCGTGCCTCGTCCACGGCAATGCGGGCGGCCCGTTCGCGCGGGAAGCGGAACTCGCCGGTGGATATGCAGCAGAATGCAAGCGACGTGCACCCCGCATCGGCGGCCGTGTTCAAGCAGGCGCGATAGCACGAGGCCAGCTGTTCATCCTGGGCGGCGGTCGGAACGCCGCTCGACACGTTCGGGCCCACCGTATGCACGATGAAGCTCGCAGGCAGATTGAAGGCGGGTGTGGTTTTGGCTCGGCCAACCGGCTCATCATAACCTTGCGCGCGCATGAGGTCATCGCAGGCGAGGCGCAGCTGGATGCCGGCGAACGAATGGATGGCGTTGTCGATGCAATGATGCCCGGGAATGAAACAGCCAAGCAGCTTCGAGTTGGCCGCGTTCACGATGGCATCCGCCTTGAGCGTGGTGATGTCGCCGCGCCACAGCGCGATGCGGCCATCGTCGAAGACGGTCGGCAGATCGCGCGCGTCCGTCGCTCCCGCCTGCGCGACGCGGGCGCGCAGCACGGCATCCTGGTCAGCCAGTACCGCGTCGGGCACGGGCAGCGGGGGCCGCATGTTCATGAGAGCCCGCGCCAACGTCCAGCGCTCGTCGGGATCCTCAGGCACCGCAAGCCCTGCGAATTCGGGACGTTCCGTTCCCAGATAGGCCACGAGTCTCCCGAGCGCCGCCCGCAGCTCGTCTTGCGTAGGCATCTCGCCCGTATCGCTTGCGCGCTTTCGCTCCATCCTGCGCTCCCTTCGTCGTTCTTCCTCCGCATCCTACGCCATCCGATAAGGTCTGTCATCCGTTCCCCCCCCCCGACGTCAATCCAACGCCTGGATGACACGATCAAAGCGCGGCTTCCATATCTCGCCCCTCGAACAAAGCGCCGCTGGTTCGCCGAACGCTCGGCCATTGTAAACAAAAGCGCCCGCCGGAGTCCGACGGGCGCAGGTTCAGCGCAGGTGCAGGGCGACGCGGTTCACCCGCCGATAAGCGCCTGAAGCGACGTGAGGAAGCTTGACATGTTGCGGTAGCACATGAACAGCGTGATGACGATGATCACCACGCCCGCGCAGTTCGCGAAGATGTGGTTGCGCCATTTGCCGAGGTCCTTGCCGTTCGCGCAGTAGAGGACGAAGAACGCCATGATGGGCAGCAGAATGGCGTTTGCAGCCTGCGCCACCAAAATGAGCTCGGTCGGGCTTTTACCTAACGCGACGGCCATAACGCAGCCGGCCACGAGCACGATAATCCAGATGCTTTTGAAGCGCAGGTCCTTCGTCGTCTTCTTCCAACCCAGCACGCCGTTGACAGCGTACGCGGCCGAGAACGACGCCGTGATGGCGCTCGAGAAGCCGGCGGCCAGCAAACCGAGGCCGATCATCCATGTAGCCCATGAACCCAGCAGCGGCTGGAGCGCGAGCGCCATATCCTTGCCGTTCGTCACCACGGTCTCGGTGCCGAAGATGTTGGCGGCGGCGCAGATGAGAATGGCCATGGAGATGATGCCGCCCAGGCCGATGCTAAGGATGGTATCGAAACGCGCGTCGGACACCTGCTCCGGGTCCTTGAAGCGCTCGGAGGCGCCAGAAGCATGGAGGAACAGGTTGTACGGCACAATGGTGGTGCCGATAAGACCTACGGCGGTCAGGATGCCCTTCGAACCTTCCTCGGGAAGCGTCGGAACGAACAGCCCGGCCACGATGGCGCCCCAGTCGGGGTTCGACGCGAACGCCGTCACCAAAAACACCACGCCCATGAACACGACAATGGCCGTAAGAACGACCTCGACCACCTTGTACGAGCCGATCCACATGGCGATGAATGCCAGAATGCCCAGCACGATGGCGATGGGGATCATCGGCACATCGGGCAGAACCGCTTGGATGCCCAGGATGCCGCCCGTGATGTTCCCTGTCTCGTATGCGATGTTGCCCACGAAGATGGCGATGATAACAATTACGATCGCAATCCACATAAGAGCCTTGTTCGGAATGCGGTCGCGGATGTTTTCACCCAACCCCTTGCCAGAGACGATGCCGACGCGCGAAGCCATCTCCTGGAAGATGATGGTGGCCGCGGTGGCGAACAGCAGCGCCCACAGCATCGTGTAGCCGTAGCTCGCACCCGATACCGTACACGTCGTGACGGTGCCGGGGCCGATGAAGCCCGCCGCCACGAGGGCGCCGGGACCGATGTTCCTGAACTTCTGACCCAATGAACTGCTCATGCCCTCTCCTTTCCGTTCTTACGAGACGAACTTCCTGTCGCTTCATCATCCCCATTGCACGTTTCGTCTTTGTTGCGAACGTGCCGATAACGACCTCGGCGCAATGCGCCGCGCACATTCGTCTACTTTAGCAGAACGCCCGGTCTACGTATACGGAAGAGCGACGGGCTCTCCGCCGGTCGGCGGCGGTCGGCGTCGGACGACACGTTCCGAACGGGCGCGTGCGGCCCGCAGCTCCAGAGGCGCCCTCGACGGCTTTATCCTCGAGCACGCCCTCGCGCCGGCATGCCTCGCCAAGAACGACGGCCAAGAAAAGTTGTCGCAGGTATTACTATGAACGCCGAGGCTCCTGCAAAAGGGCCGCGAGCAATAGTCTCGCCACCGCGCGCGGCGATTCGGGATTCTGCCCGGTGATGAGGCGCCCATCCTGTACGGCATAGGACGAGAAGGGGCGCTTCTTATGGAAGATCGCACGGTGGGCCTTGGCCACCTTCTCGTTCCAGAAGGGGATCTCGCCGCTCTTGCCGCTCAGACGCTCTTCCGCAGTGGTGAAGCCCGTGATGTTCTTGCCGGCCACCACGTACTCCCCGTTCACCCGCAGATACAAAAGCCCCGCGATGCCATGGCACACCGAGGCCAGATAGCCGCCTTGGTCGTAAATGGACAGGCCGAGGCGAGCAAGCCCTTCGCTGCCGGGGAAGTCCCACATCACGCCGTGACCGCCCGTGTAGTACAGCGCGGCATAGTCGTGAGGGTTCGTTTCGTCGGGACTAAGCGAGCGTGCAAGAGCGCGTGTCTGGAAGTCCTCGGAGCGGTAGAGGGCGAACGTGGCGCGATCGGCATAGGCTTTCTTCATGCTGCGCGGGTCGAGCGGCACATAGCCGCCTTTAGGACTCACGTAGTCCACCTCGAAGCAGCACTGCGCCACCTCGTCCACGAACTCCGCCGCCTCGCCCAACCACAGGCCGGTCGCGTCATTGCGCTCGCCGTAGGTGGGCGTGTTAGTAAGGGCTATGAGGATCTTCTTCATCGGGCGTTCCTTCGCTTCGCGTTGAAAGCTTGATCGTACGCCGAACGCTCATGGTCGGACCGACCACGTGGCGAGCGTTACCGGCCCGCAGCAATGAAGAATTCTGCAAGATGATCGAACGGCGGGAAAGCCCGAAACCTTTTCAGCCCTCTCGGAAAATCATTTGCTCTTCGCGTTCCGAGAACCTGCAAGGAAGCGACCGGCAGGGCATCCCCGACGCAGATGCCGGAGACGCCCGAAAACGGCGAAAACATGCCGAAGCCGGCACGGCAACCTCGTGCTACGACTTCTTCGGGAAGCGCACGAGCAGGTTTGCCACACCGCCCACGGCGCAGACGACCGCCACCGCGAGGAACATGACCACGTAGGTTCCCGTCATGTCGAACACCACACCGGCAATGACCGGCACCAATGCCGAGAACACCGACAACAGCAACAGCACGTTGCCCATGATCTTCGGGAAATGCTCGATGCCGAAGTAGTTGGCGAAGGCCGTGGGCATGACGCTCGTATTACCGCCGAACCCGATGCCGAGCAGAATATAGTAAGCGTATAGAATGACCACGCTGCCCGGCGCGCACACAAACGCCAGCGCCGCGCCGATGGCAGTCAAAAACGCGCAGATGCCCAGGATGCGCACGGGTTCGATGCGGTCGGCCAGAGGCGCGATCACCAGGTTCACCGCCACGGCGGCGATGCCCTGCACGGCCACCGCCCCCGCGATGACGCCGGTGTCCATGCCGAGCTGTGCGAAGTACAGCACGCCCGAGGAAACGGCCAGGTTCAACCCTACGAAGATGCTGAACGAACCGAGCCAGATGAGCCAGAACGCAGGGGTGCGGAACGCCTCCTTGCTCGTCCGGGAAACGGTCGTCTTGTACACCGTGGAGATCGCCTTCGCCGGCTCTCCCACTTGCGCGGTGTCTTCCGTCGGAACCGCGCCCGCGGCGCCGGCAGGTGCCGCAGCGATGCCGTCCGGCAGCTGCCCGACGTCCTCGGGCTTGTCCTTCATAAACAGCAGGGCGATGACCAGCGCGATGGCGGCCATGACGGAGATGAGATAGAAGCCGCGGTGCCAATCTCCTCCTTCGCCCATCGCGAAGTTCGTGATAAGCGGGAACGAGAACGCAACCAAGCCGCCGACTCCCATCGTCACGGCCATGGCAAGCCCGCGCTTTTGCACGAACCAGCTGCCGACGGTGGTCTGCGTTGCAATCTGTCCGCCCAACGTGCACGAAAAGCTTAGCAGCAGGCCGAACAGCACCACGTAGGCCACGGTGCTGACACCGGCGAACAGCCCCATGAGAATGCCCGTCACGATAATGAGCAGCGCGCTTGCCGCAAAAGCTTTGCGCGCGCCGTACTTGGCGATGAACTTGCCGATAAGAGGCCCGGGAAGGCCCTGCATGAGGATGAACACTGTGAAGCCGAGTCCGATCATGCTGCGATTCATGGACACGGTGGGGTCGAGCGCCATCGCGGGTATCGCCAGCTGTGCCGCCGCCAGCCCGAAGTTGCCGAGCAGAGCGTACAGTAGAGCGGTCGCTACCACGATGCGCCAGCCGATGAACGATTGTTTCATTATCTCCCCCTTTTCGGGTTCGGGTGCCGCATACGTCGCCCATGCGCGAAGCCCGATCGTGCACGCCGCGCAAGCGTTCGCGCACCTGAGCGCCCGCGCGCCGTCTGAGACGCGCGGGCGAATGCGATTACATGTCCAGGTTCAAGTCGACCGGATACATAGGGAACATCTTCACTTTGCATGCTCCCTTGAAGAACAGCACCGTCCATGCCACGATGCCGAGCGCCGAGGCAACCGCCGCCGCAAGCAGCAGCTCGCTGCTCGCCACGGCCAAGCCGGCCGCCAAGCCCGCGCCGGTACACGCGACGCCTACAGCCAACCAGAGGTAGAAGACGGTCTTGTACGGCTCCTCGTTCACGCGAACGTCAACGCCGTAGCCCACGTGGCGCATGCGAGCCAGATAGGCGCACTGAACGACGACGCAGGCGACGAAGAGCACGCCCGTCGCCACGGCAAGCCCCGTGGGCACGACGGCGCCGATCAGCACGCACACGGCACAGACGGCGATCGAGCCCGCTTCGGCAGCTGTCAGCAAGAACAGCCCCAGCACGAACCCGGTGTTCCACGCCGGACGCGAGCGCATCTGATAGGCGAGTCCCGTGCATGCGAGAAACGCCGCCGCCAGGATACAGGCTGCCGTTTCGACGACGATGGTCGCAGGTCCCATGTCGTATACAAACCCGTTCAGACCGCACGCTAATAGAGCGATGCCCAAAAACGGCGTGATGAGAGCCTCCTGCGTAAGATGGGATCCGAAGTTCGAGAACGCGTTGAAGAAGCGCGCGGGGGTTTGCAGGTGAAAGATCGAGGCGATGCCGCCCACGGCCAGCAACGTCAAGGTCGCAAGCGCTACGACGTTGAGGGGCAGCACCGTACCGAGCGCAAGGTTCGCCAGAAACGCGCAGGCGAACATGCCCAGACCCACGCGTTGACATGCAGTTGAAATGACTAATGGCCAATGGATTTGCATAGGGTCTCAGCTCCTTTCCGAGGCACGAGGTACACGACCGACGGGTTGTTGCCAAATTCGGGATGCACCCGGTACACGCGATCGGCGTTCGCCTCGAGCACCTTCGATATGGCGCTTTCGGGATCGTCGAGATCGCCTACGGTGCGGCACCCTGTCGTACAGGTATAGGCGCAAGCGGGCTGCTCCCCCCGCTCGAGCTTGTGCACGCACAGGATGCACTTCTCCACCGTCTTCGTCTTCGGATTTAGCGTGCGCGCCTCATACGGGCACGCCCAGATGCAGTACTGGCACCCGAAGCACAGGTTGGCATCGACCAACACCACGCCTTCGTCGGTCTGATAGGTCGCTTTGGTGGGACACACCTCGACGCAGCTGGGATGCTCGCAATGCATGCATTGGTTGGGGAAGTAGAACATCTCGACCGCATCGGGATACGCCCCCACGGGACCCATGCGGTACACGCGATTCCAGAACACGCCCAGATCCACGTTGTTCTCCATCTTGCACGCCACGGCACATGCCTGGCAACCTGTGCATTTATCAAGGTCGATCACCATGCCGTACCGACGCTTCGCTTCAGCCATGGCTACTCACCCGCCTTCTTCTTCACAATGCGGCACAGCGTGCTGCGCAAGCCCGGCGTGAGGTACTCGTCGTTGTACACCCGATCGCTCGTGATGGTGTTCGCGTTGGACATGCCGTCGGGATAGCCCGGCAAATCGAGAGCCGGACACGCTTGCCACCACCCGTGCGGGATGACGCACACGCGCGGATCGATCCCGTCGCTCGGACGCGCCTTCATGGTGATGCGGCCTGTCGGCGATTCAATCCACACCCATTCGCCTCGCTCGATGCCCAGCTCCTCGGCAAGGGAGGTATGGAACACCACCTGGGGCTCGGGCACGATCTCACGCAGATGCGGGATGCCGCGATACGCCGAATGGTAGTAGATGGGATAGCGACGCCCAGTGACACCCGTGAGCGGATACTCCGCCGCAAGCTCAGGTGCCGAGAACACGCTTTCCTTCGGTTCGCTGGCCTCGGGGAAGGGCTTCGATCCCGAAACGAGGCAGATGACCGAATAGAGCTCCGCGCGCCCGGTAGGCGTGCCGAAGCCGTTCTGCTCGTACTCGCGCGAAGGCATCTGCGGAACGCGATGAATCCACGCCTCCTTGAGTTCGTCCCAAGTAACGCCGGCATGCGTTTGCTCGAGCTGCCAGTTGAACAGCTCCTCGTCCGTCTCCCACGGCCACCACTCAGGGTTGAGGCGGTGTCCGAATGTGCGCCAGAACCATACGTCGCTCTTGCGCTCGTAGAGAGGCTCTACGGCCTTCTGCTGAGCGAATACCCACTCGCTGCACACCTCGTCAGCCAGGTAGTCGCGTTCCGTCCAATGGGTTGACGGCAGCACGAGATCGGCGATCTCGCAGGTAGGCGACATGTAGTAGTCCATGCACACGAGCAGATCCAGGCACATGAGCGATTCTTTCACGAGTGCTGTGTTCTCCGCCCACGAAAGCGGGTTGCCCTGCACCATGATGTAGCCTTTGAGCGGGTAAGGCTTCCCCGTGCGCATAGCCTCGAACAGGCACGTGGGATTCGATATCCCGTAAATGGATCCGCTCGCACGCTCGTCCACCACGCGAAGCTCGCGTTGGGTAGCCGGCTCGGCGCCAGTCAGCGGGCCCATCTGGTTCCAGAAGGGCATGCTCAGATTGCCGCCCTTCTTCTCCAGGTTGCCGCAGATAGCGATGATGCAATTCACCAGCTGCAACGTGTCCTTGCAGTTCGTCTGCTCCTCAAGGCCCTGAAACACATTGATGGTGGCGGCCGGCGCCTGGGCGTACATGCGCGCGGATTCCCGAATGACATCGGCTTTGACCCAGCACTTCTCCTCGGCGGCTTCGGGCGTCCACTGGTCTGCGCGCTCCTTCAAGCCCAGCCAGACGGTCTTCACGGGCACCTCTTGGCCGTCGACCGTCTTCACCGTGCCCCGGTATTCGATGTCCTCGTCGATGTCTTTGCTGTGGATCTCCACCATGGACTGCGTTTTCCTATCCCACACGAGCATGGCCTGCGGGTTGCCACCCTCGCGCAGCAACGCTTCGTTCAACGGCACATCGGCTCCTTCGATGATGAGCATCGGCGCGTTGGTGTGCTTCTGCGTGAACGCGCGGTCGTAAAGCCCTTCGTTCATGATGACGTTGAGCCACGCGTAGGCCACGTACGTATCGGAGCCGGGGCGAACGCCCAGGAAACAGTCGGCCTTCGCAGCCAGCGGATGCTCGAAGAACGGGTCGATGACGATGAGCTTTGCACCGCGGTCGCGGCTGCGCCCTATCTGCCCCGACGTGTAGGTGGGCTCGGTCCATACCGAGTTCGAACCCCAGAACACGATGCAGTCGGCATTGTCGAAGTCGCAGCCATCGAAGGTGGGGAACATGCCGAACTGCAATAGCGCCTGCACCATCATGGGCACGAGGCAGATGTTGCCGGGCGAAAGGCTATGGTGCACGCGCCCGCCCGCGTTGCCGGCGCGACCGGTCCACTGGTTCGTGCCGCGCCCGGTACCCTGTCCGTAGGCGATGGATTCGGCGCCGTGCTCTGCGGTGATTTCCTCGACGCGTCCGGCCAGCCATTCGATCGCTTCGTCCCAGGTGATCTGCTCCCAGTCGCCGGCACCGCGCTCGCCTTTGCGCCGCAGCGGATATCTGAGTCTATCGGGATCGTAGAGGATCGCACGCGCCGAAAGCCCTTTGCCGCACATCCTGCCTTCACTGCGCGGGTCTTCAGGATTGCCCTTCACGTTCACGAGAGTGCCATCCTTGTCAACCTCGCACAGCACTCCGCATTTCGCGTGGCATTCGAAGCAGTTCGTCTTCACTATCTTTCCCCCGTCGGGCAGAGGGATGATCGATGCCATACCGTCTCCTTTCTCGCGTTTGAACGATCGCCTGCGATCCCCCTTTCTCCTGCGAGCTGTGTATGACGCGGTTTTGACCCATGCTGCCAGCACGGTGTTTTTTCCCCGCCCTGGCGATGCATGCGGCGGTAGGCGCCCGCCGCTAGGGCGACCTGATAACCGCGCGGCAAAATTCACGTGCCGGCCGAGCGCCTACCTCTCGAATCGCGCTCGATGCGCTTCGAACACAATCGATCTATGCATGTGCGACAAACTCCCCGTTGTTCAATTTCGATTGTGCAGGCTGGAAATGCCGTTGGCAAACAGAAAAACCCGATGCGCCCACAAAGAAAGGTTGTGCGCTCCTGTGCGCGAAGCGCAGACGTGCCGGCCTTCCGAGTGAAGCGCAGGCAAGCCGCTCTTGCACTCGAAGCGAAGCATAGTTCGTGGCGGCGGAATACTCGGACGGAAGGCGGCTGTCCGTATCGGGCTGCGGCGCTCTCGCAACGTCGCACGCAGCTTCGGAGAAGTCTAGGAGGAGAAGAGGCCCTTGCGCTTCGATATGGCGCGCAGCTTGCATGCCGCCTGGCACATGCCGCAGCCGTCGCATATCTTCTGATCGATCCGATAGCGTTTGTCCTCCCCTTCCGCAACAGCGTTGCGAGGGCAGGCGCGCGCGCAGGAGCCGCACTGTCGGCATAGCTGCTGCGTTATCTCGTAGCGCGTGAACTTCATAGCTTCCTTGCAGCGCTTCCGTTTACTGCGGCTCGATAGGGTAACGATCAAGATAGTTTGCGCACGTCGTACGGAAGAACCGTTTGAAAAACGACGCGAAACGCCTCGCCTGCTCGCTTTCGGCCGATCCGAGGATGCCTGTCGTGAAGCGCACGCTACCGTCGATGGGCACGACGCACTGGCCGCCCGTCAGGCCGTTCAATTGAACCGACAGGGAATCGGTGAAGCTGACCATGTGCTGCCGCTCCATCATCTCGCCAAGCAACTCCAGATTGGAGGTCTGCACGTAAATATCCGCTCCTTCGATGTCCTTCAAAACATGGCTCACGAGGCGAATGAGAAGCGCTTCGTTATAGCATACGATGGGAACCCCGGCCAGCTCGTGCGCATCGATTCGCTTGCGATCGGCCAGCGGAGAGTCCGCCGAACAGCACAACATGAGCTCCGACACGACGACCGGTTCGAACGATGCGCCTATCCTGCCGATGATGTCGCGCATGAACGTGGGAAGGTTTATCACGTACACAACGTCAGGCATGAGGCCGGGGAACGTTTCCACGATATCGAACAAACTTTCCTCGGTGAACAGGAGCGGGATCTCGCCATCGTTGATGTGGCGGTACGCATCGAAAACCGGAGCGAGCACGTGGAGCGCATGCGGCGTCGTCACGATGCGCAGCGGCTCGGACGGCCCCACATCGGAATCGAGTGCTGCTACGGCCTGCATGCGGCGATATGCCGCAACCACCTGCTCGGCTTCACGGGCGAAACGCCTTCCCCGTGCAGTCAGCTGCAGCCGACTGCTTGCGCGGTCGAACAGCTCGATGCCGAAATCTTGCTCTAAACCCTTGATAGCGGCGCTTGCGCCTTGTTGAGAGATAAAAGATTCGCGCGCCGCACGAGAGATCGAGCCGCTTTCGACCACGCGAAGAAACAGCATGAGCGATTCGATCCGCACGAGAACCCCCTTCGCGATGCCCGCCGCCATGCGCTACTGTCGTTCATTGCACTGCGGCGTCATCGTACCATATTCGAGTTTACAAGGAGCGCATGGGCGGATCGAGAACGGTCCTGTCGTTCTCACGCAGATGTTCGGGACTATACCACCTGTTCAAAAGCGTTGTAAAGCACATTTGTCACGAGGAAAACGCCTTAGGGCGAGGCGTGTCAAGGTCTTTTGATGGTAAGCTTGCCTGCGTCATGGCAACCTGTGATCAGCGAAGGGAAACGCATGGAGCTCGGCAGTCAGATCAAACGGCATCGGACGGAACGCGGACTCTCACAAGACGATCTTGCCACGAAGATATACGTCTCGCGCCAAACCGTCTCAAGTTGGGAGAACGACAAGACCTACCCCGACGTGGAAAGCCTGCTGCTGCTCAGCGTCCTCTTCGACGTAACAGTCGACGAACTGATCAAAGGAGACGTGGAAGCCATGAAGGAAGCAATCGAGCAAGACCGCAAGAAGATGGACAAACTCGCCTGGGCGATGATGGGGTTCGGGATCACGGCGCTGGCGATGTTCTTCGGGGGCTTGTTCTTCTGGGGGTGGGACATGGTTCCCACGACCATCATCGCGCTGCTGCTGTGGGCCGTGTGCATGGCGGCGGCCATCATGATCGATCGCCTCAAAAAGCAGAACGACGTGGTGACGTATCGTGAGCTGGTGGCGTTCTCGAAGGGCGAGTCCATCGACCGCGACAACCCGAAGAGCCAGCGCGCCCGTCAGAATCGCCTGGTCAAAGGCTGCATCAAGATGGCAGCAGCCCTCGCCATCGGCGCTGCCCTCGGCCTTCTGGCCTATCGATTGTTCGGATAACGGGAAGTCTACTCCCCGCTCCCCATCCCCTGGAACAGCTCCTCGCGCAGCGCGAGATGGGCTCGGGTGAAGCCGGGGTCGACGTAGCGCAGCCGCTTGCCCGTCAGGTTCGCTATTTGATGGGCAAGCCGGTTGAACGCTCCGCCGTCCATAACCTGCTTACGCGAGACGGTCAGCACCGTGAATCCCAGCGAGACGAGCGTTCCGCGGCGACGCGCGTCACTCTCTTGCCGGTCGGGGTCAAGATGATACAAAACGCTATCGTACTCGACGGCTAGATTCGACCCGGGCCAGCAGAGATCGCACTCGCAGTATGTCCGGTCGGCAAGCTTTCGCCGGCGGTTCGGTACGGTCACATGGTAGTTGATCTGCGGTTGCTCGATTCCGTACCCGCCCAGCCGATACGGCAGGCACAGCAGAAGCATCAGTACGGTCTCCATCGGAGAGGCAGCGCCGTCCGCCACAAAGCAAAGCGCTCGCAAAGCCTTCGCGCGCCCGTAAGCATGGGATGCGGCTTCGACGAAAGCTCGAAGCCCATCAACCGACGTCAACGCGACCTCGCGACGAGCTGCCGGACCGGTATCCTGTTGAGCGTACGTACCGCAAAGCTCGCACCCCAGCTGGATGAGCCGCGCAAGGCTCAGCCTGCTTGCCATCTGCAGATAGCAGAATTCCGGGGTGCTGACGAAGAACCCTTCGCCGGCGGCCTCTACCGATTGTTCGGGGAGGGAACCCCATCTGTGCCCGAGCACGCTCTTGGTTTGCACCCGCGCCGACGTCGTTCCCACGAGCGCGTTCACCGGCAGCGTGCATCCAGCCGGACGTCGGTTGCCTTCGGAAAGGCGCGGTTTCTCCTGCGACCGCATCGCCTTCCGTGCGCACGCAGTGGCCGACCGACGCTCCTTCGCCCCATGCAGGAAACGAGGGCCGACAGTTCGCCAGTATTGCAAAGCCGATTCGTATCCGATAATCACATCCATGCACTTATGGTACGACTTTTTGGCAGAGATTTCGAGGTATGTGATTTGTTCAGAGGCAGAAATTGGGTATTCATGAATAGACGGCAGCATTTTGCCTGGTCAGAGATTTTACATGTGTTCTCAAGCGAGCTTGCGTTTGAAAGAAAATCACATACCTCGAAATCTCTGCCACTTTAAGACATGAACGGCGAGAATCCTGAACGCAGGCATCCCGGGCTGGGGCACGGAACGAGATGGTTGCATGCGTTGCGCGCGAGGAGCCGAAAAAACGCCCCGGCCGATCGGCCGGGGCGTTCGGATAGTCGGGGCGTTCGATGGTCGAATGTTCGAAGGTTCGAGGCCTCCGAATGGTCGACGGCGAAACCCGATCAGGCGGCTACTTCTTCGAAGTCTTCGCCTTCGTCTGCACCTTCTCGCCCTTATCGACTGCCGCGCGACCGCCGTGGTTGAAGCCGGTCTGGATGACACCCTGCGTGTTGCCGGTGACGAACTTCGCCTTGTTCAGCGTATCGATTTCCTTCTTCATGTCCTCCACAAGGCGTATGGCCAGCTGCATGGAGAAGTCGGCGCGCGCCACGACGCGCTGGACGGTCGTGTCCTGCATGTCGGCGGGCATCGGGTAGGCAGGCACCAACCAGCCGCTCATGCGCAGACGGTCGGACAGGTCGTAGAGCGACCACTCGACGCCGGCGTCTTCCTTGAGACCCCAGCACACGATAGGAATATGGCTGGCGTTCTCGTAGATTTCGAAGATGCCCATCTCATCGAGCTCCAACGCCAGGTAGCGCGCCACGTCGAGCGTGCGCTCCTGGATCTCCTTGAATCCCTCGAAGCCGTTGCGCATGAGCACGTAGTACTGGCCCACGATCTGCGATGCGGAGCGCGAGAAGTTGATAGCCATCGTGGCTTCCTCGCCGCCCAGGTAGCTCACCCAGAAGATCAGGTCCTCGGGCAGCGCCTCCTTGCTGCGCCACACCACCCAGCCGATGCCGGGGTACACGAGACCGTACTTGTGGCCGGAGCAGTTGATGGACCACACGTTCTTCAACTGGAAGTCCCACACCAGGTCGGGCTCCACGAACGGAGCGAACATGCCGCCCGACGCGCCGTCCACGTGAATGCGGATGGGAAGCTTCGGATGCGCTTCGTTGTACTTCTCCACCAGCTCGTCAAGCTTCTGCACATCGTCGAACTTACCGGTGTAGGTAATGCCGAGGATGGCCGTGATGCCGATGGTGTAGTCGTCGACATAGTCCATAACCGTATCCATATTAAGGGACAGATGATCCTTCTCGAGCGGCACGAGGCGCATCTCGATATCCCAGTAGCGGCAGAACTTCTCCCAGCATACCTGGTACCCTGCGCTGATAACCAGGTTCGGACGAGTCTCGGAGTAGATGTCCACGCCGGCGGCCGAGGCCAACTTCTTCCAGCGGAACAGCATGCCGAGGCCGCCCAGCATGCAAGCCTCGGACGAGCCGACGGTCGAGGTACCCATGGGCTCCTCGTCCTGGTTTGCATGCCACAGGTTGCCGATCATGGCAACGCAGCGGTTCTCGAGGTCGGCCGTCATGGGATACTCGTCCTTGTCGATGGCGTTCTTCTCCATCGTCTCGGCCATGATCTTGGTGGCCATGGGCTCCATGTAGGTCTGGCAGAACGTGGTGAGGTTCTGCGTGGCGTTGCCCTCGATGGACAGGTATTCCTTGATCATCTCATAGGCTATGCGCGGCTCGACCGGCTTATCGTTCATCGTAAGACGCGGCATCGACGCATCGGACGATTCGGAGCCAAAGATCGGGGTCAGGTACTTCGTGCCCTCATCCATGCTGTCGAGGACCTTGCTCGTGCTCGTTTGCTGTTCCATGAAAACCTCCTATATCGATATGGTGATAGAACACGGGGTGAGATCGGCCGACCGATCGCACATGCTAGCGATCGAGATCGTCCTGGGACGCGTTCGTATCCACGCCCGTTTCGTGCCGCGGATCGGGAGTGTCGGGGTCGGCATTCGGCAGGCCTTGTCCAACCACGCCCTCCGTGACGCTCGACCGCATATCAGCATCGGCCGACGCGGTGCGATCGATCAGATCGTCCCGCACGCTCGCGGCGCTCTTGCGCCCATCGCGGTCGAAGGGCGCCGCGCATGCGGGAGGAACGTCGTTCGTCAGCGAATCTGCGGGAGCGCCTGCTGTCGCTGCGGAACCCGCGCCCTTCGAAGTCCGGTCGGTCGGCATTGCCGGATCGCCGCCGCGATCTTCCTTCGAAGCGCCATCGTCTGGCATGCGAACAACCTCGATGGTGGCTCCGGTCTCCTCGGTGTCCACGGACAGAGGGCCTGCCGGTCGACTCGTTACGCTGACAACGGCCGCCGAGATGCCCTGCGCCACGCGACCGCCCAAACCGCCACCGGCCGACGATCCGCTTGCGCCTGCCGGGCGCGGATCGTTGAGCGAGTCTTTGGCGCGCGTGCGCTTGTTGATTTTGCCGCTCTCCTGTGCACTCGATGTTGCAGAAGACGCCGCGCCCACCGTGGGATTGGCTGCAACCGGATCGGACGGCTGCGCCTGCATGCGCGCAGGGTCCGCAACGCCGGCGACATGGCCAGATCCGCCGACCGTGTTGTCTGCAGTCGCCGAACCGCTCGCAACGGCGGCAGGAACAGCATCCTTCGGAGCCCAATGATGGCGCAACGCGTAGATGACGAACGGAATAGCCACCGATACGACGAAGGCCACGCCGAGAGTTGCCTGATATACCGCGTTCGACTGGGCATCGAGGTTCGACGACGGGAAGAACGAGATGATGAGCGTCGCCACCGTCATGAGCAGGCCCACGCCGGCAACGATCGCCTTGAAAGGCGTGCCGCCGGGCAGCTGGAAGGACCGCTGGAGACCCTTCTTCTTGAAGATGAGGTAGAAGTACCCCAGGAAGAACAGCACGTAGCCCACCAGATAGATGACTACGGTCAGACCGATGGCCGTGAGGTAGCCCACCGAAGAGCTCGAACCGCCGGACAGCGCGATGGAGCCGCAGAGCACCGCGTCCCACGCCGTCACGATTATGGCCTGAATGACAACGGTCTGCACGCTCACGCCGTGCTTGTTCACTTTCTTGAACGAAGGCGGCAGAATGCCGTCATGCGCCGTATCGAGCAGCGCGCGCGACGGACCCACGATCCACGCGGAAATCTCGGCCAGCACGCCGAGCGCCAGCAGCACTGCGACGGCAAACACGATCCAGCTCAGGCCGGGACCGATATGCGTGACGAATATCGCGCGGAACGCCTCGATGACGCCAAACGACAGGTTGCCGTCAAGCACCGATGCGGGAAGCGTGGTCGCCACAGCCAAGCCGCCCACCGCGTCGAGCGCGATGGTGAGAATCGCGAGAATGATCATGGCCAGCGGGTAGTTGCGGTTCGGGTTCTTCAGCTCGTTCACGTGCGAGGCCGACGCTTCAACGCCCATGTAGGCGAGGATGAACGAGGCGAAGATAACGAGCGTGCCGGTTTGCGAGAAGTCCGGCACAATCTGGGTGGGGGCGATGTTGATCTGGGATACGCCGCCCGTGGCGAAGTAGATAATCAGGCCCACCAACAGCACGATGACGGGTACGATGATGCCGCCCACGAAGCCCACCTTCGAGATGCGTGCGGTGTATTTCGTGCCGCCCAGCTGCGTGAGCGTGAGCACCCAAACGATGGCCGCCACGCCGAAGAACATGACGAGCGGGTTGTTGTACAGCGCATCCCACCTGAACACATACGCCAACGCTGCCAGAATGAAGAACGACATCGTGACGAAGCCGACGGTGATCTGGAACCACTGGAAGAACAGCGCCGCGAAACCCCAGCGCCGCCCCAGCGTATTGCCTACCCAGGCGAAGATGCCACCCGATTCCCATCCCTTGACGGTTGCCATCTCCGCTGCGCAGAGCGCCACCGGCAAAAACCAGAGGAGGCCTCCGGCGATCAGGAAGAACACCAGATGGAAACCTGACGATGCGAACGTCGGATACTCGTACACCGTCATAACCATCGAGGCGGTGATTGCGAAGAACCCGAAGAACGTCAGTGTTCTCTTGAATGACGGACGGCCCGCTCGGCCAACCGGGCCGGGATCGCTTGTGGGCGCGACGGCATTCTGCTTGGTTTCGCTCATGCTCCCTCAGCTCCTTTCCTTTGCTCGAGATGCGCGATGCACCCCTCTCGAACTCATCGGGAGCACAGCCGCGCGGTTAACTTGTTCTCGAACGTTCTACCAGAGCGAGGTAGACGAAAAACGGCCACGAGAAGGCGTTCACCTTCTCGTGGCCGAAGCGTTTGCGTTGCGGGAGAGGGAATGGCGAAGGCACCGCGGCGCGCCGCCGAACCTACTGGTCAGCGGAGCGTTTGTACATTTCGATCGCGGTCTTCAACAAGCTGGACGCAAAGTCGTGGACGTTATAGCCCTCGGAGATGGCATTCACAGCCGCACCGTCAACAACCGCGCCCACCATGCGCGGAGGCATATCGATGCCGGCACGGGCAAGGATTCGCCCGATGGCGGCGTCCAAAGACACGCGGCCCTTCTGATAGGCCTCCGTCACAACATCTGATTCGGCTGCAGCAATGAGCTGCGCATAGTGGGCAGGCAGCACAGACGTCTCTTCGGGAAGGCAAGCCTGCACGAGCAGCTCGACCACACGACTGCGGCATTCTTCGGGCGAGAGCGCCTCGGCCGTTGCTGCGGCCTTCTCGGCGCGCTCGGCCCACAGCTGGATGTTGTAGCGACCCGCCTCATGCAGCAGCTGCGTGACGGATTCGAAATAATATCCCACCGACGAGGAAGCAGCACCGGCCCACTTCGCCACTTTGCGATACGTAACCGCCTTCGGGCCTTGCTCGCGAAGCAACGCGGCCGCAGCCAGCACAAGTGATGTACGCGTGATCTGCGCTTTGAGCGATTTTGGTGTTTGCGAAGCCTCGCCCATGAACCCCTCCTCTCGAACCGACGACGCACTGAAGCGCCATCGTTCATGCGAACGCCGCCCGGGCCGTTTGGCCTCGGGCGGCGCTTCGTCGCTCCACACCGCCTTCGCTACGAAGGCAGCCGCGTTTCGTAAGAGCGCACTACACTTCGGTCAGATCTTTGCCCGTATGCTCATGCGATAGTATCATCGCCACGAGCGCGATACAAGCGATACCGACCATGTACCAAGCAGGAGCGATATCGCTGCCCGTCACGGAGATCAACCAGAACGAGATATACGACGCCGAGCCGCCGAAAATGGCGTTGGCCAGGTTGAAGCTAAGCGCGAACCCGGAGTAGCGCACATCGGTGGGGAACGTCTCGGTCAGATAGCTCGACAAGGTTCCGTCGTTCACGGTGAGAATGAGGCACATGACCAGCTCGACGATGAGAATGGTCCAGAAATTCAGCGTGCCGAGCAGCATGAAGGCAGGCACGGTGAACACGATAAAACCGACGCACGCGCCGATGAGCATGCGCTTGCGGCCAAACCGGTCGGATATACGACCCGACAAAAAGATGAAGCCGATGTACACCACAAGCGTGATCGTGGTGATAAGCGACGCCGATGCCGCGTCATAGTTCAACGTAACTTCAAGGTAGTTCGGAAGATACGTCAGCACCGCGTAGAAGCCCACCGCGTTCAGCACGCAGGCACCGAACGACACGATGAGCTTGCGAGGATGACGCTTGAGCAGCGTACGGATGGGGCGCTCAACTTGGCGGCCCTGCTTCTGGAGCTGCTCCTGCATAATCTCGTACACCGGAGAGTCCTCGAGGTGCGTCCGGATGTAATGCGTGATATAGCCCAGCGGACCCGCCAGCAAGAACGGGATGCGCCAACCCCAATCAACCATGAACGTCGAGTCGGCGCCCCACACGCTGTACATGAAAGAAGCGAAAAGCGAGCCTACCAGCAGGCCGGTAGCTGTAGAAGCCGGCACCATCGAGCAATAGAAGCCGCGATGGTTCTTCGGAGCGTATTCCGCGATGAAGGTCGCAGCACCCGCATATTCTCCCGACGCCGAGAAACCCTGCACCACGCGCAGCAGCAGCAGCAGGATGGGCGCCGCCACGCCTATGGCGGCGTAGCCAGGCAGGCAGCCGATCAGGAAGGTCGAGCCGCTCATCAGCAAGATCGATACCGACAAGGCCCACTTGCGGCCTTTCTTGTCCCCCATGTTGCCCCAGAAGATCGCGCCGATGGGGCGCACGAGGAAGGCCAGCGCGAACACTCCGAACGTCATCATGGTCGCCACCATGCGGTCCTCGCCGGGGAAGAACACCAACGCGATGACCGTGGCCAAATACGAATAGCTCGCGTAGTCGAACCACTCAATGAAGTTACCAAGGAAGGATGAAAACGTTACGCGCTTCAGGGTCTTGTGCTTCTCTTCTTCTGGAATAGCATGAGGGTCTCTGTGATGAGCAGGAATGGTTTCAGCACTCATGATTGTCTCCTATACTCCGCAGCCGTGCCCCGTGCACGACTGTCGGCGCGCCAGCCAAATGAGGGCTTTCCCAGGCAAAGCGCAGTGCTCGATTACCTGTATCATACCCCAACGTCCTTCTTCGGATGGAAAGACGTTACATTTCATGACGAAAACGGCGATAAATCGGCACCGTTTGGCGCGCTGTGCGCATGGCGCATGAAGGGACCCAAGGAATGCGAACGAGCCCCCTCGAATGCGCCCCGCAGAGCGTCGTTGTTGCGACGTTGTCTCTGCGGGGCGGCAGCAGTTAGTGCTCTGTTGTCAGATCTCGGCCGGGCATCAGTAATCTTCCATCAGTTCGACCTGCGCCTTGCTTGCACGCGAGATGAAGGCATGCTTGGCCTTCTGGCCGCCCTGCGCTAGTTTGCGCAGGATGACTCGCTTGAGACGCGGATAATCGTTCATGCCGTACCAGGCAAACGAAGTTCCGCCTACATAGCACTCAATAATGCTGTGCACCGGAAGGTTCGCATCGCGCTCGGCGTCGAGGGCCAGATACTCCCTGATTTCATCCGAGCAGACGTCGCGGATGACCTCGGCGCTGATCCCAAGCTCGCGAGCGAGATGGTTGAGCTGATACTCCACTTCAGCTTCGTCAGCGTGTGGGAAGTAGGTCACATCGAAGGTGACGGCGCTCACTCCCGATGCCTTGGCGAACCGCAGCATCTCGTCGAGCTTCATCATCTGCACGTGATCCTCCGTGCGCTCCATAATGTCGAGCTCTGCCGGAAAGCCCTGAAGTCCATGCTGACTGAACGCGGCAGCCAGCTCGTCCTCCGTCATGGCGCGCTCGTACTTCAACGGAGTGGCGATGTGGGTGAGGTTCTCCGTAATCTTAACGGGCTCGGCCTCAGCGGCAACCAGCGTCGGTGCGTCTGCAGCCAGGGCCGTTGCGCTCTGCGGGGTTTCCTCGCCCAAGCGAGCGGCCAAATTCTCGCCGATCTCGTTCTCTTGCTTCTGCTTGCGACCGGCGACCATGCCCTTGATGGACGGAATCGCGCCACCGCCAATGATGAGAATGCCGCCAAGTATCGTATTGATGGTCAGCGCCTCGCCGAACACGACAAGGCCGGTGAAGATGGCGACGGGAACCTCCCAGTAGGCGATAGTGCCGTAGTCAGCAGCCGGCAGGTTGCGGCCAGCCACTAGCAAAAAGCCGAGGGCGATGGGACCGCAGATGATCCACAACAGCACCGCGCCGATCCAGTTGAACGTGGTGAAGTGCACGTTGAGGGCCCAGTTCTCCATGCCCGGATTCGCACCGAGGGAGTTCAGGACTATCGTGATGATGCCGGCGCCCAACACCGCGAAAATGAAGTTCCACACGCCGCGGGCAGTCGTGTCGGCGTCTTTGCGGTAGCCGTTGAAGAACATCGAAGCGCCATAGAAGAAGCCTGAGGCAAGACCGAAGGCGTCGCCAAGGCCCTTCTGCGGAAATTCCGGCGTCGCGGGCACGAGGTTGAAGTCGAAGCCGAACGCCTGGCCGCCTACGCCAAAACCAAGCAGGCCTTCGCCGAACAGCATACCGACGAACACCGCAGCCAGGCAAACCCACTGCAGCACCGACATGGGTTCTTTGCGGAAAATGCGAGCGAGCAGCACGCAGACCACGGGGCCGATGTAGATGAACAGCACCGCGTTGGACACGGTCGTCAGCAGCGTCGACGTCACGTAGCATGCAAGCGACATGCCGATCATCAGACCGCCAAGCGCGATGGCCGGCGTCAACTTGAGCTTCTTGAATACGTGCACCTTATGCGTGGCCACAAGCAAGATGAGGAAGAACAGGACGCCCATGCCCATGCGGCCCACGGCCATGAGAGCGCCAATCGAATCGCCGGCATTGAAGCCTGCAGTGCCGTCGAACATGTCGGTACGCGTAGCCCAGCGACTGAACAGGGGGACGAGACCCATGCCGGTCGCCGAGATGAGCATGGCGATGGTGCCGAAGCCAAGGCGCATCTGATAGCTGCCGGAGCCGTCCTTCCCGTTGCCGAGTGTCTTGTTGTCGTTGTTGTCTGCCATTGGTCCTCCTTAAACCAGTAGCACCATGATCGATTCCGACTCCCCTATCGCATCATGCGGGAACGAATGTGAGACAAAGATCTCCCCTTCGGTCCCGCATGACCGAAAAACGCACACATGGAATTGTCGACGGAATCAAAAAGGGGATCCGGATTGCCGTGCAAACCGAATCCCCTTTCTTATACGTAGTGACGCTTGCCTTTACGAAGACGAGCTCGTCAAGCTGCGCTTAGTCGTTCCACATCTCCGGACGCACCAGGGTGGGATCCTTGACGCGGTTCGGGAAGTAGTCGAGGCACTCGCCCTCGCGGTAGACGTCGGCCGTGGAGCAGTGCAGGCCGCCGCCGAACGGATAGGCGTCGCGCAGGTCGCAGGGGATGACGTTCATGCCGAGCTTGTCCATCTGCTCCTGCTGGTAGACCTCGGAGGCCTCCACGATGACCGTCTTCGGGTCGAGCACGAGGCAGTTCATGGACAGCCAGACGGAGCTGTAGCACAGCGCCGGCGGCTCGTCGTGGGCCGGCTGGGCGGCTTCGACGATCTGCCAATCGTTGGCCTCGAAGATGGCGCGCTGCTCTTCGGGGAGCTTGCGGTGCGGGTTGTTGATGATCAGGCCCGGACGCAGCGGCACGAAGGTGGCGTCGATGTGGATCGGGTACGGGTCGCCGGGGAAGTTCACGGCGTGGATGCGGTACTCGGGATAGTAGCGCTGGAACCAATCCATGGCCGTGCGGTTCGTGGTCAGGCCGTGCTGGATGAAGATGTCCTTGCCCATGCGCATGAGGTCGGCGGCGTCCCACATCGGCTCGACTTCGGTGGTCACGAAGTCCTTGTTGGCCGTGCGGACGAGGCGCTCTTCCAGCGTGATCTTCTCGTCGTAGTAGTTGTGCTTGTAGGAGGCGTCCGTCAGACGGGGACGGGGGGCCTGGGTCCACAGGAAGTCGGGATCCTCGTCGAAGTACTGCTTCATGAGGGGCCAGTAGGCCAGGTACTCGAAGTAGCGGCAGCGGAAGGAGTTCGCGGAGGCCATGATCTCGTTGCCGACGGTGAGCAGGATGTCACGCGGGGGCATGCAGGTCATCATGGAGTCGTTGCGGAAGTCGGGCGTGCCGATGGCCTGGTTCCACTGCAGCGGGGTCGGACGGTCGACGACGACGCCGCGATCCTCGAGGATCTTCACGAGGTTGTCGAGGCACTCGTTGCCACGCTCGACGGTCTTGGCGGGACGCAGGCCCCACATGCCGCGCATCTCGGAGTCGACAGGGACCTTCTCAGACGTCGCGGGCTCCTCGGGAGGAATCATCGAGTTGTCGCAACGACCGACGATAACGCGCTTCAACGGATCCCAGTCGTTCCAAGAATTGACTATCTTCGCCATGACAGTCTCCTTTCTGCGGCGGCTTTCCATGCCGCCATATTATGTAGCACGAACACTACAGACTGCAGCTCAACTGGTTCGGCTGCCTCTGAAAAGCACTTCGGAGACCGGCGCATCGTGGTGCTTGCGCCCCTCGGTACTCGTCGTGGCATCCCTGCCAGATTCGCCGATGCCGCATTTATATCACCTTTTTTGTTCACCTGCAATATAAAATCCTCGAATAAATTTGCGCAGTACGATCCTTAATTTTGAGCAAGTGCACAAAAATGCGAAGCAGTGCGAAATCGGCTTTCGCTGTACTGTGGCTTATATATTGGATAATGCTGCCGAACTTTTCCATCGTTTTGCATAAAACGGAATGGAATCGTAAACTCATGCGCAGAGCCTTCGCAGAAGGCCGCTCGTGAATGTACGGGCTTTGCTCAAAAAGGATGGTTTGTCCGTTTTCCTGATTGGCAAAAAAACATGAGCGGCACCCTGCACATCACGTCGAAACTCGACGGCAAAGCGCGCACAAGCCGCGCCAGTCTTTAATAGTACCGGTAGTACGCGGCGCAGCTGCCCTCGCTCGACACCATGCAGGGGCCCACCGGGTTCTCGGGCGTGCACACGCGGCGGAACAGGGGGCACTCGTTGGGGGCCATGATGCCGCGCAGCACGTCACCGCAGCGGCAGCCCTTCGGGTCCTGCGTGGGCTCGATGTTCGGCTGGAAGCGGCGCACGGCGTCGAACTGCGCGAACTTTTCGCGTATGCGGTAGCCCGAGCCGGGGATCTCGCCCAGGCCGCGCCAGAGCGCGGTGCACGTCTCGAACACCTCGTCGATGGCGGCCATCGCCACGGGGTTGCCCTGGGGCATGACGCCGCGCGCGTAGGCGATCTCGATCTCGGCGCGGCCCTCGTGCAGCTGGCGCATGATCATGGCGATGCCCTGCAGCACGTCCACCGGCTCGAAGCCCGTGATGACGCCGGGGATGCCGTACTTCTCGGCCAGGAACCGGTACGGCTCCGCGCCGATGATGGTGCTCACGTGGCCGGGCAGGATGAGCGCGTCCAGCTTGAGCTTCGGGTCGTTGATGATGGCCTCCAGCGCACCGGGCATGTTCTTGTGGGCGCCGAACACGGTGAAGTTCTCGAGGCCGGCCGCAGCCGCGCGCTTGATGGCCATGGCAACGAGCGGCGTGGTGGTCTCGAAGCCCACGCCCACGAACACGATCTCGCGGTCGGGGTTTTGCTGGGCGCGCGCCAGCGCGTCGAGCGGCGAGTACACGATCTGCACGCTGCGGCCCGCCGCCTGCTCTTTCAGGAGGCTCGAGGTGGAGCCGGGCACGCGCGTCATATCGCCGAACGTGGCGATGGTGACGTTGTCGGTGCGCGCGAGCGCGATGACGGTGTCGATGTCGCGGTTCGACGTCACGCACACCGGGCAGCCGGGGCCGGACGCCAGGCGGATGCCCTCGGGCATGAGGTTGCGGATGCCGTTGCGCGCGATGGCCACCGTGTGCGTGCCGCACACCTCCATGAGCGTGGCGCCGCCCGCGGGGGCGAGCTTCTGGATGGAGTCGATCAGGCCGCGCGCGAGTTTGGGGTCCTTGAACGCCGCGAGCTCGGCTTCCATCGTGGCGGCGTCGACCGCGCTCGACTCGTGAGCGCAAGGAGTTCCCGCAGACCGGTCTTCGGGCGCAGAGAATGTTTCACGTGAAACATCTGTTCTCTTTTGGTAGCTCATCGCGAAGCCTCGTCGCCGAGGGGAATCTCATCAGCTACCAGTTCGGGGAATTGCTTCACCAGATCGATCGTTTCCTGTGCATATTCGGGATCGACCACCTCGATGGCGAAGCCCGCGTGCACGAGCACGAAATCTCCCACTCCCGCCTGGGGGGCGAGGTCGAGCGAAATGTCGCGCGTTACGCCCAAGATATCGACAGTCGCCAGTCCGTCGTCTTTGAGTTCGATGACCTGGGCCGGTATTGCCAAGCACATATCGCATGCTCACTTTCTGCAAGGGCCGGGGCGCATCACGTCGCCGAGATGCGCCCGTCCCGCTCGTTTTCTTGCGCCCATGCTACCACAGCTTGCCCGAAGGACACGCATCCGTCGTTGGGCGGTAGATCGCGGCTGACGGCTACCGTGAATCCGGCGTCTTCAAGCGCGGATAGCGCATGCTCCACCAGGTAGCGGTTCATGAACACGCCCCCCGACAGCGCCACCGCGTCGATGCCGTACATCGAGCGCACCAGCTCGGCCGCCATAACGATAGCCTGCACGAACGCATTGTGGAAACGGCGCGCGATGACCGCGGGGGGCACGCCGGCCGCCTTGTCGTCGAGAAGCGCCTGGAACGTGGGGGCCGCATCGAACAGCACGACCGACGTATCCTGGGCGGTGCTATCCGCCGTCGCCGTGTTCTTGACAACCGCGATGGCATAGCGTTCAGCAGCGTCGGCTTCGCCTCCTTGGCTGGGAACGGCGACGGCCTCGTGCAGAGCATTCGTTTGCCCATCCTCTATCGCGGCCTCCAGCAGGATGGCGGGCTCGCCTTCGTACTTCGGCTCGGTGCAGATGCCCAGAAGCGCGCTCGCTGCATCGAACAAGCGGCCGACCGACGAGGTCATGGGCGTGTTCAGGCCGTGATCGATCATCTGCTCGCACACGGTCGCCTGCTCGCCGAGAGCCGCCAGCGCCTCGGCCGCACCCGGATGCTCCAGCAGGTCGAACGCCCACAGCGCCCCATAGGCCATGCGCAGCGGATGCTTCACTGCCGCCGCGCCGCCCGGCATGGGCACGTAGGCGAAGTTCGCGAATCGCTCGAATGCGCACAGGTTGGATAGCAGCACCTCGCCGCCCCAGATGGCACCGTCCATGCCGTAACCTGTACCGTCGAATGCGATGCCGCACACCGCGTCGGACAGGCCGTGTTCAGCCATGACGGCCGCGATGTGCGCATGGTGGTGCTGCACCTCGGTTAGCGGCAGTCCGCGCACCCTGCTTTCGTCGTGCGCCCATTTCGATGCGAGGTACTCAGGGTGCAGATCGCAAGCCAAGCGGTTGGGTGTGATCTCGAACAGCGTCTCGTAACGGTCTTTGGCGTCCAACCACGCGTCATAGGTCTCTGCGTTTTCCATGTCGCCGATGTGCTGCGACACGAACGCCTCGGCATCGCGCGTAAGCGTGAACGTGTTCTTCTGTTCGGGTCCAGCCGCCAAGATGGCCCTGTCGCGGACGGATGCTTCATGCGCAGGACGTCGAGAATCCGTCTGCCCACGTGCGCCGGCAGAGGATTTCACAGTGTCCGGGCTACGGTCGACGGCGGAAGCGCCGCATGCATCGGCATGCGAGCTTTCGTCGGCGACCGCAGTGCGGGTGCTGCAGGAAGCTGCCGCGTCAGCGCCTTCAGCTGGCGGGCAAGCCGAAGGAATCGCCAAAGGCAAAGGAGCGAATCCACGGGCGCGGCGGATGAACTGCATGGCATCTCCCGCGCTGCCAGCGGCGATGATGCGCACCACCGAATCGTCATAGCGCGCACGGATGGCGCGGTCGTGGCCGAGGAATCCATCGGCCACGGCGAAGAGCTTCTCGTAAGCGTCTTCGTCGTCGGTGACGATAGGCTCGTCGTGGATGTTCCCCGAAGTCATGACCAGCATAGGCGGACATGCAGTGGACCGGAGAACGGCGTCTTCCGCTCCCATTCGCTCGCCCGGAATGACAGGAGGTCGTCGATCTCCGCCATCCTGTTCGACGACGGCGGAACCGCCGAAGTCGCAGGATCCTTCATTGACAGTGCACGACGCATCCCCAGCTTCCATCGCTGCGGCGAAGTCGTGTAGCAGCACATGCTGCAGCGGGGTGTAGGGCAGCATGACGCCAAGCTCGGGCAGCTTGTCGGCCAGGCCGGGTGCGAAGGCGATGTCGGCGCGCTTCTTCAGGAGCACGATGGGACGCTGCGAACCCTCGAGTACGGCTGCCTCCGCATCGTTCACCTCGCAGACGCGGCGCACCTCGTCGGTGGTGGCGGCCATGACTGCGAACGCCTTGCCTTCGCGGCGCTTGCGCGCGCGCAGAAGCGCCACGGCGTCGGCGTTGTTCGCATCGCACACGAGGTGGAAGCCGCCGAGCCCTTTCACAGCAAGAATCTTCCCCGCCGCCAGCATGTCCACGGCACGGGCGAGGATGGCATCGCTCTCCTCGCGCGTCGCGCCCCACATCACAGAACCGAGCGGCGCGCCGATCGCATCGGAACCGCGCAGTGTTTCACGTGAAACACTTGTTTGTGTTTTCGGCGTGCAAGACGTTTCGGACACGCCAGGCATTTCGGACGCGCGAAACGTCCCGAACGTGCCGGGCGATCCCGGCGCGCCAGGCAGGCCCTCGTGCTCGCGCCAGCTCAGGTGCGGCCCGCACTCGAAGCACGCGTCGGGCTGCGCGTGGAAGCGGCGGTCGAGCGGGTCGCCGTACTCGCGGGCGCAGCGCTCGCACATGGGGAAGTCCTTCATCGACGTGCTCTTGCGGTCGTAGGGCAGCTTCTCGATGATGGTGAAGCGCGGCCCGCAGTTCGTGCAGTTGATGAACGGGTAGCGGTAGCGCCGGTCGTTGGGGTTGAGCAGCTCGCGCACGCAGTCGTCGCACGTGGCCAGGTCGGGCGACACGAGCGTGGTCTTCTCCACGGCGCCGGCGTCCGAGAAGCGGATCTCGAAGGAGTCGAAGCCCTCCAGCGGAACCTCCTTGAGCGTCACTTCTTCGACGCGCGAGGCGGCCGGCGGGTTCTCGGACAGCTCGATAACGAACTCGTCGAGCAGCTTCGCCTCGCCCTCGGCATGGATGAACACGCCGTCGGTCGCGTTGAGCACCCAACCGTTTATCAGGTACTTCTTCGCCATTCGATAGACGAAGGGGCGGAACCCCACCCCTTGCACGATACCCTTCACCTGTATGTCGAGCGCTTCGATCATGTGTCGCCTCCGCTTCAATCCACAAGGGCGGCCCGGTCGGCCGCCCTCGATGTGTTCGCGCGCATGGACGCGCTGTATCACGTGGAACTACGTTCGTGCCGTGAGCACCACGCCGCAGTCCCGACCCGGCTCGCTCACGACGCACGGCTCGCATCGCACCCCTGCGCGCCGCGTCCCAGGCATCGCTGCAATCTCCATCCCGCAGACGCTCTACCTCGTCGGCGCCTCAAGCTCCTCGAGGATGTCGACGATTACCTCGGCCAGCCCGCGCAATGTTACGCCGGAGTTGTCGGGCAGATGCAGGTGCACGCACCGGCGGCCGCGGTCGGCCAGCGTCACAAGATCACCCGACGCCTGCGCCTTCGCAAGCGATCCGAGGCTTTCAGCCTCTTGCTTGAGCGGAATGTCCTTCAGTTCGTCGGCCGACAAGATGAGGAACACGCCGCAGTTCGGGCCGCCCTTGTGCAGCTGCCCTGTCGAGTGGAGGTATCGCGGGCCCACTTCCAGGCAGGATACCACGCCGCGCTTGTCGGCCACGCCGTGGCGGATGGTCTCGAGCGCCTCGCGCCGGCCCTCGCCGGTAAACGGCAGAAACGCGTTGAGCGCGAAGAAATCGCCCGGTTGGATGCTGCCAAGCAGCGCCCGCAGCGCACCGCGCACATCGGTACAGTCCTTGAAGCACGGCGAAAGACGCACCTCGACTTCGCCCATGTGGACATCATCGATAAAATCCTGGATAAAATCGGGCTCGGGCTGGCCTTCGCGCAGAATGTCGAGCACCACCGCTTTCGCCGAGGCTACGTCAGGTTGGTCGAATGGGCAGATCTTCATGAGATAGCCGCACATGGCGATAGCATATTCCCACATGACGAAATGCTCGGCCAGCTCCTCCACCGTATCGATTTTGAAGTTCGCGCGCGGGATAGTAGGGTCGATGTAGGACAGGCTCATCTCGAAGTTGCGCCGCTCGTCCCACAGGTCGTTCTTCGTCTGGTACATGATGACGCTGCGATCGCCCGGGTCCTTGGTCAGAAGCAGCGAGTCGATTTCGATATTCGGCAGTATGCCCTGGCCTTCCTTGCCCAGGCTTTCGGCTACCAGCTGCTCGATCCACAAGCCCAGAACGCGTCCGCGTTTCGGCGTGAGGAAGGAGAATTTATTGCGTCCCTGCACGTAGTTGTCGTACAAAAACGCCGCTAGGCCGATGGCCGGATTGTCGATGGCGTCCTCGCTGCACTGGCGCTCAGCCTCTACGGCGTGCATCATGAGTTCCTCGAGGTTGATTCCCACGAGCGCAGCCGGCAGCAGGCCGAACACCGATAGCGCCGAGAAGCGTCCGCCAACAGACGGCTCGCCGGGAAACACGGCGGCCCAGCCCTCCTCGCGTGCCTGGCGCTCCAAATCGGAGCCCGGATCGGTAATGGCAACAAGATGTTCCGCCAGCTCGACCTCGTCCATGCGATCCGAAGCTAGAACCGCGTTGCGCACCGCCTGCAGTGCCAGACGCGGCTCGATGGTGCCACCGCTCTTCGACGAGATGACGAACAACGTGGTCTCGGGTTTCGCTTCGGCAAGGATGGCGCGGACGCGAACCGGGGAATCCGAGTCCAATGTCTTGAACGTCACCATGGACGAATCCGGCTTGTTGTACTTCGTGATGGTCATAGGCGCTTGGGTCGATCCGCCTTGGCCAATAAGCACGACGGTCTTCAGTCCCTGAGCGATGACGGAGTCGGCGAATGCTTGGATCTCGTGCAGCGGATAGGGCGGATTGCTGGCAAGATCAGTCCATCCCATGTACCGCTCAGCGCATGCCTGCGCTTCTTCGGCGAACCCATACAGGCTCGCATCCTTCGCATGCAGACGACTCGCCGCGCATTCCTTCACGAGCGTCTTGGCGGAAGGATAGAGTTTTTCCAAGTCACCGGACAGCATACAACCTTCTTTCAGCGGGTAATTCTCGCTATTCTAGCAAACGCCGAACAGGCGCGCTCGCCCCCGCTCGCGCTTGTGATGGAGTTGTGAATGATTTCGCCAATGCCGAGACGACCGAGCCGTGCAGCAACCGCCGCCAGAAGCGCGTTAAGAAGCTCGGCTCCTTGCCGGCCCGGCGTTCCGAGCACGCCCCCTCGCATACTGCATATTGATAATTATTATCAATTAATATATAGTATCAATAAAGGATGAGCGATCAGCGCAACGTCCTCAGACGAGAGGGAGGAACCCATGTCCGAGATCACGAGAAGAAGCCTGCTCAAGAGTGCCGCCGTAGGCGCTGCATCCATTTCTACGCTTGGATTGCTGGCAGCCTGCGCGAACGAGCAGCCCCAGGCCCAAGCGGAGAACGAGGATGCGAAAACCGGCGAGGGCAGCACGTACGTCGCCGATGTGCTCGATCCGGCCGATATCCCCGACGCATCGACGGCCAGCAACTTCAACATCGTTCCCAACAGCACCACCGCCGTCGGGACCACCTACGAGAACCTGTTGACCGCCATCACCGGCGAGACCGGCGCGACCACGAAATACGAGGCGTATGCAAAGGTGGCCGAGCAGGAAGGCTTTAGCCAGATCGCGCGTCTGTTCCAATGCACCTCGGACGCCGAGAAGATTCACATAGAACTCGAATTCGCCTTGGCACAGGAGATCGAACCCGACACCGAGCGACCCGAGCCGCCCGCCGTCGAGGAACATGAGAGCGACATCAACCTCATTTCCGGAGCGAACGGCGAAATCTACGAAACGTCGGACATGTACCCGTCCTTCATCAAAAAGGCCCAGGAAGAAGGCAACGACAAAGCCGTCCAGGTGTTCACTCGCGCCAAGCTGGCCGAGGCGTACCACGCGAAGCTGTACATGGATGCCTACACCACCATCGACGCCCCGTTCGACGGCTCATACTACCTCTGCCCCATCTGCGGCTACATCCACAAGGGCGAGAACTTCGTCGCCTGCCCCATCTGCCTTGCTCCAAAGTCGTCCTTCAAGGCTTATTAGCCTTTAAGGTCTAGCAAACCGCCACCCGTCCTCTGCAAGAAATTCCCATCGAGGCACCGGCACGCGGCGAACCGCCCCGCGCCGGTGCCTTTCCCTCCGGTTCGACGAGCGAACCGGCCGCCTTCGCTTTTGGCGCAACCGACCGGTTTCGCCAACCCCGTCGATCGGCTCCTCGGCCTTGCCGGCCGGCCCACCAGCCGGCCGGCCGTAAAACGATGATCCGCCCGGACACCGGGCGGATCATCTTCATTTTGCGAGAAAGATGGCGCGAGGCGCGCCGATCGCTCAGCTGCTCGAACCGTATGCTAAAGCCCGAGTGCTTTCTTGAGTGCAGAGACACGTCGGCGGCTGACGGGAATTTTCTCGTCGACGCCGTTCAGCGTGAGCAGCAGCGTACCGCCCGACACCGATTCGATCTCCTCCACCATCGACAGGTTCACCAGATAGCCGCGATGCACACGGAAGAACCCATGGCCATCCAGCCGCTTTTCCAGCTGGGCCAAGCTTACCGTGGAGAAATAGCGATCCGTGTCCGTCTGGAGATACGCATAATCGTCGCGCGCCATGACGAAGCGGATCTTATCGATGCCGATGAGGATTTTCTTGCCGCCTTTTTCGACGGGTATCCGTTCGGATTTCTGGGCCTGCATGTGCAGCGAAACATGCTCGCGCACGCGGGCGATGGCCTGCGATAGGCGCTCGGTCTCGACGGGTTTCACCAGGTAGTCGATCGCGCTTACCTTGAACGCTTCGAGCGCGAACTCACTATAGGCAGTTACAAAAACGACTGCTGGGGGGAACTTGAGATGCTGCAAGGCCTCCGCCAGCTGCAAACCCGTCGCCTCCGGCATGTTCACATCAAGAAACATGACGTCGCAGGGGTATTCCTTCAGCTTCTCGATAGCCTCGCGAACGCTGGCAGCCTCGGCGACGACTTCAGTCTGGCCGAGCTCGTCAAGCAGGAACTTGAGCTCGGAACGCGCCGGGGCCTCGTCATCGACGATCATCGCTTTCAACACCTGAGCCTCCTGCCTCACACGCTCTCCTCAATCGTGAGCCTATTATAAGTCAACGGCGAGCGAAACCGCACGAAAGCCTCAAAGATGGCGGAACCGCACCGTCGACCGGCGCCATCTGCGGTGTCAGGCGGCGCCGGCCGACGACGCGTACCCGCAACCGCCGCACCCCGCCGCTGGTCGGAATTAGGATGGGCCCTATCAAACGGAGGCTGCACCGTATAGGGGGCATCGTCAGCTGCGTTGAAGGAGGATCCGAACAGCGGCCACGATCGCAGTATCGCGCACAGCGGCGCAGGAAGCACATGAAAGCCGAACGGAAAGCGCTATCCCAAAGGATCCGGCGTGAGATAGCGCTCGCGCAGGGCGGCGCGCTTCTCGCACGAGACGCCCAGCCGATCGCGCACGAATGCATCCAGATCGCCGAAGCGCTGCTCTACGGCGTCGAATGCAGCTTGCAGATATCGCGGATCGGCCGCATTGATGATGTGGATGCTCTTGTCGAGCTTGTCGGCAAGATGGTACCTCGCCAGCTGGTCCACAATATCCTCGGTATGCGAGGCGACGTAGCGGTTCGTAGCCTCGTAGTCGCGCACGATGTCCGCGCGCGAAGCGCCCAGTATGTGCAGCAGCAATGCCGTCGCCAATCCGGCGCGATCTTTGCCGACGGTGCAGTGCCACAGGACAGCCCCTTCATCGGCCGCCAGCACGTCGTCGAAAAACGCCGCGAAACCCTCGATGCTCTTCTCGTCCACCATCATGCTGGCGTAGACCTTCATCATAATCTGGGCCGGATCGTCTTGCACGGCCTTGAGCATCTTCATCATGCCGTGCAGCCCGCCTTCGCGCGTCACGCCGAAGGTCGCAGTGTTGAGCAGAGGCGCGTACTCGAATTTCACACCCGGCAGCTCGTCTTCAGGATCAGGTTTCTCACGACGCTCTTCCTCGGTTCTCAGATCGACGATCGTGCGCACGCAAAACTCGTCGACAAGCGTTTCCAAATCGCGCGCCGTCGCTCCCGCAAGGGCGCCCGAACGGATAAGGCGAGCGTGCTTGACGTAGCACCCGCCAGCCGCTGGTATGCCGCCGATATCGCGGGTATTCGGCAAACCTTCAAGCTCGATGCGGCCATCGCAGACATCCTCGAGCCCTTCCGCATCGGCTATGCCGAGAGAAGGTGTGAAGTCGTCGGGTACGGTATCGACCATGTGCGTTCCTTTCCTTTGCGAATCCGCTCGGGTACGGGCAGATTCAACGACCTGCTTCAATCGTTCAGCATGGCACGAAGCGAGGCGGGGTCAGCTTTGATTCGGAGATGGCGAGGTGCGGACCGCATACGGCGCTGTGCCGGACGCGGCAAGTTCTGGCCGCTTGAGGCGCTGCGCTCGGAGCTACAGGTGCCTGCTGGTGCTCCGAGCGCTTATGCGAGCCCCTCCTACTGCAGGTCGAGCTGCATGAGCTTGTCAAGCGTCAGCGCATAGATTTTGAACGCCTGCTTCAGCAGCTCCTCGCTGATGCCCTCATCGGGACCGTGCATCGTGCCCACCCACGCGGGATCCTTTACCCAAGGTTTTTCGGGTCCGAAGCTCGCACCGCTCTTGAACTCGCGGGCGTACGTGCCGCCTCCCATCGTGAAGGGCTTGGCATCCTCGCCCGTGGCCTCGTTGTAGGCGTTGAGCAACGCCTGGATAACGGGGCTGTCCGGCTTGACCAAAAATGGCTCCATGAGCAGCGTGTTTTCGAACGTTGCGCCAATCTCGCCCGCCAGCTGGCGCAGGCGCTCGGTGATGCGATCGGCCGTGATAGATGTAGGAAAGCGGCTGTCGAGCGTCTGGACGAACCGTCCGTCGTCCAGCTTGATGGTGCCGCCGATGATGGTGAGCGGGCCGAAGTACTCGTCGGAGCTGTCAATGCCGATGCCGGAGCCATCGGTGTGGTTGAGCAGCTTCTGATCGAGCTCCAGGAAGGCGCGCTCATCGGCACCGCATAGCCCGTTTTCGAGCAGGTAGTCGACAACGAGTCCGATAGCGTTGATGCCCTCGTCGGGCGTGGATGCATGCGCGCTCTTGCCGACAGCCTCCAGACGGGCCAAGCCTTCGCCGGCGGCACTCACCGTGATGCGATCGGTGTTCGGCAGCTGGCTTGCGTCGGCTTTCACGACGGCATAGGCGACACCCGGAACCGCATTCGTAGCCGCGCCGCCCTCGAATTCTGCAATCACACGAGCACACTCTTCGATGCGCTTGCTTGTGATGACACCGTCGTAGCCGCCTTTCTCACCGTAGCACACGGGAAATTCCGCATCGGGCGTGAACAGGAAGGAGGGATCGTCGTAATGCTCGTGGTAGTACGCAACATCGGCCATGCCCGATTCCTCGTTCGCGCCGAACAGGAAGCGCACGGTGTAGGGGAACCGCGGCGCCTCGCCCGCATCCTGCAGATCCTTCCAGAACTTCATGGCGTGCAGCGCCACCACGCTCGGGCCCTTGTCGTCAAGCGTGCCGCGCCCGACGAGGTAACCGTCCTTGCGCGTGACCGCATACGGTTCGAACGTCCAACCGGGACCGGCCGGAACCACGTCCATGTGCCCGATGATGCCGATCTGCGTCTCGCTGTCGCCCGGAAAGTCGGCAAATCCGATGTAGCCTTCGGCATCGTGCGTTTGGAATCCCATGTCGCCTGCCAGTTCGAGCGCCGTCGTCAGCGCTTCCTGAGGGCCCGGGCCAAACGGCGCACCCGCAGCTTTCCTATCGAGATCTTCAAAGCTGGGAATGCGGACGAGCGTCTCGATGTCGCCGATCATCGCCTCCCAGTTGTCCTCAAGATACGCGTCGATCCTGCCGATGAGTTCTGCGTTGTCCATAGAGCATCCGCCTCTCCGTCGCGTGCGCTGGCGCCGATGCCGGCGCAGTGCGGGTCTATGCCCGCCTCGGCCGTAGTTGGGATTCATTATGATGCTTGTTGTAATCCTGCGCCAGGGCATCAGAGCATCGTTGACCGTTTGTCGCCGAACCCGGGTGGAGCGAATAACTTTGCGCTCGACGAGCCTCAGTCCTTCGGGTATAATCTCAGGTTGCGCCCGAGTGGCGGAATGGCAGACGCGGCGGTCTCAAAAACCGTTGTCGAAAGACGTGCGAGTTCGACTCTCGCCTCGGGCACCATTTCAAGATCGCGTGCGACGACGATCGTCTTGCACTCGAAGGAAAGGAACGTACTTGAAGGTTCGAAAATCGAAGCCTCACAGTAAGTAGTTCTCCTTCGACTCCCTTACGCCGGCAGTCGAAGGACGGCTGCGGCGCTTCATGATGCGACAATGTTCTGACGATCCGCACGGACGACGAACGTGCGGCGGAGCGTTCATGCCGGATGTCGATCATGAGCAGGACAGTAAGGGACATGCATATGCTCTACCTCTCTCAAATGCTGGGCAAGCCTGTCGTGGACGCGACCGGCGAGAAAATCGGCACGATCTCCGACCTTGCCATTTCCACCGGCGAGGTGTTTCCCCGCATCACCAGCCTGGCCTTCCAAGGGCCGGGCAAAGTGCCGTTCATGATCTCGTGGCGCAAGTACGTCGACGAGTTTGACGATGACGGCATCCGGCTTGCCGTGGAAAGCCACGACATACGCTTCAGCTATCTGCAACCTGACGAGGTTTTGCTGGCACGCGACCTGCTGAACCGTCAGATCGTGGATACGCAGGGCATGAAGGTCGTGCGCGTCAACGATCTCAAACTCTCCGTTTCAGGCTCGCAGCTGCGCCTGCTGGGCGCCGAAGTGGGCACGCGCGGCATCCTGCGCGGTCTTGCCCCCTGGGTCGAGCATGCTGCGGTGGCCGTGGCGAAGGCCTTCAACAAGCGCATCGACGAACAGATCATCGCGTGGAACTACATGGACCTGCTCGACCGCGACCTATCTGAGGTGCAGCTGTCCGTTACCCATAAGCGTTTGGACGAGCTGCACCCTGCCGACGTGGCCGACATCTTGGAGCAGCTGGACCCCCAGCAGCGCGCAACGGTGTTCGAGCATCTCGACGATGCCCAGGCAACCGAGGCCATTTCGGAGATGGAAGACGAATACCAGGCCGATTTCATCGAGGATTTGGACGACGCCCGCGCCGCAGGGCTTCTGGGCAACATGGACCCCGACGATGCTGCCGACATTGTACGCGACCTGTCCTACGAGAAGGCCGAGACCCTGCTGCGCCTCATGGGCATGGAGGACGCCACCGAGATCAGACGGCTTTTGGGCTACAAGGACGGCACGGCTGGCGGCATGATGACCACGCAGTTCGTGGCCGTGCACGAGGATACGACGGTGGGAGAGACCATCGAGGTGCTGCGCGAGCTTGACGAGGATCATCCCACCGTACATTACGTATATGTGCTGGATGAGTACGACCGTTTCACGGGCGTGCTATCGCTGCGCACCCTCGTGCTCACCGACGACGCCAAGCCGGTGGGAGAGGTCATGTATGACGACGTGATCTCAGTGCCACCCGAGGAAACCGAGGAGGAGGTGGCCGCCGACATCTTCAAGTACGACCTGCCCGCCATGCCGGTGGTCGATGAGCACGGCGTACTGCTCGGCATCGTCACCGTCGACGACGCCTGGGATGCTATCGAGGAAGACGTGAGCGGCGACAAGACGAAGACAACGGTACTCAAGGCTCTGGGAATTGGCGTTGCCGCCGTACTCTTCCTGGCGCTCTACACGCTCGTGCTCTTCCAGATCATAGGTTTTAGCTGGTGATCGCATGAAGCAGAAAAACACTGGTCGCACACCGCAACGGGAATGGGGCAGCTTCGAGACCGGCCGCATCGAAGGCGTCGGCGGCTCCAAGCATCTGAAGATCGAAAAGGAATCGGGCGAGACCGCACACGGCGGAAGGCGCCGAGCGCAGAGCGTCGATGCAGACGAAAAACTCGCGAACGTCGACAGTGTCCCCTCGGAGGGCGCGCTCGAAGCGCCTCCGAAAAAATCGAGCAAGCTGTGGCTTTTACTTGCCGCCCTCGGACCAGGCATCGTCACGGCCATGGCAGGCAACGATGCGGGCGGAATCTCGACCTACTCTACCGAAGGAGCAAAGTTCGGCTTCGCCACGCTTTGGGTCATACCCCTTATGTGCGTGCTGCTCATCGTGGTGGAAATGACCGCCGCTCGGATGGGCGCAGTCACCGGCAAAGGTTTCGCCGCGCTCATCCGCGAGCGTTTCGGCATCAGGCTTACCGCCTTGGCAATGCTGGCGCTGCTCATCGGCAATGTGTGCACGACGTTTTCAGAATTCGCAGGCATCGCTTCGGGTATGGAGATGTTCGGCGTATCGAAGTACCTTGCCGTGCCGGTAGCTGCGGGAGCGGTGTGGCTGCTCATCGTGGGAGGCAGCTACAAGCGCGTCGAGAAAGTGTTTCTCATCTTGTCGCTCGTATTCGTCACGTATATCGTAGCAGCCGTACTGGCCGAGCCGAATTGGAGCGATGCGCTCGAGAGCACCGCTTTGCCGCAAATCATACGTGATCAGAGCTTTGTATCGCTCGTCATCGCGATGATCGGCACCACTATCGCTCCGTGGATGATGTTCTTCAATCAGAGCAACGTCGTGGAAAAAGGCCTGACGGCGAAGGATTTGGGGCCGCAGAAGGTGGATGTCGTCGCGGGCACCGTGGCTGCATGCCTCGTCGCTTGGTTCATCATCGTGACCACCGGCGCGGTGCTGTTCCCGCAGGGCGTCGAAATCGAATCCGCTGCCGATGCCGCGCGGGCACTCGCACCGTTCGCCGGCCCCTATGCCGAGGCGTTGTTTGCCATCGGCCTGATAGCCGCCTCGTTTTTGGCTGCGTGCGTGTTGCCGCTCACCACAGCGTTCGTCATCTGCGAGGCGTTTGGCTGGGAAGCAGGCGTCTCCTTCAAGTGGAAGGAGGCCCCGCTATTCAAAAGCATCTTCACGTTCGTGATCGTGCTTTCCACCGTCATTGTGCTCGTGCCCAACATCGATCTCATGAACGTCATGCTGACGGCGCAGTTCGTGAACGGCCTCGTACTGCCGGTACTGCTCGTATTCATGGCCGTTATAGCTGCGGACAAGCGAATAATGGGCGCGCATCGATCGCGCATCGTGTCGCGGGCACTCATATGGGTGACAGTAGGCATCGTCACCGTGCTGACGGTGTCACTGCTCGTTATGCAGGTGCTCGGTATCGGGTAGGAGCGCGCTAGTTCAGCTCGGACAGGCGACGGCTTTCTTCGTCGAAGCGGTCTGAGAGGAACTTCTTGCTGCCCTCTTTGTCATTCGCGCATTCGAGCAACAGCTTTACCGTAAGGCTGTTGAGGAACGTGTCCATGCTCTCCTCGATCAGGTCGTAGGTGCGCTTGACCTCCTGCACCATCGCGCCGCCTTTGCGGGCGTTGCGCTTCGCGCGCGTCGACTGCTTGGCGTCATCGTCGAGCGCCTCCATGATTTCGAGGACGGTGATATCGGCGGGGTCCTTCGCCAGACGGTATCCACCGTGCTTGCCAGGGCGCGCCTCGATGATACCCGCATTGCGGAGCAGCTGCGCAAGCTGAATAAGATAGTCGCGTGGTATCGACATATCGTTCGCAATGTCCTTCGACGAGCAGGTGGTGCCTTGCGCTGCCAAATACAGAATGGCGCGCATACCGTAATCGGTCGATGCCTTGAGTTGCACTGCTGTCTCCTAACTTCGTTATCGAACCAGGATAGCTTCATCGCAATCCCGAGCGATAGGGCCGTGGTTCCAACCTTCGTCTTCGCCCAAGTGGCAAGAAAACAGCGCGCGGATGCAACGCCATCCTCTATCACGCCTCCCTTCGCAGGAGAAGAGCGCACTCGGGGTTTCTTGAGTGTAGCCAATCTCAAAGAATTATAGCAAGGTCATTGATGCGTTTGCAGGTTAAACCGAAGGTAAACAGTTACGTATGCGCAAACTGCACACGTATTTAGCACCGGGGTGCAACGTCGCTGTTACGTTCTGGGAAAAAGACCGCATGCGCTCCGAGAGCAGTGCTCTGCGTCTCGCAGGGCACGGCGCGAAACGATTGCGGCATCGAAGTCCCCCCCCCCGTACCCACACAGGATTATGCCGGACAACGCGAACCGTGCGTCTCCGCGAAAGACGGCGGACGAATACACCTCTGCATGCACGTTGCGGCCCCGGCCAAGCCGGGGCCGCAACGAGAAGGCACACATGCGAACGGATTGCGAGGCGCTTCCGCCCTACTTCTTCACGGCGCCGTACGGCGACATATTGAGCACGATCACCGCCACCACCATGAGCACGGCGCCACCTGCAAGCGATATCCAGGGATTGCCGGTGAAGCCGGCAACCACATAGCCCGCGAGGCAGATCAAGGCCACGACCGATGCGTAGGGAAGCTGTGTGGCAACGTGGCGTAAGTGGTTGCACTGCGCGCCAGCCGACGACAGGATGGTCGTGTCGGAGATAGGCGACACATGATCGCCGTAGACGGCACCGCCCAGCGTGGCGCCGATGGCTACGAGGAACAACGGGTTCTCGACCGGGAACACGCCGATCACGATGGGCAGAATGAGAGCGATCGTGCCCCACGACGTCCCCATGGCAAAGCCGATGAACGCCGCCACCACGAAGATGACAGCCGGCAGAAACACGAGGCCCACGCCGATGCTGTTCAAGAACCCGCTGACGAATTCGCCCGTGCCCAGCAGGTAGCGGCACGTGCCGCCCAGGCTCCACGCCAGCACGAGGATCATGATGGCGCCCACCATAGACCGCACGCCTTCGGAAATACCCTCCATGTAGCCCGAGAGCGTCATGAGCTTGCGCGGAAGGAACATGCCCGCGGCAACGACGAGCGCAACGCACACGCCGATGCAGAGGCCGAACACGGGGTTCTCTCCCACGGCGGTGGCGAAGTCGACCCCTTGGAAGAACCCGCCTGCGTACAGCATGCCCAGAATCGAGAAGATGATGAGTACGACAATGGGAACCACGAGGTCGAGCACATGGCCCTTCTCGGACACCTTGATGCCCTTGAACTCTTCGACAGCCGTCTGCGCCGCCTCGTCAAGCTCGTCTTCCTCGGCCACGATGGTCTCAAGGTTGACGGGAAGCTGGTCGGCTTCCTTCGGATCGGAAAGCCGTGCGGTGGACATAGCCTCGAGCGCGCTGTCCTTCGGCGGAATGCGGTGCTGACGCTCGGTCGGCTGCTGCACCTCGGCCTCGGCCACGCGCATGGGACCGAAGTCGCGATTCGTGGCGCACATGAAGAACACGAACACGATGGTGAGCAGCGCGTAGAAGTTGTACGGGATGGACTGCACGAACGTGGTGAAGCCGCCCTCGCCCAGGTAGCCGCCCACGGCCACGGCCCACGACGACACCGGTGCGATGATGCAGATGGGCGCCGCGGTGGAGTCGATGATCCACGCCAGCTTCTCATGGCTGATGTGGAAGCGGTCGGTGACGGGGCGCATGACGGCGCCCACAGTGAGGCAGTTGAAGTAGTCGTCCACGAAGATGATGATGCCCAGTACCGCCGTCAGGATTTGCGCCATCTTGGCATTCTTGACATGGGTGGATACCCATTCGGCGTATGCGCGTGATCCGCCGGCAGCCGCAATGACCACGACGAGCGCGCCCAATAACGCAAGGAACAGCAGCAGCGCCCCGTTCCCGGCAATCTGCTCCGCCATCATCTGGGGCACCATGGTAAACGAATCGACGAGCTGTTCAAACCCGGCGCCGTTGAGCGTGAACTGGTAGATGACCATGCCGGTGAACACGCCGATGGCGAGAGAAGAGTACACCTCCTTTGTGATAAGCGCCAGCCCCAGCGCCAAGAGCGGCGGGATGATAGACCACACCCCAGTGCTGATCAGGTCGAATCCTTCCATATACGTCCCCTTCTCTCAAGCGGCACGCATTCGCGCGGAGGTCGTTCATACGGACGCCCGCGCGAATACGCAACGATGCGCATTAGTATACGGTACGAGCAGCGCCACGGGAACGGAATTGCACGCGATTTTGTCCGCGAACCCGCGCGAACGGTATGCGCGCCTCGGAGAGCGAGCTGCAAGCCCGATGCGCGGTTTCGAACGGAAGCAGGCACCAAAGGGCGCATTCGCGATGCCCGCAATCGGAGTGCGCAACGATTACAGGACGAAGCCGGCAAACCAAAGGGCGACCGGTATAAGCCAGAGCACGAAGATCACCGCGAAGGGCCAGCGATGGGCGTTGCTCACGGCCACATATTCGCGGATGAAAGCCGTGGGCCAATAGTAGCGCGCGGTCTTGCTACCAACGCCATCGGCGGCCAACCCGATCTTATGAGCATACTCGGCCGTGCGGAACACGTGGTAGTCGCTGGTCACCACGGCGGTGCGATATGCTCCCACACCCGATCGCGCGTCCATGATGGCCTTCGAGTTGCGCAGGTTCTCCATGGTGTTGGCCGATCGATCCTCGAGCATCACGGCATCGGAGGGCACACCGCGCTCTTCCACCAGGTACCTCTTCATAGCCTCGGCTTCGGAGACTTGCTCGTCAGAGCCACGCCCTCCCGATGCGATGATGACCGCTTTGCGGCCGCCTCCTTCCCATAGCTCGACGCCCTTGTCCAGGCGCGCAGCCAAAAGTGGCGTGGGCTTCGTCTCCGACAGGCCCGCTCCGTGCACGACGATGTAGTCATACGTGCAGCGTTTGGGCAGTCGCCGATACAGCCAGGAATACAGCAAAAGCGCTGCGAACGTGAACGCAATGTACGAGCCCTCCATCAGCACAAGCAGGTACAGCGCCAGCAGCAGCGGGGGCGCCTGAACAAGAAGCAGCAGCGGCCCGCTCACGCACACCGCCACGGTGCAGATCGCAAGCAGCCCCGGCAGCACATTGGCAAGGCTCAGGCCCTCGCGCTTGACGACCACGAACGTGTTCGCGATCAAGAACCCCACAAATGCAACCGTGCCGAAGGGAATGGCCGCAAACCCCAGCAGCACGAGCCACGGCAGTTCGAACTGGATGGACAAGCCATAGAGCGCACAGAGGCAGAACGCGAAGAAGTACAGCGCGTTTCGAAACTGTCGCGGCTCCTTGCGGAAATTTCTCGCGAACAGCAGCCCGAACACAAGAGCGGGAAAGTATATGAGAATGAGCTGGAGCAGCATGGTCAGCACTTTCGACGAATGGGCGTCGTACATAGTATATCGTCCGATAACGACCCGTCGCCAAATTGTTCCTTTCGGCTACGCATGCGAAACGTGCCGCCCGCGCTTTTTATACCGCGTTCGACCTGGAGCTACGCCTTCGATACTGCGAAACAGGTGACGGAAGATCGCACGCAAACCTCTGAAACGGAGGTCGACGCCCTCCTTGCCGCACGCCTACGATCAAGCCGTCGCTTCTGACGAGGCGGCTGCTGTCCACGAGAATGCAGGAGGGAACGTATGGAACTTACTCGTCGTAGCTTTTTGAAAGGCGCCGGCATCGTTGGAGCCGGCGCGATGGCGGTCGGAATCGTCGGCTGCGGACCGTCCGAGCAGACTACGGATCCAAGCGCGCAAGAAAGCACGCAGCCCGGACCGAAAACCTACTCCCCTGACGAGAGCATATCAGCCGACGTCGCTATCATCGGCGCTGGAAACTCGGGTATGTGCGCTGCCATCGAAGCAACCGAAGCGGGGCTCGACGTCGTTCTGATCGAGAAGTCGAGCGAGCTCGGCGGCTCCTCTTTCGCCACCGAGGTCATATTCGGTTTGGGATCCGCTATGCAACATGAAGCGGGCCTCGATCTGCCGTATCGCTACCAGGTGGTGGATCAGGAGCTGGCCTACACGAACCACCACAGCGACCCGCTTTTGTGGGGCGATTACATTGAACGATCGGGAGAGAACATCGACTGGCTTCGCGATCAGGGCGTCGTGTTCGATACCGTGGACGACTACCGCGGCGTAAGCGCCTTCCCGACTGCACATTGGTGGGAAGGCAAGATCGGCACGAGCTTTATGGCTTCCATGCTGGCGCGCATCGAGGAGCTTGGCATCGCAACGCGCCCCTCAACGGCCGCAATCGACCTCAAGGTTGAGAACGGCGGTGTCGTGGGCGTGTACACCGAAACGGATGACGGGAAGATTCTCGAAGTAAACGCAAAGGCCGTGCTGCTGGCGTGCGGCGGCATTGGCAACGACCTCGAACTGCTGCAAGAAAAGACCGGCATCGACACCTCGCACGCCAAGACCGAGTTCCCGCTACCGAACGTAGGGGACGGGCACAGAATGGCCTGGGCTGTCGGGGCTAAGGAAACCGACATCTCCATCCTCCCCTGCCTGGGGGTGGATGGCTTCGTGATCCGCGACGCGATATCCATGGCCGCCTGCATTCAGCCCGGCCTGTACATTAATGGCGACGGAGAGCGCTTCATGGCCGAGGACCTGCACCTGAAGAAGCTTTATGCGCTCGTCATCAACGCCCAGCGTTCGCAGCTGTCGGACACGTACACGTTCTTCGACAACGATTTTATCGAACTTTTGGAGAACGGGCGGGGAAGCTACGTCGGCAACCTCGAAGTCGAGCCGGGCGATCGGCTTCCCGGTCTGCGCGAACAACTCGAAACCGGAGCGCAGGCAAGCGGCTATCGCGTGGTATTCAAGGGCGAGACGCTCGAAGAGCTGGCGGCTGATATGGGTTCCGATCCCGCCAGGCTGACCGACACCGTCACGCGCTACAACGCTCTGTGCGAAAAGGGCGTCGACGAAGACTTCGGCAAGGACGCCGCCTATCTGAACGCGATCGGCTCTGGTCCCTACTACGCCGTCCACACCGATCTTTCGGTGCTCACCACGTTCGGTGGAATCGGCGTCAACAGGCGCATGCAGGTGCTAGACACCGACAACAACGTCATTCCCGGCTTGTACAGCTCGGGCGTGACCTCGTGCGGCCTGTATCAAGATACCTACAACTACCAGATATCGGGAGGCATGAACGGCTACTGCACCTATTCGGGCCGGACGGCCGCCCAGCAGATAGCCAGCGATATTCGCTAAGCCCCCTGCGCTTGCTTGGCACGGCGAGGGGGAAGGCGCTTCCCCCTTCCCTCCAGCGCCTCCCCGTTCGTCGTGCGCCTCCACGTGCAGGATCGGCCTCTTCGGCACGTTCGCCAGCTGGCGAACGTGCCGAAGGCGTTATACTCGCCGACGGAGTCGAAAGGGAAGGGACTGCATGAGGGGCATTCGCGCTCACATCGACGCATCATCGGTGCGGCCTATCGTTGGGTTCGCCCTGTACTGGGCGTGGATCGACGTTGCCCTTGTGGGCGTCCCCCTGGCGCGAAGTGTCGCTGTGAATACGCTGTTCGGCGATTTGACGTCGATGGTCTCCGTGCTGTTCTGCATCCTCGTATACGTGCTGTGCTACCGTGCACCTGCACTGTTCGAATGCACGAGAAAGCGAACCGTTCGCTGGGCCATCGCCGCACTTGCATCGGCGGGGGCCATCCTCGTGAGCTTGGGAGGGGCTCTTTCCCTCGGAATGTTGGCCGGAGGCCTTGCGCTCATCGGCCTGGGAATGGGAGCGATCGTCCTCATGTGGGCCGAAGACTACGCATCGGACAAGCAAGGGCGAGGCTATGTTTGGGTGGCCGGCTCGATCGCCCTCTCGTTCCCCTTCTACCTCGTAGCCATCGAGCTTTCAGACTGGATGAGAATCGTCGCGGTCTCAGTGCTGCCTCTTGCAAGCTGCGCATTGCTCGCACCTCCGCGGCAGGATCTGCCGCTCACGCCGAAGAGCGAGCGCACCGTCTTCGCGTGCAGCGCGGCCGACGACGAGTCGGCCCGTGCCTGCACCGTGATGGGTTTCCCGCGCAACGTGGCATTCTGGTTCGCCGCTTTTGGATTTGTGTTCGGCATCATGCAGCGCTTTTCGGGTTCGACGGTTTTCCTTGACTCGGTTCTCATGGATTTCCAGCAGGGAGGACGCGCGCTGGCCGCCGTGGTATTCTTCGTCGGACTTTGCGTGTTCTCTTGGAAACCCCACACCGCCTATCGCCTGTCCACGTCCATCGTTCTTGTCGGGCTGGTTCTTGTGCCGATATTTGGTTCGAACGGCAGCTTCGCCGCGGGCTTTATCGCCCATATGGCGTATGGCTTCTTTGAATGTATGAGCTGGACCATCGTGTTCGAGGTTATGCGCGTGCACCGAAGCGATGCAGGCGCGACGGCTGGCGCGGCACGGCTTTTATCTTCGGCCGGACTACTTGCGGGGACGCTCGCGATTGTCGTCGCGCGCACGATGTTCGCCGCGGACGCGCTTCAAATGCAGAGCATCTTGTCCTCGGCGGTATGCATCCTCGTCATCGCCACGATGCTGGTGCTTGACACCAACGGGATCGACAATGTATGGGCCATGATGAAAGCAGGATCCGACGGTGCGCCCTCGTCCGGCCGCAGCGGTGCAGAAGTCAACGGCCTGCTTCGGCAATCGGCTGCGGCGCTCGGACAGGCGCACGGCCTCACCGAGCGGGAAACGCAGATACTCGCGCTGCTCGCTCAGGGAAGAACCTCGCCGTACATCAGCAACGAGCTGCTGATCGGGGTGAACACCGTCAACACCCACAAAAGGCGAATCTATCAGAAGCTGGGAGTGCACGATAAGCAGGAGCTTATCGACATGGTCGCTGGTTTTCCCTCGAAAACCAGCGACGCTGAACACGATCCGTCGAACAACACGCGAAGCTGAGCACTCACCAGGTAGGCATCGCATCCGATCACGACTGCGTTCATAGCACTCGCACCGCCGGCTGAGCACCCACCAGATTGGCACCGCATCCGATCAGGGTTATGCCTGCTCCGCTTCTAGCTCCTGCTCGTACTCGCGGTCGATGGCGCCTTCCACGTGCGGTGGGTCCACCTCGAAGTCCACGCGCTTCGTGAACAGGCTCACCACCGGCACGATGACCAGCGACAGCACCATAGCGATGGCGCCGCAATTGATGGGGCTGGCGATGAACGCCGTGCCCATGAACCCGGCGATCATGTTCCCCGTGGTCAGGCCCACGCCCACGATGAAGCTGGCCCACACGGCCGGACGCGAAATGCGCTTGGAGAACAGTCCCCAGAAAAACGGGCCCAAGAACGAACCGGCCAGCGCGCCCCAGCTGATGGACATGAGCTGCGCAATGAACGTGATGGACGAGTTGTACTGCACGAGCGCCAGCACCGCCGAGATCACGATGAACACCACCAGCAGCACGCGCATGTACGACAGCTGCTTCTTCTCGCTCATGTTCTTCACGAGGTTGTCCTTGATGAGATCGAGCGTGAGCGTGGACGACGACGTGAGCACGAGCGACGACAGCGTGGACATGGACGCGCTCAGCACCAGCACGATCACGATGCCGATGAGCAGGTCGGGCAGCGTGGACAGCATGGTGGGGATGATGGAATCGTACACCGGCGTGCCGGCGGCCGTCATCTCAACCTGCCCGCCGTACAGGCGGCCGAACCCGCCCAGGAAGTAGCTGCCGCCCGCCACCACCATCGCGAACACGGTGGAGATGATGGCGCCCTGCTTGATGGCGGGACCGCTCTTGATGGCGTAGAACTTCTGCACCATCTGCGGCAGGCCCCACGTGCCCAGGCTGGTCAGCACGATGACGCCCAGCAGGTCGGGCAGGTTCGGCCCGAAGAAGCTCACGAACGGGCCGGCCATCTCGGACCCCTCGGCCGGGATGAGCGAGAGCGTGGTGAGGGCCTCGGTGAAGCCGCCGTTGTTCACCAGCACGGCCACGATGACCGCCACAATGCCCAACAGCATGACGATGCCCTGGATGAAGTCGTTCATGACGGTGGCCATGTAGCCGCCCAGCACCACGTAGATGCAGGTGATAACGGCCATGCCGATGACGCACCACTCGTAGGGCAGCCCGAACGCCATGCCGAACAGACGCGACAGGCCGTTGTAGACGCTGGCCGTGTACGGGATGAGGAACACGAAGATGATGGCCGCGGCCGCGATGCGCAAGCCCTTCGACTGGTAACGCGCGCCGAAGAACTCGGGCATCGTGGACGCGCCCAGGCGGTGCGTCATCTCGCGCGTGCGCGGGCCGAGCACCCACCAGGCCAGCAAGCTGCCCAGGATGGCATTGCCGATGCCGATCCACGTGGCGGCGACGCCGTATTTCCAGCCGAACTGGCCGGCGTATCCCACGAAGATGACGGCGGAGAAGTAGCTCGTGCCGAATGCGAACGCGGAGAGCCACGGCCCCACGTTGCGGCCGCCCAGAATGAACCCGTCGACGGTGCCGGTGTGTCGTCGGCAGTAGATGCCGACGCCCACCGCCACGCCGACGAAAATGAGCACCATGCATATCTTTTCGATCATGGGAGTATTCCTATCGTCTCATGCGAGCCGACGACGCGTCGCTCGCTTTCCGTTGGAATCGAGCCCTTGGCATCTCGAAGTGTTTCACGTGAAACACTTGCCACTGCGTCCTGCGATAAAGGAACAGATGTTTCACGTGAAACAATGCGCCGGGAGCGGGCCCTCGCGGTGGCGCACATGACTTTGCCAGCTGCAGGCGCGCCATGTCGAGACGCGGCACGGACGCAGCACCACGGGCAAACCCATGTGCTAGAGGTATCGATAGGAATAATAAGGAAGGGCGCAGTAGACGGAACCGTCGTGCGAAGAAGCCGTACGGCTTGTGGCGAACGTCGCCAAGCACTCGGAAGACCGCGGCGCGAAGGCGCGCAGCGCAGCCGCAACGGCGAACTGGAGTTGCCAGCGCTGTTCAGCGTCAGTATGTACCTTCTCGGAATGCATAGGCTTACTTTACCATAGTGGAGCAGTTCGCACAGCGAGAAGTTCGTGATTCCCCTGCGAACGAACGGTTGCTATGCCAGCGATCGGCGCTGAGGTGCACCCGAATTCGCGGGATCGCAAAGGCGAAGCGTACTTTGGTACGGAAGTCTTCGAGATCGCACGAAGGCGGTGTGCCTCAGCGCCGTGGAGCGTCGCACGTTCCGTTTGCCGTTGGCAAACGGAACTCTAGTACCGGCTGTCGAAGATGCGCTTGGTCTTTTTCTCGCTGCGAGGCAGCTCGCCCATGGGAACGCCTTTGGCGTCGGGGGTGCAGCCGCACTTCGCCTTGAAGATCATGGCCAGCTCCTGTTCGGCGCGCTCCTTCGATTCGCCCTCGAGAGGCGTCTCGAACAGCACCGTGAGCACGTCCTTGCCCATGATATGCTCGATCATCACCTGATACTCGGACGATGCGCCGTCGGTGATGCTGATAACCTCCTCCACCTGAGCAGGGAAGATGTTGCAGCCCTTCACTTTGAACATGTCGTCGGTACGGCCGGTGAGCGTATCGATGCGCGGATGACGATGGCCGAACGCGCATGGGCAGTCGCCAGGGATGATGCGCGTGAGGTCGTGCGTGCGGTAGCGGATGAGCGGCGCGCCCTGCTTGCGCAGCGTGGTCAGCACGAGCTCGCCCACTTCACCGTCGGGCACCGGTTCGCCGGTGATCTGATCCACGATCTCGCAGTACACGTAGTCGTCCCAGACGTGCATACCGTGATGCTCGTCGCACGAGATGCCGATGCCGGGACCGTACACCTCGGTGAGGCCGTAGATGTCGTATATCTCCACGCCCAGTTCGCCGGCGATGCGCTGGCGCATCTTGTCGCCCCACCGCTCGCTTCCGATGACGCCCTTGCTCAAGCATATCTTGTCGCGAATGCCTCGTTCGGCAATCTCCTCGGCCAGCAACAACGCGTAGGAGCTGGTGGCGCACAGGACGGTGGACTTCAAGTCCTGCATCATGCGAAGCTGCTTCTCGGTGTTGCCCGGCCCCATGGGAATGGCCATGGCGCCCAGGCGTTCGGCGCCCAGCTGGAAACCGATCCCCGCCGTCCAAAGGCCGTAGCCGGGCGTGATGTGGATGCGGTCTTTGTTGGTGATGCCAGCCGTTTCGTAGCAGCGAGCAAACTGGATAGCCCAGTCGATGACGTCCTGTTTCGTGTAGGGGATGACGACGGGCGTACCCGTGGTGCCACTCGACGAATGGACGCGCACGATCTCCTCGTCGGGAACGGCCTGCAGCCCCAGCGGATAGGCGTTGCGCAGGTCGTCCTTCTCGGAGAATGGGAGCTTCTCGAAGTCTTCTTGAGTTTGCACGTCGGCAAGGTCGATGCCCTCGAACTTGCTCGCGTAGAACGGCGAGCGTTCCTTGAGCGTTTTGAACTGGTCTTTGATGAGCGCGAACTGGTCGCTGGTAAGCTGCATGATGATCCTCTTTCGGACGATGGTCTTCTACAGGGTATGAAAATGCTTCAAGCCCGCAAGCGCGAGTCTTGAAGCTAGAGCCATCGCCCTGCCGAAACCACGGCTGGAGAGGAGAAGATGTCGTTCACGTGTTCCATGCATCCATTCTAGGCGAAGCGAGCGCGATTGCAAACCCGCAACTTCGTCGCCGCGCGTTCCGCTCGCCCATCACCAGCTGAAGCAGGCTTTGCCGTTTCCCTTGCTGGCGTACAACGCCTGATCGGCCGCACGGTAGAGGTCGAAGAACGTGCGGCCGCGCACCACGCGCACGATACCCACCGAACATCCCAGCTCCACAGCGCGCTGGGCGGAACGGTCGCACCACGTCTCGATGAGCTCGCGGGCCTTAGCTTCGGCATCGTCAGCGGATAACGGATTCGTGGAGAACACGGCGAACTCGTCGCCGCCCATGCGGCCGACGAGCGCGTCGCGGGGAAACACCTGCTCCAGCACGTCGGCGAACTCCTCGATAACCCGGTCGCCCTCAGGATGGCCGAGTGTGTCGTTCACGGTCTTGAAGTTGTCGAGATCGATCATGAAGAAGGCGTTGTCTTCGGCACCCTCGATGAGCGCAGCCGCCACGTGCTTCTCGAACGCGGCGTGGTTCAGCAGCTCGGTCATGGAGTCCAGCTCGGCACGGCGCTCCAGCGCCTTGGAGTATTCGAGCGCGGCGTTCGCCTGCTCGGTAGCAGTTTTCGGGTAGTACTCGTCGCGGCGCTGGTCGAGGTTTGGCGTGGAATGATGGAGATGGGTCAGCAGCCAACGGCCGCCTTCGCGGCGGAACACGATCGTGAAACGCGTGTCCATCTCCACGAGCAACGGCTTGGGCCGGTCAGGGCGCTCGCGCACCCACAACGTGCCGATCACGAGGCACGAGTCGCAGCCGATCGGCCGAGGCTCGTAATACTCGTCGAGAATCTCGAATACGACTCCCTGGGCCTCCTGTTGATCGCGCTCGAGCCCTTCGAAGAACGACGCGATATCCGCGTAGAATTCGTGCTTGCCCGTTCCGATGAGCGACAAAAGCTGCGGATCCATGGCGCCGGCGATGAACTGAACGTTCTCCTCCGATGGCTCGATGAGATACGCATGCGCCAATTCGCGCGCCAGCTCTACCGCTTCCGCCAGCCACGCCCGATCCATCGTCTCTCGCATGGCGCCCTCGCCTTCTATTGCCCATACCACCGGGGGCATTAGTATAGCAGCATCCCTCTGAGACGGACACGGCGGAAAGCATGCTCTTTCGGTTCTACATCCCCGCCACCGCGTCGACGGCTGCCAGGTTGAGGGCGACGAAGCGGGGCTTGACGCACTCCTCGAGCGCGCGCCGCAGGTCGTCGAGGTCGAGCGGTATCGCGCCGACGCTCAGCGCACTGGCCAGCAGCACCGAGTTCAGCACCTTGCGGCTGCCCACTTCGTCGGTGAGCGCGACGTCGTTGACGGCGACGAAGCGCGCGCCGGTGCCGGCCAGCGATCGCTCGATGCGCGCGATCACGTCGTCGGCGCGGTACGGCCGGTCGGACAGCGCCGCCGTGACCGGCTGGATGGCCGTGGTCGCGGTGACCAGCAGGCCTTCAGGAGCGAGGAACGGCAGCACGCGCGCGGCCTCGGCCGGCTCGAACGCGATGACGAGGTCGGCGGTTCCCTCGGCCAGCAACGGCGCGAACACCTCCTCGCCCGCGTCGCCCATGCGCACATGCGACACCACGTTGCCGCCGCGTTGCGCCATGCCGATGGTCTCGGCCGTGCGCACCTGCCAACCCTTGTCTTGCGCGGCCTGGGCCAGCACTTTCGCTGCCAGCACCGTGCCCTGGCCGCCAACTCCCGTGAGCAGCACGTTACGCATGGGAACCCCCTTCCGCCGCCGCGGATCCGTCCGCGGCCGCCGCGCGTCCAACGTCCTTGATGCTCCCAGCGTCCGACGATGCTTCACGTGAAACAGCCGCAGGTCCATCGACGTCAGCGAGGGTTTCCGCAGTGCCTGAGATCGACGGGCTGGCGAAGGCGTGGGGTGCTTCAGCACGCGAGCCTTCGTCAGCGCGGCGAGGTCGGGCACTGCGGGAAGCCGCAGTGTCGGCAGGTTCCACCGGCTGGCAAGCCGGCGGAACTCGCAGCGCGTCGAAGGGGCACACCTGGGTGCACAGTCCGCAGCCGTTGCACAGGCTGGCGTCGACGAACGCCTGGCCTCGCTCTTTGCTGCGCGGACCGCGCGCGTCGGCGTCGAAGCCGATGGCCGGGCACCCGATCTCGGTGATGCACTTCTTGCAGCCCGTGCAGATTTCGACGCTCACGGCGGCTGGTTCGGCCGGCTTCACTAGCTGCACGCAGGGAGACTCGAACAGGATGGCGCTGGGACCTTCGTAGTCGAGCGCCTCTCGCGCAGCGGCCACCGACGCGTCCAGATCGAGCGGATCGGCATGCACGATGCAGCCGAAGCCGACCGCTTCCAGCACGCGCTGGATAGAGATGGGCTCGCGCTTCGGTCCCATGAGCGTTTGGCCTGTTCCGGGGTGCGGTTGCGACCCCGTCATGGCCGTGGTAGCGTTGTCGAGCACGCACACGGTGATGTCGTGGCCGTTGTACACGGCGTTCACGATGCCCGGCAGGCCGCTGGCGAAGAACGTCGAATCGCCTACGAACGCAAGCGTCTTCTTATGCGGCTCGGCCACGGCGAAACCCTGCGCCATCGTGATGCCCGCGCCCATGCACAGGCACGTGTCCACCGCATCGAGCGGCATGGCATTGCCCAGCGTGTAGCACCCGATGTCGCCGCACAACACGGCGGGCGTTTTGCCCAGCGCGCGCTTCACCGCGTAGAAGCTGCCGCGATGGGGGCAGCCGGCGCACAACACGGGTGGGCGCACGGGCAGCGGGTCGTCTTCGGCAGCGTAGGCCGCAAGTGCGTTCGCGGGCGCGACGGCATCGGGGATGCCGAGGAAGCGCGCGATGCGCTGGGCGATGTCGTCCACGTCGTTCTCGCCGCGGTCGCGCGCATCGCCGGCCAGGCGGCCGCGCACCTCGTAGGAGGAGTGCGTGCGGGCGGCGTGCACGAGCAGCGCGTCCTCCAGCACGTGGTCGAGCTCCTCCAGCACGAGCACCTCATCGAGGCCTTCGACGAACCGCGCGGCCGTTTCCTCCGGGAAGGGGTAGGGCGTGCCCACCTGCCAGAATCGATAGGCCGGCATTTCCGCGCCGGACGCCGCTGCGCGCGCTTCCACCATGCGCAGGGCCTCGCGAGCGTAGGCGGCCGACACGCCGCCCGCCACGATGCCGAGACGCGGTGCTGCTGCGAATGTTTCACGTGAAACATTTGTTTGCGTTCCTGAATCTGCAGAGGGGACAGCGGCGCCAGCGGATTCGGCGTCGGAGGGAGCAGTGCAAGCGGAATCGGAGGTCGCAGACGCAGCGCGGGCGCTTCCTGATTCTTCTCTCCCTCCGTCAAACATCGGGTTGAACGCCGCGAGCGCCGGCTCGTCGGCGAAATCGTGCGCGATCGCCGCCAGGCGCTCGTTGATCTCGCCGTGCGCCTGGAAGGCGCGACGCGGGAAGATGACCCACTTGGAATCGCGCTGGAAACCCTCCTTGGGCACCGGGCGCGCCTCGGTGGCGTCCGCCACGTCGAAGAACGTCGAAGCGTGGTTGATGCGCGTGGTGGGCCGCACGATGACGGGCGTGCGGTAGCGCTCGGACAGGTCGAAGGCGGCCTGCATCATGGCGAATCCCTGATCGGGCGTAGCGGGGTCGAACACGGGCAGCTTGGCGAACGACGCAAAGCGGCGCGTGTCCTGCTCGGTCTGCGACGAGATGGGGCCCGGATCGTCGGCCACGAACAGCACCATGCCGCCCTTCACGCCCACGTAGTTCAGGCTCATGAGCGCATCGCTCGCCACGTTGAGGCCCACCTGCTTGCAGGTGAACAGGCAGCGCGCGCCGGTGTACGACGCGCCGGCCAGCAACTCGAGCGCGCTCTTCTCGTTCGTGGACCACTCCACGTGGATGCCGCGCGCGGCTCCATCGGCGTGCAGCTTCGCCACCGTCTCGATGAGCTCGGATGACGGCGTTCCCGGATAGCCCGCCACCACGCGCACGCCCGCCTCCAGCGCAGCGTGTGCGAACGCCTCGTTCCCCATCAGAAGTCTCTTCGCCATATGCGCCTCGCCTGCTTCGTTTCTCATAGTCCGCATCAAGAACGGCACCGGCGGGGCGCCGCTGCCGTCCCAAACAAAGGATGTACGTGAATACGTCTCCTCCATGATAGCAAACCAGCTCCCACGCGGCGGGGCGCATCCGCGAAGGGAAGAGCACGAAGATCGTCGCGGAGATCGCGAGCGGCGCTGCGGCACCGAACGCGCAGCAATGTCAAATCGGCGTAACGCATCGCGATCCTACCGGCGCAAAAGCCGGAGCATGCGATATCATGCGCATACGTTCGGCAAGCCGGATAGGTACAGGTACGCTCGCGCGGGGAAGCGCGCAGCCCGGGAGAGAGCAGAATCCTATGAAATGCCCCCTCTGCAACGTTGAGTTGGTGATGAGCGAGCGCCAAGGAATTGAAATCGACTACTGCCCGCAGTGTCGCGGCGTATGGCTTGACCGCGGCGAGCTGGACAAGATCGTCGATCGGTCGAATTCCCAGTTCGCACCTTCCGCAGCTCCGTACGAGGATAGTCGGTATGCTGGCGAAGATCGCTACGACAAACGACGCTACGATGAGCACACATATCGCGATGGACGTCGCTTCGACGAGCGGCGTCCCGGCGACTACGACAAGAGGATTCGCAAAAAGAAGAAGCCCGAGAGCTTCCTGAGCGACCTATTCGATTTCGGAGACTAGCGCCAAGCTCCGCACCGCCGAGAGCGTCGATCCGTTGCGCGCAAGCGATGCGACGGCCTGCTTGTTTTTCGCTCGGAGCTTGCGGTGGCGGGCGAAGGCAAAAACAGCGCAAGAGCCGCGAGCGGGCACCGCCAGGCCGGGCACGATGACGAACCCGTACCCCCTTGCGGTCTACACCTTCTTACCAGCAGCCGCAACAGCGCCTCTGCCAAAGCGGACGCTGGGAAGAACAAGCCGATGCCCTCTACGCCGCGCACGGCCGCGCGCAACGCCAGAGCGTGACGAGCGCACCGTAGCGCCGACAGGCAGAACATGATGGCGCTCGGCAGTCCGCAGCGTCTTCTTCGATTCGCCTTCCCGCGATCTTGCCGCCGCGCACGGCGCCGTTTACGCGTCGGCCATGCCCTGCTTGAAGTCGATGATCTTCTGACGAGCGCCGTCGCAGCCCGTACCCATGATTTGCACGGCCAAGATAGCCGCATTCTTCGCGCCGTTGATGGCCACGCAGGCAACAGGGACGCCGGAGGGCATCTGCACCATCGATAGCAGCGAGTCCAAACCGCCTAAGTCGCTCGTCTTCATGGGCACCGTGATGACCGGGTTCGGCGTGTATGCAGCCACAACCCCGCCCAGATGCGCAGCCTTGCCGGCGGCGGCGATGATCACGCGGATGCCGCGCTCGTGCGCCTTCGAAGCCCACTCGTGCACCTCGGCCGGCTTGCGGTGGGCGCTTGCCACCTTCACCTCGTAGGGTACGCCGAACTCATCGAGCTGCTTCATGCAGGGCTCCATGGCGGGCAGATCGCTCTCGGATCCCATGATAATGCCGATGACCGGGTTCTTCTGTTCGCAAGACATTGGTTCTCCTTCTCTGGATCGCACGATGCGGCATCTTTCTCAGCGCATTGCGCGCTGGTGTCGACGGCATACATTGTAGATGCTTCCGGGAAGCCCCTCGAGCCTCGTTCCGCATTTCCATACGTTCGTCCTGCGGCGAGCTGCCCCGAGCTCCCCGGTACACGCTACCCTGCCGGATCGCTCCTCTTCAGGTCTTCCTCATGCGGCGCTATCCAACGATCTTTCTCACAATGCGCCCAACTTCTTCGTTGTCCGGCAGGTTCCCTTCCTCCCGACCGGTTGCGCGCGTCAAAGCAAATTTCGCTGCAGCAAGCGCCTCGGCGACGATAAGATCGGCTTCCTCGGCCGCCGTAAGCTCATGGGGACACGCGCGCCGATCGGGGCACGCCGCAAGGTATTCGGCCAGCAAATCCCGGAAGTCCGCCACGAAGCCGAACGTGCCATCCAAAAACAGGCGCATGAGAGCAGGCGTCTGCGAGACGAGCCGCCATCGCATAGCAGCTATGTCGCTCGCCCGGTCGAGCGCGCGCACGACCTCGAGAAAAAGCGCCAACGTGACGGAGAACGGCGTGCTTGAAGCCTGGCTGTCGTATGCGGCACGAACAGCATCGACGTCAAGCGGAGCTGCGGGAATGCCGACGATGGCTGCGTCTTTGGTGGGAAAGTAGTTGAAGAACGTGCCCTGCGACACAACGGCTCGATCGCAGATCATGGCGACCGTCACCCCTTCATATCCCAACTCGTCCACCAGCGAGATCGCGGCGCGTTCGATAGCCTCACGCGTTTCGCGCCGCTTACGCTCACGCAACGTTTCCCGCGGTCGATCGGCCCCATCTGCTCGTTTCTCCACTCCATCGTCCTCTCGTCGCATGTGCCAGAGCGTATATCGAGTCCGGGCGAACCTGCGGCCCACCCTCGTCATTGTGAGGTTTTGCGAGCCATCCGCCCAACCGACCGATCGTCGCTTTTCGCTTGCACGACGACCATCGCCGCGTTTTCACCGGTTTCAGTATATAGAATGTGTTCGAATCTGTTCAAAATTATAGTTACTATAATTTTAATGCTGCTATACTTATCGCCAGCAAAGTGGTCTGCTCGGCCGACAGCAATCGATGCCGGCGTTTGCAGATCGCAAGAAAGCACAGCATTTGGTTGTCAACAGCCAGACCGATCGCCACCGAAGGGCCGTCCCTCGCGTTCGCACGGGAATACACTGGTAAAGATTGAAACGGAGAGGAGCACAAAGCATGAGAATATTCGGCATGGGAGTACCCGAGCTCGCGTTGATCTTGGCGGTTGTGCTGCTCATCTTCGGTCCAAAAAACCTTCCGAAGCTCGGCGGCATGCTCGGTCGCGGTGTCAAAAAACTGCGCGGGCGCGTGGAAACGGACTAGGCAGCAATCTGCCCTGCGCCGTCGAGTCCATACCAAACTCACAGCGGCGGGCAATCGCAACGTCGGGCGCACGGGCAAGTCGGGTACCTGGCATGTTCTCTGGCGCCCCTCCTGGAATTCGCGCTTGACCCGCACGCGCACGACCGGTACAATACCGATTCACGTCCTCATGGACGATACCCGTGGTCGGGTAGCTCAGTTGGTAGAGCAGCGGACTGAAAATCCGCGTGTCGAGGGTTCAAGTCCCCCTCCGACCACCATTGAATGCTAGGGAGTGTTTGTGCTGATCAGGATGGGGATTCTGGGATAGCGCAAACACTCCCTTTTCATTTACGCAACCTGTCGTGTACGAAACGTGTACATGGTTGCTCGAAAATGCTTTATGCGGTCGCGAATTCTGCGGCTGAGATAGCGTCTCGTTCGTCGGGGCGGGCTTCCGTTGACTCACCGTCTCCGTAGATAACATTGGCGATCTTGAGCGTCGCACGCTTCTCGTTCTCGATGTTGTGGTGCGTGTACAGCTTCATCGTGAACGCGGCATCGGAATGGCCGATGAGCGACTGAACGGACTTCGGGTCGGCACCCTCCCCAACAAGCACGCTCGCGTAGGTATGGCGAAACTGATGAAGCGTGAATTCTTCAAGCCTAAGCTCGACACGGTGTTTGCGCCACCACCTATTCAGATTCTCGGGGTGCATGAAGCCACCTACTCCACTCGTAACCACCGGAGTATCAATCGTGGGCTTTATACGAAGCTCGGCAAGGCGCTTCTCCTGTAGGGTCTCCCAGCGGCGAAGCTTATCCATGAATCGTGCGTCAACAGGCACGGTACGCTTTCCGCTCTGCGTCTTTGGCTCCTTGAGGGTCATGCCGTCGCTCGCGAGACTATGCCGCACATGAATAACCCCAGCGTCGTAGTCAACATCCTGCCAAGTGAGGCCAAGCACTTCGCCGCGTCGCATGCCCGTATTGAGAGCGAGAGCAACGGCAACGACGTGCGCATCAAGCGGCATCTGTTCGAGCGCCGCATTTGCCCGAGACAGCTCCTCCGGTGTGAGCGCGCGCTTCTCCTTGGTGTCACGTTTGGGAGCCTTGAGCTTGTCGCACGGGTTGTTGGGGATAAGTTCGTACACAAACGCCTCGTGCAGTATTTGCTTAAGCGTGATGAAGATACCGTTGCACGTCGTGCCGGAGAGAGACTTCTGCAACAGAGACCCGTTATTTCGGAGCTTCACAAGCATGTTGCTAATAAGACGCGGGTTTAGCTCCTGAAGATTGATATTCCCTAAATAATTATTTAGGGTTCGGACATGAAGCCCCTCCTTCCGCAACTGCCCGATGCTCAGTTCCTTCGAGGAGCGCCGACGCTCGTGCCACTCTTTCGCAAACTCGGCGAACGTAGGCACCTCGTTTCCCGTGGCAAGCCCGCTCTCGATGTGGCGAACAAACTCCCGCAGCTTCTCTTCTGCCTCTTGTTTGGTTTTGCAGCGCACCACCTTGGTCTTAGTGATGTACTTGTTGGTCACCGGGTCGCGACCGATAGCCACCCGCATCTGATACCGCGTCAGACCGTCCGTCTTCCCAAGCTTCCTCAGCTTCCCGTTCCCGCGTACCTTTGGCATGGTAGGTCTCCTTTCTGTTGTTTGCCAGCATGCCTATTCCAAAGCACCCAATGCGCTTGTGGACACATAATTTTCGAACCACCTCTCGATACTTTGGCGGTACTGCTCCCCTAGTTCACTCACTGCATCTTCGACCGGAACACCACTCGCCGCCAACTGCTCCACACGGGTTTTCCGACGTGCACTGGCGGTTGTCTTGCACGAGCCGACACGGCAGATCTTCGACGGTGTTCCCCGGTCTTTATTGGTGAGTACGGGTCGTGAGCACACCTCACAAAGGATGACGTCGTCATCCAGCAAAATCTCTTTTGCGGCTTGCGCTATAACCTGGAAGATGGTCGCCCCCTCATCGGTGACGGCTTTCCCGTTGATGAAGCGCAATGATGATTCACCGAACCCTATGCGAGCCAGAACAAAGCACGCAAGCGTTCCGCATGCCTGCCGCACGGCATAGCTCCGGTCTTCGTCGCTTAATGTCAGCGTCGGAGCGAGGTCAAACACGAACACGCGGACGCGCTTTGACAAATCGGGGGCATTGCGCGAACAACCCGCCGCCTCGGAAAGCCGCTGCCGTTCGGCAAGGGCTTCGGCTTCGGGAAGCTGGGAGAAATTGGCATCGTCCGTGAAGAACAGGGTGCGCATATCGTCTTCGGCCAGCTCTTCGGGCAAGGTGATGTAAACCGGGCACGCCATGCCCGGCTCTTCCCCCAGCTTGAGGATGACGCACTCGCCAACCTCGACAATCCCGCCCCCGTTGTGTTTATCGTTGGCGATGGCTGCGAGGGTTAGTACGAACGGAAACAGCCGGAGGTACTTGAGCATCTGACGTGTTTCGATGACCCGATAAGGATACACACCTCCATGAACGCATGTGACGAAGGAGTTATAGACGGCGTTGGCCTCGTCCCCGTGTATATCGGAAGAAAATCGGTCGAGGTATTCCACGCCCTCGAATGCGTCTGCCGCACTGACGAGGTTGCCCTTAAGCATGCCCGCTGCGCTGACTATGTCATGTCCTATAGACATAGAGAACGCGCCCATCTTCTTGTTAAGGAAAGGCTCGTAGCAAAGCCAGTCGCCGTACTTGTTGCAGAGCGTCATGAAATCGCGCCACGTGCGAAGGTTGTTGATATCCTCCAGAATCCTGCTGCCGCAAATGGGAGACAAGGGCATGCGAGGCTCGCTGAAAACAAGCTCGTTCTCGTTAACATATTCTAGCCGTCCCATATCAACCTTCCCGTAAATCAGCCCCAATTCTATATTTACCGTTAAATTTATTTATCGGTAAATTCCTCTTACATAATAACCGTGTGCGTTGGTTAGGTCAACACTTCAATGGAAAGGATTTCAGAATGACTCTCAGACTTACAATCGAGCGACAAGCTAAGGGATTGAGCCAAACAAAGCTCGCGCAACGTGCAGATATCAGCCCCACAATCCTCAGCCGCATCGTGACAGGGAATACGCAAATTTGGCCCGGTTGGAAGGAACGGCTCGCCCGCGCTCTAGATTGGGAGGGCGACCAAGACGCTCTGTTCGAGGAGGTTGATGATGAAAAATAACGCTTTTGGTTTGCAGGAGTACCCGCCCGTCCTTACCGTGAGACAAGCTGCTGATATTTTGCAGGTATCGACCAAGACCATCTGCGAGCTGTGCCGCATCGGGGCTTTGGCTGGACGCAAGATCGGTCGGCTCTGGCGTATACCCCGCCCGGCTTTGGCTGAATTCCTGAGCGACGAGGTGACGGCATGAACGCGCGAATCAAAGTTGGACTCGATGTGCATTTGAGAAACATCGTTGCGCGCGCTATCGATGCCGATACAGGTGAAATCTTTGCTAGTGTGTTCGACGGCAGTGATTTCGCGGGCTTGCTAGCGTGGCTCGAAGCACTTCCTGGACAGCGTGAAGCCGTCTATGAAGCGGGGTACTGCGGCTTCGCGCTTGCCCGCTTACTCATCAGCCATGGCATACCCTGTATGGTTACGCAGGGACGCACGCTTGGATTGGGACGGGCAAAGACCGACGCGCTGGATGCCGAGGCGCTTGCCACGCTCCTTCTGTGTAAGCGGTTGCAACCGGTCTATATTCCCACCGAGAAACAGGAGGCGCAACGCGAAGCGGCCCGCCAGCGGTATGCGCTTGCGCAGCAGCGTACGGTCGTAAAGAAGCGTCTTTCTGCCTTTTCGCACCGCCATGGTCTACCGAGGACGATGGCACCCGATGCGCGAGCGCGCATACTCGGCTCCTTGAGTTCCGACGACCGTATCTCGTTCGACTCCCTGACTGCTCAGCTTGAAAGCGCAGAATGCGAGCTAGCTCACCTTGACCAGTTCATGGGTCGTGAGGTGGAGCGCAACTCCGACATGAGCGCACTGACACAGTTGAGCGGTATCGGCTCTGTAACCGCGTTCACAACGGCAGCGGAAGCCATGGACTTCAAGCGGTTCGACACCGCCCGCGATTATGTGAGCTTCCTCGGTCTCGTTCCTATTCCGCACGACTCTGGAGGTAAGATCGTGCAGCTCGGCAATCGCAAGCGCACGCCGTCGGGAGCATGCTTCTACAGTGCCGCTACGACCGTCATGCGCACAGGAGGCTCGTTTCAAACCGACGGGCTGGCCGACCCTGAGAACAGCGCAATACGCGAATGCCTAGCTTCGCTTGATAGATCCTCACGCCAGCACGGGAAAACTCATCGCGCAGCCATCATGGCTCGCTGCATCGCCGAGCAGGCGTGGGCATTGGCCCACCGTCTCGACTAGACATAACCAAAGGAAGGAAACCTCACCCGATTGTCGCGTCCTGGAACGGCGCAACGTACATGGCCTAGCCGCAACCTATCACTTTCCGTTCCGGGGTCGAGACACGACTACCTGATTTGCGCGCTTGCGCGCCGCAACCGACGGTCGGTAGGGGCTTTCTTCCGAGGCTCACTCAAAAACAAGGCAAGGCCCATGGGTCTTGCCTTGTCATTCCCTATTACCTGGGTAAGCAACATACCTGTACGTCACGAGGGCAGCTCAAGACCGCCTTCTTCAATAATACCGGCTTCTTGCAACTCTTCTCGGGTGCGCGTCCTCCTCAGTCTCCTTACATCCTCGACGCACTGGGCCATGCAATCAGCCGGGGGCTCCCAATCGGGTTCCAAAGATTGGCCTATGACGGCATACTCGTTCGCATCCCTTACGACCGCCCTGAGCTGTTCGGGGGTCAGGTTGACGCGTAAAGCCTCACCGTATGAGGCCAGCACAGCGTAGAACGGGAGGGCGTCCTTACCCGGCGCAGCCGCACCCGAAGCTTCGTCGAGGCCTTGCAGCGCCCTCTGTTCTTTCACTACATTGAGCGCCAACCGGAGGTCTCCCGCCTCGACAGCTTTGCCGTATAACGCCTCAAGGCGCGCCTCGGCGAGTGCGCACTTCTCCTCGGTGTCCTTCGAGCAATTGGCCTTGATGCGCTCCCGCGCCGAAGCTATGTAGCGGTCTATTTGCCCCTCGCTCACGTTCCAATGTTGGTTTCGCGCATATTCACATATCCGGGCACGGCTCCACCCGTCTATGAGCAGTTCAGCCACCTTGGCCGTACGCAGCTCGACCATTGCCGCCGTGGATTTCTTTCCCATGCAAGCACCTCCAACAATAAAGGATACTTTGCACTGCGTCGTGTTTCCACCTCGGCATCACGATTCTTTTGCAGCGTTTGAGGCCGAGTGAACGACTTAAGCCGTTTAGGCCGCTTCCTCCAGCTCAGACTCATCAACCCATCTCGCGAGAATGCTCAACGCTGCAAGATACTCCAAGGCAACCTGCTCATCGATATCATGTGGGCTTTCATGGTTGAACGGATTTCTTATTCCAGCATAAATTCCTTCTGCGAGCGCCCGCGCTCCTCGTTGCATCGAACGATATGTGTTGCTTCCATCGGGACTCATGCGTCGCAGGCGAGGCTTCCCTGGTACAGCAGGGTCTTCGCTGAATGCCTCGTTGAAAAGACGGGTTTCACTAACGTCGCGTCGATGCAGTTTGTTTTGGGTCTCAGCATTTACCTTTTTTGCAGCGTCTTCAACCGCAGAGCGGAAATGACCCGACTGCCACAACGAAGCAGCTCCGCTCCACACCCATGGGTGAAGGTTGCTTGCGGAAATGTTAGGCGCTCCATCACCAAGGTAGCACCTAATCTCCTGTTCACGCTCAACAAACGTTTTAACGCGAAGAGCAAGGTCTCTATGTCGTCCCCAAAGTTGTTCGGTTGGCTCGTCCAAATTGTACAGAATTGGAGGGTTATTCCAGCCGGGTACAAAGCGGTCGAAAATCCGTTCAACAACGGGTAGTTGTGCTTTGATTGAATCGGAATCGCCAGACACCGACCACCACACGCCCATGTCTTCGGGGCTGCCCTTGTATCTCCCTTTCGTCAACTCGATAAATTCATCAAGCTGTTTAACCACCCACTCAATGCTGTAGTCAACCACAAGCCTTACCTCCCTGATTATTTATTTAGGCGATACTATTTGTCGAACAATTCCGAATCAAAGAACTCTGTCAAGGTCACGCCGAGGCCATCCGCTATTCGTTCAAGGTTCACGAGCGACATGTTGCGTTTGCCGGTCTCCACCTCCGCGAAGTACGTTCTCGCCATGCCGATGCCCCATGCGAAGCTCTCCTGGCTCAGGCCGGTCTTCGCGCGCAGCTCTTTGATGCGAAGACCCGTCCTCATCTTTATATCCAGTTCAGTCATGCGTGAGCCTTTCTCCGATAGGCTCACATCGTTTCCTATAGCCCTATATGAGTTACACCTATATCGGTGACAATCTGCGATATAGTGTGAGAAGGAGATCGATTGGAGGATGCATGGCAGAGAAAATCAAGTACCCCGTCATACGATGCACGCCGAAGACCGGCGGCGAACCCATCCTGTGCGAGGGCAGGAAGATTGCGTGTGTGCAAGACTATTGGCGCTGGGCGCACTCCGAGCTGAACAGCAACGCCGAGCGCGGCAAGTTCGCGGAGTACCTCGTGAGCCTTGCGCTCGACTGCGCGGGCGGCACCAGCGAGGAATGGGGAGCCTACGACATACTGTGGGAGGCCGAGCGGGTCAAGGTGGAGGTGAAGACCTCCGCGTACATTCAAGTATGGGGGCAGAAAGCGCTCTCCATCCCCTCGTTCAGCACGCGCCCGTCGCGCGCATGGAACCCGGAAGACAACACCTATGAAGAAGCGGTGCGCCGTCAGGCCGACGTGTACGTATTCGCCTTTGAGAACTGCACCATCCAGGACATGATGAACCCCAACCCGCTCGACCTCTCCCAATGGGAGTTCTACGTGCTGCCCACCTCGAAGCTGAACGAACGCGGCACGCAAGGCAGCATCAGCCTCCCGCAGCTCGCCGCGCTTGGCGCGCGCAGGGTCATCGAGCTTGAAGACCTCGCCGATGCCGTGAGAGAAGCGGCGACCGAGAACGCGAAGAACGCCCAGCCGAGCGAAGGGAGCCTGTGATGTACGCGTATAACGACAAGACCGACCCCAGCACCCGCGCCATCGTCTTCGAGGACGGCATGCGAGAGGTCTACGCGACCCTCTCCGGATGGTCGGGCTACGACAGCGACATAGCGTCGGTGACCATCGATGGCACCGTGGCAACCGTGGAGCTGACCGGCGACATCCGCAAGCGCTTCGAGCTGGACACGGGCACCAACACCGCCCGCGAACTGTAGGGAGGATAGTCTGATGTATTGTCAAAACTGCGGTAAGAAGCTGAACGACGATGCGAGGTTTTGCGATGGATGCGGCACGAAGACGGGTGCCGCCCCCGCCGAAACCGCACCGGTCAATAAACCGACAGCCGCACCCCCTATTGCACCACGAAAGACCCCCATGGGCGGCCTAGTCGTGAACGCAGCCGCCTTTCTTGTGGCTGGTTATTTCGCTCTATCCATGTTCCTGCACTACGCAATTTCCACCGACGCATACATCATCGCGGCGGTGCAATTGCTCGCCGTCCTCTCAACCGCCGCTGGGTTCTTCTTCTACTACTTGAGAACCCCCAGCAAAAATGCAGCAGCTATAGAGGCGGCCTTTGCTGCGCTTTCGTTGGTTTTCGGCCTCATGCATATCGCCGGTGTTTCTGCGAACAATTCCTATGTGGGGTTCGGCTTTTACCTCACGGTAGTGGGCGGCGCGCTCCTTGCCGCCATCGCCACGGGGATAAATATTGGAGCCGTAAGGCTGCACGGCTCCAAGAGCGAGAAGCGGTGGGGCTTTGGTATGTACGCAACGGTTATCCTCATTGGATTTCTCGTCGCTTTCCTTTTGCCGATGCCCCTTGTCATGCGCTGATTACTTAGATTATTCATCCCGGGAGTACGGTGTTGCCCGCCCTCCATCCCTTGCGATTCAAGCAGTAGCGGCTTCTGCGGGGGAGTCGCTACTGCTATACAGCCCACTTCACCGTCTCGGCGACTTTTGCAAGCTCACGACGTGCTACAACTACGGCACCAGCATATAGATTCCCTTCGTTTTCAAGCGCATCCCCCACAGCGAGCAATAGGCTAGCTAAGTTGAGCAAATCGTTATACAACGGCTCCAGTTCAAGATTTAAGACGGTTGCATGCTTCTCCATTGATGGCCCTCTCTGTAACGTGTACGAATTCTGTACATGACTACAGGGAGTTACGGAGTCTTACAAGCCCCTCTGTTCCCCTCGGTTGTTCGTAAATGATCCATCAAGGTTTCATAGGTTTGACCAGGCGTTACATGTCGAGGGTTCAAGTCCCCCTCCGACCACCATCGCGTGCACCGCGCCTCTCGACTCGCTCGAGAGGCGCTTTTATTTCGCCACGCCGAGACGGACGACAGGATAGCAGGCGTGCTCCAAATCCCGCTCGATGCTTTCGACGATGATCCGGTCAGACGACGAAGTGAAACGTGCGAATCTCACCCACCTGGTGTGAGGATTCCGGCCTGCGTCAATCCTACACTGACGCCGAAGCGGCCCGATGGGAGCGGCCGCGCGGCGGGCCGACTGCCCGTCGACGTCTTGTAGGAGGGACCATGAGCACACACGCATTCGACCGCAGAAGCTTTCTCAAGGGAGCGCTCGTCGCAGGGGCCGCGACGGCATCGGGCGCTATGATCGCCGGGTGCAGCCCGCAGCAACCCACTTCGTCTTCGGAAGCAGCCGCGGTGGTAGGACCGATGACCGCCGAGGCCTACGGCAACCTCACCTGGAGCTTCGAAGTGCCGCCCGAGCCCGTAGACGATAGCCAGCTGGTCGAGACCATCGCCGACGACGTGATCGTCATAGGATCGGGTGTATCGGGTCTCATGGCAGCCGCTTCCGTACTGGGACACGGCGGCAGCTGCACGTTGTTCTCCGCCGGCACGAAGGCCGTTTCGCGCGGCGGCTCGAACCATGCGGTGGGCACGAAAACGCAGGCACGCCTTGGACTTGCCTACACACCCGATACGGTGGCCGCGCACTTCAACAACGAGATCGCACGCCAGGGCTACCGTATGGACTCGCGCAAGTGGTGGAAATGGATTAACGAGTCAGGCGAAGCTATGGACTGGGTCACCGACATTATGGAAGCTGCCGGCTACACCACCACGCTCGAACTGCCCTACGCCGACCCCAATGGCACGTTCAGCATCCCAAGCGGCGCGCACAACTTCTACGGCCCCGAGATACAGAACTCGGCTAACGACGGCGAGCCTCTGCTCACCGCGACCCTGGAGCAGTACATCCTCGACAACGGCGGCAGCATCCGCTACAACACGAAAGCCGAGTACCTCGTCCGCGAGAACGACAATACCGGACGCGTTTCCTCTGTGATCGCCACGAACGAAGACGGCGAATACGTGAAGTTCGAGGGCTCGAAGGCCATCGTCATGGCCACGGGCGACTTTTCGGGAGACCCCGACATGATGGCCAAATACTGCAACGCCTTCGCCGACTACGTCGCCGAAAGTGCTGGCGACTACGACGCAGAGTTCCAGTTCGGAGGCCTTATGCCCGGCGATGGCCAGAAGATGGGCCTATGGGTGGGGGCCGCTTGGCAGAACACCACTCCGAGCGCCCCGATGATCGGTTGGTACGGATTCCCCGCGCCATGCTCCGACCAGAACCATCCCGGAATCTTGCTTAACGTAGAAGGTCAGCGCTTCATCAACGAAGATACTACGTCGGTGTACGCAGGATACGCCATCAGCGGCCAGACCGACAAGAAGGTATTCACCGTCTGGGATTCCGCCTTCGCCCATCGGTTCGATACATGGGAGGGCCTGGGCAACAACATGGACAGCCTCGGAATCGCGCCCGTCTCCGCCGACGAGAAAGCAGCCGAGTTCGAAGCTGGCGTCGATGAGGGCACCTACGTAAAGGGCGACACCCTCGACGACGTCTTGAAAGCGCTTGCCGAGAAGGGCGGCATCGACGTAGACGTCGCAAAAGCCACCATCGAACAGTACAACGCCGATGTGGCGGCCGGCAACGATACGCAGTACCACAAGTGCAAGGACTTCCTCATCCCCATCGACCAGGGTCCGTTCTACGGGCAGTACAACCAGTTGGGCCCCGCGCAGTTCCTGTGCGTGCTCGGAGGCTTGCGGACATCGCCAAACTGCGAGGTATGCGACGAAGCCAATACGCCCATCGAAGGGCTGTACAACGTAGGATCGATGATGGGAGACACCTTCGGGACGTTCTACAACTTCCGCGTTCCGGGACAGAATCTGGGCATGGCGTGCATCACCTTCCCCTACCTGCTCGGCAAGGAGCTGGCGAAGGCGTAGACCGCCGCCCGCGGCGCAGCCTGAAGGACGCGCCGCGGGCGCGCTCGTGAGAAGTGGGATAATCTACACCCGGATCTCGGTCGAACCGGAAGCCTTGCAGAGGAGGCTTCCGGTTCCTCTTCGGCGGAGCGCGCCGGGCGCTTCGCCGAAGAGGAACCCAGGGAGGGTGCTATGAACGAAAAACGCACGCGGGCGGCGGTCGTGGGGGGATATGCGCTCCTGCTCGTGTTCTTCGGGCTGTTCGCCGGACGGGTGAACCCGCTATTCTTCGGCCAGAACATCGCTGTCACGTTTCCGCTGTACGCGCATGCGGCCGAGATCGGCCAGGTGTGCTGCCTGTTCCTTGTCGCGCTGCTTGCCGCCCGGCATCCGCAGCCGGCCGAGCGGATAGCCCCGCACGCGGCGCTCGCGCTGCTGGTCGCCGGCTACGCGCTCACCCTGTACCAAGCGGTCGGCGATTCCACGCCGCCGTTTTTGGCAAGCGTCGCAGGCGCGCTGTTCGGTTGCGGCCAGGGCGCCTGCTTCCTCTGCTGGTTTCTCGTCTACGCGCGCATGGAGCCGACCCGCGTCGCGCGCGCCATGGTGGCGAGCACGATGCTCTCGGGGGCCGTCATCCTGGCGATCGGCCTCATCCCGGATACCGTCATGCTGTTCAGCGCGCTGTCCTTGATCGTCGCAGGCTGCAGCGCGCTCATGTACTACTGCCTGGGCGCCGTGAAGACGTGCACCGACGAACCGGCGCGCCCCGCCCCTCTGCCGGACGACGGGGAGCCCTCGCGCTCCGCGCTCGCGCCCGACGGCGGTGCGCCGCCCGGGCCCACGTTGCCGCCCATCGGCGCGGGACGCCTGCCTGTAGGCCGCGGCGGATCGCCCGCGGAGGAGGGCCGGCGGTTCCTGTCGTGGATATTCATGGAGCGCCGCTCGCTTTTGTGCCTGGTGGCGATCGCCTTCGTCTGCGGCGCGCAACGCGTGATCTCTCTCGAAGGGTTCCTGCCCGACGAGGCCATCCGCACACTTTTCTCCGTCGGCTACCTGGGAGGCGCGCTGGCGTTCTGGGCAACCGGCAAGGCAGGAGGCGGAACCAGGACCTCCTACCGGACCTATTCGGTGCTGCTCGTGATCATGGCGACGTGCGGGGTGTTCTCCTCGTTCCAGAATGTCCAGGTGCAGACGGTGCTCTACGCAGTCGACAACATCGCGTTCACCATCGTGTCGATGTGCGTGATTCTGACCGCGCTCAACGCGGTGCGGGAGTTCTGGAGCAATCCCCTGTTCGTAGGCGGCATCGTGTGCGGCATCATGTACTTCTCCATCCAGTTCGGCCGAATGGTGTGCATGGCGGTGGCGGAGTTCATCGGCATGGACGCCATCGGCATCCTCATCGTCTCGGTGATCATCCTGTACGTGGTTGCGCTCGCCGCCATCTCGTCGGGCCTGTTCTCCCGTCAAGCCGCGCGAAGCGCCGGCATGGTGGGCGCGGACGGAGCCGGCAAGGGCGAAGGGTCCGACGACCCCCTGCAGCGCGTGGTCATATCGGTTGCGAACGTGACGGAGGACGAGCTGAGGAAAAACCCCGTCTACCGGCAGCAGTACAAGCTAACCGACCGCGAGATCGACGTCGCCGTGCTGCTGCTGGCGGGATACAACTCCACCGACATCGCGAAGATCCTCATGATATCGGTGAACACCGTCAAGACGCACCTCAAGAACCTGTACGCGAAAATGGCCGTGCACAACCGGCGCGAACTCATTGAAGCGCTGAACGAGATCGAGCGCGAACGGTAAGAGGCGAGGGCCGACGCCGCAGCCTGCGGAACGGTGCGAAGAAAGGAACGGACATGGATACTGCGCAATCGATCGCGGAGCGCCGAAGCGAACTGGACCGGCGCATCCGTAGCGCGCTCGAACGCCTCCTGGCGGACGGAGACGAGCGGGCAAGGCTCCTGAAGGCGGCATGCGCCGACGTGCTGCGTGCATGCGCCGACGGCCTGCGCCTACGGCATCTGCGCTCGTGCGCGAACGTAGGCGATACCGAATGCGTGCGCCTTGCCGCCCGCGAGCTGCCCCTGCGCTCGGGGCCGTACCCGCTGCACCTGCGTGGGTTCCAGCAGGCGAGCATCGACGACTTCGCCATGGAGGGCGAGGCCCTGCTCGTCGGCGCGAAGGGCGCTGTGTCCACGCGCGACGGGAAGCTGCTCGTGGTGGAGGCGCAGGGCCGCTTCTCGGCTTCGGACCAGTTTCACATCGTGCGCCCCGCCCCGGGTGATCTCCCTTACCTCCGCTGCGTGCTGGGCGCGCTCGATGCCGGCCGCTATGCCAAGGGCACGAATGCCGCCCGCGTCATCGAGCTCGCGGACCTGCGGAGCGCGATCGTGCCCTGGCCGCAAAGCGAAAAGCGACGCCAGTTCGCCGAAACGATGGGACTGTGCGAACGGATGGGAGCCGAAGAGTTCCGCGGGCTGCTCGCGCGCGCCTGGATGCTCGCGGCGCACGACGTCGCCCGGCTCGAACGCGCGGATGCGCTGCCCGCGCGCACGCCGCTGCCCCGGCCGCGCGAAGACCGGAGCGACGGCACTCCCGCGGTCGACGAGGGGGTGCTGGCCGTAGCCGACGGCCTGCTGGCCGCGCTGGCGCGCACCGGCGAGGAGCCGATCGACGTCGTGGCGTCCACCGGCAGCTCCACCGGCGGCCTCGCCGATCCCGAGAGCGTGCACCGCAGCGCGGTCTGCGTGTGCTTCCCCCCGCCTAACCAAGGGACGTGGACGAATCGGGCCGTCGATGCGGCCGATCCGCGCTGGGTCTTCAGCCCGCCGCCGCGCAACAAGGCGAACTTCGCCTGGATCCAGCAGACGGTCGCCTGCATGGAGGAGGACGGCTGCGCGCTCATGCTGCTGTGCAACGCAGCGCTGCATACGCAGAGCGGCCGGGAAGCGGCCGCGCGGCGCGCATGGGCCCGAAGTGGCCTCGTCGAAGCCGTGATCGCGCTGCCGGGCGGCCTGTTCGCCGACGGGCGGCCCCCTGCGTCGCTCGTGATCATGCGGAAGGGAAGGCGCCGCGCCGATACGCTGTTCGTCAACGCGCTCGAGCTGGGCGAAGCGCGGGGGATCGATCCTTCGGGGAACGTTGCCCGCCGTCTGCCGCGCGAGGCCGCACAGCGCATCGTCGGCGCGTTCGAGGCGTGGGCCGGCGGTTCGGGCCCCTGCGATGAGCCGGGCTTCTGCCGGGCGGCAGCGCCCGGCGAAGTGAAGGCGAACGGCTGCGTTCTGACGCCCTGGACGCACGTTTGAACCGGCCATCGCTCGCCGATAGGTCACCCCGTCGGCGGACCGTTGCCGACCAGGCTCCTGTCGGCAGACTCCCGTCGGCGGACCGTTGCCCTGCGGTTGGCCGGGCGAAGCCGGCCCGCTTCCTCCATGGGCTAGCATCGGCGCTGCGCCTCAGGCGCAGCTGTCCGCACCGATGCGAAGGGATCCGCATGAAGCCGTACTACGAGGGATGGTACATGAAGCACCAGCAGGGCGATGACGTGTTGGCTGTCATCCCCGGCCGCGCTCAAGACAGCGCGTTTATCCAGATCATCACTTCTTCGGCCTCCCATTTCGTCGCCTATCCGCTGGAAGACTTCCGCCAAGACGGCATCATGCGCATCGGCTCCAGCGTCTTCGCGCAAAACGGCATGGACGTGGACGTGCGCACTCCCGACGTGGAGCTCGTGGGCCGTCTTCGCTACCGCGGGCACATCCCCCTGCGCTACGACATCATGGGGCCTTTCGCACTGCTGCCCATGGAGACGAAGCACACCGTGTTCAGCATGCGGCATCGCGTGGAGGGATCGATCAGCCTCGACGACAGCGTCATGCGCTTCACCGAGGGGCTCGGCTACATGGAAGGCGACCGAGGCTGCAGCTTCCCTCGCTCGTACCTTTGGGCGCAGAGCATGGACTTCGCAGAAGACGCATCCGTGATGGTCGCGATCGCCGAAATCCCGCTGCCCGGCGTGCGCTTCACCGGGTGCATCGCGATCGTATGGCTGGACGGCAGAGAGTACCGGCTTGCGACGTATCTGGGAGTTCATGTCCTCGAAGCCAGCAGCACCGCCGTCCATCTTGCGCAACGCGGCCTCGACCTGCGCATCGAGCTGCCGGAGCCGCAAGGCCGCCGCCTGCAGGCCCCACAGCAGGGCGCCATGGAGCGCTCCATCCACGAAAGCCCCGACGTTCCCGCGCGCTTCCGCTTCGCGAAAGACGACCGCACACTGCTCGAGAGCCCGTGTGCGCGCACCAGCTTCGAGATCGTATCGCCCGAGGCCGCCGAACGCACAGCGTCTTTCGCCTGATATACTGAAAGCCGACCGCATGGCTCACATGAGGGAGGCCTACCATGCTCTACGACCACATCCTTGTTCCCTATGACGGCTCTGTATCGGCAAAAGCGGCGCTCGCAGAAGCAACGCGCTATGCGAAGGACGATCCCGGCGCTCGGTTGAGCATTATTCAGATCGTCGACACCGAGCTGCTGCTCGCAGAGCGTCTCAAGGCCGAAAAAAGGCCCACAAACAGCACATTCACTCCCGTTGTACCGCAGGCCGACTACGAGGCGGCCATTGCCGAGCTGCATGACGCCATCGTTGGCTTGCTGCCAGATCTCATGAACGAGCTGACCGTCGAGTTTCTCGAAGAGACAGAACCCGGCGAGCAAATTGTCGCCTATGCCGAAGAGGGCGGCTGCGACCTCATAATCATGGGATCGCGCGGCCTTGGCGCCTTGCGTGGCATTCTCGGCAGCGTGAGCAATTACGTGTTGCGAGAAGCGCACATGCCGGTGCTCATCGTCAAGCACCGCGCGGAACGCTAGCCTCGCAGGCGGCGCAAAGCGTCGTCTTGCAGTTTTCCGGGACGACCTCCGAAACGAACGAGCAGATCTTGCTGCGCGGGCGCCGTCCGAGGGTTCCCCGCGCCCGCGCAGAGAGAGCGTTTGATGAACGCAATATGCACATCGTGGACCATTGCCCGCCCTCCCCGCGAGCGCAGAGAGGTCGGATACTGACCGCAGCGCTCGGGGTAGTTATGCTTATTGAGAGAAATTCTTATTAAGCATCGTAATTGCGCAAGACAGTCGCCGACTTACGGAGTACCATATCCATCAAGGTAAGAGAAGGGATATCGCCTCTCGGCAGCCGGCTGCAAGCCGCGCAGTGCACCTCAAACCGCGCAGCGCACGGCCACGCCCAGCCGAGTGGAAACGAAGAAAGAGAGGGATCATGCCCAGCTTCCCCGATCCGTTTTCCGGAAACATCGACCGCAAAATGACCAACGCGGAGCTCATGCAGGCCTTGCGCATCGACATCGCCGGCGAGCTTGAAGCCATCTTCCTGTACGACGCGCACTGCCGCGCCACCGACGATCCGGCCGCGAAGGCCGTGCTCGCCGACATCCGCGACGAGGAGAAAGCCCATATGGGCGAACTCATCACGCTGATGCGCCACCTCGACCCCACGGAAACCGAGTTCTTCCTGGAGGGCGAAGGCGAAGTGCAGGAGCAGCTGGCCGAACTCGGCATCGTGGCGGACGGCGAGATCGCCGCGGCTCCCGCCGAGCCCGCCCCCGCCCCCACGGTCGGCGACTTGTCGTAACCGACGTTTCCGCCGGTCGAGCGCGAATGTTTCACGTGAAACATTCGTTCGCCGCCGGCGTTCGCCTCACCATCACCGAAAGGAGTCCCTCATGGATTACCTGGCACGAGAATCAGCCGACCTGTCGGTCGAGCTGTGGAACCGCATCGACGACGCCGTCGTCGGCACCGCCCGCAAGCACCTGACCTGCCGCCGCTTCCTCAAGACGCACGGCCCGCTGGGCGTGGGCACCACCACCGTCGCCGTCGACAGCGTGGCGAAGGAGGAAGTGCTCGAGGATGGCATCGGCCGCATCGTCGGCCGCACGCAGCTCGAGCTGCCCTTGTTTTACGAGGACTTCACCCTGCTCGGACGCGACCTCGACCTCGCTGCGCGTAGCGGCATGCCCGTCGACCTCGCACCCGCCATCGCCGCTGCCAAGAGGGCCGCGCGCCGCGAGGACAACCTTGTGCTGAACGGCAATGCCGCACTTGGCGTCGAAGGCTTGCTCAACGTGAAAGGCGCCGGCACGATCAAGCGTCGCGACTGGAGCAAGGGCGAGAACGGTTTCGCCGATGTAGCAGCCGCCGTCTCGCAGCTGGCGAAGACTGGCTACCTGGGCCGCTACGCGCTGGCCGTCGCTCCAGACCTATACCTTGGCCTGCAACGTCTGCAGCCGAACACCGGCATGCTCGAGATCGACCGCGTGCAGAAGCTCATCGGCGACAACGTGTTCATGACGAGCGTTATCGCCCCCGGCCAAGCCGTGCTCGTCTGCGCCGAACCGGAGTACCTGGATCTCGCTCTCGGGTTGGACCTCTCGGTGGGCTACCTGGAGTTCGCCGATTTCAACCACACGTTCCGCGTCATGGAAACGACCGCCCTGCGCGTGAAGGACCCCGCTGCCATCGTCGTGTTCGCGTAACGCGTGTAGCACGCTTGAAGTTCGCGCGCGACACGCCTGAAAGTCCGTGCAATCATCCCGCAATCGAAAAGAGCCGGCTGTGCGCCGGCTCTTTTCGCTTTACCTCGCCGCAGCACCGCGACGGCATCGCTTTGACGGCCGGAAAGCAGCTTAAACCGAGCCTATTCGACTTTTTTATCATTGCGCTGCTGATGGCGTGTGATCAGAGTGCGCCAGATCACGTAGACGCCCAGGACAAACGCGCCGAGATAACCCAGAAAGCCGAGCAAGGGAACCTCGAGCAACTGCGGCTGCATGTTCGTCTGGGCGATGAGGCTGGAGCCTACGAAGAGACCTGCCGAGATAAGCGCGAGCGCCACGGTGCCGCTCACCGAGTACAGTGCCGCTATGAAATCCTTCGGCATGTTGAGATCGGCTCCCACCTTCATGTACCCGCGATCGATCATATCGAGCGTATGCGAAAGCTGGGTGGGCAGGCGCGTCGTGGCCTCGGCCGCTGCGGCCGTTGCCATGAGCATATCTTTCGTCTTGGCTATCGCATGATCGAACGTGAACGCCTGCTTCTTTACGTGATCCGAGATGATGTCCACGATGCTCGTCTTCGGGGAAATATCCACCAGCACGCCTTCGATGGTCACCGCGCCTCGGGCTAGCATCGTAAGCGACGAGGGCAGCGTGAGGTTTTGCGAACGCAGGATCTCGATGACGTCAAGCATCGCCGTCCCCACATTGATATCGGCCAGACTCACCGACGCGTACTGCGCCAAAAGCGCGCTCAGCTGGTCCAGCAGCAGACTGTGATCGACGGGACCACGCGCCTTGGCAAGCGTGAGCAGCGCATCCTTCAGCGCGAACGGGTCGTTCTGTACAACCGCAAAGAACATCTTGCCCACGATAGCGCGCTCGGCATCCGACAGCTCTCCCGTCATCCCAAGGTCGATCCACACGATGTCATGGTCGCGCACGAGAATGTTGCCCGGATGCGGGTCGGCATGGAAAAACCCGTTGTCTATGAACTGCGTGACGTAATTCTCCGCCAGTCGCCGACCCAGCTCAGCGGGATCGTCCCCTTGGATGCGCAGCCGGTCTACGTCGTTGATCTGCACGCCCTCGATATACTCCATGACCAGCACTTCGTCCGAGCCGTAGGCGGGATACGGAACGGGGCTCGTCACGCCCTGCTGATCGGCTATTTCGGTATGGAAGCGCTCGAGGTTGCTCGTCTCGACGCAGAAATCCAGCTCTTCGGCCGTCGTGCGCTCCAGCTCGTCCACCAGTTCGTCGATCGTGAGCATCATCTCCCCCGCCACGTGCGTCAAGCCCGCCAACGCCAGCGCATGACGAACAAGCGTCAGATCCTCGGCCATCTGCTCGACCACGAAGGGTCGACGAACCTTCACTGCCACCACGGCCCCGTCTCCGGTGGATGCCCCGGCCGCGGTCTTGGACCGTTCGGGTTCGGCGTTCGTCGGTACCGGCTCGCCCAAACCTTGGGCCAAACGGGCGCAATGCACCTGCGCCACCGACGCGGATCCGAGCGGCTCCTGTTCGATTTCGGCGAACGTCTCCCGCCACGGATGCCCAAGCGAGTTCTCAATGATTTCCACGATGGTTTCGAACGGAACAGGCGCCACATTGGCGCGCAACGCCTTGAAGGCATCGGCGTACGCTTTCGGGATGATGTCGCTGCGGTTCGATGCGATCTGCCCCATCTTCACGAACGTCGGGCCGAGATCCTCGAGAATGGCCGTAGCCTTCTCCGGCGTGAGGCCCGAGTAGGCTTGATGGGTGCGCAGAATAGACTCTATCTCGCGCATGCGCTTGCCCGACGTCTTGTCGTCGAGAGTGACCTGCACCGCCTTCATGACTTCGCGGAACGTGGGCATGGGACGTCGCCTCCTTATGGACTAAATCGCCCCATCCTACCATGATGCGATTCTGCGAGACGTACCTGCAGCAAAACAGTGATCGAGTCTCAAGGGAATCTTGAACAGACGTACACGGTGGTTTCGACAGCCGCGCGCGTCCCGCGTTTTCGGACTGCCGGAATCTGTACGCGTTCTCCGCTTTCGAGCCTTCGCCGACTGCGCACTTTTCGCGCTTGCGGCCGACTTCCGGCGACCGCTCGTGTTCCGCGACATCGACGCCTTGACGTCACGATGCGCGTGCTATGATGCATCGCTATGACGCAGAGCACCTCTCATACCGCCCGCCCAACATGGGTCTACAAGGCCTCGCTGTTGCTTGCGGCCGGTATATGGGGCCTGGGCACCGTCGTTATCAAGTCAACGGTCGACACGCTTTCGCCGAACTGGCTGGTCGGGATGCGTTTCATGGGCGCGGGAATCGTGCTCGCCCTCGCGCTCCTCCCCCGGCTCAAGCGCTTGCTCGACGCCGATCATCTGGCGAAGGGAACGATCCTTGGTGTATTCCTGTATTTCTCGTACTGGTGCAACACCTGGGGGCTCACCGATACCACGGCATCCAACAGCGCGTTTCTCACCACCATGTACTGTGTGATCATCCCGTTTCTGCTGTGGGTGCTCACCGGGCAGCGCCCAACCCGCTTCAACATCGCAGCCGCTCTTGTATGCGTTGCAGGCGTTGGCTGCGTGTCGCTGGCGGGATCGACCGGATTCGCCATACGGTTCGGCGATGCCGTGACGTTGCTCTCGGCGGTGTTCCTGAGCTTCCACGTCATCTGCACCTCGAAATTCGCATCCGGTCGCGATATGCTCGTGCTCACTGCGGTGCAGTTCGTGGTCGCAGGAGCGCTCGGCCTCGCTGCGGGAGCGGCATTCGAACCCATTCCCTCTTTTGCCACCTTGGGCGCGGATGCATACATAAGCATTATCTACCTCGCCGTGTTCGCGTCGTGCATCGCGCTGCTGTTGCAGAATGTAGCCGTCGCTCATGTGGACCCCGCTCCCGCATCGCTATTCCTTGCAACAGAGTCGGTGTTCGGCGTTCTATTCTCCATGGTATTTTTGGGCGAGGTGCTTACCAAGCCGCTGTTCCTCGGCTTCGCGCTCATTTTCGCCGGCATCGTGATCAGCGAATACCTGCCTTTGCGCGCCGCACGACGAGAACGCGTTCGCAAAGCGAACGACGTACGTACTCCAGATGCTCCGGACCGCGCATTCGAGCAAGGCGAAGCCGAAAACCCTCTTGGCGGTCAAAAATGAAGTTCAGACTCAATTTCTGTTGACATTGCTCGCTTAGGCATCTATTATAAGTTCGCACTCAGAATTGAGTTTCGTCTTTTACCGAAAGACGCGGGACGAGGGGAGTCGCACGATGGCGGCGAGAACCTATATTCGCAGTTCGAAAACGCGACAGCACATTTACCGCGTCGCATCGAATCTGTTCCTCGAAAAGGGATACGAGGCCACGACGCTCAAAGACATCGCCGAAGCCGCTGATGTCTCCACTGGAACGCTCTACCGCTACTTCCCGTCGAAGGGCGACTTCCTTGTCGAAATCGGTCGCGCGTCGGTCGAGCATCTCACCGCATTCGCAGAAGAGCTGCCTGATGACATGCCGGTGATCGAAGCGGTGCTTGCTGTGCTCCTTGAAGACATCCATGGTACCCAACACGTGTTTTTCTCGCCGGAGTCCGATGACGGCTCATCCCACCAGCGTTACGCCAACGACATCCGTATGGCTTACAACTGCGAGATATACGCCAGCAAAGAGCATCTTGATATCGAGCTCGCCACGCGTGCAGCCCTATCAGCCATCTACGCGGGCATCATCGAGCGCGCCAAGGAAGACGGCTCGTTACGACTTTCAGGCGACAGCGCCGTTATGGCCCAGATCATCGTTGCTATCTTTTTTCGCGAGCTCGACAAAGGCATGTACCGCTACGACTATCCCTACGAGATGAAGTTTCGCGAAAAACTTGCCATCCTGTTCGAAGGGAGGGTGCAAGCATCGAACGACGATGCGTTGTAGACGCCGATGAGGAAACCCGCCTAACCGCCACACCCGCAAACTCATACGATCAGCGCCTCGCGAGGGCTGAGAAACGCATGCCCTCGCGTCGGGCGAACCTGCCGGCTCAACCGAGCCGTTAGGAGAGCATGTCGAACATCCCTGCGCACATCCTCGGGACGATACGCCCCCTTGAGATCGTGCGCCCGAAACGTCCCGACTCATGCGGCAGAGCACCAGAAGGAAGGAGGAATGCGGCACGCGCATGAGCACCATCATGAACCACAACCTACCGGTAAGGAGGAGAACGACGTGAATATGAGCACGATAAACCTATCGAGACGGGGTTTCGTCAAAGGCACCGCCGCCCTGGCGGCCGCCTCGGCCGTCGCCGGATCGCTGACGTACAAACCCGTCAAGGCGTTTGCGAACACGCCCAACGCGGCGGTGCAGGGCCAGGCCGGCGAAGTGTACGGACACTGCCGCATGTGCATGCTCTGCGGCAGCTGCAGCTTCGTCGCCACCATGAAAGATGGCGTGGTCGTGAACATCGAGGGCGACCCGGACCGCGCGAACAACGCCGGCACCCTGTGCCCGCGCGGCAAGAGCGCCATCATGAATGTGTACAACCCGCACCGCATCAAAGCGCCCATGAAGCGCACCAACCCAGAAAAGGGCATGGAAGCGGATCCTGGCTGGGTGGAGATCACCTGGGACGAAGCGCTCGATACGGCGGCTGAGAAGATTCGGGAATGCTATGACACAGACATTCGCAAGCTCGTGCAGATGTACAGCTTCGCCCCTTACGAAAGCGGCCATGCGACCCTGGGCATCGGCCTGTGGGCCATGGCGCTCGGAACCCCGAATTCCAGTTCCACCAAGGGCCAGATGTGCGCTATCCACTACGGCGGCTGTTACACGCTCTCCGCGTTCCCCACGGTGAACTACGACGGCGTGTACTGCAATTACCTGGTCATTCTAGGGAAATCAGTCGGCTACGATTCCGGGCTGGCGGGCGGCGACGCGCGCACCTTCGCCAACTGCCTGCGTCGCGGCATGAAGTACGTCACCGTAGGTCCGCGCGCTTCGATGGAGGCCACGCGCGGTGAGTGGGTATCCGCCAAGCTGGGCAGCGACCTCTCGCTCGTGTACGCGTGGATGCACTGCATGCTGTACGAGATAGAGAACGGTTTCGACGAACCGTTCGTGAAGAACAGGACCAACTCGCCTTACCTGATCGACGCCAACGGAGATTACGTCCGCGGCGCCGACGGCAAGCCCCTGATCTGGGATGCATCGTCCGATTCCGCCAAGTCTCATGACGATCCGTCGCTCGCTGATCCTGCCCTCTTCGGCCAGTATGACGTGGAAGGCACGCCGTGTCAGCCCGCCTTCCAAGCCTTCAAGGAATCTCTCGAAGGGTTCACGCCGGAATGGGCCGAGGCCTACAGCACCGTGCCCGCCGACAAGATCCGCGAAATCGCCAACAACCTGGTGAAGTACGCCTCGTTCGGCTCCACGGTGGAAATCGACGGCCAAACGCTGCCGCTGCGCCCCGCCGCCGTCATCATCGGCCGCGGCATCACCAACCAGGAGGACGGCACGCTCTGCGACATCTACAGCCGCGTACTCAACATGCTGCTGGGCAACGTGGGCAACCCCGGCGGCATCATCTCGAACATGTACTGCGACTACCTGCCCAACGAGCTCGATGGCACCACCGAGCCGTATTTCGAGGCCAAAACGTGCACGAAGTTCAACTGGCCGCCGCAGGGCCTGGACTACGCCGACGTGTTCCCACACCGCCACTCCACAAACACCCTCATGATGCGCACTATGTGCGATCCCGAAAAGTACGGCTTCGACTACAAGCCGTCGGTGGTGGTGTCGTGCGGATCGAATCCCATCACGGTCACGGCCGACCCCGAGGTTGCTGAACAGGCCATGAAGAGCGTCGATTACGTCATCTACCAGGGCTGCTACCACATGGACGAGATGGCCATGCTGTCCGATTTGCTGCTGCCCGAGCACGCCTCGCTCGAAACCCACACCTGCCACCTCTTCCCCGGCAATGAGGGCTCGGCCACCAACATCGACCCCGAATTCGCGGCGTCGAACCGTGGTGTGGTGGTGCGCAAGGGTATGAAGCCGCTGTTCAACACCCTTGATGGCAACGACCAGCTCATCGAGATATTCGATCGCATGGGGCTTATCGACCTGTGGAACGAGACAGCCAACGAAAACGGCTGCATCGGCTACGCCGCCCTCACCGGCTTCGGCCAGGTGCCGCCCGCGGCCGTGCAGTTCGAGGATCCGGCGTACAAGCTGGAGCCCGGGGTGAAGTACACCGCCGAAGAGATGTTCGATCGCTGCTTGAAGAGCGCATTCGGGGCCGACAAGGGGCTCGACCACCTGGACAAGGTGAAGATGATGCCGTACAACGGCTTCTACGGAGCCGACGTGTACCCCTCGCACCGCAACCAGGATATCCGCTTCACCGTGTACTTGGAAGCGCAAAAGCGTTCAGGCGACTTCCTCATCCCTAAGCTGCGCGAAGTACAGGAAAGCGGCTTCGATTTGGAAGGCACTATCAAATTCCCCATCGACGAGCTGCGCCGCCGCTATACCGCGCTGCCCTACTGGCCGGAGAACCGCCAGATCGATTCCGCACCTGCTGAATTCGACCTTTACGGATTCAACTACCGCCAGCCGTTCTACATGTTCCGCATGGCGAACATGGACCAAGATCCCATTCGCCGCGATTACTCGAGCAAGTACATGCCCGACGACAACGCCATCCTCGTCAACGCGAAGACAGCGGCCGACAAGGGCATCGTCGAGGGCGACGTCATCACTGTTGAGTCGCTGTTCGGCACGACGAAGGGCCGTGCGCACCTGACCGAGACCGTGCGTCCCGACAGCGTGGGCATCGGCGGCGCACGCGGACGTAAAACCTCGTGGATGGGCAAGGACCTGCTTGAAGACACCAGCATGAACGACCTGATGAGCGGTGACTTCGGTTATATCGATCCCATTCATGGCGGCGTCATCGACACCGTGCGCGTCAAGATCTACAAGGCTTAGGAAGGGGGAAGGACATGACTCGATACGGAATGCTCATCGACGTGAGCACCTGCGCGGGCTGCGATGCCTGCACCATGGCATGCAAGTACCAAAACGCCACGCCCTCGGGCATGTACTGGTGCAAGGTCCTGAAAGGCGAATACGGCGAGTATCCCAACTCCGGGCAAACCGTGCTGCCTATGGCCTGCCAGCATTGCCAGGACGCACCGTGCGTGAGCGCGTGCCCCACAGGTGCCAGCTTCTACGATGAGAACCGGTGCGTGCAGGTGGACTACGAGAAGTGCATCGGCTGCCGCATGTGCATCAACGCGTGCCCGTACAACGCGCGCTCCTATCACGACGTGGATCAGAAGACCACGCCCTACTACGAAGGCTACGAGATGACGCCCTACGAGGAGATGCGCGCCGCGGAGCATCCTATCGGCGTGGTGGAGAAGTGCGTCATGTGCAAGGAGCGCACCGCCCAGGGCGAAGAGCCCTCGTGCGTGAAGACGTGCATCACGAAGAGCCGCTGGTTCGGCGATTTGGACGACCCGACTTCCGAGATCAACGAGATGATCAAGAAGCTGGGCGCCAAGCCGCTCATGGAAGACCTTGGCACCGAGCCAAGCGTGTATTACGCCGGTCTGGTGTAAGGAGGCATGGTCATGGATATCAAAATGAACAAGAACGTGGTCCTCGGCGTGGGGGCGGTGTGCCTCGTACTCCTCGCCATGGGCCTGTTCGCCCTGGTACAGCAGTATTCGTTCGTCGAAGGCGTTACGAGCATCACCTCGTACGTGCCGTGGGGCCTGTACATCTCGCTGTTCCTGTTCTTCGAAGCGGCCGGCGCAGGCGCCTTGCTCCTGGCGGCCGTCGGCAAACCGGCGATGGTCTCGCGGTTGAAGCTGGCTGTGGTGGGCGTGATCTTCTCGGCGTGCGCCGGGTTGGCCATCCTGCCCGATCTGGGGCGTCCGCTGGGTATGTGGCGCTTGTTCTTCGCTCCGAACATCGCCTCGCCGTTGCTGCTGGACGTGTGGCTGCTGTCTGCCACGCTCGTGTTCGGCGTGCTGCTGATCGTGGGCCTACGCCTAGCCAAGCCCGCGCTTGCGAAGGCCGCCTCCATCGGCACGGGCGTGTTCGCCGTCCTGCTGGTGCTGGGCACCGCCATCATGTTCTGCTCGATCCCCGGCAAGATCGGCTGGGAGTCCACGGCAGAGATCGGCATCTCCCTCGTGCAGATGGTGATAGCCGGATGCGCTGTCGCCCTGCTGCTGGACGCGGTCACCGGAACTGCGCGCAATGTAAGCAGTAAGCTGGCGGGCGCCCTGCTGGTTGCCAATGCGGCCATCATGCTGGGCGAGGGCATGCTGCTGGCCTACCGCGGCGACTTCGCCCTACGCGCATTCGAAGCCGTCATGTTCGGCACGTACGCTTGGATCTTCTGGACGCAGGTGGTCGCCGGCATCGTCGTACCCGCAGCGTTGCTCCTGCGAGGCAGAGGCGTACAGGTCGCGGCGGGACTCGCACTTGCAGGCGTGGCGCTGTCCAAGTTCGTGTACGTGGTGCGCGGCAGCATCTACCCCACATACGGCGAGATCAGCGAAGGCCTGTTCATCCCGTTTCTCCAGCATACAAGCGGGCCGCAGATGGTAACCGCGTACGTGCCAAGCGCTTCCGAGTTCATGGTCGCGGGTGCCGTCATCGGGCTGGCAGTGCTGCTGAGCATGGCGGCGCTGAACAGCAAGCTCGTGCCTACCGACAATCCGGCAAACGACTAGCGAACGGCAACTACAGCTATGGGCCCGCGCCGCATGCGTGCGGGCCCATTGGAAAGCGGTGATCGAATCATGAAGGCGCAACGCAACGAACAACTTCAAGCAACCATCGAGACGTATGATCTGCTGGCCTCGTTGTTCCTTACCCTTCCCGACGAAGCCCTGGTGGAAAGCATCGTGGCGGGCACCTTCGAAGAAGGCTCGGGAAGCGCGGGCATCGCCGAGATCGCACGTTTCGGACGCGCGCAAGCCAACCGTGACCTCCAGGACATCCTGATCGACATAGCCCGCGATCGCGTTCGGCTCATGCGCGGCGTGAACCAGGAGGGCATCGAGCCTCCGTACGAATCTCTGTACGTGAAGCAGCAGGCAAATGCTTCGATAGGAAGTCTGAACAGGTTCTACGCGGATTTTGGATACAGCGTGGACGAAGGTGTGAAAGACGCTCCCGATCAGCTGGGCGTCGAGCTGGCTTTCGCAAAGCTCGTTCTGGAATCCGAACTCGAAGCGGTGGAACGAGGCGACGACGCGCAGGCGGCCGAATACGAGACGCTTTACAACAGCTTCCTCAGTCAGCATCTCGGCCGTTGGGCCTCGGCGTACGCAGCCCAGATGGCCGCAGCCGCCGAAACGGGGTTCTACCGTGGCATCGCCCTCCTTATCGAGGAGCTCCTGCCCTAGGGAGTCCTCCCTCCGAAGGCGCCTGCTCCTTCCCTTTGCTCTCCCAGGCTCCGCAGCTGCATGCGGTGCGAATCAATCCGCCCGGCGCTTCCCCTTCCCTCGCGCCGGGCGGAACCGCGCCCCCGTTCTTATCGCCTCCGCCCGGTTTCAGTCCCTCCCTTATCTCCGAGCCCTTGCGTTCGCATCGTGCTCGTTTCTTTTTTGCCTCCCGCCTGTTCACAATCATGACGATTGCGTAAAGGATGCCACGGTCATGCAGGGTTTATGGCAAGATGGAACATTGCATAGGCATATGCAGGGATCACACGACGATCACGTTCGCATGGGAAGGCGCACCGGTTCGCACCGCGAGCTGCATGGGCATCGAGGATCGGGGCTGCGCGCTCGACCGGGCAAGTTACGATGTGGCCCGCACGGAGCCGCAAGCGTTCTGCCCGCATGCGATGAAGGAGATACCATGGGCTTTCTTTCGAGGTTCGAAGGCAAGATGGAGGATACGTTCGAAGGCGCGGCCGACCGTATGGCAAACGCGCCCATCTCGCCTGTCCAGATAGCGAAAAAGGCCGAGAAGCAGATGAAGCGCGAAAAGATGGTCGGAGCCGGCAAGCAGTTCGCGCCCACGCTCTACACGGTGCTCGTCAATCCCGATGACGACCAACGCCTGTTCGGCTACTACCCTACCCTCGCCGGAGAGACTGAGACCTATCTGGCCGCAAAAGCTTCCGAGCAGGGCCTCGTCATGGACGGGCAGCCCCTCGTCCGGTTCATCGTCGACGATGGGCTCAAGCACGGCAAGTTCGACATCATCGCTGAAGCCGTTGCCGCGCCCATCATCGCGCAGCTGCGCGCGGAGGAAATGGAGCGCTACGGGCTGGCTGCCCCGGGAAGCCGGGCTCGTGCCGGCATGCGGCCGCAGCAGTTCGCCGGCATGCCCGCACGCGGACAAGGAGCCCCATACCAAGCACCCGTACAGCAGCCCTACGGAGCCCCGGCTCCTGCATCGTACGGCGCGCAGGCTGTAGGCGGGTACGACAGATACGACGACTTCTCCGCCGATCCGGCTTTTCAGGCAGGGCCGGCCGACGGCGCCAGCAGCTACGATCCCTATGCGCCGTCAGAAACGGCAGCGCCGGGTGGTAAGCCGCCGTTGCCTTACGTGCCCGAGGACGAGCTCGATTACTCGGTCGATTACGGCGAGTACACCTTCGACAGCCGCGACTTCGATGAAGGGCGGGACGGCCCCGCACCCCGATCCGCACAAGCTGCCGACCCCTACTACGCAGCGCCGGCGCCTGGAGGCGCTTTTGGCGGCGTGGCCGGTGCCGCGGCAGCGGCCGGAGCTGTCGGTGCAGGCGCCGGCGCAAATATGGCTGCGCAACCCGTCGCACGCGCAGCCGATACCGTCGTCTTTGCCGGAGGGGCGCAGGGAGCCAATCCGGTGCCCGCGCAAAGCGCGGTGCGTGCACGTCTGGTGGACACCACGAATAACCGCACCTACGATCTGGCCACCGCACGCTTGCTCATGGGCCGCGAGTCGAAGAACGACATCGTCATCCCCGACCTCAATGCCAGTCGCCAGCATGCTGAGCTGCGCTTAGAGCCTCAAGGCGTCTGGGTTATCACCGACCTTGGATCGACGAACGGAACGTTCGTCAACGATCGGGAAATCGCAGCGCAACCTTTGTCCGAAGGGGACCGTATCACCATCGGCGTAACGAACTTCGTGTTCACGCAGGCCTAAGCGGAAACGGAAGGAAGCCCCGTGATCGACGTCGTGCTGCTCATCGTGCGCTTACTGTTCGTGGCACTGCTCTACCTGTTCCTGTTCGCCATCATGAAAACAGGCATCGGCCTGGTGAAAGGTCAGCGCAAGAAGGAGCGCACCTGGAACCTGTCCGTCGAGCGCGGCCCGAAAGAGCTGCGCGGCGTATCCATCGTGGTGCGCGGACCTGTGATCGTGGGCCGCAATCCCGGCGCCGACATCGTCATCGGCGCGGGCTACGTTTCCGGCCGCCACGCGCGCTTCTCGCTCATGGGGCAGAACCTGTTCGTCGAAGATCTGGGCTCTCGCAACGGCACCGCCGTGAACGGGCAGCTCGTCTCCGAACCCGTCGCCTTGAAAAACAACGATGTTGTTAATGTGGGTGACGTGGCTATCCGCGTGAGGTTCTCCTGATGGCCGGCGATCGTTCATACAAGTCCACGGCGCGCACGCGCCGCGGAGCCGTCACCACATTCGGCAGCCGAACCGACATCGGCTGCTTGCGCGATCACAATGAGGACAGCCTTATCGTCGCACCGCCGCTGTTCGTCGTCGCCGACGGCATGGGCGGCCATGCGGCCGGCGAGGTGGCATCCGAAATCGCCGTCGACGTGCTGGCCGAACGCGCTCCGAAGCATCCTGACGGCGAGCAGCTCGCCCGCGCAGTCGAGGATGCGAATCGCGCCGTCATCCAAGCGGCGCGCGAAGGACGCGGCCGCGAGGGCATGGGCACGACGATGACGGCTGCCATGCTCGAAGGCGAGCGCCTGGTTATCGCCCAAGTAGGGGATTCGCGTGCCTACCTGCTGCACCAGGGCACCTTGCAACAGCTCACGCGCGATCACAGCCTCATGGCCGACATGATCGAAGCGGGCCAGCTCACCTCTGAAGAGGCGCGGACACATCCGAACCGGTCGGTCATCACGCGTGCGCTGGGCAGCGACGAGCACCTGCACCCCGACATCTACGAGATCAATGTTGAAACGGGCGATCGACTGCTCGTCTGCTCCGACGGTCTTTCGACCATGCTGCGCGATGCGGACATAGAGCACACACTCTGCCGCATCCAGGATCCGCAGCGGTGCGCGACACAGCTCGTGAACGAAGCCATCTCGGCCGGCGGCCACGACAATGTGACCGTGATCGTAGCGGACGTGACCGGCTTTGCCGACGTGCGTCGCAAGAAGATGGCGCGCAAAACGAAAATCTCTATCGCCTTGATACTCGTGCTGCTCGCTGCGCTTGTAGCCGGAGCGGCATGGGGCACGACGGCCTACCTGAACACGGCGGCCTACCTCGCTGCAGACAACGGCAAGGTGGCCATCTACCGTGGCGTTCCCGGCGCGGTGCTCGGCATGTCGTTCTCAAGTCTGGAACGAACGACCGATGTGTCCGTCGACGATCTCCAGCCCGGCGTGGCGAACCGCCTCGAATCCGGTATCCGCGTGGACGACCTGGCTGCCGCCGAGGCCCTCGTCGCCGAATACGAAGCGGAGGCAGCCGCACGACAGCAGCCGGAAGGCGGGGCCGACGACACGCAGGGCGCAAAGCCCAACGGCTCCGACCAGGCCGATCAGCGTTCAGGCACAGATCACACCCCAAACGCCCCAGCACAGGAGTAGTGTCATGACGCGACGCAACATAGAGCTCGTTCTTCTGTGCGTGGCTGCGCCGCTCGTGGTGCTGCTGTTCGCGATGATCGCCCTGAACCAGGGGCAATCGCTCAACATGAACACGCTCGGCGTGCCGGTAGGCGTCTTCGCCGCGTTCATCATCGCCCACATTGCCGTCCGCAAGTTCGCGCCGGGAGCCGATCCGGCCATCCTGCCTTTGGTGTTCGTGTTGTCGGGAACCGGTATCGCATTCGTGACGCGCTTGGCTCCCGATCTGGCGGTTAACCAGGTCATGTGGCTATTCTTGGGCGTGGCGTGCATGGTGGTCGCGCTCGTGGCCATCCGCAACCTCGACAAGGTGGCGAACTACAAGTACACGCTCATGATCGTCGGCTTCCTGCTGCTGCTCTCGCCGCTGGTGCCGGGCATCGGCACCGAGATCAACGGCAGCCAAATCTGGTTGCGCGTCGGCACGTTCTCGTTCCAGCCGGGCGAGATCGCCAAGATCGTCATCGTGCTGTTCCTCGCAGGCTACCTTGCGCAGAACCGAGAGATGCTCTCGGTGTTCACCTGGCGCATCGGTCCGTTCCGCCTCCCCGAAATCCGCACGCTGTTGCCGCTGCTGCTCATGTGGGGCGTCGCGATGCTCATCGTCGTGTTCGAGAAGGATCTTGGAAGCGCCCTCGTGTTCTTTTTCGTGTTCCTCCTCATGCTGTACGTGGCGACGGGCAAGAAGTTCTACCTTGTCATCGGCCTGGGCCTCATTGCAATCGGCGGCGTGGGCGCCTACTTTGCCTTCGATCACGTCCAGATTCGCGTGGCCACGTGGCTCGATCCGTTCGCCGATGCCCAGAACAAGGGCTACCAGCTGGTCCAGGCCATCTACTCCATGGCCGACGGAGACCTGTTTGGCACCGGGCTCGGACGCGGGCTGGCAGAACAAATCCCGGTCGTGGAAAGCGACTTCATTTTCGCGGCCATCGCCGAGGAAATCGGGCTGTTGGGCGCGGCAGGCGTGCTGTTGCTGTTCCTGTGCCTCGCCGTGCGCGGCTTCGTGACGGCGGCGCGCGCGAAAAGCGATGTCAGCTCGTTCGTCGCCGTAGGCCTGACCGCGCTGATCGTGCTGCAGGCGTTCATCATCGTGGGCGGCGTGACGCGACTCATCCCGCTGACGGGCCTCACGCTGCCCTTCATCAGCCAAGGCGGCTCATCGCTGCTGGCGAGCTTCATCGCCGTGGGCCTTTTGCTGCGCTGCGGCGACGAGGGCACAGGCGTCGATACGGAAATGTCGAGCGCTACCGGGTCGCTCCATGCAAACAGCGTGCTCGGGCGCGTGTCGCTCGGCAAGCGCCTGACGCACAGCATGCTGTTCTGCTCTGTGCTGTTCGCAGCGCTCGTGGCCAACCTCACGCTCATCATGGTAGTGCAGGCCGACTACTACCAGAACATGGCGGGCAATAACCACACCATCGCCAAGGAATCGCGCTCAGAGCGCGGCACCATCTCCACCTACGACGGCACCGTCCTCGCCCAAAGCGTTCAGGAGGAGGACGGAACCTACAAGCGCGTGTATCCCGCAGGCGACCTTGCCAGCCACGTGGTGGGCTACGCATCCTCGCGCTTCGGCACTTCGGGCATCGAGCGGGCATACAACGACACCCTCAAGGGCCAGGAGAACTTCGCGTCGTGGACCGACGTGCTGGACTCGCTCGCCGGCACGGGCACGACCGGAAACGACGTCGCCCTTACGCTCAACTCCACGATCCAACGAGCGGCGCAGGACGCCATCGCAGGCCAGAAGGGGGCGTGCGTAGTCATGGATCCTGAGACGGGCGCCATCTTGGGCATGGCGTCTGCGCCCACCTACGACGCGGCAGACATCGAGAGCCTGCTTGAGCAGGCAAGCACCGACTCCAGCGGCGCTGATGGGGCGCTCGTGAACCGCGCAACTTCCGCGCTGTACGCGCCCGGCTCCACGTTCAAGATCGTCTCGCTCGCCACCGCGCTTGAGAACGGCACGGCCAGCGAGGACACCGTGTTCTCCTCCCCTGGTTCCATGGACATAGGCGGAGCCTCCGTGTCGAATTACGGCGACGTGGACTACGGCGATATCACACTCGCACGGGCCACGGAAGTGTCGTCGAACACGGTGTTCGGCCAGCTTGGCGTAGAAATGGGGCCAGAAGCGCTCGTGAAGGGCGCCGAGACGTTCGGCTTCGATAAAGACGTCGACTTCCCGCTTCCGCTCTACACCTCTCTCATGCCCGACCCCGACGCCATGTCGACGTGGACCACGGCGTGGGCTGCCGCCGGCGAACCCGTCGGCCAGAAGGGACCGAACGCGACCGTACTGGAGATGGCGCTCGTTGGGTCGGCAATCGCCAACGACGGCGCCATCATGCAGCCTTACCTGGTGGACGGCGTATACAACGCAAACGGCGAGCGCAGCTTCACCGCTCAGCCTTCCAAGCTGATGCAGGCCGTGAGCAAGACCACGGCCGAGCGCGTGCGCACCGTGCTCGAAGGCGTCGTGGAGAATGGCACGGGCACTGCAGCCGCTGTCTCCGGTGTGACCGTAGCTGGCAAAACGGGTACGGCGGAGAACGCAAATGGCAAAGACAACAGCTGGTTTGTGGGCATGGCGCCCTCCGAAAACAGCCGCGTCGTTGTGGCGCTCATCATCGAGAACGGCGGCTCGGGCGCAGCGGCGCAAAAAGCGCAGAATGTGTTGAAAACAGCCTTAGAAGTGCAGGGGCTTTTGTAAATACGGTATGCTGAAGACTCGTGTATCACACCGCAACGCACAGCGAGCCCAGCATGTACCCAAAAGGAGCTAAAACGTGACCGGAAGCATGATAGGCAGGGTGTTCAACAACCGCTACGAGATAACGGAGCGCATCGGCATCGGCGGCATGGCCGAGGTGTATCGGGCGCAAGACAACGTTCTGGGACGCCTGGTTGCCGTAAAGGTGATGCTTCCGCAGTACGCTGCCGATCCCAGCTTCACGCAGCGCTTCAAGCAAGAGGCGGCAGCGGCGGCGAACTTGCAGAGCCCCTACATCGTAAACGTGTACGACTGGGGCCAAGACGACGGCACGTACTACATCGTGATGGAATTCGTACGCGGCTCCGACCTGAAGACAGCCATCCTCGAGCGCGGCGCCATCAACCAGCGCAAGGTGGCCGAGATCGGCTCGCAGGTGTGCCAGGCGCTTTCCGTCGCGCACGGGCTGGATATCATCCACCGCGACATCAAACCGCAGAACATCATGGTTCAGCCGGACGGCAACGTGAAGGTGATGGACTTCGGTATCGCGCGGGCGAAGAACTCGGTCAAAACCCAGACCTCCTCGGTGCTAGGCACGGCGCATTACATCTCGCCCGAGCAGGCGCAGGGCAAGGAGCTGACGGCCGCAAGCGACATCTACTCGCTTGGCGTGGTGCTCTACGAGGCCACGACGGGCCAGCTGCCCTTTGACGGCCCCGACGCCGTGAGCGTAGCCATGAAGCAGGTGAACGACCTGCCGGTGCCGCCGCGCGAAATCAACCCCGACATCGACCCCGCGCTCGAGGCCATTATCATGCAAGCCTTGGCCAAGAACCCGGTGGAACGATTCGCCACGGCCAAGGATATGCGCCAAGTGCTCAACGACTACCTGGCCGGCCGGCCCGTCAACCTCGGCGATTTCACGAGCGCCGAGACAAGGGTCATGGGCGGCGTCGCGCCGATCGGGCCCGATAGCACCGCCGTCATGCCCGTCGCCCCCGGCGCCTCAAACACCACGTCGTCTTCGCGATCCTACCGCAGCGACGACGGATCCCAGAAGAAAAGCAACAAGAAAACGATCGCTATCGTGCTCGGCATCATCGCTGCGCTCGCCGTCATCGGAGGCATCGCCTTCGCGCTCATGAGCGGATCCCCCAGCGAAGACGCCATCCAGGTGCCCAACGTAGTGGGCATGACACGCGAAAACGCCGTTGCAGAAATCGAGGCAAAGGGCTTCGAGGTGGGAACCGTCACCGAGGAGAACAGCGACACAGTAGAATCAGGCCAGGTCATTCGACAAGACCCGAATTCCGATGTCAAACGTGAAAAGGGTACGAAGATCAACTTGACCGTATCCATCGGAGTGGCCGAGATCACCGTGCCCGACCTGAAGGACATGACGGCCGACGATGCACGCAAGGAGCTGACGGCTAACGGGCTCAAGTACTCGGCTGGGCCAGCGGAGTACTCCGACTCGGTCGACAAGGATCGTGTGGCACGGCAGGACGTCGCCCCCGGCACGAAAGTGGCGAAGGACACCACCATCACCTACTATCTCTCTCTGGGCCCCGAAGGCAATGACGTGCCGAACGTCGTGGGGCAGCGCGAGGGATCGGCAACTTCGACGCTCGAGAACGCCGGGTTCAACGTGGCCGCCGATTACGACTACAGCGATAGCGTAGCGTCAGGTCTCGTCATCAGCCAGAATCCGAGCAGCGGCAAGCATCAGGAAGGAACAACGGTCAATATCGTGGTGAGCCTGGGCAAGCAGGTGTCCACTTACAGCGTGAGCGTGAACTCCAACGGTGGAGGCAGCGTGTCGTCGAGCGCATCGACGGTGGACGAAGGCGGAAGCGTGACGATCACCATCACGCCGAACAGCGGCTACGAAGTGGCTTCCGTCAAAGGCCTGGATGGCGTTGCAGCCTCGGGCGGCACGTACACGATCAGCAACATCGGCGCGAACGTGACCGTAAACGTGACGTTCCAGCAGGTGCAGACATCGAATCCACCCACCCCTCCGCAGGAAGCGTAGGTGCTGCAGGCTTCTGACACGAAGGCCGCATAGGATCGCGCGAGGATTAATGCTACAATAACGTCCGCGCCTCCGTAGCTCAGGGGACAGAGCACCGCTCTCCTAAAGCGGGTGCCGCGCGTTCGAATCGCGCCGGGGGCACCATTGGAACTCGCAGGTCATCGGTTGGTTTCGCAGCCGGTGACCTGTTCTCTTGATGCTTCAAAAATCGTCGCAGGGGACAATCAGGGGACAACCGGAAACAACTAGGCAGTTTTCACCTTGATTATCGGCGTTTCGTCAGCCCTCTTGGCGAACAGGTTTCCCACGAGCTGCGCGGCCTTCTCGTCGTTCTCCGGTATCGCGTGAGCGTACTGGTTCAGAGTGAGAGAGGCCGTAGAGTGCCCCATGCGATTCTGCACCGTCTTCACGTCTACGCCGTTCGCCAGCAGCTGGGTAGCCTGGGTGTGGCGCAGCTCGTGGAATTTGAGATCATCGAAGCCGTGTTGCTTGCGGAACCCCACCCACCACCGCGTGAACCTGTGAAGCTCGCAGTAACCGCCCACCGCCGAGCAGCATACCGGCGTGCATCCGTCCTGCTTGATGCCGAGCTTCAACAACTCCACCGCCTGGCGCTCCTTCCATTGCCGAAGATGCGCCGCCGTGGTAGCATCGATGGCGACGGTGCGCACGCCCGCCTTGCTCTTCGGAGCTTTCACCTCGCCGTAGGACGTGAGGGATTGGCGAACCTTGATGCACGGCTGGTTCAGGTCAACGCTTCCCCAGCACAACCCGAACACCTCGCCGCGCCGCATGCCTGTGGCAAGGCCGATGCGCGCCGCCATAACGTAGCTGATCGTGTTCAGCCCCAAAAGGCTTGATCGCCCGAACAGATTGCCCCACTCGGTCTGCCGCGCCTCTTTCTCCGCCATCCACGCGTATGCGGCGCGCTCCGCCTCTTCGATGCATTCGAGCAGCCGCGCCCCTTCGTCCACGGTGAGCGAGCGGCGTTCTGGCTCGTCGGCCTTCGGGGCTTTCACGCGGTCGCACGGGTTGCGCAAGATTAGATCGTAGTTTACCGCCTTGCGCAGTATCTGCTTCAAAAGGGCGTGGTACATGTGAAGCGTAGTCCCACTGCACGAGCCTCGTTCTGCCGTCTTGTCGCGCTTGATGGACGCATACAGAGATTCGACGGTCTGCGGCGTCAAATCGCGCAAGCGGACAGTGCCGATATAGCTTGACAGCGTGCTAATGAGCGTTCCTTCGCGTTCAAGGCGCGTGCGCACCACTTCGCCCGCATCCACGCGAGCGGAATGCCACGTGTCGGCGAACTCTCCGAACGTCATCTTGTCCGCATCGACCGACAAGCCGTTTTCATGCTCTCTGCGTATCCGGTCGCGCTCCTTCCGAGCCTCCGCCTTGGTGCCGTGTACATTGCGCTGCACCTTGATCCGCTTCCCCGTCACGGGATCGGTGCCGAAAGACACGCACACGCGCCACACGCCGCGCCGCACCTCCGTTATGCTTCCGTCTCCTTTTGCCATGGTGTTACCTCCTTCCTGTGATCCGCGCTTGCTTGGCTATACCCAACGCGCCCGGGTCAGCGGGCGGGATTAGCTAGTGCGTTTTATCAACATTGGATGAACTTGGTTTGCTGGCTTTCTTTTTTTCTTGCTTTAACTGGTATGCGGGGCTTTTTCTGTACTTTCTCTGCGTATATCGATTTTTGCATTTATCACAGCAAAACAAGCTCGTGTTTCGAGGCGAGCCGTTCCTGTTGGTTGACCGCTTCCTGACGAAAACCTCGCCACACTCGGAGCATACGGAATACCCTTCGCCATGCAGAGAGAACTCCCATATCTGCAAAGCCACGGCCTGCTCAAAGCACCCGCGCTTATATTCAAGTATCAAGTCATCGAATGACGGCTTCCCGCAAGTGCCGTCCGGCATGTCTATCACTATTCCTATCTGGGGAGAAATCCCTCTCATGAGCCAGTTCAGGTATTCATCATCCTCCTGTATCTCATCGTAAAGACCATCGACGCTGATGTCCGCAAGCTTGGCTATTGTCTCAGGATCGTCACTCTGCATAATTGCCTTTACTGTTTTCGCACTGCTCAGCAAAGACCAAACAGTTGTTGCCGCCTCTGCGGCAGACACGACACTAAGCACCTTGTGATCTTTTGCCACACATGCAATTCCTTCCTGAAGTTCCGAATAGCGTGTCTCAATTTCTTGCCGAGAGATAAAGTAATCAGAAGGGTTTTTCGGAAGTAACGCTAGGAAATCCATATCCGCCTCAAACCTCAGAACTTGGCTGCGATCGGAAATGTCGAGTTTCAGGAGAGACGAAGAAAATAATTCTCTGTTTTTCTCAAAACATCCAACAAGTCCATACTCGGACATGAAAGAGGCGAATTCTTCGCCATTCAAAACGTTAAGCCGTTTCAATTCGTGATTAAAAATTTCACACGGAAGCTCTCGCATAAGCCTACTATGACCGTCCACTTCGCAATAAGCGATTGGCTCGCCGTCGCTTCTCAATATGGGAATTACGTCTCGGACATACCACGGCAGCGGTTTGAAAACCTCGTGAATACTAAAGACTCTTTTTATCTTGTACTCATTCACTTGTAGATACTCCGTAATCTCTAAAGTAATAACCTCTAATTTTTCTATTATAGAGTATTTTACAACGCTATTATACAAAGTGCAATGAACAACAAATAAGCTTGGAGGTGGTCATTATGATCGAAATGCAGCAAAAACGAATCATGCTTGGATGGAGCAAACGCGAACTCGCAAGAAGGTCTGGCATCGACGCTTCTTTAATCTCTTATGCAGAAAATAGAGGGTTTCAACTTTACCCGGGTCAACTGGCTAAAGTCGCAAACGCTTTCGGCATGGACAAAGCGGAAATGAGCTCATTACTGAAGGAGGTGTCCCAGGATGGCCTTACCGATATCTAGCGCAGATTGCGGCAAATGCCGCATGGTGTACCTCTCCGAGAAACCGCCCGCCGATACGCCGGAAATGCTCGCGGGAGAACCGGAGCTGCTGAGCGTGCAGGATATGCACCGCCTCACCGGTGTGTCGGAGCAGACCATCCGCGCGGAGATAAACGCGGGGAGGCTGCCGGGGTGCCGCATTGGCCGCCGGCTGTTCGTCCCTAAGTGCCGCTTTGTCGAGTACGCGACGGGAGGTGCCGCCGATGGCCGCTAGATGCTCGTTCGGTGCGAACGCCGAGGAAACGCCGAAAGAAGCGCCCGGACACGCCGCAAGCCCTGGAAAGCATGAAGCAGCGAGCCGGACGCCATCAACCGGGCCGAAACCCTCCCCGAAGTCTACCACGCCCAAGCGCGCACAGAAGGCGGCGCGTGCGCGCTCTCGCGCTCTCACGTGGATTGCGGAGAACCCCGACGCATGGCACTACATGGAAGGTCTTGCCTTGCACGAGGTCGAGGCGGAGCGCCCCTTTTCGGTGAAGTGGGTTGCGGAGCAGGCGCGCCGCAAGGACTTCGCAGGCAAACACGGCAAGCCCTCCGAGTTCAGCAACACGCTCACAGCGGCGTTCGCCCGCATCCTGATCGAAGAACATCCCGAGGTGCGCCCGTTCGTTGTATTGAAGCCCTCCATGTTCGACGAGGCGCTGTGATGGACGGGTTCGGCGAAGCGCAGCTCCAAGCGGTGCGCGAGGCGATGCCCGACTACCTGGCGAACGTCCATGGCGTGACGGACTTGCGGAGGAACTTCCGGTGCATCCATCCCGACCACGAGGACAGGCACCCCTCCATGGGCTACGATGCGCGCGCCTGTAGGGTGAAGTGCTTCTCGTGCGGCGCGTCCGGGGACGTGTTCGAGGTCGCGGGGTGGGACTCCGGGGCCGAGGCTTTCCCCGACAAGGTGCGGGCGGCGGCGTCGGGCGCGGGCATCGATCTAGGCGAGTGCACTTCCCCTTGCCGGCCCAGACGGGCGGCGAGGAAGCCAGCGCGGCGCGCGCCCCGACAGATAGAGGGCCAGGACGTGCTCCCAGCCGTGCAGGGGGCGTTCGCGGCGCTCTACGAGGAACCCGGGGCCGTCGCCCTGGACTGGCTGCGCCGGCGCGGCTTCACGGACGAGAAAATATGCCGTTTTGGCTGGGGCTGGGTGCAGCACCCTAGCGACATATTCACTACCGGCTTCGAGCGCGCGCCTATGGTGGAGGCGGGCTACATCTGCCTGCCGTTCCCAGAGGGCGAGGGCTGGCACGCCGTGCGATACGCGACGTTTCGCCCGTGCAGGAACGGGGCCAAGCCGAAGGAATGGAAGCCCAAGGGCGCGCCCTCGCCCGTGTGGAGGGAGCACCTGCTGCGCCAGAGCAGCGCGCCCGTGTACATCGCGGAGGGCATCTTCGACGCCGCGGCGCTCACTGCTCTCCTCGGCGTGCCCGCGTGCGCTATGTGCGGGGCCGGAACGGGCCGGGTGCTCGACGTGGCGGCCGACACGCCGCCAAGCGAGCGGCCCGCCTACGTCATTGCGACCGACGCCGACGATGCAGGGCGCAGGTTCTCCGAGACGCTTCAAGAGGGCTTCGCCAAGATCGGCGCGGCCTGCTCGGTGATGCCGCCCTACCCGGGCGGCGCGAAGGACGCCGCCGACGTGCTGCGGGCCAAGCGGGTGATGCCATGAGCGAGGTAGTAGACGCCTGGGAGGATGAGGCGCGACGGGCGGGAGAGCTGGCGGGCGATATGAGCCAGGAGGCAGAAAGGGAGGAAGGCGGGTTGCCTCCCATCGTGCCGCTCGACCTCGCGGACGTGCCGCCCCTGCGCCCGGAGCTAATAGAGGGCGTGCTGCGCCAAGGGCACGTGATGATGCTCGGGGGGCCGTCCAAGGCCGGAAAAACGCAGAGCCTCGTGGAGCTTGCAGTGGCTATCGCGGCGGGCGGTACGTGGTTCGGGCTTCGCTGCGAGAAAGGGCGCGTGCTGTACATCGACGGAGAGACCGACCCGGCCAGCTTCGCGCACCGCTTCCGCGGCGTAGCCGACAGGCTGGCGGCCGATCACGCATGTGTGAAGGCGTCAGTAGACGTTTGGATCCTTCGCGGCAAGTCTCGGCCCCTCGGCGAGCTGGCGGGACAGATCGCGGACAGGGCTTCCGGCAAGGGGTATAACGCCGTGATACTCGACCCGGCCTATCCGTTCATGGACGGCGACGAGAACAGCGCGGGGGACGTGAGGTCGTTCTGCAACGCGATAACCGAGGTGTCGGACAGGCTCGGATGCTCGGTCATATACGACCACCACCACTTTCCGGGTGTCCGCCACGCTTAGGGAGTTCGCGCCCATGCGCCCGTTCAACGTGTGGTTCCGCCATCCCGTCCATGTGCGCGACTATGACGGCGCGCTGGACGATTGGGAGCCGATGACGGCGGCGAGGGCGGGAGGAAAGGCCACAGGCGGCAAGGCGAAGCTCCAAAAGCTCGGCAATATAGCGGTAATGGAGCGGGCTGCGGACGAAATGCGCGACGAGAACGGAGGCCAGCCGATACCGTTTCGCGACTTGGTACGGCGCTGCGGTTGCTCTGACAACACTTTGCGGACGTACTTGAAAGAAAGCCTGCGATACAGAAGGGAGTCGGGGCCGAATTCGTGTTTCGTTGTGCCGCGTGATATGTAAGATTGCAAGGTTGCAAATTGAAGCCTTGCAGCCCTTCAAGCAGCTTATAAAAGGTATTTGTTGCAGGGTGCAAGGTTGTTGAAGGGTTCCAAGATGCAGGGCTTCAAATCCCCGCAAAGAACCGCTGGGGTCGGTTCCTTTGCGGGGGTCGTGAAGCCTGAGGCGAATGAAGGGCGGAAGATGGAAGCAGAGGGCAAACGAGCCGACAAGGACGGAAGAGCCTCCTCCCTAAAGGCCGACCGCCGCGACCGCGTGCGCCGGACGTACAACCTCCACTTGCTGGACGGCTTCGACGTGGGGCCGTCCGGCATGCCACTGCTCGACCCCGTGGAGGTCGTGCCCGAGCGCCTGCGCGCGTTCACGTCGTGCCCGCGATGCAGCGACCCTAACGCCGGGGTTCACTTCTTCCTGGACGATTACCGGTTCGAGGGGACGTGGAGCGACCCCGTGCGCTACGTGCCCATGCTCTCCCGCTTCGCGTGCGTCCTCACGCCCGACT